>CAVZJU010000009.1:0-458351 GCA_963775695.1 uncultured Actinomycetes bacterium | reverse complement strand
GGCTTATTTGCAGCGGTTTCGCCCTCGTCGTCAGACGAGGGCGACGCTTTTCCCCACGCCTGCCCCACACCCTCGACTGCTCCAATCAGGTCATCAAGTAGCAACGCGGCTCGCCGGGTGGCCCCGGGATACAGGTGCCCATACCGCTTGAAGACAAGCTGCGCGTCCATGTGCCCCAGTTGCTCGGCGATCTCCAGCGGGTTCGCGCCGGCCGCGATCATCAGCGAGGCACACGTGTGCCGGAGGTCGTGGAACGTCAGCTCCTCAAAGCCGGCACGCTCGCGCGCATTGTAGAAGACTCGGTTGCGGAAGTTGTCCGGCCGCCAAATGACTCCGGCCGGGCTTGGGAACACCAGTTCCAGCTCGTTCGAGGCGCGACGCCGCAGCTGATCCTCCAGAACTTCAGCGGCAAGCCGCGAGAGATAGACACGGCGCCGACCCTTCTTGGTCTTAGTCGGATTCAGGCGTCCTTTGTACGCGGAGACGTCAACGAGGACTGACCCCTCATCTAGTTGCACCCGACTCTCCCGCAGAGCAAACAGCTCGCCCTGCCGGAGTCCCGTCAGAGCCGCGAACGTCACCAGCCCCGGCTCAGCGCACCAGGCTGCAAGACGCTCAACCTCGTGCCAGGCGAGGAACCGTGGCTCACGCTCACGAACCGGAGGCGCCTTCACGGCGAAGATCCCGGGCTCAACAACCTGCCCCCGCTCCTGCGCCTTCGCTAGAAGCTGCTTCAACTTCGCGAGTGCCATCTCCGCTTGGCGCGGCGCCGTCCGAGCGATCGCGTGCACGTGATCCTCGATTTCAACAGCCCGAAGCTGATCCATCCGAAGGCCCTCGAACCGATCCCAGTGCCGAAGGGCCGATCGGGCTCGATCAAACGTGGCCGGCCGCACGCCCTGCTCGTACCGCTCAAGCCACGCATCTCGAAAAGCTCCGAATCGCTCCGGGCGCGCCCGGTACAGCCCGCCGAGCCGCAGTCGGCTTTCAACGTCAGCCTTGAACAAACGTGCATCGCGCTCGCGCGTGAACACCTGCGAGTCATCACGGCCGCCGACGCGCCAGCGAACCTCGTAGCGCGGGTCCCCCCTACTCGTCCGGTACTTCCTAATCGACGCCACTAGGCGGCCGTCCCTGCCGGCACAGGCGGCCCCTGCCGCCAGGTCTGCAGCACCGCCCATACCTCGGAGGGCGCGAAGCGGAGGAAGCGCCCGAGCCGGTAGCTCGGAAGCTCGCCCGATGCCGCTCGGTCGTACACCCAGTCGACGCTGACGCCGAGCATGCGAGCGACACCCTCGACGTCAATTAGGTCTTCAGCTGGAGGGCGCCTCGACTCCACGATCCTCTCCCCGACGCGCCTCAATCCAGTCTTGCGCGTCCTTGAAGTACAGCATCGCGCCTTCGCGCAGCGCCCGTGAAATCGTGACCCGCTCCTGGGCAGCCAGTTCATCGAGGATCGCCTTCTCCTCCTCGGTGAACCACACCGTGACCAGCTTCATCGGCCGGCTAGCACCTGTCTTCTTGTACGTCACCGCGATCCTCCTTCGTTGACCCACTCGTTATAGAACCCGCGTCGGACGGAGCTATAGAACGAGCTGGCGTCCGCGCCGCGTCTTGCCACCTGAGTACTCTCTTCAGCGTGTTGTCGCCGACCGCGCGTCCTGAACCGGCACTCAAAGAGTTGCAACTGATTGAGGGCGACGCCTTCACGGAGTTGGCCCGCCTTCCCTCGGAGCACTTCCACCTCGCCATCTCGGATGTTCCTTACGGGATCGGTCTCGCCGATTGGGACGTACTGCACGCGAACACCAACTCCGCCCTCGGCGGAGCCAGCCCGGCTCAGCGCGCTATGGGCCGCCCATTCGCCCGCCGAGGCAAGCCGATTAACGGTTGGTCGCTTGCGGATAGGAAGATCCCGTACGAGTACTACGAATGGTGCGGGGGGTGGGCTGCCGAGCTGTATCGCCTGTTGAAGCCCGGCGCATCTGCCTTCATCTTCGCCGGCCGTCGATTTGCTCATCGGTGCACGACGGCAATGGAAGACGCCGGCTTCAACGTACGGGACCTCCTCGCGTCGACCCGACCCACAGCGCCGCATCGCGCGCAACGTCTAAGCGTGGTCTTTGAGCGGCGCGGCGACCTAGCCGCCTCTGCCGAATGGAAGGGCTGGAGACTCGGCAACCTGCGTCCAGTTTCCGAGCCGATCATCTGGTGCTTCAAGCCCTATGCCTACACGATCGCTGACAACGTGTTGGAACACGGAGTAGGTGCGTTCAATGATGCGGCGCTCCGGAGCATGGTCGGCTCGTCCGACAACACCTTCGATGTTGGATACGACGACCGAGACATACCGAGGCACCACCCCGCGCAGAAGCCGGTCAGACTCTTCAGCACGCTGATCGAGATGGTCACACTGCCCGGCCAGGCGGTCATCGACCCCTTCGCTGGAACCGGGACGACAGGCGTTGCCTGTCGTATGCTCGACCGCTCGGCCGTACTGATCGAGAATGACCCAGACATGATTGCGATCGCCCGGGCGCGGCTCGACCATAGGATCGCGCACGACCCGAAGCAGCTACCGCTCGCCCTCTAGCCTTCGCCATCAAGCAAACGAACCAGCTTGCTGAAATGGAAGTCCTCGGAGAACTCCATGTCGCCATGCGCTTTTCGAACGCGCTCTTTGGAGTTAGGGACGTGATCCAGCGGCACCAGACCGTGATCACGTCGGGGGGAGCAGTATGGATCGGGAAGATCGGTCGTGGGCTGAGCACGAACCGTCTCCACCAGATCGAGAAACAGATCCTGGACGATCAGGAAACGTACCTTCTTCTGGTGAATCGAGACGATACGGGCTACGAGGCCTGGATCGCGCCTGTGCACGGCGCGAAGTCAACGACCCCCACCGATGAGATGCGCCTTGTTCCGCAGTACTACCTGGATCTGGGCCTGTGTGACCAGATGCACGCCTGGTTCAAGGTCACCAGTATCGACCCGCTACCCACGATCAGACTCAAAGACTGGCGCGTTCGAAGCTCGAAGAAGCCGCTCGACGAGTCGCTCGGCTGGAGCATGTCGGGATTCTTTCTGATCGAACCCGCTCGATCATCGCCCACCCGTCACTAGAAGTCGAAGACTGACGTAGGCACCGCTCGTTGGGCGGTGTCCAGACGCCCAGGCAAGTTCATCTCGGTAACAAGCAGTTCGGCCAGCTCATCGTGCCCGAGCGAGTTGATGCGATCGATTTCAGAATGGAGATAAGCCAGCTCCACGTTTGCCAATGCGGCCAACGCTTCCCGTTCTTCCTGAACTGCCTCGGCCCATGCCTCGGCTAATCCATGTCCTGAACTGCCGAGCGCCACTCTGATTGCCGCCCAGTAGGTTGCGGCTGACTTGTCTGGCTCTCTTTCCGCTGGAGCGGTAAGCACGTTTGCAAGAGCAACCAACGAATCCGCAAGCTCGACCTTCAAGAGGGCGCGAAGATGGGCGTATGACAGCAAACTTACGGAACGCCGAGAAGCCTGCTCATAGATCTGACTTTGGTTTGATGGATACTGATTGAGCGGAGCGACCAAGCAGGCGTAGTCAGCCAGCTGTCGCCAGCCCGCAAGGGCTTCCACCTTGAAGTCCTTCTGGTTCTTCGCCGTTCGGCTAAGACGAAAGGCCTTGGCGTCAGCCACGAACGTCCGGCCGTCCGCGAGCCTGCACACAACATCGGCCGCATCAGCTCTCTGACTCACTACCTCCGCCGCGCAGCCCATCTCACGGAAGGCGGCCGCGATCACATGATCGGTGTACTTCGCGTAGAGCTTCTCGGCGCTTGAATCGTGTCCGAACGCCTCCGGGATGATGCCCGCCATCAGAAGGTGGTCAGCCAGTGCTTCGCCCGATTCCTGACCTACTTCCTCACCAAGGGCACCCGCAATAGTCTCAGCCCCGTCTGAGAAGGGTGCTGAAGCTAGGAGCGCACACCACTTCTCCCGTCGTGCCAACAGGCGCGGAAGATCCACCACACCAGCGGGTTCTCCAGACTACAGCGACCTCCTCTGCAGGAATGCCTGTTACCGGCGTGGTCTACATGATCAAGTCGTTGTTAGGGGCCCTTCCACTTCTCTTCGCCCTGTGTTAGCTTCGCCTGTACCTATCAACACAAGGAGGTTGAGATGTTGAAGCAGCGACTGTGCGACGATCCGAAGATCCGGTCATCCGGTCGGAAGAAGTGCCCCGACCTCTGGGAACTAGACGACGGCTCCTTTCTCGTCATCGGCACCGACAAGACCGAGGAGTTGCGTCATCTCGCCAACAAGGGTGGCGTATTTCTCGACGATGATGAGCGCATCGTTGTGATCCCGCGCCATACGCTCGTATCGGCCAGGAACAACATCCCTTCGGCGTAGGCTAATAATCTGCGTCGCGGCGGCACCGCTGCCATTCGTGACGCTCGACAAGTCAATCGAAGCGTCAATCGAAGCGCCAGATCCGTCGACCGGGCGCTGGCTGGAAGAGCCGGAATACTCGCGTCTGTTTGATGTTGCGTGGGACCGTCCAGTCCTCCGGTTCTTCAAGCTTGAGACGCACCAATTTTACGATGAAAGTGGATCGCCCGCCTTCGACGCCTGGCGATCAGGCAACGTTTACGCGCTACATCGGCTAGCTATGGAGCAAGCGTCCCAGCAGGTTGATGACGGAGTCGACTCGATACGACTCAGACTCCTGGACTTGCCCGTCACAGACTACGTGCGGTTCGAATACGAGATATATCGCGAACTCGCAGCCCGCGGCGAGCGCATCCTCGGGATTGAGTCGAGCCTTCTACCTACTGACCTCCGGCATGCACTACACGACTTCGTCCTCTTCGACGAACGCCTCGCGTTCGCGCTTGACTGGAACCAAGGCATCTTCCGGGGCGCCTGGCTGCTTGCTTCTCAAGACACCGTTCGCAAGTATTGCGCGCTAGCGGACAGATTGCTCGACCGTGCAGTTCCATTTGACGACCTCGCCGAGCGCTACCTGTACAGATCGCAATGAGCACGGCTCTGCTGACGTCACTGCCTATCTTGGTTCAAACAATGTCAACCAAGACTTCATGGTGGAGCGCGAATTGGTTCAACTTGATTCAAACCGCTGGGATTATGGCTGGATTATTCGTTGCCGGCGGAGCGCTGCAGGCCGATATGCGCGCACGTAAGAAGGAGACAGAAATACGCAGAGCCGAAACGCTAATGTTGACGACTCAGTACCATCGCGAAATATGGGGACGGATGCTGGAGGATCCTTCTCTTGAGCGAATCCTTGATCCGGACGCTGATCTTGCCACACACCCAATGTCCGAAAAGGAGAGGACGTTCTGCACCTTCTTGATCCTTCACTTCTTTGCAGTCTTCGAAGCCACGAAATCAGGAGTCTTTCGGACGACCTGGACTGATGCACGAGATTTCGGAGAACTGATGTCGTTACCGATCCCCGCCGCGACATGGAGCGAATCACGGGCTTATCACGACAAGGAGTTCGTTGCCTACGTCGACGAAGCTATCCGCACCTGGGGCGACCCCTTGCCTGGACCGGCCTCAGAAGATCGCCACTGAACCGGCCCAAGGCTCGAAGGTCTGACAACGTCTCTCTGACTGGGCGATGCACGCAGGGACAGGCCGCACGCCTCCGCGGGTGCGGCCGGCGGACGCCAGGCCCTCGCGGGCCGACGCCGCCCGCCGCCCGCCGTCACGGAGCGCGAGCCGGCGCCCAGCCTTGCTCGAGCATGGCGAGTGCGACCAGGAACTCGAAGGGGTCGCCGGGAGGACTTGGGATCAAGCCAGTGCGCCAGGCCCAGGCGATGCGGGTTAGTCGGAGCATGCGCATCGTGCACATGCTCCGTGCGGTCAATTTGCGGCTGACGTAGTTGAGGAGTGTCCGCCCTGCGGCCTTGACGGTCTCGCTGACCGCAAACGATCCGTCGTCACGGCGCTTAACGAGGTACTTGGAGACGTAGCCAGCGCAATCCGACGCCGGCCGTGGCGACCGCATCGGTTTCGCGTCGACGAAACCGAAGCAGTACTTAGGCCCGAGCTCGCGCATCGCCTTGACGTACTCGAATGCCCATGCTCGTTCGATCGCTGTTTCCAGCCCGACCACGAAGTGCAGGTGCCACACGCCGCGCTCCTGCATCTCCCACTGGTAGAGCAAAAGACCGCCCTTGTAGTTCGCGCCGAGCCGACTCATCGCCCTGTCCGCGCGCTGTTTGCAGACCCGGTTTAGCTCACGCCACCAGCCCCGCGAGAGGTCGTTCCACTTCTCCGCGACCGACTTCACGACCTTGCAGCCCCTTGGCCCGCTGCACTTGTCGCTCGGACGATGCCAACACAGCGCCCGGTCGAACGCCAGCCCGGCGGCTTCGCCCGGCGCAGTCAGGGTGAGCATCGCCGCCAAACCACCGTATGTGTCCAGGTTTGTCCACGACTTGCGCATCGTGTCCCGCGCCCAGGTCTCCGAGTAGCCCGGACAATCACGGCGCCGGCAGCGGGACACGTTCGCCGGCAGCGGGCGGCCGCAGAACTCGCACAGCCGCATCCCCCGCGCGGCGAGTGCTCCCCTTCGGTCGGGGCCTTCAACGACGGCTGCTGCGCTACGCTCAGCCTGACGGCTCATCGCCTGACACCCCAGGCAGCCCGTCAGCTTCGATCGACGGCCCGCGCTGCGAACGCGGGTCGTCGGCTATTCGGGCAGCGTCTTCATCCCACGCCTCCCCCACAAGAGGAGCCGACGCTATCCCGATTCGCGCCGTCTTCCGCCGACGACGCATCACAGGAATCGCCTGCTAATCGAGGCTTTTTCCGATCATCCACTACCTGCGCCGACTCGTCTGAATCGGCTTTGCAAGCCGGAGGTCGCCGGTTCGATCCCGGCACGCTCCACCTTCGAAAAGCCCTGCGAACGCGGGGCTTTCGTCGTCTCGGCAGTCAACGCTCCGGTCGGCGTGGCAACAGAATGGCAACGCTCAGGCGGCGAGCCGTCGCTTCCTGATCCACGTCCCCACCGTCGTCTTCGGCACGCCGACCTCACGACCCGCCGCCGCCCAGGACATGCCGGCATCAACCAGCTCCAACGCCCTCGACCTCTGCTCCTCTGTCCTGGCCTTCGGGCCGCCCTGATCGGCGCACGCCTCGCTCGCGACCAGGACCTCCGCGGTCGGCCAGGCGGCGTGGGCAAGAGCTATATCCCGGTCGAGGAGGCCCTGCACGTCTCGCCGTGATCGAGAACGTCTACCCGCCCGGACACGCCAGCTAGACACCCCTTCACATCGCTCGTAGGCTCGGCACTGCATCCGACCACCAAGGGGCGACGATGTTCAAGCGCCGCACGCGGTACGTCACGGACATGGACGTGGAAGTGGACTACTCGGGCGTCGATCAGTTCGCCACGGAGCGCGGCCTCGACCCCACCGCATCTAGGGCAGCCGGGCTTGACGACTTCCTCGAACACCTCGCAAGCACCGGCAGGGAGGCTCTCCAAGAGCACGGCCAGAAGATCAAGGGAAGCGAGACAGAGTTGTCAGAGGATTGGGCGAGCTGTCAGATCACCTTCGAGGGCGATCCGGACGGCGCGGCAGCGGCCGTCAACACCTGGATAGCCAAGGTAGAGGAACTCGGCGCGACCGGGCGCATCCTGAGAACACGCCTACAGGGAGCGGACAGCACCGACGCGGTTTCTTGAGGTTCAGCTATGAACCCGCGCCCCTGCCTGACCAGGTCGAGCGCGGCGGCCTCCCTGACCTGGAGCGAGTTCACACCCGACGACGACGCTCTTTGGCGAGCAACGCGCCAACTGGATCTGTACCGGGCGCCACGCCCTGCACGCCCGGCGCCAAGATCGGCAGACCTCTCAGGTCGAACGGATCCACCATGACGTTGTCGTTGCGTCGAGCCCGCGGGGCGAGCACATCCGTCCGGTCGTTCTCCTGGAACGGGTCCGCCTGCCGCTGCTCGAGCTGCGTCCGTTCGCGGAGGTGAGGGCGGAGCCGGGCCTGGTCGAGCGGGAGCCTCAATCCGCCGCGGATTGTGGCTCTGTTTCATCACCATTCACCCGCGACCGCGCAGCAGACGGCACCTTGTGCGCATATGGCTACAGACACGCAAGAACGCGAATGGCTCAGCGTCAAGGAGGTCGCCTTCGAGCTCGGCCTGCACCCGACCGCCGTCTACCGCGCCGTCGACAACGGCGCCCTACCAGCCCTCCGCCTCCACGAGCACGGCGCCATCCGCATCCACCGATCCGTCTTCGACCAGCACACGAAAACCTGGGAGGCAAGCATGTTCGGCTGGAAACTCGAAGAGAACGGCATGAGTGTTCCCTCAGCTCGGCACCATCGGCGGCGCGGGCGGGTCAGTGACTACCCTGATGCCCCGCCCGCCGGGTGAGTCAGCGTTCTGGTCCTTTGTCTGTCAATCCGGGCAGGTCCCGATCGGGGTGGCGCATGACGGCGCCAACCGCCACGACTCCAAGCTCCTAGCGCCGACGCTCGACTCGGTCCCGATCAGTCGACCGGAGCCGACAGTCGCGCAGCCGCAGAGTCTGTGTCTGGACGGCGGCTACGCCTACGCTGGGTCGACGAGCTCGCCGCGGCTCGCGGCTGCACCGCGCACATCCGCCGTCGCAGCGACGAGGTCGATCTGAAGCGCACCACACCGGGATGGCGCGCCTGCCGCTGGGTCGTCGAGGCCTGCCACTCCTGGCTCAACCGCAACCGCGCACTCCGGATCCGCTGGTCGAAGAAGCCCGAGAACCACTCGCGCTGCTTCAACTCGCCTGCGGACTGATCGCATTCAAGAAAGCCCACGCGCACAGGCTTGCCCGCACCTAACGGGATAGGCCCTTGATCCTCATCCACACGACGAGGCGCTAGATGACAGTCACGTTGACCCGTCTCCAGCAACTGTGGGAGACTCGAGCCCAGGGTATTGACCACATGGCAAGGGGCAGGCGCACGATCGTGGTGTTGGTGGCGGCCGCGGGGGCCGTCGCGTTCCTGGTCATTGCGTCGTCGTCGGCGCCGTTCGCAGCTGGGACTCTGAACCTGCGCGCGACCCTTGGAACTCTCTCGCTTTCCGGGATGTGCCCTCCGGAAGCACCCCCGGGCGCCGACTGTCACCCACGTACGAGCACTGGCTCCGTTTCGGGGCTCGGGAGCGTCTCCGCGAAATACACCTGGTTCTTCGGGATAGGGGACTGTCCCTCGACCCTTGTCAAGACGCTTGCGACCACTGGGCGGCTTGTCGTTGCGGGGAAGGGCGAGATCGACTTCGCCCTCGCGGACGGAGCCCGGTGCGTCGAACAGGAGCCAGTACGGAACGAGCCGCAGGACTTCACGATCACGGGCGGCACCGGGACGTATCAAGGGGCATCCGGGGGTGGCACGGTCGAGCGCTCGCTCAGTGGAGGATACGGGGTGGAGCGGTGGACCGGAACGCTGACCGTTTCCGGGCTGCAGTTCGACATCACGCCGCCGACGATCGCCGGTGCGGCAGCGAAGACCGTCCGGGCACCGAAGAGCGCCAAACGCGTCCGCGTCACATACAAGGTCACGGCGAGGGACGCCGTTGACGGGCCGACCGCGGTTGCCTGTCTGCCGCGGTCGGGCAGTTGGTTCGCGATCGGCCGGACGACCGTCACCTGCCAGGCGAGGGACTCGAGCGGCAATACCGGGCGGGCGAGATTCGTGGTCACGGTCAAGAGGAGCGCGTAGCCGTCATCTCGCCCGAAGCACGTTAGGCTGATCCCTGCCGTCCGGCCCCACCGGGAGGGCCGTTTGACAGCGCAGGGCATCCACGCCGGATTTTCGCCACCGCGATCGAGCGCGGGAACATCGTCATGGCGGAGGCGACCGCCCGGGAGCTCGGCAGGATCAGCCTCGAGGAAGCGTTGGCCCTGACCGCCCTGGTCGCGGAGAAAGAGCCTGAGCGGCGGTCCCGGTTCGCTGTTCGCTGGCTTCGCCGGCTGCTCGAGGAGGACGAGAGCTTGACGATCGAGGAGGCGGCGTTGGCGGCGTCGTGTCTGTCCGCGCTCGGCGGGCCGTCGCACGAGGAGGCGTACGGGATGCTTTTGGCCATGGCCGAAAGAGCGACTGGGCATGGGCAGCGTCGGCGGGTAGCTTCATGAGCGGCCCGGCATGGCGGCGGCGCGACAAACCGGAAGGCGGATGAGGGCGTCCTACTCTTAGTGCGGGCGGTTGTCGAGCCAAAGTCGCCTCGGTGCCGCCCGCCGAATCGGCATATCGAGCTAGCGGGGGAAGGGCTCGTCCGGCCGGCGGGAGTTCGACCCCCGGCGCCGGGCCTCCGCTCCTAGTTGACTTTGCCGCCTTCGCGATCAGGGCGCACCCATAGGAGGGGCTTTGGCGATAGGATCGGCGAAGAGGAGGGCTTGACGATCGCGAAATCGCAGTCATCTCTCGACTTCGAGACGATCGCACAGGAAGTGAGCGGCCTTGGTCAAAGGGTCAGCGATCTAGAGACGCGCCTCGAGCACGTCGAAGAGGTGAACACCGGGCTGGAGGAAGCTGCGCTGACCACGGCTCGCGCCCTGCAAGAGATTTCGGCCCATTGGGACAAGGTTTACGAGGCCATCCGCCGCAGAGAAACGATGGAGTGACGCACACGACGACCGCCTGCTAGCAGTAGGCTGACCCAGCCGTCCGGCCCCACTGGGAGGGCCGTTGACAGCGCAGGGATCGGCTCGACCTTCCTGGGGCGCATCGTAGGATGTGGAGGATGGGAGACGGGCGGGTCGAGGCGGTCTACATCGCGGCCGAGCACGGCGAGTCGGCGCATGCGGTCGTGTCCGTGCAGGCGATCGCCGGCAAAGGTCTCGAAGGGAGCCGGTACTTCGACAAAGGACGGCCGGAGGCGGAACTGACCCTGATCGAGGCCGAGCAAATCGAGCAGGTGGCGGCGGAGAGCGGGATCCAGGTCGACGCCGCGGCGACCGGGCGCAACGTCCTCACGCGCGGCGTCTCGCTGAACGATCTGGTCGGCAAGCGTTTCAGGGTGGGCGAGCTCGAGTGCCGCGGAGTCGAGCTGTGCGAGCCGTGCACGACGTTCGAGAGCAAGACGACGCCGGGCGCCCTCAACGCGTTCGTCCATCGCGCAGGCTTGAACGCCGAGATCCTCGTCGGCGGCGTGCTGCGTCCCGGTGATCCGGTGGAGCCGCTCTAGGGGCGTGTCCGGAAACGGGTTTTCATAACGTCAGTTGAGGCACAGGCTCGCGGTCCAGACGAGTCGCTGGTGAGCGAATTGAATCGATGGTTGCTGAGTGACTCGTTCGCGCCGATCGTTGCTGTTTTTGAGCTCGGCGCTGGCGGCTTTCGGCGTTGCGGCGACGCCCTCGTGTGCGCCTGGCGCGTGCCTGGCGAGTCGTTTCAGGTTGATCGCGGCGCAGCCGATCAGGAGTTGCACGTGGAAGGCGGGGATACCGCGGCAGCGGACGCGGTCGAGCCCGTGCTGGTTTTTCAGTTCGGCGATCACGCCTTCGGCGTCGGCCATCCGCTGCCGGTGCGCCCAGACGCCGGCGTCGCTTTTCGCGCGGGCGCGCGCCTCGAGCGCGAGCCGTTGCGCGTGCGTGCGCGGCGGGCGACCGGCACGCGGGAGCATCGTCTTCTGCGGCGGGATGTAGGCGACGATCCGTCGGTTGTCGGCGTCTGCCCAGACACGCTCGGCGGCGAAGCCCTGGTCGGCGCCGACGCTCGCGAGCTCTGGCAGCAGGAAGCGGACGCGGTCGAGAAGCGGCGCCAGTGCGTCGCCCTCGTACCCCTCTGCTCGCTCCGCCAGGCAGCCGGCGACACAGCGCTTCCTCGGATCGACCGCGACCTGGCCCCGGTGCACGAGGTGCGGCCGCTGGCCCGGCTTTCCCTTCAGCCGCGCGTCCGGATCGCTGGTCGAGACAGCGGTCGCGTTCATGGCTTTGCGCTTCGGCGTCGGCCCCGAGCGCGGCTCGGCCAGACGCAGCTGTGGCAGCTCACTCACGGCGATCGCTTCCGCCGTCGAATCCTCGCCCGCTCCGCCGGCGATCGGCTCCAGGCTGGCGCGCAAACTCCGCAGCGCCGCGTTCGCCTCAGCATGGAAGCCGTCGACCGAGAGGTGGCTGCCCTCGATCAGGCCGTGCTGCTTGCACAAGGCGACCGTGCGCAGGAACAGCCGCTCGAACACCTCGCCGTCGGCGAAACGTTGCGTCTGCGCCTCGGAGATCGTCTGGTGCGCAGGCAGCCGCTCGCCGAAGCCGTAGCCGAGAAACAAACGCACGTCGAGGCGCAGATCGGCGATCCGCAGCAACTCGCGCATCGAGCCGATCCCCTCCAACGCGCCCGCCAGCATCAGCTTCAACAGCACCGTCGGATCAACCGACGGCCGCCCGACACCGTCGGAGTAATAGGGCCGCGCCGCCTCCCGCACGAAGCCCCAATCGCCGACGATCTCGTCGATCCGGCGGTACCGGTCATCCGCGGCCACCAGCTCCTCCAGGCAAACCATCGCGATCTGCCGCGCCCCCTCCTTCGTCCGCGCCTCACCCATCGCCACCGCCAAACCTCCCTCACTCGACAGAAGCTCTACGCCAGCGTAGGACCTCAACCGGACCGCAAACGCCGACTTTCCGGACACGCCCCTAGAGGAGGATGCGTCGCTGAAGGTCCTTCTCTTTCCCGGCCATGGCCGAAAGAGCGACTAGGCAGGGAGCGCCGCGGCGGCTAGCGTCGTGACCGGCCCGGCGATCGCGGGGGAAGTCCTCGTCCGGCCGGCGAGAGTTCGACGCCCGCGCCGGGCCTCCGCTCCTAGTTGACGTTGCGCAAAGCGTGTTTCGCTGCCCGTGGCGGGGAGGAAATCTGATGCGGCGGGTGCTCCGGGAGAGAGGTGTGGCTGGTCTCGGAGGCTGCGGCCACCAGCCAGCGCTCGGGGCGCCCGCTTACGTCGAACGACAGCAGAGTGGGCGGGCACGCCCGTCGATCAAGATCGCCTGGGACGGGAGAGGCAAACACCAGGCGGCAGGAAGGAGCACGGGCGAGGATTAGACGCAGACGCCAGACCGTATCGTCCGTTTCGAAGATGCCCGGAAATGGCTCAGAAGTCGGGGAGGACGGGCGTCGTCGGCTCCGCTGCCGCATCGGCCTTCACCGGTGGGTGCAGATCAAGCACGAGGACACCGATCTCGACAATCCAGAGGAGGAGGTCGAGTGGCGAACGGCATGCCGATACTGCGGCGTCGAGCAACGTGCCGGCTTCGGCGCCACCTTTGCCTTGGCCGGGATCGTCGCCGTGACGGGTGCGCTCCTGTGGTGGGTCGTCTCGCCGGTCCTCGGGGGGCTCCTCATCATGGGGGCCATCCTCGGCCTCGGCTGGACGGCCGGGCTGACCTTGCTCGGCCGCATCGGCGGCTTCGGCTTCCGGTACCGCGGCTAGACGGGCAGGCTCCCCTCCTTGGATTTTGCGCGAGCGATTGTTAAGTTCGGCGCGTTCCGATCGGAGACGAAAGGGGTCATAAATGCTCTCGGATCAGCAACGGGCGCGTGTTTTCGGCGTTCTCTTTCTCATTACCTTCGTCACCTCGATCCTCGCGCTGTGGCTCTACCAGCCGGTACTCGACGACCCGGTCGGGTACATCGCGGGCGCCGGGCACGACAACCGGATCCTCTTCGGAGCGTTTCTGGAGCTGCTGCTGATCATCGCGAACATCGGCACCGCCGTCGTGCTCTACCCGATCGGCAGGCGACAGAGCGAAGAGCTCGCGCTCGGGTATGTGACCGCCCGCATCTTCGAGTGCATGTTCATCTTCCTCGGCATTGTGGCCGTCCTGGGGGCCATCACGTTGCGGCAAGAAGTCGCGGGCGCGTCTGAAGGCACGGTCGCCTACACGCTCGCCGCGATCAAGGACTGGACGTTCCTCCTTGGGCCGGGCTGGGTTGTCGGCTGGGGAAACGGACTGATCCTCGGCTACCTCATGTACAAGTCGGAACTGGTGCCACGAAAGGCGGCCTGGTTGGGTCTGGTCGGCGGGCCGCTGATCATCACCTCCGGCACCCTCGTCCTGTTCGGCGTCGACCACCAGCAGGGCTCGCTGCAGGGCATCACAACGATCCCGGAGGCCCTCTGCGAGCTGTTCCTTGGCCTCTATTGCACGTTCAAGGGGTTCAGGCCGTCCTCGCCGATCCTCCAGGTCGACGCCCGAGGGGATCGGATGCAGACGCCTGCGGTCACACCCGTCTAGCATCTTGCCCGCGCTGCGCAAAAAGCTTGAAGGCTCCGCGAGCTGCTCGTAAGCTCATCCCGGCGGGCTCGAACCGAAAGGGTGGTGACTCCGGTGTCGGAGCCAGAAATGACCGCGAGCCCGCAGGGCGCCGCCCCAGGACCGTTGCGCCCTTTGCTTCATGTCGCCAGCGCACCGTTTCGTCTCGTCGGCCGCATCGTGCAGCGAACCGGGCGCTTGCTAACCGGGCGCCCATAGCGGCGTACTAACTCGGCGGGGCGCGGGGGGAAGCAGCTCGTCCGGCTGGCGAGAGTTCGACCCCCGCGCCGGCGCGGCGTTCCGTGCCCGGGCATGGGATCGCGACCGCGGCCGACCTTGAGCGGCGGGCGCAGCCGGCCGCCGATCTGCCGTACCCGCCAGGTTCGTGAGCCCGAAACGTCGCTGCGCGCGGGGAGGCCGCCATAGGGCAGCTCTTCCACTTAGTGCGGATCCGTGCAAGCATTTGACTACGGGCTGGCCAGAGTGGACGGGGTTCGGGAAGCGCAAATTATGGAAGACGGACACGACGTGGGAGTGGCAGCCGTCCAAGACACTGTGGGACTGGCTGCAGTTACTCATCGTGCCGGCGATCCTCGTGATGATCGCCTTTGCCTACAACGCAGCGCAGACATCTCGAGCGCACGGACGCGCGGATCGAGCGGCGCAGGATGCTGCCGTTCTGGCCTAAGCTCGCGTCCGATAAGCCGGCCGCGGAGCTCGCTGGCGCGCTGACGTTCGCCACGATTCACCGCGTGGATGGAGCACGGAAGGCTGAAATCGTCCACCACCTGTTCAGGGAAAAGCTCATCACGTTCGACCGGCTCACGCACGTCAACCCGATCCTTGACCTGGCGGAGGCCGATCTACACCGCGTCGATCTGGCTCATACCAATCTTCCTGAAGACGCCGTCTTGCGTGCGGTCAATCTTCGTGGGGCGAGATTCGACGGCGCGGAGCTAACAGATACCGACTTCAGCAACGCCGATCTAACTGGAGCGTCATTTCGGGGAGCTTCCCTTGCAGGCGTCGTCTTCAAAAGCGCAAAGCTGAACCGCGCCGTGTTCGATGGCGCAACGATTGGCGAATCCCCGCTTTCCCAAGAGGAAACGTCGTTCGTTGACGCGTGCCTTATCAAAGCCAGCTTCGTCAGAGCGCAGTTCAAAAAAGGAGACCATCTTCACGGACGCGCACGGCTTGAAGCTCGACGACGAGGCTCGACGCCGGGTCGACACCGGCGGTACCAGCGCTAAGCCCTGTACCAACCAGGGGCCTCGGGTGGCCGGCATCATCGTCCGCTGACCGCGGCCCGATGGACACGCCGGGCCGAAAGAGCGACTAGGCAGCGAGGCGCTCGGCGGCTAGCGTCCTGGCCCGGCATTGCGGGGAAGCGCTCGTCCGGCCGGCGGCGATGTGTTCGACCCCGCGCCGCGCTGATGCAGGTCGATCCGCGCTTACACTGCCCGCGTGCGCCTACGCAAAGACGCGAAGGTGACGCTGCTCGCGAACGTCCCGCTTTTCTCGCGGTGTTCGAGGCGCCAACTTGCGAAGATCGCCTCGATTGCGCATGAGGTCGACTATCCCGCCGCAACGCCGGTGGTGCGCGAAGGGGAACCCGGAAGCGAGCTGTTCATCATCGTCCACGGCGAGGTCGATGTGCGCAGCAGGGCTCGCAGGCTCGCGACGCTTCGTGGAGGCAACTTCTTCGGCGAGATCGCTGTGATCACCGGTTCGCCGCGAACGGCGAACGTGACGACGGGCACACCGGTGCACGCTCTCGTCATCGCCGGCCGCGAGTTCCAGGAGCTATTGCAGGACTCACCCGACATTCAGTTCAAGGTGCTTCAAGAGGTCAGCAGGCGGCTTGAGGAGCGTCGATCGCGCCAGATGCCGCAACGCATGCGGCTGCGCGACTAGCGCCGGGTTATGGGCCGTTCGTGAGCGGCCCGGCATTGCAGGGGAAGCGCTCGTCCGGCCGAGCTCAAGCAGGCTCGCGCGGGCGCGGAGCGTTTCGAGCGGGCGGGGCGCGAAGACGAGCTGATCGCGCTGCTGGATCATCCTGAAACCCGAGAGCGGATCGAGCATCCCGAGATCCGGGCCGCTGCCATGCGAGCCGCCCGGATCGTCCTGGACTTTCACCACTCGACGGCATGAGCCGTGGCAACAATGGCAACACTGCCGTTCGCTCGGGTTCGGAGCCGTTCGGAGCCGGTGTCGGGAATCCCTGCAAACCGGCGGTTTCTGCGAACGGGCGCGAACATTCCGGCCGAGTTTGCAAGCCGGAGGTCGCCGGTCCGATCCCGGCACGCTCCACAGGAAAAGGCCCTGGAATCAGGGGGCCGTGTTCGGATACCTGATCATCGCCATCATCGCTGTCATGCGAGCGCGCGGGGACAAACCGACACTTCCCACGAACACCGAGTCAGCAACTCCCTCCCTTCCGCAGAGGTAGTCGGAAGAGACGACCTGTCCACGGTCATCCATGTCGAGCCGGGCAGGATGGCCCGCCTGGGCGAGCGTGCCCGCCAGTCTCGGCGGCGCGCCGCGGCTGTACCTGTTCAAGACTGCATGAGTACGCAAGAAACCTGGGCTGGCGAAAGAGCCGGTCGGGTCGCCGATGGAGCATCTAGTGCGGCCTCTCGTAACGTTGCACCGGAATCGCGTTCGTTGTTCAGGCGGCGAGCTTGAGTTCGGGTGTGGTCTTGGCGGTTCGGCGTTGGCGGCGTTTGGCGGCTTCGAGCTTGCGCCGTTGGCGCTCGTCGGGGCTGTTGCGGTGGCGGACGTGGTCGGCGAGCGCGTGGCCGAAGGCGTCCCAGTCGAGGTAGTCGGCGTTTTTGCAGACGAACTCGTCGATCGTGCCGAAGGTGGCCTCGATCCGGTTGAGGTAGCTGGCGTAGGTCGGGGTCGGGACGAGCTCGATGTTGTTGGTGTCGGCGAAGGCGCGGATGTCGGGTGTCCAGTGGCTGGAGAGGCCGTCCTGGATCCAGTAGATCCGGATCCGCCGCGGGTAGGCGAGCCGGATCTGGCGCATGAAGGCGAGCGTGGAGGCGCCGTTGCGCCGTGGCCTTGGCCTGATCCGCAGGTAGTCGGCGTGCACGTCGAGGGCAGCGACGAGGTAGCGGACCCCTTGGCGGCGGTTGAAGGTGGCGCGGTGCCGCTCGGGCCGGCCGCGGCAGGCCCAGCCGTGGCCGTGTTTGGGGCAGAGGCTCTCCGGGCCTTTCTCGTCGAAGCTGATCACGACGCCATTTCGTGGCTTTTCGCGGTAGAGGGCGAGCACGCGCGCCGCCTTCGCGGCGTAGTCGGGGTCGGGGCTCTGCTTCCAGCTGCGGGTGCGCTGCAGCGAGATCCCGTTGCGGGCCAGGATCCGGCCCAGCTGTGCGGGCGAGACCTCGATCCCCGGCCCAGCCAGGTAGCGAGACAGCTTCGCCAGGCTCCAACGCGTGTACGGCACCCCGAGCCTGTCGGGACGGGCGCCGGCGATGGCGACGATCCGCTGCTCGTCGTCACTCGAGATCCGGCGGGGTCGCCCGCCCCCGAAACGAGGGCGCAACGACTCGAACCCGCGCTCGTTGAACTCGTGGATCACGCTGCGCACGTGCGACTCGTCGGTCATCCACATCCGCGCGATCTGCGGCACGCTCATCAACGTGTTCGAGGCAAGCAGGATCGACGCCCGCTGCCTCGTCGAGACGTGCTTAGCCCGCTTCGACAGACGCTTCAGCCGCTGCCCCTCGTGCGGAGCAAGCTCGCGAACGAACACCTCCGGGGGACGCATCACCACCTCCACAGTCGAGATGCGTCCCGATTCGACAGCAGACCAGCCGGACCCTGCCCGTTTCCGGTCAAACCTTTTGAGAGGCCGCACTAGCCGACTCTTCCTTTGGATCGTGTGCTCGGCCCGCTGGCCGGGCGGGGATACTGCCTCGCACGATCCAGTGCAGGCGGCAGACGACGGCCTGCGTGTATTCCCGGCGGACGAGATCGCTTTCGTCCCGTCTCCCTTCTGACGGGGCCGGAGGCGGAACCCACCTCCGGCCCGTCTTCGGCTCGAGGCGGCGCTACTCGGCCGTCTCTTCCTCGAGCTCGGCCATCTCGAGCGCGAACCCCAGAGCGCGCACGATGTTGCCGGTTGCAGCAACGACCCGCGGGGTCCCGACGATCGGGGCGACTGCGGCGAGCACGCCGCGAACCTGCTCCTCGCCGATGCCCAGCTCGCTGGCCGCGCCGAGGTTCATCAGGTACGAGGCCGGCGGCGCGTCGACCGCGACCAGCGCTGCGATCCGGACGAGCATGAGCGTCTCCGGATCGAGGTCGGACGCCTCGATCGAGTCGGCGGTCATGCCGCCGAGCAAATCGAGGATCGGGGTCTCAGTCGTCTGTTCTGCCATCAGATCCCTCCTTTACGAGGACGTGGTTGTGGGCGTGGACGGAGACGAGCAGTTGACCTGGGCAGCCGTCGACTGGGCCGCCGACGCGAGCTGCTCGGCGGACTGGGTGACGTCCTTGACGGCATCCTGCACCGAGGCGTCGTTCGGAACGTTCTTGACCGCCGACGAAAAGCTGTCCCATGCGCTGTCGAGGTCGCCGGTCGGCGCGTTCTGCACGGCCTGAGCGTCCGACTTCACCTGGTTCCAGTTGTCCTGCACGGCTGTGATGTCGTTCTCGTAGTCCGTCTTAGACGCCGAGCTCGACAGGCTGGTCAGGCCCTTGATCGAGGCCTCCAGGCTGTTGAGGCTGGAGCAGAGGCTCGAGACCGCCTCCGTCTTCGACGTCGACGGCTCGTTTCGGGTGCCGAGGATCCCGATCACGACGGCCAGGCCGACGCCGGCGGCGACGAGGATGATGATCCACCACATGCGGCTCATCAGAGTCCCTCCCCCTCTTCAGGATTCATCGCCAGCCCGTACACGACGAATCCGGCGAGCGCCATCATCGAGACCGCGAACCACGGCGTGATGCCGATGATCATAAAGCTGTTCACGAAGACGATGATTGCCCAGATGTAGGCGAAGACCCGTCCGAAGCCCCCGCCCTTGAGGAGCGAGAGCCCGGCGAAGATGGCGAGGATGGCGATGCAGAGGTCCCACACGCCCCAGCCCCAGTAGTGGTTCGAGAAGAACGCACCGGTCAGGTCGTTCAGCTTGTGGCTCTTCTCGAAGTACGCGATCGCCTCGATAATGCGGAAGAACGCCACGGCGAACAACACGACCGCCGAGAACTCGATCCAGCCTCCGCGCGTCTCACGCGTGGCTCCTGTCGACATGCTCACTCCTTTCCGGCAAGGATGGCGGCGAACTCCTTGCGCTTGGGTTTCGTCCGTCCCGCCGACTAAAGGATTCATAAGGCGTTCGCCACCGGCATTCGCCCGTAGTTCCCCGTTCACTTTTGTGCGGGTAACTACTTGTCCAACCGCTGAGCTCGGAGCGCTTTGAGGCGTGGCTAAGGTCACCAAGGTCTGGGCCGGAGAAACAAACGGGGCGGATGATGAGGCCGTCCCGCTTTGCAAGCCGGAGGTCGCCGGTTCGATCCCGGCACGCTCCATCAGGTTCGAACGTGCCCCGCTGTCTACGACCACAGCGGTTCGTACGAACCCGCGCCGGTTCGCCAGCGGCTGATCGACGGGACACTCTCGAGGATGCGCCCCTATCGGTGGAGATATCCATTTCATCGCGGCGTCTGTTTGCCACCGCAGTGCCTGCACGGAACAATCGCAACGTGGCCTTCTGCCCGAGATGCGGCCAGTCCGTGCCTGCCCCGGCCCTCTTCTGCCCCAGCTGCGGTAATCCGATCTCCGAGCCAACGCAGCAGAATGAGGAACGGAAGCTTGCAACAGTCCTGTTCGCTGACCTCGTCGGCTCGACGGCGCTCGCGGATTCCCAGGATGCTGAGCGAACACGCGCTTTGCTCAACCGGTTCTACGACGCCATGGCGACCGAGATCGCCGACAGGGGCGGCACGGTCGAGAAGTTCATCGGCGACGCCGTGATGGCGGCTTTCGGTGCACCTGCGGCCCAAGAGGATCATGCGGAACGCGCGCTTCATGCAGCGCTCTCGATGCAGAGGCGGCTCGAAGTGCTCTTCGGCGGCGCGCTTTCTCTGCGCATCGGTGTGAACACTGGAGACGTCGTCGTGGGCCAGCCGCGCGTCGGTAGCTCCTTCGTCACGGGCGACGCGGTCAACGTCGCTGCGCGGCTCGAGCAGGCCGCCGAGCCGGGCGAGATCCTCGTCGGCGAGCGGACTGTGGCGGCGGTGCGCGGCGCCTTCGAGTTCGACGAGCCGGCTACTGTCGCGGCCAAGGGAAAGGCCGGCGGAATCGCCTGTCGCCGACTCGTCCGCGCCCTGTCGCTGATGAGGCCGCGCGGCGTGGGTGGCCTGCGCCGTGCCTTCGTCGGACGCGAGCGCGAGCTGGAGGCGCTGCAACAAGCCTACGGTCGCGCCGTCGAAGAGGAGCGGCCCCGCCTCGTGACGATCATGGGCGACGCCGGAATCGGGAAGACCACCTTGATCCGCGAGCTCTGGGAATGGCTCGGTTCACAATCGCCCCAGCCGCTGCGTCGAACCGGACGCTGCATCTCGTACGGCGAAGGGATCACGTACATGCCACTGGGCGAGGTCGTTCGCGAGCACCTCGGGCTCGTCGAGAGCGATTCGCCGCAGATCGTGCGGCGTCGGCTCGGGCAGCACCCCGTTCTCGGCATGACACTCGGGCTGGAGGCACCTTCAGACCTCCACGCGCTGGCTGCGCGCGACCGGCTGCGCCGGGCGTGGGTCGACTTCCTTGAGGAACTCGTGGCCGGGCAACCCGCCGTCGTGCTGATCGAAGACCTGCACTGGGGCGAGGAGGCGCTCCTCGACCTCCTCGAGGCCGGGCTGCGTGACGTTCGCGGTCCGCTGCTGCTCCTGGGAACCGCGCGGCCGGAGTTCGTTCATGGTCGGCCGACGTGGGGTGGGCGCGACCGCGATACCGAGACGATGTGCCTAGAAGTGCTCTCGTCGGCGGACACCGCCCGCATGGTCGACGAGTTGGTTCCGGCCGTGTTGCCGGCGTCCGTTCGCCGGGTCGTCGTCGAGCGGGCGGAAGGCAATCCGTTCTTCGTCGAGGAGCTCGTTCGGACGCTGATCGACCGGGGCGTGCTCGAGCGGCGGAACGGCAGCTGGACAGCGCGCGATCTTCCCGACGACTTCGTCGTTCCCGACACAGTGCAGGCGGTTCTCGCCGCGCGTATCGATCTCCTCGAGCCGGCGGAGAAAGCGGCGCTGCAGGCGGCTGCCGTGATCGGCCGCACGTTCTGGGCCGGCCCCGTTTACGAACTGCTGGAGGGCATCGACTCGGACCTTCACGTGCTCGAGGAGCGCGACTTCATCCGCTACCGGTCAAGCTCTTCGATCGTCGGGGAGCGCGAGTTCGCGATCAAGCACGCGCTGACTCGTGAGGTCGCCTACGGAAGCCTGGTGACTGCGAAGCGGGTCCGCCTCCATGCGCGTTTCGCGGTCTGGCTCGAACGGGTGGGCGAAGGTCGAGACGAACACGCGGCTCTGTTGGCACACCACTATGCGGAGGCGGTGCGGCCGGAAGACGTTGACCTCGCGTGGCCCGGGGACGACGCTGAGCTCGGACGCCTGCGCGAGCGCGCTGTCTCGTGGCTCCGCCGCGCCGCTGAGCTGGCCGTCGGCCGCTACGAGATCGAACATGCCGTCTCACTGCTCTATCGCGCGGTCGAGCTCGAAACGAGCCCACACGCGCAGGTGGAAATCTGGCGCGAGATCGGTCACGCGAATGCTCTCTACTTCGACGGCAGGGGATTCTCGTCGGCGATGGAGCGCGCGATCGAGCTGACAGACGACGGTTTGACCACGGCGGACCTCTATTCGGAGCTTGCCTTCCAGACGCTCGTTCGCTCGGGGATGTGGGGCGTCGCGCCGGAGGCGCGTCTCGTCGAGGGCTGGATCGCCCGGGCGCTCAAGCTCGCGAGGCCCGACAGCGCGGCGCGGGCGAAGGCGCTCATAGCCCGCTGCTACTCCGACTACGACAAGTCCCCCGAGCTTGCGAGCGAGGCGAGCAGAATCGCCGAAGAACTGGGCGACCCCGTCGTCCGCTCCTACAGCTACGACGTGCGGGGCCTAATGGCGTTCGCGTCGGGCGACTACGACGAGGCGGCTGAGTGGAGCCGCAGGCGCCTGTCGCTCGTGGGCGAGATCGATGACCCGGATCACCAGGCGGACATCTACGCAGGGGCGATCGCTCCAGCGGTTGCTCGCGGACAGCTCGACGAAGCACGGCGCCACGCCGTCTCCCATGAAGACGTCACCCGCCGCCTCTCACCCCATCACCGGCTGCACGGCGTCTCGGCCAGCCTGGAGCTCGAGGAGCTCGTCGGCAACTGGGAGGACGCGAGCCGGCTACAGCAGCGCGTGGAAGTCGCCGTGGCCGCGAACGTCGCGACGCCGTGCGTCCGGAACCAGCGCTCTCTGCTGGTATGCGCGCTCGCTCGTACCTACCTCGGCGATGAGGAGGAGGCGCGCCGCCTCGAGCAGGAAGCCGAGGCTCACGCGATGAGCGGTTACGGAACCGTGCTCGACACGCCGCGCGTGCAGCTCGCCCTCCAGCGCGGTGACCTCGCGGCTGTCCAGTCGCTGCTTGGCGAGCCTGGGGTGCGTCGATCGAACTGGTTCTATCTGAGCTCGATGGCAACGCACATGGACGGGCTCGCGGCTCTCGGCGAGGGGGCGCGCGTGGAGGCTGAGGCGAGCCGGCTGCTTCAGCCAGATACCTATCTCGAGCCGTTCGCGCTTCGCGCGCTCGCCCTTGTGCGCGAGGACGCGAGCCTCATCGAGTGCGCGGCGGATCGGTTCGAGGCGTTCGGCCTCGACTGGCACGCCGCTCGGACGCGGGCGCTTCTCTAGTCGGTCCAGTAGTCCTGGATGAACTCGACGTCGTCGAGCCCTGCTTGCGGAGCGGCGATCGTGACGAAGACGGCGTCCTCTTCTCCAGCGGCCCGAAACGCCCTTGCGGTCTCGGGGGGGACACGCACGGCCGTCCAGGGCTCGAGATCGACCACCTCGCCGTCGAAGTTGCCCTGCGCGCGGCCCGAGACGAGGAAGTAGACCTCTTCCTGGGCCGTATGCCGGTGTCCACGCCTGTGCGGGTGCCCTTGCGGAGGTCGCCACCCTCCGCCAAAGCGCTCGAAGGTAACGGCGGAGTTTCGGAGTGCCAGCGGTTCGCGGAGGAAGCGAATCTCGAAGTGATCCGGATCCATCCCCACCTCAGCCGCTTGATCCGCGACGTCCGCGACACGCACGATGGTGTAGTCGGCCATGGGCTCACTTTCTTCGTAGCTGCCGGTGGGCAGCCAGTCTGGGCATCGTCGTCGGCGCCGTTCGCTAGTTTCACAGGTCCGAGTCGCAGAGGGGGTATTGGGCGCTGGCGTTGCTGGAGGCTCAGTTACTTGGCTATCTCGTAGACGCCTCGGCTGACCCGCCTGAAGCGACGGTCTTCGCCGCACGAGTGTCCGGCGAGTGTCCCCTTTACCGAAGACCACAGCAGCGGCCCGCCTACGAGGTGCTCGGCTGCCGCGTGAATCTCACACGCTCGTAGCGGCCGATCGGCCTGCTCGAGCACTCGGGTAACCGTCTCGAGCACCGGGCCCGCCTTGGGTGGGGCGGAGCGAGGCAGTACCGGGTTCGCCGCTGCCCTTGGCCATCAGGCGGCCGCGGAGCTCGGCGAGCCGGGTGAGCTCAACCTTGGCTTGAGGGTTCGAACGTGCCCCGTTTAGTTCCACCTATCTAGGGATGGTCGAGTTGGCAAGCCTGGGCGGCGGCCGCGGCGGACACGATGTCGGGGAGCTACCCATACCTATCTCGGCGCGCGGTGATCGCGGGCAGGTTGTCGAGTCGGGGAAGCAACGAGACGGCTCATTCCACTTCAGGAGCCGGCGGGCGCCGGCTCAGGTGTAACGCGGAGCACGTCAAGGCTGACGGATCAGGCCGCCGCTTCGAGCTCGAGCTCGCGGAGCGTGTGGTAGACGCGCTTGCCGATCTTGCGCGCGACGGTCAGCCGCGCGACGGTGGCGTCACGCCGCTCGCGTGTCGCTCGGTAGACAGCGACGTCGGGAGCGCTCTGCCGGTTCGCGTGCACGGCCGCCTCGACGAGTGCCCAGCGCAGGTGCGGTGAGCCGGCCTTGGCGAGATGGCCGCGGCGCCTCGTCTCGCCCGACTCCTCGACGACGGGGTCGAGACCGGCCAGCCGGGTGATCTGCTCGGCGCGGCGGAAGCGGCTCGCCTCGCCGACCTCGGCGAGCAGGTGGCAGGACAGGATCGGCCCGATCCCGTAGATCGACTGCAACGCCTGGCAGCGCTGATCGCCGCGGGCGAAGCGGCGCAGCTCGGCGTCGACGGTGTCGAGCTGCACCTCGAGCGCACCGATGATCGCGAGCAGTGAGTCGACCTGCAGCCGCCCGTGCGCGGGCAGCCGCAGCGAAGCGGCCCAGCGAAGCCCTTCCGGCGTCAGCAGCCGCGCCTTCGAGCACGGCCAGCCCTCGTGCAGCAGGAACGCATGCAGCCGCTGACCCCAGCGGCGGCGATCTTCGGCCAGCGCCTTGCGCAGTCGGGTGCGGTCGCGCAACTGCTGGATCTCCTCGGGCGGGATCCACGAGGCCGGCAGCATCTCTTTCGCCAACAGCCGCGCGAGCCAGCGGGCGTCCAGCCGGTCGGTCTTCGCGCTGCGCCGGCGGCCGAGCAACGCGCGCGCTTGCACCGGCTCGGCCAGACGCACCTCGAAGCCACACGCGACGAGCTCGCGCCAGACCCAACGCCAACCGGTCGTGGCCTCGATCGCCACCGCCACGACCCGGCCCCGCCACTCCTCAGCCCACCGCCCAAGGCACTCGCGATCAGCCGAGAAGCGCGCCTCGACGACGCTTCCCGTCTCCGGATCGAGCACCGCTGCCTGGAAAGCGTGCTTGTGGATGTCGATCGCCGCGTACAACATCACGGACCTCCTCTCGTAGACAGAGGCCCGATCGTCCCGAGCGGTCAGGACAGAGCCCTATGACATCCACTAGAAAGCCCTGCTGATGCGTGGCTTTCGCGTTCTTGGACACTGCCGCCTCGACGGCCGCGAGGTCGCGGACTCCGGATCCGCCTACAGCGTGCCCCGACGGAGCTGTCGAGAAGTTGCGCGGATCGACGCCTCACCGGTAGCGACAGAGCTGAAGGCCCGGATCGAGGCGTGGGCCGCGAACAGCCTCGACCAGCGTCAGGGCGAAGCGCGGGATCGGTCCCGAGGTGGTCGCGGGACTGACGCTTGCGGCAATCGGAATCCCGGTGGTGATGGGCTACACCAAGATCGCGGGGATGCCCGTGATCACGGGCCTCTACACGATCCTGGTCCCGATTGCGCTCTTTGCGGTGCTCGGGTCGTCGCGGCACCTCGTCGTGGGCGCCGATTCGGCGACGGCGGCGATCATGGCCGCCGGCCTCGCGGGCATGGCCACGGTCGCGTCGCCCCAGTACGTGGCGCTGGCCGGGATGCTGGCGCTGATCACCGCCGGGATCCTGCTCCTGGCCCGCCTGCTGCGGCTCGGGTTCGTCGCCGACTTCCTGTCCCGCTCGGTGCTGATCGGCTTCCTCCTCACCGGTGTCGGCATCCAGGTGGCCATGGGCCAGGTGGCCGGAATGCTCGGCGTCTCCGACGGTACCGGCGGCACGATCAGGAAGTTCTTCACTGCACTCGGCAATATCCCGGACGCCAGCGGCGCGACCGTCGCCGTCTCCGCCTGCGTCGTGGCGGTGATCGTCGGCTGCAGGTTCATCGACAAGAAGATTCCAGGCGCGTTGATTGCGGTGGTCGGCTCGATCGCCGTCAGCTTGGGGTTCGACCTCGCTTCGCACGGCGTCTCCGACCTGGGCAAGGTCCCGGGCGGCCTGCCCGACGTCAGCTGGCCGAGCGTTCCCTTCGACGACGTCCCGCAACTGGTCGCCACCGCCGTCTCGATCTTCATCGTCATCCTCGCCCAGAGCGCCCCCACCTCGCGCGCCTACGCGTCCCGCTACGAGGAGCGTGTCGACGAAAACACGGACATGATCGGCCTCGCGGCCGCGAACGTCGGCGCCGGGCTGACCGGCACCTTCGTCGTCAACGGCAGCCCGACGAAGACGGAGATCGCCGACGGTGCAGGCGGCCGCACGCAGATCGCGTGCCTGACGACTGCCGGGGTCGTGGCCGTCGTCTTGCTCTTCCTGACGAAGCCGCTCCAATACATGCCCAACTGCGTGCTCTCGTCGGTCGTGTTCCTGATCGGCATCGAGCTGATCGATCTGCCGGGAATGAAGAAGGTCCTCCGCTCGGGCCACGTGATCGAGTTCGGCATCGCTGTCATCACCGCAGCGACTGTCGTCGGCTGGGGCGTCGAACAGGGGATCATCCTCGCCATTGTCCTCTCGATCCTCGCCCACCTGCGGCTCAGCTACAGCCCGCGCAACGCGGTGCTCGGTTCGGGCGGTCGCGACTGGACCCCAGTGCCGGCCGAGCCTGTGCCGCAACCCCAGGCCGGCCTCGTCGTCTACCGATGGGGCGCACGCCTGTACTTCGCGAATTCGGCCCGCTTCGAGGAGCAGATCACCGGCCTCGTCACGCCGGACGGGCAGCCCGTGAAGTGGCTATGCGTCGATGCGGTCGCGATGGGCGACGTCGATTACAGCGGCGGCGAGACGATCATCCAGGTCAAGGCCGAGCTCGAGGAGCGCGGCGTCCGGCTCGTTCTTGCCGGTGTCGGAGATGCGGTTCGCAAAGAACTCGACACCGCGGGAGTGACTGCTGCCATCGGCGAGGATGCCTTCTTCCCGGCGGTGCGCGACGTGATCGAGGCCTACACGCCCTCCGGCACGGGGTGACCACGGGAGGCGACCCTGCACCCGTGAGTTCGGACGCCGCGTCTCGCTCCGATCCGCTCTACGGCCTCGAGTCGGCGAGGGCTTGCTACGTGACTCTGCTCCGTCCGCAACGGTCAACTGGTTCAGCGGCTGGAAGTCACCGGCGAGTTCACGGTGATCGACTTGTCGCCGCCTCGACGAACGCGCTCACGGCTGTTACAGACCGGTCTCGGCCTTCACCCGTCCCGACTCGACCGCCCGCTTGAGCGCCTGGTAGTCGCGCTCGTTCTGGTCCGCGTACGCCTCCGCGAAGGTCGCCATCGAGCGGTCGAAGACGTCGCCGGAGCCGAGGTAGCTGCCGATCGCAACCGCATCGCCCGAGCGGGCGTGCGCCTTCGCCAGCGTCCAGCCGCAGAGCTCGGCGTAGGCCTCCATGCCGCTCGGCGCCATCGCTTCGAGGATCGCAGACCCTTTCGCGTCCCACAGCTGGCGGATGTAGAAGTCCCGCTCCAGCCCGTCGAGGCCGACCGTGTGCAGCCAGCCGAGCATGATGTCGCTCGCAGCCTGCATCAGCCGCTGGCCCTCGACGACGCGCTGTCCGTGGTTGGCGAAGTCGCTCTTGCCGAGGAACGGCTCCAGCACCGAGGCCTGCGCCTCTTTTGCCTGGAGGAACAGCGGGTCGTCGTTGTCACGACCGAGCATCAGGACCACCCAGGCGCGGGCTCCGACGCTCCCGACGCCGACCACCTTGCGGGCGGCGTCGACGTAGCGGAAGCGCTCGAGCAGGCGCCGCCGGTCGCCGGACAGCGTCCGCCGGTACTGGCGGATCAGTCCGCGCATCACCTCGTGGGCCTCCCCGGCCCGCTCGCCCGCCAGCTCTTCGAGCCTGACGAGCAGCGGCGGGTCGTCGACGATCTGCGGCTCGCCGTCGACAACATGGGTCAGCTTGGCGAAGGCCTTCAGACTGTCCTTGGCCCGCGTCTTCGCCAGGTTCTTCTCCATCCGCTTGCGCTGCTCGGCGTTCGCACGCGCGCTGAACCGACGCACGAGGTCGTCGACGTCGAGCCGCGCATACCAGAGATCGAGGTTTCCCAGCGTCCCGAACTTCCGGATTTCCTCGCGATACGAGCGAACGACCGCGGTGTTGATCTTCGCGCGCGTCTTCTTGTCGAAGCCGCGGTCACGACCCGCGACCGCGAAGCTGGCGACGAGGCGTTTGACATCCCACTCGAACGGGCCCGGCAGCGTCTCGTCGAAGTCGTTGATCGCGAAGACGAGCCGCCGGTCCGGCGCCGCGAAGACCCCGAAGTTGGACAGATGGGCGTCTCCGCAGAGCTGCGCGTGCAGGCCCGTACGCGGGCCGCCGGCCAGATCGGAGGCCATCAGGTAGGCGGCGCCGCGATAGAAGGTGAACGGCGAGACCAGCATCCGTCCGTAACGGATCGGCACCAGCTCCGGCACGCGGGTCTGTGCCTGCTCCTCGAGCAGCTCGACCGGGTCCGGACGCTGCGGGAGAGGCTCCCACTCGGAGTGCGAGCTGCGGGGCACCTCCGCGCGAGCGGCCTTGCCGCGCGCCGCCCGCTCCCCGGGGCTGAAGTGCTCGACCTTGCCCGCCTGAGCCGGCGACCCGGCAGCAGCAGCTTTCTTCGCGGGCTTCTGCGGCTTCTGCCCGGACTCGGCCTGCGAGCCGTTCTCCACGACTGTCTCCTCTGTCTGCTCGGTGCTCATCAGGGTTCCTCCCTCTCGGTCAGACCGGTGGACCTGAACCTCCGGTCGCCGGTTCGATCCTGGCACACTCCACCTTCGGAAAGCCTGCCAGCGCGGGGGGTTCTCCTCAAGGGAAAATCCCGACACTCAGGGACCGCGAACGACCGTCACGAGCTCGCCGATCAGCCACTCCTTGACGAAGTCCTCGTGCCCTTCGGCGCGCATTGTCGCGCGGATCGTGCGGTCTGTTCTCTCGATGTCCCGCACGACTTTCGCTTCGACGTCCTCTCCGCCCTCGACGAGAGCAATGAGGATGACGTCACCGGGGAAGAGACGCTGGACGGGGACTTCGATCGCCATCAGGCAAGCACACGGTATAGGTCGGCCATACCGATCGCGGCCGCGCCTACAAGTCCGTCCCGATCAGCCCGTCCCGATCACTGCCTGACGATCATCTCCAGGAGGCGCTCGCGGTCATACGGAGACCGGTACGGGCGTCGGTCGCGACGGTGCTCGAGGCGTGAACGGACGCAGGTCCTCCTGATCCCCGTGGATGAGGCCGAAGCTCGACTCGGGCACCTCGTTCCACACGTCGGGCAGGTCCCGCAGCGGCTCCGAGACGATCAGCCTGGACTCGTCATTGACGATGCCCAGCACCGGGAGCTCGGGATGCAACTCGCGGAGCCTCGCGACGTCGGTCGAATAGAAGAGCGACCGCGACTTGCCCTCGCTCGAGTAGCGGAACACCCAGACGTGCGTGCCGTCGGTCGTCGCGACGGTCATCTGGATCGGATGATCGACTCCGTGCAGCCGTCCGGTCTTCTCGATGAGACCGACCGCACGCTCGACGGCGCCCGGCGGATCGTCCTCCAGGCCGAGGGTGAGCGCGAGGAAGAAGAACACCTCGGAATCGGTCGAGCCTTCGATCTCGGGGTAGAGCGACGGGTCGACGGCCAGCACGAGATCGCGCTTGACCTGATGGAACTCGCGGATCAGCCCGTTGTGCATCCACAGCCATGAACCGTGCCGGAAGGGGTGACAGTTCGTCTGCTGGATCGGCGATCCCGACGAGGCCCTGATGTGCGCGAACACGAGCGGCGACTCGAGATGCGCCGAAAGCTCGTGCAGGTTACGGTCGTTCCACGCCGGCTCGACGCTGTGGAAGACGCCGGGCGTGTCGCCGACTCCGTACCAGCCGATCCCGAACCCATCCCCGTTCGTCGTCTCGGCCCCGAGCTGCGAGTGGAGGCTCTGGTCGATCAGCGAGTGCTCAGGTTTGTACAGCAAGTCCTCGATTCGTACGGGAGAACCCGAATATGCAAGCCAGCGACATGGCATCTCCTTCCTCTAGCGGTCGCACTCCTCACTCGTTGGCGCTCGACGCAACTCCGGCCTATCGGAGACGTCGAGCATCACGCTTGTACGTCCCATCTGGGGCGTCACCACACGCGCGGCGCGTTCACCCGGGTGATGCCTCACAGACTCACCGCTCGGCAGTCTCGACCGCCGCAAGGCCCAAGGCCCGAGCGGCCTCCGCATACACGTCGCAGCCGTCGAGCGCGTAGCGCTGGTCGAAGTCGACCGCGCCGTTCAGCTCCAGCACGAGGTAGCCGGTAGCCGTCGGCATGAGGTCGACGCCGATCAGGTCGGCGCCGAGGGCGGCAGCCGCCTCGATCGCGAGCGAGCGTGCCTCCTCCGGGGGGTCGGCCTGACGCAGGCTGCCACCGAGCGAGATATTCGTCCGCCACTCACCCGGAGCGGCGACGCGCTCGCCGGCCGCGATCACCTTGCCGCCCGCGACGACCAGACGAAGGTCGTAGCCGCGCGAAGGCAGGAACTCCTGCACGAGCGCGCCGTGGCGCCGGAACCACGATCGGTCGCGAAGGACGGCGAGCGCGCGCTCGAGCTCAGGCAAGTCGCGACAACGGAACACGTCACGGCCCCAGCTGCCGAGGCGCGGTTTCAACACAAGCGGAGGCTCGAGCGGCGAGGGCTCTCCAGCCCGCACGCCCGCCGTACGTGGATGAGGGAGCCCCGCCTGTTTCAGCACGCGAGCGGTGAGCAGCTTGTCGTGGGCGGCGACCAGCGTCCCCGCCCGGTTGAGCACCCGCCAACCCCGCCGCTCGAGCCACAGCAGTGTGAGCAGCCCGGGCTCGACGCCGTCGAGCGTCGGCAATACGTCCAGCCGGCCGAGGACGATCCCCTCCGACCGCGACGCCCGCTGCAGGTCGAGATGCGACACGAGCCTCGCGTCGAGGCCGCGCTCCCGCCAGTCACTGACGAGCTCCACGTTGGTGGTGTTCGTTGCCGAGCCGAGGCATGCGACTCTCATCAGCACTTCCCTCCACCGCCAATCTCGCCGACCGGCGCGAGCCGGCCATCCGTGAGGGACCGGATCCGCAGTGCGGATCGTCTAGCCGACTCTGTGCATCTCGTACCGACTGATCTTGCCGCTGCGAATCGTCACCTCGATCCGCAGACCCTGACGGTACGCAGAGTCACCGGTCTCTTTCCATCGATAGAGCTCGCGGGTATCGATGCCGAAGCGTCCGTCGCCGAGGTCGGACCACGCGTTGTCCTCGAACTCGAGGTCGAATTTCTCGGGCGGGTATCCCCAGGTGTGGTTCTTTCTCAGATCGTCGACCCCGTGCAGAGTGCGCTCCGGCGTCACCCATTCCACGTCGGATGCGAGAAACGAGAAGACCGGCTCGCGATCACCGGTCCGCGCAGCAGCTTCTAGAGCCGCCAGAAACTGCGACGCCACCTTGACATCGTCAGCGCTCATCCACTCATCCTAGGGTGCTCCACGCGGGCACCGCGGTTCCGGGACCGGCACCGCCCCGGTAGACGCTCTCGACAGGCACTTTCCCGTTCGAGGTAGCCATGTTCTTCTGCCTTGTTCGTCTGGTTAATCTCTTGTCCCCCAAGCCTGCGCCACCGGTGTTCCAGCGTCACCCCGTCCCGGATGTTCACCCGGGTGAACGGTCCGGGTTACGTCGACGCGGCTCTGCGCGTCTTGCGTCTGTAGAGGGTCGCGTTGAGGACTGCGGCCCCGACGATCACCCGTCCGACGAAGAAGAGGCCCAGCAGAAGCGTGCCTGCGGTTCCGAGCGCGCCGTAGGTGGTCGACTCCGACTGCGGCAGCGAGCCGAGTACGAGGACATTGAAGCCCTGGATGCAGAGCAGGCCAACCCCATACCAGACCGACCCAGGGATCAGGTCGGTCCATCCCGCGCTCGAGTGGGGCAGATTCAGCGAGACCATGAGCCAGAGCACGGCCACGACGAACACGCCGAGGAGGGCGACGAAGATCCCGCCGACGACCGTTTGATGGCCAACGGCGCCCACGCCGGCAGCGAACACGATCTGGCCGAGGACGACCGATGCGAAGACCGTGAGCATGTGGGAAGTCACCTTGACCGATGACGCGGTGCGCTCCCAGGCGAGTGAGTGGACGATGGCCACGGCAGAGGACCCGTGTCGCATACACCAGGGCGAAGAACGACGTCAGGGCCACCCACCAGTTCGAGGTGCTCTTCGCGGTACTGGCGACCTCTCCCGTGACCACGCTGGCGAAGCCGACCGAGTTCGCGATCAGGCGCGGGTCATTGCCAATGGCGTCTCCCAGGAGCCCGATGCCCGAGACGATGAAGAACGCCAGCGGCAAGAGGAAGACGAACAGCCGGTAGGAGAGGGCCCCGGCCAGCATTCCCCCGCCGATGTCGGAGTCGTGCTCGATGGTCTCGAACGTGGCATCGAGCGCCCCGGAGCGTTTGCGGGCTTCCGCGATCCACCCCTTCAGCGCCTGCGCGTGCTCCAGCCAGTGTGAGATGCGCCGTAAGAGGGTGCGCCTCGGCTGGACCTCGATCAGATCGGGCTCCGGATCGTGGTCCGGTGGGGCATGCCGATCGTCTTTGACCTGAGTCACGGCGCCTCGAGCCCGACCTCGGTCTCCCTCGCGCCGGCGGGCAACCGCTCCTTGAGCTCTCGTTCGGTTCGCCGCCAGTCCGCCCACACGGGGGAGAAGACTGCGCAGACCAGCGAGAGCGTCATCGCCACGAAGACGTAGGCGGGGTGGCCACGACGCCGAACGAGCCGAATGCCTTACCGTTGAAGTTGACGGGGGCCGCGATGAAGAGCGGGGATGTGCCCATGAGCCCGCCGATTACGATCGCGGCGAGGACTGCGCCCGGCAGCAGCTGGGGGAGCCCGATCTTGCGATGCAGCGCGCTTGTAGACGTCCTGGTAGATCTGGCCGATTCCGATCCCCCAGATGAGAAAGCTGATGACAACGGTCACGCTGGCCGCCAGCGCGTTCGACGAGGCGCTGCCGAACGTGTCGTGGACCAGGCTGGCGGTAGAACCGGTCACATGCAGATGGTTGATCAGGCGGTCGGCGAAGGCGTTGTCGCTCGACGACTGGAAGATCGCCATGCCCACGAGCGCCGTCGGGAAGACCAACGGGAACGAGTAGACAGTGGCCGCCGCCCCGAGTTGTGGCTCGCTTCGAAGTAGCGACGGAACCACTGCAGTGAGAGTCGGCCGAGCGGCGTGTCGGTTCGACCGCTCAGCCAGTGAAGCATCCCTCTGGCGCGGCTGGCCTTCGCTCGGTTCAGATTGAGCCACGCGGTGATGCTATGCCGGGAGTCAAGCAGGCGCCGGACACACGGCGGCATCGACACTCGGCCAAGAGAATACGAGCGACGCGTGGTTACCTTCTTCGACCGGGCACTGCTGGGTGCATGGACGAGCCTGACCAAACGGCGAAGCCCGAATGAGCTTCCTGCCATTTCCAGGGCTCCCCTAGCCGCGAAAGGTGAAGCGGTGGACTCGATGTGCCGCCTCGGCGAGTTGCTCGATCGGCGTGCCGACCACCACCGGATGGGCAGCGGCCCATTGGTCGTAGCGCGCTTGTTCCGTCTCGAGTACGCGCCGCCGTGCACGGTCGATCGCGTTGGCCAGTGTGCCGACCTTCGGTTGTCGCTCGAGCTCGGCGCGAAGCGCGACGTACAGGCCCGGCAGCCCGTCGGCGATTGCGAGCAGGAAGCCCATCGCCTCCTCGTACCGCGGTGATCCGAGCTCGGGCGGCACCGGCAGCGCGCAGAGCAGTTGGTACACGTTGACGAACCGCTTGATCGAGCGGGGCGTTTCGCCCAGAAGAGGAGCGAGCTCGTCGAGAAAGGTCAGCTCTGACGGCGTGACGCTCAACGACGCCGTTTCGAGGCGCACCGCCCGTGTCTGGCCGAACATGGCGCGGACCATCGAGTCCGCGTCGCCGGAGAACGCCAGCGGTTCGACCTCACCGTTGCCTGGCTGCCCGTCGGCGGCGGGCGCGAGGTTTCCCTGCAGCAGCCCGCGGACGAGCGACTTCCGTGCGGTGCTGCCGAGCGGCTCGAGCCAGAACGGAACCTGAAAGATCTTCTCGAGGTAGTCGGAGGGACCCGCCTGATCTCCGACGCCGTCGGTGGGCGGCGGTGAGATCGTTCCAGGCGACGGCGGGGTGGCCAGAGCCGGGTAGTGCTCTGCGAGCGAGTTCGCCAGCCAGCGCGAGTCGACCGCCACGACGACCACGAAGAGCGGAAACGCGAGCAGCAGGTGGACCGCCTGGAGCACTTCGACGACACGTTTGGGCTCGCAGCGGTCGAGGTCGTCGATGTACAGGATGATGCGGTTGAGGGTCTCGGGGCTCGGCGTCTCGTGACCCTTGTCCTTCTCGAGGAACTCCTCGTTCTGCTCCTCGATCAGCTTCGACAGCTCGTCGAAGTCGCGCTGGATCAATGCGGCCGTTCCGAGCAGCTTGCGGTAATCGGTCGAGCCCACCCGCTTGGCCACGAACTCCCCGAGGATCTGACCTGAGGTCACCGACTTGGCGCGAATCTCCAGCGCAGCGATCTCCCGGTCCAACACCCGATCACGGCCGGACAGCTCTTCGACTTCCGCATTGGCCTCCGCCAGCGCGGTCTCGGCCGCCCGCACGCCCTCGCGAAGCTTCTGCCGCTGCTCTTCGATCTCTGCCTTCACCGCTGCCTCGGCCTTGTCCAGCTCATCGAGTCGGCCCTTTGCCCAGGCGGTCACCGACCGGAGGCCGGCGGTGACCAGCGCCAGTGCGGCGCTGATGCCGGCGAACACCTGTGCCGTGACGGGAATCGCGTGCACCTGGTCCAGGACGAGCACGAGAACGGGAATCGCGAGCAGCCCGGCCAGGACGATCAGGCTCTTCCACCTATTCCACGGATACGCGCCCAGGGCGACCGTGCCGCGCTGGAGCTGCGCCCGCGCCTTGCTGATCGCGTCGAGGGTCTCGGTGGCGTTGCCGTCGGTGACCCGATCGGCCACTGCGGCGACGGCATCTTTGACCGCCTTCTTGGACGTGTCGAGCTGAAGCTCGGCCATAGCCTCCTGTTGACGCCGGTCGAGCTCCTCTTCCTGTTTCCGCTTGTGCTTCTGAGCTCGCTCGAGCTTGGCTTGCGCCTTGTTCTGCGCACGCCGCTTCTCATCGAGCTCGCCGACGACGTCGAGCCGCTCGCGGCGCTTGGCTTCGATCTGGTCGAGCCAATGCTTCTGCCGCTTGGCGAGCTCGCTGTCGTCCCGGTCGCCGTTGACGCGCAGCTCGGAGAACACGTGCTCGACCAGGCTGGCCCACAGGTCTCCCTCGACGTAGTGCCAGGCGTTGAAGTCGATCTGCGCGATCCGCTTCCAGAACGGCAGCGCGCTCTGGGGGGTTTCGAGCGCCTCCGGGCTCCCCGCCAGCTGGACGATGCGGTTCCGGACCGACTGCATGAAGAACGTCTTGCCCGAGCCCCAGTCGCCGAACAGGCCGACCGCCAACGGTGGCTTGAGACTGCGCGACGCGAGCAGGTAGGCGAAGGCGTCGACCTCGGCCCGGATGTCGACGAGATCGTCACCCGTGACGGACGTGTCTGCCTTGTAGTCCGGAACCTCGACCGGCGCCGCCCGGAAGGGGAACACGCGAGTCAGAAAATCGGCGTAGTCACTCGCTGACGGGTCCGCGAGGTAGTCGCGGTAGCCCTCGACGGCACCTGTGAGTCCGACCCTGCCGAAGAGGTCCCGGACCGCGCTGCTCAGCGCGTTCGAGCCGTACAGCAACCCGCCGAACAGCGCCTTCAGCTCCACCACCTTGGCGCTGCCACGCAGCTCACCAGCCGCCAACTGCACTGCCTGACCGGCAGAACCCGTCAGATCAGGCGGTCGATCGGCGGGCACTCGCCCGCCGTACTGTTCGAGATCGCTGCCCGGGATTGGATAGTCGGGAGGCAGCACATCCGCCGCCGACGCCCCGATATGCGCAAACAACTGCCGCGGCTCGCTGTTGCCCGGATGCGAGAGCATGACTCCCACCAGGACGTCGAACTCATCGGCCTCGACTCCTTCTGAGGGCCCGCCCGTCCGGTCGGCCCTCAAGCGCGCCATCGCCCCAGCCCAGCGAAGCGCGTTCTTCGACGAGTGCGACAGCTCCTCCCAGACTGTCCCCTGCACCTGCACGCGCGCACCTCATGCGGACCGCCAGCCGAGCAGACAACTTGCCACAGTTTCAGCCTGGTGTGAAGCGCGTGATGATCGGAAGCCCCGACGACCGGTCGGGCTGGAGCCCCCCGAACACTGATTCCGCCGCCCTAGTCGGTCCTGGCTCAGGAAGACAGAGCTCGACCGGGTCGTCTAGTAGAGAAACGAGCAGCCACCGGTATGCGGCCTGCGTGGATTGCGGACGAAACGAGGGTGGTCATGTTCAAGGTGATGACCCGGAACCTGGAGAACCTGTTCCGGCCCCCCTGCCTCCCGCTACTGAAGACCCGGGCGCGCGGAAGAGCGCAACGAGCCCCGATCTTGTGCTCGTGGTCGCAACCTTCCGGCAGATCTGGCCGGGCACCGAGCCGAAGCCAGCTTGCCGTCAATGTCGTGATTGCGTTCAGCGTCGCCCTGTTGGTAGCGAGCAGCGCGTCGGCCGACGTGTCGGGCGATCCGGTCGTCACGGTGGCCGTCCAGGGCATCGGCGGCGTGTCGGTGCAGCCGTCGAACATCACGTGCCGAGCGACGTGCACAACCACGGTCTCTGCCGGTACGGAGGTGACGCTAACCGCAACGCCTGCCACCGGGTTCGTCCTCGCAGGCTGGCGCGACGCGTGTGCAGGCGTCCAAGGAGACGCGTGTGTCCTTCACCCCGACGGCGACACCACCGCCACGGCCGTCTTCGCCATCGCCGCGACCACCACAACGGAGACGACGGAGACGACACCCACGACATCGATAGCACCACCACCACCACCGCCAACAGCAACAACAACAGTGCCAGCCACAACCGCACCGCCACCTCCACCGCCGCCGACGACGACCCCGCCGACCACCACGACGATCCCAACGTCCGATCCCGCAGAGGCAGTCGCCGAAGCCGTGGACAAACTGCCGGTGGCCACCGTCGCTTTCAACACACCGACACACCTTCGTCGGAACGAGTCAGCGACAATCAGGCTCCTACTCTCGCCCGAGACGATCTCGATTGGCCAGCTGGAAAAGCGAGTCAACGAGGCCGGCGAGAAGAGCGGCGCGCACGTCCAGTACAGCAGCTTGATGGAAGCGACCCTCGCGAGCGACGACTTCGACATCGTCCCGGCACAAGACCCGCAGCAGTTGGTTGCCGCCGGGAAGGACACGGAGTGGCTCTGGGATATCAAGCCGAAGCGCACCGGACAGCTCCGCCTCTATCTGACCCTGTTCGCCTTCGTTGACGTCGCCGGTCAGAGAGACCCGTACAAGGTCAAGACCTTCCAGCGGACACTCTCGATCAACGTGGGGTTCACAACCCGCATGGGCGACTTCGTCAAGGGCAATTGGCAGTGGCTCTGGACAGCGATACTTGTCCCAGTCGGGTTGTGGGTAGTTCGCCGCCGGACCAAACCGTCGCGGCCCGACGGAGGCACCGCCTCACCGGCGTCTTGACCTTCCTGTGGGGTCGCCCGATGAACCAAAGTGACGTTTGGCCTAGGGGGCGTAAAGTCCCGCGCGCAGGAGATCCGGCTCGTACCGACGAGTGCCGGAGCAAGCGACCGAAGGAGGCAACCATGGCCGTCAAGGACGCCCTTGTTCGCGAGCCCAGCACGCCGGAGGTCGTGTCGTCGCCGATCACCGATTCGCGGCTGTCGATCCCCGTCGGCCCGCTCGAGGCGAGAGAGAAGTGGGGCTACGTGTTCTGGGGAATCCTCGGGGCGCTGATCCTCGTCACGGAAGCGCTCGCTGCGTTCTGGTCCGGCTTCCCGATCCCGACGATCTCCTGGACGACCGGGCAGATCGAGCAGAACCACCACTGGTTCAAGCTGATCGTCGTCGCCGGGATCACGCTGATCGCATTCCGGATCACCTTCTACCCGTGGCCGTTCAAGCGGCTCGACGACTAGGAGGCGTGTCGTGACCAAGCTCGACGTCGGTTACCTGGTCTGGGGCGTGTTCGCCCTCTGCGTCTTCGTCCCCGAGTGCCTCGCGTACTTCGGGAAGAGCTTCACGCCGTTCCCGGGAGCAGCTCGGACCGCGGCGAACCTCGAGGCCCGCTGGCCGCTGGCGGCCATGATCGTCCTCGCCGGGCTCGCGATCCTCGCCGTCCACCTCGTCTTCTACCCCTGGCCCGACTAGGAGCCGCCGCCCGTCCGTCTCGAGGCGCGAATCGACGCTCGCCGGGACACCTGCCTCACGGTCAGGCCGGGGATCGCTTCGAGTTCGCTGCCGACCTGGTTGCAGGCTGTCGGGATTGCGGGCGGTGAGGACGGCGTCCGCGCGCCATCGGCTCGCGCCCGTCGCGCGGTCTCGAGCCCGATGCCCGCGCTCCCGCCGGTGACGACGACGGTCTGGCCGCTCAAGTCCTGTCGAACTTGGGTCTAGGCGACGGTTGCCGTCGTGCTCATGCCACACCTGCGGGACGGCGCGCGCCGGTGATCTCGGCGTGGAGGGCGGCGAGCGCGGCGACGTAGATCTCGGAGAAGGTCGGGAAGGGCTGGATGGTGTCGCGCAGCACGTCGAGCGGTACCCCGGCGCGGATCGCGAGCGTGGCCTGCTGCAGCCACTCGCCGGCCTCCGGCCCGAGCGCGTACGCGCCCGTGAGCCGCTCTCCGTCGCCGAGCAGGGTCAGGAACCCGTTGCTCTCGGCGTATGCCCGCGTGTACGTGGCGGTCTTCGGCACCTCCGCCACCGGGACGGTCGCGCTGTAACGTGCCTCGGCCGCGCCGACCGACGCTGCCTGGGGGTCGGTGAAGACGACGCGCGGCACCGCCTCGTAGTTGGCCTCGCGCGCCTCGCCGAGGATGTTCGCCGCGACGACCTCGCCCTGGTACTTGCCGACGTGAGTCAGTTGCCAGATGCCGTTGACGTCGCCGATCGCCCACAGGCGCTCGCCTGCCCGTAGCCGGGCGTCGACCGCGATCCCGTGGCCGTCGGCCTCGATGCCGACCGTCTCCAGGCCGATCCCCTCGACGCGCGGGCGCCGGCCGGTGGCGACGAGCAGCCGATCCCCGCGCAGCTCGCGGCCGTCGTCGAGCTCGAGGGCGTAGTCATCACCCTCGCGCCGCGCGGCGGTCGCGCGCACTCCGAGCGCGAGCTCGATGCCCTCGCGGCGCAGCACCTCTCCGAGGGCCTCCCCCAGCGGAGAGGGCTCGTGCGGAAGCACATGCTCCCCACCCTCGACGAGCACCACCTCGCCGCCGAAGCGGCGCACGGCCTGCGCCATCTCGACGCCGACCGGCCCTCCGCCGAGCACCAGCAGCCGCCGCGGGACCTCCTTCATGCCCGTCACCTCACGGTTGGTCCACGTGCCCGCGAGCTCGCGCAGTCCCGACACCGGCGGGATCACGGGGTCGGCGCCGTTCGCGAGGACGACGTGCTCGGCCGTGTGCTGCACGCCGTCGACCTCGACGACGCCGACGCCGACGAGACGGCCACTGCCTCGAAGCAGGTCGACACCGTGATCCGCCAGCCAGCGCTCCTGGCCGGCGTCGGAGTAGTTCGAGACCATGAAGTCGCGCCACGCGAGCGCGGCCTCGACGTCGATCTCCGCAGTCCCGGCCGCGTCGTTCGCGGCCTGGGCCGCCTCGCCGGGACGCAGCAGCGTCTTCGACGGGATGCATGCCCAGTAGGAGCACTCGCCGCCGACCAGCTCGCGCTCGACGAGCGCCACACGTAGCCCGCCTTCGGCGAGCGCGCCGACACAGTGCTCGCCCGGAGAGCCGCCGCCGATGACGATCACGTCGTAGTCGCTCATGTCGGTAGGTCCGTGCCGGCCTGCTCGGCGACCATGTACGCGGCGTACCAGCCGGGCCAGTTCTCGTCGCGCTCCCCGGTGCGCTGCTCATGCTCGCCGTGCGCGGCCTCCGCGCGCCGAAGCGCGCTCGCCAGGTCCGCCGTGGATGCGAAGGCCGTCTCGGCGGCGTCGATCCGGCCGGGCAGCCGCTCGCTGATCTCCTGCAACAGCCAGCCGTTGCCGTCCGGGTCGCTGAACGTGGCGAAGGAGCCGTAGCTGGGATTGTCGGGGGCAGGCCCGCTGACGCGACCGTCTGCGCCGTCGGGCTGGAACTGGGCGCCCGGCGTCCCGGGATGGAACACCTCGCTGACCTCGACGCCGCGGGCGACGAGACCGTCGCGCGCAGCCTCGATGTCGGAGACGATCAGGTAGAGGCCACGGCACGAGCCGGGCGCCGCCGACGTGATGTTGGTGCCGAACTGGATCGAGCACCCCGATCCGGGCGGCGTGAGCTGGACGACCCGGAAGCCGTTGTCGAACGGGAAGTCGGCGTCGAGCCTCCACCCCAGGTTCCCGTAGAACTCCTTCGACCGGTCGACATCGGCCACCGGGATGACGACGACCTCGAGCTTCAGGTCTGGCGTTTCCCCGGCCTCGGCATCGACGGGCCGGCTGCCTGCCTGGACGCTGCTCATGTCGACCTCCCCTGGTCGCGGTTCGTCGGACTGGAAGGTAACAAGCCGCCGCTTCGCGATCGCCGCTCCCCGGTAACGCGCGGGAGCTCGTTTCGCCGCGCCGCGAGCCGGGTAGGCACATCGCCACCAGGAGACGCTCAGCAAGAGCGGCTGGGCAAGCTCCGGGGTCTTTCCAAGGAGGTCACTGTGGTCTTGATCTGGGTACTCGTCGCGCTGCTGCTCCTGTTCGCCATCGTCGGAGGCATCGCGATCACCAAGTTCCTGTTCTTCGTGCTGATCGTGGCGGCGTTGCTGGCGTTGATCGGCTTCTTCGCCCGCACCGCGTAGGCTCACTTCACCGAACGGGGGCGGCGGCCTTCCGGCTGCCGCCCCTCTCGTCCGAGCTCAGCCGCGCATGTCCACGGGCCAGACGTTCACGGGCTCGATCGTCGCCACGACCCGCGACTCGCCGGGACGGTCGATCGTCCTCAGGTCGGTGCCGCCGTACTTCGCTCCGACCTTGTCCGCGAACGCGTAGTCGCCGTCGGGCTCGATCCGGGCGCGTCCTCGGATCTCGAGATAGCGGTACGGATTGGCGAGATCCAGGATGAAGACGCTGCATTCGGGGCGCGCCTGCATGTTCATCGTCTTCAGCCGGGCGGTGTTGAGCGAGAGCTTCACCTCGCCCTCGTCGAACAGGAACCACACTTCACTCAGCTGCGGGAAGCCGCGCGGGTCGATGGTCCCGAGCGTGGCGACCTCGGCGTCGAGCAGGTCGCGATGGGAGTCGGGGAAGTCGGTCATCGGCGCATTCTGCCCGGTAGTGTCGGGCGCATGCCGCTGCGGAACCGTGTGACGCCGCTCGGCGACCTGACCGCAGACCCCGCCCGCGGACTCGTCTACGGCAACCGCGGCTGTCTGCACGACGACCGCGGCGAGATCCGGCGCCGCTTCGCCACCCGCCGCTGGATCGCCTGCCGGCTCGAGTTCAAAGACTGGCACCGCAAGGCGCTGATGCAGCCCGGGAAGTTCACCGAGCTCTTCTTCCTGGACGAGGCGACAGCCTTCGCCGCCGGCCACCGGCCCTGCGCGCTCTGCCGGCGCGAGGACTACAACCGGTTCCTGGAGCTCACCGGCGCCGGCGGCGCGGACGAGATCGACGAGCGCCTGCACCGAGAACGGCTCGACGGCACCGGACGACGCCTCCACCGCCGGCCGCTGGAGGAGCTTCCCGACGGCGCGTTCGTCCTCCGCGGCGGCGAACCATGGCTCGTGCTCGGCAACGGCCTCTTGCGCTGGACGCCGGCGGGCTACACCGAGCACGTGGCCGCGAAGGGCCACGTCGAGACGATCACACCGCCGACGCTCATCGAGGTGCTGCGTGCGAGCTGGGCGCCCGCCGTGCCGCTGTTCCACCCCTCCGCGAACCGCCGCCGCTGATCACCCGCCGCCCGAACGCGGTACCCCTAAAGGGTTAGCCCGCCCGGCCGATGAAAGATGCATGCGAGCCCGGATCGCCTGCATCGCCGTGGTCGCGCTCGCCCTGGGCGTTCCCTCGCCGGCGGCCGCCGCACCGGCCGGCGACGCGGACGTCGCGGCGCTCCAGGTCGGGCTGTCCGCGCGCGGTCTGTACGACGGCGACATCGACGGCTATGCCGGCCCGCAGACGCTGTCCGCCCTGAATCGCCTGGTTGGGGCGACGACGGCGCTGTCTCCGGCGACCCGGGCGGCGCTGGGCAAGTTCGGCGCGCATCCGCTGGGCAGTCGGCCGCTGGTCGCCGGCACCTCGGGTTGGGACGTCGCGGCGCTCCAGTTCCTGCTCGCGTGGCACGGATTCCCCTCCGGCACGCTCGACGGCGCCCTCGGCGTGCGCACCAAGGCTGCGCTGCTCGCGTTCCAGCGCTGGGCCGGGATCGACCCGATTGCGGTGGCAGGTCCGCAGACGCTGGCCGCTCTCCGGCAGTCCCCGCCGACCTCTCCGGTGCGGATCTCCGCTCCCATCGGCACCGAGCCGACAGACGGCTTCGGTCCGCGCGGGGTGCGCTTCCACACGGGCATCGACTACCCTGCGCCCGCGGGGACGCCGGTGGTCGCCGCCCGTGACGGCGTCGTTGCCGCCGTAGGCGCTCTGGCCGGGTACGGGAACGTCGTCGAACTCGCGCACGAGCAGGGAGTGACGACGCTGTACGCCCATCTGTCCCGGATCCTCGTCGAGCCCGATGAGCGAGTCGCCCGCGGCACCGTGGTCGGCCTCGTCGGCCAGACGGGCGACGCGACCGGACCGCACCTGCACTTCGAGCTACGGGTACGCGGCGCTGCGATCGATCCGGCCGCCGCGCTGGGCTGACTGCTAGCCGCCGAGGCGGCCGTACACGTCGGCAAGCTCGCGCACGGAGCCGATCAGCCGCTCACGGTCCGAAGCCGGGAGATTCTGCGAGGCGAGCAGCCTGCGCTCCACGTCGGCGAGGTCGATTCCCGGGCGGATGCTCGCCGGGCCGAGAAGCGGGGACCGGCTGACGGCGTCGACCAGATCCCACTTGTGCTCGTGCTCCATCGGCGAAATCAATGATTTCACAGCGCTCCTCTCTTGGAACTCCCTGAAACGGGTGAATGTGGACGATTCACTTGTTACGACCCGGCGGGTGCGGCGATGTAGATGTGGACGGCCATCGGCGCGAAACGATCGGTGAACGTGTCCCCGTCGCTGTTCACGCGCCGCCCCTCTCCCATCACGCTCAGGGGACGGCCGTTCAGGGCCGGGATGGTCATCTTCGCGTTCACCGCCGACCAGCCCGAGTTGACGGCGAACACATACAACGCGCCCGCCCAGCTGCGGACGCTGAGCTGGACCCGCTGGCTGGCGGCGGCCTGGCCCGGCACGTAGATCACGGGGCCGAGCCGCGCCACGTCGCGTCCGATCCCGGCGATCACGCGGTTTATTCCGGGATCCCACGAGGCCGGCCAGAAGCCGAGGCCGTGGGCACCGCCGGCGATCGCGAGCCACGACTCGGCGCGGACGGTGGCCGGCGTCACCGAGTCGGGCCCGTGGCACTTCCAGTCGTTCGCTTCGATCCACTGGAAGGTCGGCTTTCCGGCCGCGAGCGCGACGAGCTCGCGCTGCGAGTAGAAGACGTCGGCCATCCGTTCCGGCTTGCACCACTCCTGAAGCGGATAGAGGTCGAAGCCGACGACGTCGGCCTTTGCGATCAGCGGCGGATAGATCCCACGGCCCCACGGCAACGCGGCGGCGCCCGTGTAGAAATGGTTGGTCAGAGTCAGGAACGAGAGGCCCGGCACTCCAGGGGGCGGGCCGGGCAGCGCCGACGCCGCGACGTTGTCGCCGTCCGGCTCGTCGCGGTGGAACCAGCCGATGATCCCGTCGCCCGTGCCGGCGTGGCCGCCGGCGATGCCGGCCGAGAACGCCGCACCGCCGAGGGCGTTCAACTGGCCCTGGAACGTCCCGCAGGCGTTCAGCGCGAAGAGGTTGATGCCCGACGCCAACGCGGCGGCGTACTGGTACGGACACACCGAGTAGAGCATCATCGGGAAGTACGGCTGCCCGTCGAGCAGCACGGCGCCGCTGGTGCGGTCGATCGCCACCGATGGGCTGGCGGGGATTCCCGGGGTGCGGACGTCGAGGGTCGCCTGCGCGCGCTGGCCGTCGTCCGAGACGGCGTTGACCCAGACCCGATAGCTGGAGCTCGAGTCGAGCGCACTCAGCGCGGCGGTCGAGCCGTCGGGGCCCGATCCGACCGAGGCCCACACGGTCGGCACGCCGAAGTCCACGAGCCCGTACGAAACCTGCACGCTGGCGGGGATCGAGGTACGCCAGGCGACCGATGCGCCGAAGGCTGCCACCGAGGTCGCGCGCAGGTCGCTGATCCGGAGCGGCTGCTGGGCGGGCATCTTCACCGCGGCCGGCCGTGGCGGGACGCCTGTCGACGAGAACGCCGAGCAGTCGATGGACCGTGCATTGACCTCGCCCGTCACCTGGCGGAGAGCCTGGTAGGCAGCTTTCGGCTGGCCGTCGGGCCAGAAGACGCCGGACTGCCAGCCCGCCAGGTCGCGCTCGTCGTACAGATGGAAATTGAAGTACGCGCCAACGGCCGGCTGGCAGTAGGCGATCCGGATCGCATCTTCGAGCTGCACCGGCTGGTCGACGCCGGGGCCCTCGCCGCGGTCGGACGCCTCCTGCGCCGACCAGGACAGCACGGGGCTCGGATCGGTCTCGTTTCCGGAGAACCCGACCCTGCCCGGATCCGGCCGCGTCTGATAGCCCTGCCCCAGGTACCAGATGCGCGTCGAGCCCTGGCCGGGGACGGGCTGCGCCGTGCCGCCGAAGGCGCTCCCCAGCACGGCCATCAGCGTCGAATAGTCGCCGAGCGAGATCGCCGACGAGCCCGGATGCTTCGCCCACGGCCGTTCCGCGGAGCTCGCGGGATGCGGGACATAGCCCAGCGTGTCGAAGATCGGCTTCGTCCGGCGACTCGTGCGGAAGGCGGCTGCAAGCTTGGAGAACCAGTCGGCGGGAGGGTGCCAGGCGAGCGTGAAAGCGCCCGGCGTGTCAGAGCTCTTGGAGACGGCGACAGCGATCACGTTCGCGTTCGCGCGGACGGCGTGCGCTGCGTCATAGCAGCTCGCGAGCAGCGCCTCGTAGTCGGCGGGCGCGACGCTCTTGCCGTTTGCGTCGAACTGCGGGGTCCAGAACGTACCGTCGTTCGGGTCGTCCCAGATCGCCACGTCGTCGATCTCGGGGTTGTCTCGGAGCAAATCGGCGACGAACGAACAGTACTGGGTGCGGGCGTCGTCGGTTCGCGGGGCGTCCTGAGGGCGGCCGTAGACGCTGGCGACGACCCGGATGCCCCACGAGTCGAGCACCATCCGTTGCAGCGCGAGCTGGAAGGAGGCGGGAACCTGCGACTCGCCCGGCTTCCACTGGAGCGTCACGCGCACCGACTTCAGGCCAAGGGTGCGCGCGACGGACGCGGTCTGCTGCGAGTCGCCCCAGAGGAACGCATCCTCCTCGGCTCCGACGAAGAAGGTCCGGGTCGCCGCCGGAGTCGCGGCAGTGTGGACCGCCGCCGCGAACGCGACGGCCGCCGTCAGCGCAAGCAGCCTGCTGCCGAGGCGGGACATCCCTTCTTCATCGGCAGGCAGAGCGCGAGGTTGAGGGACCGGCGTCCCCGCCTCCGCGTAGAGTCGGCCCGGTGCGCGGACTCGGTCTGCTCCTCCTGGGGCTCGCGCTTGGGTGGACGATCGCGGCGGCGGCGCTCTTCGTCTGGCCGCCCCGCCACGAGGCCGGACGTGCCGACGCCGTCGTCGTGCTGGCCGGCGGCCGCGCGCCCCGCCTTGCGAAGGGCGTCGAACTTGTCCGTCGCGGCGTCGCCCCAGTGCTGGTCGTCTCCGACGGCTGGTCGCCGACCTGGCCGGAGGCCAACCGGCTGTGCGCGGGCCGCCCGGCGCCGGTCGCGGTCGTCTGTTTCCACCCGGCCCCGTACAGCACGCGCGGGGAGGCGGAGGCCTTCGCCCGCCTCGCCGAACGCCGTGGCTGGAGGTCGGTCGTCGTGGTCAGCTCCCGCTACCACCTAGTCCGGGCGCGGATGCTGTTCGAACGCTGCTACGCCGGTACCGTCGACGCGGATGCCTCGAAGGGGACGCTCGCCGGCCGGATCCTGGCAGCCCCGATCGAGACGGTGAAGCTGGGCTATGCGCTCCTCGTCAAGCGAGGTTGCTAGTCAATCGCCGCCGCGACCGACATGGTGGGCGCGGCTCACAACGCTTCTCGGTCAGCCGCGGATGCGAGCGAAGAGAGCGGAAAAGGAGCGGGTCCGTGGAGGAACGCTGGTTCCCCCGCGTTAGTCGCCCCAGTCGAAGTCGCGGGAGCGACCCCAGAGGCTCTGGTCGGTATCGACGCGCTCGAGCGTGTCCTCGCCCGGCCAGGGATGCGCCACCGCCGCGACCTCGACGACCGGCTCGACGCCGTCCATGGTCTCCTCCAGCCGGGCCTGCTCCTCCGACTTGAAGAGTGGGTGGTTGTCGAACGGATCCTCGAGCTCGTAGCTCGAGAGCGGCATGGCACCTTCGAGCTCCGAGTTGCGGCGCTTGAGCTCGAGATGGTCCTGAATCACCTGACTGAAAAGCGACGTCGTCTCGACCGGCATTCGAACCTCCATTGGCGGACTCGATGGTCGGTGCGGGATTGTAACGGAATTGTTTGGGCGCGACTGGCTCAACTGTAGGCCCGAAAGCGGATGGACGTGTCCGTATGTGAGGATGGAGGTGTGCCGAGACTGCGTCGAACCGGAAGCGCCGTCGGCCTCGCGTTCGCGGCTTACGACGTCTGGCTTCGCCTTTCGCCGCGGCAGCGTCAGGCCCTTCTCGCCCACGCGAAGCGATACGGCCCGCTGATCGCGGCCGGGGTGGCCCGCTCCGTGAAGGACGCGGCGGCGTCCCGCACGCGGAAGGACTAGCCGGGCTACCAGCTCAGCGCCTGGCGGGCGATTCGGTCCTGCTCGCTGAGGTGAGCGGTCGGGTAGCCCTCGCTGGGGCTCGCGCGCCAGCGCCGGCCGACGTAGCGGAGCGGAACGCCGGACGGCAGCGCCTCCTCCAAACGGTGCCGGATCGAGCGCCATGCGCCCATGTTCTGCGGCTCCTCCTGGGCCCAGACGACCTCGGCCAGATTCGGGTAGGAAGAGACGAGCGCCGCGAGCTCGGCCCCGGGGAAGGGATACAGCTGCTCGAGACGGCCGACGGCGACGGTCTCGGCGGCGGCGCGCAGCTCGTGCCCGGCGATGTCGTAGTAGACCTTGCCCGAGCAGAGGACGAGCCGGCGTGTGCGGTCGCGGTCGGCGCCGGCGTCGGCGATCATCGGCTGGAACGAGCCGTCGGCCAGGTCGGCGAGCGTCGAGGCCGCCTCGCGGAGGCGGAGCAGGCCCTTCGGCGTCATCACCACCAGCGGGCGCGCCACTGGGTCGAGCGCCTGCCGGCGAACAAGGTGGAAGAACTGCGCGGCGGTGGAAGGATTGGTGACGCGGATGTTGTCCTCCGCGGTCGACTGGAGGAAGCGCTCGAGCCGGGCGCTGGAGTGCTCCGGGCCGTTTCCCTCGTAGCCGTGCGGCAGGAGCAGGACCAGCCGGAGGGTCTCGCTCCACTTCGAGAGGCCTGCAACCACGAACTGGTCGACGATGATCTGCGCCCCGTTGACGAAATCGCCGAACTGCGCCTCCCAGAGCACGAGCGCCTCCGGCGCCGCGATCGAGTAGCCGTACTCGAACCCGACCGCGGCGTACTCGGACAAGGGAGAGTTGTGCACCTCGAACGACGCCGCCGCCGCCTCGAGATGCTGCATCGGCGTGAAACGCTCGCCGGTGTTCGCGTCGTGCAGAACGAGGTGGCGATGCGAGAACGTGCCGCGCTCGGTGTCCTGGCCGGTCAGCCGGATCGGGATGCCCTCGACGAGCAGGCCGGCGAATGCGAGCGACTCGGCCTGGCCCCAGTCGATCCCGCCTTCGTCGAGCGCAACGGCCCTGCGCTGCAGCTGCCTCGCGAGCTTCGGATGCACGGTGAAGTGCTCGGGGACCGAGACCAGCTCGCGATCGAGCTCGCGCAGCCGGTCAGCGGCGATCGCGGTGACGATCCGGTCCGGCGGGGCGACCGCCTGACGGCGCGCGGGCGGCGGCGGCGCCTCGGCGGGTGCTTCGTGCCCGAACGTTTTCCTCAGCCGCTCGTGGGCGGCCCGCAACTTCTCTTCGACACGGCGCTCGAGCGCCGCGACGCCCTCGGCGTCGATCACTCCCTCCTCCACCAGCCTGCCGGCGAACTGCTCCCGCACGGTGGGATGGGCGGCGATGCGCTGCGCCATCAGCGGCTGCGTGTAGGCCGGCTCGTCCTGTTCGTTGTGCCCGAACCGCCGGTAGCCGACGAGGTCGACGACCACGTCGTGTCCGAACCGGCGCCGGAACGCGAGCGCGAGCCGGATCGCAGAGATCGCCGCCTCCGGGTCGTCGGCGTTCACGTGGATGATGGGGATGTCGAAGCCCTTGGCGAGGTCGCTGGAGTAGCGCGTCGAGCGGGCTTCGGCCGGGTCGGTGGTGAAGCCGACCTGGTTGTTCGCGATCAGGTGCAGCGTCCCGCCGGTCGTGTACCCGGCGAGGCCCTCGACGTTGAGCGTCTCGGCGACGACGCCCTGCCCGGCGAACGACGCGTCCCCGTGGATCAGAATCGGCAGCGCCACGCCGGGATCGTGCACGCCCGCCCGGGTCGATCGGTCGGTCTGCTCCGCCCGGGTGCGGCCTTCGACTACCGGGTCGACCGCCTCGAGATGGCTCGGGTTGGCGCAGAGGGTGACGGTGATCTCGCCGGACGCGGTCTTGCGGACGCCCGCGGCGCCCAGGTGGTACTTGACGTCGCCCGAGCCGCCTTCGGGATCGAAGACGACCGCCTCGATCGTCCGCTCTCCCTCGAACTCGCGCAGGACCGTTTCGTAGGGCTGGCCGAGCGTCTGGACGACGACGCTCAGCCGGCCACGGTGCGGCATCCCGATCACGACCTCGTGCGCGCCGGCCTCGGCGACCAGCGCGATCGACTCGTCGAGCATCGGGACCATCACGTCGAGGCCCTCGATCGAGAACTGCTTCTGGCCGAGGAAGGCGCGTCGAAGGTAGCGCTCGAAAACCTCGACCTCGGTCAGGCGCTCGAGCAGCCCGCGCTTCTCGGCCGGCTCGAGCGGCCGGCGGTATGCCCCCGACTCGATCGCCTGCCGGAGCCAGACGCGGCGCTCGTGGTCGGAGATGTGCTCGATCTCGTACGCGATCGTCCCGCAGTAGGTGTCCCGCAGCCGCGGGAGCGCGTCGGCGAGCGTCTCGGCCGGTGCGTAGAGGCGCAGCAGCGAGGCCGGAATGCGCGCCTGCAGCTCCGGCGTGAGCCTGGGGATCAGCCGCTCGGGCTCGAGCGCGGGGTCGCCCACCGGCTCGGAGCCGAGCGGGTCGAGGCGCGCTGCGAGGTGGCCGTGCATGCGATAGGCCTTGACGAGCGCCATCGCGGCGGCGACGCCGCCCAGGAGCAGCTGGTCGGCAGCGGTCGGGGCCGGCGGCCGGGCGGGGGCCGCTGGCGCGGCGACCGCGGCGGCGCCGTTGCCGTCCTGGGCTGCAGGCGGAGCCAGGCGGGCGCGCTCGACCAGTCGCGCGAGGCCGGGAAGGCCTGCGAGCGTGTCGCCGGCGTTCGCCTCGAAGAGGGCACGCCACTCGGACGGGACCGAGTCCGGGTTCTCGAGGTACTGCTCGAGGATCGTGCTTGCGTACCCCGCGTTCAGGCCGTCGACATCCATCGCTACTTCTTTTGTACCAACCGCCTCATCCCTACCGGGAGCGGAGCTCCTCAGAACAGGGGGCGCTCGGTGACGACCGCGACGATCATCCCGAGCAGCCAGCCTGCTCCGGCGATCGCGACGGCGGCGGCGGCCAGCTTCCGGTGGCGGCCGCCGATCCCGGCGGAGATGAGCGCGAGGACCACCGCGGCGATGCCGATGCGGACGGGCCGCATCTGCACGTCCGTGCCTGCGATCGACAGGTGCAGATCGGTCGCGCAGAGGAACGCGAGGAAGATCGCAGTCGCGGACATCAGCCCCGAGAGGGTGTCCACCCGGTCGCGGTTGGCCGAAACTTCGGGCGTGCTCATCGCGGCACCTCCGCCCGCGCGACCTTGCGTCGGTACCCGCGCGTGGGGGAGCCGTGAGGTCCGCGGCCGGGCCTGGGCGGCCGCGCCGGCGAGAACCGCCAGCCCGGCGGAGGCTCCGGCTCGACCCGGGCGGTCTTCAGCGCGGGCTCCGGCGGCCGAGGCTCGGAGCGAATCGCCCACCACACCACGAGGCAGAGGTAGACCACCGGGATCTTGAGGATGACCAGCATCCAGATCAGCTCCCAGGTCACCGCACCATTCTAGGCGATTGACCGCGCGAGATCGCGGCGGAGAGGCGGATGCCCCTCGAATGCGCTCATCGTTCACCGACCCCGTGCCGATAGGCCTGAGCATGACCCGCCTCTTCGGCCTGGTGTCCGTGCTCGCGGCACTCGCTGTGGGCGTCTACGTCTACGCGGCACAGACCCGCGACGCCGGGCCTGCGTCACCCTCCGTGACGAGCGCAGAGGCGCGCGCGGAGACGACTGCCGCGGCGGCGAACTTCCAGGGGGTCGTCGCCTCGCTCCAGGCGTGGTTCGCGGAGAACGGAACCTATGCCGGAGCAACGCTGCCTCCGGGATCCGGCGTCGCCCTCGCCCGGGCCGACACGAGTGGCTATTGCCTCCAGACGACCGCAGGCGCCGTCGTCGAGCACGAAGTCGGCCCCGGCGGCCAGCCGCAAGCCGGACCGTGCTAGCTCGATTCGCCGACCTCACCCACCGTCAGCCATAGCGCCTCCCTTCGTCTCGTCGGTACCCCCACGCGGCCAGCGCGGCGAACCCGGCGCCCCACGCCAGGAGCAGCAGCCAGTCCCGAGGCCGCCAGAGCCTTCCCTCCGTCGCGCCCCATAGGACGTTCCCGAACTGCCGCGTCGGGACGAGCGGCGAGACGGAGGCGACGGCGGAAGGCAGATGCGCGGGAGTCGTCCAGAGGCCCCCGGCGAACGCGAGGACGAGGTAGAGGATGTTTGCCAACGGGAGCGCCCCCCGTGGCGACGCCCAGTAGCCGAGCGCGATGCCGAGAAGCGCGAACGGGACCGCGCCGAGCGCCAGCGCGGCGACCAGCGCAGCCCACCGGGACGGCGAGAGGTGCGCGTCCGTGGTCGCGACGCCGGTCAGCGCGACCAGGCCCGCCGACGCAAGGCCGAACAGGCTTCCGGACACCAGCCGCGCAGCGAAGCGCACCCGCGCCGCCAGCGGCAGCGTGCGCAGGTAGCGCTCCCAGGGCGACTCGCGCTCGGCGGCGATGCCCACGCCGAACTGGAAGAAGGCGACGCTGAGGAACGCGAAGCCGGCAAAGGAGGCGACTAGCAGCGTGGCTTCGCGCTCCTCGCGCGAGGACACGAACAGCAGGAAGAAGAGCGCCGGAAACGCCAGCGTCGGCACGCTGAAGGCGGGGTAGCGGAGAAGCTCGAGCGTGATCGCACGCGCGTGGAGGCGCGCGAGCCTCAACGCGCGCCTTCCGTCAGCGCCAGGAAAGCGTCTTCGAGCTTCCCACCGTGCGCGTCCGCCAGCTGCCTGGGCGACCCCTCGGCCACGATGCGGCCTCGGGAGAGCAAGACGACACGCGAGGCCAACACCTCGGCCTCTTCGAGGTAGTGGGTCGTCAACAGGATCGTGCCGCCGGCCGCGGCGTATTCCTCGAGCTCGCGCCACACCGCCCGTCGCGCTTCGACGTCCAGACCGCTGGTCGGTTCGTCCAGGAAGACGGCCTGCGGCCTTCCGGCGAAGGCCAGGGCGACCGAGAGTCGACGCCGCTCGCCGCCCGACAGGCCGCCGGCCTGCCGGCGCGCGCGCTCGACCAGCCCAAACCGAGCGAGCAAATCAGCCGTCGTGACAGGAGTGGCGAAGTGAGCCCGCACGAGTTCGACGATCTCCGAGACCCGCAGTGTGGGCGGAAATCCGTACTCCTGCGGCGTGACCCCGACAGCCACCCGCGAGGGCGCACGGCGCGGATCCGCCCCGAAGAGCTCCGCCCGGCCGACGTCAGGTCGGCGAAGACCGAGCATCACCGAGAGCGCGGTGGTCTTGCCCGCGCCGTTCGGCCCGAGGAGAGCGAGGACCTCCCCGCGCCGGAGCTCGAGATGGACGTCCTCGAGTGCGACGAGGTCACCGAAGTGCTTCGTCACACCTCTGAGCGCCGCGATCATGGACTGCGCTCCCGTGCGCGTTCCGCGTGGACTGCCCAGTCCACGAGCAGGTTGTAGAAAGCGTGTGCGACCACCGCCGGCAGGAGCCCTCCGACGAGAAACGCTGCCCCGAACGCAGCGCCGGTGACGAAGTGGACGGCACACCGCCAACGCAGGGAGGGCCAGTGCCAGATCGCGAAGCCGGCGGACGACACGGCCAGCGCCGGCCACGGCCCGACGAGCAGTCGCAGGCCGCCCAGCACGGCTCCACGCCAGAACACTTCCTCGAGCGCCGCGGTCGCCCCCAGCGCGAGCCAGCGGACGGCCATCGCGCGCCCGAGCGGCTGCGGCAGCGTACGCGGAAAGCGTCCTCCGGTGAGCAGCAGAAAGGTCGACGCGCCGGTGATCGGTCCGACGGCCACCCCGCTGAGCGCCGGGTGGATCGTCACTCGGGCTCCGGCTCCGGTCCGAGCGCGATCGCGTAGAGCGTCGACTCGTTCACACCGTCGAGACCGAGGAACGCGTCCGTTCGTCGGTCGTAGAACGCGCCAAGGGGAACCGCGGCCAGGCCGAGGGAGGCCGCAGCGAGAGTGATGTTCTGCGCCACGTGGCCGGCCTCGAGCAGAGCGAAGCGGTAGCCGCGGAGCCCGTACTTGAAGCGCGTCCGCCCGAAGATCGCAGCGATGAAGACGAGTACGCTGCACGAAGAGGCGATCTCGGGGTACGTCGACAGCATGGCCAGTTCGTCTGCGGCCAAGCTCGACCGCAGGACTTCGAGTCCCGGCCACAGGGGATCGAAGTGGTAGAGGCCGGGCCCCAGTTCGTCGACCCGCACGACCCCGGCATAGAGCTCGAGGGGATACAGCGCTCCGCCGGATGGGACCGCCCTGAGCGAGAGCGCGGGTCGTTCGCCCTCCGGAGGGAGCATGCGGGTGACGCCGTAGCCCGACTCGAGAAGCGCCGCCAGAGCGTCGGGAGCGATCGGCCGGTCGGCGAAGGCACGCTGCGACCGCCGACGCCTGATCGCCTCGCCGAGCGACGCATCGAGCGAAGCAGGTGCCGGGAGGGGGATCCTGGAGCCGCCGTGGCGCTTCACCGCTCGCAACGAGCTGAGCCGCAGCTCCGGGCTCGCCGCCAGCCGACGGGTGCCCTCGAACTGCCTTCCGATCTGGGACGGCACAACCTTCGACGCCTCGTGATACGCCTCGGCCGGATCGTCGAGCTCCGGCCCGCGTCCGTAGACGAATTCCAGCCAGCGGGCAGTCTGGCGGCGGGGGATCGGATTCACGGGAACGGGTGGGGGTCGGGATTCACATCGTCCACGGTCAACCGGCGCTCGACGAGACCGGCCTCGTGGGCCGCTTCGTACAAACGGGCGCCGCCGAGGAAGCGCGCTTGCTCGATGACGTCGAGCTGGCAGAGCTCGGGTGCGATCACACGCGCAACGTGGAGCCCGGCACTCCGAACGTCCGGGCTCGTGACGTCCACCGCATACGCGGACACGCCGAGGCGCGCGAGCTGATCGCACGCCGCCTGGATCTGCTCGAGGACGTTGGACCCCTCGAGCGGTGGGATGTCGCGCGTGTCGCGGCGCTCCCGCGAGCCGTCGAGGAATGCCGCGCGCGCCGCTCGGTCGGGATGTGCGTAGAACATCGTGTGACCGGTGAAACTCTGGATCTCGTCTGCGCGGCGATCAGCGTCCTCCGGCTGCTCGAAGGCGTGGTCGCGCACCCAGCGCTGGACGCCGAACGCCTCCGCGAGTGCCTTCCGCCAGGCGACAGCGACGGTGGGTGCGCTCGCCGCCCCGACGCCGAGCGCGCCGAGCGCGCCGGGAGCGCCGTGCACAACCCCGAGCACGGTTGGTACTCCGAAGAAGACACTCAGGTCCACGGCCGAGTACCGAAGCCCTGTCGGCGCGAAGTAGCGTTCGTCGAGTCGAACGAGTTCGGAGTCGCAGCTCCAGTCCAGGAGTGGCAGGGACAGGCGGTCGTACCACGCCAGCATCACCGCGTCGCGCTCGATCTGCTCCAGGAGGCCGGCGAGTACCGCCTCCTCGATGGTCGGGGCACAGGCCAAGCCGCTGCTCGTTGCATACGTGATCTGCTCCTCGGTAGCGGCCCGTTGCCCCCAGGCCAGGAACGTCAGCTGCGCGGGGAGGTACGCAGATGCTCCGCTCCCCAGAGCGAACCCGTCCACCCAGCCGACGACCGTATCGCGCCGGAATACGCGGAACGGGAAGGCGGGATCGGCGTACTGCAGATCGTGGAAGAGAGCGAACCGCCCGGGATCGACGGCGCCGGGAAGTCGGTCGGCGGAACGAACCACGAGCCGTTCGGCCGAGACGAACGACGCGGAGTAGCGCTCGAGGGCCTCGCCGATCGCCGCCGCCTCGGCCGCTTCTCGCAGCGGTTGCTCGCTGGCCGCGTGCCCCTCGACCGGCCCGCCGAGGGTCGGCCGCCCGTCGGCGAGCCGGCACGCGATGTGGACCAGGCGGTGCTCATCGGGCGCCGCGAGCGTTTCGTCGACGGTGCGGACGATGCCGGTGAGCGGCGAGACGCACCTTCGCAGCCGCGTCAGCGACTGCGCCAGCGGGGTTGGCTGGACCGGCTCGAGCTCAGCCGCCGACAGGTGCAAGCTCCTTGTACCACTGCAGCGCCGGCGCGACGTTTCCGAGCCCCGAGCAGGCGGGGCAGCGGGGCACTCGAAGGACGTGATGCAGGCTCACGTCGAGTACCTGGGCCAGCTCGACCGCGTAGAACGCGGACGGCGCGTAGTGGCCTCGGACGACGAGCCAATCGAGGACCAGGGTTGTCGTGATCCCAGCGACGAGTGCGTGCACCGCCGGAGCCGCCGGATACGTTGCCGGCTCGGCCTCGAGCAGCTCGAGCTCGGCTTCCGCCTCGAGATTGGCCAGGCGGCGACGCCGGAAGCACTCGTAGCAGCACGTCTCGCCCGGCAGGTAGAGCGGCCCGATCGACGCATAGCGACCGTCGAACGGCAGCACCTGCAACCAGGCCTGCCCTGCAGCCAGCGCCTGTCTGTTCCAGTCTTCGAGCGCAGGCAACTGCGCCGGGGCGGGAGCGCAGACGACGAGGTCGACGCCCGCCGAGATCGCCTCGTCGCGTCGGACCTGGACGCCGCTCTGCCGGAGCAGCCGGCCGATCTCGACCGCAGCCGACCCGCTACCGACGACGGCGACGGACACCGAGCCGAGAGTCGCGGCCGCTTCGCGAAGCGTGATCTCACCCGGGCGGAGCGAGGCGAGGAGCTGCGCCGTGGCCGAGAGCGGCACGGGGGTGTCGTCCGCGAGCGGCGGCCCGTCGAGCAAGAGGCCGTAATCGTCCAAGCGCTCGAGCGCGGCCTCGACCGCGGGTCGGGCGGGCTCGCCGAGCACCTCGACGATCTCGTCGAGCGTGCGCGTGCCGTCGAGGAGCGGCAGCAAAACGGGCATCAGCACCGCGCCGGCCCGACCCGCGAGGCAGATGATTCGCTGACCGTACTCGAGCACGACCTGATTACCGGCTGCTGCAATCCGGTACCAGGGGGCCAGGTAGGGAAACTCCAGGGTCATTGCCGCTCGAGCCCCCTGCCCGTCGCCCGGGCTCCCGCCGCTAGTGGGTGCAGCAGCAGCAACTGCTGCCGAGGGAGCAGCCACCGTCCCCGCTCGTCGCCGCGTACAGCGCGAGGCGGTAGCCCTTCTCGTGCACGACGAGGTCGAGAAGCTCCGCGGAGAGCTTGGAGAACATGGGTACCTCCTGTCTCGGTTGCCATTCTGGGCAACGTAGCGAGCGAATGTGAACCGATGTGTGACTGGACCGAATCGAAAGTGGAACGCTTGGGCGGGTTCTAGCGCGTCCGTGCCGGCAGCGCTATTGGCCGAAACGGCCAGCCTCAGGCTCGACTGCGCGTCGGCGCCCAGACCGGAGGCGCCAGCCCGGGGCCCAGCCGATGATCGGGCTCGGGCGGGCCGGCAACGAGCCGGACGGAAATCACTCCCGCCCAGACCGGCCAGAGGTAGTCCTCCTCGTTGTCCTGCGGCGGGCCGGTGCGCACCTTTGCCGAGGCTTCGGTGAGCGGCAGGCGCAGGACCGACGTCGCCTTGAGCTCGGTCGCCGTGGGGGGCCTCACGTCTGCCCATCGCCCCGGCAGCAGTCGGCCGGCGAGCGCCTCCAGCGCGTCCAGCTTGTCGGTCTCGTCCGTCACGGCGGTCGCGTGGCCGAGCACGACCACCGACCGATAGTTGATCGAGTGATTGAAGATCGAACGGGCGAGAACGACGCCGTCGACGAGCGTGACCGTCAGGCAGGCATCGAGCCCGGACTCGAGCGTCCGCAGCATCCGGCTCGCCGACGAGCCGTGGACGTACAGATCGTCTCCCACTCGGCCATAGAGGGTCGGGATCACGTACGGCTGCCCGTCGTGGACGAAGCCGAGGTGGCAGACGAGCCCCTCGTCGAGGATCGCGTCGATCGTCTCGCGGTCGTAGACGCCGCGCTTGGGCTCCCGCCGGACACGCGTCCGCTCGGAGCGAGGCCTCTCTGCCACGCTGCCAGCCTACTCGTGCGTTTCGGTTAGCGAACGGCTGTGCCGGGAAGACCGAGCCCATGCCTCGTTCGATCTGGTCCGGAACGATCGCCTTCGGCCTCGTCTCGATCCCGGTGCGCATGGTCGGCGCGGTGTCGGCGCACGCCCTCCACTTCAACCTGCTGCACCGCAAGGACTCGTCGCCGATCGGGTACGACAAGGTCTGCAAGCAAGAAGGCAAGCAGGTGCCCGACGACGAGATCGTCAAGGCGTACGAGATCACAAAGGGCGAGTTCGTCGAACTGGACGACGACGACTTCGAGGCTGCCCGGGCCGAGGGCTACCACACGTTCGACATCTCCGACTTCGTCGAGGTCGACGAGATCGACCCGATCTACTTCGAGCGGAGCTACTACCTCGTCCCCCAGGATGGAGGAGAGAAGGTCTACTCCCTGCTCGTCCGGGCGATGGAGGACGCCGGGCTGGCGGCGGTGGGGACCTTCGTGATGCGCGAGCGCGAGCACCTCGGGTGCCTGCGCATCCGGGACGGCGTCGTCGTGCTCGAGCGGATGTACTTCGCCGACGAGATCAACCCCACCGACGAGCTCAAGCCCGGCCGGGCGCGCGTGTCCAGGGAGGAACTGGAGATGGCGACGGCGCTGATCGACCGTTTCAAGGGCTCGTTCGACCCGTCGAAGTACTCGGACACGTACACGGAGAAACTGCTTGACGTGATCAAGCGGAAGCAGAAGGGCGAGACGGTGAAGGTGGAGCAGCCCGAGACGGCCGAGGAGGAGACGCCCGATCTGATGGCTGCGCTGCGGGCGAGCATCGAGGCGCACCCGGGAGCGACGAGGCGATCCAACCGGGGGTCGCCGCGTCGTCGTCCGTCTCGGCGCGGCGGGACTCGAGCCCGCTCGGGTCGCTAGGCAGAGAAAAGCCGCCCGGCGGGGCGGCTTTCAGTGGAGCCGACGGGGCTCGAACCCGTGACCTTTTGGCTGCCAGCCAAACGCTCTCCCAGCTGAGCTACGGCCCCGAACCGAGCAAGTGTAGCGCTGAACTCGTCGTCCTCGACACAGGTGATCCCAGCCTCCTCACGACCAGTACGTCATCTCGGTGAGCGGAAACCTATTTCGCTTGTCGGTCAGGACAACTAGGCCGAGACGGCCTCGACCGAGATGGACGGTACGTCACCCCACAGGTCCTCGAGCGCGTAGTACGCGCGGGCCTCGGGCGTGAACACGTGCAGCACCACGTCGAGGTAGTCGGCAACGATCCACTTCGCCTCGCCGACGTCGGTGGTCGCGGGCAGCGTGCGCGACTCGGCCTTCAGGGCCCTGTGCACCTCGTCGTAGATCGCCCGCGTCTGCCGCGGGTTCTGCCCCGTGCAGATGACGAAGTAGTCCGTGTACGTGCACACCGGCGTCATGTCCAGGATGACGACATCCTTGGCCAGCTTCTCCTGGGCGAGTCCGGCGATGCGACGTGCTTGCTCGAGTGGTGTCAGTCAGTCTCTCCGGTTCGTGACCCCGCCAGTCTAGCCGCGGTACAGGCCCGCATCGGCGATCGCGGCGGCGACCGCCGGAGGAACGAGGCCGTCGATCGGCTCTCCGCGCGCGACCCGCGACCGGATGTCGCGCGATGCCACGGAGACCGGCTCGATCTCGAAGAAGAGGACGCGGTCCGGCCGTGGCGACGACAGCTCGAATCCCGGGCGCGTCGCGACGCCGAGGCGGGCCAGCGCGAGCACGGCCTCGGGCTCTTTCCAGCCGGCCAAGTCGAGATACTCGTCGGCACCCACCAGGAACACCGGGTCGTCCCAGGGTCCGTCGCGCAGCATGTCCACCGTCCGGGCGTGGTGGTCGAGCACGACCTCTCGACCGGGGAATGCAAGACGCGTGAGGTCGAATCTCCTCTCCGCGGGCGCGTGGACGTCCTTGTGCCCCGGGTCGGCGACGACCACGATCACGATCCGCTCCAGGCCGAGCTCGCGCTCGGCCGCGTCGGCGAGCGCAACGTGGCCGACGTGCGGCGGGTCGAAGGCCCCGCCGAGCAGCCCCGTCACTCGACCACCAACGTCTCGTCGCCCACCTCGACCTCGCTTCCCTTGCGCGCGCCCGCGGCGCGAAGCGCCGCCTCGAGCTCCTCGGACGATGGCGGACGCCCCTGGACACGAAAGCCGTGGTCGGTGCGCAGGACCCTGAAGGCCGGCGCACGCGGTTGCGGCCGGTAGACGAGGAAGTCGGCGAGCGCCTCCGGGTCCGGCTCCGGAGCGGTCTCCGGCGGGCAGAGCTCGAACAGCTTGCGCCGGAAGTCGTCGATGCCGGCCCCGGTCGCGGCCGACACCGCGAAGACGGCGACGATCCGCTCGTCCTGCACGCGGAGCTCCGGCGCCTCCGGAAGCAGATCGACCTTGTTGAGCACGACCACCTGCCGCTGCCGGTCGAGGCCGGCGCCGTATTCGGCGAGCTCGTGGTCGATCTGACGGAACTGCTCCGCGGGATCACCGGCAGCCGCGTCGATCACGTGGACGAGCAGCCGGGCCCGCTCGAGGTGGGCCAGGAACTCGTGCCCGAGGCCGACGCCCCGGCTCGCTCCCTCGATCAGGCCGGGCACGTCGGCGACGGTCAACTGGCGGCCGTCCGGCGAGTCGACCGTGCCGAGCACGGGCTGAAGGGTGGTGAAGGGATAGTCCGCCACCTTCGGCTTCGCGTTCGAGATCCGCCGTAGCAGCGAGGACTTGCCGGCGTTCGGCAGGCCGACGAGTGCGGCGTCGGCGACGAGCTTCAGGCGCAGATCGAGCTCCGCGATCTCGCCCGGAAGGCCCGTCTCCGCGAAGCGCGGGGTCTGGCGAGTCGGGGTCGCGAACGCGCGGTTGCCCCTTCCGCCCGGGCCGCCGCGGGCGACGACGACGCGCGCGCCGGGTGCGACCAGGTCGGCGACGAGGCCGTCGTCCTCCAGCACCTGGGTGCCGACCGGCAAGCGGATCTCGACATCCACGCCGTCGGCGCCGTGCTTGCCGCTCCCTCTGCCCGGCTCGCCCCGCGCCGCCCGGAACACGCGCTTCGAGCGAAGCGCCGAGAGGTCGCGGAAGTCGGCGTCGGCGACGAGCACGACGTCGCCGCCGCGGCCCCCGTCGCCGCCGTCCGGCCCTCCCTTCGGCACGAACTTCTCCCGGCGGAAGCTCAGCCCGCCGTCGCCGCCCCGCCCCGCCTCGACCTGGATCCGCGCCCGATCGTGGAACATCTCAGCCCCGAACAGTACGAGCAGCGATCACCCGGACGCCCTGGACCGCGTCGAGCGGCATGTCGGACCGCCCGGACGAGCCCGATCGTCGCGCAGGGCTAGTCGCCGGCGATGACCGAGACGGTGCGGCGCTCGCCGCTCGACCGGAACTCTACGAGTCCGTCCTGCGTGGCGAAGATCGTGTCGTCGCGGCCGATCCCCGTGCCCGGCCCCGGCCGGAACCGGGTCCCACGCTGGCGGACGATGATCATCCCGGCCTTCACGTCCTGGCCGGAGAACATCTTCACGCCGAGCATCTTGGGTTTCGAGTCGCGCCCGTTGCGCGACGAGCCGAGTCCCTTCTTGTGTGCCATGTCCTATTCCGCCTTCTTGGTCGTCTTCGGCTTTGCGGCGCTCGTTGCCCTCGGCTTTGCAGCCGCCCTCGGCTCGGGCTTCTCGGCGCTCGCCTCCGTCTTCGCCGTCGAGGCCCGCGTCGCCTTCTTGCCGATCGTCTGGATCTCGACCCGGGACAGCCGGGCGCGAAAGCCGTTCCGACGCCGGTAGCCCGTCCGCCGGCGGTGCTTGCCGATGATGATCTTGTCGCCGAGCTCGTGGCCGACGACCTTGGCCGTCACCTGCACGCCCTTCGGAGCGAGCTCGGCCTTGCCGTCGCCGCCGACGAAAAGCACCTCCGGATGGAAGGACTTGCTCTCGTCCACGGCGAGCCGGTCCACGAGGAGATGCTCGCCCTCGTGGACGCGGTACTGCTTCCCGCCGAGCTTGACGATCGCGTACGTCATAAGAATCGGCGCGGGATCGCGCCGGACGTGCATTGTAGCCAGATGCCGAGCCGGGCCGTCGTCTTCGATCTCTACGGAACGCTGATCGACGACGCACCCCCGGCCGACTACGAGCGCTTCCTCGCCGAGACCGCGCGCGTGATCGACGCGGACCCGGAAAGCTTCCGGGTCGCCTGGGAGGCGAACCACGTGGCGCGTTACACCGGACCGATCGAGTCGTGCTTCGAGGCGGTCTGCGCCGACCTCGGCGTGGTCGACTTCCACGCGGCGCTCGAGCTGCGGCTCGCACGGATGCGCGCGCTGCTGGTGCCGCGACCCGACGCGGTGGCGACGCTGCAGACGCTCCGCGAGCGCGGACTGCGGATCGGGATGATCTCGAACGCGAGCAGCGAGCTGTCCGGGCTCTGGGCCGAGAGCGCGTTTGCGCCGCTGTTCGACGCAGCGCTCTTCTCGGCCGACGAGGGGATGATGAAGCCCGATCGGAGGCTCTACGAGCGGATGGCAGGGCTGCTCGGCGTCGACCCGGCGGCGTGCGTCTTCGTCGGCGACGGCGCCTACCGCGAGCTCCAGGGCGCCGAAGCGGCCGGAATGACCGCCGTCCTGATCCGCGTGCCGCACGACGAGTGGGAGCACGAAGGAACGATCGGCTGGCAGGGGCCGCGCATCGCGGCGCTCCCGGAGGTCCTAGGCCTGATCTGAGCCGGTTTCGGGCACGCCGGCCTCGCCGCTCGCCGCGGTGGCCTCGGCCGATGTCGCCCCGGCGGGCTTGCGACGGCGTCTTCCGCCCCGGGACCCACGGCGCGTCTTCTTCCTCGGGGCGGCGGGCTCGTCGCCGTTGGCAGCAGGGCTCTCCGCGTCGGCCTCGGAGCTCGGCACGTGGATGGTCGGCGTCGGCAGCTCGGCCGGCGGTCTCTCCGGCTGCCCGTTGCTCTCCACCGCGACGGCCCCGGGCTTCCGCCCACGGCCGCCACGTGAGCCACGCCGGGTCTTCTTCTTCGGAGGCGGCTCACCGGGACCGTCGTGTGGCGGCGCCGTGGGCTCGGGCTCCGGCACGGCCTCCTGGGAATCGGCCGCCTCGGCACCGTCGATCGGCACGGCCGGCTTCTTCCTCCGGTTCCTTCCGCCACGAGACCCTCGCCGGGACTTCTTCTTGGGCGGCGCTGTCTCGGTCGACACATCGGCAGCCGACGCCTCGCCTGTTTCGTCGACCACCGCCTCGGGCTCGAGCTCGGGGTGGAGCTCGGACTCGAGCTCCGGCTCGGACTCCAGCTCGGGCTCGGCTTCGATCACAGGCACTTCCGGCTTTCTCGCCCGTGAGGCGCGCGTCGGCTTCTCGGCCTGGGCCTCCGCAGTGATCGGTGCGGATGCGGCCGCCTCGGCCTCGACGCCGGCAAGCGATGCGTACGCGACTCCGTCGAGCACGCGCTCGACGTGAGCAGAGACCTTCTTGCCGACGAGCCTGGCCGCTCCGCCGACGGCGACGGACATCCCGTCGACCTTCCCGACCCCAGAGCCGGCATCGTGGCGGCCCACCTCGACGAGCTTGAGCTCGACCGTCTGCCCTTCGGCGACAGGCGGGTCGACCGGTGCCAGCTTCTCGACCGTGCCCTCTTCGAGCACCGCAAAATGCTCGTGCGGAACGCCGCTCTTTCCGACCAGGAACAGGCGGCGCCTCGTCGAGGTCTCGATCTCCCGCAAACGGGCGGCTCCGGGCCCGATCAGCAGCTCCGCCACGTGTGCGTTCAGCTCCACCTTGAACGCCCTCGTGCGAGGCTTCGACGCGACCACCGCGCGCAGCCTCCGCTCCGCGTCGACGACGGCCGTCGCCTCGGAGACGACCACGCCCTCGCCGGCACACGTCGGACACTTGCGGGTCAGGATCTCGCGCGGGCCGTCCGTGACGTTCTGGCGCGTCATCTCCACGAGTCCGAGCGGGGAGATCTCGACGACGTAGGTCTTGGTCCGGTCTCGCTCGAGCTCCTGCTGGAGCGCCTGCTCGACCGTCTCCCGGTTCTTCGGGTTGGCCATGTCGATGAAGTCGATGACGATGATCCCGCCGATGTCGCGCAGCCGCAGCTGCCGGACGACTTCCTTCACCGCCTCGAGGTTGTTCTTCGTGACGGTGTCCTCGAGACGCGCCCCGGACGACTTCGAGCGCGAGCCGACGAACCGCCCGGTGTTGACGTCGATGACCGTGAACGCCTCGGCGTAGTCGAAGATCAGATAGCCGCCGGACGGGAGGTCGACGCGCCTGGAGAGCGTGGAGCGGATCTCCGCCTCGACGCCGAAGGCCTCGAACAGCGGCACCTTGTCGCGGTAGCGCGAGACCCGCTCGGCCATGTGCGGCGAGGTCTTCTTCAGGTAGCCCTGAATGCGCTTGAGCGTGCGGTCGTCGTCGACCATGGCCCGTTCGAAGTCTCCGGTGAACAGGTCGCGGGTGACGCGCAGCGGCAGCTCGGCCTCCTCGAACACGAGGCTCGGCGCCTGCGACTCCTTCGCGTGCGCCTGGATCTGCTTCCAGAGCTTCATCAGGAACTCGAGGTCGAGCCGGACGTCCTCCGCCGAGGCGCCCTCCGCCGCCGTCCGGACGATCACACCGCCCTGCTTGGGTGCGATCTCCTTGACGATGTCGCGCAGGCGGTTGCGCTCGTCCTCTTCGAGCCGGCGCGAGACCCCGAGCCCCTCGCCGTGGGGAACGAAGACGACGAAGCGGCCCGGGAGCGAGATCTCGGTCGTCAGCCGCGCCCCCTTCGTCTTCATCGGATCCTTGACGGCCTGGACGAGCACCTGCTCGCCGCGACTGATCAGATCGGTGATCCGGCGGCCGCGGGGCCGTCGGCCCTCCAGCTCTGGCCCGACGATCTCGTCGACGAACAGGAAGCCGTTCTTCTCCAGTCCGATCTCGACGAACGCCGCCTCCATCCCCGGAAGGACGTTGTCGACCACGCCCTTGTAGATGTTCCCGGCGATCGAGCGGCGCTCCGGCCGCTCGAGGTAGACCTCGGCGACGCGCCCGTCCTCCAGCACGGCGACCCGCTTCTCGGTGATGTCGACCGAGACGAGCAGCTCGCGCTTCGCGGCCGGGAGCGGCGCGCGCCGCGACACCTGGCGACGGCGGCTCGGCGAGCTTCGCCGCCGGTCGGCAGCAGGCTTGCCGTCCTTCGGAGCCTTCTGGGCTTTCGCAGGAGCGCGCTGCTCCCGCTGCGGCGCCTCCGCAGTCGCGGACGGGTTCGTGGGCTTGCGACGATTCCTTCCGCCGCGGCTGCCGCGGCGGCGATTGGACTTGGCGGCCTGATCGCCCGTCTCGGGCTGGGCCGTGACGGTCGGGTTGCTAGGTGCTTCCTTCTCGCCGAGCGGCAGCTCCTCGGGCGCCAACTCGGTGAACGGCGTCGCGATCGTCGCCGCGGATTGACGCTGCTTCCTGCGAAACCATGGCAGGGGCAAATGAAATCTCCTTCTCGTGTGCGCGCAGCAGCGACGACCCGCGCGAGCGGGCGTCGGTGCGCAGCTGGTTGATGTCGTAAGAGCTCGGCATGGATGCCTCGCTCGTCAGCGTATCAGGCGCCTCGGGCACGCCCCGAGCGCGGTTCGACCTACGCGGCGGCGGGCCGGAGCTTTGCTCGACGTGTACGGATGGCGCGAAGCCGCTGGTTCAGCCGGGCCCATGCCCATGGCTCGACCTCGCGGTAGCGTGTCTCCGACTGGTTGCGCGTCGCCTCGAGGTACTCGAACCAGGCGTCGGCCTCCTCGATCATGAGCAGCTCCTCCGCCTCGCGCTTGTCGACCATCCGACGCTCCCTCCGGTCGCTGACGGCCGCGATGCTAGGGAGCCAGTCGGACGGACCCTCTACGGAAACCGCACGCGCTCGCCCGCGACCCTGGTCACCGGCGCCCGCCGTTCGAAGTGACGCACCGCGGCCTCGCCGAGCACGCGTGTGGCCGTGTAGGCGACTGCGCCCTTCACCACCCAGCCCACGAAGGGAACGTACGCGATCGCCTTCCTGGCCAGAGCACGGAAGCCGAAGCCCGATGCGATCACCGCGAGCACCTCGGGAAGCCGCTCGCGGTCGATCTCGAAGCCGTGGGCGTCGGCGATCCGGAGCACGAGCCGGACCTGGTTGGCAGTCAGGATCGGCAGGTCGGCGCCCGGGACGAAGACCGCGACCCCGAGGAAGGCGTTCTGGCGCGAGAACTTCCGGATCAGCTCCTCGCACACAGCCTCGCGCAGAGCGGGGAGGCGTGCGGCCAGCGGCGTCGCCTCCTCGCCGAGGGCGCGTGCGAGCCGCTTGGCGAGCTCGTCGACCGGGAAGCCCGAGCCTGCAGGGACGCGCACGAGGTTCTCGTCGAGGACATAGGGGACGTGAGTCGGCGTGTCGGCCGCCGCCGGTACAACCGCGACCACCGGAAGACCCGCCCGCGTCGCGTCATGGAGCAGGCGCTCGTCGTCGTCTGCCGGAGCGGCTGCGAGGACGAGCACCAGCGCCGCCGCGCCCTTCAGCGGTCCGTGCTCGCGCACCGCGGCAGCGACCCCGCCGCGCGTGAGCTCCTCGACCAGGAGGGAGACGAGTGCGCCGGGCCCGGACACGGCGAGGGGCTTGTCCTCCCGGGCGGACGAGCGAAGGCCCTGGACGAGCCCCATCAGCGCCGCCGACGACGACGGCCCGGACCGCTTCTTCTTCACCAGCGCGCGATCCGGGTGCGTCCACGCCCACGGGCATGGATCGCCTGGAGCACGCCGATCGCGAGCAGGTTCGCGATCATCGACGAGCCTCCGACGCTGACCAACGGCAAGGGGATGCCCGTCACCGGCGCGATCCCGATCGTCATCCCGACGTTGACGAAGATCTGGAAGAGCAACGCGAAGACGATCCCGCCGGCGACGATCGCCGAGTAGGGATCCCTGGCGGACGCCACCACCTTCAGGCCGCGCCAGACGACGAGCAGGTAGAGCATCAGCAGGAATCCCGCGCCGAAGAAGCCGCGCTGCTCGGCGAGAGACGCGAACACGAAGTCGGTCGCGTGCTCGGGGAGGAAGTCGAGGCTGGTCTGCGTGGCGCCGGCGACGCCTCGGCCGGTGGGGCCGCCGGAGCCGACTGCGGTGATCGACTGCGTCACGTTGTAGGTCGAGCCGCGCGGGTCCTGGTCGGGATGGAAGAACCCGGTCAGACGGCTCGTCTGGTAGCCCTTCAGCACCGGCATGCCGGCCGACGGCAACCACCAGAGGACGCTGAGCGCGAGCACGACCGCGACGATCGCGAAGACGACGAGATGCAACCAGCGCACGCCGGCGATCAGCAGCACGCCGACGAGCGCAGCTGCATAGACGAGCGCGGAGCCGATGTCCGGCTGGACGAAGACGAGCAGCAACGGCGGCAACGCCAGGGCGACCGCGGTCAGCGACGTCCGCCACTCCCCCATTCGCCGGAACCGGTCGGCGAGGAAGCCGGCGAGCGCGAGGACGACGAGCAGCTTCCCGAACTCGGATGGCTGGAAGCGGAAGAAGCCGAGGTCGATCCAGCGCTTCGACCCGCGGGCGACCGTTCCGGCGAGGAACACGAACACGAACAGGAGGAGCGTCCCGACGTAGATCTGCTTCTCGAACCGGTGGTAGATCTCGGGGTCGATCAGGACCATGGCGACGAGGCCGAGCAGCCCGATCGCGACGAACACGAGCTGACGGTAGACGTAGTAGTCGGGGCTCCCGACCACGTCGTGGCGTGTGATGCCGGCGATGCTCCAGAGCCCGAAGGCGACGATGGCCAGGACCGTGCCGAGCATCAGCCAGTCGAGCCGGGCGAGGAGCGACGCCTCCTGGGTGAGTTCGCGGCGGCGCGCCCTGGCGCGAGACCGCTCGGTGGGGGTGTAGACGAGGTCGGCCATCAGGCAGTGCCTCCGTGCGCTTGCATGAGTCCCTGGCGAGCGAAAAGCAAGCCGGGCAAGGACGCAGGGAGCGCCGACATCGAAATCAGATATCGGCGCGACTGAGGACGCCGCATGGCGCCGCTTTGCAGCCGACAGGGGCCATGCGATGTGTGCGGAGGTACTGCCATCTAGTCGGAGTGGATCGGCCCGAGGCCGCCGGTGGTCCGGGCGTGGAAGAAGTGCTCGAAGACCTTCAGCGCCGCCGGCGCGGCCGCCGTGCCGCCGTGGCCGCCGTTCTCGATCACGGCGCAGACAGCGATTTTCGGCGTCTCGGTCGCGTCGGCCGGTCCGTAGCCGCACCACCAGGACTGATCCTGGAGGAGCGGCTGCGAGTAGCCCGACGGCTGAACGACCTTCTCGGCGGTGCCCGTCTTACCCGCGATCGGGATCGGGAAGTTGCCGAACACCGCAGTGGCGGTCCCGTACGACGCATGCGTGGCGCGATAGAGGCCGTCGCGCACGACCGCGAGCGCCGCCGGGTCGACGTCGCTCGACTTGGGCGCGGGCGGGTTGAGGTAGTGGCGGCCGCTGCCGGGCTCGTCGACCGCGTAGAGCACGTGCGGGGTGACGAGCTTGCCGCCGTTCGCGATCAAGGAGTAGAAGCGCACCATCTGGAGCGGCGTCACCAGCAAATCCTTCTGCCCGATCGCGAGCTGGATCGAGTCGCCCGGCTTCCAGAGGCTGTCGATTGCCCAGTTGCGCGGATCGGTCTTCGGCGTATAGGCGGCCTGGCGCCACTCCGGCGTCGGCAGGAGCCCGGACTGCTCGGGTCCGATGTCGATGCCGGTCGGCGCGCCGAACCCGAAGCGGCTCGCCCAGCCCTGGAGCGGATGGCCACGGTCCTTCGGCAGCGCGTAGAACGCGTAGCCGAGGTTGTAGAAGTACGTGTCGCAGGAGGCGCCGATCGCCTCCGGCAGCGTCATCGGCTGGTTCACGAAGGGGTCCCAGTTCTTGAAGACCTGGCCGTGCACCTGGAAGCTGGGCGTGCACGGGATCGTCTGGAAGGGAGAGATCAGCCGCTCCTGCATCGCCGCCAGGGCGGTCACGGGCTTGAAGGTCGACCCGGGCGGATACAGGCCCTCGGTCACGCGGTTCAGGCCGGGGTAGTTGTCCGCTTTCGCCGTCTTCGGGTCGAGCAGCGGCGCGAGCTTCTTCTCGTTCGTCCGCCCGACGAAGATGCTCGGCTTGTAGGTCGGCGAAGAGGCCATCGCCAGGACCTCGCCGTTCGACGGGTTCATCGCCACGATCGCGCCGCCGTCGGCGAGCCAATGGCCGTCCTGGTGCGCGAGGTTGATGCCGTACTGGAGCGCCCGCTCGGCCGCCCGCTGGAGCGAGATGTCGATCGTCAGGCGGATCGGGAAGCCGGGCGTTTGCTGGCGGGTGACGACCGGGTTCCCGACCTTGCCCCCCAGCGAGTCGACCCGTTGGAGCTTCTCGCCGGAGCGTCCGCGCAGGTACTTGTCGTAGCTCTGCTCCACCCCCGCCTGGCCGATCCTGTCGCCCGGGCAGGGAACGTTCGCCTCCTTCGCCCGGGTGGTCTGGCAGGTCGTGTAGTGCTTCTTGTAGAGGACGAGCTGTCCCGGGGAGATCTCCCCGACGTAGCCGAGGACATGCGCGAGCAGCGCCTGGGTGTTGTACTTGCGCAGGTAGGTGGGGGTGATCTGGACGCCGGGGAACTCCCGATTGCGCTCTGCCAGGTAAGCGACCTGGTCGGGGTGGACGGCGACCTGCATCGTCACCGGGGTCAGCGGGTTCTTCATCCCCCGCTCGAGTCGTGCGAGCAGCTTGGGGAGCGGCACGTTGAGGACCATCGAGAGCCGCTTCATCTCCGCATACCGACCCTGGTTCGGCAGGTCGATCGGGACCACGTCGACCGCGGTCGACGCTGCGTTCGTGACCAGCGTGCGGCCGTTCCGGTCGAGGATCGGGCCGCGCTGGGCCTCGATCGGGAAGGTGCGCAGCTGGTTGTTCCGCGCGGCGGCCTCGTACTTCGATCCGGAGAGGACCTGCAGCGACCACAACCGGAGCAGCAGCACGGCGAAGACCGCCAGCGCGATCGCGCCGAGGATCGCCACCCGCAGTGCCATGCGGGGCGTGAACAGGTAGGGCTCTTCGACCCGTGGATCCGGCGGGAGAAAACGGTCGGCCCGGTTGCCGGTCGTGCTAGCCAATCGCGTGTACCACCCGTTCACGCCGGGTCGGAGACGGCAGCAGGACCCGCGCCAGGGCGTAGACGGGCCACGTGAGGATCAGGTTGAGCGCCATCGCCTGGAAGAGCGTGCTCCAGAGCACCTCGCGCGCCGGCGCCGGGTCGCCCAGCACGTAGTGGAAGGCCAGCGAGCCGAGCGCGTACAGGAACGTGATCACGACCACGGACACGAAGGGAGCGTGCGAGCGGTCGCGTCCGTTGGTCTCGCCGTAGCGGCCGATCCAGTAGCCGGCGACCGTCAGCAGCAGCGAGGTGACGCCGAGCGTGCCGAGGTTCGCGGTGTCCACGAGCAGGCCACCCCAGAAGCCGATCCCTGCGCCCACGATCGGCCCGCGGAGCAGGGCCGCGCAGATGATCGCCACCAGCAGCAGGTCGGGCGTCCCGTGCAGGACGGTAACGCTGGAGAAGACCGACACCTGGAGGATCGCGGCGACGAACACGAACGCCGCCGCCTTCAGCCAGTCGATCATTTCGAATCGGGCTTCCGGACGAGCACGATCACGGCCTCGAGCGTCGAGAAGCGGACGAACGGGTCGCACTGGATCTGCTTGTAGAGATCCGTGTCGGACTGGCCGACCTGCGTGACCTGGCAGACCTGGACCCCGCGCGGGTAGAGCGACGAGAGGTCGCCGGAACGCCAGCCGGCCGTGACGAGGACGTCGCCGCGGTTGACGACCTGATCCTTCGTCACCTGGTCGACGGTGAGCGAGTCGGAGATGCCCTGCTGCGCGATCCCGGATGCGTTGGTCGTGATGTCGATGACCGAGACGGCGCTGGAGTCGTCGGTGAGCAGCGTCACCTGCGCCACGTTCGACGCCACGTTCGTCACCTCGCCGACGAGGCCCTCGGCGGTGACCACCGCGTCGTGCTTCGAGATCCCCTGGTTCTTGCCCGCGGAGACGACGATCTGCTGGGCGAACTGGCTCGGAGCCCTGGCGATCACGCGGGCAACGACGGGCCGGTAGTCCTGCGGGTAGCGCGGGCTCTCCAGGTACTTCAGCTGCTGCTTGAGCTGTGCGTTCTCCCGCAAAGCCGACACGTTGACGATCGCCTGCGCCCGCAGCTGGTCGACCTCCTGGCGCAGCTTCTTGTTGTCGGACTTCGCGTGTAGGAGGCCGCCGAACCAGCTCGCGGCGTCCTCGAACGGGCTCGCGACGCGATCGGCTGCGACCTCGAACGGCCTGAGGACGCTCGCACCGGTCGACTGGAGGCCGTGCAGGAAGCCGCCGTCCGACTCGCGGAAGTAGACGGTGACGAGGGCGAGCGAGAGGACGCAGAGAATTCCGACGACGAGTCGCCGGCGCACGACCGCGCTGGCGCGGGCCGAAGGCGTGGCCGTGGAACGCTGGGCAGACGATCCGATCGCGGCCACGCGCGCAGATGACCTTCCGCGAGGCACCGAACGGCTTAGTGTAGGCGAGGTGGCGGCGGATTGTTCGGCTGGCCGCTCAGACCTAGCGGTGATTCCCAGAAGCGACCCGACTGCGGCCCTTGCGCTCTCTTAGCCGCAGCGCCGACGGGCAAAGCCCGCCGCCGCGCCAGAACCGCTCGGCGGGCCACTCAGACCTAGCGGTGATTCCCAGAAGCGACCCGACTGCGGCCCTTGCGCTGGCTCCGGTGGATGACCTCGAACTCCTCGAGGCTCCGGCCCGACCCGACCGCGACGCAGGTCAGCGGCGATTCCGCGAGATGCATCGGCATGTGGGTCTCGTGACGCAGCCGCTCGTCGAGCCCGTGCAGGAGGGCGCCGCCGCCGGCGAGGACTATCCCGCGGTCCATGATGTCCGCCGACAGCTCTGGCGGCGTCTTGTCGAGCGTCTGCTTGATCGCGTCGACGATCTGGTTGACCGGGTCCTCGAGCGCGTGCCGGACTTCCTCCGAGGACAGGATGATCGTCTTCGGCAGCCCGCTGACCAGGTCGCGGCCGCGGACCTCCGCCTGGACCTCCTCCTGCATCCCCCACGCCGAGCCGACCTCGAGCTTGATCTCCTCCGCGGTCTGCTGGCCGATCAACAGCTTGTACTCGCGCTTGACGTAGTTGATCACCGCCTCGTCCATCTCGTCTCCGCCGACGCGGAGGCTCTGGGAGACGACGATCCCGCCGAGCGAGATCACCGCCACCTCCGTCGTGCCACCGCCGACGTCGACGATCATGTTCCCGGTCGGCTCGGCGATCGGCAGCCCCGCGCCGATGGCGGCAGCCATCGGCTCCTCGATCAGGTAGGCCTGGCGCGCGCCGGCCGAGAGCGTCGCCTCCTCGACGGCCCGTCGCTCGACGCCTGTGACGCCCGAGGGGACGCAGACGACCACGCGAGGGTGGGCGAAGCGGTTCTGGTGCACCTTCTGGATGAAGTGGCGAAGCATCTGCTCGGTGACGTCGAAGTCGGCGATCACGCCGTCCTTCAGCGGGCGGATCGCGGTGATCGTCCCGGGCGTCCGGCCGAGCATCCGCTTCGCCTCGACGCCGACGGCGTGCACCTCGCCCGTGCGCTGGTCGATCGCCACCACGGACGGCTCCGAGAGCACGATGCCGCGGCCGCGGACGTAGACGAGCGTGTTCGCGGTCCCGAGGTCGACGGCCATGTCGCGTCCGCCGAAACCGGTCAGGTGATCGAAGAGACCCACGGGGAGAGCCAGTGTACTAGCCGCACTGCGATTCCCCTGCACGCTTCGGTGTCCCGCCCGGACATGCCAGGGGTCTGACCCCTTCTGTGTCGATTTCGCAACGATCCTCGCGGCTGGTGGCGGGAGCCGACCGCCGCCAGTACGTTCGTCGCATGCCACGCCCTCCCCGGATCGAGGAACCCGGCGCGATTTACCACGTCACGTGCCGCGGCAACCGACGGCAGGAGATCTTCCTCGAGGGCAACGACCGCGTCTTCTTCCTCAAGTGGATGGACAAGGTCGCGTCCGAAGCCGAGTGGGAGGTCGTCACCTATGTCCAGATGACGAACCACTTCCACCTCGTCGTCCGGACGCCGAAGCCGACGCTGTCGCGTGGAATGCAGCGCTTGAACGGCGTGTTCGGGCAGTTCTTCAACCACCAGCATGGCTACACCGGCCACCTGTTCCAGGGTCGATTCGACTCACGCCGGGTGGAGGACGAGGCGCACCTGCTCGAGTGTGCCCGCTACGACGACCTCAACCCGGTGCGCGCGGGCGTCGTCGATCACCCGCTCGAATGGTGGTGGAGCAGCTGTCGCGCGATCGTCGGGCTGGTCCCGAAGCCGGACTTCCTCCGGCCCGAATTGATCCTTCGATACTTCGGGTCGGACCTCGAACGCACACGCCAGGCCTACCTGGCGTTCGTGGAGGATCGGCTCCAGCTCGAACGGGCGGCGTGAGCGGATGGGACATGGCAAGGGTCAGACCCCTGCCATGTCTGGATCAGCCGAACCCGTAGGTCCCGGGGAAGCGCTCGCCGAGCAGCCGCACCAGCCGCGCCGCCGGGAGCCCGACGACGTTCAGGTAATCGCCCTCGACCCGCTCGACGAGCGCGGCGCCCCGACCCTGGATCGCGTAGGCGCCCGCCCGTCCCTCCCACTCGCCGGACGCGACGTACGCGGCGATGTCGCGGGGGGTCAACGGGCGGAACGTCACGCGCGTCGTCTCCGTGTGCAGCTCCTCCCACGCGGGAGTGACCAGGCACAGGCCCGAGACCACCTCGTGCGTGGCGCCGCCGAGCGCGAAGAGCATCTCGGCCGCCTCTTCCGGCCCTGAAGCCTTCGCGTAGACGCGCTCGCCGCAGACGACCGTCGTGTCCACGCCGAGCACGGGTCGGTCGCCGGCCTCGTCCGCGACCGACTGCGCCTTCCCCTGCGCGTGGGCGCGCACGAGCTCGATCGGATCGGCGTCGGGCGGATCGTGCTCCTCGTACCTCGGAGGGACGACCACGAACGGCACCCCGAGCTGCTCGAGGATGGCGCGCCGCTGTGGCGAGGTCGAGGCTAGGAGGAGCAGCGGCGGCGCCGCAGGAGCCAGAGCCCTCACGCGACCTTGCGGGCCTTCCACATCTCCTCGGCGGGCCAGTGCTCGGCCCACTCCGGCGTGAACAGGTTGTACCGGCCGCTGCCACGCCCCGGGTTGCGGAGCTCGACCAGCCGCTGCACCTCGAGGCCGTGCGAGGTGAGCACGCGGATCCAGTCGCCGTAACCCAGGTGGAAGTCGATGGCATCGTCCGACTCCCACTCGAACCGGCGCATGCCGAAGTAGGGACGAAGGAGTTCACGACCGGCCGGCTCGACCGGATCGATGTCCGGCGACGTGAGCATCAACAAGGTTCCGTTGACGAGGAAGACGAGCTCGCCGTCGGGCCGGAGCAGCCGCGCTGCCTCGGCGACCCAGAGGTCGGGATCGCACCAGATGCTCGCCCCGTACTCGGAGACCGCCAGGTCGAACGACGCATCCGGCAGCGGCACATCCTCGGCGCTGGCGTGGACGAGCGGGAACTCGAGCCCGTGCTTCGCCTGCATCCGGCGGGCCGTCTCGAGCTGCTCGGCGGTCAGGTCGACGCCGACCGGGCGGGCTCCGCGACGCGCGAGCCACGCCGAGACATAAGCGGTGCCGCAGCCCAGCTCGACCACGTCCTTGCCTTCGACGTCGGGAAGGATTCGCACCTCGCTCTCGGGCACGTCGAGGATCCCCCATGTGATCTCGTCCGTCGCCCAGTTTCGCTCGGCGCCGGCGACATAGCTCGCCGCCTCCTTGGCCCAGGATTCCCGGTTGACGGCAGCGTGGTCGGTCAGGCCGTCTTCCGGCGCACGCTTGCCCCGCGTGGGCGAGCTTCGCCCGCTCACGCTGCGGGCCAACCGCCAGATCTCCTCCATCGGCCACGAGCGCGCCCACTCGGTCTCCTCCGCCGTCCGGTACGTCGACTCGGCGGCTTCGGGCGGTTGCACCTCGACCAGCGCCTCGATCCGGAAGCCGTTCTCGCGGAACAGCCGGATCCACTCGCCGTACGGGAGGTTGAACTCGACGGGCTCGTCCGGCAGCTCGTCGTAGCGGTGCATGCCGAAGTACGGAGTCAAGAGCCGCCGCTGCATCGTCTCGGTCTCGCCGTCGAAGCAGCACATCGCCAGCGGCGTGGAGTGCGAGAACGCGAGCAGCCCTCCCGGCCGCAACAGCCGCGCCGCCTCCGGGACCGTGCGGTAGGGATCGGCGAACGTCATCGCCCCGTGGTCGCAGAAGACGACGTCGAAGCTCGCGTCCGGCAGCGGCACCTCGTCGGCGCTGGCGTGGACGAGGGGAAAGTCGACGCCGGCCGCGGCCATCAGCCCGCGGGCGTGCTCGAGCTGGCGCCCTGAGTTGTCGAGCCCGACGACGCGGGCGCCGCGCTGGGCGAGCAGGATCGCCCACTGGGCCGCGCCGCAGCCGAGCTCGAGAACGTCCTTGCCGTCGACGTCACCGAGGACGCCGAGCTCGGAGTCGGGAAGCTGCCACATCCCCCACCGCGGCTCGTCCTTCCGCCCGATGAACTCCGCGTTCAGTTCCTGGTACTCGTCGCTGCGGCGGTCCCAGTTCGCGCGGTTGTGCGCGGCGTCAGGCGAGATCGCCATCGCCGAACCACAACGCGACCTCGCGCGCGGCCGACTCCGGCGAATCCGAGCCGTGCACGAGATTGTCCGGCATGGAGAGCGCGAGGTCGCCGCGAATCGTGCCCGGTGCCGAGTCCGCGGGGTTCGTCGAGCCCATCGTTGAGCGGACGACGGCGATCGCCCCCTCGCCCTCGAGCACGAGCGCTAGCGTCGGCGCCGAGGTGATGAACTGGACGAGTTCGCCGAAGAACGGCTTCTCGGCGTGCTCGGCATAGTGCTGCTCGGCCAGCCCGCGGTCGACGGTGAGCAGCCGGGCGGCACGTATCGCGAGGCCGCGGGCCTCGAAGCGGCGGAGGATCTCGCCGGCAAGGCCGCGCTCGACGGCATCCGGCTTGATCAGGACGAGAGTGCGCTCGACCGGCATCGCGGCCGAGTCTACTGATCGCCGCTCGGAGTCTCGGCGGTGTCTTCCGCATAGCCGCCGACGGTGCGGCGGGGCATCCGCAGCGGCTCGTGGAGGGTGTCGGGAGCGATCGTCTCGCCGAACACGGGGGAGCGGCGGACGATCGGCGTCTCGCAGAAGGGGCACACCTGCCAGAGCGGCTCGAGCGGAGCCTTGCAGCTGACACAGGCCTGCTTCAGCTTCGTCGTGCATACCGGGCAGACGAGGAACTCCGGCTCCACCGCAGCGCGGCACACGGGGCAGTGGGAGACCCGGGTCCCGAGCTGCTCCTCCATCGCACGCAGGCCGAGCTCGCGCTCGCGGACGTCCTCGAGGTATTCCGGCGGCCGAAAGAACAGGTACACGAGCGGGCCGATGAACGGCGGCACGAGGCCGAGGAGCGTCGCCATCGCCACCAGCCAGGGATCGTCGATCCGTCGGCGCGCGTCCTTGTACACCCAGTACGCGCTGGCCAGCCAGAAAACGATGACGAAGAGCATCCCCAGCTTCCAGATCACGGACCACGTGTCGGAGTGGAAGAAGTCGTTCACGCCGTTGAAGACGCCGTCGCCGGTGGTGGTGGTGGTCGTGTTGTCGGCGTAGAGGACGGAGGTCATGGCTCAGAGCAGGAGCTTCCCGACGACGTACCCCACCGCGAACGCAAGTCCTGCAAAGGCCGCGATCACGATGGCGGCGAAGACGAAGACGCTGAGTCGCGTCCCGTGCTGGATGGTACGCCTTCGCCGTGCCCGGCGAGGTCCGCCAGCAGATACAGCGACCCCGTGACCAGGACCGCGCCGCGCGGCCCGGCGATCGTGCGTGCGGCGGCGAGGGCGGCGGCGGGGTCCGGCTCCTGCTCCGTTCTCGTGAACCATCGGCTGCCAAGCCTTGCAAGTTCGGCCTCGGGAAGCGCGCGGGTGTTGCTCGAGGCGGTCGCTACCAGCGTATCGCCGAGCGCCGAGAGCGCCGCCAACATGCGGTCCACGTCCTTGTCGGCGAGGATCGAGGCGACGACGACGTAACGGCGGTCCGGGACGCGCGGGAGCAGCCAGCCAACGCCTTCGAGATTGTGGGCGCCGTCCCAGATCTCGAGCGGAGCCTCTCCCCGCCGCTCGAGCCGGCCCGGCAACGTGACCGCATCTGCGGCCGACGCGTCGACGGGGCGGCCGAGGTGGGTCTCGGCCGCGGCTACGGCCAGGGCGAGATTGCTACGGCCGGTGAGCACGATCGTGCCGGCGCCCGACGAGCGGGCCAGCGCCCGCCACTCGGGCTCGCAAAGGACGACGGCGGCGCCTTGCTCGACGACCGCAAGCTTCTCCGCGGCGATCTCCTCCCGCGTCTCGCCCAGCTGCCCGGTGTGGTCGAGGCCGACGTTGGTGAGCACCACCACCGGGGCACGGAGCACGTTCGTCGCGTCGAGCCTGCCCCCGAGCCCCGCCTCGACCACTGCCGCGTCGACCTCGGCAGCCGCGAACTCGGACAGGGCGGCCGCGGTCAGCGCCTCGAACTGGGTGGAGCCGAGCCGCTCGGCCGCCGGCCGCACACGGGCGACCGCGCGCTCGAACCCAGCGGGGTCGGTGTCGAGCCGCTCCTGCCAGCCGGACACGTGAGGCGAGGTGTATGCGCCAACGCGGAGCCCCTCGCCCCGGAGGAGTGCGGCCGTCAGCCTGGTGGTCGTCGACTTGCCGTTCGTGCCGACGACGTGCACCGACGGGAACGCAAGCTGCGGGTCGCCGAGCTCGGCGAGCAGCGCGCGCATGCGCTCGAGCCCGAACTCCTCGGGCCACGGGGAGAGTGACTGGATCCATTCAGTCGGAGATTGCATCGAGCTCGCGGCGGTAGCGCGCGAGCTTCTCCCGCTCCGCATCGACGACCTCGACGGGCGCGTTCTGCACGAAGCGCTCGTTGGCGAGCATCTTCTCTGCCCGGGCGATCTCGCCGCGGAGCCGCTCGCGCTCGGCGTCCACGTTGCCGTTCGCCTTCTGCCGCTCGGGCTTGACGACGACGTCGAAGATGCGCTTCTCGTCGCCGGAGAGCGTGACGAGCACGCCGCTGCGCCTGAAGGTGGCGGCGGCGGACTGGACGGCGTCGAGCGCACCCGCCTCGGATTCGTCGCCGGCCTCCGGCCAGGCGGCCACGATCAAGCGTGACCTGCGGGCCGGCAGATTCGTCCAGATCTCTTCCGTCACGTGGGGCATCGCCGGGTGGAGCAGCTTCAGCAGGCGCTCCAGCGCTGCGAGCGCCGTCGCCCGCGCGTCGTCGTCGCCGCCGTACAGCCGCGGCTTGATCGCCTCCGCGTACCAGTCGCAGAAGTCGTCGAAGGTCAGGTGGTAGAGCTCGTCGACCACGTGGGAGAAGTCGAACTCGCCGAGCAGCCGCTCGACCTCGCGCTGGGTCTGCGAGAGCCGGGCGAGAATCCACCGCTCCTCGAGCGACGTCGGTCGCTCCTCGACCTCGTCGCCTGCTGCGGACAGCAGCAGGCGACTCGCGGACCAGAGCTTCTGCGCGAGCTTCCGGCCCTCCTCGATGGCGCCTTCCGAGAAGGTCACGTCCTGGGACGAGGCCATCTTCATCAGCCCGTAGCGAGTCGCGTCTGCCCCGTACCCCTCGATCAGGGCGAGCGGGTTCATCCCCGTGCCCAAGCTCTTCGACATCCGCCCGCCGGTCGGCGCATGGACCAGCGAGTGGATGACGACGTTCGAGAACGGGACGTCGCCCATCAGCTCGAGCCCGGAGAAGATCATCCGGTTCTCCCAGAGACGGATGATGTCGCGCGCGGTCGTGTTCAGATCGCCGGGGTAGAAAGTGCGCAGGTCTTCGGTGTCGTCGGGCCAGCCGAGCGTGGCGAAGGGCCAGAGCGCCGACGAGAACCACGTGTCGAGTACGTCCTCGCTCCGGGTCAGCCGACCGGAGCCGCACTCGGCGCAGGCGGAAGGCGCCTCCTCGGCGCAGGTCCAGTGGCCGTCGGGGCACTGCCAGAGCGGTAGCTGGTGCCCCCACCAGATCTGCCGGGAGATGTTCCAGTCGGGCGCCTCCTCGAGCGAGGAGATCGCGAAGCGGTGCTGCGACTCGGGGTGGAAGCGGACGCGTCGAGAGCGCAGCGCCTCCAGCGCCGGCCGCTTGAGGCCCTCCATCGAGCACCACCACTGCGGCGAGATCAGCGGCTCGATCCTCGTCTTGCAGCGGTCGCAGAGAGCGACCGTGTGCCGGTACGACTCGCGCTTCTCCAGCTGGTCGCGCTCGCGCAGCCAGGCGAGGATCCGCTCCTCCGCCTCGTCCTGGGTCAGGCCGTCGAGCCCGCCCGACTCGGCGTTCATCCGGCCGTCCGGCCCGATCACGGCCAGCTCCGGCAGGTCGTGGTCGCGGCCGATCTCGTAGTCCTTGGCGTCGTGGCCGGGCGTCACCTTCAGTGCGCCCGTGCCGAAGTCGAGCTCGACACGCTCATCGGCGACCACCGGCACGCGCCGCTCGACCCAGGGCACGACCACCTCGCGCCCGACCAGCTCGCGGTAGCGCTCGTCGTCGGGATGGACGGCCACCGCGACGTCGGCGGAGATCGTCGCCACTCTCGCGGTGGCGATCGTGATGTGCCCATCTCCCTCGGCCAGCGGGTAGCGAACGTAGGTGAGCGCGTCGTCGACGTCCTCGTGCGCGAGCTCGAGGTCGGAAAGCGAGGTCAGATGGAACGGGCACCAGTTGACGATCCGGTTGGCACGGTAGATCCAGCCCTTCTCCCAGAGGTGGACGAAGAAGCGCATCACCGCCCGGACGTACGCCTCGTCCATCGTGAACCGCTCGCGGCGGTAGTCCAGCGAGGCGCCGATCCGCCGGAACTGGAACATGATCTTGCCGCCGTACTCGCGGAGCCACGCCCAGACGAGCTCGACGAACGCCTCGCGGCCAAGATCCTGGCGGGACTTTCCCTCGGCCGCGAGGTGCTTCTCGACGGCGTTCTGCGTGGAGATGCCGGCGTGGTCGTACCCGGGCTGGAACAGGACGTTGAACCCCTGCATCCTCCGAGTCCGGACGATCGTGTCTGCGAGTGAGAGCTGGAGCGCGTGGCCGAGGTGCAGGTCTCCGGTCACGTTCGGCGGCGGGTGCGCGATCGCGAAGCTCTCGCGGCTCGGATCCGGATCGGCGTCGTACAGGCCCTCCTCCTCCCACGTCCGCTGCCAGCGTTCCTCGACGCCTTCCGGGCTGTAGAGCGGCTCCATACGCCCATTCTACGGAGCGCTGTCATCCGCCCTCCGGAGTTTACTTGGATCCGAAAATGTGGATAATGGGATCCAAGATGTCCAAGTATCAGCGAATCAGCCGCTATTTTCGCCGCTCTAGGATCCGAAATCAAGTTTGTTCGTATCCCATACAGGGCGCCGTTCCAACCGCCTCGCTCGCGGAGTGCACCTGCCCCGAGTTCTGCGAGCGCGACCACGACAACGAGTAGAGAGGAGCCGCATGCGCAACGGGCATGGCCCCGACCGGTGGGCCGGGATCGAGCGGACGCACACCGCGGATGACGTCGAGCGCCTGCGCGGCTCCGTCCAGGTCGAGCACACGCTCGCCCGGCTCGGCGCGGAGCGGTTGTGGGGGCTGCTCCACTCCGAGCCGTGCGTTCCTGCGCTGGGGGCGATGACCGGCGGACAGGCCGTGCAGATGGTCAAGGCCGGCCTGAAGTCGATCTACCTGTCCGGTTGGCAGGTCGCCGCCGACGCCAACCTGGCCGGGCACACGTACCCGGACCAGAGCCTGTATCCGGCCAACTCGGCGCCCGCGCTCGTCCGGCGCCTGAACAACGCCTTGCTGCGCGCCGACCAGATCGAGCACGCCGAGGGCAGGAACGGCACCTACTGGCTGGCGCCGATCGTCGCCGACGCCGAGGCCGGCTTCGGCGGGCCCCTCAATGCGTTCGAGCTGATGAAGGCGATGATCGAGGCGGGCGCGGCCGGCGTGCACTTCGAGGACCAGCTCGCCTCCGAGAAGAAGTGCGGCCATCTCGGCGGCAAGGTGCTCGTGCCGACCGGCCAGTTCGTGCGCACGCTGGCCGCCGCCCGGCTCGCAGCCGACGTCTGCGGCGTGCCGACCGTCCTGGTCGCCCGCACCGATGCCCTGTCGGCCTCGCTCCTGACCAGCGACGTGGACGAAGCCGACGCCGAGTTCGTCACCGGCGAGCGCACGCCCGAGGGCTTCTTCCGGATCCGCGCCGGGCTCGAGTCGGCAATCGCGCGCGCCCTGGCGTACGCGCCGTTCGCCGACCTGATCTGGTTCGAGACCTCGACGCCCGATCTCGGCGAGGCGCGCGAGTTCGCCCAGGCCGTGCACGAGCGGTTCCCGGGCAAGCTGTTCGCGTACAACTGCTCGCCGTCGTTCAACTGGCGACAGCACCTCGACGATGCCGAGATCGCGTCCTTCCGCGAGACGCTGGCCGAGCTCGGCTACCGCTACCAGTTCGTCACCCTCGCCGGCTTCCACTCGCTGAACGCGGGCATGTTCGAGCTCGCCCGCGGCTTCGCCGAACGGGGCATGCCCGCCTATGTCGCGCTCCAGGAGCTGGAGTTCGCGCTCGAGGAGGACGGGTACACCGCCACCCGGCACCAGCGCGAGGTCGGTGCCGGCTACTTCGACCAGGTGGTCGAGGCCGTTTCCGGCGGGCAGGTATCGACGCTCGCCCTATCCGGCTCGACCGAGGAAGCGCAGTTCGCCGCCACCCGCTGAGAGGAGATGCGATGTCCACCGTTGAGCTGATCAGGGAATCCGACGGCCCCGAGCTGGTCGCCGCGCTCGCCGAGCAGGGCCTGACCGCCGAGGTCGTCGACGACCAGGAGCACCTCGCCGTCAAGGTCGAGGACTGCGACGAGGAAGCGCTCGCCCACGCGATCGAGGGCTGGCTCGTCGAGCGGCGGCTCCCGTTCGTCCCGGTGCGGATCGACGACTGCACCTACACCGTCGCGCCGCCTGCGGGCTGATCGTCCTACACTGACCGGCATGGCAACGGTCGGCACGAAGGCCGACGACCTGGCCCTTGCACTCGAGGAGGCGATCGTCTCCGGCGAGATCGCGCCGGGGACGGTGCTGCGCCAGGAGCAGCTCTCGGAGCAGTACCAGGTTTCGCGTACCCCGGTTCGGGAGGCGCTGCGGCGTCTCGCCGCGCTGGGGCTCGTCTCCTTCGTTCCGAACCGCGGCGTACGGGTGCGGACGCTCTCCCGTGAGGAGCTGCGCGAGGCGTTCCTCGTCCGCGCCGAGCTCGAGAGCCTCGCCACCGAGCTGGCCACGCCACGTATCACCGACGAGGGGCTGGCGGCGCTGGACGAGGCGGAGAAGCGGTTCGCGAAGCTGACGCTCGAGCTCCGGCGCCGGTCGCGCGAAGGCACCCAGGACGGTGCGCTCGTGGCGAGCTGGGTCTCGGCCAACCACGCCTTCCACGACGTGCTCTATGCCGCCGCAGACGCGCCGTTCGTCGAGCGGCTCGCGAAGAGCGCGCGGCGCAGCTTCTTCTCGCACGTCGTCTGGGCCGCAGGCCTCGACATCGACCACCTGTACGAGCAGAACGATGCCCAGCACCGGGCGATCCGCGAGGCGGTCTCCGCCGGCAGCGCCCAGGGCGCCCGCATCCTTGCCCGCGAGCACGTCCTCTCGTCGGGCCGCATGCTGGAGACGATCCTCGACCAGGTGCAGGACCGGCAGGCGGCGGAGCTCAGGAGCGCCTGAACGACGCGACGCTCGACGTTGTCCCGCGTGTCTAGCGGTAGTGGCGGGAGACCATCTCGGCGACGCAGACGGGCTTCTCCTCGCCCTCGCGCTCGACCGTGCCTTTCGTCACCACCTGGACGCCGCCCTCGACCTCGCTCACCTCGAGGATCTCGAAGTGCGCGCGGAGGCGGCTGCCGACCGGCACCGGCGCGGGGAAGCGGACCTTGTTGACCCCGTAGTTGATCCCCATCCGGAACTCGCCGCGCTCGGGCCGCACCTCGTACTGGAACTTGACCAGCAGCGAGAGCGTGAGGAACCCGTGCGCGATCGTCTTCCCGAAGGGGCCTTGCGCGGCCTTCTCCGGATCGACGTGAATCCATTGGTCGTCTCCGGTCGCCTCCGCGAACCGGTCGATGCGCTCCTGGGTGATCTCGAGCCAGTCGCCGGGCCCATAGGTGTCGCCCGCGTTCACAGGAAGCAGCCTATGTCATCGCCGCGGCGCCCGACATGTGCGGGCGCGGCAAGCTGCCGGCCGTCGGACAGCCACCGATGCGAGCGAAGCGAGCGAGCGAAAGGAGGGGTCCCGTAGGGGAACCCTGGGTTCCCCTACGCTTCCGCGGCGAGCTCGCCCTGGAGCTCGTCGTCGTCGGCGCCGGCGCTGGTGACGAGCGTCGGCTTCAAACCCTTCAGGATCGTCTCCTTGGTGATCACGCACTTGGAGACATCCTTGCGCGAGGGCAGCTCGAACATCACGTCGAGCAGCGCGTTCTCGATGATCGAACGCAGGCCGCGGGCGCCGGTCTCGCGCTCGAGCGCCTTGTCGGCGATCTCCCAGAGCGCGTCGTCGGTGAAGACGAGCTCGATCGAGTCGTAGTTGAAGAAGCGCTGGTACTGCTTCACGAGCGCGTTCTTCGGCTCCTCGAGGATCTTGACCAGGTCGTCGCGGAGCAACTGGTGCACGGCCGACACGACCGGCAGGCGCCCGATGAACTCGGGAATCAGCCCGTAGGCGAGCAGGTCCTCCGGCATCACCTGCGCGAGCATCTCCGAGCCCTCCTGGGAGTGCTTCGAGTGGATCTCCGCCCCGAAGCCGACCGCGTTCTTGCCGATTCGCCGGGCGATGATCTTCTCCAGGCCCGCGAACGCACCGCCGCAGATGAACAGGATGTTCGTGGTGTCGATCGACAGGAACTCCTGGTGCGGGTGCTTGCGCCCGCCCTGCGGCGGCACCGAGGCAACCGTGCCCTCGAGGATCTTGAGCAGCGCCTGCTGGACGCCCTCGCCGGAGACATCGCGCGTGATCGACGGGTTGTCCGCCTTGCGCGCGATCTTGTCGACCTCGTCGATGTAGATGATCCCGGTCTCGGCTTTCTTGATGTCGAAGTCGGCCGCCTGGATCAGCTTGAGCAGGATGTTCTCGACGTCTTCGCCGACGTAGCCGGCCTCGGTCAGCGCGGTCGCGTCGGCGATCGCGAACGGGACGTTGAGGATCCTTGCGAGCGTCTGCGCCAGGTACGTCTTGCCGCACCCCGTCGGGCCGAGCAGGAGGATGTTCGACTTCTGCAGCTCGACGTCGTCTTCGGCCGAGCTCATCTGCACGCGCTTGTAGTGGTTGTAGACCGCGACCGCGAGCGTGCGCTTGGCGGTCTCCTGGCTGACCACGTACTCGTTCAGCAGCGTGTGGATCTCGGTCGGACGCGGGAGGTTGTCGAGGTCGAGGTGTGCGGGTGCGGTCAGTTCCTCGTCGATGATCTCGTTGCAGAGGTCGATGCACTCGTCGCAGATGTACACCCCGGGGCCGGCGATCAGCTTCTTCACCTGCCGCTGGCTCTTGCCGCAGAAGCTGCAGAGGAGCTGCTCGTTTCCTTCGGATGCTCGGGCCATGATCTGTTTGTACCTCGATTTTCCGCTCTCGCCTAGCCCTCGGCTCAGCGGTGCTCGATCACCTGGTCGATGAGCCCGTACTCCTTTGCTTCCTCCGAGCTCATGAAGTAATCGCGCTCCATGTCCTTCGAGACCTTCTCGAGCGGCTGGTCGGTGTGGTTGGACATGATCTCTTCCATCTTCCGCTTCAAGGCGATCGTCTCCCGTGCATGGATCTCGATGTCGGTGGCCTGCCCCTGGAACCCGCCCCAGACCTGGTGGATCAGGATCTTGGCATTCGGCAATGCCATGCGCTTTCCCTTCGTGCCACCTGCGAGCAGCAGCGCGCCCATGCTCATCGCGATCCCGACGCAGATCGTCTGCACGTCCGGCTTGATGAACTGCATCGTGTCGTAGATCGCCAGCCCCGAGTAGACCGAACCGCCCGGTGAGTTGATGTAGATCGAGATGTCCTTGTCGGGATCCTCGGACTCGAGGTGCAAGAGCTGGGCGACGATCAGGTTTGCGATCTGGTCGTCGATCGGCGTTCCGAGGAAGATGATGCGTTCGTTCAGCAGGCGCGAGTAGATGTCGAACGCGCGCTCGCCGCGCGAGGTCTGCTCGATCACCATCGGGATCAACGGGCTCATCAGGCAGGCTCCTTGCTTCCGGGGGTCCACAGCTTCGTCTCGGGAGCAGCCGCTCCTTTGTCGGGCGTCCAGAGCTTCTCGCGGGCGAGGGCGAGGTCGAGCGGGATCCGCTCGACCTCGGCGACGACGAGGTCCAGCGCCTTGCGCATCCGCAGGTCCTCGCGGAGAAGTTCGTGGCGTCCGCTCGCGAACAGCTGCTCGACGACCTCGTCCGCCTCGTCTCCCTCGGCCTCCGCGTTCTCGCGGACGAACTCGCGCAGCTCGTCGTCGGTGACCCCGAGGCCGGCCCTGTCGGCGACCGCCTCCAGCGCAAGCTCGCGCGCGACCGAACGGGCCGCCTCGGCACGCAGGCGCTCCTCGAGCTGTTGTGGGGTCTGGTTGGACACCGCCAGATAGGTCTCCGGCGAGATGCCGCGACGCTCGAGCGACTGGACGAGACCGGCGAGGAGCTCGCGCGTGCGCGACTCGACAAGCGGGGCGGAAAGCTCGATGTTCGAAGCGTCGACGAGGGCGTCGGCCGCGGCTGCCCGGAACTGCGTCTCGGCCTCCTCCTCGATCTGCTCGCCGATGCGCTGCTCGAGGTCCGCGCGCAGCTCGGCCAGCGAGTCGAACTCGCTCGCAGCCCTGGCGAGGTCGTCGTCGACCGGCGGCAGGATCTTCTCCTTCACGTCCTTGAGCGTGAGCCCGACGGTTTCCTTGCGGCCGTCGGCGAGCTCGACCTCGACCTCCCTGGTCTCGCCAGCGGACATGCCGAGGAGCCCTTCCTCGATCTCCCCGAGCACGCGTCCCGCGCCCACCTCGACCACGTAGTCGCGCTGCGCCTCGCCTCCCTGCTGGACCAGGTCGACGACCACGGTGTCCCCGGCCTGGACCTGCCGGTCCGCCGGCGCCAGCTCGGCGACGGCGAAACGGAGCGCCTCGATCTGCTGGTCGACGAGCTCGGGCGGGACATCCGCCTCCGCGTGCGGGACCTGGAGCCCCTTCCAGTCGGCGACCTCGACCTTGGGCTGGATGTCGACGGTCGCGGTAAAGCTGAAGTCCTCGTCGGAGGTCTGCGGCAACTCGTAATCGTATTCCGGACGGGCAACGGGGCGGACGCGCGTCCCGGCGAGCGCGTTGCGATACCAGCCCTCGATGTGGCTCTCCACGGCCTCCGAGTACAGCCGCTCCTTGCCGATGCGCGAGAGCAGCACCTGCATCGGCACCTTCCCCTTGCGGAAGCCGGGGATCTTCACGGACGCGGAGAGATCGGAAGCCGCGTGCTCGACCGCATGCTGCACGTCGTGCGCCGGCACCTCGACGCTCAGGCGAACCTTGTTCTCGGGCAGCTCCTCGACACGGGCGGGCATCGGGGCCATCGTAGCCATGGAGATCAGGGCTGCCGCCGAGTGCGGCGCTAGTCGCGAAGGCGCTCGACGTCGTTCAGCGCAACGCCGTATCGAAAGCAGAACAGGCGATCCTGCTCATCGAGAGCACGTGAGTCGGCCGGAGGCTGGAGCCTTCTGACTGCCAGAGCTAGAAATTCCTTGCGCGCGTCGTCCGTGCTTCCGGGCGAACCGAGTCCGAGCTCCGGGTCCGTGGCGAGCGCAGCAGCGACAGCTGCGTCGAGCTCCCTGCCGACCAGCCCTTGCTGAGCTTCGCCACGCCGGACCCGCTCTACCGCCTCCCGCTGATCCTGCGACCGAATACGCGATCCACTCGCCGCGGGTCATCCGGGCGAACGTCCTGGCCGAGCCTGCGATCCTGTTGTGGCTCGGCATGGGACTCATCTCGAACGCGAGCCGCCCGACGCGACCTCGCACCCATCCGGGCGGACGACCTACTCGGAGGACAACGAGCCCTTCGGTCCTCAGCAAGCCGACCGTTGCGTGGCCCGCCTCATGCACGAGCACCATGAGCGGGAAGACCAAGAACGCCAGCAGGAAGCCGGTGCGCCACGTCGCCTGGCTCCCCGGCTGCGACCCAGCCCGAGAAGCTCTGCAGCGGGGCGAATGCCATTGCACCGGGACGATCGGCCGAATGGCAGCCACTCTTGAGAGACGCGAAGTGCGGGCGAGAGGACTCGAACCTCCAAGGGACTCGCGTCCCACCGGGACCTAAACCCGGCGCGTCTACCAGTTCCGCCACACCCGCAGCGCAAGGTCAGCATAGAGCGGCCCCTGCAGTGCCAGGCTGAAGCCTGGCACTGCCGTCCATTTCCGCCGCAGCCGACACGGCGGCTGCGGCTCAGAACCGCTCTCGGCCGGCCGCAGCTCTCGTCCCGGAAAAGTCTTCGGGCCCCTGCGGGGCCCGGACTTTTCGGGGCTTGGAAGGGGTGGCGCTGGACGCCCGGTGCTCGACGATTCCCCCAGTTATCGAGCCCCGGTTGTTCCCGGGAGAGGGAGGTTGAGGTGCGCCACCCCTTCGCTGGCCCTAGTTTGGCCGTTCCGGGAGGTTTCTAAACACGCGCTCCCGATCGGACTGCGCCCGCTCCCGGCGCACACGTCGATCCTTGGCCCCGTGGCCGACGATCACGACGATCGGGATGACGATGACCAGACCCAGGAGGACGCCCGCGATGGTCAAGAGCCACGTGGAAGAGATCCGCCCCGACTTCGAGAACGCCTGGCCGCCCTGGGGCGCGAAGTCCGGCTGCGCGAGGATCTGCGAGTCGGATCCCGGGGCCGAGAACGTCGCGGCGGGAACGGCCGAGTCGACCAGCCAGCCGCCGCCGAGCTTCCGCATCGTGATGTCGAACGAGACCGCGCCGAGCGGCGCGCCCTTCTTCAGGTGGACGAGCAGGACGATGTCGGCGCGATCCTTCGTCGCCGAGTCGAGCGTCCAGCCGTGGAAGCTCGTGCCGATCACCGGGAACGGCGTCACCGGGAGGAGGCCGTTCTTCCACTCGCCCTTGTCGCTCCCGAGCCGCATCGTCTTCGTGGCGAGCGACCACGCGCGCACGGAATCGTGCCGACCGATCGCGGCCGGTACGAACACGTCCAGCGTCCGGTCGATCGCTGCTCGGTCGGCCGGCGGAATGCTGGGCTTCGCCTTGGCGAACGCCGAAGGTGCAGACGCTCCGAGCAGGAGGGCGGCAAGTGCCACGGCAAGCCGGCGCACGTACCGACACTAGCAAAACGTCTTTGACGGTTACGGAGTGAGGCGGGGTCTACACTCACGCGCTGATGGATCGCGCCCTCCGGCTGCTGTTCCTCCTCGTCGTCCGCCCAGCCGGCCTGATCGTGCGACGGCGCGACCCGCTGCGCCTGCGCCGCCCTGAGCACTCGAACTTCCACCGCTAGTGGCCCGCATCCTCGGCGTCTCCTGCTTCTTCCACGACGCCGCCGCCGTTCTCGTGGACGACGGCGCACTCGTCTGCGCGGCCGAGGAGGAGCGCTTCTCGCGCCGGAAGCATGACGCGTCGTTCCCGGCGCTGGCGATCGACTTCTGCCTGCGCACGGCCGCGGAGAGCGGCCGGCGGATCGACTACGTCGCCTTCTACGAGCAGCCGAAGACGAAGTTCCGGCGCGTCCTGACCACCGCGGCGGCGATGGGAAAGCCCGCCGAGGACGCCTTCGTCCGCTCGATGCGGGCGTGGCGGACCGAACGGCGCGGGGTCCGGCGGCGGCTGAGCGCACTCGCGGGCGTCGGGCCGGAGCGGGTGCTCTTCACCGACCACCACGTCTCGCACGCCGCCAGCGCCTTCTTCCCCTCGCCCTTCGAGTCGGCCGCCGTGATGACGATCGACGGCGTCGGCGAATGGTCGACGGCCACCGTCGGCCGCGCGAGCTCGGCCGACGGCAGGCAGACCCTCCGGATCGAGTCGGCGGTCGATTTCCCCCACTCCCTGGGCCTCTTCTACTCGGCTCTCACCGACCTGCTCGGCTTCGAGGTGAACGAGGGCGAGTACAAGGTGATGGGGATGGCGCCCTACGGGGAGCCGCGCTACATCCCGGAGCTCGAGCGCGTGCTCCACCTGTACGACGACGGCAGCTTCTGGCTCGACCTGTCCTACTTCTCGTTCCACTACTCGACCAGGCGGGCGTATACACCCAAGCTGCTCGAGCTGCTCGGCGTCGAGCCGAGGCCCCGGAACGAGCGCTTCTGGACGTCGGAGGATGCGGACGCCTCGCCGGCCGACCTGGCACGGAGTCAGCGGTACGCCGACATCGCCGCGAGCGTCCAGGCGATCACCGAGCGGGCGGTGGTCAACCTCGCCCGTGAGGCGCAGCGGCGCGCCGGCTCGCCGAACCTCTGCTTCGCCGGCGGCGTCGCGCTGAACGTCCTCGCCAACCGCCGGATCCTCGACGAGACACCCGTCGAACGGCTCTTCATCCCGCCTGCGCCGGGCGATTCCGGCGGCGCACTGGGTGCGGCGCTGTACGTCGAGCACGTCATCCTCGGCAACCCCCGCCGGACCGAGCTCGAGCACGCCTACTGGGGTTCCGAGTACGACGGTGCGGACGTCGACGCCGCCCTCCGCGGCCGGCCGGGACTCGCCTACCACCGCCTCGGCGACGAACGGGAGGTCCTCGAGGCGACGGTGGAGGCGCTCGCCCGCGGTCACGTGGTCGGCTGGTTCCAGGGCCGCTTCGAGCTCGGCCCCCGCGCGCTCGGCGACCGCAGCATCATCGCCGACCCGCGCAGCACGGCGATGAAGGAGCGCATCAACGAGAAGATCAAGTTTCGCGAGCCGTTCCGGCCGTTCGCGCCGGTCGCAACGGAGGAGGTCGCCGACTCGCTCGTCCGGGAACCGCACGCCGACCAGCCGCCCGCCCGGTTCATGCTCCTGATCAACCGGCTGACGCCCGAAGCGGCGGCGGCGCTGCCGGCCGTGAGCCACTTCGGCACCGCGCGGCTCCAGACCGTGCGCGAGGAGTGGAATCCCCGCTTCCACCGGCTCCTCACCCGCTGGGGCCAGATCTCGGGGACGCCCGTGCTGCTGAACACGTCGTTCAACCTCCGCGGCGAGCCGATCGTGACGACGCCGCAAGACGCCCTCTCGACCTTCGAGCGCAGCGGCCTCGACTTGCTCGTCCTGGGCGACGTTCTCGTCACCAAGGCCTGACCAGAGCCCGACGTAGACTGGATCCGTGGAGCACGACGCTGCCGAGAGCGACGCCCGCCGGCGGCGGAAAACGGTCGCCCCGATCACCCGGGACTACGGCGACCTCAGCGACGGGCTGGTCCTCTGGCCCTTCGTGACGATCACGTCACGGCCGGGGCTGTCGACGCCCGTGGTCTCCACGGACAGCAGGGGACACCGACTCAGCCGCCACGGCGACGCGGCCGTCGCCAGCGACGACGCCCCGGACGACGCGGGCTTCGTTCTCGGCGGCTCGTACGCCTTCGGCGTCGGAGCCGCCGACGACTCGGGGACGCTTCCCTCCGCGTTGTGGGGCCTGACCGGCAAGCCGTTCGTCAACCTCGGCCTGCGCAAGGCGACCTCGACCCAGGAGCTGGTCGCCACCCTGCCCTTCGCCGAGCGAAGCACGACCTTCGTCGTCTGCAGCGGCCTGAACAACTTCGCGGTCGCCCGCGCCTCACCGCTCGACCCGCTCTACGGGCCGACGTACCTCGACCACCCCGTGCGCCGGCTGCTGGCCGTGCCGGTCGAGGAGCTGATCCGGCTGGTCAAGACGGCCGAGACAGGGGGGCGGCTGGCGGCGATCAGCGACGGCGACCTCCGGCGCGAGCTGGCCCGGCGCCTGCGGCGACGCCTGCCGGGATCGAAGCCGCCGGCGTCCAGCGACCGTCGGGCACGCTCGAAGAAGAAGCCCGAGCCGGAACCGGACCAGGTGGTCGAGACGGCCGCGACGATCCAGCTGCGCGACCTTCGCGCACTTCGGCGCCTCGTGCCCGACGACGCCGAGGTCATGTTCGCGCTCCAGCCGGTCGCGCCGCACACGGCCAAGGAGTTGACGGACGAGGAGCGGGCGCTGTTCGACTCGCTCGATGTCATGCAGGCGCGGACGACCCGCTGGCCGATCGTCAAGGAACTCCTCCAGACCCACTGGGGCACGTACGCGGAACGGCTCGAACAGGGCTGCGGCGAGCTCGGGGTGCCCTTCGTCGACCTTTCTCGCGCCCCGTACAGCGGTTGGTGCTTCGTCGACCGCATCCACATGACCGAGCGCGGCTACGAGCTCGCCGCATCGTTCCTCCAGGAGTCGCTGACCCGTGTCCCTCGCTGACCGTCTCCGCGACCTCTTCGGGAACGAGGACGACCCCGCCGAGGACGACCCGGCGGCCGATCCCGACGAAGACGAGGACGACGAGGACGACGACGCGAGCGTCTATCCGCTCTGGTGAGGGACGAGGGCCATGACCGATCCGGAGATCACCGACGAGGATCTGACAGAGCTGGTAGCGCGCGTCCGAGAGGCGACCGGAGCGCTGATCCAGGGCGACGTGCGCCGCTAGCTCGCACTCGTGCCCAGCACGCAGGACTACACGCTCATGCCTTCGACCGGGGGGGAGACGAGGCACGGCGATTAAGATAAAGGGGGCGCGATTATGGTCGCCTCCACCTCCACTGTTGTCGTCGTGGCGATCATCGTGGCGATCCTCGCCGTGGCCCTTCTGGTGGCCTACGTCACGCGCCGCCGGCGGCGAGGCCGTCCATCGGTGTGATTCATCCGGCGCGTCTGTTGCCGAGAACGGCGACATTTCCGAGGTAGGCACCGGGGTAGGCACGCCGCGAGCATTCCCGGCACCTGCGGCACGTATGATTCACGCAACCATGCGGTTTCCGCATAGCCAAAAGGGCTGTTACGGCCCCGGGAGGAGTCGAACCTCCGCACGCAGCTTCGAAGGCTGCCGCTCTGTCCGCTGAGCTACGGGGCCATGGCCGGAACCGAGGGGTGACCGATGGGACTCGAACCCACAACCACCGGGACCACAACCCGGGGCTCTACCAATTGAGCTACGGCCACCGCGGAGCCGACAGTCTAGCCGCGGCGCCCCGCGCCTCATGCGCCTGGGAGGATTCGAACCCCCGACCCGCGGCTTAAGAAGGCCCACCGGCTGCGGCCCGGAAACCCGCACGGTTACGCGAAATCCCTGCTAACGCGTCTCTTTCGAGGGCCACAGGTAGTGCAGCTTGATTGCGGTTTTTGCGGGTTCTTGGGGGATGCTCGGTACCCAATCTGTACCCGCACGGGGCGCATCCGATCGACCTCGTTAGTCCACCTTCGGCCTGACGATCCGACCCCCGCCCTTCAGCCGTTTGACGACCAGATCAATCGCCCCGTCGTCGTACAGATCCAGGTCGCCGGCGTCGAACAGGATCATCTTCTTGCCCGGCAGCTTCCTCTGGGGGATCGATGCGTTTCGAACCCACTCATAGACGACTCCTGCGCTGATGCCGTACCGCGCTGCGACCTCCGGGACGCCGATGTACTGCCTCACACCGCCAGCCGTTCTCTGGCCGGCATCACCAGAGCGAGCGACCGGCTCAGCGCCAGCCCTCGCCGGGTTGCCCGCCACTCCGACCGCGTGACGATCACAGCGTCGGCCTCGCCTTCCGAAGGGCAGCGTCGAAGTCGTACGAGAATGGGTCGGCCTGAGTACGCGGGGCGCCGCTCCTGGGCCTTCCGGCCCGCCGGTCGGGCTATGACCTGGGTCTTGTCGGTTACCCCGCGATCCGGGGGGTGGATGGTGGGCTTGCGAACCTGATCTTCAGGGGTCGGGGCATTGAGCAGACGCACTAGGTGATCACGGTCGACACCGAGACGATTCGCGGCCGCAACGAGCGTCATCCCGTCCTCGATCAGCCTGTTCGCGTAGGCGATCGTCTCGGCGGCAGTGCGCCTCCAGCGGAGGGTCGTCTTCGCCTCACCACGGTCGGCAGCGGACAGGTTCGCGTAGCGGAGGAGGTCGACCGCCCGCTTCTGCTCCGAGGTCATCCGCCCGTAGGCGCGGGCTGACAGCCGATTCAGCCGGCTCACGCCGCCTCCCTCCTCTGCGGCGACACCAGCGCCAACGACCTGCTCAACCGGAGCCCGCGTGGCGTTGCCACCCACCCGGTTCGGAGCTTCCGTTCGACAACACCTGCCTGCTCGAAGCCTTCGAGATAGGTCTTCGCTCGCTCCTCGGAGATGCCGCACGTCCGAGCGAACTCGGAGGTGGTGAACACGCTGGTCACGGCCTGCCCTCCCCCATCTGGTCGTCGAGGACTTCTCGGAGGACGCCTTCGACGCCGAGAGCGTCAACCTCGGCGAGGGTCGCGGCCTCGTCTGCGGACGGGCGGGCGTGGAAGCGGGCCAGGTGGACGCGGCGTGTCTCCCGGCGTTCCTGCTCGGTGACGTGGCCGCTCTCGAAGGCGGCTTCGAGGAAGTCGAGGTAGTCCTCGTCGCCGAGCAGCGGGACACCTTCACGGCGAGGCCCCGAAAAGACGCTAGGATCGCTAGGGTCGCTAGACCCCGCTTCAATGCTGGAGCCGTCTCTAGCGTCACTAGCATCTCTAGGGTCTTTTTCGAGGTAGACCGCGACAGCGTCCGCCTTGAAGTCCTCAGCGTCGTAGCCGCTCATTCCGGCCCTCGATCCACACCTGTCTGGGTCTGATCCCGAACGGGCGAAGCAACCTTGCGAGGCTGGCGGCCGGGCTCTTCAGCTCCCCCTTCGTAAGGTGCGCCTCCCACCACTTCGCCCACGGGCCTTCATCCTTGGACACCATGTGATCGAGGACGTCCGCGGTCTTGAGGCGCCCCGCCGGTTCGAGGACTTCCCAGACGTGTTGGAGCGCGAGCGTCCCAACGTCCTCCTCGACGTCATCGTTCCCGTCGCCGCTCAGGACGAGCGCGGCACGTATGGCACGGGCGAGCCATTCCGGGCCGGCGACGGAGGCGACCGCGAATAAGGGCTTCCAGTTGTTCCAGGCGCGGTCATGGAGGCCGTGCGGGCGGGCGACGTCAGCGCTTGCGATCGCGTCGATCTCGTCGAGCGCGAAGCGGGCAAGCTTGCGCCCGACAGGATCAGTGTCCCTTCCCACCCCCTCCGGGTCGAAGGCATCCCGCTTTTTCACCCCGACGGGTTTGCGAGTCAGGACGACCCGGATCGCACGATCCTCGATCGTGTCCGGCAAGCGGCCGATCGCCGCGACGATCTTCGGCGCCCAGGTCGAGAAGAGCCGCGGCTCATGCGAGTCGGCTTCCGAGCGCACCACGAAAGCCGTGGCGCGTGTGTGCCCCGCGTTGACGTTCCCGCGCAGTTCGTCGTTCATCGTCGCGAACGTGTCCGCCTCGTCGATCAGGAGCGTCGGCTTCCACGCGTCCACTACTCGGAACACCGCGGCCGGTGTGATGTTTCCGCTCAGGAGCGGTGCCCTGCAGAGATGCCGCGCGACGATGATTGCCGTTGACTTGCCGCACCGCTTGGTCGGTGAGGAGATGTCGAGGATCGGCGAGACACCGAAGCAGTCGTAGACGTGCGAGTAGGCCGTCCACAGTGTGATCGCGACGAACTGCTCCTCCGTCGCGTGCACGTAGGCGCTGAAGAGCGCCTCTGCCTCGTCGAGTACGTCGGCAGCGGAGACGCACGACTCCCACGGCACGATCTCCTCCACCTTGAACTCCTGCCCCTGGAGGCCGCTCGACTCGGCTTCTCCCCGGAGCCAGGCGTCCGTGGTCTTGGCGGCGGAAGCCGCCGAGCCGATCTCCTTGAACTTCCGCTTCAGGGCCGTGACGAGACGGCCGCGAACCTGCTCCCGCTCGAGCTTCGAGCTTGGCGGTCGCATGCTGGCGAGCGCATCGAACAGGTCGTCCTCCGTCGCGGCACCGTCGAGCGCCTCGAACACGGACGCGGAGCCATCGATGGGCTCGCCCGCTGCCTTCGACGGCGCCGGGCCGAGGACATCGTCGCCGTAGTCGACCTCGCAGTAGGCGCAGGGGTCGGTCTGGGCCGCCCGTCCACAGCCCGAGCAGGTGGCGACGTCTCCCCAGGCGTCGGCGCTCACGCCGAACCTCCGGGCACGCTGACGCGCCCGGTTGCCCGGGCTACATGGTGCGCGTCGTCAGGTCGTGGTCGGTTTGGCGCCCGAGACCGGGCACGACCATGTGCGCGGCGAGACCCGGCCTGCGATCGCGCGACCGGGAGCACGGCGAGACCGGCGGACGATGGCCGGCGACGTACGTGAACCCGGTCGTGAACCTGGCCGTGACGACTACGTCGTTATGCGTTGTGACCGCCTTCGCGGATGCGACGGGCAGAACGGGCTTCGGCGTGGAGCCTGTCCCGTAGCAGTGCCGCCAGAAGGCACCGGTAGCGAATGCACGTCTAGGCGGTCGAGCGCCTCGGCTGTCGTCAGTTCACCAGACACGGAATCGGGCGGCTATCGGAGTAGGTCATGAGCACGTTGGCGGAGCATAGGCATGGCCCCCGGACAACATGGCCCCTGGTCGAAACCGTGGGCCGGAAAGCCTGAGCGCCCCACGAAGGAGGCGCTCGAAGCTACGTGTTCATCGACCTACCCACAGGCCACCCGTGACCCGCGTGCAACTACAACCTAGCCCACGCAGCGGCCGGAGCCACCACACGCACGAATGCGGGCAGGAGCAGACGACGGCGATCACGATGTAGACGACGGCGATCTCCACCGGGATGATCGCTGCCAAGATCGCGACGACGACTCGGAGGCCCGGAGGTCGGAACCCGACGCCGGTCAGTCGGTCGACGAGTCCGCCGAGCCCTCCTCGAGGATCGCGTACAGCTGCTCGTCGCTCATCTGCGTGTAGTCGCGTTGGCCCGGTGGCGGCGACGGCGGCGCAGTTGTGACCGCCAGCCAGCGCCAATGGCCCTCGAGAACCGAGCGAAGCGGTCGGTCGGAACACTCGGCGCCGCTCGGGGTCGCGGCGCTTTCGTCCTGCTAGGTGGTGACGGGCTGGAGCGGCGCGCGTATGCGGACGTGCTCTGAGCTGTCGCAGCCGTGACACACCGGCCACCAGTCATCGGGGGTCCACCAGAGCGGTGGAAGCTTGTCCACCCAGTCGCGGCGTTCTGGGCATTGCTCACAACCGTAGAGCGCGTACTGCAGGGCCATCCTCGTCCTCCTGTCCCTCATGATGTAGCAGCGGAAACGCTCCGGATCCACCCCGGGCGATCCTGATCAAGCGTCCGCACGATCTTGCGAGAAGGGCCGGAGGCCGTTGGTCGGAACACTCGGCGCCGCCGTGTGTTCCCGCCTCCGGCCCTTCACTCAGGCTACGGCGTTGCCTCTGGCTTCGTTACGTCTGTTTCGGACAGTCCGCCTCGGCGAACTCGCGTCGCAAGTGGCGACGCACCATACTCACAGCGAGCAGCGAGGTTAGCCAGGCCTCGCGAAGACGAAGATCGTGGCCGTGTAGGACGCACTCCTAGCTGGGTCCCGCACGCTGGTACCGACGGCGCGTAACAGTGCTGTGTCCTCGACCGGTTCGAGCTTGACGCCCCCGGTCACCGTGCCACCGGGTGCGGGTGCCGAGAGCGTCTCGATCTCAATCTGGACGCTTGGCCCCATACCTAGAAAGCTCGCCCAGGGGATACCTGGATCCCGTCGCACGGAGAAATCGATCGGGATCACAGGCCCCGCGGCACCGGTCACCACACGCAGGCTCGCGCCCGCCCCGTCGCCGGGTCCCAGCCCACGGGTTGAGAATCCGGGTGACGGTCCCTTCGTGAACCGGCTGCCGCGGCCAGTCGTTGCCGTCGCGCCACCAGTGGCGATAGTCGCCGTCCCCCCCAAATTCAGCAGTGGAAGATCCGGACGAAACATCGACGACAAGCCAAACGCGTCACCAACCAGCACAGTGCCCTCGTCTTCGTGCATGGAGATCGTGATCCCTACTTCGATCCCGAATTGGGCAGTTGCCGGCGGGTCGCTCGCGAAATCGATCGCTTCCTGGAGCGTCATTGGCATGGCCCCACCCGCCTCTCGTGTCGTTGGCGACGGCAGCCACGAGGCTAGTGCCTGGCGGCCGGATTTGCAACGAACGGATCAATCCAGGGACTGTCGCGACGAGACGGAGAAGCCAAATCCAGGACGCGTGGCCAGCTTCCGCACGCTCCGAGTATCGCCCCCTGTAGCCGGTTTGTTCCGAGGATTCGGGCGACTCCCTGGGCTCGACTGAGCTCCCGGAACCGAGGAAGCCGTTTGCCTCTGCCCGGTTGCCGCTGATCCGGGCCGTGTCACCGCCGACCGTAATGCCAGCAGCGCCGTTTCCGGAAGCCGTCGAGGACAGGACGCTGGCCGCATCGCTACTGAAGAAGTCGACGCCGCCTCCGCCGTTCCCCGATACCGTCGAGGACTGAACCCTGCTCCCGTTTCCAGAGACGTCGATGCCGTCGTTGGCGTTCCCGGACACGATCGAGGACTGGACCGTGGCCCCACCACCAATGAGGGTGATGCCTGCGGTGCCGTTCCCGAAGGAAGTCGAGGACTTGATCGACGCCACCCCGCCGTCGACCTCGAAACCCGTGCCGTGGTTCCCGGAGGCGGTTGATGACTGGATCTTGGCCGCGTCGCCGCAGATGAACACGCCGTCACCACCGTTCCCGGAGGCAGTCGAGGACTTGATCGGCGCTCCGCAGCCTCATGACCCACCTACCTCGCGCCTGCCGCCAGATGTCAGCGCAACCCGACGCCGCCGAAACGCCCCTGTCTACCAAGCCGAATCTAGAGATGCTCGGCGGGGCCGAGAGCTACCGCTCAGCCTTTGGTGAAATGGTGGGGGCGGGCGTGGCGCCGCCCCCACATGCTCAGCACAGGTAGGACGGGTCGCACTCGGCCTCGTTGTCGTTGCCCTGAGCGGTGTTCTTTCCACTTGGGTTGAGGCCGATGACTGTTATCCCGAGGCCCTGGAAATCGAAGTGATCGTGATCGGTTCCAGCGGCGTTGTCGAAGCCGTTTCCGTCCGCTGTGTTCCTGTTCAGCGTGACCGAATCAGCGAAGACTCGGATGCCGATGGAACCATTGCCGTTCGCCGTAGAGGACGTGACAGAAGCGCCCTCCCCGAGGCTGTCAACCACAATGCCTTCGCTCCGGTTTCCGGAGGCGATCACTGATCTGGCTTTGCCGTCGAGGCCACCGAAGATGAGACCAACGTTATTCCCGGACGCGCTCGACGACGTCATCGAAGAGTTCTGGCCGTAGACAGCGATGCCCTCGTTATTCCCGAACGCGGTTGAGGACACGACCGAATCGGACGGCCCGTCAAGGAAGATGCCGGTGGCAGTGTTGCCGGAGACAGCGACATCCCTGACGACGACCCGTTCGTTCAGCAACGAGTAGACGCCGTCACCGAAGTCGCGGATAACGCCGTTCTCGACGGTGACGTTGTCGCAGCAGCCGTTGCCGACGTGGACACCCACATCATTTATGTCGCCATCCCCGAAGAGGGTGTGCCCGTTCAGGTTGATCGTGATCTTGCCCGCTCCGACCACGATCCCATCACCGTTGCAGAACAAGTCCTGGCCGAGCACGGCGCTCGTCGTCACCGTCTGACCGCAGCTCGTGATTACCGTCCCGCCCTTGCCGGTCGCCTCTGGTGCAACAACAACAACGAGAACGAGCGCGACCAACGCTGCCAAGCTGCTCCGGAGTCTCATGACTCACCTCCCTCCTGTCTTGAAGAGATTGATTTCAGAGCTTCACCCACAGCCCCGCCGGTGAGCACGCCCAGAGCTTGATCTTCTTTCCGGTCCCGAGGAGAACCAGCCGGCCAACAAGGTTGGTGCTGTTGCAGTCCGAGGCCGGGGGCGTATTTGCGGTGCTGGTGACGACGGGGATCTGCATGTACTCGCCGAAGGTGCTGGTTGCTCCCGAGCCGACTTGGAGGCGGCTCTGAGGGGTTGCCGTGTTGACGCCGACGTTTACTCCTGGCGCACCGAGGACGAGCGAATCGCTCTGTGAGACGACCGCGTTGGCGCCGACTGCGGTGGCATGGTCGATCTCGCTGTCGATGCCGGGTCCGGCCGCTGCTCCGATGAAGGTGTCGTCGTTGCCGCTCGTCAGCGGGTGGCTGCTGCCGCCCGCTTGCAAACCGACGGCGGTGTTACCGCCGCCGGTGGCGGATATCAGGGCGGTCTGTCCGACAGCGGTGTTGCCGCTTCCGGAAATGTTGAAGGCAAGAGCGCCCGAGCCGACCGCCGTGTTGACGCTCCCATCGGTGTTGAACTCGAGCGCGACTCGGCCGATGGCGGTGTTTGCGGCCCCTGTTGTGTTAGCGCCAAGGGCGGAGTAGCCGTCGGCGGTGTTGTTGAAGCCGCCGTTCTCGCTGGCCAAGGCACCCGTCCCGGTCGCCGTATCCTGGCTGCCAAGCGCCGCATACGCCGCCGTCAGCCCTAACCCCAAAGCGAGCAACGCCACCAGCACAAGTACCTTCAGCCGCCAGCCAGCCGCAGCGAACCGCCCGGCCTCAGACGATCCCTTCGCTCTGAGCGCACCCACCTCACTGCCCTCCTCCCGTCGAGCCCGCCGCCGACCCGTACCTGCAGGGGGGCCGAACGGAGGGCTAATATGTCTCGGGTACGACGCTACGCCGCACGAACGGCATGGGCTACCGGGACGGCCCCCCAAACCCCCACCGTGCAAGCACGGCATGAGACGCCCACTGGGATCCGGCCCGGAGGGGCACCCCCTCCCCTTGCAGCAATGCTGCCGGCCAGGGAGCATCGCCCGCGTCGGGAAGCGTCAACGTGCCCGCGAGACGGTGGCCGCCAGCGTCGAACGAGACCTCTCGCTCGACGCATCCCGCGAGAACCGCCGGGCCTGTCGCCGCACGCCCTGCGGCAACCTCATTCTTCAGCGCCGACCACCATCCGAGACACCGTCCCCTCCCCCCTCACAACGGAAGCGCACATCAACGCTCCTCAACGAAGAGCGCACACCACGCCCCTCAACGAAGCTACGTGACCACGACCGAACGAGCATCGGTGCGGACACCGATACGCACGCACGGAACTACCCACAGGTACCAGCACACGCAAGCGATCCGCGACTCGGCCATGGGTCAGGATGTATCCGACCTCGTGAATACCCACGACCCCGCCGCCATCGACCTCTACTGGCTCCCGCTCGGGGCCGGCGGACACTCCGTCCGCTTGAACGGGAAGGTGTTCGAATGGTTCGCGGCCCGGATCGAGCACCGTGACCGTTGCGACCTCTACCACTCGGCGCTCCAGGTCTACACGCCGGACGGGCGGTTCGTCATCGAGCAGGCGCCTGCGTGGGGCGAAGGCTCGCGCCGCGGTGTCGTCGCCGAGGGCGTTGTCGGAGCACGGGCGCTGGGCCGCTCCCGGCTCTTCCGCTACGAGGTCCGCAGCTGGCGCGAAGGGATCATTCCCGACATCGCAGAAGCCGTCGAGAGTCCGCTCCGGCTGAGCGAGGAGCCCGAGTGCGCACGGCGGCTGCTCGAGCTCGCCCCGCACGTCCCCACACCCGTCTGGGGCCGCGACGAGCTCGGCACGGGAGAGATGTGGAACTCGAACTCGACCGTCTCATGGCTCCTCGCCTCGAGCGGGCTCGACGCCGAGTCGATCCCGCTTCCGCACGGCGGGAGAGCTCCAGGCTGGAGAGCCGGAATCGCGATCGCACATCGCCAGCAGGCAGTAGGCAGCGGGGACGACGCAAGAGTCGAAGCAGACAGTGGCGGCACTATGCCCGAGTCGAACTATCGCTCCTGAGGCGCTGGGGCACTCTCCCCGCCTGGACGTCAAGGGTGAAGGCCGGCCCTCGGACACGTGCAGAGACCGACGATGGGCGAGCCTGGTCACCGGGCGGGCGGCGGATCGCTTCTTCTCCGTAGGCCTGTTCGGTGCTTTCCCGGATGCACTGCAGAGCCGGTGCTGTGAGGCTGGTCGTTTCAACCCGAGGAGCTTCCGATGGAGGCGACACTTCTGCAACAGGCGCCAGGCGTCGAACGTGAGACGCCGATGGAGCCCGCGGTCGAGGCGATTGTCGAGGCGCGGGCGGTGGAGAAGCGCTACGACACGGGGCAGCTCGAGGTGCACGCGTTGCGTGGAGTGAGCTTGTCGGTCGGGCGGGGGGAGATGGTCGCGATCATGGGACCGAGCGGGTCGGGTAAGACGACACTGCTCAATTGTCTCTCGGGGCTCGACCGGATCGACGATGGCGAGGTGCTGATCGAGGGGGTCGGCCTGAGGTCGATGTCGGATGTCGAGCGCACCGACTATCGCGCGCGCCGGATGGGGTTCGTCTTTCAGTTCTACAACCTGATGCCCGTGCTGAGTGCCGTTGAGAACGTCGAGTTGCCGCTGCTGGTGGCGCGCGCGTCTGCGAAGGAGGCTCGGCGGCGGGCGCTTGCTGCGCTCGAGATGGTTGGGCTTGGTGAGCGCGCGGCGCACGTCCCGGACGAGCTCTCGGGCGGGCAGCGCCAGCGCGCGACGATTGCGCGGGCGCTCGTCAACGACCCGGCGATCGTGTGGGCCGACGAGCCGACCGGCGATCTCGACAGCGAGAACGCGCAGGAGATCGTCGGGCTGATGCGCAGGTTGAACCGGGAGCGCGGCCTGACCTTCCTGATCGTGACTCATGACATCAGCGTCGGGCGTGCGACCGACCGGATCGTGCGGATGGTGGACGGCCGGATCGTCGACGAGGAACGCTTGGAGGTGAGAGTGTGATGGTCGCGCGTGTGACATCGGCGGAGATCGACCCTGTGCGGCAGAACCCCAGGCGCGCGGTCGAGCGGTTTGAGAGCGAGCTGATTCCCGCGCTGCAGGAGCAGGAGGGCTACGAGGGCTGCTACGTGCTCCTCTCGGAGGAGGGCAAGGTGTTGGTGATCACCCTCTGGTCGAGTGACGAGGCTGCCCGGGCGACGCGGCTGAGCGGTTTCTATCAGGCGCAGATCGAGAAGATCTCGGAGTTCGTGGTGTTCCGCGCGCAGCCGGGTCGCGAGGCTTACGAGGTGGTCGTCGCGGAGGCGCCGGTCACGGCTGGGTGATGGCGTGAGCAAGCTGTTCGGGATCCCGGTCGGCTCGCTCGCAGAGGTGTTGGCGGTGGTGCTGCTGCTGCTGCTCGCAGTGGTGGTGGTGCTTGCCTTGCGCAACCGGGTCTTCTTCCGGCTCGGTGTCCGGAACGCGAGCCGGCGGCGGGGTCGCGCCGCGCTGATCGTGGTCGGGCTGATGCTGGCGACGGTGATCTTCACTGCGTCGCTTGCGACGGGCGACACGATGAGCCAGTCGATCCGCTCCTCTGCGATCGCCGCGCTCGGCCGAACCGACGAGGTGGTGGGGGCGAAGGGGCTCACGGCCTCACTCGCCGTCGGCACTGCGGGCACAGGCACGCGCTACTTCCCGCAGAGCTACGCCGACCGGATCGCGGCTGCGGGTCGCGCCTCGGGGCTGGTCCGTGCGGTCGCACCGGTGATCGTCTGGGGCGCGGCGGTCCAGGATCTCTCGAGCGGGCAGTACGAACCGAAGGTGACGCTGTTTGCGGGTGACCCGTCCTCCCTCGCCGCGTTCGGCCCGATGCGCGCAGAAGGGAAGACCGTCTCGCTCGCGCAGCTCGGCCCGAACGAGGTCTACCTGAACACGAAGGGCGCGAAAGCGCTCGGTGCGAAGCCCGGAGACAGCGTTCGCGTCCTGACCGGCAAGGGGGTCGAGCGCGCGCGCGTGAAGGCGGTCGTGAGCTACGCGGGGGCGGCGACGGCCGACTACGGCGTGCTGATGCCGCTCGAGCGGGCGCAGGCGCTGCTGGGTAAGCGGGGACTGGTCGACGGCGTCTATGTCGCCAACCGTGGCGGCGTTACGGCGACCGATCGTGTCGTCAAGGCACTGCAGCCGACCGTTTCGGCGCTCGGGCTCGAGACCGACAAGACCAGGCAGGACGCGCTCAACGCGGCAGACAGCGCCGGCGCGGCGTTCGTCTCCTTCTTCACGACCTTCGGCTCGTTCTCGATCGCGGCCGGGATCCTGCTCATCTTCCTGATCTTCGTCATGCTGGCCGCCGAGCGGCGCAGCGAGCTTGGGGTCGCGCGCGCGGTCGGCACCCGCCGCGGCCACCTGGTGCAGATGTTCGTGTACGAGGGCGCCACCTACGACCTCGTCGCGGCGCTGGTCGGCGCCGCGCTCGGCGTGCTCGTGGCATTCGGGATGGTGTTCGCGCTCGGCGGCGTGTTCGCCTCGACCCCCAACTTCCACCTCGCCTTCGCCGTCAAGCCCGCCAGCCTGGTTGTCGCCTACACCATGGGTGTGCTCCTGACCCTGGCGGTGCTCGCGTTCTCGGCCTCGCGGGTGAGCCGGATGAACATCGTCTCGGCGATCCGCGACCTGCCCGACCCCGCCGTTCGCCGCGGCGGGCGCCGCCGCTGGGTAGCCACGATCGCCCTGATCGCGCTCGGCGCGCTGATGGCGGTGTCGGGCATCAGCGCCAAGAACGGGATCACGCTCGGCCTCGGCGTCTCCCTCCTGATCTTCGGGCTCGACCGGCTGCTGCGCGCCCTCGGACTCAACGAGCGCGCGGTTCGTACCGGCGCCGGGCTGGCGCTGATGGCGTGGTTCGTGTTCCCGATCAGCGACTGGCTGTTTGGCCGGATGAGCGTCAACTTCTCGATCTTCGTCCTCGGCGGGCTGATGATCGTGATCGGCGCGACCTGGACGATCATGTACAACGCCGACATCCTCCTCGGCACGCTCGGCACGACGCTCGGCCGCGCCAAGCGGATCGCGCCGATCGTGCGCATGTCGATCGCCTACCCCCTGCGGAGCCTCTTCCGCACCGGCGTCACACTGGCGATGTTCATGCTCGTCGTGTTCGTCCTCGTCGTCGGCGCAACCACCACCGGGGCGTTCACCAACGCCTACAACAACATCAGCACCTTCGGCGGCGGCTTCGACGTCCACGCGACCGCCTCCGCCGCAGCGCCGGTGCTCGACATGCAAGCCGCGGTCCGCCGCTCCCCGGCGCTGTCGCCGCTGATCAGCGTCGTCGCCGCCAAATCGACGCTGCCAGTCAAGGCACACCAACTCGGAACCAATGCCAAGCCGGAGAACTACCTCGTCGGCGGCCTCGACCAGAGCTTCCTCACCCACACCAGCTTCGGCTTCAACACCTGGGCGCGCGGGTACACCTCACCCGCCACCGTCTGGCACGCGCTCGAGACCCACCCCGGGCTCGCGGTCGTCGACCAGTCCGTCGTCCCGCGCCGCTCGAACTTCGGCTTCGGTGGCGGGATCACGAACTTCAAGCTCCACGGCTTCTACGTCGAAGACAAGCACTGGACGCCCGTGCGCGTCTCCGTGCTCGACCAGCAGACCGGCAAGCACACAACGCTGACCGTGATCGGCGTCCTCGCAGACAGCGCCACCGCCGGGATGGCCGGCATCTGGACCTCCCAGGCCACCCTCACCCCGATCTTCGGCGACCGAGTGCTCCCGACCACCTACCTCTTCAAGCTCAAGCCCGGCATCGACCCGACAGCGACCGCGAAGAAGCTCCAGACAGCCTTCATGGCCAACGGGCTCCAAGCAGACTCGATGAAGAAGCTGCTCGACGAAGCGATCTCCTCGAGCTTGGTCTTCGACCGCCTGCTCGAAGGGTTCCTAGGCCTCGGGCTGATCGTCGGCGTCGCCGCGCTCGGCGTCGTCACCGCCCGCGCCGTTGTCGAGCGGCGCCAGCAGATCGGCGTCCTGCGCGCGATCGGCTTCCAACGCCGCATGGTCCAGGCCAGCCTCCTGATCGAGTCCTCCTTCATCGCGCTCACCGCCATCCTCGTCGGCACCGTCCTCGGCCTCATCGTCGCCTACAACGTCATCCACTCCTCCGCCACGACCGCCGCCGGCTCGGGGACGAACCTGAGCTTCACAGTCCCCTGGCTCACCCTCGGCGTCGTCTTCCTCGCCGTCTACCTCGTCGCGCTCGCGACCACGCTCATCCCCGCCCGCCAGGCCGCGCGCGTCTACCCAGCTGAAGCACTCCGCTACCAGTAAGTAGCCCGCCGCAGGCAGAGAGGCGCTGTGATGGCAACGCAGCAGATCACCAACAAACGGCTTCCGGTAGGCGCATCCGCAGCCGGAGTGCTCGGCGCGGTCCGTGCCGGGGCGCTCAGCGCGGTCCGCGCACAGCCAATCATTCGTGTTTCCGCGGTGGTCGGAATCGCACCCCTGAGCGGTCTTCTGATCGGGGTCGCGATGCCCCGGGCAAAGACTCGCAATTGATGTCGTTCTTTGAGCCGCCGCTCCCCCCACGGCCCTTCGTGCCGCTCGCGGCGTCGTCCGCTTGAGGTGGCTGCGGTGACCCGAGCCACGACTCGTCGCGCAGGGCAGCTCAAGATCGACGCCCGAAGGCAGCCGCAGCACAACGCCAGCTCGGCGCGCCACCGACCGGAATCGCCGCGCCCGCCGCGAGCGCCAACGTCATCGCCATTCACCAGGTCAGCCGTCCCGGCTCCTCGCACGCGACCGCGTCGGACACACCTTCTACTGAGTGACTTGCGAGACGAAACTTATCAGGGCGATGACAGCGATCATCCCTATTAGGGCTACGCCCCCGATCGTGAAATCACGAGTGTGTTCTTCCCAGAAATGTCTCACTGTGACGACCATTGTCCCCCGGCACGCGTCGTGACCGAAACCGCTCTGGCTACGGAGCGCGTTTGCCTCGAAGTACGGATCTCTCCCGCCGTGCTCCTCGACTCCTCCTCTGCTCGCGATCAATGTCGCGCGCCGGTCGCTTCATCCAACGGCGCGACTCGACTCTGGGCTTCGTGCGACTATCCCAGGCTCTCAACTCACGGTCAACATGACCTGTGCCGATGTCGGCAGGTGGCCCTAGTCCGAAGCTGGAGGTCGAGATGCAGCCTCACGAGTTTGTTAGTGAACCAGCCCAGCGGAGGCAGACCCTGCTCTGGGCCGCACTAGATGGTTGATCGGTAATTCACGGCCGACGCCGCGAATGCCGCGGTAGCAGGGACCGAAGTCGAGGGTGTCGAAGGTCGACGTGTCCCCGCACCGTCGACCAGGAGGCCCACGTGCGCGCCGACCTCGACACCCTCGTGATTGCGCTTTATTGCGCTGCCTGTGCAGTGTTTCCTTCCGAGCGGACGCCTCGGCGCGGCCGCCCGGTGCTGATCAGCGACAACGAGCTGCTGGCGCTGATGGTGGCGCAGATGCTGCTGCGCTGCCCGAGCGACCGTGTCTTCCTGCGCCGCGCCCGCCGACGGCTCGGTCACCTCTTTCCCTATCTGCCCTCGCAGCCGCGTTACAACGAGCGCTGCCGCGCGCTGGCGCCGAAGCTGGTGCTGCTCTGGAAGGCGCTCGCCGCTGAGACACTCGGCGCCGACGACGACCTGCGCCTGCTCGACACGACTCCGCTTCCCTGCGGCCAATCGATCCAGACAACCCGGACGAGCCAGCTCGCCCCCTGGGCCGGCTTCGGCTACTGCCCCGCACACTCGCGCCGCTACTGGGGCTTCAAGCTCGTACTGCTCTGCGCAGCCGACGGCACGATCGTCGACTTCGACTTGGTCGCCGCCAACACCGCCGAGCGCGAGGCGGCCCTCGCGCTGCTCGAAGCCAACCCGATCGAAGGAGCCACGATCATCTGCGACAAAGGCTTCGCCGGCGCAGACTTCGAAGCGGCCGTGCACGAGCTGCGCGCACTGCTGCTGCGGCCGAGCAGAGCCGACGAGCCCAACCGACCCAACCCCCCGATCGGCCGGATCCGACAACGGATCGAATCGATCGTCAACAGCCTCAAAGACCAGCTCCTGCTCGAACGGCACGGCGGCCGCACCCCCGCCGGCCTGCTCGCCCGCGTCACCGCCCGCATCCTCGCCCTCTGCGCCGCCATCAACCTCAACCAACGACTCGGCCTACCCAGCCGCGAACTCGCCGAGTACGCCGATTAACCGATCAACCATCTAGTGCGGCCTCTCAAAAGGTTTGACCGGAAACGGGCAGGGTCCGGCTGGTCTGCTGTCGAATCGGGACGCATCTCGACTGTGGAGGTGGTGATGCGTCCCCCGGAGGTGTTCGTTCGCGAGCTTGCTCCGCACGAGGGGCAGCGGCTGAAGCGTCTGTCGAAGCGGGCTAAGCACGTCTCGACGAGGCAGCGGGCGTCGATCCTGCTTGCCTCGAACACGTTGATGAGCGTGCCGCAGATCGCGCGGATGTGGATGACCGACGAGTCGCACGTGCGCAGCGTGATCCACGAGTTCAACGAGCGCGGGTTCGAGTCGTTGCGCCCTCGTTTCGGGGGCGGGCGACCCCGCCGGATCTCGAGTGACGACGAGCAGCGGATCGTCGCCATCGCCGGCGCCCGTCCCGACAGGCTCGGGGTGCCGTACACGCGTTGGAGCCTGGCGAAGCTGTCTCGCTACCTGGCTGGGCCGGGGATCGAGGTCTCGCCCGCACAGCTGGGCCGGATCCTGGCCCGCAACGGGATCTCGCTGCAGCGCACCCGCAGCTGGAAGCAGAGCCCCGACCCCGACTACGCCGCGAAGGCGGCGCGCGTGCTCGCCCTCTACCGCGAAAAGCCACGAAATGGCGTCGTGATCAGCTTCGACGAGAAAGGCCCGGAGAGCCTCTGCCCCAAACACGGCCACGGCTGGGCCTGCCGCGGCCGGCCCGAGCGGCACCGCGCCACCTTCAACCGCCGCCAAGGGGTCCGCTACCTCGTCGCTGCCCTCGACGTGCACGCCGACTACCTGCGGATCAGGCCAAGGCCACGGCGCAACGGCGCCTCCACGCTCGCCTTCATGCGCCAGATCCGGCTCGCCTACCCGCGGCGGATCCGGATCTACTGGATCCAGGACGGCCTCTCCAGCCACTGGACACCCGACATCCGCGCCTTCGCCGACACCAACAACATCGAGCTCGTCCCGACCCCGACCTACGCCAGCTACCTCAACCGGATCGAGGCCACCTTCGGCACGATCGACGAGTTCGTCTGCAAAAACGCCGACTACCTCGACTGGGACGCCTTCGGCCACGCGCTCGCCGACCACGTCCGCCACCGCAACAGCCCCGACGAGCGCCAACGGCGCAAGCTCGAAGCCGCCAAACGCCGCCAACGCCGAACCGCCAAGACCACACCCGAACTCAAGCTCGCCGCCTGAACAACGAACGCGATTCCGGTGCAACGTTACGAGAGGCCGCACTAGGCGTCAGTTTGCTCGTCAACGCGATCGTGATTGGCGGGGTCATTGCTCTCGTGGCCAGCTCTTCGGCCGCAGGATCGATCGCGCCCAGACTTCGCCTGGCGACCGTTCAGCGGGTCCACGTCGCGCAATCGACCGCCGATGGTTGTTGCGGCGGCTGTATCAGATCTCGAATCCAGGGTCTCGGACCTCGAAACAGCGTCGGGAAGCAGCGACCTTCAGGCGAGTGTTGACGACTTGGAGTCCCGTGTGTCTGACCTAGAGAGCGGCTCTGGTTCCAGTGACCTACAGTCGAACCTCGACGACCTGGATTCCCGCTTGAGCGATCTGGAGAGTACCGATCTTGACGGGCGAGTGAGCGATCTGGAGACCACGGTTTCCAGCGCGTGCCACGCGATTGAAACGCTGTCTGTCAATCTCCAGGACGTGGCCGGGGTGTACGTGACCTGCTGAGCCACGCGTTCTCGCGGGGTCACGGTGGGCCACCAGACAGACCTGGCGCGGACGAGCTCTTGTGCTCACCGCGCACCAACTGTGGCGGCAGCTCGCAGAGCCGCAGCGTGGCTCCCAGCGCCTCACAGAATGCGTATCAGCGGATGACCAATCCGCAGGTCGCACGGGCGGAAACCCCGCATGCAAGCCGGAACCACCCACGTGCGGGTACACGGGCGGGTACAGGCCGTCGCCTGACCAGGGGGGTGACAGCCCCTTACGCCGAGGTCGCGCGTGCGCGCACGGCGCACGTGAAGAGCGCCAACGATCCGGTGTAGATCCAGATCGACCGCTATGTTCCTGCGGGGACGTTGGGGCGCGTTGCGTCGGTCGGTGCGTCCAGCCCGGCCGTCGCGATAAGGTGTCCGTGGGATGGGTACGGGGTAGGGGTCGGCCTTGCTCAAGTGTTCCAGACCTGAGGGACACGGCCCGCTACCCCGCTGGTGTGATCCTAGTGGTGGTGGTCGGGCTAGACGGCGCCGAGGGAGAGTCCGGCCGCCTCCTGTTCGAGTCGTTTGTCTGACCAGTCGGAGTAGCGGTCGGTCATCGCGAAGCTGCTGTGGCCGAGTTGTTTGTTCAGCCATTCGCGGCTGCCGCCGTTCTCGAGGACGAGTCGGGCGAAGATGTGGCGGAGGCTGTGGAACACCCTGGGGTTATCTCGTTCGCCTGTCCGTGGGATGCCCCACTCGTCTTTGCGCTTCCGTTTGCCGTCCGCCCTGTCGGCGTCTTCCATCGCCCGGTACAGCTTCCGTTTGAGCACGTGCGCCGTCGAGGTGGCCGCCCGCCTCGTTCGGGAACACGAGCGCGTCCCGGTCTTGCACGCCCTGGTGTTCGAACCAGGCGCGGAGCACGCGGATCGCGTCGTCGGTCAGGTTCAGGGTGCGGCCCTTGCCGCTCTTCGGCGTCGTCACTCCCACCCCGTCCGTGAACGTGCGCTGCACCGTCACCGTGCGCTTGACCAGATCAACGTCGCCGCGCTGGAGGCCGCTCAGGTCGCCGAGGCGCATCCCGGTCGCAACCGCCGTCTTGCACAGGTACGGGCCGAGCATGTCCTCGCGCTTCTCGAACGACTGCCACAGCCGGCCGAGTTCGTCGTCGGTGACGTAGTCCCACTTGTCCGAGTGCGGCCTCGGACGGCGCCCCCTCGGCACCATGTACCCGCAGGCAAGGGCAGGATTGGGTAGGTCGGGCGGGCCACTGGCGAAAGCCCTGCTAATCCGATGGTCCTGGCTATGCGCCTGGGAGGATTCGAACCCCCGACCCGCGGCTTAGAAGGGTGCGGCAATGTCGCCTCGGGTCATCCCCTGTCAGGGCGTTTGGCTTGTCGTGGCGGAAGCACGCTTCGGCGGGTGACAGGAGCCGACGGCAGGCGACGCTCAAACCTGACTAGAAACCTGACTAACCCGGGCGAGCACGTCGGCGGTGAGGTCGGCGACCGAGCGAGCATCCCTCGCGTAGGCCCGCAGCGTGAACCCAGCGTCGCCGTGACCCATGAGCCGGGCCACGGACGTGGGTGGCAGCTCGAGCTCCGTCGTCAGGTACGACCCGAAGCTGTGACGGAGGCTGTGCCAGGAGAGCCGCGCCTCGGTGCCGCCCATGCCCGCTCTGCGCTTGGCAGCGTCGAGCGAGCGGCGTAGGTTCCGCTCCTGCACGGGCTTGCCGTCGTGCGTGGCGATCACGAGGCCGTCGAAGCGGGCGAGCGGAACGAGCAGCCCCGCAGCGCCGGCAGCATCGGCACGCTGCGGACGCCAGCATCCGACTTCGGCTGCTTGAACGACCCGTCCTCGGTGCAGGAGCGCAGCACGGTGACCGTGCCAGCGTCGAAGTCGACATCGCTCCAGTGCAACGCTCGCAATTCGCCGATGCGGAATCCCGCGTAGGCGGCAAGGCCCATCGCGGCCTTGTCTCGGTCGGTACACGCGGCGGCGATCAGACGGTCGACGTCGGTGGAGACGAGCCGTGCGACGTTGCGCTTGTTGCGCTGCCTCGGCCGCTCCGCCTTCGAGATGCCGTCCATCGGTTGCGGGAGACGAGGCCGCGTCGGAGCGCGTGGGCGAAGGTGCCGGCGAGGATGCGGTAGATGTGGACACGCGTCCAGTCGGCAAGGTGGCGGTTCGCGTGCAGCACCCTCGCCGCGTCGGACACGGACACGTCCTGGATACGGCGGGCGAGCAGCTTCGAGAGGTAGCGTCGGGCGACGGCCCGCTCGTCCCGGATGGTGCGTTCGGAGAGGTGCGGGAGCCCTGCCAGTCTGCGAACGCCTGAGCGAACGTGACGCCGCTGCGTGGCGCCGCACGACCCGAGGCTATGTCGGCGATCAGCGCCTCTCGTTCGCGTCGTGCCTCGGTCAGAGATTCCGCTTCCAGCGTGCGCATCGTCCAGCGGCCTCCCTCCTGGAGGCCAGCAACGAACCTGCCGTCGCGGACGTAGAGGCCCTTGACCGGCCGTCCACGCGAGTCGAGAGCTCGTGTGCGCTTCCCTTGCATGTTGTCCTCCTCGTGGGAGTGGGTTGGCGCCACGTACTCTACTCCTCTGCGGCGGCGGGATGGAGTGGGTTGGCGCTTACTCCTCTCCCGCCGTCGCTCTTTGCGAGCGTGTCGAGATCGTCGCGGTGCAGGAGCCGCCGCCGGCCGAGCGTTGCCGAGCGCACCCGCCCGCCCGCGATCCGCCGTTCGAGCGTCCGTTCGGACACACGCAGGTAGGTGGCGGCCTCGTCAAGCGCCAGCCATGGGGAGTTCGAGGCCGTGGCCTCGGACTGTTCCTCGTCCAGTAGGAGCGCCCGCAGTTCGGTCCGGAGGTCGGCGTCCTCCCGCATGGCGGCGAGCAGTGCGCCGGCGAGTTCGCGGTCGAGCGCGGTCACGCTGCCCTCGCCCCCTCCGCGAGTTCGAGCGCCCGGACGACCAGCGCCGCGAGGTCGTCGTGCGCGACGATCCAGTCCCACAAGCGGCGCTCCTCCGCGTCGGTCATCGCGTCGAGCCACAGCCGCGCGGCACCCTCTAGCGGCAGGAGGATCGTCAGGGCGGGCGTGCCGCTCATTCCGCCTGCCCGTCGTCGGTCAATGCACCGCACCAGGACTCGTGGCGGAAGGTCAGGTGGAAGATGCCGAGGCAGTCAGGGCCGGTCTGCTCGCCGCGGACGCCGCAGGATGGGCAGACGCCCGTGGTACTGGCGGCGTTGCGAATCGCGAGCGCGTTCTTGGTCGCCGGGTCGAGCTCGTCCGGGATCGGCGGGAGCACGTAGAGGACACGAGCCGGGCGGGTCATGCCGGGGACGCGCGGGCGCTTGCTCACGCTGCCGCCCCGTCGCCGGTCACACCTACAGTGCGAATTACTGTGGACGCAGTGGACGCAGCGCATGGTTGAGCGAAATCCGAGTGGACGGGATCGTGGACGCAAACTCCCTGCGTCCACTGCGTCCGCGGTCGCGTGCAAGTGACCCTCACTCCGCCCGACCGCCCTTCAACCCGACCCCGACATAGACGCGGGGGCGATCCTCGTCCTCATGCGCACCAGGCCGAGCGACCCTCAACCCGGGGATCGCGGCGCGGAGATCCCGACCGAATACCTGCTTCGTCGACTTCACGTGCCCGTTGTCCTCGCCCCAGGCACGCCAGGCCGCGTACAACTCGTCGACCAGCACCATCTTCTCGGGGTTGCGGACGCAACAGTCGCGGACGAACGCGGCGACCGGCGAGGCCAGGTCCTGCAGCGCCACCATCGCCTCGTCGGCGCCGGGCGGACGGGTGAAACGACCCTGATCGGCGAGCCGTTCGAGGCCGTCGAGCGACCAGTTCAGGATGCCGGGCAGCTCCGCGGCCAGCTTCCGCTCGAGATCGTGATCCTCGCGGCCGAGCCAGGAGCGGTTGAGCAGCAGGGGGACGAACCTGCCGGCGATCGCCATCGACGCGTCGCCGAGCTGGGGCAGCTCGTTCGAGCAGAGCATCAGTCGGGTCGGCAGTTTCCCGGTCCACTGCTCCCGGTACTTGCGGTTCACAGTCAGCGTGTCCTCGCCGGAGATCGACAGGAGCCGCTCGACGACGACGTGGGCGCCCCGACCGTTCAGGCGGGCATCGGAGACGACGGCGAGCGTCTTCCCGAGCAGCGGCGCCAGTCCGAAGTCGCCGTTCAGGCTGGAGAGGGTCGGCCCGGCGACGTTCTCCGTGCCGACCAGCTCGCCCAGGATCCGGGCGGTGACACCCTTCCCGGCCCTGGTCGGTCCGACCAGGAGCAGGATCTTGTGGAAGTCCAGCCGGCCGCTGATCGTGTAACCGAACCACTCCTGCAAGGCGGAGGTCGAGGCCTTATCGCTCGGCCAGAGCTCGGCGAGGAAGCCAAGCCACCGCCGGGGCGGCTTCGCGGTCGGCTGGTACTCGAACGGGACGCTGGTCGCGTTGAAGAACGCGGGCGTGTGGTCGAGCAGGTCCCGGCTGGCGACATCCAGCAGCCCGTTCGCGCAGGAGACGAGCAGACCGTGATACTCGGACCCGTCCACCCACGCCGGCATCGACAGGTCCTCGGCTGTGTGTACGACCGCCGCGAGCGCGTCCAGCAGGTCGCCGACCTTGTGCCGGGTCGGCGCCCACGGTTTCTCGACCATCTCCTTCTTGCGGTCGTCCCAGGACTCGTAGACAGCATGCTCGGTGAAGCGGTAGGCGGCGGCGGCCATCGCACGCTGCTCGACCTCGACCCACCGGGCGGTCCTCCACTCCCACCATCCGCCGCGCCAGTGGCGCAATGTCAGGAGGTCCTCCCGCGCCGTGTACGACGCCTCCACCAGCTCGCGGGCGACCTCCATCGGCGCCGAGGGCGGCGGCAGGAGCGCCGCCCCGTCCTCGAGCCTAGACTTCTTCACCAGCGCGAAGCTGGACTCGTCACTCATCGTCGTCTCCGATTGGGCGAACATGCTGGAACGTGTACTCGGCCAGGGCGTGCACGAGCCGCTCGTCCTTCGGCGGTTGGCATCGCCCGGCGTTCTCGGCGAGTAGCGCCGCCTTGATCGCCTCCAGGGAGGCGCCGCTGTAGCGCCTCATCGCCCAGGAGATCTGACGGAGGTGCTCGTGCCGGTTGTCGGGCAGGACCGGGCCGGTCACGATCCGTCTACGGTCCGCCCGCGCAGTTCTGGCCATGCTCGCCAGTCGCTCGACAGTGGCAAGCGGCAGCTCGGCGATCGGGATCGTCCACGGCTCGCGACCCTTGACGAACCGGTACGTCCGCCCGGACGGATGGCGGGCCGGCGGGCAGACGAAGTACCCGTTCGAGGAGGCGATCACCGTGTCCTTCAGCTGCACCTTGACCACGCCCGAAGGCGCCCCGGCCGGCGGTCGATACCAGAGGTGGTGACCGCCGTCTTCGCGGCCAGAGACAACCGTCACGGTCGTTGGGAAGTCAGCGCCGCAGTTCCGAAGGAGTGACCGTCCGGGGGCGCCGTCGACGTCGATGCCGACCAATCCGGAGGCGCCGAGCACGACGATCAGGTTACGGTCGAGCCGCGACGTGAGGAGGGCGACCCCCCGCGCCGGGTGCGGCAGCGGCTCAGTCTGCTTCCACCCCCGGGTGTTCTCCTTGGCGGAGTCGCCGCGGATGCCATCGGTGAAGTTGACGGCAAGTCCGAGCTCGCCGTACACCTGTCCGCACAGCTCGCGCTCGCTACGGTCGATCAACTGCTCGGCGGTCACGACGCCTCCCCGATGCGGTCGCGCCAGCTGGACCCGCAGAACGGACACTTCGGCTCGAACCAGGAGACGACGGTGTAGACCGGTGTCGCTGCCCCCGCCTTCGGCTGCCCGTTCCCGCACCGGCACAGCCATCCAGGCCCCCTCCTAGATTCGGAGGCGTCGATGTTGGTGTTGGCGGGGCGGCCTGGGAGGGCCGCTTCGTTTCTCACGGGACGACCGCCTCCCGGTGCCGCTCGACGAAGGCACGGACGTCATCCGGCTCGAACCGCAAGCGGTCGCCCACCCGGGTCGGCCTCAACTCGCCGGCCCTGATCAGCCGATACACCGTCTGCTTGGAGATCCCAAGCAGCCCGCAGACCGCGGTCACGGTCAACAGGGGCTCGAGAGGTGTCCGTACCGACGCGTACTCTGTCGTTCCGAGGTGACTCATAACGACAGCGTGCCGAGCCCGTCGACGGGCTCCTCGAATAGTGACCGGCCGCTGTCGCCGGCAGTCGAAGCGGTGATGGAGCGGTGGGCGCACGTCTTCCGCGATCCGGATGCCGACCCGGATGCCGATCAGGCGACGGTCGACGCCGCCCGAGAGACCCTGCGCTGGTTCAACGATCGGCTGGTCGAGCTCGCGCCCGGTCCGGTCGATGAGCTACTCGCCTGGGACTTGACCCTGAAACGAGACTGGGCGCTACATGCCCTGATCAGGTACCACGGGGGCGACAAGGGCTTGGCGAAGCGTGAGCAGCTCGAGATCACCGACCGCCACGCGCTCGCAATCTGCACCGGCGGAAGGTTTCCACGCTTCGTCCCGACCGTCCTGGGCCAACACCCCGCGTGGACGAAAGGCTGCTGCGGCATCTTCGAGGAGAAGACGAACGTCGCCGGCCGGAAGTGGCCGCCGCTATGTGATCACTGCCAGCCACGCACCGGGCATCGGCAGCCGGGTCGCGATGCGGAGCGAGCTCTTCAAGCTCGCGCCAGGCAGATCGCGGACAGTCGTCGAGCCCCCTAACCGGGTCAGGCCCGACACTCCACGCCCTCACGCGAGTCGACGCGCGTGCTTCCGCCGCTGCTTCGCTGCATACGCCTCCGGGTGAAGACGCTGGTAGCGCCGGTCCTTGCATTTCCGCGAGCAGACCAGCGCCATCGCCGACCGCGCCTCGAACTCCTGCCCGCACTCGACGCACACCAGGACCCGGGCGCCGACGCGGCGGCTGGCGTTGTAGGCGTCAACGCGGGAAGGATTCTGCTCACGCCACGCCCGACACGCCTGCCGATGGCACTCGCGACACCAGGAGTTCAACCCCGAGCTCAGCCTGCGGTTCGCCCCGAACTCTGAGAACGGCAACGCTCGTTTGCACCGCGGGCAACCCTTCAAGCCGTCCGAGTACGGGCCGGTGAGACTCCTCACCCCGCACCCCGCACCCCGCACCCCGCACGCGAGCGACTCTAACTCGCCGGAAGTGAGCGGGGTAGGCGTGCCCTCTCTGGGTCACGTCGCTGCCCCTCCCCCGGGTGGGTGTCTGTTTCCATGCGTGTAAACGGCGTGTGAGGGCCGGGGGAAGGAAGTCTGACCGGCCCTCACGCCGCCTCCGCGGGGTGGCCCGCCGCGGAGCCTCATCTCACGCGTTCATACGGCGTGCGAACAGTTTGCTTTGCGCGGCGCGGACCTCGTCGCTGGCGGCGCCGTCGGCGAGGAAGTATTGGGAGTGTCGCTTCACGCACGGGTCGTCGTTGCGCAGCCGGTCACCTTCGCGGATGACGGTCGGCGCGCCGCCCGGCGTCGAGGAGACGAAGGTCGAGATGGCGGTCATCATCTTCGGGTCAGGCATTGGGTTCCTCCGTTCGGAATCGGACTTTGCTTGCCGCGGCGGCATACCAGGCCGGCTCGCGGGTGACGGCCAGCCGGTGGACTGTGCCCGCCGGCGTCGCCGCCCAGGCGGTCACCGTCGGTGCTTCCGGCTCGTCCCAGCTGGAGCGCGGCATCCCTTCCCACCAGACGTCGATCGGGGTGAGGATCAAACCGCAATAGGCGGGTTCGCCGAGGTCGGTGCCTGCGCGCCGCCAGCCTTCGTAATCGGCCTCGGACGGCTCGACGTCGCCGGCGGCGACGTGCGTATGCCAGTCACCGACGACCCGTCTGCCCGGCTGGTCGAGCGCAACCATCGCTTCGGTGTCGACGGTCGTCGTCCAGGCCGAGGTCGGCTTCACGAAGATGTTTCGGCGGAGCTGTTCGACGACGACGGTGCCGCGGTCGGGGTCGTAGGTGCCGATGATGATGCCGCCCTGCTCGAGGTGGCCCTGCTCGCCGAGGTTGAGTTCGCGGAGGTCCTCCTGCGCGCGGACGGTCAGGTAGCAAGTCCTCGGCTTCATTGCCACTTCTTTCGAGGGGGCTGCCGGCCGATCGCTCGAGCGTGACCGCTGTGCGCCCCAGCGCAACTCGATCGGTTCCGGGCTGATGCGCTCGGTCGTCGCGACGCTCCGATATTCGGCCTGCAATCGCGCCAGCTCGGCCTTGTCGCCGGCCTGGTGCGCGCGATCGATCGCGCGCTCGAGCTCGTCAACGTCGCGGCTTGTCGTCATCGGGTCCTCTCGTTCGGTTGGTCGTTCGTGTAGGGCTGGACGAATTCGTCGAGGGCGTCGCGGGGAATGCGGACGCGCCCGTGTGGGCCGAGCCTGACCGCACGCAGCGAGCCGTCCGCGATGTGCCGACGGACGCTCACTTCGTGCTGGCCGAGCAGGGCAGCCGCCTCCTTCACGTGCAACAACTCGCTAGCCATGGTATGCATTTGCTTCATTATGATATATGACTTGATGGCGGGTCAACGTACGACAATGGGGGTCGATGCCGCCGAGGATGAGCACCGACGAGGCCAGGCTCCGCCCGCACCTCCGCCGGCAGCAGGTCGAGCGGCGACGGACACCGGCCGAGGCGGTCGGGGGCGACGTGGCGTCGCCCGGGTGGAAGGTGCCGGTCGGCGACGATCGCGAACGGTTGCGCGGGCTGCCTTGTGTGTCGAGTGGTGTCGGTGGTACGTCGCCCGGCACTGATCCGCTGGCTGCGTTGCTCGCGAAAGAACGCCGGCGCCGCTAGGTGGACGCGCTCCTGGTTCGGGCGCAGGCGGCGCGCGAGCTGGTCGGCAAGGGGTTGCTCGACGGCGAGCTCGCCTTGGCCTACGTGATCTTCCCGACCGAGGCGGTCGAGGCTGCTTCCGCCGCGGTGGCTGTCGAGGACGAGCGCCCGCGCTCGTCCGCCTCGGCGCAGGTGCGGGCGCTCGAGTTGGTCGACGCCGGCTGGTCGTGGTCTGAGGCGGGTCGTGAGGTCGGCGTGCCGAAGTCGACGGTCGGGGCGTGGATTCGGAAGCGGCGAGTCGCCGCTGGGCTACGCACCAACGCCCCAGTTATCTCAGAGCAAGGCTAACGCTCAGACCCCCGTCGACCGCCTGCAGGAGCTCACCGGTCAGTTCTCCGCGGTACACCTCGAGGCGACCCTTGTCGATCGTGTTCAGCTGGTTACAGAGCACGTAGCTGTCCAGAGCAAGTATCCCGGCCGGGATCGGGCCGACGACGAATGGATACGGTTTTTTCGGCGCTTGGCTCGTGATCGCTGCGACCACAACGACGGGGCTGTGCTGATTCGCCGTGTCGTTCGAGACGATGATCGCCGGCCTCTTGCCAGCCTGCTCGGAACCCCGAGCGGGATTGAAGTCAACGGTATAGATCTCCCCGCGGCGCGGGAACCTTCGCGGAAAGACTGTCGACACAAAGGCTGCCCGGCAGCCGTTAGCTCTCGGGAAGGGCCTCGGCCGCCGCTGCGGTCGACGCCTCCGCGATCGCCCGCGCTTCCTCAGCGTATTCGGCGTAGCCAGCCGCGAGCGTGTCCTGCGCGAAGATGTCATAGCCGAGAATCTCGGTGACCCGCTCAACAACCTCTGATATCGGCCGCTCGGCCACGTCGTCTACGTCCTCCGTGGAGCCACGCAGGGCGGCATCCTCGTTCCAATCGATCGAGTCGAGCGTGCTTTTCGTAGTTGTCGTCATCGGCTAATTGTCACCTCCTACGCGGATTTTACTCGCGAGCATCCTGCTCGAAGCCGGGCGCGGTAATTGTGCCCACCTTCGACTCGTACTCGGCGATCACCTTGGCCAGCAGCGGGATCATCGACTTCGCGTGAGCGAGACTCATTGCCACTCGGGCGACGTGTTCGTAGTCGGCAGGCGCCCCCCGTGTTGTCTGTTCGGGAGTCCTGAAGCCGAAGTCCATGACCAAGTCGAACGGCCCGATGGTCATGTTCACGATGTTGGCGTAGTAGATCGGTTTGTGCTCGTCGGGCATCGGGGCTCGAAATCGTTGTCGTAATCCGATCCTCCCGGGGCAGAGGTCTTCGTAATTAATGGTCGGCGGGTCGGTTCCAAGCTGCGTCGCTCATTCGGGTGAGCGGCACGGCAAGGTCTGCTCTAAGCGGTTGAGCGCGAGCACGATCAGCACGAGCGCACCCGGCGGCGCCGAACCTGACTAGAACCTGACTCAGCCGCCCGGCCGAAGGGCACGGTGCGGCCGGAAATGGCTTCGACAAGCGATGCGCCTGGGAGGATTCGAACCCCCGACCCGCGGCTTAGAAGGCCGCCGCTCTGTCCCCTGAGCTACAGGCGCTCGCAAAGAGCGTAGCGTCCGCCGCCGCGGCCGACACGGCGGCCGCGGCCGCTGCGGCCTCGAAGGTGCGAGCCGGTTCCGGGAAGGGAGCTCGCGGGGTAAACCGGCCGTTTCCCCCGCGTTATCTGACGCCGAAGTCGGCGGTAACGATGGTGGCGTCGAGCCCTTCGTAGACGCCGGAGGCGGCGAGCGCGCGCACGCCGCCGATCCCGACCTCGCGCCAGCGCGGAGCGAGCATGTTCTGACGGTGCTGGGGGCTCCTCAGCCACATGCCGACGGCCTCGGCTGCGGTCAACTCGGGAGACGCCCAGGCCAGGTTCTCCCCGGCGGCCCACGATCGGCCGCGGAGGGCTGGATACACCGCCTTGATCCGGACCCAGAACGCCGAGCCGTCGTAGGACTCGTGGGCGAAATACCCGTGCTCGGCCATCGAGAGCGAATGCCCGCGCGCAGCGACGGAGAGCTGCCGGCTGATCCGGAGCGGCGCGAGACCGCGCCGGACGCGCTGCTGGTTGACGGCGACGACGAGCTGCTGCTCGAGATCCGAGAGCGTGCTGACCCCAGCCATCCTCGGCGTGTTCCGGCTCCCCGCGACCGGCGGGTTCCCCGAGAGCGGCTGCTCGGAGACGCGCGCGGACGCAGGCCCGCCGAGGGCGAGCAGCATCACCAGCGCGAGCGCGACGCGCGCCATGGTTCACCATCGGCCGGCGCGGCCCCGGACTTGAGTCAGATTGAGGGCGGTTCCTGCGGCAGCGCCGCTGCCGCCGTCACCGTCGACCGGGAACGCCTGTGCTGGTGCCAGTCGATCAGGAGCACCTGGATCGCGCCGGCGACCGGAATCGCTCCGAGCGCGCCGAGGATTCCGGCGAGCTTCGCGCCGACCAGGACCGCGACGAGCACGACGAGCGGGGAGAGCTTGACCGTCCGCGAGTAGACCACCGGCTGGATGAAGTGGTTCTCGAGCTGCTGGTACACGACGAAGAACACGACGACCACGATCCCGGCCGTGATCGAGTGCAGGAACGCGACGGTGCCGATGATCACGCCGGCGATCGTCGCCCCGGCCAACGGGATCAGATCGAGAACGGCCACGATCACGCCCAGCGCAACCGCGAACGGCACCCCGAGCGCGAGCAGCACCGCCGTGGTGAGCGTGCCCGCGATCAGGCTGATCACCAGGTTCCCGGTCACGTACCCGCCGACCGTTCGGTAGACGTCGTAGCCGACCTTCCGCCAGCGCGGGCGCGAATCCTCCGGCAGGAGGCCGAAGATCCGCTCCATCCAGGTCGGCCCCTCGAGCAGCATGAAGAACGTCAGGAACGCGATCGTGATCGTGGCGACGACCAGGGAGATCACGCTCTTGGTGATCGAGATCGCCGCGCCGGTCAGGCCGAGCACCCTCGAGGCACCGCCCTGGTTCACCTGCTCGCGGATCTTCTCGACGATGTGGTACTTCGTCTCGAGGAAGCCGAGCCGGCCTCGTCCCTTGGTCAGGTCGTCGACGTAGCCGGGAACGGCCTGCACGAAGTCGTTGACCTGGCTGACGAGCGTCGGGATGAAGGCGTAGCCGATCGCGCCGATCGCCAGCAGGGCGAGCACGTAGGTGAGCCCGGCTGCCTGCCCCCGCCGCTTGATCCCGTGGCGCATGAACCAGTCGACCGCGGGGTTGAGGGCCATCGCCAGGAAGAGCGAGACGAGGATCCAGGTGATCACCTGGCGTGTGACCGAGAGGACGGTCAGGAGCGCCCAGGCGGCGATCACCAACGCGATCACCGCGAGCACGGTCCGCACGCTGAAGCGCACCACGCGTTCCTGGCCCATCGGGGAAGAATCGCCACGCGACCGGACGGCTAAGCTCGTGCGTATGGCCAACGCAACGCTCCACACCAACCACGGCGCGATCGAGATCGAGCTCTACCCGGCCGACGCGCCCAAGACCGTCGAGAACTTCGAGAGCCTCGCCGCGAAGGGCTTCTACGACGGCGTCGTGTTCCACCGGGTCATCTCCGACTTCATGATCCAGGGCGGTGACCCGACCGGCACCGGCTCGGGCGGGCCCGGCTACCAGTTCGAGGACGAGCCCAACCAGCACCGGATCGAGCGCGGCGCGCTCGCGATGGCGAACGCCGGCCCGAACACGAACGGCAGCCAGTTCTTCATCGTCACCGCCGACGCCTGCCCGTGGCTGGACGGCAAGCACACCGTCTTCGGGCGGGTCACCTCCGGCATGGACGTGGTGGACGCGATCTCGACGGTCGAGACCGATTCGGCCGACCGTCCCCGCGAAGAGGTCACGATCCAGCGAGTGGAGCTGGCTCCGGAGTAGCGAGCGGAGGAGGCGCGCCGACCGGCGATCGCCGCAGGAGCCAGAACCCGGCCTCGAGCGCCGGGCCGATCGAGACGGCAAAGACGACGGTGCCGATGCCCACCGTCCCACCGAGGACGAATCCGGCCGCAAGCGCGAGCACCTCGATGCAGGCGCGAACGACCCCGAGGCGCCGGTGCGTGCGGGCTCCGATGACGACCATCAGGGAGTCACGCGGCCCGGCGCCCATCCACGCGCCGAGGTACAGCGCCGACGCGATCCCGTAGATCGGCATGGCGACCACGAGCAGCGCGATCCGGACGCCGAGGGGGTCCTCGGCGAGGCTGTCGACCGCGCCGATGGCGGTCAGCGCCTGGACGAACGCTCCGACGAGCACGGAGTTCGCGACCGTGGCGAACCCGATCGTCGCGCCGAGCCCCCAGGCGACCGCCATCACGACGACGCCGACGACGACGTTCGCCGCCCCGAAGGAGAGCGGGGTGTGCTCGGCGATGCCCTGGTGGAGCACGTCCCAGGGCGACAGCCCGAGCCCCGACTCCAGCTGGCAGACGATCGCGAGCGCGAAGAGGAACAGGCCGACGAGCAGCGCGACCCACCGCGCCACGAGCCCGCCGCGAACGCGAGGAGGAACGTGCACCGCGGGCTACGCTAGTCGCCCGTCGAGGGATCAGCCTCGATACGTGTCTCGAACGGCAGGGAGAGGCCGAAAGCCTTTCCCAGCAAGCGCCTCCAAGCGCCCGACCGGGGTCGAACCGGTGATTAGAGCTTGGAAGGCTCTCGTGTTACCGCTACACCACGGGCGCGCATGGCTAGCGTACCGCCGGTGGATCCTTATCGCTGGTCCTGGGACGCCGACGCACTGGTGGTCATTCCCGGGATGGCCGCGGCCTATGCGATTGCGCTGACCCGCTTCACGGCGCCGCGTTGGCGGATCGTCTGCTTCGGCACGGGCTGCGTTCTGATGCTCGCCGTCCAGATCACGCCGCTGGACACGCTCGCCCTCCACTACCTGCTCGTCATGCACCTGCTCCAGAACGTCGTGCTCGCCGAGTGGGGCCCGCTGTTGATCGTGATCGGCCTGACGCCGCGGATGGCCCGGGAGCTCGAGCGCATCCCCGGCGCCCGGACGCTCACCCACCCGCTCGTCGCGCTGCCGATCTGGCTCGGCGCCTACTACGCGTGGCACGTCCCGTGGGCGTACGACGCCGCGCTCCGCCATCAGTGGACGATCCTGCACCTCGAGCACGCGACGTACTTCTTCGCGGGCTGCCTGCTCTGGTGGCCGGTCGTCCACGGCGAGCGCTCGAGCGGCGCCAAGGCGGGATACCTGTTTGCGGCGTTCGTGCTCGGCAGCCCGCTCGGCCTGCTCCTCGCCCTGCTTCCCCATGCCGTGTACGGCTTCTACCTCCACGTTCCCCGGCTCTGGGGCCTCTCGCCTCTCCTCGACCAGCAGATCGCCGGCGTGACGATGGCTTCCGAGCAGTCGGTCGTCCTCTTCGCGGTGTTCGCCTTCTACCTGCTCCGGTTCTTCGACGAGGAGAGCGGCGCGGACACGTACCGCGCCCCGACCGTCAGACGAGACAGCTCTCGATCAACCTCACGGCGGCGTCGTCGGGATGGCCCGCCCACAGCATCACGGCATTTCCCTTGGCACTGAGGACGTCGAGCAGGCCGATGTTCTGCCCTCGAAACCGCTGGTAGGCACGGACGATCCGCTCGGCACCGTCGCGGTCGGTGCCGAAGGAGACGGTCGCAAAGTTCCTGCCGAACGGAACGGTGAACGAACCACCCTCCGCGGCCGAGGCGACCAGGTCGGAGGCGGGCGGCCCGGTGACCACGCGACCCTTCGCGAGCAAGCAGGCGCGGCTCTTCTCGGCCGAGTAGGTCTTCGTGCCGCCACAGCCCGCGAGGATCGCGACGAGCGGGACCAGCAACAGGAGGAGGTGCCGGGGGCGCACCTGTCGATTGTCGCACGCGCCGTTGCCGCCGGGCCCTGAAGGAGCTCGACGCAATTTGCGAGAAGTTCGGCCGCGGTTCCTCTTGCGATCCTCGGGCTCCGCGTCGTACAGTGCCGATGCGCCGAGCACGGGGCGCGAGTAGGTCGAAGCCGAGCCGAGCAGCCGGTACGCGCAAGCGGAAGGTCGGTCGGGTCGGTGGACGAAAGCGACACCCGGCTCGGCGAATTCTTGGTCCGGAATGGTCGGACTCTCAGCCGTCGAGGGCGCTGCGAACGAAGAAGAGGAGGTTCGCGGGCCGCTCAGCGAGCCGCCGCATCAGGTACGGGTACCAGTCGGGCCCGTAGGGAGTGGCGACCAGCACGCGGTGCCCCTGGTGGACGAGCTCGAGCTGTAGCTGCGACCGTACGCCGTAGAGCATCTGGAGCTCCAGCCGGTCCGGCCCGGCGCCGAGCGCGAGCGCCTTCTCGATCCGCCGTTCGTCGTGCGTGGCGACCGCTGTGAACGAGGCCGCTTCGAGGCACCGCTCGACGAGCAGGTCGAACGCGGCGTCGACGTCGGCCTTCTTCGGATGAGCGATCGACGCCGGCTCCTTGTACGCGCCCTTCACGATCCGCAGATTCGGCTGCAGCGGAAGCAGCGACTCGAGATCCTGGGGCGTGCGATACAGATACGACTGGAGGACGGTGCCGACGTTGTCGTGCCCCGCTTCGCGGAGGCGCCGGTAGATCCGCAGGGTCGGGTCGACGAGCGACGAGTCCTCCATGTCGATCCGGACGAAGTTGCCGAGGCGCCCGGCCTCCGCCACCAGCCGCTCGATGTTCGCGTAGGCGAGGTCCTCGTCCAGGGCGGCGCCCAGGTGCGTCGGCTTGACCGAGACGTTCGTCCGGAGCTCCTCCGCGGCGATCCGACGGAGTACCTCCTCGTAGATCGCCGTGATCCGCTCCGCCTCGGCGGGGTCGCCGACGAGCTCCCCCAGAAGCGTCGTGTTCGTCCTCAGCCCCTGCTCGTTCAGGCCGCGCAGGGTGACGACGACCTCGTCGAGCGTCTCGCCGCCGACGAACCGGGCGGCGCCGAGCTGCATCCCGTACCGGTCCACGAAGTCGCGAAGCCGCGGGCTGTCCGCGGCGGCGAGAATCGCGCTCCGAAGCACCCGGAGCCCTCAGGCGGCCTGGAGCACGCGGTCGAGCAGCGCATCGAGCGACGCGCGCTCGTCGTCGGTCAGCCCCCTGAGCGGCGGCCGCACGTCTTCCCCGATCGGTACACCGCGGCGGGCTAGCACGTGCTTGAGCGCCGCGTGGCGGGGGAAGCGGTCGATCTCGGCCCGCAGCGAGCCGGGATCGACGTCCTCGCCGCGTACAGCGGCGGCGACGGTCTCCGGGAACGCCGACGCCAGCGCCGAAACCGCCCCGACCGCGCCTGCGGCCATCGCCGGGGCGATCAGCCCCTCGAAGCCGACGAAGACGTCGAGCCCGTCGATCAGATAGCCCTCCAGCTGCTCCCACGTACGGTCCGAGACCTTCATCCCGGCGAGGTTGCCGGCCCGCTCTCGCAGCCGCCCGACCACGGCCGGCGGCACCGCATAACCACTCGTGACCGCGAACTCGTAGACGTAGAACGGCAGCGGCGCGCACGCAGCGGCGGCGGCGGCGAAGTGCTCGAGCTGCGACGCCTCGTCCAGCGCGAAGTACGGCGGCGCGATCACCGCGACCGCGTCGGCGCCGATCTCGGCTGCGTGGGCGGCCAGCGCGGCGGTGTCGGCGGTCGACTGCGCGCCGGCGTGGACCGCGACCTGCATACGGCCCGCGGCAGCCTCGAGGAAGAGCTCGGCCGCGCGCTTCCGTTCCGCGACCGAGAGCAGGATCCCCTCGCCGTTCGTGCCGAGCGCGAGCAGGCCGTCAAGCCCGCCGGCGGTGAGGAAGTCGGCGACCGCACCGAAGGCGTCCTCGTCGAGGGCAGCACCACCCTCCGTCAGCGGCGTGACCGAGGCGGCAAGGGCTCCTTTCAGCACGAGCGCGACTCTATCGGCCGTTGACGGAGAAGTGCTGGTAGTCCCGGACCGACCCGCTCCAGGTGCCGCCCCAAACCCAGCCGACCGAGCGAAATGCCTCGACAAGCGCGCCCCCCTCGTATGCGGTCCCCCGGAGGTGGCGTGCCCGGTCGAGGTATGCGCGGCTGGCCGGGTGCGAGGTCGAGCCACCGCTGACGTACGGGTTCTCGATCGGGTTGACGTCGATCGCGCGGCCGTAGGCGTGATTCGACCAGCGCGTCGAGCCCGCCGCGTTCCGGCAGTTGAAGGACGAGGTGTTGTCGGCCTCGATCGAGCGGTAGTCGTCGCCGCCGTAACGGTCGACCGGCTCCATGCGCCGGATCGGGAAGCGCGCGGCGTACAGCCGGCGGAACGCGGCGGCCAGCGCCGCCGCGGCGTCGCGATTCGCGATCAGCCGCCCGGTGTGGTCACGCCCGTCGAAGCCACGGTACGTCAGCGTGATCAGGCGCAGGTCGGAGAGCCCGACGGGGCAGCCCGGGTGCCACGACACCCCGGTCATCTGCACGCGCATCGCCGGTGGGATCGGCTGGACGCGGGCGTGGTAGCCGGCCGAGAGCGCGGCCACCGCGGCGAGAACGGCGAGACCCACAGTCGGGGCGGCCGGATCCGAACCGGCGACCTTCGCGTCCCAAACGCGATGCTCTACCAGGCTGAGCTACGCCCCGTTGACGCTGATACGAGCGTACCGCATGGCAATTCGCGCACACGAGCTCGCACTTGTCGATTTCCGCGCGCGCCTTCAATGTCTTCCCTGTCTTCACCAGGTTGCTGACCTCGTCGACCTTCTCGTTGCCCGGCAGGTGGTCCCAGGCCAGCGCTGGAACTCACGAAGCGCCTTGTGAAGTCCACATCATCCGCATCTCTTCATTGCCAGTTCAGACTACAAATCGTTGCCGACGGAGTAACGAGCACGGCTGAGGCCGGATGGAACATCCGGCCTCCAGGTAGCCTCGCCTGCCGTGACGGACGTCGCCTACATCCCGGCCGAGAGCGTCACGCGCGAGCGGCAGCCGGCCATCGGGTATGCGATGGCGCTCGGCGCCGGGACGCTGTTCGCGATCAACGGAACCGTGTCGAAGGTGATCCTCGAGTCCGGGCTCTCGTCGCTGCGTCTCACCGAGGTTCGCTGTACGGGCGCGCTGATCGGGCTCTTCGTGATCATCCTCGCCACCCGCCCGGAAGCACTGCGCACGAATCGGCGTGAGCTTCTCTACCTGGCGGCCTTCGGCGTCTTCGGAGTCGCGCTCGTCCAGCTCTTCTACTTCCTGGCGATCCACCGGCTGGCGATCGGCGTCTCGCTGCTGATCCAGTACCTCGGGCCGCTGTTCGTAGCGCTCTTCGCCTTCTTCGTGCTGAAGGAGCACGTCCGGGGACGCATCTGGATCGCGCTGGCGCTCGCGCTCGGCGGGTTGACGCTCGTGGTCGACCTCTGGCACGGAGTGTCGCTCGACGGGCTCGGCGTGCTCTTCTCGCTCTGCTCCGCGGTGACGTTCGCCGGGTACATGCTGCTGGCCGAGCGGGCCGTCGGCCGCCGTGACCCGATCTCGCTGCTCTGCTACGGGTTCCTCTTCGCCACGCTGTTCTGGGCGATCGCGCAGCCGTGGTGGAGCTTCCCGTTCGACGTGCCCGCAAGATCGGTGTCACTGCTCGGCCACTTCTCCGACCAGCACCTGCCGATCTGGGTGCTGATGACCTGGATGATCCTGCTCGGCACGATCGTCCCGTTCTTCCTGATCGTCGGCTCGATGCGCCACATCACCGCCACGCGGGCGGGCATCCTGGCCATGGTCGAGCCGGTGGTCGCCAGCCTGGTCGCGTGGGCATGGCTCGGAGAGACACTGAACGGGGCGACGCTGGTCGGCGGCGCGATCGTGCTCTGCGGGATCGTCCTCGCCCAGACCGCCCGCTGAGTCTCGGCGCGCAAAAGATAGGCCGAACGGCCTATTGGCAGCGGCCTCGACCGGGAATACGCTGGCAGCACTGGGCGATGCGAACTGCGGTCGGCCTTTGGCCGAGACATCCGCGGTGAGCACTAGGAAGGGCCCGCTGCGCCGACCCCCCCGAGCAGCGGGCTTTTCCGTTCTCCGGGGCCTTTTCGACGGTTGCGACGGACACCCGGTGTCGCGGCGCCCGGAGCTACCATCGGACACGGTGGTTGCGCGGCTGCTTCTTGCCTCGCCTCGCGGGTACTGCGCTGGGGTCGAACGGGCGGTCGAGACCGTCGAGCGAGCGCTGGAACTGCACGGGGCGCCCGTCTACATCCGCCGTCAGATCGTCCACAACGCACACGTCGTCCGCGAACTCGAGCGCCGCGGCGCCGTCTTCGTCGAGAGCGAGGACGAGCCGCCGCCGGGGTCACTGGTCGTTTTCTCCGCCCACGGCGTCGCCCCGACCGTGCACGATCGCGCGGCCGCGCGCCGGCTGCGGACGATCGATGCCGTCTGCCCGCTCGTCACCCGTGTGCACGCCGCCGTACGCCGGTACGCGGCGGCGGGCTATTCGATCCTGCTCGTCGGACACGCGGATCACGAGGAGGTGGTCGGCACGCGCGGGGAGGCACCGGAGCGCATCACAGTGGTCGAGACCGTGCTCGACGCCGGGCGCGTCGAGGTGGCGGATCCCGGACGGGTCGCCTATGCGACGCAGACGACCTTGTCCGTCGACGAGACGGCTTCGATCGTTGCCGTCCTGCGGCAGCGGTTTCCCGACATCGCCGGGCCCGACGAGGGCGACATCTGCTACGCGACCACGAACCGGCAGCGAGCGGTGAAGGAGCTGGCGGCCGAGGCCGACGTCGTCCTCGTCATCGGCTCCAGGAACAGCTCGAACTCGAAGCGGCTCGTCGAGACCGCTCGGGCCGCGGGCGTCGCGGCCCACCTGATCGAGGACGAGAGCTCGATCGACGAGAGCTGGTTCTCGGATGCTCGAACCGCAGGGCTGACCGCGGGCGCGTCGGCGCCCGAGCACCTCGTCCGGAGGGTGTGCGACTGGTTCCGCGCGCGCGGGGTCGAAGTGGTCGGCGAGTCGAAGCCCGCTTCCGAGGACGTGGTCTTCCGGCTGCCTGCCCAGGTCCGGAGGGTCGTTCCCGCCGCCTGATCCTTCGCGACGAAGGCAGCCATCGGGGTCGACCGGCCCTGATGCATTCAGCGGTGTGGAGGAACAGGCGCAGTTTCGGCACGGATGGCGGCGGCCGAAGCCGACAACAGGGGTCAGACCCCTGCCATGTCCGGTTTGGACTAGACCTTCTGGATGTCGCGTGCCGCGCCGTCCACTCGCAGCCCGACCGCCAGCGTCTCGGCCTTGATCCAGTCGCCGTGGCGATCGGCGAGGTCGGCGTCGGTGGTCGGCAGAGTGACGACGATCCGGTCGGTCAACTCCAGCCCGCGCTCCTTGCGCAGCGCGTTCAGCGCGTGGATGAGGTCATACGCCCGGCCTTCCTGCTCGAGCTCCTCGTCGACCTCGAGGTCGAGCCCGACGGAGAAGCGCTCCGAGTGCGCCCAGCCGCGTTCCTTCGCACGCTCGACGAGGAGCTCGTCAGGCTCCAGCTCCTGCCCCGCGGCCCGCAGCCGACCGTCGCCGAGCTCCTCGAAGTCGCCGGCCTCGAGCGCGACCTTCACCTCAGGTAGCCGTGGGCCGAGCTTCGGGCCGAGCACGCGCAGGTTCGGCTTGTAGGTGAAGCGGACGGGTGCGCTGTCCAGGAGCTCGACCTCCTTGACCCGCAGCTCCTCCTTGATCTCGTCGAGATAGTGTCGCGCCGCCTCCGATCCGTACACCGACGCGCGCCGCAAAGGCTGGCGCAGCTTGACGTTCTCTTCGGCCCGGGCCTGTCGCCCGAGCTCGACCACCTCTCGGAGCTCGCCGACCTCGGCGAGAAGCGCGGTGTCGACCTCGCCCGGCTCGGGCCATCCGGCCAGGTGCGCCGAGTCCGGCGCACCTTCGCACGCCCCCGCGACCAGGTTCCGCCACAGCTCGTCGGCCAGGAACGGCATCACCGGCGCGATCACACGCAATCCCTGGACGAGCGCGTACCACAGTGTCCTGAACGCGGCCTCGTCGAACGAGTAGAAGCGCCGCCGCGAGCGGCGGATGTACCAGTTCGACAGATCGTCGACGAACTGCTCGAAGGCGCGCGTCACCGCCGGCGTCCAGTAGCGGTCGAAGCCCTCCGATGCCTCCGCCACGAGCTGCCCGACGCGGGCGACCACCCAGCGGTCGAGCGGCTGCGCCGCCGGCGGCCCGGTGCGCACGTCGTCGTACGCCGGCGAGAAGTCCTCGATGTTGGCGTAGGTGACGAAGAAGGAAACGGAGTTCCAGAGCGTGAGCAGCCGCCGCTTGACCTCGCCCGCCGGGCCGTAGCCGAACTTCAGGTTCTGCGCCGGCGGGGTCTCGCAGAACTGCCAGCGCATGACGTCGGCGCCCATGCGGTCGAACGCCTCGTTCGCGTCGATCGAGTTGCCCCACGACCGGTGCATCTCGCGGCCGGTCTCGTCGAGGAGCTTCTCGTAGGTGAGCACGCGTCGGTAGGGCGACCGGCCGACGAGCGTCACCGCCATGAAGAACTGCGAGTAGAACCACAGCCGGATCTGCTCCCGCATCTCCGAGATCCAGTCGGCAGGGAACCACTTCTCCCAGTACGCATGGTCGGGCAGGTCGGCGCCCGTCAGCCCCTCGGCCGCGCCGGTGGCGTACCCGCCCGGCACGTACCGCGGGCTCTCCCACCCGAGCGTGGAGAGCGGGACGATCCCCGCGTCGAGCCAGGCGTCACCGACCTCCGGGATCCGGTGCACCTCGACGCCGCACGACTCGCAGCGGATCGGCACCTCGTCGATCCACGGCCGATGGAGCTCCCGCAGCTGGCCGAGACCCCTCGCCGCCCGCTTCTCCAGCTCCGCGCGCGAGCCGATCACGTTCAGCCGGCCGCACGAGCACGGGTAGAAGGGGAGCGGCAGGCCGAAGTAGCGCTTGCGCGAGATGTTCCAGTCGCCCATGTTGGCCAGCCAGTCGTCCATCCGCTTGCCGTACTGCGGCGGCGTCCACTCGACCGTCCGGTTCTCCTCGCGCAGCTGCTCGCGCACGTCGTCGACGCCGATGAACCAGTCGTCCACGACCCGGAAGACGAGCGGCGTTCGGCAGCGCCAGCAGATCGGGTAGCGGTGCGTGATCCGCCCTGCCTCGACCAGGAGGCCCCGCTCCCTCAGCGACTCGATCACCGGCTCCTCGACCTCCCCGGTCCTCATCCCGGCGAACGGGCCGTACCGGGGATAGAAGCGGCCGCTCTCGTCGATCGGCACGAGCACCGGCAGGGCGTGCACCTTCGAGAGCTCGAAGTCCTCGGTGCCCGCACCGGGTGCGATGTGGACGATCCCCGAGCCCTCGTCCAGCGCGACCTCGTCCCACGGGATCACGCGGTGCACGACGCCGGCCTGCGGCTCGAGGTCGTCGAACGGGCCTTCGTACTCGAGGCCGACCAGCTCCTCGCCGGGCACGACATGCTCGTACTCGCCGCCGGTCTCGGCGAGCCGCCAGCCGCCGTCGCGCAGCCCATACTCCGCCTCAGGCCTGACCGCCGCGGCAACGTTCGCGGGGAGCGTCCACGGGGTGGTCGTCCAGACGACGAGCGACTCGCCCTCGCGAGCCTTCAGCGGGAAGCGCACATAGAGCGACGGGTGGTCGAGCTCCTCGTAGTTCCCCTCACCGGCCTGCTCGTGCTGCGAGAGCGACGTCCCGCAACGGGGGCACCACTGCGTCGAGCGGTGCCCCTGGAAGAGCCAGTCGCGGCGGTGCACCTCCTTCAGGAACCGCCAGATGTACTCGATATTCGTGTCCGAGAAGGTGTAGTAGTCGTTGTCCCAGTCCATCCACATGCCCAGCCGGCGGGACTGCTGGGTGATCACCTCCGCGTACTCGGCGACGCGCTCGCGGCAGCGTGCGGCGAACTCGGCGAGCCCGTACTCCTCGATGTCTCGCTTCGAGTTCAGCCCCAGCGACTTCTCGACCTCGACCTCGACCCACAGCCCCTGGCAGTCGAAGCCGTTCTGGTAGCGGAGCTCGTAGCCGCGGAGCCCCTGGTAGCGCTGGAAGACGTCCTTGAGCGTCCGGCCCCACGCGTGATGGACGCCCATCGCATTGTTCGCGGTGATCGGCCCGTCGACGAAGCTGAACCGGGGGCCGCCCCGGTTCTGCTCGCGGAGGCGGTCGAACGTGCGCTCGGCATCCCACCGCTCGAGGACGGACTGCTCTAGCGCCGGATGGTCCGGGACAGGCGGAAGCGGCGCAAACCTGCGTGCCATGCGTTCGATTCTAGAGCGGCCCGTCGGGCGGCTCGCCCGACTCCCGGACGGGAACATTCCAGCCGGTACGCTCGTTACCACTTGTGATTCCAGTCATTACGCAAGACCGAAAGGAACCAACCGAATGTCCACCGCGGTGACCACGCAGACCTTCGAGGAAGAGGTGCTGCAGAGCGAGAAGCCCGTGATCGTCGACTTCTGGGCCGAGTGGTGCGGGCCGTGCCACGCCGTCTCCCCCGTCCTCGACAAGATCGCCGAGGAGCGGTCCGACGAGCTCAAGCTCGTCAAGATCAACGTCGATGAGGAGCAGGAGCTGATGATCCGCTACGGGGTGCAGTCGATCCCGACGATCGTCCTCTTCAAGGACGGTGCGCCCGCCGCGGCCGTGATCGGCGCGCAGCCCAAGGGTGCGATCGAGCGCGGACTGGGGCTCGTCGAAGCAGCCGCCTAACCCCGTCGTCGTTCCTCCAGCCAGCGCTCGAGTGGCTCCCCCATCGCGATCTCGCGGAGCGGCGGTAGCGCGTCGGGCGCGAACCATTTGAGCTCGGTGACGTCGTCGGCGGCGCACGGCGTGCCGCCGACGACCCGAGACAGCCAAACGAGGTTGAGCACCGTCCGGGTTCCCGGCCCTTCGCCGTACTGCACGAGGAAGGCACCGAACCACTCGTACGGCTCGACCTCCAGGCCGGTCTCCTCGAGCAGCTCACGCCGGAGAGCGTCGAGCGGGTGCTCGTCCTCTCCGAGGAAGCCCCCCGGAAGGTCCCACATGCCGGCGTACGGCTCCCACCGCCGGCGGGTCAACAGGACGCGGCCGTCGTCGTCCACGCAGAGGGCGCAGGACGCCGGCGCCGAGTTCGCGTAGGCGACGTAGCCGCACGCCGCGCACTCGGCACGACCGTCGTCCGGCTCGACCTCCACGCCGCAGCGCGGGCAGTGCCGCCAGTCGTCGAAGAGACCCACAGCAGGCAGTATGTGCGTCGATGCCGATCCGCGAGCACGAGTTCAGCCGCATCGGCCTGCTCGCCGAACTGCCCGGCCAGACGCTCCGCAAGCTTTCCGACCGGATGCGGCGCGAGTCGATCGGCGCCGGCGCAGAGGTCGTCCGCGAGGGTGACGAGGGCAACCGCTTCTACGTCGTGCTCTCCGGCGTGCTGACCGTGACCCAGCAGGCGCGCGGCGAGCGGAACGTGCTCAGGCCGGGCGACTACTTCGGCGAGGTCGCGCTGGCGATGGACATGCCGCGAACCGCCTCGGTTCGTGCCCTGACGCCGTCCGTGGTCGCGAGCTGCGACCGCGAGACCTTCGACGAGTTCATCCGCCCGCTGTTCTGCGACTGAGCAGGAGGAGGACGCGGCTGCGCAGAGCAGCGTCGAAGCCGCGCGCGGACACCAGCTCGACCAGCGTCAGCCGACGGCCGCTGGCGACCAGATAGACCTCGACGAGGTCGCTGCCCATTCCGGTCGGCCGCGGCACATCCAGCTTCAGTCCGACTCCCGGCCCGTGGCCCACCGTCTCGCCGTGGAATGCCCGCTCCAGCTGCCGCCGGTAGTCGTCCCCCGCGCCGCGCTTCTGCGCCTCTGCGGCGTCCTTCGCGGTCGCGAACGTGAACGCGCTCGCCCGGATCGCATCGCCGTCTTTCGCGAGCGCCCGGGCGTCGATGCGGCGTGTGACCGCGAGCCCGGAGAGGTCCGGTGCGAGCTGTGAGATCCCTGGCGCGTCGGACACGGGCTTCCACCCTGGGAGCGCCGTCGCCTCCGTCGTGGTCGACGGCTGCGTCGCGCCACAAGCCGCGCAGAGCAGTGACAGGCTCAGGCCTGTCACTGCCGTCCGAAGCACGGTCCCGCTCACAGGGCGGCCAGCACCGCGTCCGACAACGCGGGCCAGGCCTCCACCGCCCAGTCGCCGAAGTCGCGGTCGGTAAGGCAGGCGAGGGCGACCTCCGCATCGGGGTCGACCCAGAGGAAGGTGCCGCTGCGGCCGAAGTGGCCGAAGGTGCGGGGCGAGTTGCGAGCGCCGGTCCAGTGCGGTGACTTCGAGTCGCGCAGCTCGAGGCCGATACCCCAGTCGTTCGGATCCTGGCGGCCGAAGCCGGGCAGCACGCCGACCAGGCCGGGGAACTGCACGGACGTCGCCTCCGCGAGCGTCTCGGTAGACACCAGCGTCGGCGCGAGCAACTCGCGCCCGAGCGCGAGCAGGTCGTCGAGCGAGCCGTACACGCCGGAGCCCGGTCGGCCCTCGTAGCGAGCCGAGAGACCGAGCGGCTCCAGCAGCGCCGCGCGCAGATAGTCGGCAAACGCCATCTCGGCGTGGTCGGCAAGCGCCTGCCCCAGGACGTCGAAGCCGTGGTCGGAGTAGATGCGCCGCGCGCCCGGACGGGCGATCGGGCTGCCGCCCTCCACCGGCAGGCCCGAGGCGTGGGCAAGCAGATGCCGGAACGTCGAGCCCGGCGGCCCGGCCGGCTCGTCGAGGTCGATCGCGCCCTCCTCGGCCGCGACCAGGCAGGCGACCGCCGTCACCGGCTTCGTCACCGACGCCCAGCGGAACTCATGCGTCGCGTCGCCGTACACCGCCGCCGATCCCCTCGGGGACACGAGTCCGACCGCGACGTGCTCGGCAGGCCACCCCTCGACGGTTCGCAACGCGTCCACGGGGGTTGGATACTAGGGAGATGGAGCGTCAGCTCATCGCCTCCGGCTCGCCGTACGAGCCCGTGATGGGGTTCTCGCGGGCCGTGCGTGTCGGCCCTCACGTCTTCGTCGCAGGAACCGGGCCGGTGATGCCCGAGGGCGAGGAATTGCCCGACGACGCCTACCGGCAGGCGAAGCGCTGCCTCGAGATCGTCGTCGCCGCGCTCGACGAAGCCGGAGCCCGCCCTGAGCACGTCGTCCGCACCCGTATCTTCGCCTCGAGCGCCGACGACTTCGAGGCGATCGCCCGCGCGCACGGAGCGCTGTTCGAAGACGTCCGCCCCGCCTGCACGTATGTGGTCGCGAGCCTGGTCGACGCGCGCTGGCGGGTCGAGATCGAAGCCGAGGCGCTGATCGCGTGAAGCAGGCGTACCCGCCCTCGATCACCGGCAAGGGCGCAGGCTTCGCCGAGGGCGGCAGCGTGCTCGACCACAGCTTCGGGAAGGGCGACCCCTACACGCTCGGAGTCGAGGAGGAGTACATGCTGCTCGACGGCGAGACGTTCGACCTCGTCCAGCACGTCGACACCGTGCTGGCGGCCGTCGCCGGGCACGAACTCGAGGAGCGCATCAACCCCGAGCTGATGCAGTCGGTGATCGAGATCACCACGCCCGTCTGCCGGACGCCCGCCGACGTCGAGCGCGAGCTGATCGCGCTGCGCGGGTACGTCACCACCGTGGCGGCCGAGAAAGGCCTCCGCGTCGGCTCTGCCGGGACGCATCCGTTCAGCCTGTTCGAACGGCAGAGGATCACGGCGCGCGACCGGTACCACAACCTGGTCGACCAGATGCAGTACGTCGCCCGGCGCGAGCTGATCTTCGGGATGCACGTGCACGTAGCGGTCGACGGGCCGGAGAAGGCGATCCAGGTGGTGAACGGCCTGCTCGTCCACCTCCCGCAACTCCTGGCCCTGACCGCGAGCTCGCCGTTCTGGCGCGGCGAGCCGACCGGGCTCGCCTCCAGCCGGCAGATGGTCTTCGCCGCCTTTCCACGCTCCGGGCCTCCGCCACGCTTCCGCGACTACGCCGACTACGCCGAGGTGGTCGGCCAGCTCGAGCGCACCGGCTGTATCCCGGACTACACCCACATCTGGTGGGACATCCGGCTCCACCCCCGGCTGGGCACCGTGGAAATTCGCATCTGCGACGCAGTCACCCGCCTCGAGGACGCGGTTGCCGTGGCGGCGTTCTGCCAGGTCCTGGTCAAGCTCTACTCCGAGCAGTTCGACCGGGGGGCGGAGATCCCGTCGTATCACCGGATTCTCACGGCCGAGAACAAGTGGCTGGCCGCCCGGTACGGCCTGGAGGCGCCGGTGATCGACCTCGCCACCGGACGGCGCAACCGAGTCCCGGTCGCCCAGCTCATCCGGCGGACGCTCCGCGACCTCGAGCCGCACGCACGGGAGCTCGGCTCAGAACGCGAGCTCGAGGGCATCCGCGCGATCGTCGGCCGCGGCAACAGCGCCGACCGGCAGCTCCGGATCTACAACGCGAACCGCGACATCGTCGAAGTCGCCAGGGAGATCGCGGACACGACCGAGGCCGTCCCCGTCGAAGCGTAGGGTTCGGGCGTGCTCCGGCTCTTGATCGTCTGGGCCGCTGTCGCGACCCAGACGGTAATCGTCCTACCGCGACCGCAGTTTCACGCGCCGGCCACCGGCGCCGGCAGCGGCAACGTCCATTTCGAGGTCGTCTCCTCCGCGCCCGCCGATCCCGCACGTGACGTCCACGCGCCGTCCTCGCGGCCGCTCCGGCTCGAAGGCCCCGACGGCGGCACGCAGCACGTCGTCGTCTCACGCGGACGGTACGCCTACGACTTCGAGCGCTACGCGCTCCCGCCGAGGATCGCGCCCGGCGAGCGTGAGTTCGTCTACGAAGAGGTCGTCTTCGCCAGGGAGGCGGCCGGCGTGCTCTACGTCGAGACCGCGCACTCCACCTATGCGAAGTCGTCGTCCGGCCTGAACGCGTACCTGAACGCCGTCGATCTGAAGACGAGGAAGCTCAGGTGGCGCAGCCCGGCGCTCGTCGCCAACGCTGGCAACTTCGTGCTGCTGGGCGACACTCTGATCTCCGGCTACGGGTTCACGTCGGAGCCTGACTACCTGTATGCGATCGACCGTCGGACCGGCCGAGTGCAGGGCCGTTTGCTGCTCCCCAGCTCGCCGGAGCGCATCGCACGCCACGGGAGCCTCCTCACGGTCGACACCTACGACCACCGGCTCGCCGTCCGGGTGATCGGCGCCTGATGCTCGCCGTCGGCGACCGGATCCCCGAGGCAACCGTCTGGGTCGGCCCTCGGGAGCGGCACACGATCGCGGAGATCGTCGAGGACGGGCAGGTGCTGCTGCTCTTCTACCTCTTCGACTGGACCTCGACGTGAACGAACGAGCTGGAGCTCCTGCGTGACAGGAGCGCCGAGTTCGAGGCGGCCGGCGTGCGCACGCTGGGGATCTCACGCGACTCCCCGTGGACACACATCGCCTGGATGCAGGCGCTCGACCTCACGGTGGGGCTGCTCTCGGACTGGAACGGCGAGGCGGTTCGCGGCTTCGACGTGGCGCAGGACTACCGGGGCATGCGGGACGTCGCACAGCGGACCGCGTTCCTGATCGATCGCGAAGGAGAGGTGCGGGGCGCGTGGAGCTACGAGAACGACGCGGTGCCGGACTTCGACCAGCTCCTGGCCGCCGCGCAAGCCTTGTAGTCGCCTGCGCAGTGTTCGCGGTCGCGGCGGTCGTCGCAACCGAGCCGGCGATCGCCCACGTCGCGACTCAGTTCATGGCCGGCGGCGCGCCCGGGAACGGCGAGGCGGCGCCGGGAGACCACCTGCAGTCCGACTACCGGCTGTGGCTGGCCGGCCACCAGCTCGAGCACGGCCGCGCGCCGTGGATCGATCCGTACTCGTTCCAGCCGGAGGCAGGCTCGCAGGTCAACGCCGCCTGGTGGCCCTTCGGGCTGCCGTACTGGCCGCTCGATCGGCTGCTCGGCTCCGTGCTCGCCTGGAACGTCTTCACGCTGCTCGCCCTGTTCGCCGCGGGCGTGCTGGCGATGCTCTGGCTGCTCGAGCTCGAGCTGTCGGTGCTGGCAGCCGCCGCCGGCGGGCTCGCCTTCGAGATCGCCCCCTACCGCGTCATGCAGAGCCGTGGCCACCTGCTCGGGCCGACGTCGCTGCTGCTCGCCCTCGCGCTCTGGGCCTTCGAGCGGGCGCGCTCCACCGGACGCTGGGGCTGGTGGCTCCTCTCGTGGGCGGCCCTGGCGTCGATCCCGTTGTCGGGCCAGGTCCATCTCGCGCTCGGCGCGATCCCGTTCTTCGTGCTGTACGCCCTCTGCCGGTCGACCGAGCGGCGCGTGCTGGTCGGGACCGCCTTCGGAGCGGTCCTGGCCGTGCTCGCCGGCGTCCTCATCAGGCAGACCGTCATCGCCGGCTCGATCGATTCCGGCGGGAGGTCGCTCGCCGAGGTGCGCGTCTACTCGGCCACCGGCCTCGACTTCCTCTCCCGGAACACGCGCCACGGCGTCGAGGCGTTCGTCTTCCTCGGCTGGCTGATGCCGCTCATGGCGATCGCCGGGCTCGTCCTGCTCGTGCTCGGACGCGAATTGCGGCTCGCCGTCGCCCTGGGCGTGGGCGCGGTCGTGCCGGTGGTACTCGCGCTCGGCACGCACTTCCCCCTCTACTCGCCGCTCTGGCACGCGTTCCCGCCGCTCCGCTACCCGCGCGTGCCGGAGCGGCTGATGCCGATCGCCTGCCTCTGCCTGGCCGCGTTGCTGGCGATCGCGGTCGACTGGGTCGTGCGGCGGCCCGAGGCGCGACGCATCCCCCCGCTCACACTCGGCGCGATCGTCGCCGTCGTCCTCCTGGCCGACCTGCACGTCCGCGCTTTCCACGCCTCTGCGGCCGACACGTCGAACGCTGCCTACGTGGCGGTGAAGCGGGCGCCTCAGGGTCGGCTGGTCGAGCTGCCCGTGTTCACGCCCGACCTCCACTACGGGAGCGTCTACCTGCACTACGAGCAACAGGTGTTGCGCGACCGGCCGCTCGGCTACTCGACCACCGCGCCGCGCAAGGCGGACGTCGTCGCCCGACACCTCCTGCCGCTCAACTGCGGCGACTGGACGACGGGCGTCGCCGACCGCCTGCGGATCCTGAAGGTGTCGGCGATCACACTGCATCAAGGCCTCTACGTCGACAACCCGGTGGTCGCCGACACCGCGTGGATGGCCTGGCAAGGACTGGTCGCCAACGGGTGGAGACCGACGGCGACCGACGGAGCGGTGACGGCGTTCGTCCGCGGCCGGTCGAGTACTGCGCCGCCGTTCCCCGAACCGCCGCGCGACGACGCCATCTTCTGCGGGGGGTGGTTCCCCCCGGACGAGGTCGGTCACCAGATGAGCTCGTCGCACGCCACGCTCTGGGTGTACGGCAACGGTGCGCTGTCGCTGTTCCTCGGCTCGCCGGAGCCGCTGACGGTGCGAATCTCGGTCGACGGCCGTCTCCGCACCACGCACGTCCTGCGGAAGCTCCTGCCGCAGAATCCCACGCGCGTCGCCCTGACCGGCGAGCGCTGGCACCTCGTCGCGCTCGAGACGGACCGGTTGCCGATCGTTCGCGGCAAGCCGCGCGGGGCCCGGATCGTCGCCTACGCGTTGCCCTGACCGGGCCGGTTGTAGATTCCCGCGCCCATGCCGCTGGCGCTCACCTGGTACGAGTGGTTCAAGACCGGGCACGTGCTCGCGGCCGTCGTCTGGGTCGGGGGTGGAGTGACACTGACGATCTACGCACTCCTGACCCTGCGCAAGGACACCCCGGCCGAGCAGGCGAGCATGGCCCGCAAGATCGGCCTGATCGGCGAACGCATCTACGCGCCGCTCTCGCTGCTCGTGCTCGGGCTCGGGTTCGGGCTGATGGAGAACGACCAGAGCCCGTGGACCTACGACCAGTTCTTCGTGATTTTCGCGCTCGCCGGATGGGCCGTCTCCTTCGTGACCGGCTCGTTCTTCCTCGGGCCGGAATCGAAGCGTCTGGCCGCGCTGATCTCGGCGAAGGGGCCGGAGGACACCGAGGTGCAGTATCGGATCCACCGGATCCTCGTGGTCGCCCGTCTCGACGTCGTCCTGCTGGTCGCGATCGTCTTCGTGATGCCCGCCAAGCCCTGGTTGTAGGAGGCGAGGTCAGAGGCCGACGAGCTGGGTCGTCAGGGCCGTTTGCGGCCTTCCGACTCCGGTCCCCGATGCCGGGTCGACGATCCGGAAGCAGCGGTCGTTGCAGCTGCCAGCGCGGGTGATAGAGGACCGCCAGTTCCTTCAGATCGCCTGCCGATCGTGCGCGGCAAGCCCCGCGGCGCCCGCATCGTCGCGTACGCGTTGCCCTGACGGGGGCGGCCTCCTGAGCCGCCCCCATACCGGCCCCACTGCGTCAGCCGAGCGGCTGGAAGAAGTGGCCGGCCGCGTACCGGCCGACCTGCTTTCCGAGGCTCGAGCCCTCCAGGTCGGAGTTGCGGAAGTGAAAGCCGACCAGGACGCGGGCTGCGTTGACGTCCGTGACGACGTCGTGGAGTCGCGCGTACTGCCGGGTCGTGTGGGTGGCGCGGCTGTCGAGAGTGAACGCGACCTTGTCGGTGCCAAAGAACGCGTCCAGCGCCTCGACGACGGCGCTGCTGTGGCAGGCGTGCGCCGACGGGTATTCGGCGAAGTTCGGAGTCGTGCGCAGCGGCTGCCAGGTCGGGTCGGCGGCCGTGGCGGGGTTGCCGTCGGCGTCCGCGTGCGGGATCGCTTGGTAAGGGCGCCAGAACCAGTAGTGGTACTTGGCGTCGAAGCAAGCGATCATCGCGTCGCCGCCTGCCACGTGCGCCACCGCCAGCATCCGCGCCGTCCGGACGAGGCCGAGCCCGCGCGCAGCGGCGAGGCGGAGCATCCCGTCGTTCCACTGCCTGATGTCGTGATCGGTCCAGAACAGCGCCTCGGTCGTCTGCTCCGGCGTCCTGATCGTGCTGTCGACGCGCCCGAGCTGCTCGACCTGGGTCAGGTCGTCGGCGTACTGCTTGCTCGTCAGCGCGTTCGGTCCGTCTGGGCGGAACTGTGAAGCGCTGCGCAGCGCGAGCGGTCGCACCCCGGGTAGGCGAAGACCGAGCACGGGCGCGGGAGCCGGCGCGGGCTGCCAGACGCCCGGACCGGCCGGCGGCGCGTTCAGATCCGCGAGGGTGGGGTTCTTTTCCAGGCCGTCGTTCGCGCGCAGGCGGAGCACCAACCGTGCGACCTGGTGGCCGACCGCCACTCCGCCGTCCTTCGCCGCACCGTCCGGGATGGCGGCCAGGTACGCGGCGTAGTCGCCCTGGAGGATCGCCTGCCCGCTCGCGTCCAGGCGAAGCGTGGGCTGCAGGCCGGCGAGCGTGTCGTATGCCGCAGTGGCGATCGCCGCCGCCGGCGAGGGGCCCGGAGGCGCGGAGGCGAGATGTCTGGCCAGTCGCGCCCACCACGAAGGCGGGATCAGCCGCGGACTGCGCGGCCGGACCTTCGGGTTGGCCTTGCCGTACGGCTTCCAGCCCCCCTCAGCGAGCCGCCACGCGACCCACGCGGACCAGCCTGACCGCGAGCGCAGCGTGTCTGCGGAAGGAAGGGAGAGCGCCGTACCGTAGGGCCGGTACCGCCCTTCGATCGCCACGGCGGCGTCGTAGATGGCGACGTGGACGATGCCCATGTACACCGCCGCCTCACCCGGGAACTTGTTGCCGAAGTTCTCGGGGCCGACGGTCCCGCCAGGTCCGGCCGGAACGATCGCACACCGGGCCTCTGTGCTCCAGTAGGCGACCGATGTCGTCGCCGCGGGCATCGCGGCCGCAGGTGCGCACTGCGTTTGCGGCGAAGCGCCTGCACCCGGGCCGGCACCGACAAATGAGATCGCGGCGAGGAGTACGACGCCAGAAGCCAGTCTCGAGTTCACAATTTCTCCTTTCGCGACGGGATCGCCTCGACGATGCGAAGCGCCCCGAGGCCTGCCCGCTGAGCGGCCAGCGCGGCCTCGCGGCCCGACGGAGCCTCGAACGTGAAGAAGCAGATCTCGTCTTCGGGAACATGGATCGATCCTTCGAAGCCGACGCGCGCCCCGTCCCGCGTCATCGACTCGGCGGCCGAGCGTGCCCGCCGTTCCCGCGCCTCGCGCTCGCCTGCGGCGCCGCGTGCGAGGAACGTCTCGACGAGGTAGCTCGGCACACGCTCGACCGTAGGCGAGCGCCCTCAGCTTGAAATCGTGAGTCCCCCTGAACTTTGCTCGTCCGGCCGAAACGCCCGGGCGAGCTCGGCCCGCGAGCGCACGCCGAGCTTGGCGTAGACGTGTGACAGGTGCGTCTCGACCGTCCGCTCGCCCAGGAAGAGTGCGGCTGCGACCTCCCGGTTCGTGCGGCCCTCGGCGGCGAGGGCGGCGACACGATACTCAGCAGGGGTCAGCCCTTCCGTGCGCGTCCTGCCACCGATCCGACCCAGCTCCGAGCGGGCCTTCTCGATCCAGGTTGCCGCCCCGAGCTCCTCGAATGCCGAGAGCGCGTCGTCGATCGCCTCGCGGGCGGCGCGCTTCTGGCGTTGCCTCCTGCGGACGATGCCCAGCGCGAGCAGCGCACGCGCACGCCCGAACACGTCGCCCGCACGCTCGTGTTGCGCCACCGCTCCCTCGAGCAGCGAGGCAGCCCGGTCGACGGCCCCTTCGGCAGCGGCGACAAGGCCCCGGCACCGCGTCGCGTGCGCGAGCATCTCCTCATCGCGGACACGTGCCGCGTCCGCCTCCCAGGCGTCGAGGAGGTACAGCGCATCGTCGAGCCGGCCGACTTCGAGCAGCGCCTCGAGATGATCCTGGATCCACCAGCTGCGGCCTGCCTGGCGCCACCCGAGCCTCGCGGTCTGCGCTTGCGCCTGTTCAAACCAGTCGAGTGCCTCGCGCGCATCGCCGTCCCGCAGCGCCACGACCCCGAGCGTGCCGAGATGGACGGGCGTGTGCAGGCCGATCTGCTCCTCGCCGAGGCGCAGCGCGAGCTCGGAATGCGCGCGCGCGAGCTCGAGCTGACCGCGATGGGCGGCGATCACGGCGATCGGCAGGTGGTTCCAGGGCGCGTCGAGCCCGTACTGGACGTTGAGCTCGAGCGAACGCGCTGCGTAGTCCGCCGCGAGCCGCCAGCGGCCCCCCCACAGCTCGATCCAGGCGAGCACGGTGAGCAGCTCCGCGGCCGCGGGCTCGTCGCGCTCCCTCCACGCCTCGAGCTCGCGCTCGAGCATCGCCCGGGCGTCGCCGCGCTTCCCTTCCAGCTCGAGCACGCGGGTCAGCGCCACGGCCGCGCGTCTCAGCAGACCGGCGTCGCCGGCGTCCGTCGCGATCTCGTATGCCCGCCTGGCGTGGGCCGGGGCCTCGGGGTCGCTGACGGCAAAGCCGAGGAATGCGAGAGTCCCGAGCGCGCCGACCCGGAGCGCATCGTCCCCGAGGTCGTCGGCGAGCGCGAGGGCCGAACGAGCATGTTCGAGCGCGTCCGGGTAACCCTTCTTGAAACGCGCGGCCCAGGCCAGCTGGGCCTGGATTCGCGACTCGAGCGCCGGCCGGGACTCCGCCTCGCGCACGGCTTCCTCGAGCAGCGTCACCGCCCGGTCGAGCCCCTCGACCTGGGCGAGAAGGGCAAGCACCTCCGCACGGAACGGCCCGGGCTCCGTCTCTGCCAGAAGATCGTCTGCAATCACCCGGGCGCGCATCCACTCGCCGGCAGCGTGCTCGGCGCGAGCCGCCGCCAGCGCTCGGCGGCCGCGCTCGTCGCGGTCCTCCGACGGGGTCAGCCGCAGCGCCTGCTCGGCGAGCTCGGCCGCGATGCCCGCTGCGCCCCGCTGGGTCTCGAGCTTCGCGGCGCTGTCGAGTACCGTGGCCACTTCGGCGTCGGGGGCGTCACTCGCGAGCGCGAGGTGGCGAGCCCGCATGATCGGGTCGGCCAGGACCTCCGCGATGCGCCTGTGGACGCTGCGGCGCCGGTCGCCCAGGTCCGCGTACACGACCGAGGCCAGCAGCGGGTGGCTGAAACGGATCGAGCCGTTCTCGCGCTCGATCACGTGCGCGGCGAGCGCCGGCGCGAGCTCGTCTGCCGTCACGCCCGCCCGCTCCAGGAGTGCCATCGAAGGCGTGCCGATCGCCGCCGCGAGCGCCAACGCCTCGCGCGTCGGGGCCGAAAGCCCCGCCAACCTTGCGCGGACGAGCTCGTCGAGGGTTTCGGGAACGGGGAGCGGCTCGAGGGGATCGACGTTCACGTCGACGGTGCGGGCCAGCTCCAGCGCGAAGAACGGATTCCCGCCCGAATGCTCGTGGATTCGGAGCAGAGTCCGCCGCGCGAACGTCTTCCCGAGGCGATCCTGCATGAGTCGGTGGAGCGCCCCGACGCTGAGCGGCCCCACTTTCAGCAGCCGGACGCCCCCCGCGTCCAGACTCCGTTCCACTGCCGACGGCTCGATGCCCTCGGCGAGCCGCCGGGCGAGCAGCAGCAGCATGGGGCTCGCCGCGAGTCGACGCAGCGCGAACTCGAGCGCTCTCGACGTCGCCGCGTCGAGCCACTGGACGTCGTCGATTGCCAGCAGGACCGGGCCACGCTCGCCGAGCAGCTGCAGCACGTCGCGGACTGCGACGCCGAGCGCGCGATGGTCGACCGGCTCGTCCGGTGCTTCCTCGCGCAGCAGCGCGACCTCGAGCGCGCGACGCCTCGGCACGGAGAGCAAGGGGGCGACGTCGGCGAGGATCTCGTCGAAGAGGTCGCCCAGGCCGACGTGTGCGAGGCCGTGCTCGGCCTCCGCGGGCCGCGCCGCGACGACGAACATGCCTCGCTCGCGCGCAGCCGAAACTCCGGCGAGCCAGAGCGTCGACTTGCCGATCCCCGCCTCGCCTTCGAGCACGAGCCCGGCCGCCCCGCCCGACGTCCGGCCGACGAAGGCGTGAACAGAGGCGAGATCACGCTCCCTGCCGACGATCTCGTACGGCATCTTCCGAATGGATGGTGACCGGGGTAGCGCCCGGAGGCAAATCCCCCAGCCCTCTCCCGCCGCTCTACATGCCGACGGAGTGGTACCCGGAATCGACGTACAGCGTCGTCGCGGTCACGTTCTTCGCGTCCTCGGAGAGAAGGTAGGCGGCTGCCGCGCCGACGTCGTCGGCGTCGATCGGCCGGTGGAGCGGCGAGCGCTCCTCGACGATCGCCTCCATCGTCGGGAAGCCGGCGATCGACCTGGCCGCGAGCGTGCGCACCGGGCCGGCAGACACAGCGTTGACGCGAATGTTCTTCTGGCCCAGGTCCCAGGCGAGGTACTGGACGGCGGAATCGAGCGTCGCCTTGGCGACGCCCATGACGTTGTAGTGCGGCACGGCCCGCTCGCCGCCGAGGTAGGTCATCGTCACGATCGCCCCGCCGCCCGCCGCCTCCATCAGCGGCTCCGCGGCGCGGGCGCAGGCGACCAGCGAATAGGCGCTGATGTCGAGCGCCATCCAGAAGCGGTCGCGGGGCGTGTCGGTGAACCTGCCCTCGAGGTCCTCAGCGGCTGCGAAGGCGACCGAGTGGACGAGGAGGTCGAGGCTCCCGCCGAAGGCCTCTCTTACCTCGTCGAAGACGCGCCTGATGTCGTCGTCCGAGCGCACGTCGCACTCCGTGACAAGGGGGCTGTCGACAGAGCCGGCCAGTTCGCGCACGCTCGACTCGATCCGCTCGCCCTGGTACGTGAACGCGAGCCGGGCGCCGCCCTCGGCGAGGCGCCGGGCGATCGCCCAGGCGATCGAGCGCTTGTTGGCGACGCCGAGAACGAGACCGCGCTTGCCCGCAAAGGGCGACACGGTGGCCGAGTCTACGTAGTCTGGCACCCGTGCGGGTCGCTGTGATCACTGGCGGGTCGAGCGGGATCGGGGCCGAGGTCGCGCGGCTGCTGACCGCCGGCGGCTGGCGCTGCGTGCTCGTCGCGCGCGGCGAGGAGCGGCTGCGCCTGCTTGCGGACGAGCTTGGCGCCGAGCCAGAGATCTGCGACGTCGCCGACCGGGCGGCGGTCGACGCCCTCGCCGCCAGAGTGAGCGCGCGCCATCCCCGGATCAAGCTGCTGGTGAACAACGCCGGCGTCCCGGGCAAGGCCGACTTCGTCACCGGCGATCCCGAGCGGATCGAGAACGTGATGCGGATCAACTACTTCGGTGGCATCTGGTGCCTGCGGGCGTTCCTGCCGGTGCTCGAGGCCGCCGCCCCGGCCGACGTCGTCAACGTGGTCTCGGTCGCCGGGACGGTGGTGTTGCCGCAATCGGGGCCGTACGCGGCCTCCAAGCACGCCCAGCTCGCCTTTTCCCGCGCCGTCGCCGCCCAGCTCAGGCCGCGCGGGATCCGCGTCCACACGGTCCTCCCGGGCTTCTCCCCCACGGCAGGGTTCCCGGAGCCCAGCGTCCTGCCGAAGGCGCTCGAGTGGACGGTGATCGAGCCGGAGCGAATCGCGCGCACGATCGTCGACGCGGTCGCCCGTGACCGTCGGGAGAGCTTCGTCCCCTGGTGGTTCCGAAGCATGGCGGTGCTCCAGGGCTCCGCGCCGAGCACCTTCTCCCGCGGCCTGACCTGGTTCAGCACTCGGTTCGGTCGCCGCTAGGTTCAGACCCTAGATTTGCCACGAGCCGCCGCGCAGAACCGGCACGCGCTCGCCCTCCCGCGTGATGCCGGTCACGGCGACATCGTCGCCGCCGATCATGAAGTCGATGTGGATCGAGCTGCGGTTGCGCCGCTTCCTGTCGTCGTCCGACAGACCCTGGTCGAACCCGTCTCCGAGGGCGACGTGGCTGGCCGCGTTCTCGTCGAGGAGGGTGTCGAAGAAGACAGTGCCGAGCCGGCCGATGCGGCCTTCCCGATCGACGAGCGCAACCTCGCCGAGACGGGCTGCGCCCTCGTCGAACGCGGCCCGGCCGCGCATGACGGCGGCGCCCTGCTCGGCATCGATCGCCGCCGCGCGGCCGCCCTCGAACCGCACCTCCAGGCCGCGGATGATCGTCCCGTCGGCGAGGACGAGCGGCTTCGTCGACCGGACCACCCCCTCCACCCGTTCGGGATCCGGGGTGGCATAGACCTCCTCCGTGGGCAAGTTGGCGAGGTGCACGATCCCGTCGACGGTCTCGTCGTGCGCGCCGTGGAAGGTGGAGGTCGGCAGCAGCCCGACGGTCAGGTCGGTTCCCGGCCCCTCGAAGTGGAGCGCGTCGAAGCGACGCTCGTTCATGCGCGCGGCCGCGGCGGCGAGCACATCGGCTCGGTCGCTCCAGGCGGCGACCGGGTCGGGCTCGTCGAGACGGCAGACGTGCGCGATCTCCTCCCACAGTCGATCCAGCGCATCCTCCGGCGCGAGGTCCGGATGGGCGAGCCGGGCCCAGGTCATGCTGGGACACGGGACGACCGCCCAGTTCGTCGTCCGCTCGTTGATCACGTCCAGGATCTCCTTGACGAACGGGAGCTGGTCACGGCCGGCCCGCTCGGGGTCGAGATCGTCGAGCACACCGGTCGTGCTCGGCCCGGCCAGGGAGATCCTCGCGGCCCGCTCGGTGCCGAGCGCGCGGATCCGGTCGCTGAACCACGACGGTACGAAGTCGAGGGTCTCCTCGGCGGCGTGGGCGATACGGGCTCGCTTGACGTACGGGTCGAAGTACTGGACGTCGACGAAACGCGCCCCGTGCCGATAGGCGCTGTCCGCGATCGCGCGGGCCAACTCGAACTGCGCGTGGTCGGCGCCCACGGTGACGATCTGGCCGGGCTGCACGTTGGCGCCGACCGTGACCGCCAGGTCGGCCAGCCGGGTGAGCAGGAGGTCGCGGTCCACCGGCGGAGTCTAGGTGCCGGGATGCGGCTTGACGGCGAGATACCAGCCGACGTGCGCGGTCGGGGAAGGTGGCGCCAACTCCGCCGCCCGCTCCCGTTCGTCTCCCTGGCAGTCGGCGAGGTCGAGATACCAGGCGAGATCTCGCTGTTCCTCGGTGAACTTCGTCCGGACGACGACGAGCCCGTTCGCCTCGAGCAATGCGCGGACGTCCGTGTCGGGGAGGAGGCGCTGGTGATCCGGGTTCCGCGCGCGCTCGAAGCGGTCGACCTCGACCGCGACCAGCGGATCGGCAGGGGCGATCTGGTCGATCACGGCCACCTGCCCACCGAAGCGGACCGCTCGGGCAAGCGACGCGACGATCATCTCCGGGCGCGGGACATGGTGGAGGACACGGGAACAGCCGCCGAGGTCGAAGGTGCCGCGACGGAGATCGAGCCGCGTCGCGTCTCCCTCGACGAAGGTGACGTTCGGGAACGCGCTTCCGCGGCGGCGGCCCTCCTCCAGCAGCGCGGGGGACCTGTCGACGGCCAGCACGTCCGCGACGTAGGGCGCGAGCGCGAACGCGAAGGCACCGGTGCCGGTGCCGAGGTCGAGCGCGTGCTCTTCGCCGCGCGGCTGGACGAAGCCGCGAACGGCCTCCGTGAACGCCGCCCGCCGGCGCTCCTCGAGCTCCCCCAGCCGGGCGGCGGTCCTACTCCAGCGATCGTCGGACAAGCTCCAACGCCTCCTCTCTCGTCGAGATCGTGCCTGCTGCACGTTCTTCGGCGATCAGCTCGAGGAGCCTGCCCACTTCGGGGCCGGGCTCGAGGCCGAGTTCGTCGCCGCGCAGCAGCGGCTCGGCCGGCTCCTCGGCGCGCGCCTGCTCCACCGCGTCGGCCAGCTCCGCCGCCCCGACGTAGGCCAGCGCCTCCAGCGCGAACGGCTCGGTCGAGCGGCGAAACCGATGGATCGCACGCGGCGAGCCATCCGCCGGAGGCTCCACCCGGAGCAGGATGCCGACGAATCGCCGCAGGTCGCCCGGGATCGGCAGACGCCCCAGGTTCTCACCGAACGTGACCGCCAGCCTGAACCACGGGGAGTCGAAGGCGCGCAGGCGCGGGTCGACGCGGCCGCCGAGCGGCTCCAGCAGGCCGAGCTCCCCGGCTCGCTCGATGCCGTCGGCGCTCAGCCGCTGCAGCTCGTCGAGGATCCGCTCCCCCGCCGCGCGTGTCAGCAGCCCGGCCTTCGCCCGCGTCAGCTCCTGCGCCTGCGGATCGAGCCGGAAGCCGAGCTCGTCCTCGAGCCGGACACCGCGCAGCAGCCTGAGCGGATCGTGGTCGAACACGTCGGGCGACACCGCCCGCAGGACGCCGCGCTCGACGTCGGCGCGGCCGCCGAACGGGTCGACGTACTCGCCGCCGGTCACGGGCTGTGCGATCGCGTTCACGGTGAAATCGCGTGCGGCGAGATCGTCGTCGATGGAGCCACCACGTAGCGGCGAGAAGTCGACGGTCGTGCTTCGGTCGAGCAGCACCCGCCAGGCGCCGAACTCCTCGTTCAGCGGGAAGACGGCGTCGCCGGCCCGGGCGACGAGCGCTCGGGCGGCGCGCTCGGGATCGCGGCAGGCGACGTCGACGTCGAGGGTCGTCCGGCCGAGCAGGTCGTCGCGAACGGCCCCACCGACCACCCAGGCGTCCTCCCCGGCAAAGAGCTCGGCGATCACGTCGAGGCTAAGCATCGCCGACGAGCGACCGCTGCGCTCGTACCGGGCGCGAGCCGATGCCGCAGACGAGCTCGTAGGAGATCGTGCCCGCGATCCGGGCATGGTCGTCGGCGAGCGCCCCGTCTCCGATCAAGGTCACGGGTGTCCCCAGCGGCAGCCGCTCGGGGAGCTCCACCGCGAAGGAGTCCATCGAGATCGCCCCGACGACGGTGTGCAGGTCGTCGCCGACCCGGACCGAGGTGCCGGTGAGGTCGCGCCGGAAGCCGTCCGCGTAGCCGACCGGAACCAGCCCGATCCACGTCGGCCGCTCGGCCACGAACCGCCGGCCGTAACCGGTGCTCTCCCCCGGCTCGAGCAGCTTGACCCGGGCGATCTCGCTCCGCCAACCGAGCACGGGCTCGAGCCCGTCGTCGGTCGGGTCGGCGCCGAACGGGGAGAGGCCGTAGAGCGCGATCCCGCAGCGGCCGGCGTCGAACCGCGCGGACGGCAACCGGAGCGTCGCCGCGCTGTTCGCGATGTGCCGGGTGAGGCTCGAGTAGGCGTCGGTCGCCTCCCGGAAGCGCTCGATCTGCAGCTCGGCAAATGCGGGGTCGGCGCCGGCCGTGGCGAGATGGGACATCAGGCCGACCACCTGCCTCGAGGGGGTGGGCAGCTCCGAGAGTCCCCAGCGGCCCATGCCGGTGTCCAGCTTCAGATGGACCGGGATCCCCTCCGGCAGCGGGCGGTCGTCGCCGACCACGAGCTCGAGCCGCGCGTCCCCGGCCTCTCCGAGCTCCTCTTCGGCGACGGGCCCCAGGACGATGATGCGGGCGTCGCGGAGGACCGTCCTCACCGCGAGCGCCTCGGCGACCGTGGCGGTGCAGAGCGCGGTCGCCCCCGCCCCGAGCGCAGCGCCGCCGACGTCTGCCGCTCCGTGGCCGTAGCCGTCGGCCTTGACCACCGCCCAGAGCTCCGCGCCGGCGAGTGCGCCGAGCAGCACTCGGGCGTTCCGGCGGACCGCGCCCAGGTCGATCGTGATCTCCGACCGCGGCATCGTCACCCGAGCGCGGCCGGAAGCAGGCCGACCACGTCCGAGGCGACCAGGCCCCGCGACGGTCCGAGGCGCGCCGCCACGTCGCAGGCGACGGCGCCCGCCGCGGCAGCGATCCGGGCGTCCATCCCCTTCGCGAGGAACGCTCCGATCACGCCGGTGAGCACGTCGCCGGTGCCCGCGGTGGCGAGCGACGGCGGGCCCAACGCGGCGACGAGGACGCCTTCACCCGGCGCAGCGATGAGCGCGTCGGCGCCCTTCAGCAGACAGATGCAGCCGAACCGTTCCGCCGCCTCTCCCACCGCCGCCAGCCGGTGCGCGGCCACCCACGACGCCTCGCGGTCGAGCAGCCGCCCGAGCTCGCCCTCGTGCGGGGTGAGCACGGTCGGCGCAGCGCGCGTGAACGGCTCGAGCCCGAAGAGGGCATCGGCGTCGACGACCGCCGGCAGCTCTGTCTCCTCGAGCAGCCGGCGGACGAGCACACGCTTCTCGTCGGATCGCCCGAGGCCGGGGCCGACCGCCAACGCGCCGTGGCGCGGCGCCGCGGTGAAGGCCTCCTCGAGCGGCCGCTTCACGGCCTCCAGTACGGAAGGTTCGACCTCGGAGCAGATCGTCACGTAGCCGGCGTCCGCCCTGAAGGCGGCCGATGCCGTGAGGGTGACGGAGCCGGCCATGCCCGGCGAGCCGCCGACGACCAGAAGCGCGCCCGCCGAGTATTTGTTGTCGGTTTCGCGCTTGCGGGGCACCAGGCCGAGCATCGCGCGGTCGACGAGCGCTGCACCGGTCTTGCGGTGCTCGAGCCCGATGTCGGCGACGACCACCTCGCCCGCGCGGAATCTGCCCGGAGCGACCTCGAGTCCGACCTTGCGGCCGTGCATGGTCACGGTCACGTCGGCGTGCACCGCGGCGCCGGCGATCTCGCCGGTGTCGGCATCGACGCCCGACGGCAGGTCGACCGCGACGACCGGAGCGGCGGCGGCATTGATCTCCTCGATCAGCCGCGCAGCAACGGGCCGTGGCTCGCCGTGGAAGCCGGTCCCGAACAACGCGTCGATCAACACGTCGCCGTTCGTCCCTTCCTCTGCGTCCTTACCTGCGGACCGCAGAACGTCGAGGGCAATCCTTCCGTCGCCACCGTTCGCGCCGCCACCGCAGGCCGCCCCGAACGACTGCGCCCCGGGGTAGCGGCGGAGCGCCTCTTCGGCCACCGCGCGGCCGGCGCGCTCCATCAGCGTCTGCACGTCGTGCCCTGCCTCCGCCTCCTTCATCTCGGCGGCCGTGTAGAGGGGCTCAAGCATCGGCCGCGACACACACAGCGGCGGCGAGTTCGCGCGAGTGCGTCATCGAGAGATCGAGGGTTCCCGCCCCGACCCGCTCGGCCCACGCCGCCACGCGCCCTGACAGGAGAACATCGGGCTTCGGCCGGCCGGCGATCTCGACGTCCCGCCAGGCGAACGCCCGCGCCACCCCGAAGCCGATCGCCTTCCCGACCGCCTCCTTGCCGGCGAAGCGGGCGGCGTAGTGTTGGGCCGGGTTCGGGCGAGAGTCGCAGTACGCCCGCTCGGCTTCGGTGAAGCAGCGCTCGCGGAAGGACGGGTACCGCGCGAGCGCGCGCCGCACCCGCTCGATCTCGATCAGATCGACGCCGACGGTCATCGGCCGCACCTTGGCCGATGGCCAGAGAGGGGGCCTGGGGCGGGCGATGTCACTGCGCCCGCTCGAGCCACTCGGGCAGGTAGGCGACCGAGCTGATCACGGCGTCGGGAACCACGGTCGAACGGTCGAGCTCGTCGGGCCGGAACTTCCCCGTACGGACGAGCACCGTCTTCAGCCCGTAGCGCTGGGCGCCGGCGACGTCGGAGTCGAGATCGTCGCCGACCATCCAGGTCAGGCCTGGCTCGGCGTCGAGCGCTTCGAGGGCCGCCTCGAAGTAGGCAGGGCTCGGCTTGCCGAGCACCGTCGCCTCCACCCCGGCGGCGAACTCGAGGCCGGCGACGAAGGCGCCCGAGTCGAGCAGCGGCCCGCGCGAGGTCTGCCACCACCGGTTCTTGTGCAGGCAGTAGAGCTCCGCTCCCAGCTCGAGCTCGCCGAACGCGCGAGCGAGGTTCATGTAGCTGAAGACGCGTCCGGTCTCCTCGGTCTCGTCCGCGCCGCCCAGCAACACCGCCTCTGCCCCGTCGCCGACGAGCTCCATTCCGTCGAAATCCGCAACGAGAGCCGCCATCACCAGAGCGAGCACGCGCCGCCCTGCGAGCACGCGCGCGGCGGCGGCCGCAGTCGTCTGGAGCTCCTCGTCGTCGAGTTCGATCCCGCACCCCCGGAGCTCGTCGGCAAGCACCGACCGCGGCCTGGTAGTGCTGTTCGAGACGAACCGCAGGCGATGACCCGCCCGTCGCAGCTCCCTGACCGCCTCCGCTGCGCCCGGGATCGCCTTGCCGGAGACATGGAGAACGCCGTCGACGTCGAGCAGAATGGCCGCCATGCCCGGCGAGTCTATTTACGTCACCCGCTCCGTGAGCCTCCCCGTCGACGAGATCGAGCTCAGGTTCTCGCGGTCGAGTGGTCCGGGGGGACAGCACGCGCAGCGGTCGGAGACCCGCGTGGAGGCGATCCTCGACGTCGAGAGCTCGTCCGCGTTGACACCCGTGCAGAAGCAGCGGGTGATCGACCGGGCGGGGCCGGTGCTGCGCGCGGTTGCGCAGGACGAGCGGAGCCAGTGGCGAAACCGTGAGCTGGCGGTCGAGCGCCTGGTCGAGGCGCTCCGCCGGGCTCTGCGCGTCGAGCGGCGGCGCCGCCCGACCGCACCCACCGCGGCATCGCGGGAACGCAGGCTCGAGCAGAAGCGCCAGCGTTCCGAGACCAAGAGGCTGCGTCGGCCACCGACGTAAGCAGTGTGTAAGAACGGGCCGATCCTGGGAAACGCCTCGCTAGTCTGTCTCGACCTTTCCGACCGAAGGGAGCATCTGCCCATGCGTTTGCGTCTGTTCCTCGTTGCCGCTGCCTGTGTAGCGGCGACCGCCGTCTTCCCGATCATCGCGTCGGCCCAGCCGCGCATGATGATCGGCTTCCAGGACGACCCCAGCCTCCGTTGGCGAGACGATCGGCTCAATGTCTTCGACCTCGGCGAGCAGTCGCACGCAGGCATCGTCCGGACGACGGTCTACTGGTCGAGGATCGCGCAGACCAGACCTGCGAACGGCGCCAATCCGTTCGACCCGGCCTATCGCTTCGACGATCTCGACGAGTTCGTGCGCAACGCGGGCCTGCACGGCATGGAGGTCATGCTGACGATCTGGGGCACGCCCGCCTGGGCAAACGGCGGCAAGGGCCAGAACTTCGCGCCGACCAACTACTCCACGCTCCAGAGCTTCGCGCGTGCGCTCGCGTCGCGCTACTCGGGCCGCTACCAGGGCTACCCCTTCGTACGCTACTTCTCGGTCTGGAACGAGTCGAACCTCGGGCAGTTCCTCTCACCCCAGTACGACTCGAAGGGCAAGCCGGTCGGACCGGCCATCTACGCGAAGCTCTACCGGGCAGCCTACGCGGGGATCAAGGCGGGCAACAGCCGCTCTCTGGTCGGGATCGGCGAGACCTCCGCGCGGGGGCGCGACCGCTACCTGGGCAAGCAGGGCACACAGGAGACCGAGTCGCCGGGGAAGTTCGCCGAGCTGCTCTCCAAGCAACGGCCCGCCCTGCGTTTCGACGCCTGGTCGCACCACCCGTATCCGACGTCGATCAACGGCCGGCCGCTGGCGAAGACGCGCTGGCCGAACGTGACCCTCTCGAACTTGCCGCGGTTCGAGAACCAGCTCGGCCACTGGTTCAAGCGCAACGTGGTCATGTGGATCACCGAGTACGGCCATGAGACCAAGCCCGAGGAGCCGAAGGGCGTGACCTACGCACAGCAGGCCGCGTATCTACGGACGGCCCTGCGCTTCGCCGCGAACGACCCCAAGGTGTCGATCTTCATCTGGTTCATCCTGCGGGACGACCCGACCAGCGCCTGGCAGAGCGGTCTGGTCAAGCGTGACGGGACCAAGAAGCCGGCTTTCTCCGCGTTCACGAGCCTGGCGACGCAGTACGACGGGCGTAATCCGCAGATCTTCGTGAAGGGCGGTACCGCCAACCCGACCGTCAAGTTCGCGGCGCTCGAGCTCTGGTCACGCTCCGGCGCCGGCGCGAAAGTCGGGATGACGATCGCCATCTACGACGGCTCGAAGGTGCTGAAGACGGCCCAGCCGGCCTCGGTGATCGGCTACGACGGCTGGGTGAGCTTCAAAGCCCCGTTCAAGGCCGTCAAGAACCACAACTACAACATCACGATCGCCGCGGTCGACGCGAACGGCAACCGGGTCGACCGGGAGGTCCTCGTCCGAGCGATCTGACTCCAGTCGGCGGCGGCGCCGGCACGGCGCCGCCGCGGCTATTCGACCGTGACCGTCTTGGCCAGGTTCCGCGGCTGGTCCACGTTCAGGCCGCGCAGCCGCGCGATCCGGTACGCGAGCAGCTGGAGCGGGACGACGGCGAGCGCCGCCTGGAGGAAGTTCGGCGTCTTCGGCACGTAGATGACGTCGTCGGCGTGGTGCTGGATGTCCTCGTTGCCGTCCGTCGCGATCGCGATCACCTTCGCTCCGCGGGCGCGGGTCTCCTGGATGTTGGAGACGATCTTGTCGTAGACGTGGATGTCGGTGGCGACGACGACCACCGGCGTGCCGGGCTCGAGTAGCGCGATCGGGCCGTGCTTCATCTCGCCGGCCGAATACGCCTCCGTCGGGATGTACGAGATCTCCTTGAGCTTGAGCGCGCCCTCGAGCGCCACCGGCAGCCCGATGTGCCGGCCGAGGTAGAGAAAGAACGGCCGGTCGTAGAAGCGCTGGGCGATCTCGTCGACCGGGTGGTCGCCGGCAAGGAATTCGGCCATCTTGTCGGGCAACTCGTGCAAGCGGTCGAGGATGTAGTCGATCTGCTGCTGCGGCAACGTCTTCCGGACATCCGCGAGCCTGAGCGCGAGCAGCGAGAGCAGCGCGACCTGCGCCGTGAAGGTCTTCGAGGCGGCGACGCCGATCTCGAGCCCGCAGCGGGTGAACAGCACGGCGTCGGCCTCGCGGGTGATCTGCGTCCCCATCAGGTTCGTGATCGCGAGCGTCCTGGCCCCGCGCTCCCGCGCGAGCTTCATCGCGTTGACCGTGTCGCGCGTCTCACCCGACTGCGAGATGCCGATCACCAGCGTGTCCTTCGTCAGCACCGGGTTCCGGTAGATCCACTCGCTGGCGATGTCGGGCTCGACCGGCAGGCGCGCCCACTCCTCGAGGATGTAGCGGCCGACGACGCCGGCGTGGTAGGCGCTGCCGCAGGCGACGATGACGATCCGCCGGAGATTCTGGATCTCCAGCTCGGTGAGGCCGAGATCCTCGAGAATCAGCTGCCGGCCGCGGACGCGATCGCCGATCGTCTCGCGGACCGCCTCGGGCTGCTCGTAGATCTCCTTGAGCATGAACGTCTCGAAGCCGGACTTCTCGGCACTCTCGTCGTCCCAGTCGATCTCGGTGATCTCGGGCTCGACGATCTCGCCGTCCTCGCCGTGGAAGGTCGCACCCTCCGGGCGGAGCTCGACGACCTGGTGGTCGTCGATGAACTGCACGCGGCGCGTCTCGTGCAGGAACGCGGCGATCGAGGATGCGAGGAACATCTCGCCGTCCCCGACGCCGACCACCAACGGCGTCTGGCTCCGCGCGCCGACCAAGGTGCCCGGATGCTCGCGGTGGATGGCGACGATCGAGAAGTGCCCCTCGAGCTGCTCGTAGGCGCTCCGAAAGGCGGCGACGAGGTCGCCGTCATAGTAACGCTCGATCAGGTGGACGACCACCTCGGCGTCGGTCTCCGACGAGAAGGAGTGCCCGTCCCGGACGAGCGAGTCCTTGAGCTCCCGGTAGTTCTCGACGATCCCGTTGAGCACGATGGACAGCGCGGCGTCGTCACAGCCGGTGAGCGGGTGCGCGTTTGCGAGCGAGACGGCGCCGTGCGTGGCCCAGCGGGTGTGTCCGACGCCCGTGGTCGACGTCGACTCGTGGAACTCCGAGGCCCGCTTCAGCCGCTGGAGATTGCCGACGGCACGCAGGTAGTGGAGCCCGTCCGCCTCGAGCAGGGCGAGGCCGGCCGAATCGTACCCGCGGTACTCGAGCCGTTCGAGCCCCTGGACGAGGAGCGGCTTGCAGGCCCGCTCTCCGACGTATCCGATGATCCCGCACACGTGGCGCTCCTCCTCGGTTTTCGGCGAAACGTCCGGAAACGAATCACCAAACACGAAAAGCCCGGCATCTTGGCCGCTCCGTCGTCGGAGCGGTCAGCCGAGCTCTTGCTGCACGAGCGCGCTGATGCTAGCACAGAGCGCCGCCGCCGCCTCGTCCGTCTCGGCCTCGGCCAAGACCCGGACGACCGGTTCGGTGCCCGAAGGCCGCACGAGCACGCGGCCTCTGCCGTCGAGCTCGGCGTTGACCCGGTCGACCTCGTCGCGGATGCGGTCACCGAGCTGCCGGCGGGTGACGCGGACGTTCTCCTTGACCTGCGGGTAGGGCTCCATCACCGCGGCAGCCTCGGACATCCTCCGGCCCCGGACGGCGCTGCAGAGGAGCAGTGCAGCGGCCAGCCCGTCGCCCGTCACGTGCCCGTCCAGGTAGATGATGTGACCGGACTGCTCACCCCCGAGGATCCCACCCTCGCGCTTCAGCGCCTCGAGCACATATCGGTCTCCGACGTCCGTGACGAGGACGCGGACCCCGTGTTCGTCCATCAGCCGGTGAAAGCCCATGTTCGACATCGTCGTCACTGCGACGAGCTCGACCCCGAGCTCGAGTGCGAGCACGGCGACGATCTGGTCGCCGTCGAGCGGGTCGCCGTTCTCGTCGACCGCGAGCATGCGGTCGCCGTCGCCGTCGAAGGCAACGCCGAGATCGAGCTCCCGATCGCGAACGAGCGCCTGCAACGCGCGCAGGTCGGTGGCGCCGCAGCCACGTTGATGTTCGTTCCGTCGGGATCGACGCCAATTGCGACCACCTCGGCGCCGAGCTCCTCGAAGGCACGGGGCGCAATTCCGGAATAGGCGCCGTTCGCGCAGTCGACGCCGATGCGCAGGCCCGCGAGATCCGAGCCGAAGCGCTCGATGACGAGGTCCAGGTAGCTGTCGACCGCGACCTCGAGGGTGTCGACCTGGCCGCGCTCTGGTTCGTTCGGCGGCGCGTCGAGCAGCGCCTCGATCGCCTCCTCGTCCTCGTCTCCGAGCTTGCTCCCGTCCTTGCGGAAGAACTTGACGCCGTTGTACTCGGGCGGGTTGTGCGACGCGGAGATGACGACACCCAGGTCGAGCGCGAGCAGCGCGACGGCCGGTGTCGGCAGGACGCCGGCCAGCACGGCGTGACCTCCGGCCGACGCCACACCGCTCGCGAATGCGCGCTCCAGCTCCGGACCGGTGCCGCGTGTGTCGCGTCCGACGAATACCGCGCCGCCCCCGACCCAGAGTGTCGACGCACGGCCGAGCTGCTCGACGAGCTGTGCCGTCAGGTCTTCGCCGACGACACCTCTCACGCCGTCCGTTCCGAAGTATTTGCGTGCCATAAGCGTCGGTGAGCTCATGCGCACCTCCAAGCGCTGGAGCGCAGTGTTAGCGCTTACTGAACTGAGGAGCCTTGCGGGCCTTGTGCAGGCCGGCCTTCTTGCGCTCGACGATCCGCGAGTCGCGGGCGAGAAAGCCCTCGCGCTTCAGCACCGTCCGCAGTTCCGGATCGGCCTCGACGAGCGCGCGGGCGACGCCGTGGCGGACCGCACCCGCCTGACCCGACGGACCGCCACCGTGCACACGGACGCGGATGTCGTAGCTGCCCTCGAGCCCGGCGACCCGTAGCGGCGCCATCACCTGGTTGCGATGGCTCGCCCGCGGGAAGTAGTCGTCGAGGGTGCGGCCGTTGAACCACGTCGCGCCGTCACCGGGACGAAGGATCACGCGCGCGACCGAGGTCTTGCGCTTGCCAGTGCCGCGGTAGGTGGCGAGCTCGCTCACCGATTCTCCAGTGTCATCTCGTCTCCAGCTTCAGCGGCTCGGGGCTCTGCGCCGAGTGCGGATGCTCGGGGCCTGCGTAGATCTTCAGCTTGCCGATCTGGGCGCTCGCGAGCTTGTTCCGCGGCAGCATGCCCTTGACCGCCTTCCGGAGCACCTCGGTCGGCCGCCGCTCGAGCTGGACGCGGAGCGTCCTGCTGCGCAGGCCGCCGGGATAGCCGGAATGGCGGTAGTAGAGCTTCTGGTCGAGCTTGTTGCCGGTCACCCGGATCTTCTCGGCGTTGACGACGACGACGAAGTCGCCCGTGTCCACGTGCGGCGTGTACTCGGGTTTGCCCTTGCCGCGGAGCGTGTCGGCGATGCGCGTGGCGAGACGCCCGAGCGTCTGGCCCTCGGCGTCGACGACGTACCACCGGCGAGTGACCTCGCCGGGCTTCGCATTCCAGGTCTTTTGCATCGTCACTGTCTTCACGGGAAAGCTGCGCTCACGAAAAGCGGCGCACGGGGGTGCGCCGGGGCGGAATGGTAGCAGCATGCAGTCCGCCCCGCCCGCCCGCACCCGATTGCTTCGTCCGGCCCGAATGACGACAATCAGCCGATGTCAGGACGGCTGACGGCGGCACCGGGCGAGGAGCGCTGGGCGATCGACCACCTCGTCGTCGTCGCCGGCCCGCCGGCGGTCGGAAAGTCTCTGCTGATCCGCCGGCTGCTGAGCGACGACCTGTTGCGCGAGCGGCTGAGGGTGCCGAAGGGGGCACCCGACATGGCTGCCCGCTCGGTGACGCGCCGCCGCCCGGCAGCAGTCGAGGCGCTGATCCTGCACTACGACCTTTTCCGCCTGCTCCACCAGGGCATCCCGGCGTACGAGCACGACCCGAGCCTGGCTCTCCTCGAGGCCGCCCAGGGCATCACCTTCCTCACGCTCCGCACCAGCGCCGACCGTCTTCGCGCTCAACTCGACCGACGAATCGCACGCCGCGACCGGCCCCCGCGCCGGCAGGCGCTGCACCGCACGCTCCGCGCGCTGTACGAGGACGACGGGCTGGTCCGCGGCTGGTACGACCTCTGGCTCGAGTTCGTCGCCTGCTACGAGGCGGTCACGATCGGCCACTCCTTCGTCGAGGTCGACGAGGGCTACGCGCTGACCCCGGTGAGCCGTGCTGCGCCGACGTCTGCGGGGCTCTCCCGAGCCGTCGCCGCGCGCCCGACCTAGCCGAGCAGCGCGGCAAGACCTGCACGGAAGGCCGCTGCTCCGCCGTGCGACGGATGGCGAACGTACGGCGCGGCCGTGACTTCCTGGGCCAGGCGCCCCACGGCGATCAGACGGCGGCCGCGCGCTGCACCCTCGAGGAACCGGAAGGAGACATCGACCTCGAAGCGCGACGGCCGCCGATTCGTATACGGGCGTCCGGGCTCGTGTGGATGTGTCGGAACGACATTCCAAAGCAACACGTCGTCCTCGATGCCCAGCTCGCCGAGGACGCGGTGGACGATCGTCGCGCTCGCCTCGGCCGGGCCGCGGCCGCTGAGCTGCCGCTCGGAGGTGAACGGGACGCCGCTGACGCGGGCGCCGCGGTAGCCGGCGGCTTCGCCGACGAGCACGATCGACGCGTTCTCCCTCGCCTCGAGGTACGCGGCGAGGCGCTCTCGGCGAACGCGGGAACGGCTGTACTGGTTGAAGGTGTTGCCGATCCGGGCGGCGGCGAGCTCGTCTACCAATGCTCCCAGCGGACGACCTCCTCGAGCGGCTTCCACGGAAACTTGCCGCGCGAGCCCTGAACTGACGCCTGGGCGGCGTGGCCGATCGTCACCACGCCGACGATCTCCAGGTCGGCCGGCATCCCCAGGAGCTCGCGCAGACCGTCGTTTGCGCCGCCGACCAACCCGAAGAGCCCGGCCCCCAGTCCTTCGTCGACGGCGGCGAGCAGGAGGAGCATGATCGACTTACCGGCGTCCACCCACCACCACGGCACGCGCCACTCGACCTCGCTGCCGTCCTCCTGAAGCTTGTCCGGCCGGCGGTAGCGGTCGTGGTAGTCGTCCTCTCGCATGGCGACCACGACGTGCACCGGCGCCCGCGAGATCCAGGGCTCGAGCCCGCGCTCGACGTAGTACGGCTCGTTCGCGAGGTCGGCGATCCGACCCCGGGTCGCCTCCTCGGTGACGACGACCATGCGCACGCCCTGTGAGAAGCCGCCGCTCGGCGCCTTCCGGCCGCGCGCGACGATCCGTTCCACTGCCTCGCGGTCGACCGGCTCGTCCGTGTAGCTCCGAACCATCTTCCTGCGACGGAGAACGTCGGCAAACTCCATGGCGCCATGATGACGGTCACGACGTTGACGGACGGGGGGCAACAGCCGGCCACGGTCGGCCGGGCGCTCCACGACTTCCTCGCCGCCGCGACGACCTCGCTCGACCTCGCGCTCTACGACTTCAAGCTCGGGCCCGGGCTGGAGGAGCTGGTCGTCGACGTGATCGACGAGGCGGGGAAGCGCGGCGTCGCCGTTCGGCTGATGTACAACACCGACTTCCGCGCGCCGATCCCGGTGCCCCCGCCACCCCAAACCGCGCCGGAGGACATCGCCCGCCTGGCGGTACCGACGAAGCCGATCGCCGGCATCCCCGACCTGATGCACCACAAGTACGTCGTCCGCGACAACTCCTCCGTGTGGACGGGATCGACCAACTGGACCGACGACTCATGGTCACGGGAGGAGAACGTCATCGCGGTGATCGATTCGCCCGAGCTGGCGCGGGCGTACACGCTCGACTTCGAGCAGCTCTGGGAGTCGGGGGACGTCGAGGGCACGGGCACGGTCGAGCCGAGGCCGGTCCGGGTGGATGGCGTCGAGATCCGGCCCTGGTTCTGTCCAGGGTTCGGCGACGCACTCTCGCACCGCATTGCCAAGGCGATCGGCCGGGCGAAGCGGCGGATCCGGATCTGCTCGCCGGTGCTGACCGCCGCGCCGGTGCTGGCGACGCTGGCGCAGGTGATCGCCGACGGCAAGGTCGACGTTGCCGGGGCGGTCGACCAGACGCAGATCGAGGAGGTGCAGGCGCAGTGGGGCCCGACCGGCGTTGCCTCGTGGAAGCTGCCGCTGCTGCTCCAGATCGTCGGGTCAGGCCGTTTCGCCGGCAAGCGGTCGACGCCGTGGGGCCCGGAGACGGTCCACGACTACATGCATGCCAAGGTGACCGTCGCGGACGACGTCGTCTTCCTCGGGTCGTTCAACCTCTCCCATTCCGGCGAGCAGAACGCGGAGAACGTGTTGGAGATCCACGACCCGGCCCTGGCGGAGCGTCTCGCTGTTTTCGTCGACGGCGTGCGCGCGCGCTACCCGCTCGCGCACCTGGACGGCGCGGGTTAGCTCAGATCTCTTCGAGCCGCGTGTCCGGCGGTTCGGAGGAGAGGTCACCGCGACCGATCGCAGCGACCACGCCGTCCCGGGCGTGCTCCTTGTGCGAGCGCTTCGTGATCGACCAGACCCGGTGCTCGGAGGGCGGGCCCGGCGTCTCGGCGCGGACCCGCGAGCCGGTGGCGGAGATGACGAACCCGATCGCCCAGATCAGCACCATGGCCGGGATCAACACCGCCCAGATGCCCGACCAGGTGTGGCGCAAGAGCCAGATCATCAGCGCGACGAGGATCGCGGTGACGATCACGTGCGCCCAGAAGAACGGCTCGTCGCGGGTGTCCTTCAGGCTCCGGCGAGTCCGCTCGACGGTCACCGTCCATGTGCGCCCATCCGGAGACGCGACCTGCTGGGGGGCGATCGCCACGCGCGCTAGCTAATCACGCGCGAGCGGCCGTGTCATCTCGTTCGGCATGCCCCGAAGCTCGCCGGTGTCCGCCGCCGCGACCGACATGGCGCGCGCGGCTCACAAGCGTGTCTGAGGTTCGAATGTCAGGGAAGGGGGCCCAACGGGGGAAACCGCCCGTTTCCCCCGTGTCATTCCCACTCGATGGTGGCGGGCGGCTTGGAGGAAAGATCGAGCGCCACGCGGTTGACCGTGGGGATCTCGTTCGTCATCCGGCTGGAGATCGTCTCCAGCAGGTCGTAGGGCAGCCGGGCCCAGTCGGCGGTCATCGCGTCCTCGGAGGTGACCGCGCGGATCACGATCGGGTAGCCGTAGGTTCGCTCGTCGCCCTGGACGCCGACGGAACGGATCGCGGGCAGCACTGCGAAGCACTGCCAGAGCTCCCGGTAGAGGCCCGCCTTCCGGACCTCCTCGAGCAGGATCGCGTCGGCGTCGCGGAGGATCTCCAGGCGTTCGGGCGTGACCCCGCCGATGATGCGAATCGCCAGTCCCGGGCCGGGGAACGGGTGCCTCCAGACCATCGCCTCCGGCAGGCCGAGCTCCTCCCCGACTCGCCGCACCTCGTCCTTGAACAGCGACCGGAGCGGCTCGACCAGCTCCATCGTCATGTCATCCGGCAGGCCCCCCACATTGTGGTGCGACTTGATCTTGGCGGCGACGCCCTCGGTGCCGCCCGACTCGATCACGTCGGAGTAGAGCGTCCCCTGAACGAGGAACGGTACGCGGCCGAGCTTCTCCGCCTCGGCCTCGAAGACGCGGATGAACTCCGCGCCGACGATGCGCCGCTTTTCCTCGGGCTCGGTCACGCCCTCGAGCCGCTCGAGAAACCGAGCAGCCGCGTCGACGTGGACCAGCGGCACGTGGAAGTGGCCCTCGAACGTCTCGACCACCTGCACCGCCTCGTCCTTTCGGAGCAGGCCGTGGTCGACGAATACGCACGTGAGCTGGTCGCCGACCGCCTTGTGCACGAGCAATGCGGCGACTGCGGAGTCGACGCCACCGGAGAGGCCGCAGAGCACCCGCTCATTGCCGACCTGGGCGCGGATGTGCTCCACCTGCTCCTCGATCACAGCCGCAGGCGTCCAGGTGGGGCGCGCCCCGGCGACGCCGTACAGGAAGTTCTTCAGCACCTCCTGCCCGTTCGGCGTGTGCGCGACCTCGGGGTGGAACTGGACGCCGTACAGGCCGCGCTCGGGCGCCTCGAATGCTGCGATCGGCGTCGAGTCGGAGCCGCCGGTGACCGCGGCTCCCTTCGGCGGCGCGGTCACGGAGTCGCGATGACTCATCCACGCGGTCTGTTCCTCCGGCAGGCCGGCGGCGAGGGCGCCGGCCACGCGGATACCGGTCTTGCCGAACTCGGAGGCGCCGGTCCGCTCGACGCGGCCTCCGAGATCCTGCGCCATCAGCTGCATGCCGTAGCAGATGCCGAGCACGGGCACGCCGAGCTCGTAGATGCCGGGATCGACCTGCGGGGCGTCATCAGCGTAGACGGAGGCAGGGCCGCCGCTGAGGATCAGCGCAGCCGGGCTCCTCGCGCGGAGCGCGGCCGCGGTCGAGCGGTGGCCGACCAGCTCCGAGTAGACACGGGCCTCACGGACCCGGCGGGCGATCAGCTGCGAGTACTGGCCGCCGAGGTCGACGACGAGCACAGGCCTCGAATCTGCAGCCGGCTGAGGCTGCAGAGCCGGGAACGGCAGCACCTCAGCGGCGATAGTTGGGCGCCTCCTTGGTGATCGTCATGTCGTGCGGGTGGCTCTCCTGGAGGCCGGCAGCGGAGATCCGGACGAACCGCGTGCGCTCCTTCATCTCGTCGATCGCCCCGGCCCCGCAGTAGCCCATCGACTGGCGCAGCCCGCCGACGAGCTGGTAGAGCACGGCCTGCACCGCCCCCTTGTACGGCACACGGCCCTCGATCCCCTCGGGCACGAGCTTGTCCACGTCCTCGACGTCGCCCTGGAAGTAGCGGTCCTTCGAGAACGAGCGGGCTTTCATCGCGCCCAGCGAGCCCATGCCCCGGTACTCCTTGTAGCGTTCGCCCTGGACGAGGATCACGTCCCCGGGAGCCTCGTCCGTGCCTGCCAGGACGGAACCGAGCATCACCGAGTCGGCGCCGGCCGCGATTGCCTTCGCGATGTCGCCGGAGTTGCGGATGCCTCCGTCCGCGACCAGGGGCACGCCCTCGGCCGAGCATACGCGGGCGCAGTCGAAGACCGCCGTCACCTGCGGAACGCCGACACCGGCGACCACCCGGGTCGTGCACGTCGCCCCCGGGCCGATGCCGACCTTGACGCCGTCGACGCCCTCCGCGATCAGGGCCTCGGCAGCCTCCGCCGTTGCGACGTTGCCCGCGACGAGCTGGGTGTCGAGCTGCGAGCGGATGCGGCGGGCCATCTCGAGCACGCCGCGCGAATGCCCGTGGGCGGTGTCGAGCACGAGCACGTCGGCGCCCGCGGCCGCGAGCGCCTGGGCGCGCTCGAGCGCGTCGCTGCCCACGCCGATCGCAGCCCCGACCCGCAGGCGCCCCTGCTCGTCCTTCGTCGCGTCGGGGTACTCGATGCGCTTGGAGATGTCCTTGACGGTGATCAGCCCGCGGAGCCGGCCGTCGGAGGCGACGACGGGCAGCTTCTCCACTTTGTTCCGGTGGAGGATCCGCTCGGCTTCGTCGAGCGTGGTCCCCACCGGCGCCGTCACGAGGTCGCGTCCGGTCATCAGCGCGCTCACCGGCTGGGCAGTGTCGGTCTCGAAGCGGAGGTCGCGGTTGGTCAGGATGCCGACGAGGATCCCCTCGTCGTCGGTGATCGGGACGCCCGAGATGCGGTAGCGGGACATCAGCGCCAGCGCCTCGGCTACGGGGGCGTCGGGGGGAGCGTCACCGGCTCGACGATCATCCCCGCCTCGGAGCGCTTGACCTTGTCGACCTCGACGACCTGATCCTCGATCGAGAGGTTGCGGTGGACGATGCCGATGCCGCCGGCCCGGGCGAGCGAGATCGCCAGGCGGGCTTCGGTGACCGTGTCCATCGCCGCGGAGACGACCGGGATCGCAAGCTCGAGCTCGCGCGTGAGCCGAGTACGCGTCGAGACGTCGTTCGGGAGCACCTCGGAGGACGCCGGGACGAGCAGGACGTCGTCGAACGCGAGCCCCTCCCGCGCGAACTTGTCCTCCAGCGCGAGGAGGCGTTCGACCTCGACCCTACCCAGCTCCAACCCTTCCAAGGAGAACAGCTTAACGCCGCATCCGGCCGAACCCGGCGCCAGTAGCCCGCAGCAGAACAGTCTCGGCGCCGCGGCGACATGGCGGCCGCGGCTCGCTCGGCTACTGGGGTGCGGACACGGTTAGGGAGGGGGGCTCGTGGGGGGAACCGGCCGTTCCCCCCACGCGAGCGAGCGGAGCGAGCGTCAGACGCCGACCTGTTCGAGCTCGCCGACCTCGACGTCCGGCTGGAGGACGGTGGCTTCCTTGGGGTCGAACCGCCCGGCGCCGACCTCGAGGGTCGAGGCGGCTCCGGCCGCGACCGCCTCGCGCAGCGCCTCCTCGGTCGTGCGTCCGGCCGCGTGCGCTGCCAGGTAGGTGGCCAGCAGGACATCGCCGCTGCCGACACTCGAGACTGCCTCGACCTGCGGTGCGACCGAGCGGTAGCGCCGCGTCTTGCGGCCCTCGCGCAGGCGCGCGAAGCAGCCGCTCTCGTTCGTGATCAGGACGTTTCGTGCCCCCAGCTCGGCGATGTGCTCGAGGGCGTAGGCGAAGTCCTGCCGCTCGTAGAACTCCTGTCCGACGAGCGCCTCTGCCTCGCGTTGGTTCGGTGAGACGAGAAACGGCTCCGCCTCCAGGCCGAGCCGGAGGGGCTCGCCCTCCGAGTCGAGCACGGCCAGCACCTGGCGGCGGGTCAGGTCGCGGACCAGCTCGCCGTAGAAGCCGTCGTCGACGCCGCGGGGGAGCGATCCGGCGAGCACGACGAACTCGGCGCCGCCGGCGAGGTAGTGGAGCTTGTCGAGCAACATCTGGAGCTCCTCCGGCTCGACCTGCGGCCCCCACTCGTTGATCTCGGTGTACGTGCTTCCGGTCGGGTCGACGACCGCGGTGGACGTCCGCGACTCGCCGCCGATGCGGACGAAGTCGTTGAGGATCGCCTCGCCGGTCAGCTCCTCGATGATCCGCGTTCCGGTCCGCCCACCGGCGAGCCCGGTCGCAACGACCGGCACGCCGAGCCGCTTGAGCGCGCGGGCGACGTTGATCCCCTTGCCACCGGCGAGCGTCAGGCCCGCGCTGGCGCGATGACGCTGACCGAGCTGGAAGTTCGGCACGGTCAGCGTGCGGTCGATAGCGGCGTTGAGAGTGACGGTGACGATCATCGGTGCCCCTTCCAGCGATGGTCTCGCGTTTCTGGAAGGGGCACTAAAACCAGCCTCCGATGTGATGCAAGGTCCGCTTGGTGTACCAACCAGCGCGGCCGAAGAACCCCGGCTTGGGGATCGAGCGGGCGGCAACGAGGGGGCTGCCCGCGACCTTCTTGCTCCCAGTGTAGATCTGCACCTCGCCGAGGCGTTGGCCCTTCCTGATCGGCAGTGAGACCACGGTCGGCGCGACCACGCGCTCGGTCATCATTCGGTCGACCCGGACGATGCGCTTTGCCGGCGCTGCGGCGACGAGGGCCAGCGCCTGCCGCCCGTACGGCGCCCTGGCGGTCGCGTAGACCCGCCCCGCCGAGATCACATGGACGGTCCGGTAGCGGCTCAGCCCCCAGGTGAGCAGGTCGGCCAGATCGTCGTTCCGGACGTCACGCGCGGGGCTCCCGAGCAGCGTCGCGTACACGGTCACCCCGTGCGACCGCGCCGCGGCGACCTCCGACCAGCCCGCGGCGCTCGTGTGGCCGGTCTTGACGCCGAAGATTCCGGGATACGTCGCGAGCAGGTCGTTCCAGGTCGTCAGCGTCCGTCCGCCGGAGATCTCGGCCGTCTCCTCGCCGACGACCCGGCGGATCACCGGGTTCTTCATCGCGATCCGGGCCAGACGGGTGACGTCGTGGGCGCTCGAGTAGTGGTCGGGCGCATCCAGGCCGTCCGGATTCGCGAAGTGCGTGTCCCGCAGCCCGAGCTTCGCGGCTTCGGCGTTCATCATCGCCACGAACGCTGCCTGCGTCCCGCCGACGTGCTCCGCGAGCGCGACCGCGGCGTCGTTCGCGCTCTGGATCAGAGCCGCCTCGACGAGCTCGTCGACGGTGAGCCGCTCGCCCTTCTGCAGGTAGATCGACGACTCGCCCACGGCGGCCGCCTGACGGCTGACCGTGACGACGTCGTCCAGCTGCGCGTGCTCGAGCGTGACCAGCACGGTCATGAGCTTCGTGATGCTGGCGATCGGCAGGCGGGCACGGTCGTTCTGCTGCGCGAGGACGTCGCCGGTGACGCCGTTCTCCACCAGGTAGGCACGGCCGGAGACCTGCGGCGCCCCAGCGAATGCGGCCGGCGCGAGGAGCAGGAGCACGGCCGTGAGCAGCGCGAGCCGGAGTCTCACGGCCGCGAAGAGTAGCGCTACCGGATGCGCACGTGCGCGCCCGGGGTGAGGGCCGTCGGCACCACGCCGGGATTCAGACGGAGCAACGAATCGACCGTGGTCCCGAACCTGGCAGCGATCGCGCCGAGCGTGTCGCCGTTCTGGATCACGTACCAGCTCTTGGACGGCGCCGGTTTCGCCCGGGTCGCGGTGGACGACGCCTCGGCCCTCTTGACCGCGGACGGAGCCTTCGTCGGCGGAGCGTCGGAGCGAACGCTGCCGCGAGCGGTGAGCACGATGACCGTGACGATGAGCAGGAAGGCGGCAGGCGTGGCGTAGCGCACGAGCACACGCCGACCGTCGGCGCCACCGGGAAAGCGCTGCCGGCGGGCCCACGAACCGGCGTGCTCTACCAGCCTGAGACTGTCCACACCTCGTGATTCAACCGCGCGGCCTCGGCCCCTGCTGCCGCCCGCCAGTCGTCCTCTCCGTCCCGGAACGCGTACATGACCGAACGCGATGCGGCGACGAGCGCGCTGGCGGGCCCGCTCGTGAACGCCCGCGCGATGTCGGCGGGAGTGGCCCCCTGCGCCCCGACGCCCGGCAGCAGCAGGATCGCCTGCGGAAGCAGCTTCCGCGCCTCCGCGATCGCCCGCGGATAGGTCGCGCCGACGATCGCGCCGATGCTCGACAGGCCGCAGGTGCCGACCACCTCTTCGCCAAGCTCGTTGACGAGCAACGCAACCTGCTTCCACAGCGGACGGCCGTCGGAGAGGGCGAGGTCTTGCACGTCGACGCCGCCGGCGTTCGAGGTCTTGACCAGGCAGAAGAGCCCGCCGCCCCCGCGGCGGCAGGCGGCGACGAACGGTTCGAGCGAGTCGCGGCCGAGGTAGGTGTTCACCGTCAAGGCGTCGGCGATCGGGGCGCCCTGCGGACCGGGTTCGAGGTATGCGTCGGCGTACGCGCGGGCGGTCGAGCCGATGTCGCCGCGCTTGCCGTCGACGATCACCAGCAGCCCGGCCGAGCGCGCGTAGCCCACCACTCGCTCGAACGCGGCGATCCCGTCGGAGCCGAGCACCTCGAAGAAGGCGAGCTGCGGCTTGACCGCGACGCAGTGCGGCGCGACCGCGTCGATGATCCCGCAGCAGAAACGGGCGGTCGCCTCGGCCGCCGCCGGCCGGCCGACGTGGGCGTCGCCGCGGAGCTCCAGCGGGAGCAGGTCGAGCCGCGGGTCGAGGCCGACCACGAGCTGGCTCCGCCGCTCGCCCACGGCCTCGGCCAGACGGTCGGCGAAGGTCGTGGTCGCGACCGCCGCTCCGGGCTCCATCAGGCCAGAGTAGTCTCGATCAAGAGCAGAAGGATGCGAAGGGCCGCATTCGCAGCGGCCCCTTCGCAAATGTATTCAGCGCCCGACTCGGAGGAGGTGCGTGCGTCCTAGCCGCCCCGAACCGACTGCTTGAGCGAACTGCCGGCGGTGAACTTCGGGACGGTCGCCGCCGGGATGTGCACCTTCTGGCCCGGGTTCCGGGGGTTGACGCCCATCCGCGCCTTGCGCTCGGAGGTGGCGAACTTGCCGAAACCGGTGAAGTTGATCTGGTCGCGCTTCTTGAGCGTGTCTGTGATCGTGTCGAGCACGGCGTCGACCGCCTTGCCGGCCTCGCTGCGGCTGAGACCGCTGCGGTCCGCGACCGCGTTGACGAACTCTTGCTTGGTCACCTAGGTCCTCCTCCTCTGGACATGATGGAACACGGGGCGGAACCTACCACTCCGGGACATTCCGCTCAGCCATGCGGCTTTGCGGCAGCCGACCGGGGCGGGGCAACGTCGGCCGCCCGAAACAGGGGATGCAGGCGCACTCCGAGGCGCGCGAGGGAGTCCACACCCCCCTCCTCCCGGTCGATGACGCAGATAGCCGTCCGGCATTCGAGTGCAGCTTGCCGTACCGCCCGGACGGCATCGGCCGCCGCTCCGCCCGATGTGACAACGTCCTCGACGAGAACGACGCGCTCCCCGGGCTCGAACGCGCCCTCCAGCCGGTTCGCAGTGCCGTAGCCCTTTGATTCTCCGCGTACGATCAGGAACGGCAGCCGCGAGGCCAGCGAGGCGGCCGCCGCGAGCGCGACGGCGCCCAGCTCGGGGCCGGCGAGCCGCTGCGCGTCCGGCTCGACCGCCGCGATCCTGGCGGCGAGGCGGCCGCCGAGCTCCTCCAGCAGCTCCGGCACGGTCTCGAAGCGGTACTTGTCGAGGTAGTACGTCGAGCGCTTGCCCGAGCGCAGTACGAAGTCGCCTTCGAGGTAGGCGTGCTCGCGGATCGCCGCGAGCAGCGCAGCATCTTCCACTATGCGGCGCGAGTCGTCTCGAGGATGCGGCGCGCCAGCGGCAGCACAGTCGACGCCTCGGGCGCGCCGTCGGCGAGGGAGACCATCGATCCGTCCTCGAAGTACACGTCGACCCGGTCGCGGCGGCGCGCCGAGCGGCGCCGCAGGGCGACGACGCCCGCGAGCGAGCCGGCCACGAGCGCCACGCCGGCGACCGCCTTACGCCGCGGCATCGCCCTCGTCTCCGTTCTTCGGCTTCCGGGCACGTGGCTTCGGCTTCGGCTTCGGCTTCGGCTCCGAGAAGCCACGCAGGCAGCTCTTGAGGTCGTAGAAGACGAGGCCCACGGTAGGCTCCGGGCCCGTGGTCGCGGCGATCGTCCGCTGCTCGTCCCGTACGAGGAAGACGCTTCCGTCGCCGGTGGCGATCTCGACCTGTGCGAGCTCGCCTCCCTCGTCGCCGGATGCGCGTTTGACGGCCGCCAGGAGTTCCTGCACGGCCTCGGCGAGCTCCGGGCCGCGCTGCTCGTCGAGGGTCGTCGCCAGCGTGGAGCCGTCGGCGTCGAGCACGATCGCAGCCCGGATCTGCGAGGAGATCTCGGTCAGGTCGGAGAGAGCTTGCGCGCCGTCCACGGGCGGCAAACGCTAACACAGTGCATATTCGCGAAACGTTCTCGAAGTTCTTCGCCGACCGGGGAACGCACCTGGCGGCGATGATCGCCTACTTCGCGCTGCTCTCGTTCGTCCCGCTGATCTTCCTCGCCCTCGCCCTGCTCGGCCTCGGCGGCCGGACGACCGAGTCGAGCTACTTTGTCGAGGAACTGCAGAAGGTGTTCCCGAGCGCGTCGGTGTCCAGCATCGTCAGCGGCGTCGACAAGATCCGGCGGAACGCCACCTCCCTCGGCCTGATCGGCGCCGCGTTCCTGCTCTGGTCGTCGCTCTCGCTGTTCAGCGTGCTCGAATCGGCGTTCAACATCGTCTACGACCGGCCGAACCGCTCGTTCCTCCACGGCAAGGCGCGGGCGACCCTGTTCATGCTCGTCGGGCTGGTCACCCTCTTCGTCGGACTTCTCGTGGGAGGGGTCGGGGCGCACACGCTCGACCGCTTCGCGCCGGGGTTCCTCGCGAACACGGTCGTCGCGCACGCCGTGTCGGTGCTGGTCTCGTCGCTCGCGATCTTCATCTTCCTGATCAGCGCCTACCGCTTCCTGACCAACGTCCAGCTGACGCTGCCGGATGTCCTGCCGGGCGCGCTCGTCGCCACGGTCGCCCTGGAGGCCACATTCCAGGTGCTCCCGATCTTCCTCGGCTTCTCGAGGCACAACCCGTCCGCCCAGGTGATCGGGGGCCCGCTCCTGCTCTTGATCTGGCTCTACGTGATGGCGAACGTGATCGTGTTCGGTGCCGAGGTCAACTGGCGGCGATCGCGTGCTCCAACGCGGCCCTGAGCGCCGCCGCCGCGCGACCGCGGTGGGAGTTGACGCGCTTCCAGTCGTCGCCGAGCTCCGCGACCGTCCGCGTCTCCCCTTCCGGGACGAAGACCGGGTCGTAGCCGAATCCTCCGGTGCCGCGCGGCTCGGCCGCGATCTCGCCTTCGAGCACGCCGACCGCGTCCACCTCGCGGCCGTCGGGGGCGATCGCGACCATGTGGGCGATCATCCGCGCGTGGCGGTCGGTCGCGTCGCCGAGCCGCTCGAGCAGGTGCAGGTGCTGCCGGCCGCTCTCGGCCCAGCGGGCGGAATGGACGCCCGGCTCGCCGCCCAGCGCGTCGACCTCGATCCCCGAGTCCTCGCCGACCACCCAGGCGTCGTCCGGGCCGACCTCCTCGCGGCCGTACAGCGCCTTGAGCCGGGCGTTGGCGTGATACGTGTCGCCGTCCTCGTGTGGATAGTCGTCGCCGTCGAGGAGCCCGATCGCCCACTCCGGGAGTGCCGTCCGGAGCTCTTCCAGTTTGTGCCCGTTCCGGGAGCAGAGAATCAGCCTCGCCAGCGTGCCTCCTCCACCTGCGGGAGCTCGGCGACCCGGTCGAGCGCCCGGCTGCGGGCGTCCCGGTCGATCCGCAGCTCGATCTCGAGCCGGGCGCCGTCCCGCCGGAGCGCCAGCAGGTCGCCGGCCCGCTCGAGGGCGTCGAGGACGTCCCCCGCAGTGCCGTCCTGCTTCAGCTGCACGACCATGCTGGAGCCGACGCGCTGCGGCAGCGCGAATTCCTTCATCCACTCCAGCGGCCGGAGACTGATCAGCGCGAAGACGGTCGTGATCACCGCGCCCATCCAGAAGCCCGCGCCGGCGGCCATCCCGATCGCGGCGACGAGCCAGAGGCTGGCGGCGGTGGTCAGGCCGCGAATGGTGAAGCCCTGGCGAAAGATCAGGCCGGCGCCGAGGAAGCCGATACCGGTCACGACCTGCGCGGCGACGCGGGTCGGGTCGACCCGTACCGCGGGAAAATCCGAGAACCCGTAGGCGCCGACCAGGGTGAACAGCGCGGATCCGACGGCGACCAGCATGTGAGTGCGCAGGCCGGCGGCCTGCTCGTCCAGCTCCCGCTCCAGCCCGACGATTCCGCCCAGCCCCGCGGCCGCCCCGATCCGCACGAAGGCCTCGAACCACGACAGGCCCGGGTCAAGCGCGAGGAGCAGCGACTGCATCCTGCTGTGCGCCTCCGATCATCGCGATGCCCCTGGCGGCGAGCTCGAGCAGCTCGTCCAGCTGGTCGCGCCCGAACGGAACCCGCTCGGCGGTTGCCTGCACCTCGACCAGGCGGCCGTCGCCGGTCATGACCACGTTCAGGTCGACGTCGGCGGCCGAGTCCTCCGGGTAGTCGAGGTCGAGCAGCAGCTCACCGTCGACGATGCCCAGCGAGACGGCCGCGACCGAGTCGGGCATCGCCTTCGCCAGCCCGAAGCGGTCCAGCGCGCGGCGCGCGGCCACGTAGGCGCCCGAGATCGACGCGCAGCGCGTGCCCCCGTCCGCCTGGAGGACGTCGCAGTCGAGCCAGAGCGTCCGCTCCCCGAGCGCCTCGAAGTCGGTGACCGCCCGGACGGCGCGGCCGATCAGCCGCTGGATCTCGACGGTTCGGCCCTTCTGCTTGCCCGCCGACGCCTCGCGCTGCGAGCGCTGCCCGGTCGAGGCCGGTAGCAGCGAGTACTCCGCCGTGATCCAGCCGACGCCACGCCCCGACATCCAGCGCGGGACGTTCTCCTCGACCGAGGCGGTGCAGAGCACGCGCGTCTTGCCCTGCGCATATAGCACGGCGCCGTGGGGCTGCTCCAGGAAGTCGGGGACGATCTCGACCGGCCGCAGCTGGTCCGGACGCCGGCCGTCTGCGCGGCTCACGCGGTCTCCCGCAGTGACAGGCTCAAGCCTGTCACTGCCGTGCGCTCGAGCTCCGCCACCGGCACCTGGTCCACCTCGCCGATCGGCAGCTGGAGGAACCGCGCGCCCGTCACCCGGAAGACCTCGGTGTCGCCCGTGGTCATGAAGCGATACGTACCCTCGCGCCGCGAATCGTTCTCGATGCCCTTGCGGCCGAGCGTCTCCGCCACCTCGCGCGCGGTCTCCTCTGCCGAGAAGACGAGCGTCACGCCGCGGCCGAACACCCGTTGGAAGATCGGCCGGATCAGTGGATAGTGTGTGCAGCCGAGGATGACCGTGTCGACGTCGTCCGCCTTCAGCGGCCCGGCGTACTCGCGAACCGCTTCGACGGTCTCATGCCCGAACGGATCGTCGCCCTCGATCAGCGGCACGAGCCGCGGACACGCGATCGAGCGCACCCGCACACCGGCGTCGAGCGTGCGGACGAGCTCCTCGTACCGTCCGGACTCCACCGTCGCCTTCGTCGCCAACAGACCGATCCGGCGGTTGCGCGTCGCCTGCACGGCGGCGTGGGCCTCCGGCGTGATCACGCCGACCACCGGCACCGACAGCGACTCCTGGAGCTCCGGCAGTGCCGCCGCCGTCGCCGAGTTGCACGCGACGAGGATCAGCTTCACGCCCTGCCCCTCGAGATACGAGCCGATCTCGTGGGCGAAGCGGGCCACCTCGGGCAAGGGCCGCGGCCCGTACGGGAGCCGCGCACCGTCCCCGAGGTAGACGAAGTCCTCGTGCGGCATCGTCACGAGGCACTCGTGCAGGACGGTCAGGCCGCCCATGCCCGAGTCAAAGACGCCGACGGGGCGCGAGTCCACCGGCGGATTGTAAGCTGCCCGATTCTCGTGGAACGCGGACGGGCTCTGCCCGGCTGCGTTAAGGCTAAGTTGCGGCCGTGGCGACCATCCGGCTGGGCACGTGCAGCTGGGCCGACGAGGGCCTGGTCAAGCACTGGTATCCGCGCGGGGTCTCCTCGCCGGCCGCTCGCCTCGCGTACTACGCCGAGCGCTTCGACACGGTCGAGGTCGACTCGCCCTTCTACCGGCTGCCGGCGCCGGAGACGGCCCAGAAGTGGGCCGAGCGGACACCCGACGGGTTCGTCTTCCACGCCAAGGCGAGCAAGGGCATGACCGGGCACGAGGAAGCAGACCGCGAGACCGCGTTCCGCGAGTTCCGCGAAGCATTGGCGCCGCTGGAGGCCTCAGGGAAGCTGCGCGGTGTCCTCCTCCAGTACCACCCGCGCGTGAAGAAGTCGCGCGAGGCGCTCGAGGAGTTGGCCGCCGTCGGCCCGCTGCTCGACCCGCTGGTCCCGTTGATCGAGTTCCGTCACCGCTCGTGGCTGGAGGAGGACGAGCGCGCCGACACGTTCTCCTTCCTCGAGCGCCACGGGCTCGCGTACGTCTCCGTCGACTCGCCGCGCACCCGGGCGAGCAACGTGATCCCGCGGATCGCCGCCGCCACGCACCCGGTCGCCTACGTTCGTTTCCACGGCCGGAACTGGAAGACCTGGAACATCCGGAACGCGAAGTCGTCGGCCGAGCGCTTCGACTGGATGTATTCGGCGGAGGAGCTGGCCGAGTGGGTCGAGCCGCTGGCCGGCCTGGCAGAGCGCTCCGACGAGGTCTACGCGCTGATGAACAACAATCGCGCCGACTACGCGCCGCGCAGCGCGACCATCCTCCGCGGGCTGCTCGACGAGCACGGAATCCCGGCCACGGGCGGCCTCGAGCCGCCGAAAACCGGCCAGCTAGAGTTGACCATATGAGAGACGAAACCGAGCACAAAGCCGACAGCGAAGCTGTCGAGGTTGGTGCGAGGCGATGTCGCGATGCCGAAGGCATCAACGTCCTCGCGGTCATCCACGGGACGAACGCCCGTGGAGGAGTGTTCGCCGAGGTGGTCGAGGAGGCGGGACACCGCTACGAGGAGTGGAGCCTCGCGTGGGGCACCCCCGCTCCGCGGCCGCTCGACGACTATGGCGCGGTCATCGTCCTCGGCGGCTCGATGCACGCCGACCAGGACGAGCACCACCCGTGGCTTCGCGACGAGAACGAATTCATCCGCGAGCTGCTCGACCGTGAGGTCCCGCTGCTCGGCGTCTGTCTCGGCATCCAGCTGATCGCCAAGGCCGACGGCGCGGCGGTCTACCCGGTTCCCGATGGTCCCGAGATCGGTTGGCTCCCCGTCGAGCTGTCGGCGTCGGCCGCGGGCGATCCCGTCTTCGGCGGCCTGCCCGAACGCTTCGACGCGTTCGGCTGGCACTACTACACGTACGACCTGCCGGCGGCCGCCGAGGAGCTCGCCCGCAGCGCCCGCTGCAATCAGGCGTACCGCCTCGGCGAGGCCGCCTGGGGGATCCAGTTCCACGCCGAGGTCACGCTCCGAAACGTTCGCTCGTGGCTGGACGACAAGGACGATTTCCCGCTCGACCTCGACGGTGCTGCGCTGTGGGCCGAGACGCAGGAGCGGATCGGCGAGTGGAACGAGCTCGGCCGACGGCTCTGCGGCGCGTTCGTGGAAGCAGCCGAGCGGGCGGCCGCGCCCGCCAGGGTCTGACAGCCCCTGCGGGAACGGCCTACTTCGCTGCGTGCGCGAGCCGGGCGGACAGATCCGCCAGACAGAGCCGCAGCTCGTCCGGGCGGACGACCCGGAAGTCCGCGCCGAGGCCCGCCAGGAAGCCCGCAGCCCATTCGAGGGAGTCGGCACCCATCTCCAGCCTGGTGCCGTCGCCGTCCGCCGTCAGCTCGGCGACCGCCGGCGAGACCCGCCTCGAGACGTCCTCGAGCGGAGCGTCGAACCGGACCTCGATCCGCCACTCGTAGGGCAGCCGCGCGAGCATCCGCACGACGTGGGCGGCCGGATCGAAGTCGTGCTCGCGCGGGCGGCCCGGCTGCCCGATCACGGCGCGGCCGATGCGGTCCGCCCGGAACGTCCTCAGCTCGTCGCTGGCCCGGTCGTGCGCCGGGATGTACCAGCGCCCGCGCCGGGCGACGAGGCCGACCGGCTCGATCACGCGCGTGCTCGGCGTTCCGTCGCTCCGCACGTAGTCGATCTCGAGGCAGCGTCTCCGCCGGACCGCCTCGGCGATCGCCAGCAGCGTCTCGCTCGAGGTGGGCGGCGCCGATGCAGGTTCGCCCAGGAAGCTGACCTCGTCGCTCAGGCGCTCGATCCGCCTGGCGAGCCGCTCCGGCAGGACGCGCGTGATCTTCGTCAGCGCCTGGCCCGCGGCGATTCCGCGCCGTTCAGCTACCACCAGGCCGACCGCGACCGCGGTCGCCTCGTCGTCGGAGAGCATCAGCGGCGGCAGCCGGGTCCCGGCCCGCAGTCGATAGCCACCGCCGACACCGGGCTGGCCTTCGACGGGAATGCCGATGTCGTGCAGGGCGACGGCATAGCGGCGGATCGTCCGCTCGGTCACTCCGAGGTCGGTCGCCGCCGAGCGTCCGTCCACGACGGGGCGGCTCTGCAGCAGCTCGAGGAACGAGAGCAGTCGGGAGGCCGGACGCGAGATGCCTGGGATTCAAGCACGGCTGCGGACAAAAAATGTCCTCAATAGCTCGTAGGGTGGCGGTCGACAGGGGATCGGAGCCAGGCTGAAGCCTTGGCACCGATGCTGTTCTGAATCGGAGCAAAGGAGCGCGGACATGGGGAACAAGGACGGCCGCCACGACTTCGACTTCTTCTTCGGGGCCTGGCGGATCGCCAACCGCAAGCGGGTCAACATGGTCGTCCCGGGTGACGACGAGTGGGTCGAGTTCGAAGCGACCTGCGAGGCGCGGCCGATCATCGGCGGCCTCGGGAACATCGACACCTACTCGGCGCCGGACTTCCCCGGCGGTCCCGAGTTCGAGGGGTTCACGCTGCGGCTGTTCGAGCCGAAGACCGCGCTCTGGCGCATCTGGTGGGTGTCGGCATCGAACCCGGGCGTCCTCGACGAGCCGGTCGTCGGCCGTTTCGAGGACGACGGCATCGGCCGTTTCGAGTGCGACGACATCGTCATGGGCGTCCACGTGCGCGTGCGCTACGAGTGGACGGTGATCGACGATGACACGCTCAAGTGGGAGCAGTTCTTCTCGTTCGACGGCCGGCGCACCTGGGAGTCGAACTGGCTGATGGACTCGTCGCGGATCGCGAGCTTCGTGAAGCCGAGCGCCGCGCTCTACAGCCCGGCGGTGGCGGTCTGAGCGTCTTTCAGGGACAGACCCCGCAGGGGTCTGTCCCTCCCACTAGCGCTCCAGCGGGAGCTCGTCGTGGCGCGACCACTCGTGCCACGATCCGGGGTAGTTCCGGGCGCGGTAGCCGGCCGCACGGAGCGCCATCGCGGCGACGGCCGAGCGCGAGCCGGAGTGGCAGTAGGCGACGATCTCCGCGCCCTCGGCGAGGCCGACCAGGTCGCGGATCGCCTCAGGCGCCAGCGGCACGCCGGGCGAGGCGAACAGGTCGCCCGCCTCGATGTTCCGCGCGCCCGGGATGTGGCCCTGGCGCGGATCGCACGGATATCCGCCCTTGCCGGTGAACTCGTCCTCGCGCCGGACGTCGACGATCGTCAGCTCGGGATCGTCCAGCCGCCCCGCCAGCTCCTCGAAGGTCGGCACCGCCTCGAACCTCGGGTCGAGCTCGTTCCGGTTCTTCTCCAACTCCGCCACCCCCTGTTCGAGCTCACCTTGCCATGACTTCAGCCCTCCTGCCATCACCGCCACCGACGGATGTCCGGCGAGCGCGGCGAGCTGGTACGACGAGCATGCGCCGATGCAGTCGCCGCCGTCGTAGAGGACGAGCCGCTCCTCGCCGGTGACCCCGTGGCGGCGCAGGCGCAACCCCACCTCGGACGCGAGCTCCTCGAGCACGGCGCGGTCGGTGACCGGCGCCGGCGACCCGAGCACGAGCGGAATCGAGCCCGGCACGTGGCCGCGGATATGGGCGTTCGGCCCACGGACGTCGGCGAGCATCAGCCCGTCCTCGCCGAGGTGGTCCGCCACCCAGGCCGCATCGACGACCGACGGCAGGGTGCTGACGCCTTCGGCTTCGTCTCTCACAGTGACTCGACGAAGGTCGCGAGCATCCGGTTGAGCTCGTCGGGGCGCTCGAGGTTCGGTAGGTGGCCGCAACCCTCGAGGATCTCGACGCGCCCGTTCGGCGAGGCGGCCGCCAGGCGCTCACAGACGTCTGCCGGGATCAGCGGGTCGGCGTCGCCGCCCAGGACGAGCAGCGGCAGCCCGCTCGTCACCGCCTCGGCCGAGTCGGGCCGGTCTCGGATCGCCTGAACCGCCCGGACCAGGTCGTCCGGCTGCTGCTCGACGGCGATCCGGTGGGCCTCCTCGACCACGTCGTCCGGCGTCCCGGGAGCGAAGAAGTCCTTCGCCGCCGCCTGCCAGAGGCCCTCGCCTCCCTGCTCCTGGGCGATCCTGATCCATTCCTCGCGCAGCGGCGCGCGCTCGGGTGGGTCGGCGTCGGCGCGCGAACCGACGAGCACCAGTCCCGCGAGACGTTCGGGCGCGAGGCGCGCGACCGCGCACGCGGTGTAACCGCCCATCGACGCGCCGACCGCAACGAACCGGCCGGGCACCGTCTGGAGTACGCCCAGCGCCCAGTCGTCGAAGCTCGAGCCGAGTCCGTAGAGCGTCGGCGCCGACGTCTCGTGGCCTCCGAACGCCTCGACCTGGGGCGCCCACATCCGGCCGTCGAACGGCAACGCGTGCAGGAAGGCGATCTTCATCTCGGCAGGGCGGCGACGACGCCGAGTTCGGCGGCGATCGCGGGCCGTTCGGTCAGCTCGCCCAGCCGCTCCTCGAGCGCCGGGTACGGCGCCAGGTCGAAGCCGAGCAGATCCCGAAGGCGGATCAACCAGGGGGCGTAGGCGATCTCGGCCAGCCCGTACTCGAGCGGCCACTCGGCGAAACCGCGCTCCAGCTCCGAGAGGCAGTGCGCGAGCCATTCCTCCGCCCGGTCCTCACGGCGCCGGAAGGCGTAGTACGCGTCACCCAGGTTGGTGTCGAAGCGGTAGATGGCCAGCCGGACCTGCGCCCGGGCGCCAGGATCGACAGGCAGCAACGCCGGCTCGGGGTAGCGCTCCTCGAGGTACTCCATGATCACGTCCGACTCCGGCAGGACGAACGAGTCCTCCTCGAGCACCGGCACTTTGCCGAGTGGGTTCTTCTCGTACAGCCAGTCCGGCCGGTTCGAGAGGTCGATCGTGACCGTCTCGTACTCGACGTCCTTCTCGGCGAGGACGATGCGCGCGCGGGCGCAGTAGGGGCAGCGGTCGGCGTCGTAGAGGGTGAGCACGGGCGGCCTCAGCCTACCCCAGCGGTTGCACCCCAAGGACATCGGCCAGCTGCGCGTGCAGTTCGTCGGGCGCGGGGAGCTCCTCGGTCGAGGAGGCGGTGCGCGCGACCGCACGGACGCGCGCCGGGTCGGCACCGGTCAGCCGTTGAGCGACCGTCGGGTTGGCCGCGAGCGCGACGACGTCTCCCGGCGGGAGCTCGCCGAAGTAATCGGGTACCGAGGCGTACTCGTCGGCGACGCCGCCTCGGTCCCAGAGGATGTAGCGGACGACCGCGCTCTCCTCGACGCCGAGCGTGAGCACGATCGCCCCCAGGGCGAGCGACACCTCGCGGCCGAGCCGCCGGAGCGCCCTGGGGTCGCGGCTGCAGAGCTCGTCGTCGACGCGGGTCCAGCCGTTGCTCGGCTGGGCAACGGTGGTCTCGGCCGACCGGCCGATCCGTGGCAGGTACTTGGCGACGGCCTGCTCGACCTTGTCGTGATCGTCGGTCTGCACGAAGAGGGCGCCGTGTGACGGCCGGTGTTGCCCGCCTCCGGTCCGTTCGGCGACGACGTCCAGCGACGCCGCCATGTACAGCTTCTCTGGCTCGAAGCCGAGCCGCCTCCAGGCGGTCACACCCACGTGGTTGGCGGCCATCACGTCGAGCGTGACCCGCGTCGAGCCACGGCTGCGGCCCTCCTCCAGCACCGGTTCCATCAGCTGCTTGAGCACGCCCTGCCGGCGCAGGCGTGGGCGGACGTGGGCGAACACGACGTGCCAGACGTCGCCCGGGAGCGTGGTCGCCCGCACGGCGCCGGCCGCGCCCTCCTCGTCCTCGGCGAGATAGACGACCCCGCGGCCGCCGATGTCGGCTGCGACGTCCTGCCACTCCTCCTCCCATGTCTCGACGAACTCGGGCGGTGCCGGGATCTCCACCTCGAACTCCTCCCAGAGCTCGCGCAGCTTGGCCTCATCGGCCTCGGTGGCGAGTCTGACATTGACGCCTGCGGCGCTGTCGGCTTTGTGTTCGGCTTCGTCTCTCATCCGAGCACTCTCGCTCCGGTCAACAGGTAATGGACGGTCAGGTTCTGGAAGGGGTCGAATCGCTCGACGACGGTGCGTGGATCCTCGTCACCATAGAACGCGGCGATCGCCTTGCGCACGCCGAGGTCGCCCGGCGCCCAGGCGCGCGGCCGGGCGAGGTGCCGGGCGAGGAACCAATCGGCGGTCCACTCCCCCAGCCCGCGCAGCGCCGTGATCCGCGCCTTGACCTCGCCGTCCGGGAGCGCGGCCAGCGCGTCGAGGTCGAGGTCCGATCCGACGAGGCCGACGACGTACTCGGCCTTGCGGCGGGAGAAGCCGAGCGCGAAGAGCTCGTCCTCGCTCGCGGCTGCGAGACGCGCTCGAGTCGGAAAGGAGAAGGCGTGCTCGCCGCGCTCCCCGAAGCGCTCGATCAGCCGGTTGCGGATCGCGAACGCGGCGAAGAGCGAGACCTGCTGCGCGCTGATCGAGGTGACGAGGCTCTCGAACGGGCTCGGGGCGAGCGGTGGCCGAAAGCCCGAGAGCGCGGACGCCAACCGGCGGGCGACCGGATCGGCCCGCCGCGCCCAGCGGTAGAAGGCGTCGAGGTCGAACGGCAGCCCGAGCAGCCTCCTGACCTCGGCCTCGATCTGCGCGTCGAGCGGCTCCACGAGCACGCCCCCCGGCGCCGCCTCGATCCGCACCTCCCGCCCGCCGACGACGCGGAGCAGCCCGCCCTCGTGCCAGAGGTTCGCATAGTCGGGCCCGAACGCTCGGAAGCGCTCGGTCGAGATCTCGAAGTCGTACGGCTGGGGGACCGGGAGCAGCGGCACCGCGGCGACTCTTCAGGGACGGACCCCTCTGGGGCTGTCCCTGCCCACTGCGAGCGCGACGTCGTGGAGGTCGTCGAACCGCTCGTAGGCGACTCCCTGCTCGTCCAGATAGGCGGCGAGCCCGTCGCGCGCGAACACGCGCTCCGCCGCGAGCGCCACGCAGCGGTCCGAGTAGCCGTCGCCGACGTAGACGAACGGGCCGTCGGCGACCGAACCGCGCTTGCACGGCTCGCAGCAGACGGCGCAGACGCTCTCGTCGCGCCACCGCATCCGCCAGCCGTCGGCCCGCGGGTCGAGCCGGTTCGCCCGCAACTCGACTTCCACACCTTCGCGCTCGAGCACCGGTTCGATCAGCTCGTGGAAGCCGCTCGAGACGACGAGCGGCCGGAACCGCTCCACCAGCTCCCCGAAACCGGGCCGCACGCGCACGTTCTGGACCAGCCACGCCGTCACCTCTTCGAGCGGCGCCCGGACAGTCGCGAACTCGACCTCGATCACGTCGTGCAGCGTCAGCCTGCCGCCGAGATCGTCCTCAGCCCGCTCGTAGACGCCGACGTCGCCGAACTGGAGCAGCACCATGTGGAGGCTGTCCACCTCCGTCACGGTCCCGTCCCAGTCGAGGACGAGCCTCAGAGGTGCGATGTCACTCCGGCGGGGTCTTCGTCAGCAGTCGCGACACCCGGCTCCTCGTACCAGGAGTAGGCGTACGTCCCGTCGTCGAGGCCGCGCGCGAACGCCGTCAGCCGCAGCGGGTGAAAGGTGTCGCACATCACCGCCAGCTCGTGCGTCTCCGTCAGCCCGATCGACTTCTCCGCCAACCCCGGGTGCGGCCCGTGCGGGATGCCCGACGGATGCAGGGTGACCGAGCCGACGTCGACCGCCTTCCGCGACGAGAAGTTGCCGGAGACGTAGTAGATCATCTCCTCCGAGTTGACGTTCGAGTGGACGTACGGGATCGGAACGGCGAGCGGGTCGAAGTCGAGCTTGCGCGGGCAGAACGAGCAGATGACGAAGTTCTGGCCCTCGAAGGTCTGGTGCGACGGTGGCGGCATGTGGATGCGGCCGGTGATCGGCTCGAAGTCCTCGATGTTGAACGTCCACGGGTAGACGTAGCCGTCCCAGCCGACGACATCGAAGGGGTGGTAGTCGAGAACGTAGGTCTGGTAACCGTCACGCACGCGCACCTTGACGTGGTGCTCGCCACGGTCGCGATGGGTGCGGAGTTCGGTGGGCGGGTGGATGTCCCGGTGGTAGAAGGGCGCGTGCTCGAGCAGCTGCCCGTACTCGTTCCGGTAGCGCCGCGGGATCTCGATCAGGCCCGGTGACTCGAAGACGAGGTGCCGCTGCGGCCCGCCGTTGGCGAACCGGTAGGTCGTCCCGCGCGGAACGACGACGTAATCGCCCTCGCGGTAGGGGACGTCGCCGAAGATCGTCTCCAGCGTCCCGGCCCCCTCGTGGACGAAGATGACCTCGTCGCCCTCGCCGTTCCGGTAGAAGAACTCCATCCCCTCGGTCGGCCGGGCGATCGAGATCTCGACGTCCTGGTTCCACATCAGCAACCGCCGCGACGAGATCGCATCGCCGCCCTCGGGCGTCGTCTCGTACGTGCGGAAATGCCGGTGCGCGTGCGCGTCGGGTACCCACTCCTCGCGCTCGATCGGCTCGAAGTCGCCGAGCTCGCGGATCCGCACGGGCGACTGGAGGTGGTAGAGGATCGACTCGTTCCCCGAGAACCCCTCGAGCCCGAAGACCTCCTCGTTCAGCAGCGTCCCGTTGTCACGGAACTGGATGTGCCGCTTGCGCGGAACGTCGCCGAGCCGCTGGTACATCGGCATGGCGACAGCTTAGCCGCGGTGCTCGGGACGAATCGTCACGCTCTTGTCACGCCTCACACCGGCCATTCCGGCCACGAAAGGGTCAGACCCCTGCCATGTCCGAAACAGCCGCCACGGCTTGCTCACGGGGCACCTCTCTCCATTGGAACGAAGACTTCGATCGTTACGCCGAGGTCGCCAGCGCGGCCAGCCGCTTCCCCGTCGCCGGGCCGAACTTGAAGCCGTGGCCCGAGCAGGCCGAGCCGACGACGATCCGGCCGTGCCGCTCCAGGACGAACCGCTCGTCGTCGGTGGTCGTGTAGAAGCAGCTCTCCGCGTGGACCGGCGTCGGGTTGGCGTTCGGGAACCGCTCGCGCGTCCAGTCGGCGATCTCCCGCACCAGCGCCTCGTCGGGGCCGCGCTCCGCGTCGGGGTCGGACGGCGAGCCGCGCATGTGGCTGCCGACCTTCAGCCCGTAGAGCGGGTCGTACAGGGAGTAGAACCCGTGACCGCGCGTCACCACCTCGGCGACCACGGACGGCACCGGGCCGTCGAGGTGGAAGTAGGCGACCGTCTCGCGCGTCTCCACCACCGGCAGCTCGATGCCGGCGGGCTCGAGCAGACGCCGCGCCCACGGCCCCGCCGTGACGACAATGACAGGCTCGTCGACGTCGTCGAGCGACTGGATGCGCCGTCCGGTCTCGATCCGGAGACCGCGCGCGAACGCACTGAGAGCGCGGTCGGCGTGGAGGATGCCCGCGTCCGGCTGGAAGAGCACCTGAGCCTCCCGGTCCGGCACGACGCCGAACCGTGCCTCCGTCTCGTCCCGCGTGAGCAGGTCGTAGGCAGCGCCGCATGCCTCCAACGCGTCCTGCGAGCTCTGCACGCCCTCGCGGTACAGCTCTAGCAGCCCGTTGAGCACGAGCAGCTCCTCACCGCTCTCGCGCTCCAGCTCCCGCCAGCCGTCGAGCGCCTCCTGGGCGAATCGAACCCACTTCTCCTCCGGGTAGGCGAGGCGGAAGATCCGCGTGCGCCCGTGGCTCGAGCCCCGTGTGTGGCCCGGCTCGAACTGCTCGTAGACGACGACGTCGACGCCGTTCCGGTCGAGCGCCCACGCGGTCGCGAGCCCGTTGAGCCCTGCCCCGACGACGGCGACTTCAGCCACGCGGCCCCACGGTGTTCCGCAGCACGCCGATCCCCTCGACCTCCAGCTCGACCACGTCGCCGGGCTGCAACCAACGGCCGTCGCGGAGCTCGAGGATACAGCCCGTCCCGACCGTCCCCGACCCCAGCACGTCGCCGGGTAGAAGGCGAGTGTTCCGCGCCGCGTGCTCGACGATCCGCTCCCACGAGAAGTGCATGTCGCCGAGCTGGCCCCGCGAGCGCTCCTCGCCGTTCACGCGCGCGACCATCACCGCGCTCGAGCCGTCGAACTCGTCGGGCGTGACCACGACCGGGCCGAGCGACGTCGCGAAGTCCTTGCCCTTGGCCGGGCCGAGGCCGACCTTCATCTCGGTGCGCTGGAGGTCGCGGGCCGACCAGTCGTTCATCACCGTGAACCCGCCGATCGCACCGCCCGCGCCGACGATCGCCGCGACCTCGAGCTCGTAGTCGAGCTCCTCGCTAGGCTCCGGGTACACGATCTCGTCCTCGGGGCCGAAGATCGCCGCCGGGTTGGAGAAGTAGAAGACCGGCTGCTCGTACCACTCGGCCGGCACTTCCGCCCCCCGCTTCGCGCGCGCGGTCTTCACGTGCTGCTGGAAGGCGTAGAAGTCGCGCACCGCCGGGGGATGCAGCACCGGGGCGCGGAGGACCACGTCGGCGAGCGGGTACTCCGCGTGCTCGCGCGCCTGCCCGCCGCCGGTGAAGAACGACTGAAGCGTCTGCGCGGCGAGCTGGATCACGCGGTCGCCCTCGATCCGGCCGGGCCAGCCGCGCTCGAGGCCGAGCTCCTTCGGACTGAACATGCAGAGCTTCACGGCGGGAGCCTAGTCCGGGCGCTTCGGGCGAGGAACAGACCTTCGGGTCCGCCCCGTCAGGGCTCGGTGTGGACGATGATCTCGGCCACGCCTGGCAAATCCCGGCGGATGCGCTCCTCGATCTGGCTCGCACGGGCGTGCGCCTCTGCGAGCGGCGCGGTCGCGTCGAGCCCGAGGGTAAGGAAAACCAGCAGGCCGTCGTCGCTCTCCAGGAAGCGCAGCTCTCGCGGCGGCCGGCCGGTCTCGGCGACAACGATGCGCGTCACCGCCTGCGCGTCGGCGACGACCTCGCCGTGCACAGGCGTCCTCCCTTCCGCCTCCTCGGTGAGCGGCTCGAGGTGGGTCCGGACGGCGTCGACCCCGGGCAAGGCCTCCGCGATCGCCCGCTCGACCTCGGTGGCCGCGCGATGAGCTTCCTCCAGGGACGACTCGCCCGGCAGCTTCAGATGCAGCGACACGTCGGTGCGCCCGTCGACGTGGAGGACGTTGATGTTGTGGATCTCCTGGACGCGGCGCACCTTCATCGCCGCCGCATAGGCGCGCTCGCGGAGAACGGCGTCCTCGTCGGTCGGCTCGACGTGGACGACGACGTCCGTCTCCGGCAGTGCCCGCTCGAGCGCGTCCTCCACGGCGTCCGCCGCCGCATGGCCCTGCCCGACCGCGGCGGACGGCGAGACCGCGATGACGACGTCGGCGAAGTGCCGTCCGGCGGCCGAGCGCATCCGCAGCCGCCGCACCTGGATCGGCGGCTCGATGCCGGCGATCGCCTTGCGGGCGGCCTCCTCTGCGTCCGCCGGCGCTCGATCCATCAGCACGTCGACGTTGCGCCGCATCAGCCGCAGGGCCGCGCCCAGCACGAGGGCGGCGACGAACAGGGCGGCGATCGAGTCGGCCTCCGGCCAGCCTGCACGCACGCCGATCAGGCCGATCAGCACCGCCAGCGACCCCGCGAAGTCGCTGCCGAAGTGGACCGCGTTCGAAAGCAGCGCCGCGCTGTGGAACAGTCGCGCCGTCCTCAGCGAGATCGCGGTCCGCGAGACGTCGATCAGGAGCACGAAGCCGATCACCAGGAACGCCCACCAGGCCGCGTCCACGTGGATGTGGATCCAGCCGGCCAGCCGCGCGACCGCGAGACCGGCGACGCCGACGCTCACGAGGGCGAGCGCACCCGCCTCGAAGAGCGCCGCCAGGTGCTCCGCCTTGCCGTGGCCGTACTGGTGCTGCTCGTCTGCCGGGCGCACCGCGACTCCGACCGCGAAAAACGTCAGGAGCGCGGCGACCAGGTCGGTGCCCGAGTGCAGTGCCTCCGAGACGAGGCCGAGCGAGCCGCTCGCGACGCCGGCGCCGAGCTTGAGGGCGAGCAGCGCGCAGGCTGCCCAGACCGAGACGAACGCGGTTCGCCGTTGCGGGCTCACGCCAGAAAGGCTAGAGCTACCGGGAGAGGTACTTCACGCCGCGCCACGCCGCCGGCAGCAACGCGGCGGCGCAATAGAGCTTGAAGAGGTCGCCGGGGACGAACGGGTAGAGGCCGTCCTCGAGCGTCTGCTCCAGGTTCGTGTTCAGCACGACCGCGAGCCACGGCAGCCCGACCAGGTAGATGACGACGTTGCCGGTCAGCATCGCGCCGACCGCGGAGGAGAACCGACGGTCCCAGCCGTGCTCGGCCAGCGCCCCGGTAACCGTCGCCGCGGCGACGAAGCCGACGATGTAGCCGCCGCTGGCGCTCGTGATCACGCCCCAGCCGCGGTCGTGGTGGGCGTAGATCGGCGCGCCGAGCACGCCGACCAGGAAGTACAGCGTCAGCGACATCGCTCCGCGAACGGCGCCGAGCGAGGCGCCGACGAGGCAGACCGCGAACGTCTGCCCGGTGATCGGCACCGGCGTGAACGGCAGCTCGACCGAGATCTGTGCGCAGAGCGAGACGAGCGCCGTCCCGGAAACGACCAGTAGCGCATCGGTGAGGAAAGTCGGCCGCGGGAAGACCGCGAGCCGGAGTGTGGCGGCGTCGGCTCTCACAGGTTGCCGCGGAGAGCCTGCTCGCGCTCGATCGCCTCGAACAGCGCCTTGAAGTTGCCCTCGCCGAAGGTGCGGGCGCCGTGACGCTGGATGACCTCGAAGAACAGCGTCGGCCGGTCCTGCGTCGGCTTCGTGAAGATCTGGAGCAGGTAGCCGTCCTCGTCGCGGTCGACCAGGATGCGCAGACGCCGCAGGTCGGCCCACGACTCCTCGATGTCGCCGACCCGGTCGAACGCGTCCTCGTAGTAGGCCTCCGGCGTGATCAGGAAGGCGACACCGCGCTCCTGCATCGCCTCCACCGTCCGCACGATGTCGTCGGTCTGGATCGCGACGTGCTGCACGCCGGGGCCGGCGTTGTACTCGAGGTACTCGGCGATCTGGCTCTTGCGACGCCCCTCGGCCGGCTCGTTGATCGGGAACTTGATCTTCCCCTCGCCGTCCGCCATCACCTTCGACATCAGCGCCGAGTACTCGGTGTGGATCTGCTCGTCGTCGTAGTGGACGATGTTCTCGAAGCCGAGCACGCGCTCGTAGAAGCCGACCCACTCGTCCATCTTCCCGAGCTCGACGTTGCCGACGCAGTGATCGAGCAGCGTGAAGCCCACCGGCTCGGCGCCGTTCGCCTCCACCGCCGCGTAGCCGGGCAGGTGCGCCCCGGCGTAGTCGGCGCGGGCGACGAACGAGTGCACGACCTCGCCGTAAGTCGCGATCGACGAGATCTGGACGCGGCCGTACTCGTCCTCGAGCCACTCGGGCTCGCGGACGCCGCGCGCGCCGCGCTCGACCGCGACGGCGTAGGCCTGCTCGGCGTTCGGCACGCGCAGCGCGATGTCACGAACGGCGTCACCGTGGGTCGTCGCGAACCGCGCAACTTCGTGGCCGTCGGTCAGCGCGCTCGTCAGGACGAGGGTGACCTCGCCCTGGCGAAGGACGTAGGACGCCCGGTCGCGAATGCCCGTCTCGGGCCCGGCGTACGCATGACGCGTGAAGCCGAAAGCGTGCTCGAAGTAGTACGCAGCCTGCTTCGCGTTCCCCACCCAGAGCTCGACGTGGTCCCAGCCCTCGAGCGGCATCGCATCGTCCGTGGTCACGCCGCGATCTTAGCTCCCTCCGGCTCCGCGGCCCCCTCCGACGCTCGGCGCCACCGGCGCTCGAGGACGATCCCGAGCAGGATCGCCACGCCGCCCACGATCTGGAGCCAGTGCAGGTGCTCGGAGAGGATCAGGGCGGCGAAGATCGCGGCGACGAACGGCTGCGCGTTGGCGAAAAGCGTCGCCCGCGACGGGCCCACGATAGCGATCGACTTGAACCACAGGATGTTGGTCAGGAAGAGCGGGCCGACGATCGCAAAGGCGAGGCCGGCCCACACGAGGGCGCCGAGCGAGGCGTAGTCCTGGTCGGAGATCTGCGGAGCGCTGAGCGCGACGAACGGGATGCACATGATCACGAGCACGACCGCGCTGATCCGGTACGGCGAGTAGCTCCGCATCAGCGGGGCGATCGTGACCGAGTACGCCGCCCACGAGATCGCGAGCATGATCGCCAGCAGGTCGCCGCCGAGATCGGACGACAAGTTGCCGCCCGCACCCAGCGCAACGAGCGCAACCCCCACGAAGCCGATCAGCGTCGCCATCCAGAACCGGCCGGTCAGCTGCTCGAGGCCGCCGAGCGACGAGATGATCGCCGCGAAGATCGGTGTCATCCCGAGGATCAGCGCGACCGTGGTCGCCGAGCCGAGCTTCAGCGCGTACACGAACGAGACCTGGTTGATCAGCAGCAAGACGGAGGCGACGCCGACCAGCTCGCGGTTCCTTCGGCCAGCGACGCGCAACGATCTCTCCAGGACGACGGCGACCGCGACGGCGAGGATCGCGGCGGCGCCGTACCGGATCGCGCCGTAGGCGAGCGGCTGGAAGCCGTGCGTGAGGACGTACTTGGTGACCGTGATGTTGAACGCCCAGATCACGATCGTCGCGATCAACATCAGGTCGACCGGGCTCGGACGCCGCATCTCGTGAACGTATCCGCAAGCGGCCGCGGTAGGCTTCAGCGCGTGGCGACCATCGAGGAGATCGACGCGCTCGTCGCGCCGGCGACGCCGCACTTCGCCTACCAGATCCGAGCCCGCGTCCGCGAGCTCGTGCTCGACCTCCCCGAGGACAACCCGGTGCGCCGCCACGGTGAGGAGAAGATGGCGCTGCTCGACCGGCTCGGCCACGCCTCGTCCAAGGCAGACGACGCGCGCCGGGAAGCGCCGGAGCGCCCCGGCTGGAAGCAGATCCCGAGCTCGGCGCCGGCCGACAGTCCGCTCCCGTCGCGGCGTTGACCGCCTCGTCGGTCCTCGTCACCGGGGGCTCGAGGGGGATCGGGCGAGAGGTCGCGCGGCGCTTCGCTCGGGCCGGCGCGAAGCGGGTGGCGATCGGCTATCTGCGGAACGACGCCGCCGCGGAGCAGGCTGCCGAGGAGCTGCTGTCGTTCGGCGCCGAGCCGGTGCTCGTGCGCGGGAACGTCGCCTCGACGCGCATCGCCGACGAGGTCGCAGCGCTCGGGCCGCTGGACGCGGTCGTCCACTGTGCCGCGACCGGGGTGATCCGGCCAGCACTGGAGACCACCGACAAGCACTTCGACTGGACGCTCGCCGCCAACGCCCGTGCCTTCTTGTCGCTCGCCCGCGCGGCCGCGCCGCAGATGCCTGCCGGCTCGTCGCTCGTCGCGGTCTCCAGCCTGGGTTCGACCCGCGTGCTGGAGAACTACGTCCTGGTCGGCACCTCGAAGGCGGCACTGGAGGCGCTCGTCCGCTACCTCGCCGTCGAGCTGGCTCCGCAAGGGATCCGCGTGAACGCGGTCTCCGGCGGCGTCGTCGAGACCGGCGCGCTCGACCATTTCCCGAACCGCGAGCAGATGCTCTCCACGAGTCTCGCGCGCACGCCCGCCGGCCGGCTGGTCGAGCCCGGCGACGTCGCCGGCGCCGTGGCGTTCCTCTGCTCGTCCGAGGCGGAGATGATCCGCGGCCAGACGATCGTGGTCGACGGCGGATTCTCGCTCGTGGTGTAACCGCACGATGTGGCCTACGGAGCAGAACCGGGCGGCGTGGGAAGGGCGATTCGGCCGGCCGCCCGAGGGCGGACGGGGCCTGCCCGACGCCGTACGCGAGCGGCTGCCCGACCTGAACGGCAAGCACGTGCTCCATCTCGCCTGCGGCACCGGCGAGACGACCGCCGACCTCCGCGCCCTCGGCGCCCTCGTCAGCGGGATCGACCCCTCGGCCGAGGCGCTCGCTGCCGCCCGCGAACGGGCGCCCGACGCGGCGTTCTTCCAGGCCGAGCTGCACGAGCTGCCGCTCCAGCTCCGCCGGCGCCGGTTCGCGGTGGTCTACGCCGGAGAGGGGGCGTTGGCCCAGGTGCCCGAGCCCGGTCTGCTCGCCGCGGCCGCCGCCGCGGCTCTACGCAAGAACGGCCGGCTGGTCGTCTACCACCACCACCCGGTCGCCGACTGCGTCGATCCCGTCGACCTGCGCTGGCGCGAGAGCTACTTCGAGGAGGGTCGCCTCCGGCTCGGTCGGATCGTGACCGCCTTCATCGGCGCCGGGCTCACGCTGGTCGAGCTCGACGAGCTGCCGCCGCCGGCCAAGGAGCTCGGCGGCCGGCACGACCCGCGCATCCCGGGCGAGTTCCTGTTGGTGGCGACGAAAACGGCCTGCGCGACTCGCGGCTGAACGCTGACCTATCGCGCTTCGCGCATGAAACCCTGGCGCGCCGCGCTGACCAGGGCGACCGCCTCTGGGAAGAGGACCCGCATTGCGTCGCGCAGCGCAATCGCCTGCTCGTCCGCACCGCCGGTCGCATCCACCCGGGAGAGCGCGGCGGCGGTCAGCTCGACCGCCGTGTTCAGCGTCAGCGTCGCGAACTGCTCGCGCTGCGCCTCGGCGACCGATTCGGCCTGCTGCTCGGCGAACTCGCGAAGCCCGCGCATCAGGTCCTCCGGGTCACCGCCGAACGGAAAGCTGAACCCTCCTTCCTCCATCTCTTCCAAGGTTACGTGAGGTAGCCCTTGTAGCCGGCTTCGACCTCGCGCTCGAGCTCGCTCACCACACCGACGGCCTGCGTCATCGCCTGCGCGAACGGCGAGGACATGCCGTCGCCGAGCGCCAGCTCCAGCCGCCGGACTGCTGCCCCGACGGCGTCGAGATAGCCGGCCGACGCGAGTCGTGGCGGCGGCTGGATGGTCTGCTCCAGGGCGAGCGCGGCCGTCTCCGCCTCCTCGATCCCCTCGGGCTGCTCTGTCATCCGGAGCGCGACCAGCTCTCGGCGGAGCTCCTCGAGCTTCCCGCCGCCCGCCGACTCCTCGGCCAGCTCGCACAGGGCTGCGATCGAGACGGCCGCGCGGACGACTGCGCGCTCGCCGACGAGCCGGCCCTGCTCGTCCAGCGCAGCCCACGTCCGCCCCGGCCCCGAGTAGGCGCACAGATAGACGCGCCGATCGGGCTCCGGCTCTGTCGGGATCACGCCGCCGAGCTCTTCGCCGGGCCCGGCCAGGGCGGCGGCGGCCGCGGCGATGCGTTCGAGGTCGGCGTGCAGCTCCACCGCCGGCGGATACTCGCCTACGATGGGGGTCCGATGCGGCGGAAGCGCCAGACCGAGGACGAGGCCTTCCTCGAGGCAAAGGCGCGCATCGACGCGCTGGTCAAGGCGGAGGCGGAGCAGACCGAGGCCGAGCTCCAGCGGACGCTGGCCGTGGTCCGCGCCGAGACGAGCGCCATGCTCACGGAGGAGCACCGCCGGCTGGCCGAGGAGCGCCGTGACGAGCTCGTCCGCGCCGAGCAGCGCGTGCTCACCGAGCTCTCCGGTCGGCTGATCGCCGCCCAGAAGGAGATCGAGGGAAAGCTGACGGCGTGGCAGCAGGACGTCGAGCGCGTGCGCGAGGGGCTGGCGACCCAGGTCGCCCGGCTCGAGCAGCGGCAGCGTCAGCTGATGGCCGACGCCGAGTCCCGTTTCACCGGGGAGACCGAGCGGCTCGTCGCCGAGACGGAGGACAACCGGGCGGCACTGACCCGGGTCCGGGAGGACGTCACGCGCCAGATCAAGGAGGCGATCGACGAGGCGACGAACGAGCTCGAGATCCATGCGGCCGAGCGGCGCCGCGCGCTGCACGAGGTCGCCGACCGCCTGCGGACGCGCGAGCGCTCGCTGACCGAGCAGATCGACCGCGAGCTCACCGAGTCGCAGCGCAAGCTGGCCGAGACCTTCACCGACGTCGAACGCCGCTTGGTCGAGCAGGTGGAGCGCTCGATCGGCCGCGAGACGACCCGCCTGGCCGAGGAGGCGGCGGTCGAATTCGGGTCGACGATCCGGTCGGCGAGGGAGGAGGCGGGCCGCCAGCTCGCCCGCGAGCTCGACCGGTCGATCGAGGGATTCGCGCGGCAGGCAGAGCGCCTGCTGGCCGAACGGCTCGCCGAGTTCAACGACACCGGGGGCGGAAGGCTCGAGCGGCGGTACCAGGGAACGCTCGCGTCGCTCGAGCGTCGGCTGGCCGCGCTCGAAGCGTCACCACGTGACCGAATGCGCGCGTAAAGAATCGGTGAGGAGTCCAACTTCACCTCGGAGGGAACGTCTACGAGAGAGCGAACGAAGCCGACAGATGAGCGAGATCACTGAAATGGCTCAAACGATCGAGACCGACAACGACCACGAGCGCGCCAAGGTGCAGAGCTGGCGACTCCACGTGCTGATCGAGGCCGGCTACCCGCTGCCGCTGGCGGAGAAGCTCGCCGACAGCGAGGCCGACCTCCACAACGCGGTCGAGCTCGTCGCCTCGGGCTGCGCGCACGAGACGGCCGCGCGCATCCTGCTGTAGCTGCCCGCAAGCGTAGTCGGGCGAAGCCCGCCGACGCGCGACAGGCTGCCGGCCGCGCCCCGTTCGGGGCACGAGCCGGCTAACGGAGCTGTCCCGGCACCGGCCCGCGTCCTACGATGCGGCCATGAAGATGGAGCCGATCGTCTACGGCGACCGCAAGGTGTTCACGGTCGCGGCGTTCAACCAGGGCATCGCCCAGTGGCTGCAACGCCTACCGACGATCTGGATCGAGGGCGAGGTGACCGAGCTCCGCCGGCAGGCCGGCTGGCAGACCGTCTTCTTCACGCTCAAGGACCCGGAAACCGGCGCCTGCCTCTCGGCGGCTATGCCGCGAGGCCAGTTCGACGCGCTCCGGCTCGACCTGGCCAACGGCGAGCGAGTCCACGTCTACGGGCGGCCGGAACTCTGGACCCAAAAGGGCGAACTCCGGCTCCGGGCGCTCTCGATCGAGCGGTTCGGGCTCGGCGAGCACCTGGCCGCGCTCGAACGACTGAAGGCGAAGCTGGCCGCGGAGGGATTGTTCGCCGAGAGCCGCAAGCGCCCGCTGCCGCGCCTGCCGCGCCGGATCGGGCTCGTCACCGGCAACGACGCCGCCGCCAAGCGCGACGTGCTCACGGCGATCCAGACGCGCTTTCCTCCTGCGCAGGTCGTCGTCGCCGAGACGCTGGTGCAGGGCCGCCGCGCTGCGGCTGCAATGGTCGAAGCCTTGGCTGCGGTGGCGGCAGAGCCCGAGGTGGACGTGATCGTCCTCGCCCGCGGCGGCGGCGGCTTCGAGGATCTCCTTCCTTTCAGCGAGGAGCGCCTGGTCCGGGCGGTCGCGGGCTGTCCGGTGCCGCTCGTGACCGCGGTCGGGCACGAGCAGGACACGCCGCTCTGTGACCTCGCTGCCGACCGGCGAGCCTCGACGCCGACGGCCGCGGGCCGTCTGGTCGTCCCCGACCTCGACGAGCTGGTCGCCGGCCTGGACCGGGCACGAGAGGCACTCGCCCGTGGAGCGCGCCGCGTGGTCGAGCGCCATGCCCAGCGCCTCGGCCGGGCACACGAACATCTGCGGCGCGCACCCGCTCTGCTGGTTGAGCGCCGGCGCGCCGCGCTCGCCGAGACTGCAGGCCGCCTGCGAGCGCTGTCCCCGCGCGCGACCCTCGAACGCGGCTACGCCATCGTCCGCCACGAGGACGAACTCGTGCGGTCGGCGGCGGCGGTCTCGGCCGGAGACTCGATCGCGATCGAGGTGGTCGACGGACGCTTCGGAGCGAAGGTCGAGTGACCTACGAGGAGGCGGAGAAGGAGCTCGCGGGGATCGTCGAGCGCCTCGAGCGCGGCGACGCCGGCCTCGGCGAGGCACTGAAGCTGTGGGAGCGCGGCGAGGAGCTCTACCGCTTCTGCGCGGCGCAGCTGGAGGCGGCCGAGGGGAAGATCGAGGAGCTGGCGAGGCGAGTCGACGCAGCGCGTCCTGCGGGATAAGCTCCGCACTCGTGCCCGCGCCCCCCGATCTTCTCCGCAGGGTCGAGCTCTTCGAGAGCCTCTCCGACCGCGACCTGAAGAAGCTCGCCGACTCGTTCAAGGAGAGCACCTTCTCGGCCGGGAACGTGATCGCGACCGAGGGGCAGCGCGGAGTCGGGTTCTTCGTGATCAGCGAGGGTACGGTCGACTACAGCATCAACGACGACCTCGTCGGTTCCGGTGGGCCCGGCGAATACTTCGGCGAGGTCGCGCTCATCGACGACGGCCCTCGGACGGCGACCGTGACCGCGACCACCGACGTGACCGCGTACGGGCTGACCTCCTGGGAGTTCCGGCCGCTAGTCGAGGAGAACGCCTCGATCGCCTGGGAGCTGCTCCAGAAGATGGCGAAGCGGCTACGCGCCGCGAACAGCTAGAGCGCGCCCCAACTTCTCCCCGAGCTCGACGAGATCCTCGCGGGCGCGACCTGGGTTGCCGCTGAGCGCGACCAGCTCCAGGGACAGGCCCCGGGGGACTGTCGGCGCTTGCACCGACCCGCCGAACACGGCGCAGCGGACGCCCGCGTCGGCGCAGCGACGGGCGACCGCGGCGGGGGCCTTCCCCTCCCACGTGGTTGCATCCACCGCTCCCTCCCCGGTGACGACGAGGTCGTAGAGCACCGGATCGAAGCCGAGCAGGTCGAGGACAGCGTCCGCGCCCGGCACCAGCTCCGCCCCCAGCGACGCGAGCGCAGCGCCGAGCCCGCCGGCCGCCCCTGAACCGGGCAGCTCGGCGAAGGGAGCCAGCCGGTCGATCCGGCGGAAGCGCGCCTCCAGCTCGACGGTCTGCTCGGACGTGGCGCCCTTCTGCGGGCCGAAGAGACGCGGCGCGTCGTACAAGGTCGTCGCGACGTCGCAGAGCACGCGCATCGGCCCGGGCAGACGATCGATGACCTCGAGCAGCCCGGCTCCGGCGTCCATCGTCGCCGTGCCGCCAACGCTCACCACCAGGGGACAATCCCGGTACTGCGCGATCCATTGCCCCAGCCCGCGGCTCGACGCCGTCAGGACGTCGAGACGCGAAGGGTCGAGCGGGATCGCCTCCGCCGCCTCCACCACTCGCGTCCCGTCTTCGAGCACGCCCGCGCGCGCGACCCGCGGGCGGCCGAACGCGTCGACCGTCTCGGCCGCCTCGAACCGAGAGCACAACGCATCGACGGTCCCCTCGCCGCCGTCGGCCACCGGCATCGCGGTGGCATCCACGCCTGCGGACGCGAACCCCTTTGTCAGAGCGACCGCGGCAGCGGTCGCGCTGAGCGAGCCCTTGAGGCTAGCCGGGCACGCGAGCGCGCTGGGACTCACGCTCGGACGCCCCTTCCCGGGACGACTCGGACGCCTCCTCGTCTTCGTCGTCGGCGGTGACCGCGCCGGGCATCTCGCGCAGCCGCGCGAACGACAGCCCCTCGCGGCCGAGGAAGATCAACCCGATCCCGACACCGACCGACGCTTCGATCGCCTGGAGCCCGAAGCCGAACGCGACGCCCTTGCCGTAGTCGACGCCGTAGCGGACGAGCGGCGTCGCGACCGCGACCTGGACGAGCCCGACGTTGCCCGGCCAGAGCGGGATGATCGTCGCCACGTTCATCAGCAGCAGCACGACGGCGGCGGCGGTCAGCCCCTCGTGGATGTCGAACGCCCGCATCGCCGACCAGACCGCCAGCAGCTGGAACGCCCAGCCGACGCACTGGCCGAGGATCGCGAGCGCAGCCGCCCCCGGGCTGCGCATGACGCCGAGACCGAGGCGGGCCATGGTCACGACGCGCTTCACCGAGCCCATCCCCTCGATCCGCGTCTTGCCGTGGTGCCTCGCACTGGCGAAGGCAAACAGGAACAGAGCGACGCCGATCGAGAGCACGATCACCAGGCTCGTGAACGCCCACCCGGGAATATTCGCGGTGGTCAGGACGAAGATCACCAGCAGCACGACGGGGATGAGGTCGAACACGCGGTGGGCGAACACGGTGCCGACGAGCATCGGCCAGAGGCCGCGCCGTCGACTGTCGAGCCGCCGGTTGAGGACGGCCACGCGCGCGAGCTCGCCCACCCGGCCGGGCAGCACAGCGTTCGCCAGCAACCCGACGCAGAAGGCTGCGAACACGAGCGGGAAGCGCGGGAACGGCGGCGGCATTGCGGAGCGGATCACCGCGTCCCACGCGAACGAGCGCGCGACGATCGAGAGCAGGTTGAACCCGACCGCGGCTGCGACCCATTCCCACTGCACCGAGGTGAAGGCATCCTTGAAGTCCGTCCAGTGCGGCCCGTGCCACCAGAGCAGAGCGCCGACGCCCGCGAGGAAGGCGAGCACGATCCCGCCACGACTCCACGGTGACCGCAGCAGCTTCCCCAGCCGGTTCACGCCGCAACCTCCTCGTAGATCTGCTCGAGCCGCACCGCGATCGTGTCCCACGAGTACCGCTCCATCGCCAGCTTTCGCCCCGCCTCCCCCAGCGAACGCCGGCGCGGCTCGTCTTCGAGCAGCCCGACGAGCTCATCTGCAAGCGCCCGCTCGTCGCCCGGGGGGAACAGCACGCCGGTCTCGTCGGTCATGACCGCCCTGTACCCCGGAATGTCGGACGCGACCACCGGGACGGCGCAGGCGAATCCGCGGGTCAGCACCATCCCGAAGCTCTCCTGGCCGACCGACGGCACCGCGAGCGCCTTTGCACGCAGCAACTCCTCCGTGAGCTTCTCCTGAGGCAGGAAGCCGAGCACGTCGATCCCCTCGCTCTGGATGCGGTGCCGCGCGAGCAGGAGCTGCACCGCGAGCGGGTCGGCGCCGACCAGCCGCAGGCGAGCGCCGGTGCGGCGGCGGATGTCGGCCCACGCCCTCAGCAGGACCGGCATTCCCTTGCGCGGGTCGTGACGGCCGATGAACACGATCGTGTCGTCGCGATTCCCGGGGTCGGCGGCGGGCGGGATCAGCACGCCGTTCGGGATCACCTCGAAGTTCCAGCCCTTCAACCACGCCTGGGCCGAGCTCCGGGCCTCGTTCGAGACGGCGATCCGATGGTCGATCCGCTCGAGCAGGAACCCCCAGAAAGGCACGCCCGCGTACATCCAGCCGAGCCCGCCGGCCGCGTGCCAGGTGGCGACGATCGGGCACCGGGCGACAGCGAGCGCCGACACGCAGATCGCCGGCGTCATCGGCTCGTGCAGGTGGAGGACGTCGAAGCGCTCCTCGGCGAAGACGCGCTTCAGCCTGAAGGGGACGGTGGGGCTGAGGCAGATGTTCGGCAGCGAGCCGTTGGCCGGGACGATCACCGTGCGCCCGACCGGGATGACGTCGGCCGGCGGGTCGTCGTGACGGCCGTGGCGCGGGTGCAGCGCGCGGGTGAACGTGCCTGGCGGGTCGTTCCCGATCACGATCTTGACGTCGTGGCCGCGCGCCCGGAGTGCCTCGGACTTGAGTTCGGCATGCTCGAGCACTGCCCCCCAGAACGACCACGAAAACGGCACGACGATCCCCACCTTCATCCCGGGGGGAGCCTAGTGATTGGGCGGTATGCTCGGCCCGTGTTCGAGGAGGGCCTCGCCGAGTTGCACACCCATCTCGGCGGTTCCGTCGCCTCGGAGATCCTGTGGAGCATCGCACACGAGCAGGGGATCGCGCTGCCGGTCAAGGATTACTGGGAGTTCGAACGCCTGGTCACCGTCTCCGACCCGCGTGGCGTCCCCGACCTGAACGCGCTCGACGCGATCTACCACTGGACCGAGCTGATCCAGTCGAGCCCGCTCGCGGTCGAGCGATCGGTGCACGCGGCGATCGGCGGCGCCTACCGGTCGCAGCAGATCACGACGCTCGAGCTGCGCTTCAATCCGATGAAGCGAAACCGCGGCGGCGAGCGCGACCTCGACCACATCATCATGGCCGCCGCCCGTGGCCTCGACCGGGCGAGCCTCGAGTACCCGCAGGTACGCGCCGGCCTGATCCTGATGATGGACCGCACGTTCGATGAGCGGCAGAACCGGATCATCGTCGAGAAGGCGATCCGGTACCGCTCGCGCGGCATCGTCGGGATCGACATCGCCGGGCCCCGCCCCGGCGGCTCGCGCTATCCCTACGCGCAGCTCAAGCCGCTCGTCGAGGAGGCCCGCGCCGCCGGCCTCGGCGTCACCATCCACGTCGGCGAGGAGGGCGGCGAACACGGCATCGAGGAGATCGCCGAGGTGATCGGGGCGCTCAGCCCGGACCGCATCGGCCACGGAATCCTCGCCGCCCGCGAGCCGGAGCTGATGGCCGAGCTCGGCAAGCGAGGCATCGTCCTCGAGATCTGCCCGACCTCGAACCTCCTGACCAAGGCGCTTCCCGACGAGGCCGCCGTGCGCCTCACCCTCCGAGCCTTCGTCGACGCGGGCATCCGCTTCACGATCGCCACCGACGGCCCGGAGATGATGCGCACGCACCTGCGCGACGAGCTCGATCTGCTCCTGCGGATCGGCGCCCTCGACGAGGACGAGCTTCGCGAGGCGAACGCCCGCGGGCACGAGGCGAGCTTCGTGCGCGGGTCCGCCGTCGCGGGTCGGGTGTAAACGCTCGAAATACGCCGTTCGGTGTATGGTTGCGGCGGTGCAACGCCGTTAGCGTCCTTGCATGGTCGGAACACTGATCGGCGCGCCGCCAGGGATCACCGCCCGGCAGCGCGAGGTCGTCGCCCTGATCGCGGCAGGCTGCTCGAACGAGGAGGTCGCCCAACACCTCGACATCTCGCCGCGCACGGCCAAAGCACACGCAGACGCGCTTCGACAGAAGCTCGGTGTGCCGCGCCGGCGGCAGATACCTGCTGCCTACCGCAGAGTGACGGGTGACGACCCGCTCCGGAGCGCCCTGGACGGCCGATGATGAAGCTCCCCGTGTCCGTGGCCTGGGCCGCGGACACGGGGACTTCGTTTTCGAACCGGGTAGCGGTACAGTCGGCCGAACGGGACATGTCCCCGGAGGCGATGGCGGGCATCGAGACAGCGGTCGAAGCTGCGCGCCGCTACATCATCAAGCGGCCAAGGTTGACGCGGCTGCTCGACAACGCCAATGCCCGTGCGCTGATGCTCGTCGCGCCGGCCGGCTTCGGGAAGACGACGCTCGCCCGTGAATGGGTGGCCGACCGGCCTCACGTCTGGTATCGCGGAACGACGGCGACGGCCGACGTGGCCGCGCTGATCGCGGGTCTGTCGACAGCGATCTCCGAGGTCATCCCCGAGGTCGGCGCGAGAGCGGTGGCCCGCATGCGGGCCACCGGCACGCCCGAGCAGGACGTCGACATCCTCGCCGACCTGTTCGCGGAGGACCTCGCCGAGTGGCCCGACGACCTCTGGCTCGTCATCGACGACTACCAGTTCGCGATGGAGGCGAAAGCACCCGAGCGCTTCGTCGACGGCCTCTTCAGACGGTCGCCGATCAAGCTGCTGCTCACGAGCAGGAAGCGCCCACGGTGGGCCTCGGCGCGGCGGCTCCTGTACGGGGAGATCTACGAGCTCGGTCGGAACGAGCTGGCGATGGACCACGACGAAGCCGCGGCAGTGCTCGCGCATCGCAAGGACGCTCCTGCCGCGGGTCTCGTCGCGCTGGCAGAGGGCTGGCCAGCCGTCATCGGCCTGGCAGCACTGACCGACGACCTCGACCTTCCAGAAGGCTCCTTGCCGGACACGCTGTACGAGTACTTGGCTGAAGAGCTCTACCAAGCAGCCACGCCGGCGGCCCAGGAAGGACTTTGCCGTTTGGCGCTTGCTCCTTCACTGGGGCATGGCGTTGTGGACTTGCTCCTCGGTTCTGCTGGCGCGGACGTCGTCGATCAGGTGGCGCGCCTTGGCTTCCTTTCAACGCGTTCAGGGCTGCCGGAACTGCATCCTCTCCTGCGCACGTTCCTCCTCCAAAAAGGCCGCGAGCAACACGCGCAGAGTCCGTTAGACGCCCAGCTACTAGCTCACCATTTTGCTGACGTCGGCCTTTGGGACGACGCGTTCACACTGCTCAACTCTGGATTCTCGGCTGACCTTTTCGTCACGCTCTTCGAGAGTGGCTTACAAGCGATGCTCGACGAAGCTCGATTGGCGACGCTCTCCAGCTGGCTTGAGCTCGGTCGAGCGAAGAAGGTTGATGCCCCGATCATGGATCTGGCTGAAGCGGAGATCGCCTTTCACCACGGCAAGCGCCAGATGTCGGAAGATCTAGCCCTTCGAGCCGCTAAACGACTAGCTCCAGGGCACCCGATGCTTTCCCGCGCGTACTACATCGCGGGGCTTAGTGCTCACCTAGCCTATGAGAATAGGCGGGCCCGCGCGCACTGCGATCGGTCTTTTGCCACGGCGGCGAGCGTTTCGAGCCAGCGCGATGCTGTTTGGGGCCAGCTGACAGTCGGTCTGGACCTCAACCACGAAGACGTGGACGAGCTGCTGAATCGGTTGATCGACCTCGACGATGGGAGTGCACTGAGTGAGATACGACTCGCTGTTGCTCGCTTCCAAGTCGCGGTGAGGAGAGGCGACCTGAAAGATTGCGGAAGCCATTTCGCTTCTGCTGAGTATGTGGCATCGCGCGTCTCGGAGCCCCACGCGCGATCATCCTTCTACATGATGAATGCCGCGTTTCTCGGGATGCAAGGTAGGTATTCGGCCGCCCTTAAGGCGGCACAGCGCTGCGAAGCATATGCCAGAGATTCGAGGCTCACCTTCGCATTGCCGTACGCAAGGCGCGTCAGAGCGATTGCCCAACTGGGCCTTCGTAACTTCTCGCGCTCGAGGACGATCACCGAAGCGCTCGAGAGATACGCCTTACAAGAACAGAACACTTTCCTCCGCCTTGAGGCGCAGCTGATTCGTTCACGCGCGCTAGTTGCGCAAGGACTACCGAAGGCTGGTATCACCGAACTCGATCATCCGCCGAACAAGTTTCCATTTGAGGCGGAACGGGCCGAACTCCTCGCAACCCTTGCACTAGCGCATGCCTGCGCAGGTAATTCGGAAAGCGCTCTGAAGTTGATCCGCCAGGCACGGAAGATTTCAACCCCGATAGAGGTCACTGTGCTTGCTCAATGCGTACGGGCAATTGCAAGCCTTTCGCGGTCGGAGTCTCAAGCATCTGAACAGGCAGTCTGTGCGTTCGAGTTAGCTCTCAAGGTGGGAAACATCGACTCCTACGTGACTGCCTATCGCGGCTTCCCAGCAATGCTGGACTCGGTGATTGAGCGACCTGACCTGCATTCCGCGCTAAGCGACGTGCTTGAGAATGCTCGTGACTGGACCCTCGTTAAGAACACCCCGCTCAGTGACAAGCCGCGACAGAGCCCACCAGCACCACTATCGAATCGTGAGCGCGAGGTGCTCCAGCTTCTAGCTCAAGGTCTAGCGAACAAGGCTATCGCGAAAGCGTTGTTCATCAGCGAAGCCACGGTGAAGGTTCATGTTCGCCACGTTCTTGAGAAGCTCGGAGTGCGCACGCGAACTGAAGCCGCGTTGATTGCGGCGAGTCGCGACTACGACGGTTAGGCAGCTTCCTCGGCTTCGGCGCCGGAGTATTCATCTTGCTCGCCCAGAGTGAAGTCTCTGCGCCTGCCTGTCCGATAGTCCTCGTTGGCACCAGCAAGTATCGCTTCGAAGGCAGCCACGATCGTCGTGTCGAACTGACCCTCTACGCCTTGAGCAAGCCGCATCCGCGCGACTCGACTGGGCATCTTGTCACGGTACGGACGATCGGAAGTCATTGCGTTGTAGGCGTCCGCGACAGAGATGATTCTCGCAATCAATGGAATCTCATCGCCTTTGATCCCATCTGGATATCCCATGCCATCGATGCGCTCGTGGTGATGCCTGACGATCTTAGCGATTTCGGCATAGTCCTCAACTTTCGCGAGAATGCGTTCTCCGATCGCCGAATGCTCCTGCATCTGGCGCCGCTCTTCGAGCGTAAGCGCACCCGGCTTCTCGAGAAGACCCGGAGGTAGGCCGATCTTACCGATATCGTGGACAAGTCCGCACAGATGGGCGAGTTGTTGATGTTCCTCGGGCAATCCCAGCCTCTGCGCGATGTCCCGCGCATAGATCGCAACCGCCGCAGAGTGACCAGCGGTGTATTCATCACGGGCGTCGAGAGTCGCTACAAGAGCTATCGCGAAGGACATATTTGCGCGCTCAAGCCTGACGTTCGCTTCAGCAAGCCCCTTAGCCTGTGTCCTTTCCTGCTGGTACAGCCCAAACAGGCGTTGAGCCGCGAGCGCCGGAATGAAGAACAGCGGAAGCGTCCACGGTGAGACGTCCTTATAAGCAAACGCAAGCACCGCAACGATGGGCGCATAGAAGGGGACTGCCAAGAAGACGAGGGGCAGATGAGTTCGAAGGAGTTCAGCCGGATTGCCTGTCTTTCGCACGCGGAGGGTTAGAGCTGCGAATGAGGCATCAAGCGCCTGCGACACAAGCGTCCCCACCGTCGTGGCAATGACGACCGACGCGATATGCGTGGTCTTTAGATCTGCAGCCCAGCCGGCTGCGAGACCAGTCGCCGCACCGGTCAGCGCCCTGGTGCAAGTGTAAGTTGCCCATTTGAGATAGGGAGGGCCGAACGCGCCAACCATGGACGCGGCCGCGACCAGCATCGCAGCGAGGGGACCAAAGACGATCGCGGCGAAGAGAGTCGGCAGCAGCGAGATCGATTCTTCGAGATAGCGCGTCAGTCGCACGCGCCCCCGTTCCGCAAGGCGCCGCGACCGTAGCCAAACCGGCCACGACCCACGGGCTACCGACCGTGTGGCCGGTCATGACCAGCGCTACGGCTGTCAGTACAGCAAGGAGCGCCAGCGACGCGACCCAGAGGGTCACGGGCGACGAAAGTTTGCGGCGGAGCATCCCTTGCTGGCCGGGGAATGCTTGCATCCATCCCTCGAAGGGGGTATAACCCGTTTTGCCGTTAGTCCCTCTATTGAGGAGTGTTTTCATGAGCAAGTTTGTCGTCGCGTTGAAGCGTGCGGCAGCAGCGGGCGGCGCGACCGCCTGGGGCGCTACCGCCTGGTAATCCCTTCGTAGCTTCTGGTTCTGCCACCTCCCGGGCCTCCCCCTTTGGAGGGATATCCACAGGCTGGCGGAACACCTAGGCCTAGGTCAGGAGCCCACGTCGGAAGCCAACGGCGACCGCGTGGGCTCTGGACCGCGCCTGCAGCTTGGCCAGCAGGTGACGGACGTGGGACTTGACCGTCTCCTCCGACAGGAACAGCAGCCGGCCGATCTCACGGTTGACGAGGCCCTCCGAGATGAGTTGGAGCACCTCGATCTCCCGCTGCGTCGGCTCTTGCTCGAGTTCCTTCAGCGGCGGCTGGAACGGAATGACCTCGCCGTTCCCGGCCGTCCGCCTGGCCGCAGCCTGGTCGAAGCGGCGCGCGTGGTCCATGTAGCGGCTGAGAATGGCTTTGCGTTCGGCGGGATCCATGGGTACGCCATGCCTATCGGCCGTCGGGGTCAGCCTCTTTAGCGGCACTCACCCACCCGATCGAGGGTGCCCTCGCAAATGCCCTGACGAACCCGATTGCGCGACGGCGCGGGGGACTCTACGCCGCTTGGTTCTCGGACCGGCAAGGGAGCTCGAACCAGAACGTCGATCCCTGGCTCTCCACGCTCGAAAAGCCGATCCGGCCGCCGTGCGCCTCCACGATCTCGCGCGACACCGCCAGCCCGAGCCCCACGCCCGGGATGCCGCTCGCCCGCGCCTCGCCCCGGAAGAACTTCGAGAAGACGCGAGACTGGTGCTCGGTCGGGATCCCGAGCCCCTGGTCCTCGACGTAGACGCGGACGACATTCCCTTCCCGCCTGCCGCTCACCCGCACGACGCCGCCCTCGGGCGAGTACTTGACCGCGTTCGCGACCAGGTTCACGACCACCTGCTCCAGCCGGTGCTCGTCGCCGATCACCGGGAGACCGTCGTCCGGGACGTCGACGACCAGCTTGTGGTCGGCCGTGCCGTCGGCGTCCGCTGCGAGCTGGACCTCGCGTCGCAGCATCGAGGCCAGATCGACCGGTTCGGACTCGAGCTCCATGCGCCCGCCCACCTCTTCGGCCGAGAGGAATCCTTCGACCAGCCCGACGAGGCGCTGCCCCTGGTCGTGGATGATCTCGACGTAGCGGCGGATGGCGTCTCGGCTCATGTCGCGGCGCAGGATCAGGCTCGTGTAGCCGAGGATGCTCGCCAGAGGGTTCCGCAGCTCGTGGGAGACGATCGTGATCAGCTCCGACTTGGCCCGCTCGCTCTCGCGCAGCTGCTCGTTCTGCCGCTCGAGGTTGCGCCTGCCCGCCTCCACCGAGCCGGCCATCGAGTTGAAGGCGGTGGTCAGCTCCTGGATCTCTGCCGGCCCGTCGGGCGGAATGCGGATCGAGAAGTCGCCCGCGGCGATCTTGGCGGCGCCGCTCGCGACGTCGCGCACCGGATGGGCGACCGAGCGGATCAGGTAGCCGAGAACGAGCAGCAGCACCACGCACGAGGCGCCGAGCGCGACGACCCCGATCAGGACAGCCTGGTTAGACCGGCTGCGCGCGTGCGAGGCGTGCTGCGAGGCGATTCGATCTTCGCGGGCGAGCAGGGACGCCAGGCTTCTCCGGATCTGGCCGATCCGCGTCAGCCCCTCGGACGAAGCGGCCGGCGAGCGCGCCGCGCTCGGACTCTCCAGCGCGATCGAGATCAGCGGCTCACCGTACTCGCTGACGTACGAGTCGATCCGGTCGACGATGCCACGGCCCAGCGCGGCCTGCTGCGGCTGCTCCGCGACGACCTTCTCGAGCGTCGCCGTCGCCGACCTCAGCTCGCGACCGGCCCGCTCCCAGCTCTCACGGATCCGGCTGTTCCGCGTGAGCACGAATCCCTGCAGGCTCTGGTCGAGTTCGTCGACGACGCCCTGGAGGCGGAGCGTCGCCGAGGTAACGCGGTTGACGCGCACCTGCTCGTCGGTCGAGGCGCGCAGACTCGACATCGCCAGCAGGACGACCACGAAGGCGGCGGCGACGAGCAGCGCCAGTACGCCGATCGCGGCGAGCACGCGCACGGCGATCGGCGCCGCGTCGATGATCGCCACGAGACGCTCGTACCCGCGCCGGATGCCGGACGGATGCCGCTCGGACGCATGCGTTTCAGCGGTCGCGGACAAGGAGCGATGCCACGGTCGCGGACAGATCGTCCGGGTCGAACGGTTTGGAGACGAAGGCTGCCGCGCCGGCGTCCCGAGCCTCCTCCAGGTCGGTCTCGGCTGCGAACGCAGACACGACGACGCAGCCGGCGTGGTTGAGGGCGGGGTCCGCCGCGAGGTGGCGGACGACGTCGAGGCCGGACCCTCCCGGCATCATCACGTCGACGAGCACGATGTCGGGCCGGAAGCGCTCCGCCGCCTCGATCGCCTCGGCGACGGTTTCGGCCTCCTCGAATTCATAGTCACCTACCAGGGCAATGCGCATGAGCTCGCGGAGTGCGGGCTCATCGTCGCAGATCAGGATCCTCGACGCGCGCACCCTCCGCTCACACCACCAGGCGGAAGACGAGCAAGTTTCTGGCCGGCCGCTTGCGGTGCAGCGACGTGACCGTCAACGTGCCGCGGACGTTGTTGTAGAGGCCCGTGCCGCCAACGACCGCGAGCTGGTAGATCAGCCTCGAGCCGATCACGCCCTCGGCGACGATCTGCCCTCTGGGCAGGACGTACGTGGCCGAGCAGTTCTGTTCCGACAGGCTCACCGCCGTGCAGGACATCGTCGCTCGACCGATCGACCGTGGAGTGATGCGCTTGTTGTAGATCAACGACGTGTAGACGTCGAGGTCGCCCACGCTCGGGCCCCGCGCGCCGATGTCGATATGGCCGTGGCGGAGCTCCTGATCGGTGACGGAGATCGTCCCGGGCTTGTCGAGCGCCTGCGCACCGGGCACGGCCAGCGCGACGGCCAGCAGTCCCCCGGCCGCGCAGAGTGTCACCGCCTGCCGTGATATCAGGTTCATCGAAGACCGAGCCCCCCTTCCGTGGGACGAGCCTCGGAATGATGCCGAGAGTCTGGACACCTTGGCGTGTTGACCTGCTCTGCCCTATGTCGGCGCTTCGGGGGCAGTACGTGAGCCGATTCGTCGTCTTGGACACGTCTCCTGCACGCTCCGGCAGACTCTCGGGCGTGCACGAGCTCGAGCTGCTCGACTGGAAGCGCCGCATCTTCGCGCTGTACGCCGCCGTCCGCTCGGCCGGAGATCCCGCGTCCGCCTGGCGTGCCTGGCGAGACGGACGCGACACCCTGTTCCGGGGCCATCTGCAGTCTCCGCTCTCGCCGGAGGGGCGCGAGCGCTTCCGCGGGCTCCGCTACTTCGATTACGACCCTGCGTTCCGCGTGCTCGGCGAGCTCGCGCGCGGCGACGACGAGCTGCGCGACGTCACCGCGAGCGGCGGCGAGACGGTGCGCTTCCGGCGGTTCGGCGCCGTTCGCTTCGAGCTCGCCGGCGAACAGCGGCAGCTGAGCCTCTACTGGCTCGAGGGCTACGGCGGCGGCGTCTTCCTCCCGTTCGCCGACGCGACCGGAGGCCGCGAGACATACGGCGGCGGCCGCTATCTCCTCGACACCGTCAAGGGCGCCGATCTCGGCGAGGCGGACGGCCGGCTCGTGCTCGACTTCAACTTCGCGTACAACCCGTCGTGCGCCTACGACCCGCGCTGGGTCTGCCCGCTCAGCCCCCCGGAGAACCGCCTCGACGCCGCTGTCCGCGCAGGCGAGCAGCACTTGACCTGACCTCACGAATTTCCGCGCTCGTCCGTTGGAGAAGGTGTGAGCGCCGAGGCCACGGCCGTTCCCGCCCCGCGTGCAGATACGGTCGCGATCGCAGCCGCCGGCATCACGGTCGTCCTCTGGCTTCGGCGTTCGTCGGGATCCGCGCGGCCGGCGACGACTTCTCCCCGAGCGGGCTCGCGCTCGGACGTCTCACGGTCGCAGCAGTCTTCCTCGGCCTGCTCGTCCTCGCCAGGCAAGAACCGTTTCCAGCCGCCCGCGACCTGCCGCTGATCGCGCTCAGCGGCCTGCTCTGGCTCGGCGTCTACAGCGTCCTGCTGAATGCGGCCGAGCAGCGGGTCGACGCCGGCACCGCGGCAATGCTCGTCAACGTCGGCCCGATCCTGATCGCGCTGCTGGCCGGCTACCTGCTCGGCGAGGGCTATCCGCGGACGCTCTTTGCCGGCTGCGCGATCGCCTTCGCGGGCGTGATCGTGATCGCGACCGGGACGTCGGACGGCGGCGGTGCGGGCGGCCTCGGCGTTGCGCTCTGCCTGCTCGCCGCGATCGGCTACGCCGGGGGCGTGGTCACCCAGAAGGTCGCGCTGAGGCGCGTCTCGAGCCTCCAGACCACCTTTCTCTCCTGCGTCTTCGTCGCGATCGGCTGCGCCTGGGCGGCGCCGAGCCTGGCGCGCGGGGTCGAAGACGCCTCCGGCTCGAACCTCGCGTGGGTTGTGTACCTCGGCCTCTTCCCCACCGCGATCGGCTTCGTCACCTGGGCGTACGCGCTCGCCCGGACGAGCGCCGGCCGGGCTGGCCGGGACCACCTACCTCGTCCCTGCGATCTCGATCCTGCTCGGCTGGGCATTCCTCGGCGAGGCGCCGCCCCGGCTCGCGTTCGCGGAGGCGACCTGGAGCAGCTCGATCGTGCCGATCAGCAGCGCCACCGCCACGGACAGGCTCGTGACCGTGATGTTGTAGTAGACCTTCCGCACCGGGTTGGCGAACGCCCAGCCGTACGCCTGGCTCATGAAGGCGCCGTCCGCGGTGTCCATCAGGCACATGCCGGCGGCGAACAGGATCGGCAGCGAGAGCACGGCGAGGAACGGAACCTGGTGCGTGGCCACGCCGGCCGCCAGCGCGAGCACGCCGACCTCCGTGGCCGTGTCGAAGCCGAGGCCGAACAGGACGCCCAGCGGGTACATCTGCCAGCTCTCCTTGATCCGGTTCGCGAAGCGGCCGATGAAAAAGCGGTTCATGAACCCGCGGTCGAGCAGCCGCTCCTCCAGCTTCGCCTTGTCGTACGAGCCCCGGCGCATCGCGAAGAAGATGCGGACGATGTCGAGCAGGACGAGCAGGTTGAGGATGCCGATGATCCAAAGGAACGTGCCCGAGACGCTCGCGCCGATGTAGCCGCCGTAGTCCTGGAAGATCGGGATGTGGCTGTTGACGCTCTTGGCCGCGATCGCCAGCCCAGCCGCGAGCGAGAAGGCGATGGTCGAGTGGCCGAGCGAGAAGAAGAAGCCGACGCCTAGCGACCGCTTGCCCTCCTGGAGGAACTTGCGCGTGGTGTTGTCGATCGCTGCGATGTGGTCGGCGTCGAAGGCGTGCCGGAGGCCGAACGTGTAGGCAAGGGTACCCAGCCCGGCGAGCGCGGGGTTGTGCCGCGCGTAGTAGACGAACAGGCCCCAGCCGACCAGATGGAGGAGCGCAACTCCCCCTCCGAAGCCCGCCAGCCGCGCCCACTCGGCTCCGGTCAGGAACCCTGTCCACCGCCTCATCGAGCTGCTCCTTTCGGTCGAATCGCCTCGTGTCGCTCCCGTGTCTGCCACTCGTTCGCCGGAAGCGGCAAAGCGGTTCGGTCGGACGAGACCGCGTGCGTGCCGCCACGCCCGTCGGCTGCGCAGTCTGACGCGAACCAGGCATGCGCGGGCAGGAACGAAACGGCTCGAGACGGAACTCCTGCGGGTGCGCCTGCGTTTCGTCGTCCTCGTCGTCCTTGTCGTCGCGGTCGGCTTCGCCTGGACCGGTACGGCAACGGCCGCCGAGCGGGTGGTCGTCTACCCGCAGGTCGCCGGACTCCAGGTCGCGCTCGCCGCGGAGCGCCTGTACGCCGGCCCGGTCGACGCCCTCCCCGGGCCGATGACCGCCAGTGCGCTTCGCTCGCTCCAGCGGCAGCACCGACTCCCCGTGACCGGCACCCTCACGCCCGCGACCCGGGCAGCACTCGGCCGGCTCGGACGGCCGTTCTTCGGGCAACGCGTGCTCAAGCGCGGGATGGTCGGCTGGGACGTCTCGGTCCTGCAATTCCTGCTCGCCACGTACGGATTCGACGTCGGGACGCTCGACGGCCGCTTCGGCCCGCAAACGCAGACCGCGCTCGTCGCCTACCAGGAGCAGCGGCATCTGGTTCCGGACGGGATCTCGGGCCGGGCGACCCATGCCCGCCTCTGCCCCACCCTCGCGTGCAAGTCTCTACCGCGCCCGCGGTCGCGCTCGACGGCAGGCGCGCCGGCCGGCCAACTCGAGCCGGCTTGGCCCGCAGAGAACACTCCGGCGCCGATCGTGAAGCTACGCGTCGAGCGCTGGGCCGCCCGCGCGGGCGTGCCCGAGCGCCTCGCACTCGCCGTCGCCTGGATCGAGTCGGGCTATCAGTCCGACATCCGCTCGTCGACGGGCGACTGGGGCCCGATGCAGGTCAGCCCGCCGGCGTGGGATTTCATCGAGGGCGTCATCCTCGGGCGCGCCGTCCCGCACACCACGAGCGGCAACATCCGCGTCGGCGTCCTCTATTTGCGCCGCCTCTTGCGTGAGTTCCAGGGCGACACGCGCCTGGCGGTGGCCGCGTACCACCAGGGAGTCGCGAGCGTGCGCGCGGTCGGCGTCCTTCCCGAGACGGAGAGCTACGTCGAGGCCGTACAGGCCGTCGCCGTCCGCGACACCTAGCCGGAGCCGGCGCTAGTGGCGACGAACGCGGCGACGTCCTTGATCTGCTGGGCGCTGAGCTGGCCCTTGAACGCCGGCATGCCGCCGCCACCCTGCTGGACCTTCGCCGCGACAGCCGCGTAGGTCGGCCGCAGCCGGTCGAGGTTCGGGCCGATCTGGCCGCTCGCGTTCGCGGCGCCCAGCGTGTGACAGCTGCTGCAGCCGGCGGAGGTGAACACCGCCCGGCCGGGCGCGGCGTCGGCGTCCGGCGGCACGACGTTCGTCCCCGGGCTCGAGGGCGCCGCGGCCGACGGTTGCCGGTAGAGCCAGACCGCGCTCGTGTACCAGACCGCGATCAGGACGGCGAAGAGAAGGCCGCCCGCGATCGGCAGCACCGGCTTCGGGAACCGGTGCATCCGCACGATCGTCACCTTGGCGGCGAAGGCGCCGTAGACGGCGCACCCGAGCAGCGAATGGGCGAGCACGCGCGAGTCCGCGTGGCGGAAGCCGAGCTTGAAGATGCAGTGGTAGGCGACCGGCAGCGTGCAGAGGAACGCCAGCCGCCCCGACCAGCGGTGCGCCGGATTGATCCAGGCCGGCTTCGACCAGGGCAGCTTCCTGAAGATCCAGGCCGCGGTGAAGAGCTGGAAGCACGCCAGCACGATGGCGGCGGTCGCGAAGCCGGCCTTCAGGTGGACCGGGTCGCTGAAGAAGAGCCGGAAGTAGCCCTTCGAGCGTGGCTCGTGGCTCGCCAGGATGCCCGCGGTCAGCGAGACCAGGGCGAAGACGACGACCGGGGCGGCCACCCAGCGCCAGCCGCGCTGCGCCGGAGGAGAGCTCGCCGCCGGAACGGCCGAGGCAGCCACGGCCGTATCCAATCGCACGAGGCGCCGAAAGACAAAGGCCCGCCTTGTCAGACTGGCCGCGTGCTCGACACGACCGTTCCCGCTCCCTCGCGTGGCCGCGCCTATTCCGACCGCCGCCGCATCCGCCTCGCCGACATGGACGCTCGGGGTCGGCTGCGGCTCGACGCGTTCGCCCGGTACCTCCAGGACATCGCGATCGACGACGTGCAGGAGACCGGCTGGGGCATGCCCGACCACCTCTGGTTCGTGCGGCGCATCCGGATCGACCTGCTCCGGCCGTTCCTCGACGACCGCGCGGTCGAGCTGACCACCTGGTGCAGCAGTGTCGCCTCGATCGCCGCTGGCCGCCGCTGGTCGGCCACCGGCGACGCAGGCGGCCGGATCGAGGTCGACAGCGTCTGGGTTCACCTCGACCGCGAGGCGCAGCCGGCGCGGATCGGGGACTTCGGCGTCTACGCGACGGCCGCGGACGGGCGCCACGCCTCGACGAGGCTCGAGCTGCCCGATCCTCCGGCGGAAGCAGACCGGACGCCCTGGCCCCTGCGTGCGACAGACGTCGACCTGCACGGGCACGTCAACAACGCCGTGCATTGGCAGGCCGTCGAGGAGCTGCTCCCGGTGCTCGGCGTCGATCCGCGTCTGCCGCTGCGCGCCGAGCTCGACTACCGGCAGCCGATCGACCTCGGCGAGACGATCGAGCTGGCCGTCTGGGAACACCACGTCGCGTTCGTCGGCGAGACAGCGGTTCGGGCGGTCGCGTGCGCAGGTCGACTCGACGGCCGCTGAGCGCTATAGGCTGCCGGGGCGATGGGGGGCGCACGGCTTCTGGGCTTGGCGCTGGCGGCGGCTGCTGTGTTTCTCCTGGCGGGGCCGCCGACCAGCCGGGCGGCGAAGCCGCCGAACCCGAACGACCCCTGTATCAGCGGGACGCGCAACGTCTGCGGTACGACCGGCGTCGGCTTCTACAAGTCCTACCGCTACGGGACGCGCTGGTTCGGCGACTTCCGCGGCGTCGTCCCCGGCCAGTTCCACATGTACTGCATCGACCTCCGGTTCTGGTACCCGGGCCCCGACTACGACTACCGGGAGGTGCCGGCGGCGGGTCTCCGGAACCGGGACAACGAGCCGGTCCCCGTCACGAACCTCCAGAAGATGGCGTATGCGCTCTGGACCTACGGCCGGACGACGAGCGACGACACCGCGGCGGCGGTGATGCTCTACGTGCACACGCTGATGGGCGACGCGAGGCCGGGCGAGGTCGATCCCGCCGCGATCGGGCCCGCAGTCGCCGCTCTCTCCACGCGGATCGCGCGCGAGGCCGCCCGTTACCACGGCCCGTACCGGGTGGACGTCGCGCTGCCGGCCGAGATCGGAGCCGGGAAGACAGCCACGGCGACGATCCGGGTGTTCTCCGGCGCGGGCGTCCCGCTGCCGAACCTCGACCTCTCCCTCTCCGCGACCGGCGCGAGCAGCGTGCCCGCGACCGTCAGGACGAATGCCGCCGGCGTCGCCACCGTCGGCGTGACGGCGGCCGGCGCGGGAGGCGTGCATCTGACCGCCACGACCGAGACCCTGCCGTCGACACTCCCCCAGATCTTCCGCCCGTCGAAGCCACAGGCGGCCAGAAACGGCCAGCGGCTCGCGACCGGTGCGTCGCAGCGCGTCTCGAACACGGACACCTCGGGCGGCCGGAAAGCCCAGGTCTCGATGAGCACAAGCGCGACCCCGGGCGAGGTCGTCTCGGGCGGCCACAGCACCGACAAGGTGACGATCACCGGCGCGCTGGCGAGCTACCGGCAGAACGTCATCGTCCGCCTGTACGGGCCCTTCCGCACCGTCGCGGCGATCGACTGCGCCACGAAACCGGTCTTCGTCAGCACGTTCCAGGCGGACGGCCCGGGCTCCTACACGACCGCCGCCGCGACGCTGACCCAGCCGGGCTACTACCAGTACCAGGAGATCGCACCCCCCGACGCAAACCACACCGGCTTCACGACGGCGTGCAACGCGCCGACGGAACGCGTGCGCGTGCAGGCCCAGCCGACCGTGCACACGGTCGTCAGCGCCAAGTCGCTCGCGGCCAACGGGACCGTGAGCGACACGCTCACCGTGAGCGGCCTCTGGGGGGAGCAGGTCACCGTCCAGGCGGCGCTCTACGGCCCGTTCCCCGCGCGCAACGCGATCGTGTGCTCGGGCATGCCGGTGTGGACGGGGACGATTCAGGTCACCGCCGACGGCACGTACCGGACCGAGGCGCACGCCCTCGCCACACCCGGCTACTACACGTACTACGAGACGATCGCGGCCGGCGAGTTCGTCCGCGCGGTGAAGACGCCGTGCGCTGACGTCGCCGAGACGACGATCGTCCTGGGCCAGCCCGCGCTGCAGACCCAGGTCAGTGCTCAGCGAACGAAGCCGGGTGGAACGATCACCGACAGGGTCGTGGTGTCCGGGATCGGGAAACTCGCATTGCCGGTGCAGATCGCGCTCTACGGCCCCTTCCCGACGCGCAGCGCGGTCACCTGCTCGGGCACGCCGTACCGCCGCGGCACGTTCGTCGCGAGGGGCGACGGGACGTTCACGACGGCCGCCGTGCGCATCGACAGGGCCGGCTACTACACCTACCGCGAGTCGATCTCCGCCTCGGAGGCGTCGCCGGCGACAACGACGAAGTGCGCCGAGACCGCGGAGACGACATTCGCGCACGCGCAGCCGGCGGTGACGACGATCACGTCGAACGAGGTCGTCCGCCCCGGCGAGACGATCTTCGACCGCGTCCGGGTCATCGGGCTCGGCAAGACCGCGGTGAGGATCCGCGTCGAGCTCTTCGGCCCGTTCGCCACTCGAGCCGCGATCGGCTGCACGACGCGACTCCGTGGCTCGACCGTGGTCACGGCGCGGGGCGACGGCGTGCTGCGAACTCCCCGGTTCCGCCTCGCGAAGACCGGCTTCTTCACGTTCCGCGAGCGGCTGATCGGATCCCCGCTCGTCTCCGAGTTCACCACCCCGTGCGCGGCGGTCGCCGAGACGTCGCTCGTGCGGCCCGAGATCGTCACCGGGCGCGGCGACGTCGCCCGCTACGTGCGCGTACGCGCCGGCGAGAGCGCGCCGAGCCGCGTGCGGGTCGCCTCACTCGGGATCGACGCACCGGTGTCGGCCGTCGGGATCGACATTCCTCACGGCGTGCTCGCGGTCCCGCCCTCGATCCACCGCACGGGCTGGTGGAAGGACGGCGCCGCGCCCGGCGCGAGGTCCGGGTCGATCCTGATCGCCGGCCACGTGGACAGCGCCAACGCGGGTGTCGGCGCGTTCTTCCGGCTCAAGGACGCGAGGGCGGGAACTCGGGTCACCGTCGCGACGGCTGCCGGCCGCACCTTCACGTACCGCGTCGTCTCGGTCCGCGACTACGCGAAGCGCGACCTGCCGGCGAGCGTGTACTCACTCAGGGGCCGGCCGCGGCTCGTCCTGGTCACGTGCGGCGGGCCGTTCATCGCCTCCGAGGGCCACTACCGGGACAACGTCGTCCTGGTGGCCGTGCCCGTCTAGCAGTCGGCGATCGCCGCGCGGATCGTGAGGTCCGGGCCGTCGAAGCAGACGGCGAGCACCCGGGCGACCCGGCGGACGATCGCCAGCGCGGCGGAGTTGTCCCGAGCCACCAGTGCGTTGATCTCGCTGATCCCGGCCGCCCGCGCATCCCCCACCAGCTCCGCGACGAGCGCCGAGCCGATGCCGCGCTGCTGGTAGTCGTCGGCCACCGCGAAGGCGACCTCGGCGCTGCGGCCGTCTCGCACGAGCCGCGCGATCGCGACCGGCTCCGGGTCGCCCTCGGCATACGCGACGAGCGCGTGGCGGTCGCGGTCGATCGACGCCAGCCGCCTCAGCTCCGAGCGGTTCAGGCACGGCTTGGCGCCGTTGAAGCGGGCGCGCCTCGAGCGCTCGCTCAGGCGCTCGAACAGGCGCATCACGGTGCGCGCCTCGCCGTGGCGGAGCGGTCGCACGTGCAGCGTCGGCCCCGCCGCCGGCTGCAGCGTCCGGATCTCGGGAGCGCACGGAACCCTCATCTGGAGAGGATGGCGGCGCGACCGCGCCGGCGCAGTGCTGCCAGCCTGCGTCGCAGGGTTCGGTTAACCGCACCTCCGGCGCAATCCGCACACCCGCCCGCGGCGTAGCTAACGGGCGACAGGCAAGCCCTCGCTCGACTTCAGAAGGAGGGACATGAAGCCGTTCGCTCTTCTCCTCGTGGCGTTGTGCTGCGCGGGGATCGCGTTGACGGCGGCGAGCGCGCGCACGACCGCCGCCAAGACGACGATCTGCCACCGCACGGCGTCGAAAACGAATCCGTACGTGAAGCAACGCGTCTCGGGAGCGGCACTCCGAGCCGCGCTCAAGCGCCCCGCGGACATCGTCCCGGCTCGGGCCGGCGCGTGTCCGAAGATTGTGCTGAGCCCGACGTCCGGCGGCCGGGCGTTCGCCGTTGCCATGACCGGTAACGCCGAGACCCCCGCCGGCGATCCGGTCGCGACCGCGACTGCCCAGTTCCATCTCCGGGCCGGACAGGGCCAGGTCTGCTACCAGATCACGGCTGCGAACCTGCCGCCGGCGGTTGCCGCGCACATCCACCGCGGCGCGGCCGGGGTGGCGGGTCCAGTGGTGATCCCGCTGACGACGCCGACGGCAGCCGGCACCTCGAGCGGCTGCGCGGCGACGGCGCGGCCGCTCGTCAAGGCGATCCTCGCCGCGCCGGCCGGCTTCTACGCCAACGTCCACACGGCCGAGTCCCCCGCTGGGGCGGTCCGCGGCCAGCTGACCGGCACCTCGACGGCGGACTTCGGCACGGTTTACTCGTTCGATCTGAACGGCTCGTCCGAGCCGAACGCGACGGGCACGGCCGTGCTCAGGATCCTGAAGGACATCTCCACCGTCTGCTACCGGCTGCATGCGGCGAACGTGACCCTGCCGACGGTCGCGGCGCACATCCACAAGGGCGGCGCGGGCGTGAACGGACCCGTGGTCGTCCCGTTCACTGCGCCGGGCGCCGACGGCAACTCCAGCGGCTGCCAGACGTCGACCCCCGCGATCGTCGACGACATCCTGGCGAACCCGACCGGGTACTACGTGAACGTCCACACGAAGGAGCACCCCGCGGGCGCGATCCGCGCGCAGCTTCCCTAGCTTCGAAGCACGAACCGTGGGGCGTGCGGGCGCCCCACGGCGCCTACGGGCGCATGGGTGACGAACTCAAGCTCCGGCCTCGTTTCTCCGAATCCTTACTGATGCTTGTCCCCGCCTTCACCTTTCGAGTGCTTCACTGAACATATGGGCGACCGTCGCCTGACGACCTGGATCGACTGGTACCGCTTCGCACGCCGAGAACTGGAGTACACGCACGGCGAGGCAGTCGCATACGCCAACGTGCGCGCAGTCGAAGACACCAATCGACGGGTCGTCGGCACGCGAGCCGCCTGAGACGACCGCGGATCCGGCCATGGGCCACAAGCCCGTTTCAGCCTCTGAAGCCCGCCGCGAGCCGGGCTTCGGTTTCATCTGGGACAGGTCAGCCGAAGAAAGCGGCCCGAGCACGTGAGGCGCCCGGGCCGCGCCGGCTGGCTCAGACCGTCTGGCGGTGGACGACGTCGTACTTCTTGACCGAGGAGCGCTTGCCGGGCGTGTCGTCGGCCGGCATCGCGTTCAGCGCCGCATCGCCCTGCCGGTAGTCCTCTTCGCTGTCGAAGAAGACGACGACGACCGCCTTGTCGGCGTCGGCGTCGTGGAGCACGATCAGCTCCTTGACCGGGACGCCTTCGGGCGGCGCGGTTCCCTCCATCTCCTGCCTCATCTGGTCGAGCCGGTCCTTCGAGACTCCGTCGAACTCGACGACCCGTGCAAGTGCCATCTTCCGCCTCCTTTTGGGATTGCCCGCCGTCTTTGTCTCGCGCGACGCCGGAACATTACGTCCGCGTAGGCAACGGCGGGGCCCACTCGCGCGGTAGGCCCGCCGTCGTCGCTACGCCGTCCGACGGCCGGGAGCCGGCCGAGCTGCGGGGCCGGCCATCCCGGTCTCCACGCCGACGACCTCGAACTGCTTGTCGACGTAGACCGTGACGAGCGTTCCGTCCGAGCGGACCATGTGCACCTCGTAGGCGGCATGGCCGTCGGCATCGGTCTCGACACGGCTGACGGTCGCGTTCGGCTCCTTCGCGACCGCGGCCGCCCGCACCTTGCTCGCGGTGTCACTCGTGAGCAGCGTCTCGTCGGAGCGCTGCGGGCCCCAGCCCTGCGGCCGGCCGGCCTGCGCGGCGATCGACGGCACGGTGGCCGGGCCGGAGCTCGAGCCCGAGCCGCTCGCCGCACTGGCGATCCCGTAGCTTCCGCCCGCGACTCCGAGCGCGAGGGCGGCGGCAGCGACGATCCGCATGGTGCGGCGGTTCGTGTCCATCGCTGGACTCCTTTCGGTCGATTCACGCCCGATCCGGACGCACCACGACCTTCGCCCCGCAACCTGAGAGCAGCCTTGCCGGAAGCTGAGAGCTTCGTAGGAGTCGCTAGAGCGCCGACGAGAGGACGATCGTGACCCGCCCCTGCCGCTCGCCGCGGGCGAGCAGGTAGGTGGTGACGAAGTCGTCGTAGCCGGCGGCGCTGACGTGGATGTGGATGTGCGGCCCGCGGAAGCCGCCGGGCGGCACCGGGCCTTCGAACCTGAACGTCCCGGCCTGGCCCGTGATCACGGCCGCATGGCCGCGCCGGTCGTAGACGCCGTTCGGGCTCTCTTGCCAGAACTCGACGACCGCGCCCCTGACCGGCCTGCAGTCGGGGGTGCGCAGGATACGGCCGGTCAGCACGTGCCCTCGGCCGATGCGGGCCCGCCGCGGCGGCGGAGCGGCCCTCGCGTCGAACGGGCCGCCGCCTTGCGAGAGCGTGGGACGGCAGACGCCCGCGGCCGGCTTGGCCGGGTCGGCTCCCACGACCAGACCGATCGCCGCCAGGACGATGGCGAGGAGCAGCGCCCGCTTCACGATCACGTCCGGCCCGCCGGACACGCGGGGAGTATCACCTCGATCTGCTCCGGACGCCAGCCGGTTTCTTCGAGGCAGCGTCGTGACAGTTCGAAAAGCTACGGTCAGGCTGAAGACTGACCCTCTGGGCTACTGCCTCGCCCTGCCTCGAAATGCGGGAGGAGAAGGGACAGGCTTTAGCCTGTCCCGGGGCCTCTCGCCAACTCCAGCGAAAGGCAGCTCTACCTACGAGCTCGTCTCTTCCGAGGCGCGCACGCCGATTCGGACCAGGTCCTCCGGGTGCACCCACGCGTCCGCCAGATGGAATCCGCCTGCGTCCCAGATGGATTCGCGCAGCGGGATCGCCCAGCGGTGCTCGACCAGGGCGATCGCGGCCGCGGAGCCGTTCGGGATCACGTCGTCGACGAACCAGGCGTCGGCGTCGAGCAGGTGGCCGTCCGAGCCCTCCGCCGCGCCGAGCAGCGCACCGGTCCGCATGCTCTCCTCGTCTGCCCCGAAACCCAGGCCGATCAGGGCGCCGGCCTTCGCCCCCAGGTCGATCGCCTCGTCGACGGTCAGGTCGCTCATCTGCATGCGCTCGACGTTGCCCTCGTCGTCTTTCTGGACGACGACCGCGTCGATCAGCCTGACCACGTCGTTGTCCCTGAGCCGATCGAGTTCTGCCCGGATCTGGCCCTCGAACTTCGGGTCGTTGAAGCCGATCACCAGCATCTGCACCGGCCCGGTCTCCTGCGTGCTCTCGGGCAGGCTGTCGGTTGAGACCGTCTGGTGCTCGTCGGCGATCATCGGCGCCACTTTCAGCGCCCGGTGTTCCATGGCCATGTCCGTCTCCTTCGTCCGCGGGATCTCGCCGAACCGTAGTCGATCTCCACGGGAGGGACGACGCGCGATGAGTCTCGGCCGCGACCCGAGTCTGACGGGAGAATGAGTCGTGCGACCACGAAGGGGGACGCTCCGATGACGAAGGTGCTGGCGGGAATCACGACATCAGCCGACGGTTACGTCGCCGGGCCGGACGATGGCCCGGGCAAGGGACTCGGCGAAGGCGGCGAGCGCCTGCACCACTGGGTGTTCGGGGGGCCGTGGACGTATGACGAGGAGCCGAGAGGCGAGGCGACGGGCGAGGACGCCGCCTGGCTCGCGGATGTGCTCACACGCATCGGAGCAGTCGTCGCGGGACGCTGGACCTACGAGGCGGCCGGGCACTGGGGCGGCGAGAACCCGTGGAAATTGCCGCTCTTCATCGTCACGCACCGGCCCGAGGAGGAACCCGACGGCGCCGGGTTCACCTTCGTCTCCGGCGTCCCAGAAGCCGTCGAGCAGGCCAGGGAAGCCGCCGGCGGCAAAGACGTCCACGTGATGGGAGGCGCCGACGTGATCCGCCAGGCGCTCGAGGCCGGCCTGGTCGACGAGCTCACGATCATCGTCGCGCCGGTGATCCTCGGCGGCGGCAAGCGCCTGTTCGAGGGGTTTTCGCGCTCGCTCGAGCTGGAACAGCTCGGTGTCCGGCAGTCGCCGTACGCGACGTTCATCGACTATCGGGTAAAGCGCTGAGCAACAGCGCCAAACGGAGAAAGGAGCATCGAATGGGCAAGCTGGTGGTCACTGAGTTCGTCTCCGTCGACGGGGTGTTCGAGGATCCGGGCGGCGCGGAGGGGTACGAGCACGGCGGCTGGACGTTCGAGTACGACCGGGGCGACGAGGGCAATACGTTCAAGCTCGACGAGCTCATGGAGGCCGAGGTGCAGCTGCTCGGACGGGTGACCTTCGAGGGCTTCGCCGCTGCCTGGCCCTCCCGCGACGGGCCGTTCGCCGACAAGCTCAATGCCGATCCGAAGGTGGTCGTCTCGACGACGCTCACCGACCCGGAATGGCAGAACACGACCGTCGTCTCGGCCGACGTCGCCGAGCAGATCGAGAAGCTCAAGGAGGAGACCGACGGCACGATCCTCGTCGCCGGTAGCGGCACCCTCGTCCGCACGCTGCTCGAGGCCGACCTGGTCGACGAGCTGCGCCTGATGGTCTTTCCGACGATCCTCGGCCGCGGCAGGCGCCTGTTCCCGGATGGGATCGACCGGCGCAAGCTCGAGCTCGTCGAGAGCCGGACCGTCGGCGAGGACGGCGTTCAGATCCAGATCTACCGCCGGGCGGACGACGCTTCGAGCTGACGTCCGGGGCGCAGCGTTCCGAGCGAGCCTACGGTCACCGGAAATTCACCTGCCCTTGACCGCATTCTCTCGCAATGCATGCTTTTCTTCCGGGCAATGATCTCGGCGCCCCACAAACGGCGGCCCGGAACGCCTGCGCCGACGGTGTTCATCGTTGGCTCGCCCGCCTCGCCGACGAACGAGCGGCTGCGGGCCGCGTTCGCCGCCGCCGGGACGCAGCCACTGGTCGGATCGCCCGAGCTCGCCGAGGAGCGCGCGCGGCCCGGCGACGTGGTGCTCGGCCGGCTCGACGTTCGGCCGACGCTCGACGGCGTCCAGCCTGGGTTGGGCCGTCTGCGCCGGCTACGCGACCGGGGCGTCGGCGTCGTCAACGACGCCGACACGCTGATGGCGACGCACGACAAGCTCGCCACCGCGCTCCTGCTCCACGCCGCTCCGGTCCCGCAGCCACGCGCGGCCCATCTGACGGGCGAGGAAGGCTCGCCGGGATTCGAGCCTCCGTACGTGGTCAAGCCGCGTTTCGGGAGCTGGGGCCGTGACGTCCACCTCTGCGAGTCGCGGGCGGAGCTGCGGGCGTGCCTGCTGCATCTCCTCCGGCGGCCCTGGTTCCGGCGGCACGGCGCACTCGTCCAGGAACTGGTTCCGCCGAGCGGATTCGACCTCCGCCTGATCGTCTCGGCAGGAACCGTCATCGGCGCGGTCGAGCGCGTCGCCGCGCCCGGCGAGTGGCGCACGAATATCGCTCTCGGCGGCACGCGCCGGCCGGCGACGCCGTCGCTCGAGGCATGCGGCCTGGCGGTGGCCGCTGCCGTGGCCGTCAACGGCGACCTGGTCGGCGTCGACCTTCTCCCCGCCGACGACGGCTGGCGCGTGATCGAGATCAACGGCGCCGTCGACTTCACGGACGAGTACACGCTCGACGGCCGTGACGTCTTCGAGCGAGCGGTCGAGCCGTTCGTGCCGATCGGCGTCCTCCCCGCCCTTGCCCCGGTGCCCGTCCCCACCCCGCTGCCGGTCAGCGCCGTCTCGGCCTAGACTCGGCGGCGAGTGAGCGACCGGAGCGCGGCTGACTTCGAGATCGTCGTCGCAGGCGGAGGGCCCGCGGGGCTGACGGCCGCGCTCTTCGCCGCCCGTCACGGGCGGAGCACGTTGCTGATCGACCCGCTCTGCATGGGCGGCGCGATCCTGAACACCGAGCGGATCGAGGACTTCCCCGGCTTCCCGGAAGGCATAGCGGGCTTCGACTTCGGCCCGCGGCTCCAGGAGCAGGCGGCGAACGCGGGCGCAACCCTCGAGCCGGCCGAGGCGACGAGCATCGCACGCCGCGGCGACGACTGGCGCGTGGCGACCGACTCGCGGGAGATCACGGCTGCCGCGGTGATCGTCGCCACCGGCTCGAGGCCGCGCAAGCTCGGGCTGCCGCGCGAGGACGAGCTCGAGGGCAAGGGGCTCAGCCACTGCGCGAGCTGCGACGGGCCGCTCTTCCGGGGGCAAAGCGTCGCCATGGTCGGCGGCGGCGACTCGGCGCTCCTGGAGGCGCTCGAACTCGAGAGCCACGACGTCCAGGTCGTGCTGATCGACTCCGCAGAGTCCTTCGGCGGGCAGGAGGCCTACGCGCGCCGCGTGCTCGAGCGCGCGTACGTCGAGATCCGCCGCCGGACCGTCGTCGAGGAGATCCTCGGCGACGGCCGCGTCGAGGGCCTGCGGCTGCGCGACCTTGGAAGCGGCGAGTCGTCGACGGTGGAGGTGGCCGGTGTCTTCGTCCACGTCGGGCGGGTGCCGAACACAGAGCTCCTCGACGGGCTCGTCGCGCGCGACGAGCACGGACGCGTCGCGACGGACCCGTCGATGCGGACCGACCTCGCCGGCCTGTTCGCCGCCGGCGATGTCCGGGCCGACTCCGCAGGCCAGGCGATCACCGCCGCCGGTGACGGCGCGACCGCGGCGATCGCGGCACACCGGTACCTGGCCGGGCGTTAGGAAGCGTTCAGCGCCAGGCGTCGACCGAGACGGTCGGCCCAGGCATGCTCCGGAACTTCGCGCGCATCGGCGAGCCCATGAAAATGCTGAAGTGGCCGTTCGTCTGGCCGCCTGCGACGACGACGTTGATCCGGTTCGTCTCGAAGATCGGGATCAGCTCGTCGGGCGGCGCCTTCCCGTAGCTCGCGAAAGGCTCGACGCCCGCCTCGACCTGCTCGCGGATCATGTTCAGCATGATGTGGTCCCAGAAGCGGCCTGCCGGGATGCGCGCGTTCTCGTGCACCCACTCGGCGAGCTTCTCCTTGGTGTCGAAGCCCTTCTGGACGAACTCGCGCGCGACGATCGGGTCGAGTACGAAGGTCACGCCCATCGACGGCTCCAGCCCGACCAGCATCGCCTTCAGCTTCTCCTCCCAGTGCTCGCGCAGGTGCTCGGCCCACACGTTCCCCCACACGTAGAAGACGGTGACGGCGCTCTCGCCCGGCTCGAACCCGTGCTGGACGTGGTAGGGCTCCCACGGGCTCGCCTCCTCGTTCTCGGCAAACGTGACGCAGTTGTAGGAGAAGTTGTTGCCCTGCGAGCCGTTGTAGGAGAACCCCGGGACCGACCCGCCCTGCAGGTTCTGCGACTGGAGCCCGAACGCCCGGCCGATCGCCGAGTTCGCGTAGTTGTACGGCCCCATCGCGCCAATCCCCGAGTTCATGCCGATCATCTGCCGGATCGGGCCGTTGACCACCACCATGTTGCCCATCGAGGACATGCTGCTCTGGCGCCCCGTGTCGCCGGTCGACGCAAGGGCGAGCAGCACCGGGAAGTGCTCGGGGGCGGCCCCGGCCATCACCGCGTTCACCGCCACCTTCTCGACGTCGTAGGTCCAGTACTCCATGCCGATCGTCGGCCGAGTCTTGCCGACGATCTCGTCGGGCGCGCGACTCGTCCCCGCCAGCATGGCTTCCACCCGCTCCTCGGTCGGCAGCACGATCGGCAGGTAGTCGGTCCAGTGGCTGCGGCGGAAAAGCTCCTGCAGGTTCTCCTCGGTGTCGGGCTTCAGGAGGCGCGGCGTCGAGCGGTCCCACCCCGACCCGCGCAGGTCCTCGTCCGAGAGCGGCCGCGTGAGCAGGTCGAAGACCCGCTCGACGAAGGGCGCCCCGTGGACGGGGTCGTCACCCTCGACGTACCCGCGCAGCACTGCCGGCGGCTGGTTGAACATCGGTACGGGCACGAACGCCTGGCGGGCCCGCGGCATCCCCTGCGCACGTGCGACCGACTCGACGAGGCGCGCGAACACCTGCACGTGCACGGCCACGGTCGGGATCCCGAACTCCGACTCCATCGCGATCATGTGGCCGGAGACCTCCGGCGCACAGCCCGGTCAGGTGCCGACGCCGATGATCGCGGCGTCCCCCTCCGCCGCGATCCGCCCGTACAGCTCCGGGTCGGGCTGGTGCTGGTCGCGCATCCGCACCACCTCCGTCCGGATGCCGGGTTCGTGCTCCTCGAACCACCCGTGCAGCTGGGCCATGAAGTTGTCCGAGTTCTCGAAGCCGACGTCGACCAGGAACAGGCGCTTCCCCTGCAGGGTCTCCAGCGCCGGCGCCATCCCGCGTGCGTCGACCTTCGGCGGGTAGCCCTCGGGGTTGAGGACGGTCAGCTTGGTCTCGACCGCGGTCGCCATCAGCGCCAGGGATCGATCGGGGAGACGAGGGGCACGTTCGGGTCGGAGCGGAACGCCGGCGGCATCTGGGCTCCCTGGAAGATACTGAAGTGTCCGTTCGTCTCGCCCCCGGCGACGACGACGTTGACGCCGAACTGCTGGAAGAGCGGGACTAGCTCGTCCGGCTCGGCCTTCGACAGGCCGGCCCAGGGCTCGACGCCGCCCTCGACCTGCTCGCGCACCATGTTCAGCATGATGTGGTCCCAGTAGCGGCGCGCCGGGATCCGCACGTGGTCGAACACCCACCGGGCGATCTTCTCCTGCGAGTCGAGGCCCTTCGCGCAGAATTCCCGGGCGACGATCGGGTCGAGCACGAACAGCGCGCCCTCGAGCGGCTCGAGCCCGGACATCATCGCCGTCAGCTTCTCCTGCCAGTGGGCGCGCAGGTGCTCCGACCAGACGCTGCCCCAGACGTAGAAGACGGCGACGGTACTCTCCTCGGGCTGGTGGCCGCGGTGGACGTGGTACGGCTGGAACGGGCTCCGCTCCTCGTTCTCGGCAAAGGTGCAGCAGTTGTAGGAGAGGTTGCACCCCTGCGAGCCGCCGTAGGAGAGGCCGGGCACCGATCCGCCCTGCAGGTTCTGGGAGGCGATCCCGAAGGCGCGGCCGATCGCCGAGTTGGCGTAGTTGTACGGCCCCATCGCGCCGATCCCGGAGTTCATGTCGATCATCGTGCCGGATCGGGCCGTTGACCACGACCATGTTGCCCATCGAGGACATGCTGCTCTGGCGCCCCGTATCGCCGCTGGCGCAGAGCGCCAGGATCACCGGGAAGTGCTCGGACGCGGCGCCGGCCATCACCGCGTTGACCGCCACCTTCTCGACCGTCGACTGCCACAGCTCCATCCCGATCGTCGGCCGGTGCTTGCCGACCACCTCGTCCGGCGCGCGGCTCGTCCCCGCCAGCATCGCCTCCACGCGCTCCTCGGTCGGCAGCACGATCGGCAGGAAGTCCGTCCAGTGGTTGTCGCGGAACAGCTGCTGGAGGTTCTCGTCGGTGTCGGGCTCGAGCAGCCGGGGGGTCGAGCGGTCCCACCCACTGCCGCGCAGGTCCTCATCTGCCAGCGGGCGGGTGAGCAGGTCGAACACGCGCTGCATGAACGGCCCGCCGTGCACCGCGTCGTCGCCCTCGATGTAGCCGCGCAGCACCGCCGGCGGCTGGTTGAACATCGGCGCCCGCACGAACGCCTGCCTGGCCCGCGGCATCCCGTTGGTGCGAACGGTGCTGTCCACGAGCCGGGCGAAGACGTGGACGTGAACGCCCACGGTCGGGATCCCGTACTTCGACTCCATGTCGATCACGTGGCCGGAGACCTCCGGCGCGCAGCCGGGTCAGGTGCCGACGCCGATGATCGCGGCGTCCCCCTCCGCCGCGACCCGCTCGCAGAGCCCGGGGTCAGGGTTGTGCTGGTCACGCCAGCGCACCACCTCGGTCCGGATGCCGGGCTCGTTATCGGCGAACCACCCGTGCAGCTGGGCCATGAAGTTGTTCGAATTCTCGAAGCCGATGTCGACCAGGAACAACCGCTTGCCCTGCAGCGTCTCCAGCGCCGGCGCCATCCCGCGCGCGTCGACCTTCGGCGGGTACCCGCGCGGGTCGAGGACGGTCAGCTTCCGCTCGGTTGTGGCCGCGACGCTCATGGCTCCCCTTTCCTCTAGTTTGCCTTCGCCTCGCCGATCGGAACCTGCTGCTCGCCGAGATAGCTCGCGATCAGGAGCTGGCGGTCCGCGCGCAGCGCCTCGACCCGGTCCTGCAGGACGATCTCGCCGTGCGAGAGCACGTAGCCGCGGTCGGCGACCTCGAGCGCGAGGTGCACGTGCTGCTCGACCAGCAGCACGCCGCAGCCGCTCGCCTGCGCGTACTCCCGGACCACAGGGAGCAGGCTCTCGACGATCACCGGCGCGAGGCCGAGCGAGAGTTCGTCGAGCAGCAGCAGCCGGGGCTTGCGGGCGAGCGCACGGCCGACTGCCAGCATCTGCTGCTCGCCGCCCGAGAGCAGCCCGACCCGCCGCGTCCGGAGCTCGCGCAGCTTGGGAAAGCTCTCGTAGGCGATCTCCTCGTCCGGGCGGTTGCCCTGGTACCCAAGCCGGAAGTGCTCGGTCACGGTCAGGCCGTAGAAGATCCCGCGCCCCTCCGGGACGTGGACGATCCCGCGCCGAGCCCGCTGCGTCGGCGAGACCCGGACGAGGTCCTGTCCCTCGTACACGACCCTGCCCTGCATCGGCCGGACGAGCCCCGAGATCACCCTCAGCGTGGTCGTCTTGCCGGCCCCGTTCGTGCCGAGCAGCGCGACGACCTCCCCGGCTCCTACGGTCAGGTCGAGCCCGCGAATGACGGGCGCCTGGTCGTAGCCGGCGGCCAGACCCTCGATCGCGAGCAGTGAGCCCGTCGTCATGCTCACCCCTTGATCACATGTTCGACCTCGGCACCCGCGCTACCGAGGTACGCCTCGATTACGTTCGGGTCGCGCCGCACGACGTCGGGTGGGCCGTGGGCGATCACCTTCCCGAACTCGAGCACGACCACGTAGTCGGAGATCGAGAGGACAAGCCCCATGTCGTGGTCGACCAGAAGCATGGCCTGGCCTGCGTTCGCGACCTCCTTGAGGTGGCGGCCGAGTTCCTCGCTCTCGCGGGTGTCCAGCCCGGCCGCGGGCTCGTCCAGGCAGAGCACTCGTGGCCGGGCTGCGAGGGCGCGAGCGACGCCGACGAGCTTCCGCTGCCCCTGGGTGAGGTCGGCGGGCGTGTTCTCGAGCTTCTCAGCGAGCCCGAACAGCTTGAGCGTTTCGTCGACGGCCGCAGTCGTGTCGACGGGCCGGGAGAGCACCTCTTTGATCGTCGCCCAGGCCGACGGCCGATAGGAAGCGACCGCCAGGTTCCCACTCACGGTCAGATCGTCGAACAGCTCGATCGACTGCCACGTCCTCGCCAATCCGCGGCGTGCACGAACGTGCGCGGGCAGCCCGTCCAAGGTTTCTCCGTCCAGCGAGACCGTCCCTCGATAGGGAACGAATCCCGAGACGGCGTCGATGAAGGTGGTCTTGCCCGCTCCGTTCGGACCGATCAGCCCGACGAGCCGGCCGTCCGAGACCTCGAGGTCGACGTCGTTCAGCGCGCGGAGCCCGCCGAAGGAGACCGAGATCCCGGAGGCGACGAGCGCAGCCGTCACCGCTTCCCCTCGTCGCCCGTGGCAGTGGCCGCGGGCGACCGAAGACGAGCGAGGCGGGCACCGAGCCCGCTCGACGACGTTCCGGCTGCCTGCCGTCTCTTTTTCTGCTGCTGCTTCTTCCAACCCGTGCCGGCGATGCCCTCGGGATTGACGATCAACGTGATGATCAGAGCGAAGCCGCCGACCAGGAGCGCCCAGTTGCCGGACAGGCCGAGGAACCGGTCGAAGGTGTGCGGAAACAGACCCTCCGTCGCGCCGATTCCGGCGATCACCGCACCCGAGACCATCGTGATGCCGCCGAAATAGCCAAACGCGATCAGCCCCAGCGCCGCCACGGCCCCGAACCGGCTGTAACTGACCGACCCGAAGTTGTAGGCGTAGAGCGCGCCGGCCATGCCCGCGACGAACGCGGCGATGGCGAAGCCGGCGAGCTTGACGTTCCGGACATTGATTCCCGCCGCGGCCGCCGCGCGCTCGTTCGAGCGGACGGCGAGCATCCTCTGGCCGAGGCTCGAGCGCCGCGTGTTCGCGACGAGGAGGCCGAGCAGGATCGTCGCGGCGAGGACGAGGAAGCCGAACGTGGGGCTCGGGATCTTGTCGTCCACGCCTCGGAACGGACCGCCGGGAGAGAGGTCTAGGCCTCCGATCGACGGCTGGGCGACCGGCGATCCCTGGTCGCCGCCGCCCCACCTCGCGTTCAGAAAGCCGAACTGCTCGAGCGCAACGGCCGCCGAGAGCGTGACGATCGCCAGGCTCACGCCGCGGACACGAAGAGCCGAGACGGCGACGAGAAGCCCGACGATCGTCGCCACGGAAGCTCCGATCAGAAGCGAGATCGGGAACTTCGCCCAGACGCCGCCGACGTCCGTCGTCAGGTGGGACATCGTGAAGCCGGCGACACCGGCGAGCGCGAGCTGCACGACCGAGATCTGGCCGACGAAGCCGATGATGACGACGAGGGAGAGACAGATGACGATGCCGAGCAGCGAGTTGATCAGTGCTTGCCTGAAGTCGTACGGGAACACGATCAGCGCGATGACGCCGAGGATCGCCGCGATCGTCGCCGGCCTGAGCAACCGCTCGGGCCTGGGAACGGCGGGCAGCCGCCTCTCGACGACCTCGCCGCGTCCGGGCAGGCTCGCCCCTCGTACGAACAGGGCGAGGACGATGACGAGGAAGACGAAGAGCTCCGAGAGGCCCCGGAGCGGGGCCCCTCCTGAGTCCGTCGGGAACCAGCTCTGCGTTCCCCAGTAGATGAGCAGTGACTGGAAGATCCCGATCGCAAGCCCGGCGAAGCACGCGACGAAGTACGAGGTGAACCCGGCGAGCAGCGCTGCGCCGAGCGCCGGCACGACCTGAAAGGCGAGCGTCTGCGCATCGAGGGAGATCAGCGGCGCGACGAGCACCCCGAGCCCTCCTGCGACGACGCTCGCGAGGCAGGTGTTCATGACCGCCAGCCGGCTCGGAGACAGGCCGGCGAGCATCGCGGAGACCTCGTTCTCCGACGAAGCCCTCGTCGAAAGGCCGAACGGCGTCCACCGGTACAGCGCCGCGAGCACGGCCGCGACCACCACGACGATCCCCGCGAGCAGGAATCGGTCGATTGGCACGACCCGCGAAAAGATCGTCACCGTGTCGGACGGGAGGACCGACGGCGCCGACTTCAGGCTGTTGCCGAAGATCACGATCATTCCCGACTCCAGTACGAGTAGCAGGCCGAGCGACGCGGCGAGCTTGGCGAGCGGCGTCGTGTTCCGGAGCGGGCGGAAGATCGTCAGCTCGACCAGAACGCCGAACCCAGCCATGCAGACGAGGGTCAGGACGAATCCCGGCACGGTCGAGAGGTGAAAGCCGAAGAAGCCGGTCCTGAATGCCCAGAAGATGTAGGCGGCGACCATCGCGATCGCGCCGGTGGCGACGTTGATGACGCCGGAGCCCCGGTAGATCAGGACGACACCGAGCGCGATGCTGGCGATCAGGGCCCCCGCGCCCAGCCCGAGTGCCCCGTAGAGGATGACGTCCTGCATCCGGCGTCAGTCTTTCATCGACCTGCGGGCCCGGCAGCTGCCAGGCCCGCAGGTCGATTCCAGGTCGACTACTTCGCCCCTGGCGGCTTCAACCAGCCAGAGGCCACCTTCCAGATGCCTTTGCCGGTGTAGTTGTAGAACTGGGTCTGGTTGCCGCACGCAGCTGGTTCCCCCGGGGAAACCTTGCCGCACGCGATCTCCGGAGGCCCGAGCACGGTGGGACCGCGGAAGGCCTTGAACCCGGCGATGATCGCCGCCGGCGTGAGCTTGTTGAACGGGATCGAGTTCATGATCTTCAAGGTGGCGAGGGTCTGCTCCCAGGCGCCCTCCGCGAAGACCCAGAGCAGGTCGTTGACCGTCGCCCCGTATTGGATGCCCTTCTTCAGATACAGCTTCGACTGCGGGCCGGGCAGATTCACCAGCGTCTGAGCGATGCCGTAGGTCCACTTCGGGATGTCGCCGCCCGCATATGCCGCCCTGGGGAGGAACGTGCAGATCGGTGTCGAGAGGACAGGCTTCGTGTAGTGGATCTGGTCGATCGCACGCGCGAACGGCACGCACGTGGTGAATCCGAGCGCGGCGACGATCATGTCGCTCGAACTGGCCTGCGTCGCTGCCCCGAGAAGGTCGGTCGAGAGCGGCGGGACACCGATCACGGTCACCTTCAGGCCGACCTGCTGCAGGCCCTTCCTCAGGGCGATCGCAGCCGTGTCGGCACCGGGATCGGTCGGATACACGATGGCGGCGGACTTCACTTTGGACAGGAACCGCTTCGTGAAGGTGCCGAACGGGCCGAGGACGCTCGTCTGGCTGCCGTTGAGGAAGAAGGCGTTCTTGGCGGTCGGGTCGGCCGGGTTGGCTGTGACGACTCCGACGATCGCCTTCGTGCCCTTGACGGTCGCGTAGATCGACTGGTTACCGACGGTGACGAACCCGAAGATGATCGCCTTCGTGTTCTTGTCGTTGACCATCTTCTGGCCGCAGCGGACGCCTTCCTCCTCCGCCTGCGCCCAGAAGCACTCGTTCAGCTTGAGCGGATGCCCGTGAACGCCGCCGAGCTCGGCGTTGATCATCTTCACTTCCGCTTCGATCACGTGCGTCGCCTGCGGGAAGTTGAAGTTCGGCGGCCCACCTTGCCCGTTGATGAAGCCGAGCGTGACCGGTGACAGCTTCGGGTTGGCCTTGCCCTTGCCGCCGACGTATGCCTGGTAGTTCAGGACCTGTGCCGGCGGGAGCGCGCTCGTGGCCGCGAGCGCCGCGACAGCCGATACGGCGAGACAGGCCCCGAACGTCACTGCAAGCGCGAGTCCGCGCCGCCCCCGGGCGACGCTCAGAAGTCCCACTGCACGCATTGTCTGACTCCTCCTCCGAGCCTCTGGAACGCTCCGCGCGGTGGGCGCCCTCATGCCTGTTGTCCCGACTGGCACACCGACGCTTCGCACGGCTTCCATTGGGTTGGCGTGATGCTCGTGATGCTCGTCCGCCGCGACTATCCCGCCGGTCCCGATGGGTGTCAAGCGATCAGGGACACACGGTGCGCGGGTTGTTAACTCGGCCTTCGGCGCTCCAGCACGTCGCGGAAGATCGGGTTCGAGAGCAGGAAGTCGATCTCCTTCGCCCGCTCCTCGTTTCGCGGCTCGTCGGGGAACGAGGCGAGCATCGCCTGGAAGCGCTCCTCGGCCCCCTCGCGGAACTCGCCGTGCGTGAAGATGTAGAGGTCATCGTCGAGGATGCCGGCGAGCACGCGCTCGCCGCACTCGACCGGATCCATCCAGAGCGGCGAGTTGGGCCGCTCTTCGAGGTCGCGCTCGAGCTCGCTGTAGCCCGAGTCGGCGTACTGCGTCGGGCGCATGCGGCCGCCCTCGCGGATGTTGGTCTGCACCGGCCCGGGGCAGAACGCGGACACACCGATCCCCTCTGCTGCGAGCTCGCTGCGCAGCGCCTCGGAGAGACCTATCAGCGCAGCCTTGGCAGTGATGTAGATCGCGGCGCCGGGAATCGGCAGGACGCCGGCCATCGAGGAGGTGTTGACGATGTGCCCGCCCTCGCCGTGCTCGCGCATGCGCGGCAGGAAGGTCTGGATCCCGTTCACGACCCCGCCGACCAGCACGCCGAGGCCCCAGTCCCAGTCGTCGTACCGCGCGTGCGCGACCGGCCCGAGGAGGCCCATGCCGGCGTTGTTGCAGAGCACGTGGACGTGGCCGAAGACGCTCTCCGCCTCGTCGGCCGCGCGTGAGAAGCACTCGCGGTCGGTCACGTCCAGCTCGATCGCGTGCACCCGCCTGCCGTCGAGAGCCTCGAGGGCGGACTCGATGTGGTCCGGGCGGAGGTCGGCGATCACGACGTTCATCCCGGCGCCGGCGAACACCGTCACCATGCCGAGCCCGATCCCGCTGGCGCCGCCGGTGACGAACGCGGTCTTGCCCGCGACCTCCTGCACGGTCAGTCGCCTGGCCAGGAGGCCAGAGCGGCCGCCTTCCCCGCACGCCGGCCGTCCTCGACCGCGAGCCGCTCCGGCGGCACCGGCTCGTCGGGGAACGCCGCGATCGTCTCGTCGAAGATCCCGCGCAGCTCGTCGCGGTGGTCGGGATGGGTGAAGACGTAGAAATCGTTGTTCCGGATCGCGCCGAGGACCTTGTCGCCGATCTCGTCCGGGTCCATCCCGGCCTCGTGCAGCCCGGGGAGGATCTGCATGAACGCGGGGTCTGCCGGGGTCGTATCGGTCGAGAGCGCGGCCGGCCGGATCTGGTCGCTCTCGTAGATCTTGCTCTTCACCAGGCCCGGGCAGACCATGGAGACGCCGATCCCGTGCGGCAGCAGGGTCCAGCGCAGCGCGTCGGAGAGGCCGTGGACGGCGAACTTCGCGGTCGTGTAGATCCCCGCGCCCGGGCCGGCGACGAACGCCGCCATCGAGGCGGTGTTGACGACGTGTCCGCGCTCACCGTGCGCCTTGATCCTCGGCACGAAGGTGACCACGCCGTTGATCACGCCGCCGAGATTGACGCCGAGCACCCAGTCCCAGTCCTGGTACGTCGCGTCGGCGATGTCGTTGAACAGGTTGATGCCGGCGTTGTTGCAGAGGACGTGCACGTTGCCGTAGACGCGTTCGGTCTCGTCGGCGGCCCGCGCGAACGCCGCGCGGTCGGTCACGTCGAGCTGGATGGCGTGCACGTCGCCGCCGAGCTCGGCGGTCGCCGCCTCGAGGTGGTCGGTCCGGATGTCGGCGATCGCCACTCTCATGCCCGCCCCGAGGAAGGCCCTGGCCATCCCCAGGCCGACGCCGCTTCCACCGCCCGTGACGAACGCGACCTTGCCCTCGACCTCGCGCACGGGCGGGACCTTATAGTCGCGCCGGAATGGCGACCACCCCGGCGAGAGCAGACGTCGTCGGCAGTTTGCTGCGGCCCGAGTACCTGCGGGAGGCGAGGGACGCCGCGCGAACGGGCAGTCTCGACGCCGACGAGCTGCACGCGCTCGAGGACAAGGCGGTCCTCGAGGCGATCGCACTGCAGGAGAGCGCGGGGATCCAGGCGATCACCGACGGCGAGTTCCGCCGGACGGGCTGGATCGCGTTCATCCCGATGGTCGACGACCCGCTGTTCGAGGCGCCGGTCAGCGGCTTCGAGTTCTTGAGCGCCGCTTCGGGTTGGCGCGGGCTCTGGAAGACCGGAGCCGGCGATCCGGCCGACACGTCGGCCCTGCCGCCCGAGGAGCCGTTCGTCACCCGGCGTCTCCAGGTCGAGCGCGACATCGTCGGCGACGAGTACTCGTTTCTGAAGGCCAATGCGAAGGCCCGCGCCAAGTACACGATCCCGGCGCCGAGCTGGAGCCGGATCTTCTGGCACCCGGAGTACTCGGCCGACGCGTACCCGACATCCGACGACTTCATCGAGGACATCGCCCGCCTGACGCGCGAGCACATCGTCGACCGGCTGGTCGAGCTCGGCTGCGACTACATCCAGCTCGACGCGCCCAACTACGCGCAGTGGCACATCGACTCCGGCAACCGCGCGGTCTTCGAGGAGCACGGCCACGACATGGCGCACGAACTGGTCGCCGATGCCGAGTTCGACAACATGGTCTTCGAGGGCCTGGCCGGCGTCACGCGCGCGATGCACATGTGCCGCGGCAATGCACCGGGCGGCATGTGGGCGGCGACCGGGGGCTACGAGGTGATCTCGAGCGAAGTCTTCCCGCGGCTGACGAATCTCGACCGGCTGCTGCTCGAGTACGACTCGGACCGGGCGGGCGGCTTCGCCCCGCTGGCGGATGTCCTCCCCCACCACCAGGTCGTGCTCGGGCTGGTGACGACGAAGGACGGGACGCTGGAGGACGCCGACGACGTGGTCGCGCGGATCGAGGAGGCGACCGAGCACGTGCCGCTCGACCGCCTGGCGGTCAGCCCGCAGTGCGGCTTCGCCTCGGGCGAGATCGCGCGGACGATGACGCCCGAGGAGCAGGAGGCGAAGCTCCGACTGGTCGGCGAGGTCGCTCGCCGGGTCTGGTCCTAGGGACTGTCCCCACAGGGGACTGTCCCCACAGGAACCGCAGCGAGCTCAGCCCTCAGGGTCAGACCCCTTCGGGGTCAGACCCTGGGCCGCGGCGCCGTTCGACGACGAAGGCCTCGTCGTTGAACCAGAGCGCTCCGTGCTCCTGCAGGACGTCCTGCGTCACCTCGAGGTAGCTGCTCTGGAGCAGCGCCTCCTGGAGACGCTCGTCCTCGATCTGGTTGACGTAGATCACGGCGTTCCAGGCGGCGAAGAGCGTGGAGGTACCGATGCGGTCGCTGATCTCCGACGGCAGCGTGTGCATCTCGTAGCGGAAGACCGCCTCCTCGTCGGGCGGGTCGGTCAGGTCGTAGTCGCCGGCGTCGTCGCCGAGCGCTCTCCCCAGCGCGCCGAGCAGTGCGTGCCGGTCGACGGTGAACGGCCGCTCGCCGGGCCAGAGCCGCTCGACGATCTCGGCGGCCGGGTCGCGCCCCCACGACTGCACAGCGAGCAGACGCCCATTCGGCGCCAGGCTCCGGGTCAACGGCGCCAGGATCTTCTCGACCTTGAACGCCGCACCCATGCGCGCTCGCCACGGCTGCGACGCCAGCACGAAGTCGTACGACGCCTGGTGCGTGCGGAGACGGGCGATCACGTCGTGGAGCAGGAACTCGTGGTCGCGGCGGTAGAGGACGAGCACCGACGGCTGTTGCGGGATCGGGTTGCCGGTCTCGGGGCTCGGGATCGTGCCCCACCCCGACGCCAGGAGCGGGCCGAGCCTCTCGATCTGCTCGCCCAGGTCGTGGGCGGACGCTCCCTCGAGCGCCACCTCCTGCCAGTTGAGCCTCGCGGCCGCGTCGGGGTCGCTCGGCAGCAGGGCCGGCGCATCTGCGTAGGAGAGGTTCGTCACAACCAGCACCGTGTGCGGGTGCTCGACGAATCGGTCGGGGATCTTCTCCAGGCCCAGGCGGACGTCCTCGAGGCTGATCTCCTTCGCGACCGCGAGTACCGGCACGGTCGGAAAGCGGTCGTGCACCGTGCGCAGCAGGCGCGAGAGGACGGTCCCGTCCCCCATCCCGGCGTCGAACAGCTCGAGCGCGGGCGGCGTGGGCCGCAGGCGCGCGATCTCCTCCGCGCAGCGGGCGGCGATCACTGCCTTCTCGTTGCACGTCGTGACGAAGGCCAGGTACTTCTGGCGGTTGTCGTAGAACCGGAACGGAGTCGGCCGTGCGGCGGCCTCGGTCGACGGCGCAGTCGCCGCCGCGCTCCCGCCGTCGTCGATTCCAGGGCCTGGGGGCATAGCCGCTCAGCGCGATCGTACTTCGATCGGCCGCGCCGAACCACTCTGCAGTCCTCGCGTACGTAGCGAAACGGGCATCAGGCCCGCTTGCCCAGGCCCGATGCCCGCGTGCCCTCCCCGCGTCTAGTGCACCAGCCCCGCGAGTCGCCGCAGTCGGTCGGTGCGCCGGATGATCGCGGCCCCGGCGAGCGTCAGGCCGAACACGACAACCGCTGCGATCACGACATACCACCACGTCGAGCTGCTCGTGCCGTCACCCAACCCGGCAGCGCTCTGCGGAAACATGGTCTTCCCCCCGGCGCCGTCGCCGCTGGGCATCGCCGAGGCTGACGCGGCGATGCCCAGCGTCGCGAGGGTCGCGGCCAGCACCAGCCACCTGCGGATCCTCCGCCGTTTGCGACGCATCTTCCTCTCCCCCCTATCCTCTGTCGCGTGCTGCATGCCCAGAAGACGGCGGCCGGAGTCGCGCGCTTCCGCCTCCGTCGCCGTCGTGACATTCGCCGTGTGACGGCGGCGACAGTTCGCCCGTGATCGACACCCAGCTGTTCCGCGGGCTGCCCGAGGCCGAGCTACGGCAGCTTGTCGCGGTCGGACGCCGGCGCCGGTTCGACCGCGGCCAGATCGTCTTCCATCGCGGCGACCCCGCCGACAGCCTCCACCTGGTCCTGAAGGGACACTTCACGGCGCGCGTGGTCACGCAACGCACGGACAGCGTCGTGGTCGCGATCCACGGCCCGGGCGAGGCGTTCGGCGAGCTCGCGCTCGTCGACCCGGTGCCGCGCTCGACGACGGTGACGGCGGTCGAGCTCGGGGAGACGCTGGCCATCGTTCGCGACGACTTCAATCGGCTGCGCCGGGAGTACCCGGAGGTGAACGAGGTGCTCGTCCAGCTGCTGGCGGCACGGGTCCGTAGCGCCAGTGACCGGCTGCTGGAGGCGATCTTCGTACCGGCGGAGACGCGAGTGCTCCGCCGGCTGCTCGAGCTGGTGCGCCACTACGGCGAGGCCGCGGCCGGGACGCCGATCTCGCTCACGCAGGAGGACATCGCAGCGCTCGCGGCCACGTCACGGGCGACCGCAAACCGCGTGCTCCGCGCCGAGCAGGAACGCGGGACGCTGCGACTCACCCGTGGCAGGACGGTGGTCCTCGACCCGGTCGACATCGCCCGCCGCGCAGGCGCCCCGGCGCTCGACCGCGCCTAGGCCTACCTGTGTTTGGGTCCGGCCGGCAGCGGGCAGAACTCCCTGATCGGGGCGCGGCCGGATCCCAGGGGAGCCCGGAAAGGCTTGATCCGGCCGCGATCCCTCTCTCAGAGCTCGAGCAGGACCGGCGCCAGCCGTCGCAGCGCGTCGAGGTCGAGCGCGCCCGACGGGAGCGTCTGGATGCAGACGTGGTCGGCGCCGGCGTCGAGGTGGGCCTGGACGCGGGCCCGGATCGCGTTCTCGTCGCCCCAGACGACGATCGCGTCGCGGAGCCGCTCGCTGCCGCCGTCGTCGAGGTCGGCCTCCTCGAATCCGAGCCGGAGCATGTTGTTCCGGTAGTTCGGCGCCGTCATGTAGAAGGCGACGTGCTCGCGAGCGAGGTCGCTCGCCCGGTCGGCGTCGTCGGTGAGGATCACGGCCTGCTCGGGTGCGAGCACCTTGCCGGCGCCAAGCCGCTCGCGGGCCAGCGCGGTGTGCTCGGGCGGGACGAAGTACGGATGCGCGCCGTCCGTGCGGTCCCGCGCCAGGTCGAGCATCCTCGGCCCGAGCGCGGCGAGGACGATAGGAACGCGGTCGGTCGGCTCGGGGCCCATGTACGGCGCCGCCTCCATCCCGTCGAGGTAGGTACGCATGGTCGTGAGCGGCGGGCCGTACTCCTGCCCGCGCAGCTCGACGGCGTGCGCGTGGCTGATCCCGAGTCCGAGCACGAAGCGTCCCGGGAAGGCCTCGCCGAGCGTCTTCGCACCGGCGTTCGCCGCCGCGGGATCGCGCGCGTAGACGTTCGAGATCCCGGTGGCGACGACCAGGTCGCGGGTCCAGGAGAGCGCGAGAGCGGCGGTCGACAGGTTCTCGCGCGAGAACGCCTCGCCGAACCAGATCGCCGGGTAGCCCAGCGCCTCGAGCTCGGCGAGCCCCTCGCGGACGGCCGCGGCGGGCTCGTTCGGGACGCCGCTGCTCCAGACCCCGACGCGGCCCAGACGGCCGAGGGCGGTGCTCATGCTCATGCGGATGCGGAGGCGCGCGGCAGCATCGCGTAACTCTACTTCGGGCCGCCCGACCAGCCGGCGATTCTCATGAAATTCACAGGCGGCGTTCAGGCGGTTCCCAGGTCGCCCCGTTCTGATGGGGGCGATGAACGAGCCGGCAACAGCCGCGTCGCAGATGCGCCTGGTCGCCCAGCCGTGCCGGACGGCGGCGGCAGAGCGGCGTCGGCAACGCGCACGGGCGGCCGCTGCGCTCGCATTCCTCGGTGCCAACGCCGCCGTCGTCGTCTGGCTCTGGGTGCACGGCGGCAACCTCGACGTCCACACGACCGGCGACCTGTTGACGAGCCTCGCCCGGCTGACCGGGCTACTCTCGGCATACCTGGCGCTCATTCAGGTGCTGCTGCTGGCGCGCATCCCCGCGCTCGAGCGAGCAATCGGGCTCGACCGGCTGTCTGTCTGGCATCGCTGGAACGGCCACGTCTGCATCGACCTCGTCGTCGCGCATGTCGTGCTGAGCATCTGGGGGTACGCGGAGCTCGACCGACTCGGGTTCTTCGCCGAGCTCTCGACGATGATCGGCGGCGGCATCTACCCCGGGATGGTCACGGCGACGATCGGCACCTTCCTGCTGGTTGCGGTGGTCGTCACGTCGCTCGTGATCGTCAAGCGGCGCCTTCGCTACGAGTGGTGGTACGCCGTCCACCTGCTCGCCTACGCCGGCATCGCGCTCGCCTGGTTCCATCAGATCCCGACCGGGAACGAGCTCGTCCTCGACCAGGCCGCCGCCGACTACTGGACGTCTCTCTACCTGGCGACGCTGGCGGTGCTCGTCTGCTACCGGCTGCTGATACCCGCAGCGGCCGCTTTCCGCCACCGGCTGCGCGTGACTGCAGTCCGGCAGGAGCAGCCCGGCGTGGTCTCGCTCGAGATCGCCGGTCGCGATCTCGCGCGGCTCGGCGCACGGCCCGGGCAGTTCTTCCTCTGGCGCTTCCTGGGCCGCGGGCGGTGGTGGAAGGCGCATCCGTTCTCGTTGTCCGCGGCTGCCGGCAACGGCTCGATGAGGATCACCGTCAAGGACCTGGGCGACTTCACGGCAACGGTCGGGGAGATCACTCCCGGGACGCGAGTGGTCGCAGAGGGCCCGTTCGGGACGTTCACAGCCGCCGCAGCCGCAGGCCCGAAGACGTTGCTGGTCGCCGGCGGGATCGGCATCACCCCGATCCGGGCGCTGCTCGAGGAGCTGACGGGCGACGCGATCGTTGTCTACCGGGTCGTATCCGAGGAGGATGCGCTCTTCCTCGACGAGCTCCGAAGCCTCGGGTCGACGCTGCACCTGGTCGTCGGAGATCATCGCGACGAGCGTCACGCCGATCTGCTGTCGCCCGAGCACCTGCGGCAACTCGTGCCGGACCTGGCCGACCGAGATGTGTTCGTCTGCGGACCGCCGGCCTTCACCGACCTGACCCGCCGCAACCTCCTGAAAGCCCGAGTCCCGCGCCGGCGCATCCACGCCGAGCGCTTCGCTCTCTAGGAAAGGAGCACGACATGCGCAAGTACACGGCCGCAGCGCTGAGCGCCCTGACGCTGGCCCTCCCGGTGACGAACGCCGTCGCCGCGGCCACCGCCTCCACGGTGAAGCCGAAGGTCGTCGTCACGACCCGCCGGTTCCTCGGTACCTCGGTCGAGACCGACCGCTGGGGTCCGCTCCAGGTATCGATTACCGTGCGCAAGACGAAGACGGCGGTCGGGAAGAAGGTGACGGTGAAGCGGCGCATCGTCTCGATCAGCGTGCCGGTCTACCCGAACCACACCGACCGGTCGATCTTCATCAACCAGCAGGCGCTGCCGTACCTGAAGCAGGAGGCGCTCCAGGCGCAGAGCGCCAACGTCCAGCTGATCTCGGGCGCGACCGACACCAGCTACTCGTTCGTCCAGTCGCTCCAGGCGGCGATCCTCCAGGCGCGGAAGGCGTGATGACGACGGCGACCGAGGCGCTGCCCGGCGTCCGCCGGGTCGAGCAGATCATGGGCATGCCGATCCTCGTCGATCTCCGCGACGAGGGGCTGGACAACGCCCCCCTCGACGAGGTGTTCGCCTGGTTCCGCTCGGTCGACGCGACGTTCTCGACCTACAAGCCCGACAGCGAGGTCAGCCGCCTCGCACGGGGCGAGCTCCGCGCGGAGGGGACGTCGGCGGACGTGCAGGGCGTGCTCGCCCGTTGCGGGGAGCTCAAGGTCGAGACGGACGGCTACTTCGACGCGTACGCGGCCGGCCGGCTCGATCCGTCCGGCCTCGTCAAGGGCTGGGCGGTCGACCGAGCGGCGGACATCCTCGTCCGCGCCGGGGCGAGGGACTTCGCCGTCAACGCGGGCGGCGACATCCGCCTGGCGGGCGGAGCCCGGCCTGCCCGGACCTGGCGGGTCGGGATCCAGCACCCGCTCGTACGCGACCGGATCGCCGCCCTCGTCGAAGGAGCCGAACTGGCGGTCGCCACCTCCGGCGCCTACACACGCGGCGAGCACGTGCTCGATCCCCACACCCGGCGGCCGCCGACGGGCGTCCTCTCCGTCACGATCACCGGCCCTGATCTCGCCACGGCGGACGCCTATGCGACCGCCGCATTCGCGATGGGCGCCGAGGGTGCGCCGGGCTGGACGGCGAGGCTGCCGAACGGCTACGAGGCGATGACGATCCTCGCCGGCGGGCATGTGCTGAGCACGGCCGGGTTCCCGCGAGCGGACTGACCCAGAGCCGTCGCGGCAGAAACAAGCAGCCGCACGGAGATCGCGCCGAGCTCGTCCCACGCCTTCGGGAGGTCGGGGTGGTTGCGGTGGACGAAGATCTCCAGCCTGCGGTCGATGCGGCCGAAGCCGTCTGCCGCGCTCCGGTGCGCTTCTCCGCGCTCGCCCAGCTTGAAGGTGGTCTGGATCGCCGTGAGGATGACCACCAGGGTCGAGAGGATGCCGGTCGTCAGCGTCAGCGACTTGCTCGGGTTCCCCTCGGTCGACTGCAGCACGGAGCCCGAGACCAGGGCGGACATGGCGATCAGAGCGAAGCCCAGGAGGTAGTGGAACGCGCGCAGGTGGTCGCCCGCCGCGAGGTGCGCGACCCTGTACGCGCGCACCTTCGTCCTCAGATGCTCCGCAGCCGAGATCAGTTCACCTGGTGGCATCGGACGCCCCCTCCGTCGACGGTTGCCGGCGACCCCGGCCAGCGCGATCCTTCTTCTCGCCGTTGGGGGCTGTCAACCCGGCGGGCCGCACGCAGAACCGAGAGCCGTTACCGTTCCTGGCTCGTGTCGCCGAGCGGAGACGCTCACCCGTGGCCGATCAAGCCGTTCGACCGGCAGCACCCCGTGCGCGGCCTGTTCGGGGACCCGCGTATCGGGGACGGCGGCGGCAAGTCCTTCCACTTCGGGGTGGACGTCAGCGCCCTCGACGGCACCGCCGTCTACGCCGTCAAGGGCGGTCGCATCTCGATCGACGGCGAGAACATCACCGTCGTGGAGGTCGAGGGTGCGCGCGAGCACGCGTACTGGCACGTCGTGCCCGCGGTGGCCGACGGCGCACGGGTTCGCAAGGGAGCACTCCTCGGACACATCGCGAAGACCTGGGGCCATGTGCACCTCGCGGAGCGTCGCGGAGACGCGTACTGGAACCCGCTGCGACCGGGTGCGATGACGCCGTTCGAGGATTACGGAGAACCGGTCGTCTCGCGGATCCTCTGCTCGCGCCCGCTGGACGAGATCTACGGCCGCATCGACCTGATCGTGGAGACGTTCGACCGGCCGCCGATCTCGGCGCCGCAGACGGCGTGGCACGGCATGCCGGTCACACCTGCGCTGGTGCGCTGGCGCCTCGTCCGCAACGCTCATGCCTACGTCCCCTGGCGGATCTCGTCGGACTTCCGCCGCTCGTTCGTCCCGAAGATCGCCGGCAAGCCTGCCAGCGACGTGCACTTCGGCAACGTCTACGCGCCCGGGACGCGCCAGAACAAGCCGAACAAGCCGGGGCTCTTCCGCTTCTGGGTCGCGCGGGGTTTCGACACGAGCCCGTTCCCCGACGGCGACTACCGGCTCGACGTGGAGGCGGCCGACATCCGCGGCAACGCCTCCCGGGGCCATCTCGTCCTCGACCTCGTCAACCAGGCGCGAGACGTCTGATGCCGCCGCCGATCCCGCTCGACGAGCTCGTCCCGACCATCCCGTACCACCCGCACTGGCCGTACGCGCGCACTCGCGCCTACACGGTTCCCTACCTGGCCTGGGACGACAAGACCGTCCGCGAGGCGGTGATCGTCCTGCCGAGCGGCTGGGGCCCCACGCACCATCCGCGCCCGCTCCCGCTGGTGATCTCGCCCCACGGGCGCAACAACTTCGGCTGGGCGAACGCGGCCCACTACTGGCAGAACCTGCCCGCCGACGGCCCGTTCGCGCTCATCTGCCCGGACGGGCTCAGCCGTGCCCACGACAAGGCGACCAACCCCTTCGACCAGCCGGCCCCCGACCCGAGCCTGTTCACCTACGGCTACAAGCGCTGGATCGACGACCTCGCCCGGATGCCGAAGATCGTCACGGCGACGCTCCCCTGGCTCCGGATCGACCTCGAGCGAATCTATGTACTCGGCAGCAGCATGGGCGGACAGGAAACGCTGCTGCTCGCCGCCCGCTACCCCAAGTCGCTTTCCGGGGGCACCGGCAGGCTGGCCGGCGCGGCCGCCTTCGACTCGACCTGCGACCTCGCCACACAGTGCGCCTATCTCAGCAACCTGACCCCGGCGCACGGCTCCGACCCCGTCGGGGTGGCGGCCCGCATGATCGAGGAGATCAACGCGAAGCCGGGCTCGGTCCGCGGCTTCCGCCAGAGCGCCACCTTCTTCAACGCAAGGCTGAGGCGGCACATGACGATCGCCGAGCTCCTCAGCGAGCTCCCGCGCAAGCAGACGCTCTGGAACGAGCGCAGCCCGCTCAACTACGTCGACAAGCTCGCCCGGCTTCCGTTCCCGCTCAGGCTCTACTGGAGCAGCCACGACACGGTGGTCGGCAACCAGGGGACGAACCAGTCGGGGAAGCTCTACAAGCAGATCAAGGCGAAGAACTCGAACGCCAAGGTCACGCAGATCAAGGGGCTCTGGGCCCATTCAGCCGAGTTCGTCCCGGACAGCCAGCTCAGCGACGCCCTCCTGGCCTTCGGGCTGATCGCGGACCTCTAGGGCCGCCGGCGACCGTCGGACCTGCGGGTGCGGCAGCGGCCTAGGCGTCCCGGGGTATCACGCTCGAGAGCCAGTCCGCTGCCGCGGGGAGGTGCGCCGGGTCGATCGTGTGGGCGACGTCGGACTCGTGGTAGGCGACGTCGAGCCCGCCCGCCTCGAGCAGCTCGCGGGCGCGGCGGGCGAAGGCGACGTCCATGATCGGGTCGTTGCGGCCGTGGGCAACGAAGGCACGGGTCGTCGTGCGATCGGCCAGGTGGGGCTCCCACCCCTCCACGACCGGGACGAACCCCGAGAACGCGAGGATGCCGGCCGGAGCCGGGCGCTCGGCCGGCAGTCCGAGCGAGTAGCTCATCACCGAGCCCATCGAGAAGCCGCCGAGGACAGTCCGGTCCGGAGTCAGGCCGGTCCGCTCCCAGAGCTCGTCGTGGAGCTCGGCGAGCGCTGCCAACGCGGCGCGGAACGTCTCCGTGTCGGGGTAACCGACGCGCGGGACGAGGTACCAGTGGTATCCCGGCCAGCCGGGGATCGCCAGCGGCGCCCGCGGGGTGACGACGTGCAGGCGGCGCTTCGGGTCGAGGACGTCGGCGAGGCCGAGCAGATCCTGCTCGTCGGCCCCACGGCCGTGGTGGAGGACCAGCAGCCCCAGTGGCTCGCCGGCCGCCGGCCGCTCGCGGTGGACGAGAGCGCTCATGTCCGGGCCACCGCTGCGAGCCTAGCGGGGCGGTAGGTTGAGCGTCGTGCGGAAGATCCAGAGCCAGGGCGTCCACCACATCACGCTGGTCGGCGCCGACCGGCAGACGAGCCGCCGGCCGGGTTCAGCCACGCGGACGTGCTGCTCGAGGCGCACCGAACCAGAGTGGAGCGGGGCGACTACAACATCGCGCCGGTGCACCTGGCCGACGCGATCGAGCGGCTCGTCGTGAAGTCGCGCAAGTCGTTGTCGGAGGACCGCACGCCCCGGGATCCCTACGCGAAAGCGCATCCGGCCGAGGTCTCGGCGACCGAGCCGGATGAGGGCGGCTGACGTGGCCACACCGCCCAGCCCCGACCACCCGCTTCGCGGCTCGTGCCTCTGCGGGAGCGTTCGCTTCGAGGTGACGGCTCCTTTCCTCTGGGCCAACCACTGCCACTGCTCACGCTGCCGAGGAACTCGGCGCTCCCACGCTACGACGAAGGAGCGGTGTGAGGTGCCCGCTCCTCACCGGCTGACCAGGGCGCAGGCCCGGCGCGTCGCCGTGCGCGCGCAACTGCTCGACGCGCCGCGTCCGCGCGACCTGCTGGAGGTCGTCCGGCGACTGACCCTGCTCCAGATCGACCCGACCGCGGCGATCGCGCCCAGCGCCGATCTCGTCGCCTGGAGCCGCCTCGGCTCGACCTACGACCCCGCTCAGGTCAAGCAGGCCCTCGAGCAGGACCGCACCCTGTTCGAGCTGGACGCGTACATCCGGCCGATGAGCGACCTGGCCCTGCACCTCGCCGGCGCCACCGACTGGCCCCCGTGGGACGGGACGCGTGCCTGGATCCGCGACAACGAGCCCTTTCGCCGGGACATCGTGAAGCGGCTGCGGAAGTCTGGGCCGATGACGTCACGCGACATCCCGGACACCTGCGTGGTGCCGTGGAAGTCGACCGGGTGGACGAACAACCGCAACGTCACCCAGATGCTCGAGATGATGATGATGCGGGGCGAGGTCGCGATCGCAGGTCGCGAAGGTCGGGAACGCCATCCTCCACCACGACCGGCTGGTGGGGAAGCTCGACGCGACCGCCGACCGCAAGGCCTCCGTGCTGCGGGTCAACGCGATCCACGAGGACGTGAGGTCCACGCGCACGATCACGAAGGCGATCCAGGATGAGCTCGAGGGCCTGGCCTCGTGGCTCGGCCTGGGTGCCGTCGAGAGGACCCGGCGCTAGCGGGCGATCTCGAGCGCGATGCCGAGCGGACAGCCCTGCTCGGTGACGAGCGACTGCACGGCGACGCAGTCGATGCCCGCCTCGACCGCCCGAATCGCCTCGTAGCGTCCCAGGCCGAGCGCGACGAACTGCTCGATCTGGTGCTTCTCGACCCTGATGATCTCGTCGCTCGAAATGGGAATCCTCCGGTTCGCGTCCTTCTCTGCTCGGACGCGCGGAGCGACCGAAGGTTGGGCCTCGTTACGGAACCTTCACAAGGCCGACACGAACCGATGATTCTTCGTGCTCAGCGCGGTCCAAGGACGTGACCCCAACGAACAGGAGGCCCACCATGGCGAAGGAGAACAAGCTCAACGTCAACGCCGTCGGCCGCGTCTGCGTCACGGTCTCGGACACCGACCGCGCGATCGACTTCTACGTCGGCACGCTCGGCTTCGAGAAGGTCGTCGACGTCCCGATGGGCCCAGGGATGCGCTGGGTCGAGGTCGCTATCGGCGACAGCAAGACGACCATCGCCCTCGCGCCTCCGCCGGAAGGCAAGGGAGCCGGCGGCGCCGAGACGGGCATCATCCTCGACACCTCCGACGTCGAGGCCGACCACGCTGCGCTGAAGGCCGCCGGCGTCGACGTGGACGACGAAGTCAGCCGGTACGGCGATCCGGTGCCGCCGATGTTCTGGCTGCGCGATCCCGACCGGAACTCGCTGATCATCGTCGAGCCCACGTCGTAACACTTGTCGTCGGGCGGGGCCTGCCCAGCCGATCGGCCCCGCCCGGCTTGACGCCCGGAGAGCCGTCTGCCAGATTGCCCGCGCTGCGGCCGGTCTTTCTCAACGACAGATAGGCGGGCCTTTGGATACGCCGGACACCCACATCGCCGCGAAGGAGTCGCACGACAGCGGTTCTGTGAAGGAACTCCGCCTTGCGCTGGTCTGCTACGGCGGCTCGTCTCTGGCGATCTACATGCACGGAGTGACGAAGGAGCTGCACCGCCTCGTCCGGGCGTCTTCGCTCCTCGACGCGCCGGCGGGTGGCGCCGGGTCGCCGAGCGTCAGCGAGGACGTCTACCGGCGGCTGCTCGGCGAGATGGCGGAGCGCGACGGGGAGGGCGTGCGGACGCGGGTGGTCGTCGACGTGGTCGCGGGAACGTCCGCGGGCGGGATCAACGGAGTCTGCCTGGCGAAGGCGCTCGCCCACGACCTCTCGCTCGACGGGTTCCGCGACCTCTGGTTCGAGCGCGGAGACATCGACGGGCTCCTCGCGGCGCCCAGCTTTCTGCCGCGGAAGTTGAAGGTGATGTGGGTCGCGGCGAGAGCGTTCAAGCACGCGCCGTTCAGGGGCGACCTGATGGCGCAGTGGATCTACGACGCGTTCGACCGCATGGAGCAGAAAGGGGCCGCGCCGGCGCTGCCAACGCTGATGCCTGATCGGCACCTCCTCGAGCTCTTCGTGACGGTCACGGATTTCTACGGCTACGAGCGGCAGGTGCCGTACGCCGACCCCAACCCGATCCACGACATGCGGCACCGCCATGTGCTCGGTTTCCGCTACGGCGGCGAAGACGGCCGTGACGACTTCGGTGCCGACTCGAACGGCGCATTGACCTTCGCAGCCCGCGCCACGTCGTGCATCCCCGGCGTCTTTCCGCCGGTGAGCTTCGAGCAGCTGACCAAGTGGCTCGGCGACCGTCCCGTCGACCTGACCGAGCTCGAGCGGCGGTTCTTCCGCAACTACCAGCTGGCGAAGTTCCCGCCCGGGTGGACCTGGTTCGTCGACGGAGGCGTGCTCGACAACAAGCCGTTCGGCCCCGCGATCCAGGCCATCCGACAGCGTCCCGCCGACGTCGAGGTCGACCGGCGGCTCCTCTATCTCGAGCCGGATCCGGGGGGAGCGGCCAAGGCTGCCGAGCAGTCGGCGCCGGGAACGATCGCCGCGGCGATCGGCGGGCTGAGCGGGCTCCCCCGCGCGGAGCCGATCCTCGACGACCTCGTCGAGGTGGCGGCCCTGAATCAGCGTGTCCGGCGGATCGCCGACATCGTCGAGACGAGCTGGGACACCGTGGCGGCGCGTGTCAAGGAGATCGTCGGCCCCTTCGACGCCGTCCCTACCGATCCGGCCAGCCCGGAGCTCGCGGCGATCAAGAAGCGGCTCGACGAGGAGGCACGGCATAGCGCCGGGTTCAGCTACGCGACCTACGTCCGGCTCAAGATCAGCGGCGTCATCGACCGCTACGCGCAGACGGCGTGCGCGGTCTGCGACCTGCCGTCCGACTCCAACCATGCCCTGCTCACCCGGAGCGCACTGCGCTCCTGGGCCGAGCAGCAGCACCTGTTCGACCCGCACGTCGAGCCGTCAGCGCGGCAGCTGCAGTTCCTGCTCGACTTCGACCTCGCCTACGCGACGCGACGCCTTCGCTTCGTCAAGGACGGCGTGAGCAAGCTCTATGGGTCCGCCGGACAGCCGGGCCACCCGCCTCGCGCGGAGATCGACGCGGTCAAGGGTCGCCTCTGGACGGCGATCGGCACCCTGCGCGACGCGATGGCCGGCACGGGCTTCGCCGACCCGCTGCGCGGCGATTTCAACTCGTGCTTCCCGGTCGACGCCATGCGCACGTTCCTGGAGACGCGCGGGTTCGACATCGCGGAGTACGTCCGGGAGTACGTCAAGAACCTCGACACCCTCGAGCGCGCTCTGGCGGAGTTCCTGAAAGCCCGCCTGTCGGGCTTCACCGGAGGGCTCTACTCAGAGCTGCTGCAGATGACGCAGGGCTGGGACGACGAGATCAGGTCGGATCTGCTCGTCCGCTACCTCGGGTTCCCCTTCTGGGACGTGCTCCTCTACCCGATCCAGGCGTTGAGCGACGTCGGCGAGAGCGATTTCGTCGAGATCGTCCGGGTCAGCCCGCGGGACACGCATCGGATACCCGTGCCGTCGCTGCCCGGCCAGAAGAAGAAGCTGGTCGGCGCGGAGAGCCATCACTTCGGCGCCTTCCTCAGCCGCAAGGGCAGGGAGCAGGACTACCTCTGGGGGCGTCTCGACGGCGCCGAGCGCCTGATCGGCCTCCTCCTCGCGGACGCCGACGAGGCCGACAAGGCCCGGTGGTGCAAGGAGGCGTTCCGGGCGATCCTCGACGAGGACGAGCAGGCCGTGCCGACCGCGGCCGCACTCGTCGCCCACGTCCGCGCGACGATCTGAGCTGCCGAGACGGCCGACCTCGCCTGGAAGGCGATAGCCGCCATCGTGATCCCACTCGAGCGCCCGGGGCGCCGGTGCGTCAGTCGCCCTGATCCTTCTGCGTGGCGTACGACTGTTCCCAGCCTACGTTGGTGAGCATTGCGCCCACTTCGCGGATGGCGATCGCGATCTCGAGCCCGATCTCGCGGATCGCCTCCGTCTCGCGCGCGGTCCCGGCGTTTGCACGCAGCGCAGCGAGCAACGCCTCCAGGCGCTCGATCTCGGCGTAGTTCTTCTGCTCGGGGCTGTTCACGGGGACACGCCCCCTCCTGCCGGCAACGGCGTCACGGCCACAGCCTCGGTCACGCGGCAGAGCATGCCAGCCCTGCTCTCGCTCAGATGCCCTGACCGGAATCGACTTGTTCTTCTTCTTCGGCCCCGAGCGGCTCGGCCGGAGATCCGCCGGATGCCTTCGCGAGCCGGGCCGCCTCCTTGCGCTCCTGCTTCCGCGCTCGGCGCTCCTTGACGGCCTGCTCGCGCTTCAGCTTCTCGAATGTCTGACGCGACTTCTTCTGGGCCATTCAGTCCCCCGTTTCCTCGGGAAGCGCGATCTGCGCCTCGATCCATGCTTCGGCCGCGTGCTCGTCCAGCCCTCGGGCGGCGTGTACCGCTGTGTCGCCGACGGCGCCCCGGGGCAACGCCCTGGGGCTACGGGAGGCGGTAGACAATGCGCCCCCGATCGAGGTCGTACGGGGACAACTCGATCCGTACCCGATCACCGAGGAGCATCCGGATCCGGTAGCGCTTCATCCGCCCGGAGGTGTAGCCGAGCAGTTCGTGGCCGTTGTCGAGCCGGACCCTGAACATGCGGTTGCGGAGCGATTCGATGATCTCGCCCTCGAGCTCGATCTTTTCCTCTTTTTCGGCGATCACGTCCCCTTCGTCCGAAGTCTGGATGCGCACGATCGAGTGGGGGCGCCCGCCGTTATCCGGCGGGCGCCCCCGAACTGTCTAGGCGACCGTGGCGACGTTGGTCGCCTCGGGGCCCTTCGCGCCCTCGCGCTCCTCGTACGAGACGCGTGCGCCCTCGGCGAGCGACTTGTAACCCTCACCGGCGATGCTCGAGTGATGCACGAATAGATCCTTCGACCCCTCGTCCGGGGTGATGAACCCGTACCCCTTGGAATCGTTGAACCACTTGACGGTTCCGTTGGCCATAGAAAAACACCTCCCTTACTCCGGCACGAACGGGTAAGGAAGGCGCCTTCTTGCGCAAACCGGACTCGCTCTTGTTACGGCCACAGTACCAACAACGACACGCCGAGGCCTCGGACGGGCCGGCACCGGGCGCCTCCCCGCGCGAGCCTGTTCACACGCGGTACGCCAGCTCGCGGTAGAGCTCGAGGTCGTGCGTCACCTTCGTCGTGCAGCGAGGCGCCCCCGGCCGCTCGTATTCGACCGCGACCGTGACGCTCGCGGCCCCCTGTCGCCCGAAGTAGCCCGGGACGGAGTCCAGCAGCGTCCGCAGGCGTCGCCGGGCGGCCAGGAACTCGACCCGGCGGAACACACGCAGCTCCGACACGTCCCGGCCCTGGAGGTCGACCAGCGGTGGGTCGAACGAGCAGCGGACGTCAGCGCCGGCCGGTCGGCCAGGTTCGCAAGCTCCACGTACAGCACGCCGTCCTCGAGGACGACGTCGACGACGACGCCGTCATCGGCTGTGGCGGCGTCCATCTCAGGCGCGCTCGAGCCCTTCGTGCGCGATCTCGACCGTCTCGATCGCGACCTCGTTCCCCCCGGCGTTCAGGACCGGGCCTTCCCACTTGGCAATCCAGCCGTGGAAGAAGTTCCAGCGCACGACCTCGGTCCCGTCGTCGTCGAGCAAGACGATCGAGCCGTTCCGGCGATCGACGTTGCCCTGGACGACGGCCTGTCGCCAGTTCCAGAGCTCGGCGTCCTTGGTGATCCCGCGGCGGAGGACGATGTTCGCGTACCTGGTCAGCCCGGGCAGCTTGCGCACGGTGTTGGGCTCGCCGCCGACCCGGTATTCGATCACGACCGTCTCGCTCTCGATGCCGCCGACCTCGCTGAACGCTGCGCCCGCGATCCCGTCGATCTCGACGAGGAAGTTGAAGGCCTTGTAGGGATCGTCACGCTTCAGGGGCGCCACAACAGCCCGGCTTCGACGAATCGCCCACGGATCCTCCAGGTTGGTTCATGATCGTCCGCCGAGTGAACGAGCGAACCGACCAGTCGGGCGAGAACCGGGCCGCCGTGGTGGGAGGGTCGATCGGCGGCCTGACCGCGGCTCTTCTCCTCCGCGACGCCGGCTGGGACGTGGACGTCTTCGAGCGCTCGGGGGTGGTGCTCCAGGGACGTGGCGGCGGGATCGTGCTCCACCCGGCGACGATCCGGTACCTGGTCGAGCGAGCCGGAGCGGCGCCGGCCGAGCTCGGCGTCTCGGTGACCTGGGTGCGCTACGTCGACGCCGCCGGCAGGATCGCGCATCGGGAACGGTGCCGTTACCGCTTCACCTCGTACGACGTCCTCTATCGCCGACTGCTCGCGTCCTACGCCCGAGAGCGATACCACCTGGCCGAGGAGTGCACCGGACTCGACGATTCAAGCGGCAGCGCGTGTCTGGAGTTCGCCTCGGGACGGCTCGTGCCCGCCGACCTGGTCGTCTTCGCCGACGGGATCAACTCGATCGGCCGCCGTCTGCTCGCTCCCGGGGCGGAGCAGGACTACGCGGGCTACGTGGCCTGGCGCGGCACGGTCGACGACGACCAGGTCGAGCCCGCGACCCTCGAGAAGCTCGCGGATGCGATCACGTACCACGTGCTGCCGGACGGTCACTTCATCACCTATCCCATTCCGGGGATCGAGCGCCCGGACGGCCCCCGTCGGCTCCTGAACTGGTTGTGGTACCGAAACGTGCGACCGGGCGACGAGCTGGAGGATCTCCTGACCGGCGACGACGACACGCGGTTCACGACCTCGGTGCCCCGCGGCCTGGTGCCTCACGACCGCTCGAGCGAGCTCGCCCGCGGGGCGAGGGCGAACCTCCCTCCCGTGCTGGCCGAGATCCTGACCGCGACGCCCGAGCCCTTCATCCAGGTCATCTTCGACCTCGCGGTCGAGCGCACGACCTCGGGACGAGCGTGTCTGATCGGCGACGCCGCCTTCACAGCGAGACCGCACATCGCCGTGGGCACGGCGAAGGCGGCCGAGGACGCGTGGACGCTGGCGGCCGCGCTGGACGGTGCGGGCCGCGGCGATGTCGCGCAGGCGCTGATCCCGTGGTCGCGGCAGCAGATCGCGCTGGGCGCGGCAGCCGTCGAGCGCTCACGCGAGGCCGGCACCCGCCTCCAAAACGGAACGTGGCAGGTCGGCGAGCCGTTGCCGTACGGGCTCTACCGGGTCGGCGATAGTTCGCTCGCCGATGACTGACGATCGGCCGGCGTGGGTATGAACCTCGCGTGAGGGCGTACGAGATCGGGAGCGAGGCGTGGATGCGGGAGCGCATCGAACGCGGGCTCGACCCCGGCGAGGCCGACCGGCCCGAGGACGGCCGTCTTCTCCACTTCGGGGTCGAGCTCCCGGCTCCGGGTGGCCAGTGGCCCGAGGCGTACCCGGCTCAGGGCCTCTGGAACGCCAAGGCCTCGTTCGAGCTCTGAGCCCTCACAGCGAGGGTGTGGCCAGCCGTACCACGGAAGGCGTGCTGGCTCGATTCCCGTCTCGCGTTGCGCACGTCACACTTTCGACCATGAACGGAACGCACGTACCGAGGCCGCCTCTCGGCTTGACGGGAGACTGGGATCACGCCGGCCCTGCCGACTGGGCGGAGGTGCTGGCGGGGTTTCCCCTGTTCGCCGGCATCGCCAAGCGCCGGCTGCGTGGGCTCGCCCGGCAGGCAACGCTCGCGGAATACAGCCAGGGCGACATCGTCCTCCAGAAGGGCGAGCTCGGTGATTCGCTCTACGTGATCCTCGGCGGCTCGGCGAAGGCGCGCGGGAAGCCCGCCGCCCGGACGCTCCGCACCGGCGACTACTTCGGCGAGCTGGGCCTCCTCGACGGCGTGCCCAGGTCGGCGACGGTCGTGGCGACGGGCGAGCTGCACGTGATGAAGCTCTCACGCCGCGCCTTCCTCAAAATCGCGCGGCACGAGCCGTCCATCTCGCTCGAGCTCGCGAGCAGGCTCGGGTCGCAGATCCGGCGGATCGAAGCTCAGGCCGCCTGAGGAACGCCGAGCATCGATCACCTGGACACGAGGCCCGGAGCCCTTTTCGTCCCTCGCACGACCAGCCCCGGCACCGGCTCGCCGGCTTCGAGCCGCAGCTCGGCCGGGACGATCTCGGACTGCAGACTCGCCTCAGCCAACACGCGCTCGACGTACGCGCGTGCATGGCGATAACGCCCGTTCGGGCTGATCGAGTAATCCGCGGCCCGTCGGGTACCGCGGAGCTCTTCCACGGTGAAGACGAGCCGTCCGCGAGCACGTAGCGCGTTTCCGGCAGCCGCGACCGCGTCCTCCAGGGGACCGAAATAGACAAGAGTGTCTGCCGAGACGATCACGTCGAACGCGCCGGTGTGGTCGCGCAGGTACGCGGTCAGCTCACGTCTGACCAGTTCGTCGTAGACATTCCTCGCGCGGGCCTGCTCGATCATCCGTTCGGAAAGGTCGACGCCGACCAGGCGCCGCGCGTACGGCGCCATGAGCGGGCCGCACAGCCCGGTGCCGCACCCGGCGTCGAGCACGTCGAGGCTTCTCGATGCACCCTCGTCCGCGTCCTCGAGCATCTCGGCCACCAGCGCCGGTGCTCGATACGACAGCTTCGCGAGCTTGGCATCGAAGCCGCCGGCAAAGCTGTCGAATGTCTTCTCGATGTATGCGTCCGACGCCCGCTGCGGGACGTCCTGGCCGGAACAGGCGGCAAGCATGTGCCGGGCGATGGGATCGTCAGGCTCGTCTCGCAGCCATTCCTCGAAGACTTCCACCGCTTTGTCGACCTCACCGAGCGTGTGGTGCGCGAGCGCCAGCAACCTTCGTGCGTCGGGGTGCTTGGGCCTCAGCGTGATGACCTTGGAGAAGCAGAGAGCCGCTTCGCGCTGCCGCTTCTGGCCGTTCAGCAGGACGCCGAGATTGTTGTAGGCGTCCGCGTGGTCCGGATCGATGCGAATGGCGGCTCGATACGCCGCTTCCGCCTCGACGACCATTCCCTTGGCCCGGAGCACCACGCCGAGATTGCTGTGGGCATTGGCGTGCTCCGGATCGAGTGCAATCGCACGCTCGTAGGCCGCGATCGCGTCGTCCAGTTCGAGCCGGTCCTGGAGGACGATCCCGAGATTGCTGTACCAGTCCGCTCGATCGGGCTCGAGCTCGAGACTTCGCTCGATCAGCGCGACGGCCTGCTCGCTTTGCGCCTGCTGATGGGCGAGCACTCCCGAGAAGTGCAACGCGTCGGCATGGTCGGGCGCCGCCTCGAGAATGGTGCGGTAGACCTCGCCGGCAGCGGCCCACTGCTCGGTCTGATGCAGCACGATCGCGATCGACAGCGCTTCATCGAGGCTCAGCGCGCGGTCGTCGCCAGGCAGCTCCGCCGTCCCGGACTACCCTTCCTTGTGGGCCTTGATGTCGTACTTGAAGTGAATGCCGGCATCCAGAGATCCGTCGGACTTCTGCGGACGGTATTCGAGATCGACCTTCGCAAACACCAGGCTCACCGTCTCCAGATTGCTTCCTTCACTGCTGTCGTCGTCCGTCACGGCGGTGATGAGCACGTCGTTCATCTTGATGACGAGGTACTCCTGCTGGCCCTTGCCCGCCTTCCGACGGGTGATCGTCGCTTCCTTCATGTGCTGACCGGTGGCGCAGCCTTTCATCAGCACCGGGGAGGCCTTGTCGATCTTGTGGGTGAACGAAAGATCGTGGAAGCTCGCCTTCCCCGCCCCACCCCCGCTTCCGGTCAGCTTCGCGGCGTTCGTCATGCCCCAGGACCAGCTCAGCACCTCGATCTCGTCCTTGTGCTTGTCGTCCAGCGACTCGCCCTTGATGTCGCCGATCTTCGCGAAGATGTCCGATGCCACGACGACCTCCTGCGCTTCCCCCGCGCTGCGTCGATGGGTGCCGAGAGGAGGATAAGGCACCTTGACGACCCGTCAAGTCGTCGTGAGCGTCACTCGCGTCCGGCATGCCGGCCGGAGGCCCGGCCGCGATCAGGCGACCATCCAGGCGACGCCGGCGCTAGGCGAGCGCCTGCCAGTCGTCGGCGGTGAGGCCGACGCCGTAGACGGAGTCACGCCTCGGCACGTAGTAGCCGAGCTCGCGGTAGCTCGTCACCGGCGTGTACACGGCGCCTTCGGTGTCGCTCCCGTAGCAGGCGATGCAATGGCCGCCGACACCGGCGTTCGCGTTCCGCCAATCGGGCTGGATGCCCGGTTGCAGGTTGCGGTAGAGCTCGACCGAGAGGAGCACCTCGCCGCGCGACACCTTCGCGAGCCGGCCGTCGTCGAGCACCTGCGCGTTGATCGAGCCGACCATCCGGCGGGCGCCGGCGTCGTAGGCGGCGTCGAACTCGGCGGTCGTCTCGCACTGGCCCCAGGCGCCGTCGAGGTCGAACTCGTCGACCATCGCGAGCGCAGCCGGGTAGGCGGTGCCCTCACCGGGCGGCCGGCAGTCGCACCAGGCCTCGACCGCGCCGAAATGAGCGCGGAGCTGCGCGATCGCGTCGGCCGTGTACCACTCGCGGTAGCCGGCGTCGGCGGTGCAGACGGGAACCATCCACGACGGCGCCGCCAGACAGTCGAGCGGGCTCTGCGCGAGGAAGATGCGCGCCTGCGCGCTCGAGACGCCGGGCTGCGGCGTCGGGCGCGGACTCGGCGGGACGCTCTTGAGCTCCTCGAGGTCGGCGCCGGCGGCGTACCACGGCGTCGAGCGGTAGTCGAAGCCGGACTGCGTCCTGACCCGCTCGAGAAAGTCGTCCCAGGTGGTCGTCGTCGCCCGCGCGTTCGCGGCGGCGTCGTCGAGTAGCTCCTGCTCGGTCGCCATCAGAGACCGCTGCGTTCGAGCCGCTCCTGCTCCGCCGCGGTCCGCTCCGCCGTCGGGAACGCCTCGAGTCTCTCGTCGGGAATCCGCTCGCCGCTCTCGACCGACACGCCGTACGTGCCGGCAGCCAGTCGCTCCTCCGCTCGCTCCACGCCGGCGAGCTGATCGCGAAGGTCCGCCTCTAGACCCGCGTCGAACTCGTCCTGATAGAGATCGGCAGCCAGGTTGGCAGGGTCGGAGTCATCGGCAGGCTCGCTGTCGTCCCGGCGCTCCACCCCTGAGAGCGCACGTTCGATTCGCTGACGCTCGGCTCGCAGCAGCTCACGCGCCCGATCGGGATCCATCGAGGCACCTTAGCCCAGCAGGTCGTGGCGCCTGAGCGCGCCCGAGTTGATCCGTCGATCCAGCTATGCGCGCCGGGCGCGCGTCTCGGCACGAGCATCGCGCCACCAGACGAGCTCGTAGGCGTGGAACACGACCCAGATCGAAGCGATGAGCGCGAGGGCGACCAACGCGGGCACCGCGAGGGCGACTGGGAACAGAGCCATGCACGCTGCCGCGGCGACGACGCGTCCGCGGCCGAGGCGTCGGAAGATGCGTAGCCGTAGCAGGACGAACGCGAGGAGGTACAGGGCTGGGCCGGCGCAGAGGGCGAATGCGGGAATCGTGCCGAGCTCCTGCCCGACATGCTTCACCGTCACTTCCAGCGCAAATGCGAAGAGGACGATCCCTGCGACCATCGGGAGGTGCAGATACGAGTAGGCATCGCGCGCGAGTGCGATGCGCTCGGCTCCATGCCGCTCGGTGAGCAGCTGCTGCGCGCGGATCGGGAAGAAGTCGAAGTACGCGAGCCAGAACGAGGTGGCGACGACGAGGCCGAGCAGCGCCGCGACGATGACCTTGATGCCGAGGTCGGTGCTCCGAGCCCCAAGGCCGATCGCGATCAGGGACTCGCCGATGGCGATGATCACGATCAGCCCGTGGCGCTCGACGAAATGCATCGGCGCCAGCCTCCACCCGCCCATGCCTCCGAACAGCGGCCCGAGAAATCCGACGGCGAGGGCGGCAATCCAGAGCACCGACTTTGCCGGGTCGTCCACGAACCCGGCGGCGAGGATCAGCGACGCGCCGAGGAGGCTCGAGGGAACGATGTGCAGGATCGCGACGAAGAGTTCGGGCTCGGAACGGGCCGTGAGCGCGTACAGCGCAAGATGCATGACCGCCACGATCAGAAATGCCATCCCGAAGACGACGCCGTGGCGCCCGAACGCCTCGGGCACGGCGAGCGCGGCGACGAACATCGCGGCCATGGCCACCAACACGGCGGCCAGCACGCCGTCTTCGCCCGCATCGACGGTGTTCGTCAGCCAGGCATACGACGCCCACGCCCACCAGACCGCGGAGAGGATCAGCAGCCCACGCCCGACTCCCGCCCAGGTCGTGTCCTCCGAGATCACGACCGTCGTCTGTGTGAACGCGAAGACGAAGACGAGATCGAAGAAGAGCTCGAGCGGCGTGATGCGGTGCTCACGCTCGACGGCCTGCTCGCTCACCGGCCGAGGCTACCGCTCAGGCGGCCTTTCCGACATCGGATCGGTGCGGCTGCACCGGACCCGCTCGACAGGACGAGGCACCCCTGAAAGAGTCGTCCAGTCGAACCCGGTGACTCTTCGGAGCTGCCGGGTTTGACGTTTTTTCGGGCCCTTCTCTCGCGCCTCGGCGAGCCGGCAGCCGCGGATCAGAGGGCGCCGGTGTCACCCAGGGCGGCGGCCACGCAGCGCTCGACCAGCACCCGAACCAGCTGCTCCTTGTACTCGACGGAGCCGTTTGCGTCCTCGACGGCGCCCGAGGCCTCCGCGGCGAGCATGGCCGCCTCCGCGAGCGCGGCCGTATCCGTGGCCGGTTTCCCGATCAGTGCTTCGCCGGCGGCCGTCACCCGGACAGGCCGGGCGCCGACCGACCCGACCGCGATGCGGGCGCCGACGACGGTCCCCTCGTCCGCCTGGACGGCAGCCGCGACCGTCGCGGCCGGACGCTCGTGGAAGGACAGCTTCCGGTGCGCGATCCCGGTTCCAGGACCGGGGAGCGGGATCCGCACCGATCGCAGGAGTTGCCCGTGCCCGAGGGACGTTTCGTAGGGGCCGACAAGGAAGTCTGCGAGCGGCATCCGGCCGGCGTCGCAATCGACCTCGGCATCGGCGGCCAGGAGGAAGGTCGCCGGATCGGAGTGCGGGTCGGAGAAGCAGAGGTTGCCGCCCAGCGTTCCGACGTTGCGAACGCGGATGTTGGCCACCTCGCGCTCCATCGCCGCCAGGGCCGGGAGGCGCTCGAGTACGAGCGGAAAGCGCTCGATCTCCCGGTGGGTGGCGGTCGCACCGATGACGAGCGTGCCGTTCTCGGTCCGGATCCCCCCCAGTTCCTCGATCCCCTTGACGTCGACGAGGTGACCGTAGGCGGCGAACCCGAGTTTGAGCAGGAGCAGCAGCTCGGTGCCGCCACAGACGATCGCGGCGTCCTCTCCGTACCGCTCCAGAAGCTCGTGGGCGTCGTCCGCCGAGCGCGCGCGGTGAAGGTCGAACGGGGGTAACGTCACGCGGCCACCGGCCCGGTTGCATCCTCGTCGCCGAAGAAGAGGAGCCGTCCGTTCTTGCTGAGCACGCGCTCGACCCCCTCGGGCGGCAGCCCGCTCACCCGCACCTTTGCGATCTCGACGACCGGGTGGTGGAAAGGCACGTCCGTTCCGAACAGCACACGTGTCTCCCCCACCCGCTCGTACGCCTCGCGGATCTTGGTGTGCATGGGCATCCCGGAGGTCTCGAGGTACACGTTCGCGTTGCGCAGTGCGACGTCGATCGAGCCGTTGATGTAGACGACGTTGCCGTGGCCCATGTGGCCGATGACGATCTTGGCCTCGGGGAAGCTGACGGCGAGCTCCTCGATGCTCCACGGCAACGTGAAGATGGGGTGGCCGCAGTGGATCAGCACCGGCTGGTCGCGCTCCACGATCAGCTCGATCAACGGGTGGACGGACGGATCGTTCGGGAGGAATCCGTCGATCAGCGGGTGCAGCTTGAGCCCGAGGAACTTGGGATGGTCGAGGAGCTCGGCGACCTCCTCGAGGTTCCCGGGCACACGCGGATTCCCCCAGGCGAGCGCGTACAGGCCGGGGATCGAATCGACCACCTCGCGCACGTATCCGTTGTCCGGATAGAACACGACGCCGTTCGAGATCTCGTTCTCGCGCATCAGCCGGTCGATGCCGTCGCGGTCGAGCGAGACGCCGAACATCGACTCGAACGACCCGACGTGCATGTGCGAGTCGAAGATCACGTGTCCCTCCTCTGGACGGGCAACCGTAGCCGCGACGGTCGTGTCGCATCGTGGTACACGGCGTTCGTCGCGACCACCGCCACGCTCGCCGACTCAGAGCCGAGGGCGCCGCCGGTGTTCAGGTTGCGATCCCACTGCGGGAAGTCCGAGCTCGAGACGTCGAGCCGGATCCGCTGCCCCGCTTTCACATGTGTGCCGACAGGACCCAGCGAGATGGAGAAGCGATACACCCGGCCGGGCTCGAGCAGAGCCGGGGCCGACAGCGAATCGCGGAAGCGAGCGCGCACGATGCCCTCCTTCAGGTTCGTCGAGACGCCGGCCTCGTCGACGACGCACAGGCGCGCGGTGAAGTCGGTGTCGAGCGCGCTCGAGGAGGCGAAGAGCTCGACGCTCGCGTCCCCGAGGAGGATGAGATCCTCCGCCAGTGGCGCCGTCGTGTAGACGAGCACGCCCTTCGAGGCCTCGTACGCCTCCTGGTCGGCAGGTCCCATCGGTGCGACTGTCTCCGTGCAGCACGAGTGCCCGCCGAGGCTGGTGCTCGGCATCGTCGGGTCGTAGAGGAAGACGTCTGCCGGCTCGGCCGCAGGAGCCTCGGTCGAGAGCGTTCCGTCACCGTACGCGGAGTTGGCCCGGCCTCCGGAGTGGAGGTGCCAGTTCGTTGTCGTCGAGCCGGACGGAGGCCAGCCGTCGAGATCACGCCACCCCTCGTGGAGGACGAACACACGGGCGGGCGAGTCGAACACGCCTGAGCTCTCGCCTTTCAGCACCTCGTCGAAGAAGCGCAGGTGCCAGTCGTCGACGGCGTTCGCGCCCGCGTCCTCGCCTGGCCCGGCCGTGATCGCGCGCCAGGGCGAGTGCTGCCAAGGCCCCATGAGGAGCTTTTGCGGCGCCGGGCCGATTCCGCGGAAGTTGGCAGTCGTCCCGGCGTGGAAGATGTCGTACCAGCCCCCCGTGTGGAGCGCGGGCACGTCGATGCGCCCGAAGTCCTCGTCGACCGCCGTCGCCCGCCAGTAGTCGTCGTAAGTCGAGTGCTCGAGCCAGTCGGCAAAGTACGGAGCCTGCTCGTCCAGCAGCGGGAGGAACTCCCGCAACGGCAGCTTCCAGTAGAGATGCGGAATGGCGCCGAGCGCGCCGAGCAGCGCCGCATGCGCCTCCTCGTCTCCTCTGCGGCGGGCCGTGTCGACCGCGAGAAAGGTCGCCCAGCCCGACATCGACGCGAGCGAAAACGCGCCGCCGTCATAGGCCCAGCCGTCGTAGAACTGCGAAGACGTGAAGCCGGGGGCGATCGCGGCCAGGCTCGGCGGCCGCAGCGTGGCCGCAAGCAGCTGCGTCGCTCCGGGATACGAGAAGCCGTACATGCCCACCGAGCCGTTGGAGCCTGGAAGGCCGGCGGCCCATTCGACAGCGTCGTATCCGTCCTCGGCCTCGCCGACGAACGGCGTGAACTCCCCGTCCGAGGCATAGCGGCCGCGAACGTCCTGGATCACCACGACGTATCCGCGGTTCGCATACCAGGCGGGGTGCGCGTACCCCCAGTTCGCCCCGGCCGTCGTCTTTCCGTACGGCATCCGCATCAGAAGGACCGGTAGCGGGCCGTCAGTATGCGGGCGGTAGACGTCGGCACGCAGCACCGTTCCGTCGCGGAGACGGCACTCGACATCCCGCTCGACGACCACGTCCGCGTAGCCGGCCGCGGGGGCAACTCCGGCGACTGCCGTCACGCCATCGCCGGCGCCGTCTCCGACAACTCGGCCAGCGCCGCCTCCACGCCGGCGCCGATCTCGACGTGGGCGCCGAGGTCGGCAAGCGTCCGGCCGAGGGCGGCCAGGCCGACGACCGGGTGGAGGCCGCGGGCCGACGTGCCCATGTGCCCGATACGGACGAGGTTGCCCGCGCCCTGGCCGCCGGAGATCATCACCCCGTAGCGCTCGCGGCAGTGCGCACGCACCTGCACGTCCGTGAGCCCCTCGGGCACCGCGATCGCGGTCACGCAGGCCGCGGCGATCTCGTCGCTGCGCGGCCAGAGCTCGAGGCCCATCGCGCGCACGCCGGCACGGCAGGCGGCGGCGGAGCGCTCGTGGCGCTCGATCGACGCCGCGAGGCCCTCCTCGAGCAGCTCGTCGACCGACGCCTCGACGCCGTAGAGCTCCGAGACGGAGGGCGTGAACGGGAACTTGTCCCCTTCGATCCACTGCTCCTTCCAGTCGAGCATCGACAGGAAGGAGGCGCGCGGGGCGGCCGGGTTGGCGCTGATTCGCTCCCAGGCGGCGTCGCTGACCGTCATCAGCGACATTCCCGGAGGGCCGCCGAGGCATTTCTGGGCACCGGCGACGCAGACGTCGAGCTTCCAGGCGTCGGTCTCGAACGGGATCCCACCGAGAGACGACACGCAGTCGACCAGGATCAGCGCTCCGCGGGCGTGCGCGATCGGACCGATCGCCGAGACGTTGCAGACCGTCCCCGAGGGAGTCTCGGAATGGACGACGGTGACGAGCTCGATCCCGGGGTTGTCGTCGAGGTAGCGCTCGACGTCGGCAGGATCGACGGCGTCGTTGTACGCGACCTCCAACTCGTGGAGTTCCGCACCGAAATCCTTCAGCCAGTAGCCCATCCCCTTGCCGAAGACCCCCTGAACGAGATTCAGCACCTTCGTCCCCGGCTGCACCAGTCCACGGGCCGCCGCCTCGAGTCCCAGCACCGCCTCGCCCTGCATCAGGAGGACGTCGTTCTCCGTCAGGAAGACCTGGGCGAGCTTGCGTTCGGTCGCGCGGAAGCGCTCGATGAACGCGGGGTCGTAGTGGTAGACGATCGGCGAGCCGAGCGCAGCCAGCACGTGGGGGGTCGCGGTGACCGGGCCGGCAGAGAGGGTGAAGTCGGGGTCACGCATTGGTCTCCTTTCAGCGCGCGCCGCGGACATACGGCAGCGCAAGGGCGGGCGGCAGGTACGAGCGGCGGGCGAACAGCATCAGCGCGATGATGATCGTCGCGAACGGGAGCATGTTGACGACGTCCGTGGAGATGTTGATCCCCGCGAGCTGGAGCGAGTCCGAGAGCGAAAGGGCGATTCCGAAGAGGAAGGAGCCGAGCAGCACCCAGAGCGGGCGGCCCCGGCCGAGCATGGCGATGACGATCGCCATGAACCCTTGCCCCTGGGTGATGAAGGGGGTGAAGATCCCGGCCGCGACGATGGAGAGGTACGCGCCGCCGAGCCCGGCGAGCGCACCCGTGGAGAGGACGGCCCAGCTGCGGGTGGCGACGACGCTGACGCCGGCCGCGTCGAGCGCTTCGGGCTTTTCGCCCGCGGCGCGGAGGTTCAGGCCGACATTCGTCCGCCGGAACATCCAGGCGAGCGCGCCGACGAAGACAAAGGCGAGATACACGAGAGGCGGTTGCTCGAAGAGGCTCGTGCCCAGCACCGGCAGGCGGTGCAGGAGCGGAATCGAGATGGTCGGGGTCGCGCCCAGGCGCGGGTAGGTGGACCCGAACTGTGCCTGCTGGAGGACGCTCGTGATCCCCTCGGCGCCGAGAGTGATCGCGATCCCGACCACGATCTGGTCGAGGCCGAGCCAGACGCAGAGTACGATCATCACGACCGAGCCGATCATCCCGGCGCCGATGCCGCTGATGAAGCCGACCCAGACCGATCCGGTGTCGTGAGCGCCGACGAAGCCGAGATAGGCGCCGAGCAGCATCATCCCTTCGAGGCCGATGTTCAGCACGCCGGCCCGCTCGGAGATGGTCTCGCCGAGGGCGGTGAACATCAGCGGCAGGCCGGCGAGCAGACCGCCGGCGACGACGCTCGTCCAGAAGACGTCGGTCCAGATCTGGCTCGCGAGGATCACGTCCGCCACTTCCGGAAGAGCGGTGCACGGAGGGCCTCGCGCAAGCCGGGCGGGAGGTAGCTCCGGCCCAGGTCGTGCCGGCGCCCGAGGTATTCGATCACGGTCATGAAGAGGAGGATCAGCCCGACGAGGACGAGCAGGAAGTCGGTCGAGAGGTTCGCGTTCGTGGCGGCAAGGTCGCCCCCGACGGACAGCACCGAGAAGAAGGCGATGAAGGGGACGACCGCGAGCGGGTTCAGCCGGGCGAGAAAGATGAACGGGATCACGGTGTCACCGTAGGCGGGGTTCTGGTTGCCGCGGATGTATCCCCATAGGCCCAGGAAGTCGACGGCGGCAGCGAGGCCGATGAGGAAGCCCGAGGCCAGGAAGCTGGTGACGATCAGCCGTGGCAGGTTGACGCCGAAGTGCTTCGCCGCACGTGGGTTCGCTCCCATGATCTGCAGCCGGAGCCCCCACGCGGTCCGCGTCAGGAGGAAGTACACGACGAAGATCGCTCCGAACGCCACCAGTAGGCCCATGTGGATCCGGGTGCCCGGGATCGGCGGAAGCATCTTGTCGAAGTCGAGGACCCTGGTCTGCGGGATCGTCACCGCAGGATCCTGGAACGGCCCCTTGATCAGCAGGCTGGCGAGGTCGACACCGATGAAGGACATCATCAGCGTGGTGATGATCTCGTTCGTCCCGTAACGCGCTTTCAGGATTGCGGGCGGGATCGTCCAGACGGCGCCTGTCGCCCCGGCCGCCAGGAAGAGGATCAGCATCGCGAGCCACAGCGGCAGGTGGTTCGTCAGCGACGGCCCGTAGCCGGTGACGACCGCCGCGGCCAGGAGGAACTGCCCGTTGTAGCCCAGGTTCCAGATGTTCGCCCTGAAGACGACCGTCAGGCCGGCGCCGATCAGGAGCAGAGGCGCCATTCTGATCGCGCTGTCCTGCCAGGCGTCCCAGCCGCCGCCGCTGACCCCGCCCTGCCAGACGTCGCCGTAGAAGCTGATCGGGTTCCGGCCGAGGGCGAGCAAAAGGAGCGCGCCGGCGCCGAGCGCGAGGACGACCGGAAAGAGCGAGCGCACCCCGATGTCGAGCGCACGCTCGCCGCGTCGCGAACGCTGCGGCTGACCGGCCGTCGCCAGCGGCACGTCCCTCGAGGCGGTCTGGCTCGTCACGCAGCCTCGGCTCCCGCGCTTCCGATCATCAGGCGGCCGACCTCTTCCGTGACGCCGGGACCGTTCGGCACCACGCCGACGAGCCGGCCACGCGACAGCACGGCGATTCGGTCGGCGATGTCGAGCAACTCGTCGAGGTCGGTCGAGATCACGAGCGCGGCCCCGCCCTTCGCGACCAGGCGGCGGATCAGGTCGCGAACGGTCGCGGTCGTCTTCACGTCGAGTCCGTAGGTCGGTTTGCTGAAGACGACCACCTTCGGGTCGAAGCTCAGCTCGCGGGCCAGCAGAATCTTCTGAACGTTCCCGCCCGAGAGCGTGCCCGCCCGCGTTCCCACACCGGTCGTCCGCACGTCGAATTCCCGCACGAGCTCGCCCGCGCGCTGATCGATCGCCGCGCGCTGGATCCGTCCGTGCCTCCAGAACGGCTGCTCGCCGATCCGCTTCAGGAACAGGTTGATCCCGACCGGGAGCGAGCCCACGATCCCCTCGCCGAGGCGGTCGTCGGTGACGTAGCGCAAGCCGAGCTTCTGACGGGCGGAGACCGGCATCCCGGTGACCCGGCCTCCGAACAGCAGGACCTCGCCGTGCGAGGCGCCGCGCTGGCCCGCGATCACCTCGGCCAGCGGACGCTGGCCGTTCCCGTCGACGCCCGCCACCCCGAGAATCTCCCCCTGCCGGAGCTCGAGCGAGACGTCCTCGACGCCGAGCTCGGCTCCTTCGCCAGGAGTGCTCACGTTCCGCAGCTCGAGAACGACGTCTCCCTTCACCGAGATCCGGCTGGTCGCCTCGGCTTCGGACAGGTCGTCCTGGAGCTCGGCGACTTCGGCCACGGCCCGCGCCTCCTCTCCGAACATGATCCGGACGATCTCCGCGCGCAGCTCCTCGTGATCCTTCTCGCGAAGCGCCCGACGGTCGATCGTCCCAGCGAGCCTCCCCTGGCGGAGGATCGAGATGTAGTCGCCGAGCGCGAGGGCCTCGTGGAGCTTGTGCGTGATGAAGATCACCGCCTGGCCCTGCTCCTTCAGGCGCGCGAGCACCTTCGTCAGCTCTGCGACCCCCTGCGGGGTCAGCATCGAGGTCGGCTCGTCGAGGATGAGCACCCTCGAGCCGCGCCACAGCGCCTTGACGATCTCCACCTGCTGCTGGTGACCAAGGGCGAGGTCGACTGCGTGCGCGTCAGGGTCGACCTCGACCCCGAGCAGCCCGGCGAGCTCGGCCAGGCGCTTCCGCGCGCCTTCCTCGTCCAGCCGCAGACTCCGCGTGTCGCCCAGCATCAGGTTCTCGAGGACGGTCAGCGCCGGAATCAGCGCCGAGTGCTGCGGGACCGTGCCGATGCCCAACTCGAGCGCGGTGCGGGGGGACGAGATCACGGTCTCGATCCCCTCGACCCGGATCCTGCCGGCGTCCGGCCGGTGCAGGCCCGAGAGGATGCCGATCAGAGTGGACTTGCCGGCGCCGTTCTCGCCGAGCAGGCAGTGCACCTCACCGCGGCGGAGGGTCAGGTCGATGCCGTCGTTCGCGAGCACACCCGGGAACGCCTTCGTGATCCCCTCGAGCTCGACGATCGGCGTGTCGGTCGGTTCGCTCACCCTGGTCGGCTCAGTGTGCTTCAGGAGCGTGCCGCCCGCGGTGTTCCTTCACACCACGGGCGGCACGAGGTTGCAGGACTACTTGATCAGGTTCTGAACCTGGCCCGCCTTGCTGGCGGCCGGGACCTTGATCTTGCCGCTCATGATCTTCGCCTTGGCGGCGGTGATCTCGGCCCAGGTTTTCGCCGGGATGTACTTCGACTTCAGCAGCGAGATGCCGCCGTTCTTCAGGCTCAGGTCGTAGCCGTGCGTGCCGTACGTACCGGCCTGGATGTCCTTCACGGCCTGCTTGAACGTGTCGGCGAAGGTCCAGAGCACCGAGGACAGGAATACGTGCTTCTTGTCGATCGGGGTCATGTCGCCGATGTCGCCGATGAACCAGACCTTGTGGCCCGGCTTTGCCGTCTCGATCGCCTGGAGATAGCCGAACGAGGCGTTGTCGCCCATGGCGAAGATGACGTCCGCTCCCTGGGCGATCACGCTGTTGGCGACGCGCTTGCCGCCTGCGGCGTCGTCGTAGCCGGTCGGGCTCACCGTCGCGAAGTAGATCTTCGACGTCTTGTCGATCGAGCGGAAGCCGGCCGCGAACCCGCCGCTCATCTTGTACCAGTTGGAATCGGAGGCCGAGATGATGATCCCGACCTTGTGGGTCTTGGTCGTCCGTGCGGCCAGGATGCCCGCGAGGTAGGCGCCCTGCTGGCTCGAGGTGGTGATGTACGAGACGAGCCCCTTGGCCAGGTTCGTCGCGACGTCGTACGTCATCACCGGCACCTTGTACTGCCTGGCGATGCGGGTCGCCACCGTGTCGTAGCCGCTCGCGTGGGCGACGATGAAGCTCGCACCACCCTGCGCCAACTGCCGCAGGACGACGTCGGTCTTGTCGTAGCCGATGTTGGTGACGGCCTGGAACTTCGCGCCGACCGAGGCCGCTGCGGCCTGGGCGCCCTTGTAGCCCTGCTGGTTCCAGCCGTAGTCGCTCTGCTTTGCCGGCGATGCGAAGGCGACTTTCGTCACCTTCCCGGCGCGGAGTGCTCCGGTCGCGTACGCCGTGCCGGCCCCGACGAGTGCGACGACCGCTACGGCGACGAAGACTCGCGCTCCAGGTAGACGCTTGGGCATCGCGTGACTCTCCTTCCTCCGGGGAATCCTGTCGATTCCGCCGCGTTTGAACGCTGCTTGCTCCTTGCTGGACCCAGTGCTAGGGTCGCCTTGCAAACTGTTAACAAGGGTGGACGGTGGTCTACCCTAACCCGTCTGGAGAGTGAATGCAATGGCATCCGAGGCCGCTCTCAGCCGCCCGGCCCCGGTCGAGAACCTGACTCTCTGGCAGCGGGTCTACGACCACCTGAGGGCCGAGATCCTGGCCGGAAGGCTCGAGCCCGGCGCCGAGCTCGCCGAGGTCGCGCTCGCCGAGCAGCTGGGCGTCAGCCGCGGGCCGATCCGCGAGGCGATCGGGCGGCTGGCGTCCGAAGGCCTCGTCACGGTCCGGCCGCGCCGTGGCGCCGTGGTCAGCTCGCTCTCGAAGGGGGAGTTCCTCGAGCTGTACCAGGTTCGGGAGGCGCTGGAGCTGATGGCGGTCAAGCTCGCTGTCCCCAGACTCCAGCCCGAGGACATCGCCGCACTCCAGGAGCTGATCGACGAGATGGCGGCACATGCCGAGCACGACCGGGTCGCCGAGTTCTTCGAGGCGAACGGGTCGTTCCACGCGCGGCTGGTGGACGCCTCGGGCAACGCCCGGCTCGGTGAGCTGTACCGGCAGCTGCTCGACCAGCTGGGCCGCTACCGGACGCGGTCGTTGCTGCTGCGCGGGAACCTGCAGCGTTCCGTCGCCGAGCACGCCGCCATCCTCCGCGCCGCCAAGCGCGGCGACGCCGACCGAGCGTCGGACCTCATGTCCGAGCACATCCGGGTGCCGCAGCGCAGGCTGAAGGGCCTGAGCGACGACCAGGTCGCGATGACGAAAACCCAGATCGACGGCGGGGCGCCATGAGCACGCTTCTCGAGTTCGGAGTCAACCTGAACAACCGCGAGCCGCTGATCGCGCCCGACTACGACGTGCCGATGCTGCTCGACTTGTCGGAGGCGGTCGAAGAGGCGGGCTTCGATTCCGTGTGGGTCGGCGACTCGCTCTTCTCGAAGCCCCGCTATGAGCCGATTTCGCTGCTCTCCGCCATCTCCCAGCGCACGTCCCGAGTGCGGCTTGGCACGGCCTGCATGGTCTCCTCGACGAGGAACCCGCTGTATCTCGCGCTCGAGTGGGCGACGCTCGACGTGATCTCGGGCGGCCGGACCATCCTCGGCACCGGAATGGGCAATCCCGAGGAAGGTGTACGGCGCGAGTTCGAGGCGCTCGGACTCGACTACGTCCGCCGCGGCGCGCTCTTCGAGGAGGGGCTCGCCGTCATCCGCCAGCTCTGGACGGAGGGCAGGACCGACTTCCACGGCCGGTTCCTCGACTACGACGGGGTCTCGTTCTCCTCCGGCACGGAAATGGGCCCGTTGATGCCGATCCAGACTCCCCCGCCGATCTGGGTCGTGTCGAACCCGCGCCTCAAGGGCGACGCGCCGCCGGACGTCATTGCCCGCCGGCTCGAGGCGGCCTGCCGCCGGATCGTGGAGTACGGCGACGGCTGGATGACCTGCTGCCGCGCCCAGCATCCCGACGAGCTCGTCGACCAACTCGGCGAGATCGAGCGCTATGCCGACGAGCACGAGGCCGACTTCTCGCGGCTGGTGATCTCGTATCAGGTGACGATGAACATCGGCGACTCCGAGGAGGAGGCCCGGAGCGCCTTCGACGACTACATCTCCAAGTACTACCCGGAGCTGTCCAAGGCGATGGATCTCTCGAACTGGGGGCCGGTCGGAACCCCGGGTCAGATCGCCGAGTGGATCGGGAGGTTTGCCGAGGCGGGCGTCGACCACTTCATCTGCCGGTTCGGCGCGATCGACCAGTTCGGGCAGGTCGAGCGGTTCGCCAAGGAAGTACTGCCCCTGTTCTCCGCAGAGAGGGTGAGGTGAGTGATGGCCGCTGTTGTCGAGAAGAGCAACCTGCTCGAGGACGCCGCGCTGATCGTCGACGTCTGTTTTTCGGTGGAGGAGAACGACGTCGTCACGATCATCTGCGACGACGAGCGCGAGGACGAGGCGCGCGCGGTCGCCGAGGTCTGCGTCGAGCGCGGCGCCTGGCCGGTGATCATGAACAACGAGATGCAGGTGCGGCGCGGCCGGGCGGACGTGCGCTTCCCGATGGCGCCGCCCGCCAACCTGCACCGGGCGATGGTCGGCTCCGACGAGGTGATCATCATCGCCAACCTCGAGTGGGCGAACCGCTTCGCCCACGTCAACGCCGTGCGCGAGACCTGCGAGGCGAACGGCAAGATCGCCTCGATCGAACCCGGCATGGGCGACTGGGGCCTGACCAGGGAGGATCTCGAGAGGTCCGCGCAGCGGACGAAGGACGCGGTCGCCGCACTCGCGGGCAAGACCCAGTGCCACGTCACCACTGCAATCGGCACCGATTTCTACGTCTCGATCGAGGGCCGCCCGCCCCTCGAGCTGACGCCGTACAAGGCCCGCGGCCAGATGATGAGCCCCATCCCGCTGTGGACCGAGGTCGCGTTCGCGGCGATCGAGGACTTCACGCACGGCACGGCGGTCGTTGACGGTGTCATGCTCGGACTCGGCCTCGATGGCCAGGTGAAGGAGCCGATCAGATGGACGCTCGAGGCCGGCAAGTGCGTGAACATCGAGGGCGGCGCCGAGGCCGAGAAGCTGCGCCAGGCGATCGAGGGCGTCGAGAACGCGACGGTGATCGGCGAGTTCGCCTTCGGCACGAGCGAGAAGGCGCCGTTCGGCACGCCGTCCGAGAAGGGCCGCATCGGCACGGTCCACCTCGCGCTCGGCGACAACCACAACGCCTACCCCGGAGGGCAGAACCACTGCTCCCTGCACCTGGACGGCGTCTTCCTGAACGCGACCCTGCAGATCGTCGACGACGGCACCTACATCGTGAAGGACGGGGAGTGGGCGCTGTAACCACCGTCCACCTCGCCGACGTCGATTCGATCGAACTGCCGCAGGGGAGCTGGAGCCGCATGCTCGTCACCGACGGCCACGTCGATGGGAACACCTCGTCGCTCGGTTACTCGGTCTTCACTCCCGGCACGGTGCTGTCGCCCGTGAAGCACGCGACCGAGGAGGTCGCCTACGTCGTCTCCGGGACCGGCGAGATCCGACTCGACGAAGGCGCGGTGCCGTTCGGGGAAGGCGACGCGATGCACATCCCGGCCGGCGTCTGGCATGCGGTCGCGAACACCGGCGACCAGGACGTCGTGATGGTGTTCGGCTTCCCGCACCCCGCCTACCCGCCGACCGAAAGGCGCTGATGGTGGCTCCCGTGAGATCGCACGTCTCGGGGCGCGAGCCGGCCGCTCTGGGGCGCGGCGACGGCCCGTCGCCGCTACTTGACCGGGGGAACGTAACGGCGATGGGCCGGCGGCGCGAAGCGGACGCCTTCCGAGGGCCGGCTTTGCCGGCCTTCGGAAGGCGGGAGCGGCCCAGACGCGTCAGATCGTGCATCCGAGCGCGCGAGGTCGCGGGAGCGACCGTCCAATGATCGCAGTCGCCCAGAGCCTTCGAGACCAGCTCGCGTGGGCGTGCCGGATCCTCGCCGCCGAGGGCTACGCGGATCTCACCCTCGGCCACGTCAGCGCACGGGGGCCCGAGGGCGAGGTCTGGATCAAGCGAAAGGGCGTCGCGCTCGACGAGGTCGAACCCGATGACGTCGTCTCGCTCGACGACACCGACGCGGTCCTCCACCTCGAAACCGTCCTGCACACCGGCGTGTACCGGGCGCGCGAGGACGTCGGCGCAGTCGTCCACGGGCATCCCCCCCACGCGACCGCCCTCGGTGCGACCACAGCCGAGCTCGCGCTCCTCACCCACGACGGCATCCTGTTCGCCGACGGCGTCGGCCGGTTCGACGACCCCGATCTGATCGTCGACGACGACCAGGGCGATCGGGTCGCGTCGGCGCTCGGCCGCCGGCGCGCGGTGCTGATGCAGAACCACGGGGTGCTCGTCGTCGGCAAGGACGTTCCCTGGGCGGTGCTCACGGCGATCACGCTGGAGCGTGCGGCAAGACTGCAGTCGATCGCCTCCACATTGGGGGAGCTGCGTCCGATCGCGCCCGAGCTGGCGCTGCAACTCCTGCCGGTGAAGTACCGCGACGAGTTCGTGGACGAGTACTGGGCCGCCTGGCAGCGGCAAGTCGCCCGCGACGGTGGAGGCATCGGTGGAGCTCGCCTGTAGCGTCAACGGCCGGGAGGTCGTACGCGACCTCGCCCCGCAGGAGCTCCTGCTCGACTTCCTCCGCGACTCGCTCGGGCTGACCGGCGCCAAGCGGTCGTGCGACGTGCAGGTGTGCGGGGCATGCACCGTCCTCGTCGACGGCCTCCCCGTCAGCTCGTGCTGCTACCTCGCCGTCGACGCCGACGGGAAAAGCATCACGACGATCGAAGGTCTCGCCGAGCGGCCCGAGTTCGATCAGCTCGAGGAGGTCTTCACTCGACACGCCGCGCTGCAGTGCGGCTTCTGCACGCCGGGCATGTTGCTGACGGTCACCGCACTGCTCGAGCACGGCGAGCTCGGCAGCGAGGAGGAGATCAAGCACAACCTCGCCGGGAACCTCTGCCGCTGCACGGGGTACCGGGGCATCCTCGAAGCCGTTGCCGAGCTCGCGGCCGCATGACCACGGTCGTACCCGAGACCCGATCGCACATCGGCCGCTCGCAGCCGCGGCGCGACGCACGCGAGAAGCTACGGGGCGAGGCTCAGTTCGTCGGCGACCTGCTCGTCCCGCGGATGCTGCACGGCAAGGTGCTGCGCAGCCCGATCGCCCACGGGCGAATCGTCTCGGTCGACACCTCGGCCGCCGAACGCGTCCCCGGCGTCGTCTGCGTCCTCACCGGGGCAGACCTCCACGACATCGACCCCTACTACGGGCACGCGATCAAGGACCGGCCGATCCTCGCGATCGACAAGGTGCGCTTCCACGGCGAGCAGGTGGCGGCGGTCGCCGCCGAGACCGTGGCCGCAGCAGCAGCGGCCGTCGAGCTGATCACGGTCGAGTACGAAGAGCTGCCTGTGGTCGCGGACGTGGCCGGCGCGGTCGCCGACGGCGCGCCGCTCGTGACCGAGCGCAAGTCGAGGCCCGGCCTCTTCCACGGCCTGGGCGAGATCCCGCCCCGGGACGGGAACGTCTGCTACCGGTACCGGATCGACCGCGGCGAGCTCGAGTCGGTCTTCGCGCGGGCGGACATCGTCGTCGAGGGCGAGTACACGTTCCCGTCCGTCTACCAGTACGCGATGGAGACGCACACGGTCGTCGCCCAGGTCGAGGGCGACGAGATCACGCTCTGGGCGACCTGCCAGCACCCGTTCCTCGTGCGGGCGGAGATCGCCGACCTCTTCGGAGTTCCCGTCGCCAACGTGCGGATCCAGGTGCCGTACCTCGGTGGCGGCTTCGGGTCCAAGTCGTACACGAAAATGGAGCCGCTCACGGTCGCGCTCGCGCGGAAGGCCGGGCGGCCAGTGCGGATCCAAAACCGCGTCGCCGAGTCGATGGTCACGACGCGCCGCCACAACATGACGTGCCGGATGCGCACTGCGGCGACGGCGGACGGTCGCCTCCTCGCCCGCGACGTCGAGTGCCTGTTCGACACCGGTGCATACGCGGACAACGGCCCCCGCGTGGTCGCGACCGCGGGCGACGCAGCGCCCGGCCCCTACCGCTGGGCGGCATACCGCGTGGACGCCGCGTGTGTCTACACGAACCTCGCGCCGGCCGGCTCCTACCGCGCGTTCGGCGCGACGCACCTCCAGTGGATCGGCGAGTCGCAGGTCGACGAGGTCGCCCGGCGGGCCGGCCTCGACCCGCTCGATCTCCGCCGCGAGAACCTCTGCGCCCCGGGCGAGGAGGTGCGCGCCGGCGGGAAACCACTCGACGCCGACCTGGTCGGCGACGTCGAGAAAGTGGCCGCCCAGGTCGGCTGGGGCGAGGAGAAAAATCCGCTGGTCGGCCGCGGAGTCTCGGTCGGCCTGCTCGCCGCCGGCGCGCACCCGGTTTCGAGCGCAATCTGCCGCCTGGAGGCGGACGGCCGCGTGGTCGTCCTGGTCAGCACGACCGAGATGGGCCAGGGACCGCGGACGGCATTCGCGCAGATCGCCGCCGAGGAGATCGGCGTCGATCCCGAGCAGGTGACGGTGCGCGGCGCCGACACCCGCTTCAGCCCGTACGACCGCTCGACCGGGGCGAGCCGGTCGACGACGATCGCGGGCCTGGCCGTCCAGCGTGCGGCGGCGGACATCCGGGCGCAGCTCGAGTCGATCGCCGGCACGTCGCAGATCGGGCCGGACGACCATCTCGAGCTGATGCGCAAGCACTTCGGGTTCGCGGGCGGCGAGCTGATCGGCCGCGGCGAGGTCGCGCCGACCGGCACGGGCTCGTATGCGGAGGGCCCTGTCTTCTGGGAGGTCTGCGTGGGCGCCGCCGAGGTCGAGGTGGATGCGGATACCGGCGTCGTCACGGTGCGGAGGACGGCGACGGCGGCCGACGTCGGCCGGGCGATCAACCCTCAGCTGGTCGAGCGGCAGGACGAGGGCGCGACGCTGCAGGGAATCGGCAACGCGCTGTTCGAGGAGATGACCTACGAGGACGGCCTGCTGCTCAACGACACCCTGCTCGACTACCGCATCCCGAGCTTCGAGGACCTGCCGGGCGAGATGACCTGCGTGATCGTGGAGAACGAGGACGGGCCCGGACCGTACGGCGCGAAAGGGTGCGGCGAAGGTGCGCTGGCGGCGGTGCCCGCCGCGATCGTGAACGCGCTCGCCGACGCGGGCGTTCCCATGACCGAGCTGCCGCTGACGCCGGAGCGCGTCTGGCGGCGCATCCAAGAGCTGAAAAAGGAGGGCACGTGGCAACAGTGAGGCGCGCAGCGGTGATCGGCACCGGGACGATGGGCCCCGGAATGGGGGCGGTGCTGGCCCGCGCCGGGATCGAGACCGCGCTCTACGACGTCAGCGCCGAGGCGCTCGAGCGGGCGAAGGGCGGAGCGGAGCTGGCGGGGACCGTGCTCGAGCGGCTCGAGGCGGCCCAGGAGGACGGCGGCTCGCTGCGCTTCGAGAGCGACCTCGAGGCGGCGCTCGAGGGCGCCGACTTCGTGCTCGAGGCGGTGCCCGAGAAGCTGGAGCTGAAGCAGGAGGTGTTCCCCAGGTTCGAGGCCGTGGTCGCCGACGACGCGATCCTCGCCTCGAACACCTCGGGGATCCCGATCACCAAGATCGCGACGGTGACCGAGCACCCCGAGCGCGTGGTCGGGATGCACTGGTCGAACCCGCCGCATCTGATCCCGATGATCGAGGTGATCCCGGGCGAGCAGACCTCGCGGGAGACGGTCGACGCGACCTCGGAGCTCGTGCGACGCGTCGGCTACCACCCGGTGGTCGAGCGCGAGGTTCCCGGCTTCGTCGAGAACCGGATCCTCTACGCGATCCTCCGCGAGTGCCTCGACCTCGTCGACCGCGGGATCATCGATCCCGAGGGACTCGACCTGAACGTGCGCTGGGGGATCGGCTACAAGCTGGCGGTGATCGGCCCGATGGAACTGCTCGACATGGCCGGTCTCGACATCTACCACGCGGTCGGCTCGTACCTGAACCAGGATCTCTCCACCTCCGGCGACGTCTCGTCGACGATCCGCGACCTGATGGACAAGGGCCGCCTCGGGATGAAGACGGGCGGCGGTATCTACGACTACACCCCGGAGCAGATCGAGGAGCTGCGGGCGAAGCGGGCGGGCAAGCTGGTCGCCGTCCGGAAGGCATTGGAGGCGTAGCAATGAAGGTCTGGCTCCTCGACGGAGGCTCGATCGTGATCGAGCACACGCAGCTGATGTGGAACGTCCCCGGGCCGCAATGCCGGATCCCCGTCTACAGCGTCCTGGTCGAGCACGACGACGGGCTCTTCCTGATCGACACCGGGATCGACCTCGATCACATGAACCGCGTGCTGCCGTTCGAGCTGCCCGAGCAGACCGAGGAGCAGACGATCCCGGCACGGCTCGCGGCGGCCGGCTTCGAGCTGGGCGACGTCACGACGCTCGTCAACTCGCACCTGCACATCGACCACGTGGGCGGAAACCAGCTCTTCGCCGGGACGAGCGTCCGGAACCTGATCCACGAGCGGGAGCTCGCCCAGGCGCGCGACCACGCTCCGTTCGAGTTCTTCGGCTACTCCGACAAGTCGTGGGACTACGAGGGCGCCAACATCGAGACGTTCTCGGGCGACACCGAGCTCGCGAAGGGCATCACCGCGATCGAGACTCCGGGCCACACCGTCGGCCACTGCTCGATCCTGCTGGAGGGCGACGGCCGGTCGATGCTGCTGGCGATGGACGTCGCCTACACCGCGGCAGCCTTCGAGAAGGGAATCCAGCCGGGCTTCCACCACACGCCGGTCGACGGCGTCCGGTCGATCGCGCGCGTCAGGGACCTGGCGACGGAGAAAGGCGCGGAGATCTTCTACTCGCACGACGCCGAGGCCTGGCAGGGCTACAAGCACGCGCCCGATTACTACGAGCTGTAGGAGGTTGGACGATGGGGAAGCTGGACAACCGCGTCGCGATCGTCACCGGCGCCGCGCAGGGGATCGGCAAGGCGGTCGCGGACAAGCTCGCCGACGAGGGCGCGACGGTCGTCGGCGCCGACCTCCAGGACAGCGTCGCGATGCGGGTGGACGTCTCGAAGGAGGAGGACGTCCGACAGATGGTCGCCGACACGGTCGCGGAGCACGGCAAGCTCGACGTGCTCGTGAACGTCGCCGCGATCGTTCCGTTCACGCCGTGGGACGAGATCGACTTCGCCGAGTGGCGGCGGGTGATGGCCGTCAACCTCGACGGAACGTTCCTGACCAACTACTACGCGCAGAAGGCAATGCGCGAGAACGGCTACGGGCGAATCGTCAACATCGCCTCGAACGTGATCCTCGCGGGGACGCCGAACCTCGCGCACTACGTCGCGTCGAAGGGCGGCGTCTGGGCGTTCACGCGCGCGCTCGCACGCGAGCTCGGGCCGCACGGGATCACCGTGAACTCGGTTGCGCCGGGACTGACCGAGACCGAGGGCGTCCTGGCGAGCAAGCACGCGGAGGCGTTCGACTTCGTGCAGATGCTCCAGGCGATCCCGCGGCGCGCGGTCGCCGCCGACATCGCGCCGGCGGTCGCGTTCCTCGCGTCGGAGGAGGCAGGCTGGGTGACCGGGCAGCTGATCGTCGCGGACGGCGGGCACACGCACAACTGATGGCGCGGCGGGCGGGCGCCATACTCGCGGTCGCCGACGTCGAGCGGTCGGTCTCGTTCTACCGCGACCACATCGGCTTCGAAGTCGAGGCTCTCTACGACGACCCGCCGTACGCCACGCTCGTCCTCGCCGGTGCCAGGGTGTCGCTGGCGGAGCAGGGCCATCCGGCCGAGGACCGGCCCGGGGTCGAGCTCGCCGCGCCGGCCGATCCGTCCCGCGCCGACGTCGTGCTCGTCGTCGAGGTCGCCGACGCACGTGCCGAGCACCGGCGGCTGGCCGGGGCCGGCGTTCGCTTCCTCGCCGATCCGTACGAGCCTCCGTGGGGCGGCTGCCGGTTCTTCTGCGTCGACCCCGACGGATACCTCGTCGAGATCGAGCAGCCGGCACCGTGAAGGCGGTCGTCCTCAGAGCGCCCGGCGACGTCGAGGTGGACGAGGTGGCGGATCCGACGATCCTCGACCCGGGCGACGCGGTGGTAGCGGTCCGCGCAACCGCGATCTGCGGCGCCGACCTCTTCCCCTACCACGGGATGACGCCCGGCTTCGAGTCCGGAACCGTGCTCGGCCACGAGTTCGCGGGCGAGGTGGTCGAGGTCGGAGCGGATGTGCGCCGCCTGCGCCGGGGGCAACGGGTCGTCAATGCGAGCATGATCTCGGACGGGACGTGCCCGTCCTGCCGCGCCGGCCGCGTGACACAGTGCGACAACCGGTCGCTGTTCGGCTACTCGGGCGTTTACCCCCGACTCGACGGTGGTCAGGCCGAGCTCGTCCGGGTGCCGCAGGCCGACCGTGCGCTCCGGGCGCTGCCGGACGAGGTCAGCGACGAGGCGGCCGTCTTCCTGGCCGACATCCTCCCGACGGGCTACGGCGCAGTCGTCCGCGGCGGGGTCGCGGCGGGCGACACGGTCGTCATCGTCGGTTGCGGGCCGGTCGGGCTCATGGCGATCCTCTGCGCCAAGGGGATCGCGGGCCGGCTGATCGCAGTCGACGGCGTGGCGGAGCGGCGGAGGCTTGCCGGGGCACTCGGGGCAGAGCCGGTCGAGCCTGCGCGGGCCGCCGACGCGGTCCTGGAGGCGACGGGCGGGCTGGGCGCGGATGTCGTGATCGAGGCGGCCGGTAGCCCTGCCGGGCTCGACGCCTCGCTGAGGCTCGCGCGCGGCCGCGGGGTCGTCTCCGTGGTCGGGGCCCACTTCGAGCCGGACTATCCGCTCGACAATGCCCTGATGTTCGAGCGGGAGCTGACCGTTCGCTTCTCGATCGGCGACCCGACCGCGGACGGCGCGCTTCTGCTCGAGCAGCTCGCAGCCGGAGAGCTGGATCCGACCCCCGTGGTCACACACCGCATGCCCCTCGCCGACGCGGCGGAGGCCTACCGGCTGTTCGACTCGCGCGAGGCGACGAAGGTCGTGCTGCGGCCGTGAAGCCCGCGGTCGTCGTTCTCTTCGCCGTCCTGCTCGCGGGATGCGGGGGCAGCTCGTCCACGTACGAGGCGACGACGCCACCGAAGGCGAAGAAGCTGATGGTCGAGTACCTCGACGGGAAGCATCTCTCCTACCGGTGGGTGGCGTGCCTGCACTCGGGCAGATCCTTCCATGGCGCCGCGATCGTCCGCTGCAACGTCAACTTCGGCGATCCCCACATCGAGGCGTACTGCATCGTCCTCCGGCACGGACACCTCTACAGCGACCACGACGACCCCGCTATTCCCTGTCAGCGCGACAACCGTGCGCCGCCGGCGACGATCGTCACCTCCTGATGCGGCTCGAGAACGCCTTCGACGTGCCGGCCTCGCCCGAGGACGCCTGGCGCCTGCTGAACGATGTGCCCGAGGTCGTCCCGTGCATGCCCGGCGCCGAGCTCGTCGAGGTCACCGGGGAGAACACGTGGAAGGCGACGCTGCAGGTCAAGCTCGGGCCGATCGCCCTTCAGTTGCTGGCGGACGTCGTGCGCGAGGAGATGGACGAGGCGGGCGGTCGCGTCGTGCTCTCGGTCAAGGCTCGCGAGGCGAAAGGCCGCGGCAGCGCAGACGCGACGATCGAGTCCCGGTTGTCGGCAATGGACGCCGGCACCCACGTCGACATCGCCACCGACCTCACCCTCCGCGGCGCCGTCGCCCAGTACGGGCGAGGGGTCGTCGCCGAGGTCGCCGGCAGCCTCACGTCGCGGTTCGCGCAGTGCATCGCGGCGAAGCTGGCCGATGCGCCGTCCGGGGCGCCCCCTGCAGCCGCGCCCCTCGGAGGCTTGCGCCTTCTGTTCGGTGCCCTCTGGCGTTCTCTGTTCCGGCGATCGAGGAGGTAGCGTGGACGACCAGCGGATCCTTGCTGTGATCGAGTCCAAGCGGGAGGCCGCACTTGCGGCGCACCGCTTCGTGCACGAGCATCCCGAGTTGTCCCACGAGGAGCGCGACTGCTCGCGCTACCTCTGCGGCGTCCTCGAGGACGCCGGGCTGGAGGTGGAGCGCGGCGTGGCCGGGATGGAGACTGCCTTCCGCGCTACTCTGCGCGGCTCGGCGCCCGGACGGTCGGTCGGACTCGTGGCTCTCTACGACGCTGTCCCTGTCTTCCGTCCGGACGGCTCGATCGAGCCGGTGCACTCGTGTGGGCACGATGCGATTCCGGCCGGCGTGATCGCGACGGCGCTCGCATTCGCCGACCTCCGGGAGGAGCTGCCCGGGTCACTCGTGGTCTTCGGCTGCCCCGCCGACGAGATCCCGGCTCCGCTGACGGTCGAGATCGGCGGCGGCAAGGCCGTCTCCGCGGCGGCCGGGCTCTGGGACGGGATCGACGCCGCGCTCTACGCGCACCCCGAGTTCGAGGACACCGTCTTCCTCCGCTCACGCTGGATGCGACGCGATCGGGCGATGATCGCGGGAATCCGGTCGCTCACGGGTGAGCCGGAATCCCCGACCGAGGCGGTGCTCACCGCGATCGCGGCGGTCAAGTCGCTCCCTCCGGCCGACGCGATCGTCGAGCACATCGCGCTCGACGGCGACGTCGAGGAAGGTGGCGGCCTCGTCGTGCGGATCCACTTCCTCCTCCGCGCGGACGAGGAGGCAGGGCTGGACGAGCTCGCCGCGCCGCTGCGGACGGCACTGCCCGACGCGGTCTGGTCGACCGACCCTGTCGTGTGCGGCCTGCGGCCGGACGCCGAGGTGACGCAGGCGGTGAAGGAGGCGGTGCTGGCACTCGGAGGCGAGTTCGTCGACGATCCCGGCCGGCTCCCGTTCGGCACCGACTTCGGCAACGTCTCACAGAGGGTCCCGTCGGCGCTCATCGGCATCGGTCGTCCGGGCGGCTGGGCGTTCCACACGGACGAAGGCGCCGGGCAATTCGCGCAGGACGGCGAGGAGTGCGCCCTGGCGATCGCGCGGGTCCTGGCTCTCGCCGCGGGGCGGCTGCTGGCAGCGCAGTAGGGCCTTGGCCGGACGACCAGGCGGGCCGTTTGACAGAAGCATGGATGTGACCTAGCGTCCGACAGACCAACGGCGTCTGGCACGCCGGCGTCGGCGCCGTGGCACTTGCAGCCGGAGGTCGGATAGGCGATGCGCTTTTCCACGGGTGGGGTCGCGACGTATGTCCCCAAATGCGGGGGCCCGGACTTGCCGTTCTGCATCACGTCGACGCGAGGCTTCGCGGCGTTCTACTTCTTCGCAGGTCATACCGCCGTGACCCGCTGGGAGAACGGTGACGTCTGGGGCGCCGACTTTCGTGACGACGGCGGGGACATCGATCCCTCCGGTGGCAGCGACCTGCCGGACATCTACTTCTACAACGGTCACGGAATCTGCCAGAACCCGCCCTCTGCGTCCGACCCCGACTTCATCACCGTCTGCGGGAACTTCGGCACCCCGAACACCGTCAACATCGGCAACAAGTCGCGCTGGGGGAACTCGCCGGGAAAGCTGAGGTTCCTCTTCGTGGACGCCTCCTGTCCGATGGACCTCGTTTCGCTGGCGAACAACTGGTTCCCGGTGTTCGCGGGACTGCACATGGCAGTCGGTCACTCGGGGACGGCCAGCGCCGACACACTGAACAGCCCGGACCGCGGGCCGCAGTTCGGCGCTCGCACGGCGGGGCTTCCCGGGCCGCTGTCTTGGCTGTTCCCGCAGGAAAGCGTCGGCGACGCGTGGATGGACTCGGGGACGATCGACATCCAGTCGGGCTGCTCCGCCGTCGCCCTGGCGGCAGGCAGAGACCGCAACGATGCGATCGATCGTCGGGAGAACGAGCGGATCACCGACGGCCGCTCCAACCCGGTTCCGAACTGGTTTGCCTGGAAGTGGCGGACTGAGTAGTGGCCGATCAGTCTCCGAACGAGCGTGCTCTTTCCAGGCTCGAGGCTCCAGAGCTGATCAGGTCGGCGAGCCGAATCGCGGGATTCGACCTCGGCAAGAGGCCGACGTTTGCGAGCGCCGCGAACATTTCAGGTGTCCGAACGAAGACGCTCACGTTCAGCCAGCGCCGCGACAGCCTCACCATCTTCGCGAGGGACGAGACCTACGGGTACGCGCGGAAAGCAGGAGCCTGGACCGGCCCGAACAAAGACCTGGCCGCCCGCGCCCGCAAGATCCTGCGTGCTGCCAGGATTCCCGACGCCGAGATCCGGCGGATCAAGGTCGTCTCGGAGCGTGGAACCGTTGCGGAGCGCCTGAAGTCGGGCGAGGTCCGCGTCGAGCGACCCGAGCTGCTGCGAAAGCTCGCGCGCGCCGAGCGGCGGGCGGCCGGCGTGCCGGTCTGGTCGTCGCATGCGGTCGTCGGGCTGACGGAGAAGGGAGCGATCGGCTATCTCGAGATCCACTGGCCCCACCTGTTTCCGGCCGTTCTCGCCGAGGCGAAGGTCCTGGCGACTGTCGTCAGAGCAGGCTTCGTCCCGGAGGAGGTGCGCGGTGCCGAGGTCGAGAGCGTCGAAGCCGGCGTGATCCACTCGCCCGCGATCGGCTTCTTCATGGACGTCGTGCCGGTGATCCGGTGTGTCTACCGCGCGAATGAGACCAGGCTCGGGACGAAGCCGATTCTCTATCTCGACCGCCACGGCGAGCGTGTTTCGCTCCCGCGCGATATCGAACCCGCGCCGGCTGCCGAAGCGGGCAGGACGCGGTAGCAGCCGGCAAGGCTCGGGCCGGTCGAGCACACCTCGCCTGGCCCGTTGATCGCGTCAGCCTGCCTTGCCGATTCGGTGATGCCAGGGCCGCCACCAGCGGGTGAGGCTCGCGTGGTCGCTGCCGCCTTCGCGTGCGATCGCAAGGGTGCACTCGGAGTCGCGATCCCCTACTCACCCCTCGCAGACGTGTTCGGCTTCACGGCGCTGCCCGCGTCCTTTCTCGGCGCGCTGGCGCTGATGATCGGCACGTACCTCGGCCTCGTCGAGGTCGGCAAGTATGTCTTCTTCAAGCGGATGCGTCCGGGCGAGCGTCCACTTGCCCTCGCCCGCCCGGACGAGCGACGCGTCCATCGGGTCGCCTCGGCATGGACTCACGCCGCGAGCGTCGCGCATTCGGCGGCCGGTCGAGCGCGACGGTCGACCACGCCGAACCAGCCTCCCGGCAGAGCCGGCGCCGCTCCTCGCTGAGCCTGGCTCCCGCTGTAACGGGGGACGCCGCCCAGTCAGGCGGCGTCCCAGAACGGCCGTGGCCCGTGCGCGGGCCGGAATGCTCTAGACGAGCGTCTTGAAGAAGACCTCGACGTTCTCGGCCGGGAATGTCTCCGTCTCGAAGGCCTCGAGCTTTGCGATCTTCGCGAGGACGCGGAAAGCAGCCTCGAGATCCGGATACGTGAAGATGCCCAGGTACTCCCACGGGCCCATGATCGCGAGGAACCGCTCGACCGTGCCACCCTCGGCCTCGACGATCTCCCGGATCTTCTCGAAGTAGTCCGGCATCTGCTTGAGATGCTCTCGGGCAATGGGCGCCGTCTTGAACAACTCGACATAGGTGAACATCGCCACCTCCACAAATCAGGGGCATTGCAGAGAGCCCCACTGGAGACGACATCTATTCCACTGCCGGCGGCTCGCCATCAGCAAGAACTACTGAATGATGCGCCTGGGCCACTCCGGGCGGCCCGGGCCGCGCTCGTCGAGGCCGCCGGGCCTCCACGTGAGCCCTCGCGGAAGCGGTACGGTCCGCGGCTGTGCGGATCGCTGTCGTAGGCGCGGCGGGCATGCTCGGTCGCAAGCTCGTCGCGCGCCTGACGCTGGACGGCATGCTCGGCGGCGATCGCATCTCGCACGCGGTACTCGCCGATGTCGTCGAGCCGACGGCACCGACCGCCCAAGGCTTCGAGGTCGAGAATGCCGCTGCCGACCTCGCCGATCCGGGTGTCGCCCGCGAGCTGCTCTCCGGCCGGCCCGACGTCGTCTTCCATCTGGCCGCCGTCGTTTCCGGCGAGGCCGAGGCCGACTTCGAGAAGGGCTACCGCACCAACCTGGAGGGAACGCGGCAGCTGCTCGACGCCGTTCACGCCGCAGGCACGGCGTATCGCCCGCGGTTGGTCTTCACCTCGTCGATCGCCGTCTTCGGCCCGCCCTACCCGGAGGCGATCGGCGACGACCACGGCACGACACCGTTGACGAGCTACGGCACGCAGAAGGCGATCGCCGAGCTGCTGCTGTCCGACTACACACGGCGCGGGTTCGTGGACGGGGTCGCGATTCGGCTGCCCACGATCTGCGTCCGGCCGGGCGAGCCGAACCTGGCTGCGTCCTCGTTCTTCTCGAGCATCATCCGCGAACCCCTGAACGGCCGTGAAGCCGTCCTGCCGGTCCCCGACGACATCCGGCACTGGTTCGCCTCTCCGCGCGCGGCGGTCGAGTTCCTCGTCCGGGCGGCGGAGCTCGACGAGGCCGCGCTCGGCGACCGCCGCTGCGTGACGATGCCCGGAGTCTCGGCAACGGTGGCCGAGCAGATCGAGGCGCTGCGCCGGGCCGGCGGCGACGACGCCGTCCGGCTCATCCGGCGGGAACCGGACGAGCGGATACTGCGGATCGTGCGGACCTGGCCGGGCCGATTCGCCGCGCAGCGCGCCCAGGCGCTGGGGTTCCGGGCGGAGGCGAGCTTCGACGAGATCGTTCGTGTCTACGTCGAGGACGAACTCGGCAGCCGGATCGGAGCAGCCCGGACGTGAGCCCGGTTGCCGTGGTCACGGGCGCGGGCAGCGGCATCGGCCGGGCGTCGGCGATCGCGCTGGCCGAGGCAGGCTTCGCCGTCGTCCTCACGGGTCGCCGCCTCGAGCTTCTGGAGCTGGCCGCGGCCGAGGCTGGCCCGTCCTCGGTCGCGATCACGTGCGACGTCCGCGAGCCGGCGTCGATCTCCGCGCTCTTCACCGAGATCGACGATCGCTTCGGCCGACTCGACCTGCTCTTCAACAACGCCGGCGTCGGCGCCCCGGCCGTCCCCCTCGAAGACCTCGACCTCGACGCCTGGACGTCCGTGATCGAGACCAACCTCACCGGGGCGTTTCTATGCACCCAGCACGCCTTTCGGCTGATGAAGCGTCAGACGCCGCAGGGCGGGCGGATCATCAACAACGGCTCGATCTCCGCCAGCGTGCCCCGCCCGCTGTCGGCGGCGTACACGGCGGCGAAGCACGCCGTCACCGGATTGACGCGCTCGACGTCTCTCGACGGCCGCGCCTTCGACATCGCCTGCGGCCAGATCGACATCGGCAACGCCGACACCGACCTGACCGAGCCGATGCGCACCGGCGGCGTGCTCCAGCCCGACGGGACGATTCGGCCCGAGCCGACGATCGACGTCGCTCACGTCGCCCGCGCAGTCGTCTACATGGCGACCCTACCGCTGGACGCGAACGTCCAGTTCATGACGGTGATGGCGACGAAGATGCCGTTCGTCGGACGCGGCTGAGCCTCGGGCAGCCGGCTTACTTGAGCGTCTTCAGATAGGCGACGAGCGCCTTCAGCTGCCAGTTGGGGATGATCCCGGCCCAGTGCGGCATGCTCGTTATCGGCGGCTTGCCGATCACACTGCCCGAGCGGATCACGGCGAGGATCTTCGCGTCGGTGTTGAACTCCGTCCGGAAGTCCTGGCCGGAGAGCGGCGGGATCGTCTTGTCCGGCGACTGTGGGTTCGGGACACCGCCGAGGCCGTTCGGGCCGTGGCAGTTGATGCACCCGTAGTGAACGTAGGCGGCCATGCCCGCCACCACGGGCCCCTGGTTACCGGGAACCGGGACGGGTGTGGCGTATTGAACCGGAGGTAGTCCGGCACGGATGTAGGACACGAGGTCGGCCACCTGCTGCTTCGACATCACCGGCCCCCAGACCGGCATGTACGGCCGCTTCGGGTTCGCCGACTCGCCGAGACCGTGGGTGATGATCCGGGTCAGAGCCTGGACGGTGAGGGTCTTTCCAAGGGGCCTGAGGGCGGGCACGAACGGAGAGACGCCGCCACGTCCGAGCGAACCGTGGCAGGCCGCACAGGCGAACTGGACGAAGTCGTGCGCGCCCGCGGCCACATGCGGGTCGACCCGCGCCGCCGATGCCGAACGGGCCGCAGGATGCGCCCTCCCCTCCACAGCGTAGAAGAGCGCCGCCGCGATCAAGCACGCGGCAAGACCACCACCGACGACGGCAGGACGTCGCACGACAGGGATCATCCTCCCCGGCAACACCAGATGCAAGCACCACTTCCGTGATCGCCCCTCCGGCATTCTCGCCGGACGATCAAACGCGCAACAGGCGGAGGCCGCCCAGCATCCCCCCGATCCCCAGCGCAGCTCCGATCGCCCAGGCCGCGACCGCCTCGGCCGTGGGCGTCGAGAGCTCGTAGAAGTCGCGCAGAAACGGGACGGCCAGGGCGAGTGCGAACAGCAGCAACATCGCAGCGCACAGTGCGCCGACGGCAAGACGCCGCCGCCCGCCTTCGCCCTCGAGGCGCATCACGACCGCGAGCCCGCACACGACCACGATCCCGGTTGCAACCGTACGCGAGTCGCCGAGGCCGAGATCGAAGCCGTAGCGGGCGAGGAGGTAGCCGACGATGATGCCGATCCCGACGGCCACCCCCGACGGAATCGCGAACCGCGCCACCGACTGCAGGAAACGCTCCACCCTCCATTCGCCCGAGCTCGGAGCGAGGGCCAGCACGAATGCCGGAATGCCGATGGTGACCGTGGAGGCGATCGTGAACTGGCGAGGGAGGAGCGGGAAGGTCGCAGTGGGCAGCGCAACCGCCAGCGCCACCACCGCCGTGAACACCGACTTCGTCACGAACAGCTGCGCGACGCGTTGGATGTTGCGGAGGATCTGACGTCCCTCGGCCACGATCCCCGGCACGACCCCGAAGTCGTTGCGCACGAGCACCAGATCTGCGACCGAACGGGCCATCTGTGTCCCCGAGCCCTGCGCGATGGCGAGACGCGCCGCCTTGAGCGCGGGAACGTCGTTGACGCCGTCGCCGATCATCGCGACGTAGCGGCCCGCATCGGCGAGCGCGTCGATCACCGCGCGCTTCCCCTCCGGCGCGATGCGACCGACGGCCGGCGCGGACAGGATCGCCTCGCGCAGCGAGGCCGGCTCCGACGGCAGCGCCTCGCCGTCGAGCGCCGGCGCGGATCCGGGGACACCCGCGTCACGGGCGATCGCGCCCACTGTCGCCGGCGCGTCGCCCGAGAGGACCTTCACCTCGACGTCCTGGGCGGCGAGGAACGCCACGGTGTCGGCCGCATTGGACCGGAGCTGTTCACTCAGCACGACGAGACCGAGGGCACGCACGTTCTTCGGAAACGGCGGTTCCGGGTTGCCGGCCGGTAGCGGCGTCGCCGAACGCCCGAGCGCGAGCACGCGCCGCCCGGCGCCCGCCTCCGTCCGCGCGCGCTCCGCGAGCGCAGGGTCGGCGGCCGCGACTCGCTCCGGCGCACCGAGCACGAGGCGCACGTCGCCGAGGTCGAGCGCACTCCAGCGCCGCCTGGACGAGAACGGCACCTGCGCGACCACGGCGCGCGTCTCGGCGTCGGCCAGTCCCGCGTCCGCGATCGCCTGCAGCGTGAGGTTACGAGACGGGGCGTTCGTCGCGTAGCTCGCAAGCGCGCCGGCGAGCTCTGCCTGGTCCACGCCCTCGGCAGGCGCCAGCCCGATCACCCGGAGCGCCGCCTCGGTCAGCGTGCCTGTCTTGTCGGTACAGACGACGTCCACCGACGCGAGCGACTCGACCGCGTTGAGCTGCTGCGCGAGCACGCCGCGCTGAGCGATCTTGAACGCCGAGACCGCTGCGGTGAGGCTGATCAGGAGGATCAGGCCCTCGGGAACGAGGTTGACGATCCCCGCGGTCAAGACCTGCACCCGGGCGCCGGCGCCGTCGACGCGGGCGACAACGGTTGCCACGAGCCCGATCGCGACCGGGACCGCGAGCGCGAGCAGCCACAGTAGGAGCCGGTCGTTGGCCCGCTCGAGCGGCGACCTCGGGTGTCGGAACGCGCGCGCGGTGGCGGTGAGACGTGCCGCGCGGCTCTCCGGTCCGACCGCCGTCGACTCGTAGAGGGCCGCGCCCTCGATCGCGAACGAGCCCGACCACACCGGCTCTCCCACGCTGCGGACAACAGGCTCGGATTCGCCCGTCAGGTTGGCCTCGTCCAGTGCGATTGCGTCCGCTCTCACGAGAGTGCCGTCGGCGACCACCTGGTCTCCGGCCGTCAGACGAACCAGATCCCCCACGACGACCTGGCTCACCGGCACCCGGCGGTCCGCGCCGTCCCGCACGACGACCGCCTGCGGCGCGACGAGGGACGCGAGCCGGTCGAGCGCGCGTTTGGAGCGGATCTCCTGGAACGATCCGATGGCGATGTTCGCGATCAGGATCCCGAGGAAGAGCGCGTCCTTCCACGAGCCGAAGCTGATCGTCAGCACGCCGAAGAGCAAGAGGATCCCGTTCGGAATCGTCAGCGTGTTGGCGCGGACGATGCTCGCGTAGCTGCGGCTGGAGCGCTCGCGCGGGAGATCCCCCCGCGCCCTCAGGCGAGTCGCCGCCTCGGCCTCGGACAGGCCCGTGGACGCGAAGTCAGCCGCGATGACGATCAGCCGCGCTACTCGGGCTTCGCTCGCCCGAAGGCATAGCTAGCGCTGCCCGTCCTGGCGCTGCAGCCCTTCGAAGAACCGGCGCCATGGTCAGGCCTGCTTCGAGGCCCGGTCTCGTTCGGCTTCCGCCTCCATGCGCGCCAGGCGCTCGTAGTAGTCCGGGAACTCCTTCATGTGCGCAAGCGCGATCTTTCCCGTCACGATCGGATCGTCGCCCGTGACGTCGGTCTGCGGGTCGTGGGACCCGTGCTCGAATTCGACGTCCATCCCGGACCGGAACTGCTCGAGATCGAAACGGCCCCAGTCCACTCCGATCACGTCGCCGACGCGCCGAGCCTCCTCACTGGTGGTTCGCCTGGTCTCCGCCATGTCCCAACCTCCTGACTCACGTAGACTCGTCTCAGCGAAGGCAGACGCTAACGCTACAGAACGGCTTCTGGACCGGTCGGGAGCGCCCGTGGCGCGTGACGGACTCGAGGTCCTCGCACTATCCCGTGGCCGCGAGGCTGCCCCGAAAGCCTTGACCGGTGGGCCCCGTCGTGGGAACGTGAAGGCGGAAGCTGGAACGCTGTCCATCGACGGGATCCGCGGTCCAGCGTCGGCCGGACGAAGCCGTCGGCTCGGAGGGACGATGAACATCAGAGCGGATCAGCTGGCTGAGCAGGTGAGCCGCGCGCGGGCTCGGGGCTGGGCACCGATCATGCGGAAGGCCGAGAAGCGACACGATCTGCCGGCGGGGCTACTGCTCGCGCTCGCGTCGCGCGAGACGGACATGGAGGACGTCGTCGGCGACAAGGGCCACGGGCGAGGGCTCTTTCAGATCGACGACCGGTTTCATGCCGACTGGCTCGCTGCCCACGGGGCTCCGGGGCCGGCCACGACCCCGAGAGTGGAGGACGCCGCCGACTTCGCCGCGTCCATGCTCGCGTCGAACCTTGCCTTCGCCCGGGAGAACGGGGTCCCGGCGCCGGATCGGCTCCGATTCGCCTGCTCGGCCTACAACGCCGGAGCCGGCGGCGCGCTCGAGGGCCAGCAGAGCGGCGACTGCGACAGAAAGACGACGGGCGCCGACTACGGCGGCGACGTGCTCGAGCGATTGGGCGCGATCAAGCCCGGGAAGGGCGGCCGAGGCTTGCAGGTGAGCGGCGACCGCATCCTCCGCAAGGGCGATCGGGGCAAGGACGTCGTCCAGCTCAAGCAACAGCTGCAGACGTGGTTCGACCGCACGGCTCCAGGCGTGTGGCAGACGTTCCGAGTCAAGCCGGGGCCGGGGTTCGGTGCCGCGCTGTTCGCCGCCGTCCGTGATTTCCAGATGCGTAACGCGCTGCTCGTCGACGGCGAAGTCGGCGAAAACACCCGCGAGGCGCTTGCGAGGACTCCAGCCCCGCGGCCGAGGCCGAAGGCGGCGACCGGGGACGGCATCCTCAGACGCGGCGACCGCGGGCCGACGGTGACGCGGCTCAAACGCGATCTCGAGACGTGGTTCGAGCACGCGTTGCCCGGCAAGTGGGAGTCGTTCGGCGTAGCCCGCGGACCCGGGTTCGGTGACGCGCTCGAGCGCGCCGTCCGCGACTTCCAGCAGCGCAACGGGCTGCTCGTCGACGGCGAGGTCGGCAGGGAGACCTTGGGCGCAATCCTTGGAGCGGCACCGCCGCCTTCACCGACCGGCGGGCCCGGGAAGGATTTCCCTGACCTGAAGCTCGACGCGCCGAAGAAGCGGGGGTCGTCAGGCGAGAAGGTGAGGCTCATCCAGGGATGGCTCTGCCTGCGCGGTTTCAAGCTCGTCGTCGACGGAGGCTACGGCGGTGCCACGGCACGCCAGGTCCGGGCGTTCCAGAAGGCCAACGGACTCCCCGTGACCGGGATCGTCGACGATGCGACCTACGAAGAGCTCGTGCAGCCGATGATGGCCGCGCTTTCACCGATCGCCCCCGACGGGCCGCTCGGCTGGCTCGTGGTGGCGTATGCCCGCCAGCACCTGGTGCAGCATCCGCAAGAGGTCGGTGGGGAGAACCGTGGCCCGTGGGTCCGCCTGTACACACAGGGACAGGAGGGAAAAGACTCACCGTGGTGTGCGGGCTTTGCCACGTTCATCCTCGATCAGGCATGTCTCGCCCGCGGGGTCGCGAGGCCTTTGCCGAAGACCCTCGCCTGCGACGACATGCAGGCGTGTGCCGGTGATCGGTTCCTTTCTCAGCCGAAGCCGTCGCAGCGGAAGCGAATCACGCCGGGCAGCTTCTTCCTGAGGCCGAATCCACCCGGCGTCAAGCCGAGGTACGCCCATACCGGAATCGTCGTGCAGGCCGACGCCGACACGTTCAAGAGCATCGAGGGGAACACGAACGACGAAGGATCGGCCGAGGGCTTCGAGGTCTGCGCCCGCGTTCACGGCTACCGCGGCCTGGACTTCATCATCATCTGAACGTACGGATCGACGCGGCGAACGCCTCAGCCGTCAGGGTGGAGGCTGCGCGTTCACCTCGTAGTACAGCGACAGCTGCATTGCAGTTCCGAACGCGGTCCACAAACTCCGCAGGTCTGCGAGTGCACCTGACCTGCGCTGAACCGTCAGACGGCCGACGCGGTCCGCGATCGTCGCGTGCAGTTCCCCCTCGGTGAAGACCGGATGGTTGTGGAATGCCTCCAACACCTGTGACAGGCAATGCTGCGACTCACGTGCGTCCTGCGCATGAGACGTCACCAGATACTGGAGCCTCAACGCAACCGGCTCCTGGGTTTCGCGAGCCAGCCGAGCAGGCGCGGTGCGGAGGTCGCCGGCGTCCTCGAGTTCGTAGAGGACGAGGATGAGCGCCTTCTCGGATGACGTCGTCGAGAGGTCGGTGACGCTGCCGATCCGGACCGTCGTGTCCTGGATCTCTCTGGCCAGGTACTGACACAGGGTCTCCGAGATCCCGAGCAGCATTCGGACGGCAGTCTACGGCTGTCTCGGCCGGTGCCACCCGACACGGCCGGAAGAGATCAGGTGGGCTCGCCCGTCGGAACGGCTCGAGGCGACGGTTTCGGCGCTTCCGGCTTCCGTCTGACCTCGCCCCGGATCCTGAGCTCGTCCGCTTCCTCCTCGGCCCGCGCCTCGAGCGTGATCCGGCGGGTGAGGACAGCCGCCCGCTCCTCGAGGCGATGTGTCTCGAGGAGGTCGTTCTTCCGGAGAGCCGCCGCGGTTCGCTCGTAGGCGCCGCCGGTGCTGAGGAGGTGGGTCAGCTTGAGGATGAGCGCCACGAGATCGATGGCGATCAGGAAGGCGAGGAAGAACTCGACGTACTTCTTGACCGGCGGGTTCGCCTGCTCGACCCGTTCGAGCGCCGCCTGGCGCGCCAGGAAGTCGCGGTCGGCCTTGATCGCCGCGACTCGCTTCGCGATCTGGGTGGTTTCGGCGTCCTGCCAGAGCGCGATCTTGCGCCGGTCGGCGGCGATCGTCGCGTCGATCTGAGGGCGGGCGCGCGTCAGCGCGGCCGCAGCGACGGCCGCTCGGCGGGCGTCACGTTTGCAGTACGGGCCGCAGCCGAGCTTGTGAGTCTGCGAGCAGCTCACCTCGCCGGCTTCGCACTCGGAGAGGAACTTGCTGGTCGTGACCTGCCGCTGGAGGTTCGCCTCTTTGCGCTGCATCGCGGCGATCTCCTTCTGCGCGGCCGCGATCTTCGCGTCGTACACCCGCGTGATCTGGTTCGTCGCCTCGTGGATGCGAGCCGTCGTCGTCTTGCTGAGCTCGTCGTTGATCGAGCCGCTGTAGATCACCTGGGCCATCGGCAGGCCCACGACGAGCGCGATCGCGAGTGACAGAACGAGCCGCGGGATGGCGATCAGGAGGTTCCAGAGCTTGCTCGTGCCGAAGCTCTTCAGCACGAGCCGTTCGATCAGGCAGTAGAGAACGGCCCAGAGCGGCAGCACCCAGAGCACGCTCGCGATCGACGTGCTCCACCACTGGCTCGCCGCGACCGCCATCCCGAACCCGCTGACCACCGCCATCCCGGCAACCCACATGCCGAGCCCGCCCAGGAAGCCCCCTTCGCTCGGCACCGTCGCGAGTACGGAGCCCTCGCCCCCGGCAAGCCATGCCCAGCCTGCGCGCGCGGGACGGCGCAGCGGCGGGTCGAGGACCCCGGCGTCCGTCGGTTCGTTCTCTTCGTGCGTGAAAGCGGCGCTCATTGAAGTAATGGAGACGCCGGATTCACCGGCGAGTTGGTCCCGAGCAGGTCCCGGAGGCGCTCCGGCCACCAGGCTGCTTCGATTGCCGGCGGGGGAGGGTAGCGCAAGCTGCGAGCCGACGGTTCGGTCGGGGAGTCGACTCACGTTGCCTAGCACGAACGAGCGCGCGTCCCGGATCGGCCGCGGCTTCGTCCCGAAGTGGTGGATCGTGGCGTTCACCATCGTGCTGCTCGTGCTCGCCGCCGTGCTCCTCTACAGCCTCTGGGCGTTCTGGCCGTCAGAGCTCGACACGCCGAGCGCCAAGCCGCACGAGCGGCGAGTCACGTACTTCGGGGCGGGTTTCGACGTTTCGACCGACACCCTCTTCTTCGCGACCGTCGCCCTGGCGGGCGCGCTCGGGGGTCTCGTCCACACACTCCGCTCGTTCTCGATGTATGTCGGCACTCGATACCTCCGCTGGAGCTGGATCCCGTTCAACCTGTTGCTGCCGGCGGTCGGCGCTCTCGGCGGCACCGTCTTCTATCTCGTCTTCCGCGGCGGGTTGTTCTCGACCTCGACCTCTGCCACCGATGCGAACCCGTACGGATTCGCGGCGGTCGCGGCACTCGTCGGCCTCTTCTCGGAGCAGGCGATCGAGAAGCTCCGCCACGTGGCGAAGGAGATGTTCGCGGAGGCGCCGAGGTACGAACCCGACCATTTCTCGGAGGCGACGGGGGAAGGCTCGTCCTCCGCCGGCGGCTCGTCCGGCTCGCCCGACTGAGCCACGGGCTGATCGGCCTTCCGAGTTCTCAGGACTGTCAGGCGATCACGTACTGGAGTCCGACCTGGGTTTCGAGCGTGGCGCTGGCGGCGTGGAGCGATACCGACCACGTCCGGTCGCCCACGATTCCGTCGGCGCTGACACCGCCCCAGGTCTGGAACGCCTTCACCGACGCTCGCGTGTGCGGCCCGAAGACGCCGTCGATGCCCTGCGGTGTGGTGTTCCACTGTCCGGGAGCGCCGTTGGTGAGCACGGTCTGAAGGCTGCGAACGACATCACCGGTCGAGCCTTCTTTGAGAAGCGGCATCGGTCCCCCGTCAGGCAGGGCGTTCCACGTCAGCGGCCCGACGATCCCGTCGACCGTCAGTCCGGCGCCTTGCTGAAACTCCTTCACCGCAGCTTCCGTCGACGGTCCGAACACCCCGTCGACGACAAGGCCGAGATTCGGCGTGCGCCGCAAAGCGCGCTGTAACCGTCGTACCGCACCACCCGTCGCGCCAACACTGATCGTGGGTTGACCCGGATTTGGCATCGCCCCCCCTTGCGGTCGATTAGCAAGGAAGCCTGCTCGATGGACTCCATGCCGTCAAGAAGTCGTGGCGGCCGGGGTCATGGAAGACTCCGCTCTCTACGAAGGGGGAGGCATGAAAGGTGACTTCAGCCGCTTGACGTTCCGCTCGGGGAAGCGCTACACGAGCGTTCGCCTGCAGCAGGGCCGTGTCACGCTCGATAGCGACTGGAACGAGCAGACGGCGATCCGCGAGTACCCGGCGCGCGTTCGCTTCGAGGACGTGGTTGGAACTTCAGCTGTTCCGGGCAGCACCGGGTTCGCCGCACCCACGACCGAGATGGGTCGCTGGCGCTCTCAGCTGGTCGAATCTACGTCGGGGGCTTCGCCTGCGAACTGGACGAGCGTACGCCGCTCGAACGCCTCTTACGGGACCCGCTGGTGCCGGCCTCCGGCCGATCCGATCTTCTCTGCCTTGGACGCTTGGGAGCGGCATCTGACCGCTGTCGACGATCCGGAGCTCCTCGACGTTGCCCTCGGCGGCGCGGACACGACGACCCGCCTCGAGGTGCGCGACGGAGCGACTGTGCCCGTTTCCGCTGAGTGGGTCGAACTCGAGGCGGGCGTCGAGGTGCGCTTCTCCGGCGGCGAGTTCCGCTCCGGCGACTACTGGACGGTGCCGGCCCGCCCTGCCACCCAGTCGATCGAGTGGCCGGGCGACGCGGCTCCGGACGGGATCGAGCATCGACTCTGTCCGCTCGCACTCGTCACCTGGGCGCAGGTCGAGAACGGGTGCACTCCGATGATCCAGGACTGTCGGCGCGCGTCCTTGTCGCTGACCGATGTCCACGAGGAGATCGCACAGCTCCGGCTCGAGATCGCCGAGTTGAGGAACGAACTGGCGCGGCGGGGTTAGCGGCCACCGTACGACCAATCTCGCGAGCGGCGAGGCCACGTGCCCGGGTCGCCTGTCTTCCACCGGGTTTAGGCTCAGGGCTCCCGATGTCGAGCGACCGATAGATGCCAACCCGAATCTTCGTACGAACCTGGCAGGAGCAAGGGTCCGTCGCATGCGCACGAAAGCTGGGCGCCGCGTCCCGAATGGCACTCCCGATCTTGCTCAGAGGGCGCCGGACGGCCGGCGGCGTTGCCGCGTACTTCGACCTGATCACGGACGAGGGACGCTTGTTCTACGGAGACAGCTTCCATTTCGGATATTTCCGCACCGGATCCGAGACCCTCCGACAGGCGCTCGATGCGCACACGGATCTGGTCGCCGAGATGGTGCGCCCAACGGGTGGACAGCACATCCTCGATGTCGGTTGCGGGCTCGGAGTGCCGGCACTACGGATCGCCGAGCGGTATGGCTGCAAGATCACGGCGGTCAACATCAGCCGCGAACAGATTCGCCAGGGACGCCAACTGATCGATCAGCGGCGCATGTCGCACCGCGTGAGTCTCGTCAGGGGCGACGCGCGGGCGCTCGATTTTCCCGACGGATCATTCGACGCGATCGTCTGCCTGGAGGCGGCCGGCGACATCTGCGTCAGCGAGCCGGACAAGGAGCGATTCGTGCAGGAACTCCACCGCGTGCTCCGCTCAGGCGGTCGTGTTGGTTTCTCGGACCTGGCCTTGCACACGAACCCGCCACGGACGGACGACCGCACGCTCAGAGCAGTCCTCTACCACCGCGGCGAAGAACTCGTCACCGACTGGCCGGCACTCTTTCGCCGCCAGGGCTTCACCGTCATCGATTCCCACGACATCATCGCCGAGACGATGCCGACGTGGCATCGCACCCAGGCGATTTACGAGCAGCGTTCCAGCGAGGTCGTCCAGCGTTACGGCAAGCGGATCGCCAATCGCGTCCACGCGCAGGTACAGCGAATCCCGTCGATCCTCGCCCGCTACGCGACCTACCCGGTGCTCTCCGTTCTGAAGTGATCTCCGTGTCTTCGGCTCTCGGTCATCGCAACGAAGCTATTTGGGGTCTTCCCACGAAGGGCTCATTCCGAAAGAGGTGCTGAGCAGGACATCGACGAACGCGGTGTCCGTCCACTCGAGCTCGTCGCTCATGTTTTCGCGGACCCAATCCCAGGCAGCGGCAACGCCCGCCTTGGCCGCGTCCAGACTGTCCCACAGCGTGATCGCGATGAATTGCCGCTCGTGCGGAGTCCCCGATTCCTGCGACTCACGCTGAACCTCGCTCAGGTCCGCGAACAGCGAGTAGTCGCGGAAACCGGGCTGCCTCATGAATATCGGCAGCAGCCCCTCCTCGGCCTTCTTCGCGAGTTCCTCGGGGTCGACTGTAAAGCGATACGTAGCCATGCGCGCGACCATGGACGCCCCCTTCGATCGGCCGGTCGCCGGGCAGGGCACACGCGCGTGCGCTGCCGACCGGCGAATCATTGGAGCTTGTCACAGAACCCGCCGCAGCGAATCGCCACGCCGTGCTGTTCCAGGCTCGGAAAGGAGAACACCGAGCCGGTGGCGCCTTCGTCCACCACCCCCACAAGCTTTCCGCCTGGCCTTGCGGCTTCCGCGTACGACCCACAGGAGAGGCTTCAACCTAGAAGCGCTCCGTGCTCGGTGCTCCGTCAATCTACGACACGGCACCCTTTAGGACAAGGCCCGCCCGTCGAAGAAGCACGCAAAGAGCGGAAAGCGCGTGGGCGCGGCAGAGTGCGACCCGCAGGTCGAGCTCGTGCGGGCCGGGCTATCGCCGGGTGGTTACGCCGTCAGAGCGGGAGCGGCTCGCGCCTCTCGCGCGCCCGCCGCCCCGGGCGGGATGTCCGTGCGGGCCGCTGCGGGGATCTCGTCTGCGCCGTCGCCAGGGACGCCACGAGCCGTCGGTGGGCTCGAGGCTCTGCCGGAGTGCCCAGAACAGGACGAAGACGAGCCACAGAAATGCGATCGGAAACAGAACCACGGTCGCACGGTAGCGCCACTAGGCAGCCTGTGGCGTCACGGCACGGCAACTCCGACCGCGGGCGGCTTTCAGTCGGGGAGCAGCGGCATGTCAGGGGCGGCTCTGCGTCCGAGGAGGATGCCGCGGGTGATCGCGGTCGGGCCGTAGCGAGTGCGGATCTCGTCGAGGGCAGCGTCCAGGAGCTCACCGTCGTCGGTGTCGAGGGGGAGGCAGAGCTGGAGGGGGAGGTCGTTCTCGAGGTTGGCGATCGTGACGCCGATCAGGGTGAGGCCACGGTGGTCGATCAGCGGTTGGGCGATGGCGAGCAGGGAGCGGGCGGCGGCGAGGATGGGGCGGGTTTGCGCCGTCGGATGGCGAAGGGTGTGAGAGCGGGTGGCCCGGCTGTAGTCGCCGAGGCGGAGGCGGAGCACCACCGTGCGGCCGACACGTCGCGCGGCCCGGAGCCGGCGGCCGACGCGGTCGACGATCGCGATGAGGTCCGTCTCGATCTCCGCCGGTGATGCTCGCCTCAGACCAAAGGCGTGCTGGGAGCCGATCGAACGGCGGCGGGAGCGGCGGCGCACGGGACGGGGGTCGTGGTTGTTGGCCAGCGCGTGCAGATGGCGTGCCGCGGCCGTGCCGAGGATGCGCTCGAGGTCGGCCTTCGCCACGCGAGCGAGCTCGCCGGCGGTGGTGACGCCGATGAGGTGCAGACGGAGGGCGGTCGCCGGCCCGATCCCCCAGATCCGCTCGATCGGGAGTGGATGGAGGAAGGTGAGCTCGCCCCCGGGCGGGACGAGGAGGAGCCCGTCGGGCTTCGCGACCGCGCTGGCGATCTTGGCGAGGTGCTTGGTGGGGGCGATGCCGACCGTGAGGGGCAGACCCAGACGTTCGCGGGCGGTGCTGCGGAGGCGGACGGCGATCTCCCACGGTGTGCCGGCGATCCGCTCCATGCCCCGGACGTCGAGGAAGGCTTCGTCGATCGAGAGCCCCTCGACCGACGGGGTCGTGTCCTCGAAGAGGGCGTAGAGCGCGCGGCTCGCCTCGGCGTAGGCGGCCATCCGAGGAGGAACGACGAGCGCATGCGGGCAGAGCCGTTTGGCTTGCCTGCCGCCCATCGCCGTCCGGACGCCGTACGCCTTTGCTTCGTAGCTGGCGGCGAGCACGACGCCGCCGCCGACGATCACCGGCCGTCCGCGCAGGCTGGGATCGTCGCGTTGCTCGACAGACGCGAAGAACGAGTCGGCGTCGGCATGCAGGATCGTCGCGTCGGCCGTCATGAGACACGATGCTTGCAGATCGAACGTATGTTCGCTTTGATGCCTGGGTGCAGCTTGCGCTCGACGGCCTCGACCGCCTCGTTGCCGCGCTGGAGGAGCAGGGGCCCCTCCCCGCGGTCGAAGCCGCCCGGTTCCTGTTCGCGAGCCGCTCGGTCCCGGCCGGGCTGGCATCCTCGCTCCTCGGCGAGGTTTGCGGCGGCGACAGCCGGATCGTGTGTGCCGACGCGACGGTTTCGCTCGCGAGCGCCCCGGACCCGCTGCTGGAGGAGGCCGAGTTCGTGGTCTTCGACCTGGAGACGACGGGGCTTTCGGCCCAGACAAGCCGAATCTGCGAGCTGGGCGCGGTCCGGGTGCGGGCGCTGGAGCTCGTCGACTCGTTTCAGTCCCTGGTCGATCCTGGTGTCCCCCTTCCCCAGCCGGTTGCCCGGCTGACGGGGCTGCACGAACGGGAGCTGCGCGGCGCGCCTCCGGTCGGAGCCGTCGTCGGTCGCTTCCTTTCCTTCGCAGGCGACAAGCCCCTGGTCGCGCACAATGCCCGCTTCGACCAGCGCTTCCTCGAGCGGCAGCTGCGCCGGCGCGAGAGCCGCAGGCTGGCGGAGCCACCGCTGTGCACGGCAGCGCTCGCCCGCCGCCTGCTCGCAAGCCGCCTACGCCGGGTCAGCCTCTCCTCCCTCGCCCACTTCTTCGGAGTGCCGACCGCTCCCTGCCACCGGGCGTTGCCCGACGCGGAGGCGACCGCCCAGGTCCTCGTCCGTCTGATCGAGCTTGCGCAGGAGCTGGGAGCCCGCCGCGTTTCCGAGCTGCGTACGCTCGCCGCTCCCCGCAAGCGGCGCGTGCACGGCAAGCGCCCGCTCATTCGCGGCGCGCCGACCCGGCCTGGTGTGTACCTCTTCCGCGACCGCCACGACCAGGTGCTCTACGTCGGCCGTGCCCGCGACCTCCGCGCACGCCTTCGTTCTTACTTCCAGGGCGAAGCCCAGCGCCCGTCCGTCGAGGCGGCCCTGCTCGCGCTCGAGCGGATCGAGTGGCGCGTCCTCGGCTCCGAGCTCGAGGCGGCACTCGAAGAGCTCCTGCTGATCCGAGAGCTTCAACCGCCCGCCAACTCTCGCAGCCGACAGCAGAACCGAGGCGTCTACCTGCGACGGCGGGGCGAGGAGTTCGTCGTCACGAAGACCCCGACGCGGCTCGGCCCGATCGGCAGCCGCCGGCAGGCCGCGCTCGCCGCCCGCGCACTTGCGAGCGCGACGCCGGAAGAGCTCGACCAGCTCCTCGCCGACGGCCCACTCCCCCGCCTTCGGCAACACCTCGCCCACTTGAGCGAGAACCTCCGCTACGAAGAGGCAGCACGGCTCCGCGACCGCCTCGAGGCGCTCGAGCGAGTTCTCGAGCGCCTCCGCCGGCTCGAGCAGCTCCGCGAACTGGACGCCTGCCTGATCGCTCCCGCCCCCACTCCCGGCTGGCGGAAGGCGTTCTTCGTCCGCGCGGGCGTCCTCTGCGCCGTCCGCTCTCTCCCGCCGGGTCCCGGCGCACGGCTCGAGATCGACGCCGGCCTCACGATCGCCCGGCACACGCCCCGAGAGCACGAACCCCTGACCGGCGAGCAGGCCGAGAACATGCTCCTCCTCGGAAGCTTCGTCCGCCGCCCGCCGCCCGAGCTCACCGTGATCCCCCTCGACGGCACGCACCTGGCCGGCGGGCGACGGGCCATCGACACGGTTTCTGCGCTCTGGATGTCTGAGGGTGGGGACCGGTGCGCCCACGAGTGCGACCGCGCTCGGTTGCGCAGCCGCGAGGCCGCTATACGCTCCGGCCGATGACGCGTCACTGGAAGGCGCTCTGGCTCGTAAGTCTCGCGATCGCCGGCGGATGCGGGTCTGCGACGTCGGACGTCGGGACGGTTGATGCTTCCATCAGGCACGACCTCCTCAAGGGCGTCGCCCAGATCCGTGCGACGCATGACCGGAAGAAGCTGCACGCAGAGCTGACCCGCGTTCTCGCGAGGCTTCACCGCGATCGTGGATCGACCCCCGCGACGCGGCGGGCAAGGGGGTTGGCCATCCAGGGGTTCGAGGCAACGCTGAGAGGAGTCCGGAGCCAGCTCGACTTCGACGAGAACGACAGCGGGGAAGTTGCAGCTGCCACGCGGGATGCCATGCGAGCCGACCGCTTCCTGAGGCGGGGCGCGGACCGGCTGCGGGCAGCCGGGCGTACGCTTGGAATTCGGATCGGCACCCTGAACGGATTCTGATCTCGCGGCCGGCATCAACCCGGGTCGTCTCGTCCAACGAGCCGCCGGCTTGCCGCCGCGCGGCGTGGCAAAGTAGGCTCACTGCTCGAAGGGAGGGTCTGAGCTGGCGCGGATCGAGTTCGACAGCGTTTCGAAGGTCTACAGCGACGGGACGCAGGCCGTGTACGACCTCGACCTCGCAATCGAGGATGGTGAGCTGATGGTGCTCGTCGGCCCGTCCGGTTGCGGCAAGACGACGGCGCTGCGCATGGTCGCCGGGCTCGAGGAGATCACCGACGGCGAGCTCCGGATCGGGGACCAGATCGTCAACGACCTCACGCCGAAGGAGCGGAACATCGCGATGGTCTTCCAGAGCTATGCGCTCTACCCACACATGACCGTCGCGGACAACCTCGCCTTCAGCCTGAAGCTCCACAAGATGCCGAAGAAGGAGGTCGAGGAGCGCGTCCAGAGGGCCGCCAACATCCTCCAGATCGAGGAGTTCCTGAAGCGCAAGCCGCGCGCGCTCTCGGGCGGCCAGCGCCAGCGGGTCGCGATGGGCCGGGCGATCGTCCGCGAGCCCGAGGCGTTCCTGATGGACGAGCCCCTCTCGAATCTCGACGCGAAGCTCCGCGTGCAGATGCGCGCCGAGATCCACCAGCTCCAGCGGCGGCTCGACGTGACGACGATCTACGTCACGCACGACCAGGTCGAGGCGATGACGATGGGCGACCGCGTCGCGGTGATGAACGCCGGGCACCTTCAGCAGGTCGAGACGCCGCAGGTGCTCTACGACCAGCCGAAGAACGAATTCGTCGCCGGCTTCATCGGCTCTCCCGCGATCAACCTCGTCGAGGCCAAGCTCGAGCAGACGAACGGCCAGCTCGCCGTCAGCTTCGGAGAGCACCGGTTGACGGTCGACGATCGCGCCGTGCAAACCCGCTCCGGGTTGAAGGACTACGTCGGTCGAACGGTGATCCTCGGCATCCGGCCCGAGGACTTCGAGGACGCGAGCATCGAGCCGGATGCGCCGAGCGATCGGCGGATCACGGCGACCTGCGAGCTGACGGAGCCGCTCGGGTCCGAAGTGCTCGTCTACGTCGGGACGGCTGCGACCGGTGTCGTCTCCAGCGCCGCAACGGCCGACGTCGGCGAGGACGCGGACGTCCGGCTCGGCGGCGGCGACGACGACGCGACCAAGACCCGTCTTTGCGCCCGGGTGAGTCCACGCACGAAGATCGCGATCGGCAGCCCAGCCGAACTCGCGGTCGACACGAGCCGCCTCTACTTCTTCGACCCGGAGACGCGCGAAGCCGTCTAGCCCTTGACCGCGCCGGCGGTCAGGCCGGCGAGGATGCGCTTCTGCAGGACGAGGACCGCGACGATCAGCGGCAGCGTGACGATGATCGTCGCGGCCATGATCTCGCCCCACGGTTGCTGGAACGCGCTGCCCGACTTCCCGACGAACGACGTGATCGCAATCGGGACGGTGTAGTTGTCGGGGCTCTGGATGAACGACAGTGCGAACAGGTACTCGTTCCAGGCAGCGATGAAGGCGAGCAGGCCCGTCGTCACGAGACCGGGCGCGATCAGCGGCAGGAGCACCTTGTAGAAGACCTGGATCGGGGTCGCCCCGTCGACGTACGCCGCCTCCTCGAGATCCCGCGGCAGGGCCTTCATGAAGCTGGTCAGCACCCAGACCGTGAACGGCAGCGTGAAGATGAGGTAGGTGAAGATCAGCGCCCAGCGGGTGTCGTACAGGTGCGGGAAGTGGATGAACCCGACGATCTGAAATCCGCTGATCATCGTGTAGAGAGCACCGAGGATCGCGATCTGCGGGAAGATCGTCATCGACAGCATCAGGTACATCACGAACGAGCGGCCGCGGAAGCGGAATCGCCCGAGGGCATAGGCCGCCAGCGAGCCGATCGCCAGCGAGAGCAGCGTCACGGAGCCGGCGACGATCGTCGAGTTGAGCAGAGCGTGACGGAAGAACGAGGCTTCGAGCGCCCCCCTGAAGTTGTCGAGCGTCGGGTGCTTCGGGATGTACTGGAGCGGCGTGGAGAAGAGTGCGTTGTCGGGCGTGAACGCGGAGCGCAGCGCCCACACGAACGGGAACAGCGCGTAGACGAAGATGAGTGCGACCAGGAGGTAGAACGGAATCCTGGTCAGGCTCCGCCCGACACGGCTGCGCCGGAATGCACGGCGGCGGCTGATCGGGCGCGCGAGGGGCTTGGCGGTTTCCGAGGCGGTGCTCATGTCAATCCTCCGTCACCCGCATGAAGGTCACGTAAATGACGACGAACAGGGCGATGATCAGGAAGATGGCCACGCTGATCGCGGCGCCGTAGCCCACGTGTCCGCTGCCGACGATGGTGTCCTGGTTGTAGATCGCCATCGTCTGTGTGTCCGGCCGGTTGCCGAAGAAGACGTAGAAGACGTCGAACACGCGTAGTGCGTCGAGCGTCCGGAAGATCAGGGTGACCAGGATCGCCGGCGCGAGGAGCGGCAACGTGATCTTCCAGAACTGCTGCAGCTGACTGGCGCCGTCGACCTCCGAGGCCTCGTAGAGGTCGCCCGGGATCACCTGGAGCCCGGCGAGCAGGAGGAGGGCGACGAACGGTGTCGTCTTCCAGATGTCGACAGCGCAGACAGAGGCCAGGGCCGTGCTGGGGTCGGAGATCCACGCATGCGAATGCGACAGGATGTGCAGCCGCGTGCCGGCGTCGTTCACGACGCCGAACGTGTCGTCGAGCATCCACTTCCACATCTGCGCGGCGACCACGGTCGGGATCGCCCACGGAACGAGCATGACGGCACGCATGACGCCGCGCCCCTTGAAGCTCGAGTTGACGACGAGGGCGATGGCCAATCCGAGCGCGAACTCGAAGCCGACGGTGATGAGAGTGAACTCGACGGTCTTCCAGACGGACCTCCGGAACACCGTGTCGTGCCACAGCTCGCGGTAGTTCTGCAGGCCCACCCACTTCGTCGGCTCGAGCGCCAGGAACTCCTGGTTGGTGAAGCTCTGGTAGACGGTCTTGCCCAGCGGGTAGATCGCGACGAACGCGACCACCGCCAGCGAGGGCACGAGGAGCAGCCAGGCGAGGCGCGTCTGCCGCCTCCGGAGTGTCGGCGTCCGGCGGCGGCGGCCGGTGGGCGGGATGGGCGTGGCGACGGAGGCCATGGGAGACGAAGGGGGGAGGATGGCAGACGCCATCCTCCCCCGTTTCGGATCAGGCTCGCCTACTTGACGAGCTTCTGCAGCTTCGACTGAATCTGCGGCAGCACGCTGCTCGCGGACGCCCCGTTGAGGATCTGGCTGATCCCCTGGTAGATGTCCTTCGAGCCCTCGTTGTAGTGAGTCCCCAGGTACCGCGCCGGACGCGTGACGCGCGCGACCGTGGCGATCTGCGGCTTGAGGTACGGATTTGTCTTCACGACGGCCGGATCCTTGGCCACCGCCGGGATCGTGGGAACGTTCGTGTTCGTGATCGCGTCGAACCTCTCGACGGCCGGGCTCGTCATGTAGCGGACGAACTCGATTGCCGCGTCCTGGTGCTTCGAGTACTTGTTGACCGCGAGCTGCCAGCCGCCCACGGTGCCGACGGGGTGGCCGCCGGCGCCGTGCGGCAGCACGGTGACGCTGAACTTGCCCACGACCTTCGACTGCTTCGGGTCGGCCGCGATCGAGTAGGCGTACGGCCAGTTGCGCATGAACGCCGCGTTGCCGGTGACGAACGCGGTGTGTGCCTCACCCTCCTGGTACGAGGTCACGCCGCGCGGCGTGGTCACGCCGATGTTCTTCTGGAACAGGTCGAGGATCGCCGCCGCCTTCGGATTGTTGATCGTGACCTTGCCGCCGTCGATGAACTGGCCGCCGCCCGAGGAGGCGATCCACTCGAGCGCGTCGCAGGTCAGTCCCTCGTAGCTGTTCCCCTGGAAGACGAAGCCGGAGAACTGTGGGTTGGACGCCTGCTCGCCGTCCTGGATCTTCTTCGCCATCGCGAAGAGCGCGCTCCAGGACGTGGGCGGGTCCGTGTAGCCGTACTTCTCCAGCAGGTCGGTCCGGTAGTAGAGGATCCCGAAGTCGCCGAACCACGGCATGGCGACCAGGCGACCGCCGACCGTGTCGTTGGCGACGATGCCCGCGGCATGGAGCTTGGCCTGCTTGCCGAGCTTCGGCTTCAGATCGACCAGGTACGGCGCGAACGCGCCCGGCCAGACCACGTCGATCATCGCCACGTCGAACGAGGACCCGTGCGACGTGAACACCCGCGCGAGCTGCGCGTAGGAGGCGTCCGACGCGGTCGGATGGGGCTGGACCTTGACCTTGATGCCCGTGTTCTTCGAGAACTGGGTCGCGAGCGCCACGTCGCGCGTGTGCCCCCCGCCGACCGAGTCGCCGATGAACGTGATCGACTGGCCTCCGTACTTCGCCTTGATCGCCTTCGCGTTCGGAACCCGCGGCGCGCTGATCGCCGTCGCCGAACCCGCATGCGTCGTCCCAGCGGAGGCGATGCTGAGCGAGACGATGAGGGCTAGCAGCGCGAAGGAACCTGTGCCGAGAATCAATAGGCGGCGCTTCATGAGCATCACGTCCTTTCCCACTCAACGTCCTCGGGCGTCGAGCATGGGGATGAAATAAGTCGCAGGCTGGACCCTACAGCTTCATCGGCCGTGTACTCAAGAGCGTCCTGTCAAGGCGAGCGTGCTCGTTGCCGGCTCTGCCTGAGGTTCGAATCGAACTGGACGTCATCGTCGACGTCGACGCCAGCGCCGTCCTTCCCCACTGGTCCCGGAGCTGTGGTTCTCTCCTTCCTTTGCTGCGCCTGGCGTGGCGCGCCACAGGTGTGGGCCGATTGGAGCACATTCGCAGGCTGCGGCGCCGCGACGGGCGACGAATAGGGTGGCAAGGGTGACGGCTATCCGACGACCACGCCGAGATCGACGACGTCGAGCCATACTTCGGTCAGAAGCGCGACCGTTTGGAGGGCGCTCAGCCCGATCAGTTGCTCGTGGTGGGGCTCGAGCGGCAGCGAGTCGAGGACACGGTCGAGCTCGCGTGCGTGCACGGCGTCGAGCTTCGAGTGGAGCAGCAGCTGGCGAAAGCCGTCACGCGGAAGCCCGGTCCGCTCGATGAACTGCTCCAGCGACGGACGGTGGGGGTGGTAGGCCTCGAGGTGGAGAAATCCCAGGATGGCGACCGGGTGGTAGTGGAAGATCCAGAAGTACTGGGCCCCGAGTAGGGCAGCCATCTTCGGCGCTGGTAGCTGGGCCTGGAGCTCGACCCGGTCTACCCCGAGCACCTCGAGGTCGTCGAGCGCCGCGCCGCCGGGCTCCTCACCGTGCATCTCTTCGGGGATGTGCCTCTCGAGATACTCCGCCAGCCCCTCGGCGACCGGATCGTTCGGAGCAAGCTCCCGCGCGCGTTCGAGCGCCGCCTCCATCAACGGAACCATCGTGCGCGCCAGGTGGTAGCTGGCGGCCATGTAACGCGGAAAGAGCTCGCGCGCGTGTGGATGTTCGACCAGCAGAGCGCCCGGCCTCGCCAATGCTGGAACGAGGAGCTCGACCTTGAGCCGCAGACGCTTGCTGTTTGTCAGCCGATCGTTCGTGCCGAGCCTAGAAGGTAGGCATGAACATCTTGTAATGAGGCTCACCGCCGAGGCACTCGCGAGCTCGTTCGAGCCGACGCGTCACGTCGATGATCAGCTCGATCTCGTCCGGTCGCAAGTCCTCGATCACGTCCACGTATTCCTTGGGAATTTCCTGGTCGTCGGCGACGGTCTGGATGGTGTAGCCCTCGTGCGCCAGTCTCTCGATGTTGGTCCGAGGCTTGTCCATGGTCCCTCCTTCTAGTGGCCGCGCCGCGCGATCCTAACAGGGCGCGTCGTTGCCTCAGGAGACGCGGCGTGTGTCTCTAGCTCCTCGAGTCGTCGGCCGGCTCGCCCGACGGCGACGAGATTGCCCTTCTGCTGGTAGAGGATGAGTGCCTCTTCGATGTGGGCGCGACCGTCCTCGGCGCGCCCGGCAGCCACGTCGACCTCCGCCAGGTCGGCAAGTGCGTTCGCGTGGTAGTTGAGCATGTCCGTCTCCTCCGCGAGCAATACCGCTTCGTGGGCGAGCTCCTCAGCTTTCTCGTGCTGGCCCCGACGAGCGAGGATCCGAGCCCGGACCTGTCGCCAGAGCATCTGCGACGAGACGTCGCCCGTCGGCGCGAGCCCCTCCGCAGCTTCCGTCCACTCGTGGGCCTCGTCGAGACGCGCGAGCGCGTAGAGGGATGCGGCCAGCTGACCGGCGGAGGTCGAGCGATGCCCGACCTCGCCCAGTTGCTCCAGGAGCTCGCAGCTTCGCCGGGCCGCGCGCTCGGCGGCGGAGAGATCGCCCGCGAGCATCTCGATCTCCCAGAGGGCCATGCCGCCGGCCGCGAGCCAGAGCTTCTGCCCGAACTCCGCTGCGGACGTGTCCGCCGAGGCCGCGAGCGCACGCGCCCGGTCGAAATTCCCGCGCATCGCCTCGAGTATCGCGTGCTGTGTGAGGGAGACCGGATGCTCGGTGTGCTGCTCCTCGTACCAGCGAAGGGCCTCATCGGCGGGAGTCGGGCCGTAGAACATGGCGGTGCCCTGCCAGACGGGGAGCTCCCCTTCCCAGCGCGCCGAGCCGCCGCGCCGGGCGTGCTCGAGGGCATGGCCGGCCGCCTCGAGCATCGCCGCCCAGCGGCAACGGATCAGCTCGGCCCAGGCAGTCGCGAACCACGCTTCGGCGAGTGCGAGCTCGTCGCCGGCGCGAGCGAAGACAGACCGCGCCTCCTCGGCAACGGCGAGCAAGTCGGCGCTCGGCCCTCCACTGTCGGTGTCCTCACTCGGCGTCTGTGCCGCGATCCGCGCGCATAGGAGACGCCCGCGCAGCTCGCCCACGTCATTGCGGGCGGCGGCGGCGCGGGCTTCCGCGTCACCCGCCGTCTCGCTGGCAGCACGGAGGTCTCCTGACAGGAACAGCGCCTGACCGAGATCGAGCTTGAGCGCCACCGCCGAGTCGTCCTCGTCCCGCAACGCGAGTGCGCGCCTGAGGAGCTTCACTGCCGCACCGACGTCGTTGCGCCCGAGAGCTCGCGAGCCGGCGCCGGAGAGAAGCTCGCTGGCGCGGAGTGCGAGACGGCGCCCATGGTCGTCGGCCGGCCGAAGCTGGACCCGATAGGCGTACGCTTGCTCGAGATGGTGCCCGACGAGCTCGTCGATCTCGGCGAGCTCGGACCGGCGCTCTTCGAGCCAGTCGGCAAGCCGCTCGTGCAACTGCGCCCGCGCCTCCTTCGGCAGCGAGTCGTAGGCTGCGTCGCGGATCAGCAGGTGGCGGAAACGAAAGGCGTCTTCTCCCACGAACTGCGGGTCATCCGGACGGATGAGCTCCTTGCGCACCAACGCCGTCAGGAACGCACCGACCTGAGCATCTTCTGGACCGAGCGCCTGCACGGCGCCGCGATGGAACACGCGACCCTCGACTGCTCCTCTCTGCAGCACCGCCCGCTCCGACGGCTCGAGCTGGTCGAGCCGGGCGCTGAGCAGAGCCGCGATCGTCCCCGGAACCGTCACCTCCCCCGCCGGCGCATCCCTGAGAAACGCGATCATCTCCTCGACGAAGAGCGGGTTTCCCTCGGCGGCTTCCCGGACGCGTCTCCTCAGGTCTTCGGTGAGCGGCTCGTCTGCGGCGAGGTGGCCGATCAGCTCGCCCGTCTCGTTCGAGGACAAGGGTTCGAGCACGATGGTCGTCGCCTCGCTGTGCGCCCCGACCCAGCCGGGGTGCTGTTCCTTCAGATCCGTTCGTGCAATGCAGCAGAGAAGCAGCGGCGCGTCGTGGGACAGAACCGCCAGCTGCTCGAGGAGCTCCAGAAGGGCAGGCTCGCCCCATTGAATGTCGTCGAAAACGCATACGAGTGGTTGTGCGCGGGCGGCCGCTTCGAGCAGCCTGCGAACTGCGAACGAGATCTCTTCGGTCGAGTGGACGGTCTCTCCGGCATCGAGCAGGCTCTGGAGCGTGACGGTCACATCCGGATCGAGCTCGAGCTCCTCGAGCCGGGGCTCGAGCTGTCGCACGACCTCGATGACCGGCAGGTAGGTGATCCCGTCGCCGTACGGGATGCAGCGGCCACGAACCACGGCCGGCCAGTCGAGCGACGCCAGGAACTCGTGGGCGAGCCGTGACTTGCCGACACCCGCGGGGCCGAGGATCGTGACCAGCTCGCAGCGGCGGTTACGCTGCGCGCGCTCGAAGCTGTCGACGAGCCGGCGGAGCTCCTGCCCGCGACCGACCATCGGTACGTCGAAGTGGCGGCCAGGGCGGCTTTCGGGGTGCACGCTCACGAGCCGCCATGCCGATAGCGGTTCGCTCTTGCCCTTCACGACCAGCGGCGCGACGGGGTCGGCGATCACCGCGGTTCGCACGAGCGCAAACGTCTCCGAACCGAGCAGAATCTCGTCGGGTCCCGCCGACTGCTCCAGACGAGCCGCGACGTTGACCGCATCGCCGACGGCGAGTCGTTCCTCGGTTCCGGCTATCACCTCGCCGGTGTTCACTCCGATCCGCAGCGTCAACCGCGCTCCGTACTCACGCTCGAGATCGTCGTTGAGCCTGCCGGTTCGCTCGCGCAGCGCGGCTGCGGCACGCACCGCACGAAGGGCGTCGTCCTCGTGCAGCACCGGCACGCCGAAGACGGCCATCACGGCGTCGCCGACGAACTTCTCGACCACGCCACCGTGTTGCTCGACGACGCCCCTGGCAGTGTCGTAGTACCGGGACAGCACCCGACGGAACGCCTCCGCATCGAGCCTTTCGCCCATTGCGGTCGAGTCGGCCAGGTCGCAGAAGAAGATAGTGACCCGCCGGCGTGACTCCGGATCCGTTGCCAGGAGTGGCGAGCCGCAGGCAAGGCAGAACCGCGCGTGCTCGGGGTTCGACTCGCCGCACCCGGGACAGGCCAGCATGGGACAAGTGTGGCACCCTTCACCGGCCGCGGATAGGCTCCGGCATTCGGGCCCGCACGCGCTCGCCGATGAGAGCGTCCGCGCTTCAGCCGTCGAGAGAGGCCTGGTGCGTGCGGCGTCGGAGAACGTCTGCGAATCGCCCGCTGGCATTCGAGGCTTCGGCGTGCAAGGATTCGGGTTGCCGTCGTTCGATGACTGATCCGATTCAGCCTTGGCCTGTGGTTCGGCCGGGTGCGAACGGGCATCCGGTGCGTACCCTTCAGCATCTGCTGCGCGCGCACGGCCAGCAGGTGAGCGTGGACGGCATCTTCGGCCCGCTCACCGAGGCGGCGGTGAAGGCGGTGCAGACGGCCAACGGGCTGACCGCAGATGGGATCGTCGGGCCGCAGACCTGGCCGAGGCTGATCGTGCAGGTGCGACGCGGCGACCACGGTGAGGCGGTGCGGGGCGTGCAGGAGGAGTTCCAGTTCCGGAACCTCTCCGGCGACCCCAGCCAGGGCGTGCAGATCGACGGGATCTTCGGGCCGATTACGGACCAGGCGGTGCGTGGTTTTCAGCAAGCGCTCGGTTTGAGCGTGGACGGGATCGTCGGGCCGCTCACCTGGCGGGCGCTCGTCAGCGGCATGCTGGCCGGCTGAGGCGCCCGTCACCGGCTTCGGCCCGTTCGCTGCGAGAATGGGACCTCCGGGATCGAGACGAGAGGAGTCGACGTGGCGACCAAGGCTGACTTCACCGAAGAGGAATGGAAGACGATGCAGAAGGGCGTGACGGGCGCGGGGGCACTGGTCTCGATCAGCGACCCCGACTTCACCGACAGCTTCGGTGAGGCCAGCGCGATCGGGAAGTATCTCGCCGAGCAGCGCGAGAAGAGCGACAGCGTGCTGATCCGGGATCTCACACACGTGCACGGCACTGGATTCGGCCTGACAGCCTCGCGCGAGAAGGTCGAGACGGAGACGCTCGAGGCACTGCGCTCAGCGACAGCGACCTTCCAGACAAAGGCACCGGACGGGCTGGCCGCCTATCAGGAGCTCGTGATCGGAGTCGCAGAGCACGTCGCGAGCGCCAAGACCGGCGTCAAGCCGAGCGAGACCGACGCGATCGCCAAGATCAAGGAGGCGCTGGGCGCAGCTCAGTAGCGCCGTCCGCGCCTCAGCGCTCCTGCGTCAGTTCTCGAACTGGCGATCCCGGACGCGTTGCGCCGCGGAGCGAGCCCGATCGAGCCCCAGCGCGGCGGCGGCCGTCTCGGCACGGACGGCGGCAGTTCGGGCCTCGGCTCTGTCTCCGAGCGCCAGCCACGCCTGCACGATTCGCTCCTGGTTGATGACGCGGAAGTTGCCGGCGACGAGTGGCAGCTCGGGGCCGCCCGTGCCCGCGAGGATGATCTCGAGACCCCGGGTGGCCTCGCCTGCCTCGGCCAGAACGACGCCGAGAATGCCTGCAGACCAATTCGAAACGGCGCTGTCGTCGAAGTCATCGACGAGGCCGGCACTCTCTTCGGCCGCGCGAAGCGCCGTCTCGAGGCCACCGGAGGTAAGCGCGATCCAGGCTCGGTTCATCAGTGTCCACGCCAGGAACTGTGCGTCGTTGACCAGCCGGGCCCCAGACACGGCGCCGGAGCGGCACGCTCGCCCTCGACACGTAACGCTGTTACGCGCCGAGGACGATCGCGGGCTCCGTCTTGGTCTGGAACGGCCCCGACGCGAGCCGAATTTCACATCAAGCCTCTAGCTTTCGAGGACGGTACGCAACTCCAGCATTTGGGCGCTGGGTAAGGGCCTATCCCGCTTGGGCGAGGGCGAGTCGTGCGGCGTGGGCTTTCTTGAAGGCGATCAGGCCGCTGGCGAGTTGGAGCAGGGCGAGGTGGTTCTCGTCTTTCTTCGACCAGCGGATCAGGATCGCGCGGTTGCGGTTGAGCCATGAGTGGCAGGCTTCGACGACCCAGCGGCGGGCGCGCCAGCCGGGGCGGCTCGCCTTGAGGTCGATCTCTTCGCCGCGGCTGCGGATGTGCGGGGTGAGCCCGTACTCGTCGACGAGTTCGCGCGAGTCGGCGTTGTCGTAGGCGCGGTCGAGGGAGATCCCCTGCGGCTGCTCCGCGGTCGGCTCGGGGCGCGCGATCGGGATCGAGTCGAGCGTGCCCTTCAGCAGCTTGTGGTCGTTGCGGTTGGCGCCCTCGTGCTCGAGCCCGACCGGGACTCCCTTGCCTTCGCTGAGGACCGACCGCTTCGCCCTTTTTTAGCTCTGTCAGTGGGATTGGGGCCGGTCTTCGGCCCACCCAGCGGCGCTTTGGTCATCGCCCCGTCGCAGGCGAGCCAGGCCCAGTCGATCCCGACCACCTGGTCGTAGTCCAGGAGCCCTTGCCGCCAGAACTCGTGGAAGACGCCGACCCGCTCCCATTCCTGAAAGCGCCGGTGCGCCGCCGAGGACGAACACACCCCGGTCGCATTCAGCGCGTTCCACTGCATCCCTGTACGCAGCACCAGCAGGATCGCGTCCATCGCATCACGGTTCGGCACCCGCGGCCGGTGACAACCCAACGGGTGCGGCGGCGGCGCCGGCAGCAACGGCTCCATCCGCTCCCACAGCCAGTCCGGGATCCGCCAGCCATCGTCCCTGACCACAAGACCCATCGTCGCCTCCCTCGTCGATGACGAAGAAGGCTTCGCCGTCAACGCGCAGGTCCCTCCAAACGGGATAGACCTTAAGTCGTCGGTCCGTCTGGAAGGCGACCAGGAGTCCCGCCTCTGACAGGCAGAACGGCCGTCAGCCGCCTTCACTTTCTGGGAGGCGCGGACTAGCGCGCGACCGACTCGGCCCGGCGCGGAAGCACCCAGTTCGGGCGCGGGAAGTGGCAGGTGTACCCGTTCGGATACCGCTCGAGGTAGTCCTGATGTTCAGGTTCTGCCTCCCAGAACGGGCCCGCCGGCGTCACCTCGGTCGCGACCTTTCCCGGCCAAAGACCCGACGCCTCGACATCGGCGATGGTGTCCTCGGCGACCCGGCGCTGCTCCTCGTCCACGTAGAAGATCGCCGAGCGGTAGCTCGTCCCGATGTCGTTTCCTTGGCGGTTCACCGTCGTCGGATCGTGGATCTGGAAGAAGAGCTCGAGCAGCTCACGGTAGGTGACCTGCTGCGGGTCGAAGACGATCTCGATCGCTTCGGCGTGCTTGCCGTGATTGCGGTAGGTCGCGTTCGGAACATCGCCGCCGCTATAGCCCACCCGGGTGGACAGAACGCCCGGCCGCTGCCGGAAGAGGTCCTGCATCCCCCAAAAACACCCGCCGGCGAGGATCGCCTTCTCTGTCGCTTCGCTCACGTCCGCACCTCCGCACCCGGCACTCTACCGGCGACCTCACCAATGGGAGGTCCGCGGGCCGCAACTACGCCTGGATGCTCGACGCCGCCTGAAGATCACTGCCACCTGGCGGATGACCACCAAGGGAAGCTGCCTCGCACGATTGGGGCCCGAGGCTCCGACGGGGCTTCCTAGATGGTCGCGAAAGCCCAAGCCTCCGACCACACAGACCAGGACGAACCGGTCTAGCTGAGTTGAAGTGCCAGCAGCGCGATCGCGGCAAGAGAGCCGGCGATCACGAGCGTCGCCGCCGCAGCAAGTCCCACGGCCACGATCTTCAGCTTCCGCGGAAGGACCGTCCAGACCAGCCCGGCTGCGCCGACCTTGACGAAGGCCCCCCTGGTCAGCAGCAGCTTCGCAATGGCAAGGGCGATGACCAACCACCGTGCCGGCACGAACCAGATGCCGGCGGGCCCGGACGCTTCAGAACGCCGTCGCCCACGCCGGCTGACCGGCGCTCGTGGTTCGAGCGACTGTGATCGCCGCTTGTCAAGCGCAAACCCCATATGCGACTCGAGTGTAGCCTCGACGCATCGCCGCCTACCTCCGGGCTCGTCACGACCCGAACCAGCGCGCCCGGCGGCTGGAGCCGAAGTGCTCTTTCTCGGCGACGAGCGCTCCGGACGGCTCTTGCAGCGTGCCGGTCGGCTTCGGCCCGGAGAAGAAGTCGACGTCCACCCGGCCGACGCGACCTCCGCCGAACTCGATGTAGCAGGAGCCGCGCCCGTCGTAGGTGCCGGTCTCGCCGCCGCGGGCCCGCGCGATCAGCGCCGCGGCGACAACGGCCGCCTGCCGCTCCGCGAACACCCCCGCCTTCGGCACGCCGACGGTCGCGACGTCGCCGAGCGCGTAGACGTCCGGGAACCGCGTCTCCAGCGTCCGCCCGTCGACGGGCACGTAGCCGTCCTCGGACATTCCGCTCGCGATCACGACGCCGGGTGCGCGGTGCTTCGGCACGCCGAGGAAGAGGTCGAAGGGGCGCTCTTCGCCGTCTTCGAGGGTGGCGACGCCGCGGTCCGCGTCCACCGAGCCGACGCCGCGGCCGGAGACGAACTCGATCCCGCGCTCCGCGAAGGCGGCAAGCAGCGCGGCGGATGTGTCCGGCGAAGGCGGCACCGGCGTCCCGAAGGGCATGGCAAGCGTGATCTCGCAGCGCTCGCGCACACCGCGCTCGGAGAGGTAGTCGTGCAGCAGCAACGCGGCCTCGCTCGGTGCCGGTGGGCACTTGAACGGAGCGCCGCAGACGCCGACAAGTGCGCGGCCCTCGGAGAACGACGGCACGAGCTCGCGCAGCCGCTCGGCGCCGGCGACGGAGTAGAACTCAGTGCTGCCCGCGAGCCCGGGCGTTGCGTCGAGGTCGTAGTCGGCGCCGAGGGCGACAACGAGGACGTCGGCCTCATACGTGCCCTTTTCGGTCGTCGCGATCCGAGCCTCCGGATCGATCGCCGTGACCGTCTCCTGCAGGAAGCAAACGCCTCGCTTGGCGATGTCGCCGTACGGGAGCTTGACGGCGTCGGGCGGCGTCCGCCCGAACATGACGTCGAGCTTCGCATACCCGAAGACGAACGAATCGCTCTTGTCGATCAGTGTGACGTCAACGTCGTTGCCGAGCGTCTCCGACAGCGTCGTCGCGAGCTCCAGCCCACCGAACCCTGCGCCGAGCACGACCACGCGCATCACGCGATCATAGAATCGGCCGTTGTGCCGCGTCCGATGTTGTCACGCGCTCGAAAGAGATACGTAGGCGAGGTAGCCATCTGAACACGACAGCCAAGCTGAGGTTCGGCGATGTCGAGGTGCAGCGGATCGGGCTCGGGACGAATCGGCTCCGGAATACACCTGCGAACGTCGCCCTTCTGCGAGAGGCGGTCGCCGCTGGTATCGGCCACATCGATACCGCCCACACCTACACCGGCGGCGAGAGCGAGGAGACGATCGGCGCCGCTCTGTCGCCGATCCCGGAACAGTGCATCGTCGCCACCAAGGGCGGATGGGCCGGCGGCCGGCCGGACGCGATCCGGGCGGAGATCGAAGGGAGCCTTCGGCGGCTCCGAACGGACAGCATCCACCTCTACTACCTGCACCGTCCCGACCCGGACACGCCGATCGAAGACAGCCTCGCCGCGATCAAGGAGTACCACGAAACAGGGAAGATCCGGCGTGTCGGGGTCTCGAACGCGGGAATCGACCAGATCGAACGGGCCCGCGCAGTCGTGCCGATCACCGCCGTCCAGAACAACTACAGCCTCTCCGAGCGCCGGCACGAGGACGTCGTGGACTACTGCGCCGCCGAGGGCATCGTCTTCGTCCCCTACTTCCCCCTACGGCGCGACGCGGACAAAGCGCTCTCCGAGATCGCCGAGCGACACAACGCCACCACCGCGCAGATCGCGCTCGCCTGGCTTCTCGAGCGCTCCCCGACGATGCTGCCGATCCCGGGCACGCTCTCACTCGACCATCTGAACGAGAACCTCGCGGCGCTCGAAATCGAACTGAACGACGCAGATTTTCAGGCCCTGCTCTAGAACCGCCACGAGTGCGTCAATCGTCGAGCGCGTCCAGACGGCGGGCGGCCGGAGCGAGCGGTCGGGGATCCTCCAGCACCGGCGCGAACAGGTCACCGTGCCGAGCGATCCGCTCCAGAGCAACGGCCATCCCGAAGTCGCGCGGGACGAGACCGGATCTCAGCTCGTCCCATCGCAACGGCGTAGACACGGGCGCGCCGGGCTTCGGGCGCACCGAGTAGACGGAAGCGATCGTCTTCCCCCAGCCGTTCTGGCGGTGGTCGACGAGGACGCCGCTCCGCTTCTTCTTCAGCCACTCCGTCGTCACCTTTCCGGGATGGCGCCGTTCGAGCAGCCGCGAGGCGCGCTCGGCGAACGCGTAGGTCTGCTCGAACGTCGAACGGCGCGTGATCGGCGCGACGACGTGGATGCCGTCGGCGCCGCTCGTCTTCACGTACCCCGGCAGCTCGACCTCGTCGAGCAGCGTTCGGATCAGGTGCGCGACCTCGATCGCAAGCTCGAAGCCGCCGTCCGGCGGGTCGAGGTCGAAGAGGACGAAGCCCGGCCGGTGCGGCTTGTCGACGCGCGAGTACCAGGCGTTCATGTCCACGCAATTCATCTGCACCATCCAGAGCACGGACTCGACGGAGTTGAGCAGCGGGAAATCGACGAGCCGAGAGCCGCCCTCGCGCGGATGGGTTCTGAACTGGCGCGTAGGGATCCACGCCGGCATCCCCCTCGGTGCCTGCTTCTGGAAGAACACCTCGCCGTTGATTCCGTGCGGGTAGCGCTTCATCGTGAACGGCCGGTCGAGCAGGTGCGGGACAAGCGTCGGGCCGACCTCGTGGTAGTAGCCGAATACGTCGCCCTTCGTGATCCCGTCCTCCGGAAAGAGGACGCGATCCGGGCTCGACAGATTCACAGTTCTCGTCGTCACGGCCCAACCGTCGCGCGGGTCAACGGAGCGGGGATTCGTGTCCACGTTCCGCGTCTGGCCGAGGGCCGAAGATGCGTCGCTCGCCCTCGTCGATCTGCAGGTCGTTGATGCTTGCTTCGCGCCGGCGCATGAGGCCGGTCTCGTCGAATTCCCAGAGTTCGTTGCCATAGCTTCGCCACCATTGGCCGTCGCGATCGTGGCTTTCGTACTGGAAGCGCACAGCGATGCGATTCCCGTCGAAACACCAGAGGTTCTTGCGCAACGCGTAGTCGAGTTCACCCTGCCACTTCTGCGTCAGGAACGCGACGATCTCGTCTCGTCCCGTGACGAAGACGTCGCGGTTGCGCCAGACCGAATCGATCGTGTACGCCTGCGCGACCCGTTCTGGATCGCGCGTGTTCCAGGCGTCCTCTGCTGCCTGCACCTTCTGCGCCGCGGTCTCGCGTGTGAACGGGGGCAGCGGAGGCTTGGCTTCGTTCATCTCGATCCTTTCGTCGCGGTGACCGCAGCGGAGCTTGCCTCGTCGCGGTGGAGCTCAGTAAGGCCGACCAGCCACCAGGTACGGGATGAGGAAGCAGAGAGCGGTGAGGGTGCAGGCAATTACGAAAAGAGATGTGTAGAGCACGATCACGGTCATGAAGAACGACGACTCGCTGCTCGCAGGCGACCGGAGAACCGGCGCGGTCGGCAGGAGTTCGGGCAATGCCAACGCGTTCCCGCTCGTTGTCCAGGAGGCCGTGAGCGCGCCGTCCGGTCCGGTACCCAGATGCGGCGGCTCGAGCTCGAGGACGCGTGCATCGGGACGAACCGCGATCGTGCGCTGCTCCGGCACGATCTCGTCGATGTCGTCGCGGATCAAGAGGCCACGTTGTGCTTTCGGCAAGCGCACGGCAACAGCCGTCGCTTCGCCCTCGTCGTCGAGCCATATCTCCTCGACCCATCCGATCCGCCCACCAGGCGCCACGACGCGGAAGCCGTCGACGTTCCCGATCGGTGTCGCTGCACCGATCCGCATGGAAATAGCGTTCCCCTTCCGGCATCGCACAAAACCGGCTACCGACCCGACCTGATCGAGAGCTGCACGATCATCACGCCGGACTGCTCGTACCTGAAGAGGCTGTCGCCGCCTGGTACGACGCACGCTTACAGCCGAGTCGGGTGCGGCGCGGGCCAGGCGAACGAATCGGCCTACATCGCCTGGTTCACGAGGCTGAGGATGTTTCCGTCCGGATCCTTGAACCAGGCGGCGCGCATGTCGCCCATGACCGTGGCAGGCTTACACGGAAACGAGCTGAGCCGCCAAAGTCTCCACTGAGCCGAGCTTGCCCTTCGGGTTGCTTTGCAGGAACGATGCTGGCCCAAGAGAAATCCAGTCGTGGCGGGCCGGACACGCCTGCGGTGAGATTGCCTCTCCCTCCGCCGGTGGGGTATACGGCCCGCCGCCCCACCCGGTTTCCGGAAAGACTCCGCTCGGAGAGCTCACCGCTGATGGGGGAGGTTGGACGAAGGCTGCTTGACCTTGCGTCGAGTGTCCACGACGGCGTGCACGGGTATCGGAGGCCGACCTACCCACAGAAAGGCAGGCATGGCAGACACGCGCATCGCAGGAGTCAGCCTCGGAGGCGTCCTGGTCATCGCGGGGATCGTTCTCGCGATCCTCCTCGGCCACTGGTGGATCGGACTGATCATCATCCTCGTCGGGCTGATCTTCTTCGGCGGCTTCGCGAAGGGCAAGTGGTACTGAGAGACGACGATCCGTACGAGAAGAACGTGGCGGACCCCGGGTGAGCCCGAGCGTCCCGGGGACGTCATCGCCGATTACCGCCGCTTGTACACGTCCGGCTGGCCGCCGTCCGGCGGATCCTCGAGGAGCCGCCGGAGGCACTCGAGGTCGGCGCGGTTTGCCCGACGCATCGCGGCCGCCATCATCGGTGCGGCAATGCGAGCGAAACCGGCGGGCTGACCGCGGTTCAGCAGCCTCGTGAGCGTCGCTCCCTCGGGCACGTCCGACCATGAGTAGGTCGTTTCCATCGGAAACGGTCCCTCGGCCGTGGCCATCACGAACCGCGCGCCGGGAACCAGCTCGCGCACCTCGTAGGTGTAGGCAAGCCGCCGCCCTAGGAAGCGAGCCACGAACGCGATCCGCGAGCCAACGGCGAGTGGCGGGGGCGACTTCCACTCCATCGACTCGACGTTTCGGTACCAGCGAGTCGCGTTGGCCGGGTCCGACGCAAACGCCGCAACCTCGGCACGCGGGCGGGCAATCACGGTCTCGGTCGTGACGTCGACTGCCACCGGAGAGAGATCGCAATTCGATACGCGCTGTGCTAAATCGCGGTCCGGGATCGGACCGGTGGATCCTGATCGCAGGAGAAGGGGAGCGGCGAACGCTTCCGCTCGTCGCCCGCTACGCCGATGCCCACAGCCTCCGGCCCGGCCCGCGGATCCCCGCGAAGCTCGAGATCCTCCGCCGCCTATGCGACCAGTGGGGCACCGAGTACGAACCTGCGCCTGCGCCTTCGCCTTCGCCCCTGAGGCACAAGACGCCGAAAAGGAGTGCGAATCGTGCGTGTACGGGTAACGGGAGTCACGCTCAGCCGAGAGGTGCTCGAGCCCTACGCTTCGAGGGCATCGGCACGTGGCTGCAGCGGCTTGACCGGTCCGCGCAGGATGTCGAACGGACGAAAGGAGCGTGATGAGCACCACTGCGAAGAAGAGCAAGCAGGAGCCTGCCAGGGCAACCAACAAGAAAGAAGGGTTCACGGCCGAGGAAAAAGCAGCGATGAAAGCACGCGCCCAAGAGCTGAAGGCGAGCGAGGACAAGGCGGATGGGGAGAGCGCCGTCCGGGCCGCGCTTGCGGCGATGTCGCCACAGGATCGCGCCATTGGTGAGCGACTTCACGCGATCATCAAAGAGAGCGCCCCGGACCTCTCGCCGAAGACCTGGTACGGCATGCCCGCGTATGCGAAGGACGGCAAGGTCGTCTGCTTCTTCCGCAACGCGGAGAAGTTCAAGGAGAGGTACGCGATGTTCGGCTTCAACGACAGCGCGAATCTCGACCAAGGCTCCATGTGGCCGGTCGCCTTTGCGCTCAAGGAACTGACCGCAGCCGACGAGGCCAAGATCAGGGCCCTCGTGAGGAAAGCGGTGAGGTGAACCGGTAAGAACCTTCTCGCCTGTGCCGGGTCGGGGGTTCTGTGCCGGCTCGCAGAGCCGGACACAAGACGCAACCCCGACCGAGCCGTCGTCGGATTACTCGGCGGCTCGACCCGCCGCAACCACGTAGCCGAGGCGGCGCGCGATGATCGAAGCGCGGCGCCGGCGATCGGCTGCGTCGGCCGTACGACCTAGAGCGGCGCTCGCGTCCGCCGCCTGGAGGAGTACGTCTGCGTGCATACCCGACTCCTGGAGCGTCTCCAGGGAGCGGTCGGTCTCGTCGAGGAGCTCGAGCGCCCGCTCCGACTCCCCCCTCCGCGCCGCTACCGTCGCGCCGAGGACGCACCGCCAGGCGTGGACGAATCGGCCGGCGTCCACGTCGGCGAATTGCTCGACGAGCGCGGCTGCATCGTCGTCCAGCCCTTTCTGCAACAGGACCAGCGCCAGCCGCCAGGCGACGTTTGCGGTGCTGATGCGGTCGCGGAGCTTCCCGAGCCGGTCGAGCGCCTCCCGGAGGATCCGCTCGGCTGCCTCGAGGTCGCCGGCGAGGATCTCCACGTCGGTCACGGCGATCAGGTCGGCAGCCGCGCTCTGAAGGAGTCCGAGCTCCTCGATGATCGCATGGTTCTCAGCGACGAGCGCACGCGCCTCGTCGAATGCGCCCTCCATCGCCCTCAGGTCGGCCAGCCCGCCGAGAGCGGATGCCCGGGCATACAGGGTGGGCGGGTCGTCGAGGATCTCGGTGATCAGGCGCGTCGCCTCGCCGACCGGCAGCGGCCCCCGGCGAAGGACGATGCAGAGCCAGCTCGCCGCAACCCCCTCGACCATGCGCGCGCCGGCGGCGCGGGCGTGCTCGCGCGCCAGCGCGAGCAGCTCCTGGGGATTATGGAGGACCAAGGCCTGGTCCGAGGCCTGGTGGAGGAGGATGTACGCGCTCGCGAGTCCCTCGTGGTCGCCCGCCTCTTCGAGGACGGCGATCGCCCCCTCCGTGTCGACAACCACCTGGGCCGCATCCAGGGACTCGTAGAAGAGCCGCTGGTGATTCCGGAGGATGCCCAGGCGCGCCTGCGTCCACGCATCTTCGGTGTCCGCGGCGGTTCCTTCGAGGATCTCCAGGCCCTCCTCACGCCGGCCGATCCAGCCAAGCGCCGGCGCGAGCATGAGCACGATCGGCAGGCGGCCCGCGCTGTCCGGTGGAAGCAGCGAAAGGGCACGGCCGAGCAGCGGCGAGCACGTCTTCATGTCGCCCTTGTCGAACGCCCGGCGGCCGGCAGCCTCCAGGCATTCCGACGCTCCCGCAGCGAGCCGCGCGAGCTCGGGCGCCTGCGGATCGACGTCCCGCGTGGCCAGGTACGCCGCCTCGAGGTGGTGGCCGATCAGCTCGTCGGCGTCGACGCCCCTCCGCCCTGCCCGCTCCGCGACGAGCTCGGCAATCCGCTCGTGCAACAGTGCCCGGCGACGCTTCGGGATACTCGCGTACGCCTCGTCGCGGACGAGCGCGTGCCGGAATCCCCACGTCTCGTCTCCCAGGTCGTCGGGCCGCTCCACCGCCACGAAGTCGCGGCGGGCCAGCCTGAGCAGGTGGGCGCGGGGATCCGCGTCGAGGATCGACTCGATCACCGAGGCGGGAAACTGCTCGCCGTACACGGCCGCTGCCTGCGCAACGCGGCGCTCCTCCGCGCCGAGCCGGTCGAAACGCGCGGCGAGCAGCGTCCGGATCGAGTCCGGCACCGACTCGTCGCCCTCGAGCGCCGCGACGAGCAAGTGCTCGAGAAAGAGCGGGTTCCCGGCGGCGGCTGCCAGGATCTCCGGTCGACGGTCGGCCCCGAGCGCAACGTCCGCCGTGAGCCGGTCGAGCAGGGCTACTGCGTCGTCCGGCGGCAGGGCATCGAGACGGATCGAGGAGGCGTTCACGCCGCCGCCGCCCCAGTCCGGCCGCGCGTCGAAGAGCTCCGGCCGCGCGAGGGCGAGCACGAGGATCGGCCCGCGCCCGAGCTGGGCGACGTGCTCGACGAGGTCGAGGAGGGCGGGAGCTGCCCAGTGCAGGTCCTCGAGCACGACGACGAGCGGCCGCTCTCTGGCCAGTGCCTCCAGCAGCCGCCGTGCCGCCCACGCCGTCTCCTCCACCGTCCCCGCCGGCGGCGCCTCCGCCGCGACCGTCGCGATCCGTGCCGAAAGGAGCTCGCCGTCGGGCTCGTCCGCGAAGACGCGTTGCGCCCACTCGGCGACGCTCCCGCCCGCCAGCGCCGCCAGCGCGTCACGGAGCGGCTCGTAGGGAGGCGCGTCGTCGTAGGCGGGCGTGCGGCCGACGATGCACGTCGCCGACTCGCGGAGTCGCGCCACCGCCGCCTGTGCGAGCCGGGTCTTGCCGATCCCCGGCGGGCCGAAGACCGTGACCAGCTGGGCGCGCCCGTCGCGGGAAACCCGGCCGAAGACCGACGTGAGCTCGGCGAGCTCGTCCTCACGGCCGACGAGCACCGTCTGCAGGCGGCGGACTACCCCTTCGGCGTCGCCGCGGATCTCCGAAACCGCATGCGCTCCGTCGCGGCTCTCGGCCTTCACCGCGTGCCGGACAAGACGCCACGCCCGGTCGTCAAGGAGCACGTCGTCCGGCCGCGCGCCGGCGCGGAGCCGATCGGCCTCCTCGAGGGGTGCCCCCGAGATGAGAGGCTTGCCGTCCCCGGGATCGGCGGCGATGACGTCACCGGTGACGATCGCCGCCTGCGAGACGAGACCCGCGGATCGGAGCTCGCATGCCGCCCGGACGGCGCGCAGCGCGTCGTCGTCGTGCGCGAGTGGGACGCCGAAGACGCCGAGCACGCGGTCCTCTGCCGAACGACCGATGTGGCCTCCGTGGGTCCGGAGCGTGGCGCCGGCGGCCTCGCGCGCCGCTCGAAGGTGCTCCCGCCGCGCCTCTGGATCCGCGGGAGGCGCTGCCGCCAGGTCGGCGACCACGACCGTCACGGTCTTCCGCGCCTCCTCGATCCGCCCGGAGGGCTCCGCCGGGGTTTCGGCCGCAGGGCCGGCGAGCGCCGGGTCCTGTCGGAGGATCGCATGGTGCAGCGCCTTGAGCTCAGGGCCGGGCTCCGCTCCGAGTTCCTCGACGAGAGCGACCCTCGTGGCGGCGTAGGCCTCCAGGGCCTCCGCCTGTCGGCCGCTGCGGTACAGGCTGAGGAGCAGCTGGGCGCGAAGACGCTCCCGGAAGGGGTGCTCCGCGGCGAGCTGCTCGATCTCGGCGACGAGCTGCGCGTGCAACCCGAGCTCGAGGTCTGCGTCGATGCGAAGCTCGAGCGCCTCCAGCCGCAGCTCCTCGAGGTGGCCCGCGGCGGCCCCGGCCGGCTCGCCGGCAAGGTCGGCGAGGGGCGGTCCCCGCCAGAGCGCAAGCGCCTGTCCGAGCAGCGCCGCTGCCTGCGCCGGCTCGGACGAGCGGGCCTCCTCGACGAGCCGCCGGAAGCGGTCGAGGTCGAGCTCGTACGGCTCGACGCGCAGGAGGTAGCCTGGCGCCCGCGTCACCAGCCGCTCCCCGAGCTCCCGCCGGAGCCGCAGGACGTGGTTCTGCAGCGACCCGGCCGCCGCGGCCGGCGGGTCGTCGCCCCAGACGCCGTCGATCAGGCGCTCGCTCGGGACGACGTGGTTCGCCTCGAGCAGCAGCAGGGCTGCGACCGACCGCCGTTTCGCCCCACCCAGGGGCAATCTGCGCTCGCCGTCGAGGATCTCGAGCGGACCGAGGATCCGAAACTCCACAGCAGCACCGACGATACTCCGGTCTGTCGGCGGCCTGTGAGCCCATTGTGAGCGGGCGAGACGATCCTCGGCCGCATGAAGCGAATCGCGATCGGAGCTCTCGTGGCGGCGACTCTCGCGGCCGCAGCCTCCGCCCAGGCGACGCAGCGACCGCGGCCGAGCGATGCCTCGACGGCTCAAGTGGTCAGCGAGATCGCCCCGAACGGCATCGAGATCTACAACCCTTACGCCACCTCGGAGCTGACCTATGCGTCCCGCCACGCAGTCGTCCACTGGGTTGCGGTCGGAGTCGATGCGCCGCCGCTCAACGACGACGACGCGAACGGGGTTCCCGACTACGTCGAGCGGGTCGGCGCTGCTGCGGACGCCGCGATCGACTACTTCCGGTCCTGGGGGTACGCCGCGATCCTTCCCGACGAGGCCGGCCCCGACGCCCGCCCGGACATCTACGTCTCCCGCTTCGCGCCGGGGTACTTCGGGATCGCATTCCCGGCCGTCCAGGCCCGCGGCGGCGCGTTTGTCGTCGTGTCGAACGGGCTCGACCCGAGCCCGGAGCGCAGCCTCGGCAGCCTCTACGGCACCGTCGTCCACGAGCTCTTCCACCTCGTTCAGTTCTCGTACTTCCCGAGGAGTGCCGATCCGGCGATTCCGGGCTGGGTGCTCGAGGGCTCGGCGATGGCGATGGAGAGCCGGGTCTATACGCAGCTCGACGACCTCGTGAGCGCGCTGCAGCTCCGCAGCTGGTTCGAGCGGCTGCAGGTAAGCCTGACGACGCAAAGCTACGGGTCGCAGCTTCTGTGGCGGTACCTCGACGAGCGCCAGCCGCGGCTGCTTCGCCGGTACCTCCGCTGGATCGCGCATCGGCCCGCCGGCGCGAGCGCGGCAGCCGGCCTCGCGACAACCTACGCGCGCGTCTCGGGCCAGCCGTTCCCGGCCGCCTTCGGCCGGTTCGCAGCCTGGGTCGCCGGCGAGTACGCAGACCGGATCAGGCCCCTGCGGAAGCTCGTCGTCGGGGGAAGGACGGCGGGAAGCATCCCGCCGCTCGCGATCCACTACCTCCGACTGCCGCAGCCGGCGCGCACCGTCCGTTTCCGCGCCGGCGCCGGCCGGCCGAGCGTCGCTCTCGTCTACGAGCACGAGAGCCCGTACGCGGGCCGTGCCGCGGTGACCCGTCACCTGACAGGCCACCAGGTGGGCAGCGCGCTCGTCTTCACGATTCCCCCGAGCCTGCGGCAGAGCCCGCGTTTCGGCCCGGCCACGCTCGTCGTCGCCAACGGCGACCCGACGCGGCCCGGCGCCTACTCGGTCGCCGTCGTCCGGGGAGACGGTCCAACCCACGAAGCAGAAGGGAGCAACGCATGAGCACGACCACGCACGCCGCGGACACCATCCGCAACGGCGTCGACACGGGGGCGATGTTCGCCACCCTCGACGCGATCAAGGCACAGCCCCAGCTGGGGGCCTTCCAGTTCCGCGCCCGGAACCGCTGGCTGGGAGGCGCGCACAACCGCACCACGATCAAGGAGTTCTACGGTGCCGGCCAGGAGGACACCTCGCGCGCGGAGGAGTTCACGATCGACGCCGGCGAGCCCGCGATCCTCCTCGGCAGTGATACCGGCGCGAACCCGGCCGAGTCCCTGCTGCACGCCCTCGCCGCCTGCCTGACGACCTCGATCGTCTACGTGGCGGCCGCTCGGGGCGTGAACCTGACCGAGGTCGAGTCGACGCTCGAGGGCGACATGGACGTCCGGGGAGCGCTCGGCCTGGACGACGACTACCGCAACGGCTTCGAGCAGATCCGGGTCTCGTTCAGCGTCAAGGGCGACGCATCCGAGGAGAAGCTCCGCGAGGTGGTCGCCAGGGCGCAGGCCCGGTCGGCGGTTTTCGACATGGTCGCGAACGGAGTGCCCGTCTCGGTGGACGTGAACTCGAAGTGACCGACCGGACGGCGGGGCCGGTCTCCTTCTCCCGGCCCCACCGTCCATTTCCGAAGGAGTGAACGCGATGACCCTCGAGCTGACAGCAAACACACACCGGGGGAAGCGCCTGGTCGCGCTCGCCGAGCGTCTGGCAGGCGAGATCGAGCCCTGCGCGGGCGTCTACGACCGCGAAGGCCGCTATCCCTTCCGGAGCTTCGAGACGCTGAAGCGGGCCGGCTACTTCACGGCGCCGATCCCGGAGCAGCACGGCGGCTTCGGCGTGACGTCGGTCCACGACGTCGTCGTCGCCTCGAGCCGGCTGGCCCGCGGCGACGCCTCGCTCGCGATCGGCGCGAACATGCATTTCGCCTACCTCCTCAACGTCGTCAGGCGGTGGGAGATGGCCGTCGCCTCGGGTGACGACCGGCGCGCCACTACACTCGGCAACGCGCTCGACGAGATCGCCCGCGACGGCGTCGTCTTCGCGGCCGCGGGCAGCGAGACCGGCCAGGACCTCACGCGGCCGGCGACGACTGCACGGCAAACCGAAGCGGGCTGGATCGTCTCCGGCCGCAAGCTGTTCTGCACGATGTCGCCCGCCGCCGACGTCCTCTACACAGCCGTCACCTTCACCGGCGATGACGGCCGGGAGCGGTACGGCTACGCGATGGTGCCACGGACGACACCGGGTGTGACCGTCCACGACGACTGGGACGCGCTGGGCATGCGGGCGTCGGGCAGCCATTCGGTCAGCTTCGACGATGTCGAGTTGCCGGGCTCGGCCCTGCGCGGCGGCTTCCCGGTGGGCGAAGTGGTGCCGTTCATCGAGCGGAACCTGACCGCCGGGCTGTTCCACGCCTCGGCCACGCTCGGCGTCGCCGAGAGCGCTCACGCCCTCGCCGTGCGCAAGCTCGCCGCGCGCAACGGCAACGCCGGAGGCCGCAACGGCGTGCTGGTCGCCGAGAGCACGATCGAGCTGTCGGCCTGCCGGGGCGCGCTCGCCCGCGCCGCCGACCTGATCGACGAGCACCACGCTGCGCACCCCACGGACGACGGCCCCGACGAAGAGCTGACCGAGCTGTTCGCCGAGGCCCAGGCTGCGAAGGCGTTCATCGGCCAGGCTGCGCCGCGTATCGTCGACCGGGCGCTCGCGCTCTCAGGCGGCGCCGGCTACCTCAACGGCTCGCCGCTCGCACGGGCCTACCGCGACGTACGGGCAGGTGCCTTCATGCACCCGCTCGGCGACAACCGTGCGTACGAGTTCCTCGAGCAGGTCGCCCTCGGCCGGGAGCTCTCGCTCCATTGAGCCGATGAAGACAACGGACACTCTTATCGTCGGCGCGGGCCAGGCCGGGCTCGCACTGAGCCACTACCTCTCGCGCACGGGACACGAGCACGTCGTCCTCGACCGCGGCCGGATCGGCGAGCGGTGGCGCTCGGAGCGCTGGGAGTCGCTCATGCTCCTGACGCCGAACTGGCTGAACCGGCTCCCCGGGTCGGCGCCGCACGCCGACCCCAACGGGTTCCTCAGCGGCTCGGCCTTCGTCACGTACCTGGAGAACTACGCCCGTTCGTTCTCCGCGCCGGTCCTGGAAGAGGTCTCCGTCCTAGGGGTCGCGAAGGGCGAGGGCGGGTTCGTGGTCGACACCGACTCGGGAGCATGGCGGGCGCGCAGCATCGTCCTCGCGACCGGCTGGTCGGACGAGCCACGCCTGCCCGCACTGGCCGCGGCAGCGCCGGAATCGGTCGTCCAGCTCCACTCCAGCCGCTTCCGCTCGCCGGACAGGCTGCCGCCGGGCGGAGTGCTGATCGTCGGCGCAGGGCCGAGCGGCCAGCAACTCGCCGCCGAGCTCCGGCGGTCGGGCCGCGACGTGACCCTGGCCGCCGGCAGCCACGCGCGGATCCCCAGGCGCTACCGCGGCCGGGACGTCATCGCGTGGTTCGCCGAGACGGGGAGCCTCGACAGGACGCTCGAGGACGTCCCCCACGAGCGCGACCACACCCGCTCGCCGAGCCTGGTGCTGAGCGGAGCGAACGGCGGCGAGCACCTCGACCTCGCAACGCTCGACGCCCTCGGGGTCGTCGTCACGGGCCGCCTGAAGGGGTTCAGCGGCCGCTATGCCCTCCTCGCCGACGACCTCCAGCCGACCGTGCGGGAGGCGGACGAGCGAATGAGCCGTGTACTCGCGCGGCTGGATCGGCGCCTCGCCGAGGCGGGCACGGCCGAGCCGCCGGCCGGCGAGCCGATGCCTGCGCAGAGGCTCCGGCGGGGGCCTCGAGCCCTCGACCTGCAGTCTGCGAACATCTCGACGCTGATCTGGGCGACAGGGTACAAGCGCTCGTACCCCTGGCTGAGCGTCGAGGGCGTCCTCGACGACGACGGCGCGATCCGCCACCGTCGCGGCGTGACCCCCGTCCCCGGGCTCTACGCGCTCGGCCTCCGCTTCCAGTACCGGCGCAAGTCACACTTCATCGGAGGTGTCGGCGAGGACGCGCACTACGTTGCCGCCCTCATCGGCTCGCCCATCCGAGCAGCGGCGTGATCAGCGAACCCGCTGGCGATGATCTTCGCGAGGACCGTGGCGCGGAATGCCCGCTGTTCTTGACCAATCCATGCCTGACGGCTTCAATCGCGACCTCCGGGGTCACGATTCGAGAACGTCATGAACTTCTGTCACGTGAGGCCGCCGTCAGCCCAGGGCAGGCGGCGACCGCCGCGGCCAGGTTCTTCGCCCGCGGTTCGGCGATGTTCCACGACCACAGGTTCGGGGCGTAGCCGAAGCCGACACCGGCATCGGGGTCGGCGAAGCCGATCGATCCTCCTGAGCCGGGGTGGCCGAACGACCCGGGCCCGACCAGGGGCATCGGCGGGCAGGCCCGCCAGAACCCGAGCGACATGTAGAAGGAGCGGTCGGCCGGAACTTCCAGTCCTGGCGGCAGTCCGTGCATCCGCGTCTTGTCCGTCTGGACGACGGTCATCCTCTCGACCGTCGCCGGATCCAGCAGCCGCACGCCGTCGACCTCGCTCACCGTGGCCGCATACATCCGTGCCAGCGATCGAGCGTCCGCGACCATGTTGCCGGAGGGAAACTCTGCCGCGAGGAAGGCATAGTCGTTGACGAGGTCGCGAGCGGGATCGAGGGCGCCGCCAAGCTCGGCGGCGCGGGCGGCTACCGAGTCCGGGGTGTACAGCGCCTGCATCCAGGCGGTGACCGTGTCCGCATCGAGGCCGGTGGCTTCGATCAGCCCGGCGGTCAGCTCCTCAAGAGTGAATGGGGCGTACGTGATTCGGGCCACCCGTCCCTCTTGTTCCTTCGGCAGCCCGATCCAGGCGCTCAACCCGAGCGGAGCAGCGACCTCGTCGGCGAAGAAGGTGCCGAGCGACTTGCCGGTGATCCGCCGCACGACCTCCCCGACGAGGAACCCGAAGGTGTGTGCGTGGTAGAGGTGCTCCGTGCCCGGTTGCCACTCCGGCCTCTGCGCCTCGAGTGCACGGATGACCGGATGCCAAGCGCAGGCCTCCTCGAACGTCAGCGGTCCTTCGACGACCGGCAGGCCGGCTTGATGTGAGAGCAGCCAGCGCACCGGGATCTGCTCCTTGTGGGCGGCACCGAACTCGGGCCAGTATTCGACCACCGGAGCGTCCAGATCCAGCTGGCCGCGCTGTACCAGCAGATGGGCACAGATCGCGGTGGCGCCTTTCGTCGAGGAAGCGACCTCGATGATGGTGTCTTCGTTCCACGGCCGGTTCTCCTCGCTGTCGGCCAGTCCGCCCCACAGGTCGACGACTGGGCGCCCACCCGCGTAGATGCAGCACGCCGCGCCAACCTCGCCGGGGCTTCCTTCGAAGTTCGCGCGGAAGGCATCGGCGACCTTCTCCCAGCCCGCTTCGACGTGTCCCTGCACAGGGGTTCCGCTGGTCGTGCTCAGCATGCTGCACCGCCTTTCTGAGAAGGTTGAGTGAATCGCTTGCGCCGCGACGCTCACGCACTGTGGTTGGCGCTGCTACGCCGCCATGGGTTCTCCGAACCAGGTGGCCAACGCACTGCAGGAGCTACGTATCAGGCGAGAGCACACTCGCCCCGCGGAGCGTCTTCTCCCGTCGCCCGTTTCGCCATCAAGGGGTGAACAGTTTCCAGTGCCCCTCGGAGACGACTTCGACGGTGCCGTCGACGACTTTGATGGCGGTCTCGTCGTCGATCGCGTACGTCGGACCTGGGATCCCTGCCGCCCATTCTTCTGCGCCGGCCATGGTGTTCTCCAGCAGATCCTCGTGATCCAGGTGCGGGAAGATCGAGAAGTCGACGACTCCCAGCGTTTCATCGCCGCCGGTCGGCAGCCTCCGGTAGACGAAGTCCTCCCCGATTCTGGGGGTCAGCACCATGCTCCCGGCGCTCAGTCCCACGTACACCGCCTCGAGCGACGGCAACAGGTCCGCCAGTCCGGACTGCCGCATCCAGTGGCACAGGTACAGGGCGTCGCCGCCATTCACCAGCAGGACGTCTGTCTCTCGGACCCACGGGACCCAGCGTTCTTCGTCGATGCTGGGCAGCGCAGTGAGCTCCAGCACTCCCAAGGACTTCCAGCCCAACTCGCACATGGGGCAGCGGGGTTCTCGTCCGCTGATGAAACGCCACGCTCCGCCAGCACCGCCGGGTATGGCGTACGACGCGGTGGGGATGCACAGGGCGTTGGAGTCGGCAATCGGTTTGCCCAGGAGGTCGACCAGCGCGTCGTGGATGCTCGTGTTCCTGATGCCAGCGGACGTGAGAAGAAGCCTCATGTTGCCTCCCGGAGTCGTTACTGCAGGCGAGAACGTTCTGGGCGCCTACGGATCCGTACGGGGTAGAGACCGGCAGACCACCGAAAACTCATCGGCTCCCGCCAGGCCCAGCCTCACGTCTTCAGGCGTCTGTGAACGCTGGCGTACGCCGCGCTCTCGTCTCTGCAGTCCCTTTGCTTCGTAGATGATCGATCGATGGTTCACAGTCGCCCGACGCGGAGCACACCCGTCAGCATCGGAAGGGTGAATTCGCCGCGAGCGGTCTCCGGTCTGCTCGCGAGGAAAGCGCGGAGCCGACCGAGCGTGGCCCCTCGTTCCTGCTCTGGCATGACCAGCATTCCCGCCTTCGTCGCGAGCGTCGCGACGAGGGAGTCGACGGTCCGGCGGTGCCCATGCGGAAACTCGGCCTGCTCCGGCGAGCCGAACTGGGCGATCGAGCCACTGTCTGGACGGTGCGCTTCGGCCGTCTCGGCACGCCAGCTGCTGAAGGTGTCCCTCGGGCCAATTGCCGCGCTTCCGCTGATCCGCTCGAGTCCGGCAACCCAGTCGACGCGGTTGTCGAAGACGTTCCACAGGCCGGCCAGGATGCCGTCTGGTTCGAGGACTCTGGCTATCTCGGGTCCCGCGACGTTCATGTCGAACCAGTGCATCGCGTTGCCGGCTAGCACTGCATCGACGGACGCGTCCGGCAGCGGTACCGCCTCGGCACTACCCGGCAGAGCGCGGACAGTCGGCAGCGCGCGGCGCAGCTCGGTCAGCATCGCCGGGTCGGGCTCGACCGCGATGACTTCGGCGCTCAGCCCGACCAGCATGGCGGTCAGCTTGCCGGTTCCCGCGCCCAGGTCGAGCACTCGCGGACCGGGCGCGCGTTCGAGCGCCCAGCGCACTGCCGCCGGCGCGTAGTCCGGGCGGTGCTCGGCGTACTCGGTCGCCGCTGCGCCGAACGACGAACTCAGAAGTATCCGTTCGCCCGGTCCCACGCGGTCACCGTATCGGTGACTTGCGCTCTCGAACCTCGCGCCGGTGCTGCGTGTTCCCAAGCGGTTTGAGTGCTGTCGCCCTCCTCGAGAGCGATCGGAATAGCACGATGTCCCTGTTTCCAGGGACATCTGTTGTCACTTCTGGCAGCCCTTGTCTGCTTCGGCGCGTCGTGGAGTTGCATCAACCGGTGGCGATTGGCGATCCATTCTGCCAGTGTGCGGTGGCGCGACGGGCGGTGGCGCGGCGGGTAGTTGCACCGTGACGCGGAGCCCGCCAGCGGCCCGGGGGGTGAGGGTGAGGGTTCCGTCGTGTGCTTGGGTGATGCTTTTGACGATTGCCAGGCCGAGGCCGACACCTGCGTGGTCGGTGCGTATGCGTTTGGTGCCGCGAAGAAACGGCTCGGCAAGCGTGGAAACCAACTGTGGGGTGAGCTTTCCGCCGGTGTTCTCGACAGTGAGCACCACGGTCTCGGGGTGAACGCTGGTCGTGACCCACACGGAGCCCTGGTCGGGCAGGTTGTGGACGATCGCGTTGTGCACGAGGTTCGTGCTCAACTGCAGCAGGAGCGCGTGTGAGCCGATGATGAGGGTCATGTCGCCGGAGGTCTCGATGGTGACGCCGCGTTCTTCTGCGAGGGGGAGGAGCGTTTCGGTGGCTTCTTCCGCAATGAGGGACAGGTCGACGTGTTCTCGGGTGAATGACCGCTGGTCGGCGCGGCTGAGCAGGAGCAGTGCTTCTGTGAGGTCGATCGCTCGCGTGTTGACGGTGTGGAGACGGTCGACGAGTTCGCCGTTCTCACGGCTCGGATCGTTGCGGGCGACCTCGAGCAGTGTCTGGGTGACCGAGAGCGGGGTGCGCAGTTCGTGGGAGGCGTTGGCTGAGAATCTCCGCTGTTCGGCAATGTGTGCTTCGAGCCGCGCGAGCATGGTGTCGAAGGCGTCGGCGAGTTCGCGGAACTCGTCTTTGCGGCCTTCCAATTGGATTCGGTGGGAGAGCGATCCGTTCGCGGCTATGCGTGTGGCGTCTGTGACGCGAGTCAGGGGGGCGAGCATGCGGCCGGCGAGAAGCCACCCTCCCAGCAGACCGAACACCAGCAGGAACGCCAGCACGATGGCCGCGACCGAGCCGAAGCCGTGCAGGGGGTCGGAGCGGTCGAACAGGAACCACCACGAGGGATGCATGTGGGAGAGCACACCATCGGGCATGTAGCGCAGAACGACCACCCAAACGGCCGCGAGCATCAAGACGCCGGCGAGCATGAGGAAGCCGGCGTAGCTGAGGGTGAGTTTGAGGCGAACGCTCAAACCAGGGGCTCTATCCACGCTCTGCTCCCTCACGCTCGGTGTCTGATCCTGTGTCGATGCGGTACCCGACGCCGGCCACGGTGGCGATGATCCAGGGTTCACCGAGGCGTTTGCGCAGTGCCGAGACGGTGATGCGCACGGCGTTGGTGAACGGGTCTGCGAACTCGTCCCACGCTCGCGCCAGGAGTTCCTCGGCGCTGACGATACCGCCTTCGGCAGCGACGAGGACTTCGAGCACTGCAAACTGCTTCCTGGTCAGCGCGACGTAGCGGCCGTCGCGGTGGACCTCGCGGCGGAACGGATCCAGCCGCAGGCCTCCGATCTCTCGCACGGGTGGCCTGTTGTGGGCGCGCCTGCGGTCGAGCGCCCTGAGACGGAGCACGAGCTCTCGGAGCTCGAACGGCTTGGTGAGGTAGTCGTCGGCGCCGAGTTCGAACCCGGTGGCCTTGTCGTCGAGACGATCGGCAGCGGTGAGCATGAGGATCGGCATGCCGCTGCCGGAGGCGACGATGCGTTCGGCGATTTCGTCACCGGTCGGTCCGGGGATGTCGCGGTCGAGAACGGCGATGTCGTAGGCGGTGACGCTCAGCAGCTCCAGAGCGGTGTCGCCGTCGCCTGCGATGTCTGCGGCGATCGCTTCCAGGCGTAGGCCATCGCGGATGGCTTCTGCCATGTAGGGCTCGTCCTCCACGATCAATACCCGCATGCCCCAGATGCTACGAGCCGGCGCGTATCGTCGGGATATCGAAAACCCCATACGTGCCGGCAACACCACGGTGCCTTGAATGGAGATGTGGCCTACCGCGGACCGGCACGAACGACGACCCGTCGCATTCGGATTCGCTGGATCCGTGCAGCCGGCCTGCTCGTCGTCATCGCGGCGCTCGCCACGGCCCTCGGCTATCAGTTGCTGGCGTCCTCGTCCTCGCCGGCCGCATCACCCATCGACGTCCTTCGCAGTGAGCACCGTGGTGCGCTCGGCGAAGACCTGCCCAGCACGGTGTGGCCGGCATATGGCCAAGCCGCCGTCCAAATAGGACAGTTGCAGGTCCAGGCTGGCCCGAACCAGCACGCGGCGGCAATCGCCAGCGTCGCGAAGGTGATGACGGCCTATCTCGTGCTCCGTGACCACCCGCTACGGCCCGGCCAGGACGGCCCGACGATCACGCTCACCGACGCCGCCGTCGCCGACACCGACCGCCGGCGCGGCCAGCGGGAGTCGGTCGTGTCCATCGCCGCAGGAGAGCAATTGAACGAACTGCAGGCGCTGCAGGCACTGCTGCTGCCCTCGGCGAACAACATCGCCGCGGTTCTGGCGCGATGGGACGCCGGCTCGGCGGACCGGTTTGTTGCCCGGATGAATGCCGCCGCACGGTCGCTGGGCATGACCCACACCCGCTACACCGACCCGAGCGGCTACGACGATGCAACCGTGTCGACTGCCGCCGACCAGGTGCTCATTGTCGATCGGGCCATGCGCCTGCCGGTGTTCGCGGGCATCGTCGCCACACCGAGCGCGACGCTGCCGGTCGCCGGCACCGTGCACAACACCAACACATTGCTCGGGTACAACGGGTTTCTCGGCGTCAAGACCGGCTCGGACGACGCCGCCGGCGGCTGCTTCGCCTTCCGGGCGATCCGCTGGATCGACGGCAAGCGGACGATGATCACCGGGGTCGTCTTGGGTCAGCCCGGACACAACCAGATCGCGGGGGGTCTCGCGGCCGCCGAGGCAATGGTCGACCGCATCGCCGGTCATTCACGGCGCCAGGTACCGGCTATGCCGGATCTACGGCAACGAACCGACTCGAACCGCGACCGCTTGAGTACCAAAGGTCGCCAGCTCCAGAACCCTCCCAAGCGGTACGTGACCAGGAGCCTGCCCCGGTCAGGGACAGCCTAGGAGGTGCAGCCGGCTTTGATATCGCGAAGTGAGTGCCGCGAGAGCGGGGCAGCACGGTCGACTTCGGCCGTGAGATCCCGGCCGAGCACGCTTGGGCTACTTGCCGGCAGCGCGGCTTCCCGCCGCGATGATCACCAGCAGCGCGAAGCCGAGGAGTGCCCACCAGGCGACACTCAAGGTGCCGTCATGCCATGTCAGGACGTCCCACATCTGCTGCCGAAAGCCTATCCGTTGACGCCTTGCCGGCCGGCGGGCAGACGACCAGAAGGCAGTTTTCGCGACGCCCACGCCGTTGTGCACCTGACGCCGGAGCAACAGGAGGAGGGCCCGTCAACGGGCCCTCCCTCAACAACCTCGACTCAAGTCGACATATCAGATGGATGGTCTTGATCGAGGATTGTTACGGCCACTGTCTCGACCGCGAAGATCGATCGCATCCGTAGCAAGTACGGATCTACCTCGGCAAGGTAAGAGTGGCGGGAATCGAACGCGGGTCCGGGTCATTCGTCGAGCCTCCTGGTGCACATGCCAGGAGGCTGCATCTGGTGACCGCCCAAGAGGTCGCGGCAAGTCACCCGTCTAATCGGAAGATCGGATGGTCGGGCCCGATCCGTTCAAGCTCTGCGCTCGAATCGTCGGGACCGACACCCGAGAAGAACTGCCCGACCTCCCACTTCCACCGGCGCAGGTACGCCCGGAGGATCTGCTCCTTATCCGCGTCGGCAATCTCGGTGGCAGAAAAGTGCTCACGACGCCGGCCGAGCAGAAGGTCGCCCTCACCCCTAACACGCAGGTTTCGAACCCACTGAGTGTGACCGCGGGGAGCGACGAGGTATCGAACGCCGGCGAGCGTGAGCATGTTGACGGGCGTGCGACGCGGGACGCCGGTCTTACGGCCCCGAACCTCGAGTATGCGCGAGCCCCAGACGCTGACACCCACTCTCGTGAGACCGGCGACGATGCGGTTGAAGACATTCCGAGTGAACCAGCCAGGAGCCCGATAGTGCAGGTCCGAACCCATGCTCGCCATGCTACGCCGCCGGCCCGGCCCCGTGTCGCGTGCCTCCTGTGCACGGTCCGACCATGTGAGCGGTGTGGCCGCGCTCAGCGCGGAGTCTCGTCGGACGTCGTGCCCACAGTTCCCGGTAGCCGGCCAGGAGCTCGGCACCTGACAGGTGACCAAGAGGTCTTCAACCTTCCGAACACAGACCAGGAGATCGTCAGAAGAGGGGTTCGTGTGATTCAGCCGGTCTGAAAGCGAGAAGCTCAGGCCCATGCAGGCGCAACCACGCACGTTGGTCGCGCCATCCGGGGCGGTGCTGCTCGAGCAGCGTCCAGAACGCCGGTGAATGGTTCGGGACTCGCAGGTGACAGAGCTCGTGGACGACCACGTAGTCGACCACCTGGCGCGGGGCCAACACGAGACGCCAGTTGAACGAGAGTGTGCGCCGCGAAGAGCACGAGCCCCACAGCGTCCGCTGGGCCCCGATCCGTATCCGCCCGGAGGAGACGCCGATCCGGCCGGCCTCCGCGTCGACGATTTCCGTGACAACCCTCCGCGCCCGGTCACGCCCCTCCGCTTCGCTCAGCGCCACTTCGTCCAACCCGAGGCGTGGTACCTGGCGGCTGCGCTGCTTCTCGATCCACTGCCGCCTGCCCCCGAGGACCTGCTCGATCTCCCACCGAGCCATCCGCTGCGGAACGACCAGCCGGACAGGCTCGCCCCACCGAGCCTCCAACCGCCATCTCCGCGCCCGAGACGAGCGCCGAATCTCGACCCCATCCATTCAAGATCGAGACTAACGGCCGATCCGGCCAGGCAGTCGTCAAAATGCCGCCCGCGGCCACGACCAAGAGGCCGGCCCGTCGCCGTAGCACGACGGGCCACCGCTCGAGCGTCTCGCGGTGTTGGACGACGACTGCCCGTCGGCGCTCGGCTCCGTCAGTAGTTACCCCTACCCGGTATATGTAAAGACTCCGATGTTTGGCTCCGCCTGACCTCCCATCCTCCGGGTATGAGCTGCGATCACTGCAAGCACGCCCTGAGTACCGAGGTGTCGAGCATCGCTGGCGTCACCTCAGTCGAAATCGACCTGGAGACCACGATCGTCAGTGTTCGCGGGGACAAGCTCGACCACGCAGAGTTGCGGGCGGCGATCGAGGAAGCCGGCAAAGAGGCTTCGTAAGAACCTCGATGCCCGTCGCCGATACCGCCGAGTCGCCCCGGAACGAGCTTCGCCTCGATCTCGAAGGCATGACGTGCGCTTCCTGCGCCGCCCGCATCGAGCGGAAGCTGAACAAGCTCGACGGAGTCGAAGCGGTGGTGAACTTCGCGACTGAGCAGGTGACCGTGCGCTGCGACCCCGAAGTTCCCGTCGACCAAGTCGTGGCGACTGTCGAGTCGGCCGGGTATGGGGCACATCCCGCACATCCCGCCGTGGCCGCCCACGAGGCGGATGGCCACGGCGACGCAGGCGGGCACCACCACCACGCCGAACCGCTTGCTGTCCTGACGCGCAGGCTCGCGGTCGCGGTCGCGCTCACGCTGCCGGTCGCGCTCCTCACCATGATCCCCTCGCTGCAGTTCGCGCAATGGGAGTGGACGGCATTCGTGCTGGCGACTCCCGTCGTCTTCTACTCAGGGATCGGATTCCACCGGGCCGCGCTGAAGAGCGGGCGGCACCTGACGGCGACGATGGACACGCTGATCTCGCTCGGCACCCTCAGCGCCTGGCTGTGGTCGAGTGTCGTCCTTTTCGGCGGCCTCGCCGCCGACACCTATTTCGAGGTCGCCGCTGTGGTGACGACGCTGATTCTTCTCGGCCGCTACCTCGAAGCGCATGCCAGGGGCCGCTCGTCGGAGGCGATTCGCAAGCTGCTGGAACTGGGCGCCAAGGAGGCACGGGTGATCCGCGACGGCGAGGAAGTGCTCGTCCCCGCCTCCGATCTCGTGGCCGGCGACGTGTTTGTGGTCAGACCCGGTGAGAAGATCGCAACCGACGGCGTCGTCATCGAAGGTGGGTCGGCAGTCGACGAGTCGATGCTGACCGGCGAGTCGGTGCCGATCGAGGTCGAGACAGGATCCCAAGTCGCAGGCGCAACGGTGAACACGTACGGCCGCCTCGTCGTCCGCGCGACCAACGTCGGCGCTGAAACCGCTCTCGCCCAGATCGCCCGTCTGGTCGAAGCGGCCCAATCGGGTAAAGCACCGGTGCAGCGGCTCGCCGACCGCGTCTCGGCGGTGTTCGTGCCCGTCGTGCTCGTGCTCTCGCTGCTCACCTTGGCCGGATGGCTGGCATTCGGCGCCTCCGCGGCGACCGCATTCACCGCCGCCGTGTCCGTCCTGATCATCGCCTGCCCGTGCGCACTGGGGCTAGCGACGCCGACGGCCCTGATGGTGGGTACCGGCCGGGGTGCGCAGCTGGGCATCCTGATCAAGGGCCCGGAGATCCTCGAGCAGACGCGGCGTGTCGACACGATCGTGCTCGACAAGACAGGCACGATCACCGAAGGGAAGCTCCAGCTCGGCGAGATCGCCCTCCTGAACGAGACGTCGCGCAGCGAGGTGCTGCGCCTCGCCGGTGCCGTCGAAGCTGCGAGCGAGCACCCGGTCGCCCAGGCGATCGTCCAGGCGGCACGCGCCGAAGTCGGGCCGTTGCCCGGCGTGGAGTCATTTCGCAACGTCGTCGGCATCGGCGTCATCGGCTTCGTCGACGGCCACGAGGTCGTCGTCGGCCGCAGCAACGGACGCATCGAGGTGGCCCGGGATGGTGTTCCGTGGGCGACGCTCGAAGTCAAAGACGCGATCAAGCCGACAAGCGCCGAAGCGATCACGGAACTCAGGGCCCTTGGCCTGACTCCAGTGCTGCTCACCGGCGACAACGCCCGCACAGCCGAGGCGGTCGCAGGCCAGGTCGGGATCGACACCTTGCTCGCCGAGGTCTCTCCCGACGACAAGGTCACCGAGGTGCGCCGCCTCCAAGGGCTCGGTCAGGTTGTCGCGATGATCGGCGACGGCGTCAACGACGCGCCGGCGCTCGCCCAGGCCGACCTTGGACTCGCCATCGGCACTGGTACCGATGTTGCCATCGAGGCCTCCGATCTGACCCTCGTCTCCGGCGACCTTCGCGGCGCCGTCGACGCGATCCGCCTCGCGCGCCGAACGCTGCGTACGATCAAGGGCAACCTGTTCTGGGCATTCGCCTACAACGTCGCCGCGATCCCGCTCGCGATCGCCGGGCTGCTCGACCCGATCGTCGCCGCCGCCGCGATGGCCTGCTCGAGTCTTTTCGTCGTCAGCAACAGCCTGCGCCTCCGCCGCTTCACCAGCATCCGAAAGGAGCCCCGGTGACCACCACCGCTCACGCGCACACCCACGGTTACACGAAGGACAAGGAAGCACTGATCAAGCGCCTGCATCGGATCGAAGGGCAGGTCCGCGGTATCGAAAAGATGGTCGAGGACAACCGCTACTGCATCGACATCCTCACCCAGATCGCGGCTGTGAACACCGCCCTCGAGTCGCTTGCGTTGAAGATCCTCGACGAACACGTCCGCCACTGCGTCGCCGGCGCGCTCATGTCTGGCGACGAAGCCGATGCGACCACGAAGACGGAAGAACTACTCGAAGCCGTGCAGCGGTTCGCACGCACCCGCTAGGGGCACGATTGTGGGACACCTTCCTGAACGGATTGGCTGTTACTTCTGTGGGGAGATCGAGTTGTGAGCCCTACGCGCGCGGACGCAGGTCGCTACGCGGCTTTGCTTCGTGTGGCTTCCGCGGGCGTGTGGAAGATGGTGGCGGTCGCGACCGGCCTTGGGCTGTGGCTCGGGCGATCCTGCTCGTCGTAGGGCCGGTTGAGGAGATGGCCGCGGTGGATGAGTGCGGTTGAGCCGCCGCCGTCGAGATTGATCGCGTCGCGTGCGCCGAGAGCGGCGATCAGCTCGGCCAACTCGGCAAGGGTCAAGCCGGCGTCGACGCCGGTCCTGCGGCCGTCACAGACGAGCGCGATCAGCTCGTCGTCGGAGACGGCGAGGGCGGCGCGTGGGTGGCGGCCCGCGGTGATGTCGGAGTCGAACTGGTGGGCGCCGACGACGAATCCCTCGGAGTCGTCTACGTGGCGGAGTGGCCTCCCGTCGCGGACGAGCATCGGACCGGCTTGCAGCAGGTGGCCGGCAGGCTCGGCCGGGAGCTCGGCGCGAGGCGCGATGCGGGTCTCGTGCTCGTCGATGTGGATCGCCGCACGGGCCGCCTGGTACCGGTCGGGTACCGGTTCGGTCGCGATCCGGCGCCCGCGGATCCAGAGCTCGCCCAGCGGCGGCCCGTGCGGGCGGCGGAAGAAGCCGCCGACGAGCGCCTCCCGGACGTCGTATTGCCGGCACCAGCGGTCGAGCTGCTGCGGAACGGGGAAGTGCTCGATGCTCATCAGCGTCTGCAGCTGCGGGTGGCGTACGACGTAGACGGTCGTTTGCTCGCCGTCCGCGAGCCGGTGGCGGAGAAGCTCGTAGCGGGGAGCGAACATCTGCGTCTGCACCCGTTCGACGAGGCTACCAACCGCTAAGGCTGGCCTGGTTCGGCTTCGGACTCCATTTGGGGACGATCCGGTGAACGCCGAACGAAGAGCCGGCTCCTCGGTTCAGGCACGGCCGGCACGGTTCGCGTCGCGACCGCCGCCGATCTGGTCGTAGATGTCGGCGATGCGCGCGGAGATCACCGGCCAGCCGTAGCTGGATCGACTGTGCTGGTAGGCGCGATCGCCTCGCCGCCTGCGATCCTGCGGGTCAGAGGCCGCGCTCAGGAGCGTCTCGGTGAGAGCGTGCTGGTCATCGGCGGGGACGAGCCAGCCTGTGCCAGGGGCGACGATCTGGGCGGGGCCGTGGGCGTCGGTAGCGATCACCGGCAGGCCGCACGCCATCGCCTCGACCAGGACGAGGCCGAACGCCTCGGCGACCGAGGGAAGGACGAGCAGGTCGGCGGCATTGAGCGCCTCCGAAAGCTGCTGATGGGGCCTCCAGCCGGTGAGGAACACCTGCTCGTCTCCGCAGCGGCGGGCGACCGCCAGCGGGTGCTCGCTCTCCCACTCGCCAGGACTACCACCGACCAGCACGAGCGGCAGCGGCCGTCCGAGCCGGGCCAGCGCGTCGGCGTGCGCCTGGATCAGGAGCGGCAGCCGCTTGACGGCGGTGTAGCGACCGACGTAAAGCAGGATCGCGTCCGCCTCTCGAAGCGGCCACAGATCGGCCTCCTGGTAGGCGACGCTGCCCGGCTCACCGCTCTCGTCCCAGCCGAGAGGCTCCTCGACCAGCCAGCGGCGCCAGTGTTCGAGCCGCTGCCCGGAATCGAGCGGCCGGCGCCGGAAGAGATCGAGCTCGACCCCGCTCGGCAGCTCGATGATCGTCTCATGCGGGAGGCAGAGCAGGTCCGCAACCTCGCCCGCGGCCGCGGGTGAGACGATCAGCCGCGTGCAGGCCTGCGCCCAGCCACGCATCCGCGCCTGCCAGCGCTCCGCGAACCGCCAGCCAGGCGGGGCGCCTGCCTCGATCGCCCGCAGCATGGCCAGCTCGGTGCCGTGCAGCTGCCCCACGACCGGCACCGCCGGGAAGGCCCGCTGCGCGGCCTCGTTCGCCGGGGTGAGATGGTGAAGGTGCAGCAGCTCCGCGCGCGCCGCGCCGGCGCGCTCGAGCGCGTCCACCCAGGCCTCGACCAGCCGTTCGTAAACGTCGTCGTCCACCGCCGCGAAAACGCGGTCGGGTGCGCCTGGCCGGTCCTCGTACGACGGCGGAAACGGCATCCCATCCTCGATGCCCTTGCGTGGCGAGTAGTCGACGCCGACCACGTCGAGACCAGCGAAAAAGGTCTCTGCATGCGTCAGTTCGCCCGGCTCGCCGAGCGAGCCGGCCGCCAGCGTCACCTCCCAGCCCGCCTGCCTGAGCGCCTGGCCCAGCGCGTGCGCGACCTGCGCCGAGCCGCCGCGCGGAAAGAAGAACAGCCCCGATACGACCCGCCGGCTGCTCCCGTACGCCCCAGACTCCGCCCGCGGCTGCCGAGCGCAAGTCACTGCCCCTCTCCCCGATCCGGGTTATTCACGCGCCTATCCTCCTAGGTTTCCCTGGACTCCGACCCCGCAACCGGTCGGCGGAACTATCCGGCGACTGGATCGAGCCGGGAGAAAGCCACCCCAGCAGTTCGGGCCGCTCGGTGCACCGAGAGCCGTGGTATCGGCCGTCTTCGAGCTCGTGGTTCGGGAACGAAACTGATCGGGGCGACAGCCTACGCGGGTCAGTTGGCAGCACGCCATCCGGGGTCCTGGGACGGCAGGGCGAACTCGAGGTTTCGTAGGGCCGAAACCTCGTGCGGGCCGTGCGGGCGATCTGTTGACGCTCGCCAAGCAGCGGGTAGCGTCCGGGCGTGACCGGCTTCGTGGACCTTCACACGCACGTCATCCCGTCCGGTGATGACGGCGCCCCGAGCATCGAGGCGGGCCTGGCGCTCTGCCGGGAAATGGCCGCGGAGGGGACGCAGGTGGTTTACGGAACGCCGCACGCACATCCGCCGGACAGCTGGTTCCCGATCAGCGAGGAGCGGATCGCCCTTGCCCGGCGCAGCTACGCGGAGATGAAGCCGCGGTGCGCCGAGTTCGGACTCGACCTTCGCCTGGGCTGGGAGCTGTCGGCGACGGGCGCACTGATCGGCGACCTGAGCGACTACGTGCTGGAAGGGACACAGGCGATTCTGCTCGAGCTGCCCGGACCATGGTTCTCGTTCGAAGACGAGGTAGCTGTGACGCGGGAGCAAGCCGCAGCGATCCGGGCCGCCGGCTTCGAGGTCGTGTTGGCACACCCGGAGCGCTCGCCTGGGGTTCAGCGGAGGCCGGAACTCCTCCTGGAACTGGCAGAGGAGGGCGCGCTGGTGTGCTTCAACGCCGACTCGTTCGTCGGCGGACACGGCGAGGCGTGTGAGCAATGCGGCTGGCGGCTGTTGGAACTCGGAATCGGCGACTTCGTCGCCTCGGACGCGCATCGTCCGGAGCGTCCCAGCCGCCTGCGTCAGGCGGTTGAAGCGATTGCGGCACGGTACGGAGAGGAGCGCGCGCTGACACTGGCGCAAGGCGCCGCGCTGGAGCTGTTGTAGATCAGGCTCTCCTACCACCCGAAGGATGGGAAACGCATCTGCATCCATGCGGTGAGGTTCTGGGGGACGATCAGAAGGTCGCCTCTCCGGTGAGAGCCCGGGAGGGGTGCGGCTCGATCTGGGTCCTGGGACCTCGAGCGTTCACTCATCTAGGCGGTGGCGAGGGTGCCGAGGAAGGCGCGAGCGGTCTGGATAGGGAACTCGTCGGCCAGCGCCCGGAGATGTCCGTCGCCGGAGACGAGGACGGCGCGCTCGTGCTCTGCGAGAGCTAGCAGGTAGTCGTCGCCGGGGTCGGCCGAGCGAGACGGCGGCTCTGCCGGATCTTCAGCAAGTCGTGCTCCGCGGCGCAGCAGCGCGACGAATCCGTTGGCCTCGTCTGCCGAGATGCGTTCACCCAGTTTCGGGTAGGCGGGTGCTCGTTGGAGCTCTGCAAGCAGCGTCTCCGAGACGACCAGCTCGAACTCGCCGGCGAGCCAGCGCGAGAGAAGCTGGGCCGGCGTTCCGCCACGGGAGAGCAGTGCGGCGATGAGGATGTTCGGGTCGAGAATGGCGCGCACTCAGCGCCGGCGTGGCCGCGTCTTGTGCTGCGCCTCGACCGCGAGAGTCAGCGCCCGCTCCTCCCCGAGATCGTCGCCCTGCCAGAGGCGCTCGAGCAGGTCGAGGCCGAGTTCTCGGCGAAGCGCTTGCTCGATCACTTGGCTGTCGCCTTTGCCTGTGTGTCCGCAGCTCTCCCGGACTCCTCCCCGACGGTCGTGAGCTGGAGCTCAGACCCGGAAGTGCGCCGATGACGATGCGTAGCCGCCGGCGGCCGCGCTGGCGGTGTACGAACCCGGCGGCAACCGAGTCAGCGTCACCCGCCCCGTCGCGTCGGTCTTCAGATGCTTGCCTCCGACGGCGATTGCGGCGCCCGGCACAGGGTCGCCGGCATCGCGCACGGATAGCGTCACCTTCGTCCCGGCTTTCGTCTTCGCGACCGTCGCACTGAGCGAGAACTGGGCGAGCAGGTGCGTGTGCCAGAAGCCGAGCTGGTTTGACTTGTCGCTGACGTCCGCGAACAGGTCGACGGGGCCGGTGGAGCCCTCGCATTGCACGAACGTGAGGCCGCTCGACGTGTTCTGGGGGAGCGCGAGCTTCTGGACCCTCTCGAAGCCGCTTGCGGCACGATTCGAGCGGGTGACGAACAGCTCGTCTTTCGCGTCGCCCCAGGCCACCCAGAGCCGTCCGCTGGGGGCGGCGCAGAGGGTCGCGCTCGTGTACGGGCCGCGGGCGAGCGTCTTTGAGCCGCCCCCGTAGCGGTAGAGGTGCACGGCCTTCGTATCGGCGTAGGCGACGTAGACGCCGGGTGCGCCGATCCGTCCGCTCAGTCCGGTGATCCAATCGTTGTTGTAGCTCGAGTTCGGCAACACGACCGCCGATCCCGGGCTCGGCAGAATCTGCTTGACGAGCACGCCGCCTTTGCCGGCGCCCGTGATACCCGCGATCACCACGGCGCCGCTCGCCGCGTCCGTTGCGAGATGCGAGGCCAGATTGAATGGGATGTAGCCGTTCTGCGGGATCGAGCCGGGCGGGACTCCCTCGGCCGCGAATCCCCGCCAGGCCGTGACAGGCTGACCATCCTTCGTGAGCGTCGCGCCGATGACCGCCGAGGAGCCGGCGACCGGACCGCCCCATACCGCTCCCTGCTGCAGCGTCCAGCCCGTTCCGCTCGCCGGGGCGGTCAGCGTATTGACGCCCGCGACCGCCGACCGGTTGACGGGGCTTCCCGCCGCGAACAAGCGCAGCGTGCCGCCCGGCATCACAAGCAGCGCGAGGCCCTGTGCGCCACCCCAGTTCGTCGCGACCGTGCTCGTCCGAATCGGCTTTCCAGTCGATGAGATGCGCGTGTCGAAGATCGACGTCGGCGGGGGGTTACCGCGATTCCAGATCACATGTAGGACCCCGTCGGAGGTGCGGGCGAGACCGAGTTGGTCGCCTGTGTTACCCGGACCGCTGATCCGGGTCCAACCCCCTCCGGCAGTCCAGCCCGCCTCCGCGACAAGAGCAACCGCGGCCGCAAGGGCCGTAACGGCCAGAAGGAGACCGTACACGCGACCCACCGGGACCCGTCCTCTGCCGGACGAAGTCCGCATCCCCGCTGGCTTCGTTCTCAGGTTGTCACGCGGTTCGATCTCGGTGCCCCCGTCTCGGGCCTCACCACGAATACTGGACGTCGGCCAGGCAACTACACCATATCATGATGTTTGTCATGATATTGGTCGGAGGTAGAAGCGGCCGCTCCCGCGGTCTATTTGAGCTGACCGGGTCTTGAAGACCGGCTCGGCAGGCAAACGAACCGCCCGGAACGCACACGCGCCACTGGCGAGCCTCGAGCGCGAGAGAGAACTGCGCTGATCCAACTCACAGCCCTCGAGCGGCGTCTCTCCAGGCCGGCTCATGCAGATCGGGGTCCATCCGACCCAGCCCGCCGAGAGCTCTGCGCCTGCGATCGATCTACGTGGATCGGATCCGGAAGTTGGAGATAGTTCCCTGGTGTGCTTCAACGAGACAACGGTCTCGCGCTGAGACGATGTCGTCAGGCGCCCCGGCCGCGCCGGGTTGCGTGGGCGAGCGTCAGCTGAAGCGCGGACGCGGTGAGGTAGATGGCAGTGGCGAGGAAACCACCGATAGGCCAGGCGGCCGGATCTGTGAGGAGGTGAGCTACGAGGGTAGCTGCGGCGATCGCGAGACCCACCGAGAAGAGATGCAGTCCGCCCCAGACGACTGCGCGTGTGGGTTCGGGCGACAGTTGCTCCAATAGACCCCCGAAGGCGACGCCGCCTACCAGAGCGAATGCGATGACCGCGCCACAGAGGAATAGGAGCGCTTCGGCGCTGTCGGGGATGCCGCGTGCGTGGGAAAGCACGGCTCCACTTGTCCAGACCGTAAGGGTGTAGCCGTACGGAGCGGCACTTGCAGCGACCGCCATGCGAAGGGCCGAGCGGTAACGCAGGCGTTCCACCACCCGGGGTTCGCGTGCTTCCGATCACATCCTCTGAGGATCAGCGTGTTGCGCTCGATTGGCGGGTTGCGGCCTGGAACCGCTCGTCGACGTCGCGAAAGACCTCCGTAAGCGCGGCCCGATCATCGCGCAGAGCATCGAAGACCCGTAGCAGTCGTTCGTCGCCGTCCTTTGTCAGCTGCAGCAGCCAGGCGCGCTTGTCCTCCGGCGAGGGTCGTCGTTCGATCAGGCCCGCCTCCTCGGTCCGCTTCACGAGTTCGGTCACGGCGGTCTGCCTCAGCTGCAGCAGACCACGTAGCTCGGCCATGGGCACCGCACCGTCCGGACCGCGATGCGCCCGGATCATCAGCAGCAGGTCGTAGCGTTGCGGCGTCAACCCCCCAAGAGCGGCGACCGCATCGGTCCGACGTAGGAACCGCCGCAACGCCGTCCGAAACGCCGCAGCGCGCGCCAGCTCGGCATCCACCGCTGTCCCTCTTCGCACGCGCCCCACGGGCGATCTTCTACCACGCCATGAACTCCGGCTGAGCAGCTCTCAGCGCCGGCGCAGGGCCGGGTCGGCGACCGCCGGCGGCGTGAAGCCGGCATCGGCGAAGCTGAAGTTCGTGCCCGGCGGGACGACCTCGTCGATGCGGTCGAGCAGCGCGGCGTCGAGGCGCACGTCGGTGGCGCCGAGTTGGCTCTCGAGCTGTTCGTCAGTGCGGGGCCCGATGATCGCCGCTGTCACGGCCGGGTGGTTGACGACGAAGGCGATCGCCATGTGGATCAGCGACATACCGGCCTCCTCAGCCAATCGCGCCAGGGCGTCGGACGCCTCCAGCTTCCGCTGGTTCGCCGGCAGCGAGAGGTCGTAGCGCTGCGGTAGGCGCTGGGCGCGCGTGCTCGCGGGCGGCTCCTTGCCCATACGCCAGGCGCCGGTGAGCCAGCCGCCGGCGAGCGGACCCCAGGAGATAACCCCCATCCCGTGCCTCCCGCAGACAGGCAGCACCTCCGCCTCGACCCCGCGAACGAGCATCGAGTACGGCGGCTGCTCGCAGACGAAACGCTCCCGGCCCCGCGACTGCGCAACCAGCTGCGCCGCCACGATCTCGCTGGCCGGATACGTCGACGAGCCGATGTAGCGCACTTTCCCGGCGCGCACCAGATCGGTGAGCGCACCGAGCGTCTCGTCGTGATCGGTATCGGGGTCCCAGCGGTGGATCTGGTACAGGTCGATCCATTCGGTGTCCAGCCGGCGCAGGCTCGCCTCGCACTCCTGGATGATCCAGCGGCGCGAGTTGCCGCCCTCGTTCGGCCCCTCGCCCATCGGGAAGTGCACCTTCGTCGCCAAGACGACCTGGTCGCGCCGGCTCTTCAGCGCCTTGGCGACGATCTCCTCGGACTCCCCACCCGAGTAGACATCGGCCGTGTCGACGAAGTTCAGGCCCGCGTCGAGGGCACGGTGAATGATCCGGACCGAGGCCTGGTGGTCGGGATTCCCCCACTCCCCGAACATCATCGCCCCCAGACACAACGGGCTCACCTTCACGCCGGTGCGGCCAAGAGTCCGATACTCCACACCCCGACCATAGGTGACGTCGCAACGCTCCCGCGCTACCGCGGACGGCGTCACCGACGCATGCGCCCCTGGTAGATGACCAGGAGGCAGGCTCAGACGAATTGATGGTTCCAGGGAGAGCCCGGAACGGACACCCGGCCATGAGCAGACGGAGACGACGCTCCTAGTGGGCGTGTTCGTGCGCGTGCCCTGCGAACGCCTCCATGCGCTCGACGACGGCCCGGGTCAGCTCGGGCGGAGCGGCGTCGAAGGCAAGCAGCTGGATGTCCTCCTCCTTGCGGAGATGCACGCCGATCAATGCGTAGAGGCCGTACAGCAGTTCCCGCAGGGTGTCGACGTCGTCGCTATCGGCATGCTCCAGTCGCTCGATCCGCGCAACGATCGCCTGGTGGTCGTGCACCATCGGCACGGCCGCGTCCTCGAAGCCGACCAGCTTCGCCCACTCCGGGTACAGCACCTCCTCCTCCGCCTGCGCGTGCGGGACGAGCGCTTAAGGCCGGAGCTCGCCGACCGGCCGTCTCGCCCGCGGGCACACGCAAGACCTGGCTACGCTCGGCGCATGAAGCGGCACCCCGCCATGGTCCCGCTCTCGCACGACCATCATCACGGCCTGGTGCAGGCACAACGGCTGCGCCGGGCGGCGGAGCGCATTCCGGCTGAACGGCGCGAGGCCGCGGCCGCCTTCCTGCGATTCTTCGCCCGCGACACCCGCCCGCACTTCCGCGAGGAAGAGGAGTGGCTCTTCCCGCTGCTCGTCGGCGCCGAGGAGCCGGCGACCGAGCTGCTCACTCGCGCGCTGCTCGAGCATCAGGGCCTGCACGCGCTCGTCAGAACACTCGAAGGCGAGCTGGCGGCTGGGGATGTCTCGCAAGAGGTGATGGCGGAGCTCGCCCAGACGCTCGAGAAGCACATCCGCTTCGAGGAACGAACCCTGTTCCCGCTCATCGAGCAGGTCGCGTCCGACGACGCCCTCCGCACGCAGGAGGAAGCTGCTGCGACACGGGAGCCCGTCGAGCCGCTCTCGCAGGAGGGAACGGGCCTGCTCTGGGCCACCGAGAGCGAAGATCTCAACGCGACCCTGCTCGCATGGCCGCCGGGCGCCGGCCCCTCCGAGCACACGAACCGCGAGCGCGACATCCTCCTCGTCGTGCTCGCCGGATCGGCCACGGTCACGGTCAACGGCGACGCGCAACCCGTCGAAGCCGGTCAGGCGATCACCGTCGGGAAGGGGAGCGCCCGGCGGATCGCCGCCGGTCCAGAAGGAGTCCGCTACCTCTCCGTCCACATACGACGGGGGCCACTCCAGATCACTTCGAACGCCGGCGCCGCACCCGCAGACTCATCCCGGGGCGCTCCGGGACGCAGGCGATGAGCGTCTGCATCGTCGGGGCCTCAGGCAAGCTCGGCCGGTACATGAGTGCAGCACGCGCTCGACCGGGGCTTGGTGCGGCTTCCACACGTTGCGTCACACCCGCGCCACGCTGCTGTCCCGCCACGGGCTCAACGCAAGACAGGTCCAAGAGGTGGCTCGAGCAAGACCAGGAGGTTGAATCTGGTTGCAAGCCAGGAGACGCGATGGTCGGCGCGGGATGGGTAGCGTGGCGCTATGGCCTCTTGCGGCTCGAGGAGCAGCGCTGACGCAGGCTGAGCGACCGGGACGATCTGGACTCATCGTCGTCTACGACCGCGACTGTGGCTTCTGCCGGTGCGTTGTCGCCACCCTCCTGCTCTGGGATCGTCGGCAGGCACTATCGGCGACGGCTTACCAGGACGTACGCCATCGACTCGGCCCGGATGGATCCGAGGAGCGTCCACGTTCGTGGTATGCCATGGCCGAAACGGACAGAAAAGTGCTCGCCGCCGGCGCGGCATTCCCGACACTGTTTGCCCGTCTACCCGGCGGAAGGCCATTGGCATGGCTCACTCGGCGGTTCCCGCACGCGGCCGAATCCACATACCAAGTCGTAGCGAGCAAGCGGAGCCTGTTCGGCCGGGTGCTCCCCCGCTACTGCGTGAAGCGGGCCGACCAAGTCATCGCCAGGCGGGGAGGCCGTTCCTGGGCGTGAGACCAGGAGGTCAGGTCAGGGTGCAAGCCAGGGGTCGCGACGCCCCGGCGGGTGGCCAGAAGGCGGGCAGCCAGGCTCGCCCAATGCCGTCCTCGGTCGGTGGGGGACAGCCCAGCGAAGCGCTGTTGTAGATTCGCCGCGTGCCCGAGCTTCCCGCTCTGTTCTGGCAGCCTGCTTGAGCATGCTGTCGTGCAGCCGAGGAGTTCCTTGGCAAGCAGGGGGTGGAGTTCGAGTCGGTGAACATTCGCGAGCCCGCTGGCGCGGCGCGCTGGGTTGGTGCCGGTCGGCCAATCGTCCCGTGCCTCGTCGTCGGCGGCGTCGCCTCACCGATCCTGCACACCTCTCAGCTCGCGTCGATGCTCGGCCTCGAGGCGCCCGCGCAACTCGAGGTCACGCAGCTCGCGTGGGACGCCGCCTCCATCCTCGACGCCTGGCTGAAGCTGATTCAGCCGCTCGACCAGCAGACGCTCACCACTCCGACGCCATCGCGCGGCCGCTCCCTGCGCAACCTGACCGTGAACGTCTTCCACCCGTTCGAACTCCTCCCCATCGCGTTCGAAACCGGCCACTTCGACTGGGACCCGACCCTCGACGAAGACCGTGAAGCAGCGCTACAGGACGCGGCCGCGGTCGTCGCCTACGCAAGCGACCGCCGCGTAGCCTGGCGGGACTGGCTGCACGAGAGCGAGACCGACCTGCTCACCGACGATCCGGACATCACATCCCCGCGTGGCGGCGTGACGTACGCGAATTTGCTCGACTCCCAGCGCTGGCACGCCGCCTTCCACTACCGGCAGCTGCTCGCCCTCCTCGACGGACGCGGGCACGACCCCACGGGCGCCCTTTCGCTCACGAGCCTCGCGGGTTTGACACTGCCAGCGGAGATCTTCTAGCACCAGAAGAACGCGGGGACGCCACCCGCATCCCTTGGTCAGCCTCCTGGCGCACATGCCAGGAGGCTTCTTCTGGAATGGCCATGAGTCCACCTCTAGAACCCGAGCAGGAGGTCACAGCTCAATGCAGCACCGGAGCGGATCTGTGCGTCGCCGTAGTTCCGTGGTCGACGGAGGCGCTGCTCGGGCCGCTGCCGCCCCTAGGGGGTTGCCGCGGTAGCCGGTTCGGTGGTTAGCACGGTAGAGGCGAACTCGATGCCGGCCTAGGCTCGGTCTACTGGTTGCACACGATTTCTTCGGGGTCACGACCCTGAGAGGAGGCGGCGGGATGGGCGATCAATCCGGACAGGGGTTCACGCGAAGGGAAGTGCCGAAATGACCGACGTCGAACTGCTCGTGGTCGAGCCTCTTGCGGCGTTTCCCGTGACGACGTTGCTGAGACAGGCACCGCCGAAAGCAACGCCCCCTCCGTCGAAGACGCCCCATGAGACGCTCGAAGCGCTCAGGCAAGTGGAGGGTGCGGGTAAGGCCATCGAGCGGCTGCCGATGCTCGAGCGGCCTGAAGTCTGGGGCGAGGTTGCCTACTTCAGTGTCTGCGAGACCCGCGGGACGGCACTGGGCGGCACGTTCGTCTGGGACGCCGACTTTCCCGGCAGCCTGCTCACCTTGTTCGACGCCCAGGCGAACTGCTACGCGTACTTCGCCGGCGCAGACGACCTCGGCGGGCTGATCCCGCCACGCGCCCTCACCGGGCAGGTCTGGTGCCACTTCGCCGCGCCAGAGACCGGCTACTACCTGTTCTTGCCCTCGGCGCAGACATACCCCGACCAGTACTACAGCCCGGACTACTACGCCGCGGTCGAGTGCCTAATCGACGATCACTCCTTCGGAGAATTTCAGATGCGACCGGGCCACCACTTGAACCAGCCTCTGATTGCGAGCCTTGCCGCAACCGACGATCCCGACCTCGCGCACAGGTTCACGATCAAGCAGGTGACGGGAGGCGTCTTCTTCTGGAGCCTGACGGTCTGGAATATCCCAGCAACAAGTCCAGCACAAACTGGGTAGTTCCGAGGCGGGCGCGACCTGTCGCTCACCGGCTCGAAGTGCGCGTCCTAGCGGGCTAGTAACAACGACGCAACTTCGGTCTCTCGGGCGGCACCGCTCCCTGAGCCACGACCATGAGGGTCGCTGTCAGACGATCAGCAACTGATGAGCCTTCCGGAGGCTGGCCAGGAGGTAGGGTCAGCTCCTTGTGGCCCCGGAGTGGAGACCAGGAGGCCGCTCAGCCGAGATCTCTGGGGACGACGTAATCCACGAGCTCTGCGTCACCGGGTCTCAGCGCCACCCAGCTCTCGCAGTCGGCGACGAGTGTGGCGAGCGCGCCGGTAGGAAGCTTTTCCTCCAGTCTCGGGAGCTCGGCGCCGCCCCTCGCGAGCGCCAGCGCAAGCTGCTGGAGGCCAGGGTTGTGCCCCACGAGCATGACCGACGCGACGGCGTCGGGGAGAGCCTGGAGCTGCCGAAGCAGCTCCTGGTGCGAGCCGGCGTAGAGCGCCGGCACGAGCTCGACAGTGCAGCTCTTGCCCAGCGACGGCTCGATCGCCTCGAGTGTCCGGCGGGTACGAACCGAGGGCGAGCAGAGGACAAGGGCTGGCCGAATCCTCTTCTGCCGCACGTAGGCGGCGATCTTCTTCGCGGCGCGCTCGCCTCGTGGAGCGAGCGGCCGGTCGATGTCCGCAAGCGTTGGATCTGACCAGCTCGACTTCGCGTGCCGGAACAGGAAAACGGTTCGCATCGCTCGACCGTGCCCGCCGCGACGGGTCGGCGTCAAGCCGGCCCCAGCGACAGTAAGCCGCAGCCCGCCCCGGCAGCGCTCCGGTAGCTACCCAACCCTGATGCGCATGCGAGAGAAGGCGCCGAGCAACGAGAGCAACGGTCTTCTTCACGACCGACCATCGGAGTCCCAAGGGGGCCGACGCCTTTTTCAGCCCCCAGCTTCCGCCTGGGGGAGGCTGGGACACTGAGGCGGGCCGAGCTCGACGCCGCAATTCGGCGCGAAGTACGCAGACCGTACGCATTCCGGCACGCGGGCAGAAATGGCTTGTTCATGCGGTTCTCACCCAGGTACGTACCTGACCCGCTCTGTTGGGCGTGCGGATGCGCTCAGTTGCTTCGGGCGGTACTTGCGCGTTGTTTTTTCCGGCCGGAGGCTGCAACGCCAGAGGCCCGGTATGGCACCTCGCGCAGCACATACCCGGATCGGTACGAAGGTCGCGGGTTTCCGGATCGAGTCCGTGCTCGGGCGTGGCGGGATGAGCGTCGTCTATCTCGCCGAGCAGGTGAGCTTGTCGCGGAAGGTTGCGCTCAAGCTGCTCGTTCATCAGATCGTCGAGATAGACGAGACGTTCAGAGAGCGATTCCTTCAGGAGTCCCATCTGGCTGCGCATCTCGACCATCCGAACATCATTCCTCTCTACGACGCCGGCGAGGAAGAGGACTGCCTGTATATCGCTATGCGCTACGTCGAGGGCCGGGATCTTGAGCGGACGCTCGAGCAGGACGGGCCGCTAAGGTCCGCTCAGGCGGGCCGGCCGCCGACCAGCGGAAGCGGGTGAGGTCGCCCTTCGGCGCAAGCGCCGACTCGCGGATGCCACGACGGACGAACAGCGTCGGTGCGGCCGCCGCCTTCGCGATCTGGGAGCGCACCGGGCCGAGCCCCTCCTGTCGCCACCGCTCGGAGAGCCCGATCACCAACAGCCCGGCACCACCTACGCTCTCGACGAGCTCCGGACCCGGTTGGACGAGCATGGGCTCCGCCGGGATCCCGGCGAGCTGCTGGACGACGAGCGAGGCCGAAGCGAGCAGCCGGCTCGCATCGCGGGAACCGTCGCCCTCTCCCCGCCCGGCTCCCAGCAGCCTGAGCGGCGCCTGGCGGGCGGACGCGATCCAGGCGCCGAGCTCGAGCGCCGCCCAGTCGTGGTCGGCGCCGCCGAATGGGATCATCACCGGGTGGTCCGCGTCGATGACCGGGACCGCCTCCCGCTCGACGAGCACGGCGACGTCGCAAGGCGCCTTGTCGAGCACCTTGCCCACGTCGCCGCGCGGCACTCCCTCACCCACGAGCGGACGGCGGCCGTTGAGCAAGACGAGGTCGATGTCCTGCTCGCGGGAGAGGCGAACGAGGTCGTCTCCCGGGTCGGGTGAGGTGAAGGCGACTGCGCGTGTCTGGACGCCGTGCGCCGCGAGGAGCTCACGCCGCCGGTTGACGTCGGCGGCGGCGAGCTGGAGCTCGCGGTCGTCGCCGACGAGACCGGTGGCGATGCGCGCCGGGACGAGGAGTCGCGCGAGGATGAGCTCTCGGGGCGGCTGAGAGCGCGAGAGCGGCTCGGCGAGCGCGAGTAGCGCGTCCATGCTGCGCTCATCCTGGGGCGCGACGATGATCGACCCTTCTACTGCGGGCTCCTCGGGCGCGGTCTGCGCCGGCGTGGCCCGCCGCAGCTCGTCCTCCGGCGGCGCCGAGAGCTCGCCCCTGGCGTCGAGGATGCGCAGGGCGGGGCCGGTCATCAGCGTCGTGATCAGCGCCATCAGGACGAGCATCGTGAACAAGCTCTGGGAGATGAGTCCGAGCTCGAAGCCGATGGTGAGCACGATCAGCTCGGTGAGGCCGCGGGTGTTCATGAGCGCACCGAGTGCGGCCGAGTCTCGGAACGCGAATCCCGTGTAGCGCGCGGCGAGCATCGCGCCGAGCCATTTGCCGGTGATCGCGATCACGATGAGGGCGAGCGTCAGCAGCCAGAGGACGGGTCGGTTGAGCGCGCCGACATCGACTCGCAAGCCCGTGACGACGAAGAACAGCGGCAGGAGCACGGTGACGACGAAGTCCTCGAGACGTCGGCTCACGTCGTCGGTCAGGCCGGCGTGGCGCGGCATGATCAGCCCCATCACGAACGCGCCGAAGATCGCCGCGATGCCGATCTGCTGCGAGACGTACGCGGAGAGCAGGACGCTGACGAAGATCGTCCCGAGCCACAGCGCCGGCACGTGCCCCGCCTCGTCGTAGGCCGCCGAAACCCGGCCGAGGAGCGGCCGGCCGATCAGAATCATCCCCGCCGTGAACAGGGCCGCCAGCACGACCACCTCGAATGCGCGCAGGCTCGATCCGGCGCCGGCGACCGCCGTCGCGAGCGCCAGCAGCCCCCAGGCCGTGACGTCGTCGATCGCCGCGCCGGCGAGCGCCACGCTGCCCACCGGACCTCGCGTCATCCGGCGCTCGACGAGGATCCGAGCCAGAACCGGGAAGGCGGTAATCGACATCGAGACCCCGATGAAGAGCGCGAACGGCAGGTAGGGCTTGTCTGGCGCGAGCAGCTCGTAGAGGGGGATCGCAACGAGCAGACCAAGCCCGAAGGGAAAGGCCACGCTCGTGTTCGAGATGAACGCCGCCTGCGTGATGCGCTCGCGAAGCATGCGTGGGTCGAGCTCCATGCCGACGAGGAAGAGATAGAAGGCGAGCCCGATCTCCGCGGCGCCGGTGAGCAGAGGGACGATGTCCGGAGGGAACAGGTAGTGCTCGATGCCTGGCGCGACCGCCCCGAGCAGCGTCGGTCCGAGCAGGATCCCGGCCAGGACCTCCCCCATCACCCTCGGCTGGCCGAGCCGTCCGAGCACCGCACCCACAAGTCGGGCAGCGAGGATCACCGCCGCGATCGCGAGCATGAGGCGTCCGAACGTCTCTTCACCCGATCGGTCAACGGGCTCCGCCGACGCACCTGGTCTCGGCAGCTCGCCGACGTAGGTTGCGCTGAACGGGACGCCGCCGAGGCTCCCGGTCAGCGCCTGTTCAGCGCCCCGGGCGACGTCGATCTGCGCCGCCGACCCGTCGCCGCAGGTGACGGGGCCCTGGACGCGGCCGTGCGATATGGTCAGCTTGCCGCCTGCCCTACCGGGCGCTGCGAGGTCGACGTACTTGCCCGACTGCTCGAGCGAGAAGACGCCCCGGAGGCACGACCTCTCAGTCGCCCGGTACCGCCCGGCGACATCGGGTGCCGTCTTGCGGGTATCGCCGATCACGACCGAGACGATCACGGCAGCGGCAACGAAGGTCGTCACCACCGTGTATCCGGCGACCAGGCGTACGCCGCCGAACCGTTCCCCGGACACGGCGGCGGCGTCTTCACGAGCTGCGAGTCCCGACCCCATCGCCTCGACCCTAACGCCACGGAGTCCCGCGTTAAAGCCGCGCGAACCGCTCGGGGCGCCGCCGGAAAGTACGCTACGCCGATGGCCTCGCGCGGATCCGGAAGCATCCCCGAGCTCGCGGTCGGGGATAGCTTCGCCGGCTTCCGCCTCGAGGAGCTGCTCGGCGAGGGCGGCATGGGGCTCGTCTTCCGCGCCGTCCGCGGCACCGACGGCACGACCGTTGCGCTGAAAGTCCTGAAGGCCGCCCTATCGGACGACAACACGTTCAGGCAGCGCTTCCTGCACGAAGCACGGGCGGCCGCCGAAGCCCACCACGAGCACCTCGTTCCGATCCTCGATGCGGGCGAGATAGAAGGACGGAGCTTCCTCGCCGTCGCGTACGTCGAGGGGCCAACCCTCGAGAGGCGGATTCGGGAGAGCGGGCCGTTACCGATCGGCGAGCTCGTTCGGCTTGCGGGCGAGATCGGCTCCGCTCTCGACGCGCTGCACCGGATCGGGCTCGTCCACCGAGATGTCAAGTCGTCGAACGTTCTCCTCGCCGGCAACGCCGCCTTCCTGACCGATTTCGGTCTTGCGAAGGGAACGGCGTACACGGTCCTGACGCGGCCCGGGCAGGTGATGGGAACGCTCGAGTATCTGGCGCCCGAGGTGATCCGGGGCGCGCCCGCGACGCCGGCGACGGACGTCTACGCGTTCGGCTGCACGGTGTTCGAGTGCGCCGCGGGTCGGACTCCGTTCGGTGGTCGCAGCCTCTTCGAGGTTGGAATCGCGCACCTCGACGAGGAGCCACTTGATCCGGGCGCCGGTCGCGCGGCCTGGCCGTCGCCGCTCTCCCAGGCGATCGTCGCCGCACTGCAGAAGGATCCGCTCGACCGGCCGCCAAGCGCAACGGAGTACGCGGCGACGCTCGAGCGGGCGGCGACCCGGGCGGATTAGCCGGATGGCGGTGACGCCGGCCGTCGGGAGCCAGATCGGCTCCTACCGCATCCAGAGCGAGCTCGGCCGAGGCGCGGTGGGTCGTGTCTTCCTCGCGGAGCACGTCGGCCTCCGGCGCAAGGCGGCCTTGAAGCTGCTCGTACCGGAGCTCGCATCGGACGAGGACTTCCGCGAGCGCTTCGTCCGCGAATCGCAGCTGGTCGCGGCGATCGAGCACCCGAACATGATCCCGATCTTCGACGCGGGCGAAGTCGAAGGCGTCCTGTTCATCGCCATGCGGTACGTCGAGGGGTACGACCTTCGGCATCTGATCGGCCGCGAGGGCCGGCTCGACCCCGAACTCGCGCTGGAGATCGTCAGGCAGGTGGCCGCCGCCCTCGACGCCGCGCATGCGCGCGAGATCGTGCACCGCGACGTCAAGCCGGAGAACATCCTGATCGACGTTCCGACCGGCCGCACGTACCTGACCGACTTCAGCATCGCGAGGAGGGGGCGCTCGAGCGCGACCGAGCGAGGCGTGTTCGCCGGCACGGTCTCCTATGCGTCCCCGGAGCAGATTCAGGGCCAGGAGACGGGCCCCTCCGCGGACGTCTACGCGCTCGGCTGCGTCCTCTACGAGGCGCTGACCGGCGAGCGGCCGTTCCCGAAGGAGACGGACGTCGCGGTCCTGTTCGGCCACATCCTCGATCCGCCGCCTCGCGTCAGCGACAAACGACCGGATCTGCCGGGGAGGCTCGACGCGGTCGTCTGTCGCGCTCTCGCGAAGGACGAGGGCGAGCGGTACCCGTCGTGCGGCGAATTCGTGGCTGCCGCGCGCGACGCGCTCCGCTCGTCCACGGCAGCTGCTGCCGACGCTCCGCACCCCGAGTCGCCCACCCCTGCCGTCCCAGGCGAGAAGGATCGAACGAAGCTCCCGCCGCCCGAGGGGCCCCTCCTGGGACGCACCGACGACCTGACAGCCGTCCTCGGAGCGTTGCGGGACGACGCCGTGCGCCTCTTGACCCTGACGGGGCCGGGCGGCACCGGCAAGACCCGACTGGCGCTGGAGATCGGTTCCAGCGTCGCCGACGAGTTCCGGAACGGGATCTGTTTCGTGGGGCTCGCGGCGATCAACGATCCTGCCGTCGTGCTGCCCTCCATCGTCGCCGCGCTCGGCGTCGAGGCGCGTGGCGGTGGGGACGACGCCGGCCCCGCCACTCACGAGGGCTTGCTCGAGGCCACGCGGGCCGAGCTGGCGGGAGAGCGGCTGCTCGTGATCCTGGACAACTTCGAGCACCTGCTGCCCGCCGCAGCGACCGTCTCCGAGCTCCTAACGGCGTTGCCGTCGCTGAAGGTGCTCGTGACGAGCCGCTCGCCGCTCCACGTGCGTGGAGAGCGAGAGCACGTCGTCGGTCCGCTCGAGGTTCCCGATCCGGATGCCGGTGACGATCTCGACGTCCTCGCCGCGTCGCCTGCGGTTGCGCTGTTCATCCAGTGCGCGGGGGAGGTGAGCCCAGGATTCTCGCTCGACCACGCCAACGCTCCGGCAATCGTCGAGATCTGCCGCCGCCTCGACGGCTTGCCACTGGCGATCGAGCTGGCGGCTGCGCGCTTGCGGCTCCTGACGCCGGCGGCGGTCGCATCGAGGCTCGAGAACCGGCTCCAGCTGCTGACCGGCGGCGCGCGCGACCTCCCGTCGCGCCACCAGACGCTGCGCGGCACGATCGACTGGAGCTACGAGCTGCTCGACGAGGCCGCGCGGATGCTCTTCGCCCGCTGCGCCGTGTTCGCCGACGGCTTCACGCTCGGCGCAGCGGAACAGATCTGCGCCACCGGCGAGCTCGACTCGGTCCTCCTGGTCGACGCGCTGGCGGCGCTCGTTGACGAAAGCCTCCTCCGCAGACGCGAGGGGGCCTGCGGCGACGCCCGGTTCGAGCTGCTGCAGACGATCCGGGAGTACGCGCTCTTCCGCCTGATCGAGCGACGCGAGCTGGACGCTTTGCGGGCACGACACGCCTCCTGGGTCGTGGCCCTGGCCGAGTCGGCGGAACCGAAGCTCGTCGGCCCGGATCAGGCGGTGTGGCTGCGGCGGCTCGACGACGAGGCCGGGAACGTCCGCGCCGCCCTCAACTGGTCGCTCGAAAGCGGTGACGTCGGCACCGGTTTGCGGATCGCCGGAGCGTTGTTCCGGCTCTGGAGCAGTCGCGGCCAGCTGAGCGAGGCGCGCAGATGGCTCGACCGAGCTCTGTCCGTCGACGCTCCGGTCTCCGCCGAGGTGCGCGCGAAGGGGCTGTACGCCGCGGCGTACTGCGCGCTCGGGCAAGGCGAATTCAGCGAGGCGGTCACACGGTTCGAGGAGAGCCTCCACCTCTCTCGCGAGCAGAAGGACCGCGCTGGGGTCGCACGCTGCCTGGCCCAGCTCGCGTGGTTGCTCACGGCGCGTGGCGACCACGAACAGGGAGCAGCGCTCTCTCGGGAAAGCCTCGGGCTCGCCCGAGAGGTCGGCGATACCCGAACCGCGTCGCTGGTGCTCGCCACCCTCGCCGACATCGCGTTCGCCGAGGGTGACTACCGAAGCGCGTCGGACCTGTACGCCGAAACCCTCGAAGCCCGTCGCGCGCTGGGCGACGTTCGGACCGTGGCCGACGCGCTGCTCAAGACGGGACGGGCCCGGGCCCTCGCCGGCGAGCGCGATCGTGCCCTCACGTCGCTCGAGGAAGGGCTCCAGCTGGCGCGCGCGCTCGGTGACGGGTGGACGACGTCAGTGGCGCTTGCAAGCCTCGCGTTCGTTGCGCTCCTCGATAACGACGGGGAGGCCGCGGTACCCCTCCTCGGCGACGCGCTCGACTGGGCGATCCGGCGGGGAGACAAGCGCCTCGTCGCGGAGTGCGCTGCATGCCTGGCGGCCGCCGCCGTCATTCGCGGCGACCACGACCGCGCAGCACGGTTGTGGGGCGCAGCGGACGCTGCACGCGCGGACATCGGGGCGGCGATCTCGCCCGTCGAACGGTTCCTGCTCGAGACTCGCCTGCCCGCAGTGCGCGCGTCGCTCGGCGAGGAGAGGTTGCAGGCGGCGCGAGCAGAAGGCGCGGAACTCGGCATCGAGGACAGCCTCGCCGGCGCCGCTGGGTGACCGGTCCGGCGCGCGGATGGTAAAAGAAGGCTCGTGGCGAAGGCGATCAGCTTCGGGTCGTCCATCGGCGACTACCGCATCGTCGGGCTGCTCGGCAAGGGCGGGATGGGGGTCGTCTACCGTGCTGAGCACCCGCTGACCGGAGACACGGTGGCGCTCAAGGTCCTCTCTTCGAGCCTGGCGCACAACGAGGAGTTCCGCGAGCGTTTCGTCCGCGAGGCGCGTTACCTCGCCGAGCTCGACCATCCGAACATCGTGCGCGTCCGCGAGGCCGGCGAGGCCGACGGACACGTCTTCATGGCGCAGCAGTTCATCGAGGGAACCGATCTGGAGGCTCTGCTCGCCGTCGAAGGTGCGCTCGACGTGCCGCGGGCTCTGGCGATCCTGGAGCAGGTCGCGCGCGCACTCGACGCAGTTCACGATGCGGGACTCCTGCACCGCGACATCAAGCCCGCGAACGTGCTGATCGCCGGTGAGGCACCAGCCGAGCAGGCGTTCCTGACCGATTTCGGGCTCAGCAAGCATCCCACGCGCGAGAGCCGCGCGCTCACGGTCTCCGGCGACTTCGTCGGCAACTTCTACTACGCAGCGCCCGAGCAGGCGCTCGGCAAGCCCGTCGGCCCGGAGGCCGATATCTACGCACTCGGCTGCATCCTCTACGAGTGCCTGACGGGGGAGCCGCCTTTCCGGCGAGAGCGCGCCGTGGAGCTCTTGGAGGCGCACATCGAGGATCCCCCTCCAAAGGTCACGGCCAAGCGGCCCGACCTGCCCTCGGCGATCGACGACGTCGTCGCGCGGACGATGGCGAAGGACCCCGTTGCTCGCTACGCGCGCGCGGTTGAGCTGGTCGAGGCGGCCGTCCAGGCGCTCGCCGTCGCCCCGGCCAGCACCGGCCTGGCGGGGCTGCGGCTGCTCGTGACGGCCGGTCCCGCCTCGGGCGAGGAGATCGACGTGGTGGAGATGCTCGAGATCGGCCGGATGACGGTCGGCGCCGGCGCCCTAGCCGGCGACCCCGAGCTGTCTCGTCAGCATGCACGCATCGCACGCGCCGGCGAGGCCTTCGTGATCGACGACCTGGGCTCGACCAACGGAACGATCGTCAACGGGCAGGCGGTGGCCGCACCTCGGGCACTCGAGACGGGAGACACCATCGAGGTCGGTACGACAACGCTCACGGTCGAGGTCGTGGGCGGGGAACCTGCGCAGCCTGCCGAGGAGGCGCCTTCCCCGGTTGCGGCCGACGTCGAGGAGCCTCCGCCGCGGGTCGCCTTGCGGGTCGACGTCGACTTCGAAGCCCGGGAGGCGACGATCACGCTTGCCGAGGGGTCCGACAGCGTCAGGCTCGTTCACGACCACGGTCGCTGGCGGCTCGCCGCCCCGTGATGGGCGGCCTGGTGGCCCGAGAGCCTCCTGTAGGATCGGCGGCGCCAAGCGAACGGAAGGGACGTACGTGAAGCAGGTACGTATCGTCAGCACGGGCTCGTATCTTCCGGGCGACCCGATCGACAACGAGACGCTCGCGCGTCTCGCGGGGCCGGTGCCGGATGACGTTCTCGAAGGGTTGCAGGTCAAGACGCGGTTCTGGGCTGTCGACCCGGAGACCGGCGAGCATCGTGAGTCGAACTCCGAGATGGCGGCGAAGGCCGGTCGCGAGGCCCTCGAGCTCGCCGGGGCGGACGCGGAGGACGTCGACCTGCTGGTCGTCTCGACTGCGAGCCCGGAGTACCACCTGCCGCCCACTTCCACGTTCGTTCAGGAGAAGCTGGGTCGCGAGTCGATGGCCGTCGTCGACATTCGCTCGGGCTGCGCGGGGGCGGTCGAGGCGCTCGACTTCGCGCGGCTTCATCTGGAGCGTGGAGACTATGAAACCGCGCTCGTGATCGGAAGCGAAGCGATCTCGCCCCTCTGTGTCCCGGTCTATCTCGCCGGCGGGCCCGAGAAGGTGCGCATGCGTGACCGGCTCGGAATCTACTCGTTCGGAGACGGGGCTGGAGCGCTCCTGCTCCGGGCCGAGGAGGGCGACGGCGTCGGCGTCCTTGGTGCTTCGGCGCTCGGCTGCGTCGGTGGGTCGCGTAAACCCGGCATGCAGGTCGTCGGGGGAGGCACGCATGCGCCGGTCGCCGCCCAGCGCGAGGCGAAGCGCCTGATCGAGCTCAAGGTGGACGTCGTCGAGAGTGGCCGTTTCACGCCCTACGTCCTGACCGAGGGTCTCAAGGAGACGCTGGCTCGCTCCGGCGCAAGTGCGGGGGACATCGACCATTGCGTCATCCCCGAGGGGAACGCGGCCTACATGACAGACGAGCTACGCGAGGCAGGCCTGCTCACGCCGGAATGGCTCGCGCTCGAGCCGAAGATCTTCGAGAACCTGGCGATGGTCGGAGCGACCGGCTCGGCAGCGGTGCCGCTCGCGCTCGACTACGGGTGGCGGACCGGCGCGATCCGGAAGGGCGAGCTCGTGATGCTGCTCGCGATCGAGACGAGCAAGTGGAAGTACGGGGGTCTCGTCTTCCCGTGGACGGCAGACCCCGCTCCCGAGCGCGCCGCCTTCTCGGAAGCGCTTGCTTGACGCCGCCGGCGCAGCGGCGCGCGTCAGTAGCGAACCGAGCCCGTGAGCGTGAACACCGCCCGATCGGAGTGCGGCGGTCGCCCGCCAGTCTGGGTGAATGACCCGCTGGCACCCTGGTACGTGCCGCTGCCGTCCACGATCGTGCCGTGGCCGACGACCTTGACGCTCGTGTCCGGCTGACGCGTCGCCGTGCCCGTGACGATCGAGGAGATCGACCCCTGGTCGAAGTGCGAGATCACCTTCGCAGTGAATTTGGTCGGCACGCCGACCCCGAGCGGCTGCTTGCCCTCAGGAGGCACGAACGTCTGGTCGATCGTCGCCGCGCCCGTACCCGTGGGAGCGCCCGTTTGCAGTCCGACGAACGTGATCGAGAGGCCGGTCTGGCTCAGGACCGCCGTGCGAAGCGTGTTGCTCAGAGCATGGGTGTGCCGCGTCTTCCCGCTCTGCACGGCGATCAGCACGCCGACGATCGCGGCCGCGACTATGAGGATCAGGCCGCTGACGAGCAGCTCACGGCGGCGGCGCCCGCTTTGCGGCGGGCGGGCAGCAGGCGAGCGCGCAGCCTCCGGCAAGGCCGTTGCGTCAGGGAGCGGGGCGGCCGGGGCCGAAGGCGCGGCCGGCGCCGGTGCGGCTGGCTGCGCGCTTGCAGCCGGTGCGGCTCGCGCCCGGGTGACGGCGGAAGGCGCGGCGTGGTCGAGATCGGGCAGGGCGATTCTGCCGCCGGCCGATGTCGGGATCGCAAGCCCGATCTCGACCGTGCCGATGCGAAGGGTCGCATCGCCCGTCAGCGTGACCGCGTCGGTGATGCGCTCGCCGTCGACGAACGTCCCGTTCGATGAGCCGAGGTCCTCGACCACGACGCCCGCCTCGCCCGGGCGCAGCCGAGCGTGACGGCTGGAGACCTCCGCCTCGTCGATCGAGAGGTCGCCGCCGCGCCGGCCGATCAGGATCGGACGGTCGATCGCGAACGTGCGGCCGGCGAGGGGACCCGATCGGATGGTCATCATCGGCACGAGCGCGGGCGGTCGCCGCGAAGGCGAGGGAGCTTCGTCGCGCGGAGCCATGACCGTCCGCTCTTCGGGTTCCGCGACCCTGGGCGCGCGCACCCGCGTCTCGTCGCTCGCGGAGACGTGGATCTCGATCTGTGAGTTGCCGGCCCGCAGCGTCGCGTTCTCGGTCAACGTGACCGGTCCGGCGATACGCCGTCCGTCGACGAACGTGCCATTCGTCGAGCCGAGGTCCTCGACGACGACGCCGGCGTTGAACGGCTCGACTGCCATGTGGTTGCGCGAGAGCTGGTCGTCGTCGATCGTCAGGTCGGCATCGAAACGGCCGATGACGGTGCGTCGGTCGATGCTCAGCGTCCGACCAGCCGCCGGCCCGGAGATCACCTTGAGCGTGGCCATCGTCGCGGCAACCCTATGGTGGGCTGACGCGCTTTACAAGATGCCGCCCGCGTGCGCGATCGAGTGCAGACGGGCCACTGCTTGACAACCACAGGGCGTTTGAAGAGACTCGCCTCACTCCGTGCTCGGAGAACCTGACACGACGGCGCGGGGCCAACCGACCCGGTCGCAGCTGGTCCTTCGCGTCGTCGCGGGACCCGCGCGCGGGGCGGTCCTCGACGTAGGCGCCGAAGGTGCGATACTCGGGCGCGGTCAGGAGGGTCCCTACGCGCTCGGCGCCGACGCTCAGCTCTCACGCCGACACGCGCAACTGTCGATTCTCGACGACAAGCTCCTGATCCGGGACCTCGGCTCCACCAACGGCACGTTCGTGAACGGCGGGCGCGTCGCCGGCCCGACCGTCCTCGGCCCCGGCGATGCGGTGTGGATGGGCACCACGACGCTGCTCGTGCAGGTCGGCGGGCAGCCGGAGCCGGCCGTTGCGCCGGTCGAGCCGCCGGCGCCTTCTGCGCAGGCCGGGATCCTGAGCCGTATCGCGGACGTCTCGGTGCGCCATCCGAAGCTGATCCTCGGGAGCCTCGCATTCCTGTTCGCGATCGCGATCGTGGTGGGTGGGCCGGTCGCGAAGATCCTGAAGGACAATGGCGGCTTCGACGACCCCAACTCCGAGTACATCCAAGCGCAGAAGACCATCGCCCACGACCAGGGCTTCTTTCCGGTGCCGATGGTCGTGCTCGTGCAACCCGGCCGGGATGTCACCGACCCGAGCGTGAAGGCGCGTGTCGCGCGCATCGTCCGCGTGCTGTCCACAGACGGAGACATTCATCACGTGATCTCGGCCTTCAACACGCCGGCGCCGTTTCCGGACCCGTTCCTGATCTCGCGGGACCGACGCTCGACCGAGATCCTCGCGTTCTTCGACGACATCGGCCAGACCCAGCGCGAGGAGTCCGGTAAACGGCTGCGCGAGCGGCTCGAACGTCCCCCGCAGGTGATGTTCGGCGGCCAGGCCGTCTCGCTCGAGGAGTTGCGCACACAGGTGCGCCAGGATCTCAGTCGGGCCGAGCTGATCGGGTTCCCGATCCTCTTTCTGCTGTCGGTGTTCGTGTTCCGCGGGTTGGTCGCGGCATCGCTCCCGCTCGTCGTCGGGATCATCACCGTGTTCATCACCTTCCTCGTGCTGCGGATCATCAATGCGGTGGCCCTCGACGTGAACGTCTTCTCGCTGAACGTTGTGATCGGGCTCGGACTCGGTCTCGCGATCGACTACAGCCTCTTCATCGTCTCGCGCTACCGAGAGGAGCTTGCGCGTGTCGGGACAGGCAGACCGGGGAACGTCGGGTTCGGGGCCGTCCAGACGGGCGCCGACGCTGTCGGCACATCAACGTTTGCCGGCAGCGAGCAGGAAGCGCTACGCCGCACGATGATGACGGCCGGACGCACGATCCTGTTCAGCTCCTGCACTGTCGCCGTCGCGCTCGCTGCCCTGACCGTGTTCCCTCAGCCGGTCATGTACTCGATGGGGCTGGGCGGTGCGATCGTCGCGCTGGTGGCGGTGCTGGTCGCGCTGATCGCGCTGCCCGCGCTCCTGGTCCTGCTCGGGGGTCGCATCAACGCGCTGGCCCCGAGACGCTGGCGCGAGGCTTCGCTGCGAACCGCAAGCGCCGAGCACACCGGCTTCTGGTATCGCCTCTCGCAGGCCGTGATGCGCCGGCCCGCGACCGTGGCGCTCGCGAGCGCCACGGTCCTGCTCGCACTCGGCTTCGCCTTCACTCGGATCCACTTCACGGGGGTCACGTCCGAGACGCTTCCGACGAACCTCGTCGCCAAGAAGGTCGACCAGGCCACGAGGGCGCAATTCTCGTCGCTGGAGTCCTCGGACATCAACATCCTCATCGACGCTCCCCCGAGCGCGAAGGGGAAGGTTCAGGCGTTCGCGGACGAGCTGGCGTCCCGATACAACATCGCGACCGTACGACCGGTGATGCTCCTGAAGCACGACCATTGGGCGATCGTCGCCAGGCCCTGGACAGCCGGACTCGAGGATCCGACGACGACGCTCGTACGCGACCTGCGCACGATGAACGCTCCGTTCCCGATTCGGGTCTCGGGCGAGGCGGCAAGCTTCGTCGACCAGCGCAGCAGCTTCAACGACCACCTCCCCCTCGCGCTCGTCATCCTGACGATCGCGACCCTTCTGGTGCTCTTCGTCATGACCGGATCCGTCGTGCTGCCCGCGAAGTCGCTGCTCATGAACCTGCTGACGATCAGTGTCTCCCTGGGATTCCTCGTCCTGATCTTCCAGGACGGGCGTCTGGAGGGTCTCCTCGGCTACTCCAGCTCCGGAGCGATCGACTCGACCCAGCCGATCCTGATCGCGGCGATGGTGTTCGGGCTCTCGACCGACTATGCCGTCTTCCTCTTGACCCGCATCAACGAAGCTCGTCTGAGCGGTCTGTCCGACCGCGACGCGGTCGCGGCGGGGCTGGAGCGCACCGGCCGAATCGTCACGCAGGCAGCGCTCCTGTTCTGCGTGGCGATCGGCGCTTTCGCCACCTCGAATGTCATCTTCATCAAGGAACTCGGGCTCGGGATCGCGCTCGCCGTGATCATCGACGCGACGATCATCCGCGGGTTGCTCGTCCCCTCGTTGATGGCGCTGCTCGGCAAACGCAACTGGTGGGCACCGGGGCCGTTGCGCCGACTGCACAACAGGATCGGATTGAGCGAAGGCTGACGCCCTCGGCGGGGCTTTCTCGGGAGTCGATAAGGCCGAAGGGCGGGTTGCGCGGCCGTAGACAGGCGGCGTGCTGGGTGCGAGGATGCGAAGTTCACCACCGGCGAGCACTCGAGGGAGGAAGACCCGTGAGCTCCAACGATGCAGACGTCCGCATCGACGACCGCTACGACGTCGTCATCATCGGCGGAGGGCTCTCGGGCCACACCCTGGCGCTCCAGCTCGAGCGCGCGCGGCCGGAGACGTCGATCCTGATCGCCGAGCGGCGTGCCGAGCCCGCGCCAGAGGCGGCCTTCAAGGTCGGCGAGTCGACCGTCGAGATCAGCGCTCACTACTTCTCCGAGGTCGTGGGCATGAAAGAGCACCTCGAGACGGAGCAATTGCACAAGGCGGGGCTTAGGTACTTCTTCCCCGCGAACGGGAACGAGGACATCGCGGCCAGGTTCGAGTGGGGACCCGCCGACTTCGCGCCGAAGGTCGCCTATCAGCTCGACCGCGGCCGGTTCGAGAACGCGCTCTGGGAGGCGAGCGCGGCGGCCGGCGTCCACGTGCTCGGCGGCTCCACGGCCGACGACGTCCACTTCGGCGAGGACGAGCACACGGTGGTCCTGTCGCACGCCGGCTCGACGATCCGTGTCAAGGCGCGCTGGGTCGTGGGCGCGACCGGGCGCGCAGGGGTGATCAGGCGCAAGCTGGGTCTGGAGCGAGAGGTCGACCACAAGATCAACGCTTCCTGGTTCCGGCTCGCCGGTGGCATCGACATCTCCGACTGGTCGAACGACCCGGAATGGCAGGCACGAGTGGCCTCGCGCGCGGTACGGCACCAGAGCACGAACCACCTGATGGGCGAGGGCTATTGGGTCTGGCTGATTCCGCTCGTGTCGGGGCCGATCAGCATCGGGATCGTCGCCGACCCGCGCTTCCACCCGTACGAGCTGATCAACACACTCGACGGCGCGCTCGAGTGGCTCCGGGCACACGAGCCGCAACTCGGCGCCATCGCCACCGAGCGGAGGAACCACGTCGAGGACTTTCTGACATTCGAGCACTTCTCCTACGGCTGCGAGCGTGTGTACTCACCCGACCGCTGGGCGCTGAGCGGCGAGGCGGGTGGGTTCGTCGACCCACTCTACTCGCCGGGCTCGGACTTCATTGCCATGGGGAACACGTTCATCAGCGACCTCGTCACGCGCGACCTGGACGGCGAGGATATCGGCGAGCGTCTCGAGTTCTACAACAACCACTTCCTGGTGCTCTTCAACGCGTACCTCGGGATCTACACCGACCACTACGCCGAGTTCGGCAACCAGCACGTGATGGCGATGAAGCTTCTCTGGGACTTCAGCATCTACTGGTCGATCAGCAGCCTGCGGTTCGTGAACGGCAGGCTCTCCGATCTCCCCTTCACGCAGGCGATCATGCCTCACCTCGGCGCGGTGTTTCAGATGACTGCGCGGCTGCAGCAGGTGTTCAGGGACTGGCACCGCCTGAGCTCGCCCGAGCAGTGGCCCGGGTTCGTGGGCTCGAACAGCATTCCGCTCGTGCACGAGAAGCAGGCGGCCCTCGACATGACCATCGCGGACGGCGAGGAGCTGAAGGCGAGGTTCACGGCGAATGCCGAGTTCCTGCGGGCGCTCGCGGTGCTCATCTTCCACGAGGCCGTTCGATCGGTCTCACTTCCGGCGATCGACGAGAACCAACCGATCAACCCGCTTGCCGTCAGCCTCGATCCCGGGCGCTGGCAAGCCGACGGCCTCTTCGACGAGGCAGGCTTGAGCCTGGCGCGCGCGCGCCAGATCGCGCCCGGCGTCGACGAGCAGTGGCTCGGCCAGCGGCTCGCCGCGGCCTAGCCTAGCTCCGCACCTGGCGCAGACGCTCCATCGCGACCCGGCGGCGCAGACGCAGCATCAGCAGCGCGCAGATCAGGATCGGCACCACGGTCAGCCCCACGGTCGTCAGCACCTCGGCGAACCCGCTGTGGTTCATGAGGAGCAGGTTGATCGCCACGAAGAGACCCGGCACGACGAAGGTTGGGATCAGGTAGCGCCGCACAGACCGATAGTCGGGCCGGCGGAAGATCTTCGCAAAGCCCATCGCGTTGAACGTGACGGGCAGAAGGATGGCGAGGGCGAGCGGGAGCGGGCGAACCGCGCGAAGGTTGTAGGGCACGTCCGCCGACTCCAGCGCGAGCGCGCGGATCAGCAGGTTCGCTGCGCACGCCCAGCCGAGTGCGAGTGCGTACGTCTCGATCACCTCGGCCCTCGTCACGGGTGCCCGCCCGGCAATGCGCTCGAAGAGGCCTTCGGGCAACCGCCTCACACCCCCGACTACCTTGCTGTCGGTGACGCCCGGCGAGGCCGTGCGGGCAACCTCAACGAGCTCGAGCGTCTGGCCGCCGAGCTGGAACCGATCGCCGGCGGACAGGACCGTCGGGGCGGGGATGGGAATACCGTCGACGAGTGTCCCCGTGGGCGAGCCGAGGTCTTCGACCAGGATTCGTCCGTCACCGAGCGGCGTTACGCGGGCATGCTCGGGCGCGATCGCGGGATCGCCGCCGAACTCCTCTCGTCCGACCGCGGCGTTTCCGAGCACTAGCGCTTCCCCGACCTGCATCCGCGTCCCGGGCGCCCAGCCGGCGAGCACGCGCAGGGCGGGCTGCCTGGGCCGCAGCGGCATCGCGGCCACCGCCGCCCGCGAGGGCGCGGCCGTGACGCTCAGCACCGATCCTCCGACTGCGACCTCGTCGCCGGGTGCGAGCAGGGTCGGGGCGGGAACGCGGGCGCCGTTGACCCAGGTGCCGTTCATCGAGTCGAGGTCCTCGACCAGCAGGCCGCCGTCCGGGAGCCGCCGCAGGAGGGCATGGCGGCGCGACAGCTCCGGATCGCCTCCGAGCGCTCCCGGCCCCTGCTCGTACCGACCGATCAGGAGCTCCGCGGCCGGCGCCAGCTGCTGGCCCGCTGCCGGTCCAGACACCACCTCCAGCGTGCTGCTGGCAATCGTGCTCGACGCCTGAGGAGAATTCCGCTTCCGGCCGAGGCCGAAGCCGTGCTCCAATCCAACCCTCCTGCGCTCTCTCGTGGTGACGGCCGGCGTTTCCGGCCTTCAGCTTGACACCGGAACGGTGACGGTCGATGCTAGCGCACCGGTCCGTCTCGACCGGGGTGCGACGCATAGGAGCGAGCGTTGGCGAGTGAAGGCGATATCCGAGCCGAGTACGACGTCGTCATCCTGGGTGGAGGGCTCGACGGGCTGACGCTGGGCCTGCAGCTCAAGCGGACACGTCCCGAGACCGGTGTCTTCATCGCGGAGAAGCGCCCGGGCCCGGCACCTGAAGCCGCGTTCAAGGTCGGTGAGTCGACGGTCGAGGTCAGCTCCAACTACTTCGCGGAAGTGGTCGGGATGAAGGACCACCTGGATCGCGACCAGCTTCACAAGTGTGGACTGCGTTTCTTTTTCCCGGCGGGCGACAACGGCGACATCAGCCACCGGGTCGAGTACGGCGTGCCCGGCTTTCCTCCCGTTCCCTCGTATCAGCTCGACCGGGGTAGGTTCGAGAACGAGCTCGCGCGGCGGGTACTCGAGGCCGGGGTCGATCTCGTCCAGGGCGCCTTCGTGGACGGCATCGAGCTCGGCGACGACCGGCACACGGCCACCATCGTCCTGGGAGGCCCGGGCGGCGAGCGCACCGACGTGAAGGGCCGGTGGCTCGTCGACGCGAGCGGCCGCGCCGTCCTGCTGAAGCGGAAGCTCGGTCTGGAGAAGGACAATGCCCACCACGTCAACGCGGCCTGGTTCCGCCTCGCCGGAGGGCTCGACATCGAGTCCTGGGTCGAGGACAACCCGGCCTGGTTCGAGCGCATGAGCGCGCCGGGCCTGCGCAAGATGAGCACGAACCATCTCTGCGGCGAGGGCTACTGGGTCTGGCTCATCCCGCTCGCCTCGGGCCCGATCTCCATCGGGATCGTCGCCGACCCGCGTCTCCATCCGTGGGACGAGATCAGCACGCTCGACGGCTCACTCGACTGGATCCGCTCGCACGAGCCCCAGCTCGGCCGGGAGCTCGACGGCCGTCGCGACCAGATCGAGGATTTCCTGAGGATCGAGAACTTCTCGTACGGCTGCAAGCAGGTGTTCTCCGCCGATCGCTGGTGTGTCACGGGCGAGGCCGGCGCGTTTCTCGATCCCTTCTACTCACCCGGCTCGGACTTCATCGCCGTCTCCAACAGCTTCATCACCGACCTGGTCACCCGTGACCTGGACGGCGAGGACGTGCGCGAGCGGGCCCGGGCTCACAACGACCTCTACCTCCGCCTGTACGAGGCCAACCTTGCCGTGTACGAAGGCCAGTACGTCTTCTGGGGCAACCCGCTCGTGATGACCGCCAAGATCACCACCAACAACATCATGTACTGGTCGACGACGGGGCTCCTCTTCTTCAACCGCAAGCTCGTCGATCTCGACTTCATGGCTGCCGTCCAGTCCGACGTCGAGCGCATCTGGACCCTCAATCGCCGGCTCGAACATCTCTTCCGCGAGTGGCATACCCTGCAGGATCAGGAATGGCGGAACGCCTATGCCGCCGTCGTCACCTTCCCCGGCATGGTCGGACGCCATCTCGACCTCCAGAACGAGTACGACGACGACGCCCTGAAGGCGAAGATCGCGGACGACGTCCGGCTCATGGAGGCGCTGGCGGTCAGCATCTTCTTCAAGGCGGCACGCTCACTCGGCGAGGCGGCGCTTCCCGACGACGCGCGAGTCGTCCCGTACGCAGTCGGGCTCGATCCCGACCGCTGGGAGAGCGACGGGCTCTTCAGCGAGACCGGCATGGCGCTTGCGGAGGCGAAGGAACGGACCCAGGGTCTGGACAACCTCTGGATCGACGCCATCGCGCAGCCGGCCTAGTCGACCGTCTCGGGCCGAGTTGCCTGCTCCAACCAGCCCCAGGGCTCGCCGGCCGGGTGTCAGAAGTCGTAGGCCAGGTCCTTCTCGAACTGCTTGACGGCGATCGGGTTGCCCAGCGTCAGCCGCGTGCCGACGTTGCGCACGGCAACCGCCATCGGGTGCTTCCAGCGCCCCCACTTGCCCACGTTGCGCGAGAGCTTCTGCATGTGCGCAGTGCGAGGCTGGCGCTGCTGCTCGTACGACCGAAATGCCGCCACCACGTCGTCCGTTTGCGAGAGGCAGCGCTTGAGCACGACGGCGTCCTCGATCCCCTGTCCCGCGCCCTGGCCGATGTCGAACGTCATCGGGTGGGCGGCATCGCCGATCAGCGTCACGCGGCCGTCCCCCCAGGTCTTGATGGGATCGCGGTCGTAGAGGTCTCGGCGGTGGATGACGTCCTCGGCCGTCGCGTCGATGATCGCCTCGACGGGATGCATCCAGCCACGGAACGTCTCCTTCAGCTTCTCCTTGACGCCCGGCCCATCCGTGCCGCCCTCGTCGGCGTTCGAGACGGCGAACCAATAGAGGCGATCGTCGTCGACGCGGTAGTAGCAAAAGCGCAGCCCGGCGCCGTAGACGAGCGGAAAGTCGCCGAGCGGGGCGAGCTCGGTACTCGCCTTCGTGATGATCCCCTGCCAGATCGTGTACCCGGCATAGCGGGGCGACTCGAGGCCGCCGAGGATCGCCCGGCGGACGGACGAGTGGAGGCCGTCGGCGCCGACGAGGATGTCGCCGCGCTGCTCGCGACCGTCCGCGAGCCGGAGCGTCACGCCCTCGTCGTCCTGCTCGTACGAGGCGAACTCGTTGCTCGTCTGGATCACTCCCTCGGGAAGGGCTTCGGCCAGCGACGGCAGCAGCTCGGCCCGATTGACGCCGATGCAGTCGCCGCCGATCTTCCGCCCGAACTGGCCCGCCTTGACGTCTGCGAGCAGCCTGCCCTTCGGCGTGAAGAACTTCATGTGCTCGACGACGGCACCCGGGCCGCTCACGGTGGCGACGCGATCCTCCAGACCGAGCATCTTCATCGCCCGCATCGTGTTGTTCCACAGGTGAATGCCAGAGCCGACGTAGAGTGCCCGCACGTCGGTCGCCTTCTCGTAGACGGTCACGTCCCAATCGATCTGGAGCAGGGCATGCGCGGCTGTGACGCCGGCGACGCCGGACCCGACGATGAGCGCACGTTTCTTTGCCTGCCGTGCTATGGATTGCTCCCTACCCGCTTGGATCGACACGGATCAGTTATTTCGCGCGGGAGGGGGCTTGTCAAGACGTACGGCGGGCTTGAGTCGGACGCCGGGGCGTGTTAGACGTGGTTCCATCACGTGGGTGATCTCAGCAGACGTCTCGTCGGACGACCTCCAAGAGTCGCCCTGATGCACGAGCTCTCAGTCTCCGCCAATCGGGGGAGAGGCGATGCCTGGCGACGCGCGCCGCGATAGCTACGACGTCGTCGTGGTCGGCGCTGGGCTGGGCGGGCTCTCCGCGGCCGCGTCCCTTGCGAGGCTCGGGAAGTCCGTCCTCGTCGTCGAGCAGCACGACGGTCCCGGCGGCTATGCGCACGCATTCCGCCGTGGCGAGTACACCATCGACCCGGCGATCCACTGGACGGCGCAGGCGCACGAGGGCGGGATCCTCGACGCCTATCTCCGTGCGCTCGGAGTGCGCGACCGCGTCGAGTTCGTCCGCAGCGAGGTCCAGTACGGCGTTCGCTTTCCCGGTCTCGCGTCGACGTACCCGACAGGTGTCGACGAGTTCATCGAGGCCAACGCGCGCGACACGGAGGACCCGGACGGCTTCGAGCAGTTCATCCGGGTCTGTGTCGACCTGACCCATGAGTCGCGGGCGGCCGGCATCCGCGTCGGACTGCGCGACCTCGACGACGCGGTCAAGCAGTTCCCGCTCGCATTCAAGTACCGGATGGCGACAGCGGCAGAGGTGATCGACGAGTTCGTGCACGACGAGCGCGCCAGGGCGCTCTGCGGCGCCATCTGGCCGCACCTCGGCGTGCCGCCCTCCCGGGCGTCGTTCTCGGTCCACGCGGGCCAGCTGGTGGCAACGCTCGAGGACGGCCCCTTCTACCCACGTGGAAGCTTGCAGCGGCTCGCCGACGCTCTGGTCACGGCGATCGAGCAGGCTGACGGCGAGCTCGTCTACGGAACGAGCGTGATCTCGATCGACGCCGCCCGCGATCGGATAACCGGCGTCACGCTCGAGACCGGCCAGACGGTCGCCGCCGAGACCGTCGTCTCCAACGCCGATGGAACGTGGACGTACGAGCATCTCGCCGGCATCGACGCACTGCCGCAGGGCGTTGTCCGGCAGCTGCGCCGGCTGACGCCGAGCATCTCTGCGTTCCTCGTTTACGTCGCGACGACGCTCGACGTGCGAGACCTCGGACACGAGGTGTTCCTCTACAGGCACTGGGACCATGACCAGACCTTCCAGGACGTGCTCGCCGGGCGTCCGGGCGGGATGTGGACGGCGATTCCGACCATTCACGACCCGTCGCTCGCACCCCCGGGGGAGCATCTGATCGTCCTCTCGTCGCTCGCGCTGTACGACAGTGGGAGCTCGTGGCAGGACGACCGCGACCGGTGGACGGAGCTGATGCTCGACGAGTTGGAGGCGATGATCCCCGGCATCCGCGACGCGCTTACGTTCCTCGACTGCGCCACTCCCTTGACGCTTGAGCGCCACACCCGGAACCTCGGCGGCGCGATGTACGGCTGGGAGCTGACTCCGGCGCAGAGCCTCGGAAAGAGGCTCAGGCAGCGCACGCCGATCGAAGGCCTGTTTCTGGCGGGGCACTGGTCGGAGCCCGGGTCGGGCAGCCTCCGGGTCATCTACTCCGGCATCGGCGCTGCCCAGGCGATCACCGGGATCGATGACCTGCCCGAGTTCCTCACCGCCCTTGGGGCCTGAGCCGGCGGGGATTCAGTGCCCGTGATCGTCGAGCACGGTCTCGAGGTGCCGATGCGAGACGGGGTCGTCCTTCGAGCCGATGTCTACCGCCCGCCCGTTGCGCATCCAGTCCAGGCGCTCTTACTGCGGACGCCGTACGACCGGAGCATCGGCCTGATTCCGCCGTCGGGCATCGAGCCGGAGCGGGCGGTCGAGGCGGGCTTCGCTCTCGTCTGCCAGGACGTACGCGGCCTGCACGGCTCGGACGGCGAGTTCTACACCTTCCTCTCCGAGTCCGCGGACGGCTACGACTCGGTCGAGTGGGTTGCAGCCCAGGGGTGGTGCGACGGCGCGGTCGGCATGGTCGGTCGCTCGTATGCTGCCACCTGCCAATGGCTGGCGGCCGCGGAGCAGCCGCCGCACCTGCGTGCGATCTGCCCCGTCGTCACCGGGAGCGACTTCTATCGCGGCTGGGTGTACCAGGGCGGCGCGTTCCAGCTCGGCTTCAACCTGTACTGGGCGTGGATGATGAGCGACCGGCGCGGTGCTGCGAGCGCAGAGAAGCTGTTCCGGCATCTGCCGCTGCGGACCGTTCCCTTGCCGGACCCCACATGGGCGCGGTTGTACTTCGACTGGCTCGATCATCCGGTGGACGACTGGTACTGGCGGGAGCTCGCGATCAACCGCCGGTACCCGCGGATTACGGTGCCGGCGTTGAACGTGGGCGGCTGGTTCGACGTCTTCCTCGGAGGCACCCTGGAGAACTTCACTCGGATGAGCCGCGAGGGCGGGTCGGCGCTCGCCCGCTCGAGCCAGCAGCTGCTCGTGGGGCCGTGGGCGCACGGCACGACCTACGGGTCGTTTCCGGACCACGCGTTCGACATCTTCGCGCGACAGGACGCCGTCGACTTCACGGAGCGACAACTCCTCTTCTTCGATCGGCATCTCCGCGACCGCGGCGGAGGCGGCGCCCCCCCGAGCGTCGAGATCTTCGTCATGGGCGACAACCGCTGGAGGGTCGAGGAGGAGTGGCCGCTCGCGCGCGCCCGCGCGACGCCGTGGTACCTGCGAAAGGGGGCGGCGCTGTCACCGGAGCCGCCGGGCGACGAGGAACCGGACTCCTACACCTACGATCCGAACGATCCGGCGCCGACGATCGGAGGCCCGACGTCGCTGCCGCCGCGGCTGATGAAGGCGAACGCCGGGCCGCTCGACCAGAAGCGGGTCGAAAGGCGTGCGGACGTCCTCGTCTACACGTCGGCGCCGCTCGACCGGCCCCTCGAGGTCACGGGACCGCTGCAGCTCTTCCTGTACGCGGCGACGACGGCCACCGACACGGACTTCGTCGCGAAGCTGTGCGACGTCTGTGCGGACGGCACCTCGCGCATCCTCGCCGAGGGAGTCATCCGCTGCAGCCTTCGCGACGGGTTCGACGAGCCGCGTCCGGTCCGGCCGAATGCACCCACGAAGTACACGATCGACCTCGTCGCGACCGCGAACGTCTTCGCGCCCGGCCACCGCGTCCGGGTCCTCGTGACCAGCAGCTCGTTTCCGCGATTCGATCGCAACCCGAACACGGGTCGCCCTCTCGGCACCGACGGCCCCGAGGATCTCCAGCCGGCGCGGCAGACGGTCTTCCACGATGCGTCGCGCCGCTCCCATGTGCTCCTGCCCGTGGTCGAGCGCTGATCCCCGCCGTTGAATCGGGCGCGCGGTGCATGGGATACTTGCTTCCGAATCTTCCGCCGCGAAGGAGGCAGAATGAGCAAGCTCGCGTTCCTGTTCCCCGGTCAGGGCTCGCAGAAGGTGGGCATGGGCGCCGACCTGCGCGAGGCGAGGCCGGAGACCTTCGAGCGCTTCTTCTCGCGAGCCGCCGAGGCGACCGGAATGCCGATCGCGGAGTACGCCCTCGAAGGGCCCGACGACGTGCTGACGCGGACGGACGTCGCGCAGCCGGCGCTCTTCACGCTCGCGCTCGCGATCGCGGAGGCCGCGGCGGAGCTCGGGATCGAGCCCGATCTCGTAGCAGGTCACAGCCTCGGCGAGTACACCGCCGCGGTCGCGTCCCGCGCGGTCTCGTTCGAGGACGGGATTCGCCTCGTCGCGCTGCGCGGCAAGCTCATGAACGACGCCCAGACCGAGCGGCCGGGCACCATGGCCGCCGTCATCGGCCTCGATCAGGAGCGCCTCGAGGCGTTGTGTGAACGGGCATCCGAGGCGGGCGTCGTTGCCCCTGCGAACCTCAACACGCCCGCGCAGATCGTCGTCTCGGGCGAGGTGGGCGGCGTCGAGCGGTTGACGGAGCTCGCGGCCGAGGCGGGGGCGGACAAGGTCGTGCGGCTCCAGGTGGGCGCGGCGTTCCACAGCGAGCTGATGCGCCCGGCGCAGGCGAAGATGGCGGAAGCGATGGCGGATGTCGCGTGGGACGACCCGCGCGTGCCGATGGCGTCGAACGCATCCGGAGGCCTCGTCACCACCGCTGAGGACGTGCGAGAGGCGCTGATCGCGCAGATCGCAAGCCCGGTCCGCTGGGTCGACTGCGCGCACAGCCTCGCCGCCGCAGGCGCCGACGTCTTCCTCGAGCTCGGCCCTGGACGCGTGCTCGGCGGGCTCGTCCGTCAGACGCTCGGGATGGAGACGGACGTCACGTCCGCGGACTCGCCCAAGCGGCTGGAAGTGTTCCTCGACGCCCACACGACCGCGTTCGACTGAGTCCGTGCAGCCGAAGGCCCCGGCCCGGACGCCGGCGGCTTCTACTACTCGGGCATGGTCGCGAGCGGCCGCACCTCGACTGCCCCGCCGGCGCTGACGTTCGGCGCGCTGCGGGCGATCTCCGCTGCCTCCTCGAGCGATTTCGCCTCGAGTACGACGTAGCCGCCGACGTCGTCGTCTGTCCCGAGATAGTTGCTCGTGGCCGTCGCGCGGACGATCGTGCCCCGCTCCTCGAGCGGGGAGCCTGAGTCGACCAGTCCGCGCCGGGTCAGGTCGCCGATCCATCGGGCCCAGTGCTCCGGGCTCGACCCGAGATCGTCCTGCGGGCCGCCGCCCCTGAAGAAGAGCACGAACTTCACGTCGCCGCCGTGTACGGCGCGAACACGAGCGAGAAGTTCGTGCCACCCAACGAGAGGCCGTTGATGAGCACCGGGCGCGGATCGGCGCCCTCCGTCTGCCAGTTCTGGAGCGCGAGCGCAGCGGCGAGCGACGGCCCAACGCCCATGGGCTCGCCCAGCACGAGCTTCGGCGCCTGTACCTCCACGGCGCCGAGGACGCGCGCGATCGCCTGCCGCTCGGCCTCGTCGGCAGGCCCGAGTCCCGAAGCGGTCGACCAGAGCATGCCGATGTCGCCGGGGTCGAGTCCGGCACGCTCCAGCGCCAGGCGCATCGCCAGTTCGATTCCCCGCCCTTCCGGGTCGATCTTGCCGACACCGAGCGCGTCAGAGGTGATCCCGTAGCCGCGGAGCTCGCCGTAGACCCGGGCGCCGCGCGCGGTCGCCTGCGAGAGCCGCTCGAGCAGCAGGCTCACGCAGCCCTCGGCGAGGGCGAAGCCGCCTGCGTCCGGCGACCCCGGCTCGTTCTTCGCCAGCACGCCGAGGGAGCGGTAGGCGTCGATCACCGTCTCGGTCAGCGTGTCCGCCGCCAGCGCGATCACGGCATCGGCCTGGTCGGCTCGAGCGAGATCGTAGGCGTAGCAGATCGACTGTGCCCCGGCCGCGTGACCTGCCGTCACCGTCGACGCGACGCCGACCGCGCCGGTCTTCATCGCGACCTGACCGCCCGCGGCGTTGTACACGGTGTTCGGGAAGACAGCCGGGTTGGCGGCCGCCGGCCCCTCCTCGAATACGGGCTGGGAGAACGTCTCCATGCTCTCCATCGGGCCGACGCCCGTACCGATGATCACGCCGATGCGGGCACGGTTGTCGTCGGAGACCACGAGGCCTCCGTCCAAGAGCGCCTGCCGTGCGGCGATGACCGAGAACACGCCGAGCCTGTCGACGCGGCGTCGCTCCTTCGGCGAGAGGAACTCGGAAGGATCGAAGTCGGCGCGGCCGAGCCAGACGCCGTCCTCGCGTGCGAAGCCCGAGCGCCCCTCGACGAACGCGCGCAGGACGTCGCCTGGATCGGTGCCCACGCTGGTCAGCGTCGCGAGCCCCGTTACCACCACCCGGTCGAAGGCGGGCTCGGGCGGGGCGGGCGTCTCGGTGCCGGCCCGGCGCCACACGATGGTTGCGTTCGCGCCCCCGAAGGCGAAGTTGTTCGACACGGCGGTTTCGATCTCCAGCGGTCGGGGCTCGTTGGGAACGTAGTCCAGGTCGCACTCCGGGTCGGGCTGGCGGTAGTTCGCCGTCGGGGGCGCGACCTGATTGGCGACGGCCTGCACCGTGACGATGTTCTCGACCCCTCCCGCTGCCCCAAGCAGGTGTCCGATCATCGACTTCGTGCTGCTCACCGCCGTCTCGTACGCGTGCGGTCCGAGCCCGACCTTCGTGGCGGCGGTCTCCGCCGGGTCGTTCTTCGCCGTCCCGGTGCCGTGGCTGTTCACGTACGCGACCGCCTCCGGCGGCGAGCCGGCCGCCTTCAAGGCCCCGCGGATCGCGCGGCCGGCGCCTTCGCCCTCGGGGTGGGGCGCCGTCGGGTGGTAGCCGTCGGCGGAGAGGCTGTACCCGCCCAGCTCGGCCAGGATCGGCGCACCGAGCTCGCGGGCCTTCGACTCCTGCATGAGGACGAGCATTCCGCTGCCCTCTCCGAGGGAGAGACCCTCGCGGTCGCGCGAGTACGGCGCCGCGGGGCTCGGTGAGAGCGATTCGAGGCAGTTGAAGCCGGAGTAGAGGATCCCGGAGAGTGCCTCGGCGCCGCCGGTGAGGACCGCATCCGCCTGTCCGTCGCGAATGAGCTCGGCGGCGTAGCCGATCGCATTCGCGCTGGCTGCGCAGGCCGTGTTGACCGAGAGCACGGGCCCTTTGATGTCGAACGCGCCGGCGAGCGCCTCGGCCAGACCCTGCGGCGTCGAGATCAGCAACAGCCGGGAGTCCGGCGTTTCTCCCGCGCGCTTGTCCCGGTACCACTTCTCGGCTGCGAGCAGACCCGCGTTGCAGGTGCCGACGACGACCCCCCAGCGCTCGGGGGGGATCCCCTTGCTCGGATGTACGCCGCACTTCTCGAACGCCTCCTCGGACGCCTTGAGCGCGAAGTCGATCACCGGCTCGCGGTAGTCCTCCGGGCGGTCGTAGTCGTGGGCGGGAGGCACGGGCTCCTGCACCTCGCCGCCGAGCGTCGTCCGATACCCGGCCATCGGCAGGTGCCGGACGTCGCGAATTGCGACCCGTCCCGCCCTGACGTTCTCCCAGAGCGCGTCGGCGGATGGGCCCTGTGCCGTGATGGCGCCGACTCCGGTGACGACGACGCGCGGTCTTGCGTTGCTCGGCTCGGACACGCCTCTCTCCTCCCTAGGTGACGGCTTTCAGCGCAAGCGCGACGTTCTGACCCGCCAACCCCCGGGCCAGCGCCAGGACGTTCGCGACGGGGAGCTCACGCGACTCGCGGGACACCCAGTCGACGCGATCACACTCCGGATCGATGTGCTCGAGATTGAGGGTTGGCGGGACGACGCCGTGATGGACGGCAAGGGCGGCGACGGCGGCGTTCAACGCCCCTGCGGCGGCGACCGCGTTGCCGGTGGCGGGCTTGACGCTGCTGGCGACGACGGAGGCCGCGCCGCCCCCGAGGGCAGCGTGAATCGCAGCTGCCTCGGCCGCGTCGCCGTCTCTCGTCCCGTCGCCGTGCGCCGCGACGTAGTCGACGCGGTCCCGGTCGAGGCCGGCCTCGGCGAGGGCCTTCTCGAGCGCGACGACGAGGCCGCGGCCTTCCGGATGCGGCGGCGCGGCGCGGTACGCGTCCGTGCCGTCGCCCAGTCCGGCCACCTCGGCGTAGATCCGGGCTCCGCGCCCGCGTGCAGCCGCGAGCTCTTCGAGCACGAGGAAGGCGGTCCCCTCGCCGAGCACGGTGCCGTCGCGGTCACGGTCGAAGGGACGGCAGGCGCCGGCGCCGAGCTCGTTGTGGGAGGTCAGGTAGCGGTCGAAGCCGTCGAGCTTCGTCGTGTTCCACCACGAGAGCGCGTCGTCGTAGCCACCTGCGATCACGACGTCCGCCTCGCCCCACTTGACGGCGCGGAACGCGCGGCCGATCGCGGTCATGCCCGCCTCCGCGGTGCCGGCAAAGTATGTGTTGACACCGCGCAGCTTGAACCGCTCCGAGATGTAGAACAGCGGGGCCGCCTGCAGCCCCTCGACGTAGAAGAGCGGATAGGCGGTGGTCTGCGCCGATTCGCCGAAGCGGGCCATGTCGACCGACCCGTCCGGATTGCGGGCGGCGAGCGTCGGCTCGAGGAGGTGCATGAGGTCGGAGACCTCCTTGTCTCCGCCCAGAAAGAGTCCGGCTCGATCGGAGAGCTCGTCGCCCACCTCGAGCCCTGCATCCTCGACGGCCAGGGTCGCGCCCACGAGCGCCAGCTGGTCGCCGCGAGTCAGCTTGCGGAGGATCTTGCGATGGACGTGCGCCTCGGGTTGGAAGTCCGACGCCTCGCCGCCGATCTGCGTCCGGAGCGACGACGCGTCGTAACTGAGGATCGGCCCGACGCCGCTCCGACCGGCGACGAGACCCTCCCACGTCTGCGCCGTCCCGGCGCCGAGCGCGGTGACGAGGCCGATCCCGGTAACAGCGACTCGGCGGGGCTCGCCTGCCATCAGGGAGTGGGCACGAGCGTCAGACGACGGGCCTTCGTCACGACCCTGCCGTCGACCTTCACCTCGCCCGTGAGCTCGGCCTCGTCGTCCGAGCGGGCCTTCAGCGTCACCGTCAGCTCGAGCTGGTCGCCGGGTTGGACGAAGTGGCGGAAGCCCACCTGACCGGCACTCGCGAGCCGCCAGGGTCGCTTCGTCTCCTCCTCGAGCAGCCGCGCCGCGAGGGCACCGAGACTTCCGAGGATGAGAACACCGGGGAGGACGTGAAAGCGCGGGAAGTGGCTGTCGAAGATTGCGAGGGTATTCGGCACGTTACGGATCGCCCTCGCGGACTTGCCGGGCTCGACGCTCAGGATCCGGTCGAGGGTCGTCCAGCGGCTCATCGTTACGCCGCGTCCGCGAGATTGACGTTCCGCACCACGAGCGACGCGTTCGTCCCGCCGAACGCGAATGCGTTCAGCATCGCTGCGCGCACCTGCCGCTCGCGCGCGGTGTTCGGGACATAGTCGAGGTCGAGCTTGGGATCGGGGTGCTCCAGGTTGATGGTCGGCGGCACCATCGAGTCCCGCATCGCGCAGCAGGCGATGACCAGGCTGAGACCGCCGGCCGCGGCGGTCATGTGACCGGTCATCGACTTGGCGGAGCTGATCGCGAGCTTGTAGGCGTCGTCGCCGAAGACCTTCTTGATCGCGATCGTCTCGCTCAGGTCGTTGCCTGGCGTCCCTGTTCCGTGAGCCGCGACGTAGTCGATCTCCTTCGTGCCGAGCCCGGACTCCCGGAGTGCGCCTCCCATCGCGAGGATCGCACCGCCTCCGTCCGGCGGGGCATCCGTGATCCGGTACGCGTTGAGGCTCGAGCTGTAGCCGACGATCTCGGCATAGATTCGGGCCCCTCGCGCCTCGGCGGACTCGCGATCCTCGAGCACGGCGGCGGTTGCGCCCTCGCCGAGCACGAAGCCCGATCGCTTCGCGTCGAAGGGGCGCGAGGCGCGCTCGGGAGCGTCGTTGTACTCGTCCGTGAGCGCGCCGAGCAACGAGAAGCCGAGCACGTCGAGCCAGCTGGTCAGGGCGTCGAACCCTCCGGCGACGACGAGCTTCGCGTCACCCTCCTGGATCCGGCGGTAGGCTTCGCCGATCGAGTGCGCCGAGGCCGTGCACGCCGTGCTCACGCTGATCATCGGCCCCCGGCAGTCGCCGAGCTCCGCGACCACCTCCATCGCGAGGTTGGGGTCGCGCTCCAGCACGATGTCCGGCGGCTGGCGGTAGAGCCCCTGCCCCTCCTTGATCGGATGGAGCATGTCGGCGAGGTGCTTGAGTGCGGGCCGGCCGACGCTCGATCCGAAGGAGACCCCCCGGTCTTCCGGAGCGTAAGGGCTCCCGGCGACATCGGCGTCTTCGAGCGCTTGCTTCGCGGCGGCCACGCCGAAGCTCCCGGAGCGAGACAGGTGCTTCGTGAGCTCGAGCTGCGATTCGTCGAGATAGTCGGAGAGGTCGAAGCCCTTCACGAGCCCCGCGATCTGCACCTTGTACGTGTCGGGCTCGAACGTCGTGATGCGACCGATGCCGCTCTTCCCCGCGAGCAGTGTACGCCAGGTGCTCTCGACGTCATTGCCGACGGGCGTCACTGCGCCGAGGCCGGTGACCGCGACTCTCTTCATCCTTCGGCTCGGGTCAGCATGTTCTGCAGTCGCAGCGTGTCGTCGAGGTCGGCAAGGTCGCCGGCGTCGATCAGCGCGCACATGATCTCCTTCGCCTCGAGCACCGGTCGCCCGTCGACCGTCACCGCTCCGGAGATCACCGCGACCTCGTCGCTCATCGAGTCGATCGATCCGTCCAGCCTCAGCACGTCGCCGGGCGTGACGGCGTCGAGGAACTCGACGCTGCCGATCGAGAGGAGCGCAGCGCGCTTCCGCCGTTCGGTCGTGATCATCACGAGCCACGTGCCGGCCTGGCAGAGCGCCTCCAGCACGAACGGTTCGGGCATCCTCGGCCCGTCTGCTCCCTGCTCCCAGTAGTCCTCGCTGAGCGAGGTGAGCTTCAGTCCGCGAACGGACTGCCCGGGCTCGCAGGCCTCGACCTTGTCAATCAGGTGAAACCGCAAAGGGCTGCTCCCGTCGTTCTCCGGGATCGTCGAGGTCACGCCAGACGGCGAGCGCATGCGCGACGGCGATTCCGGCGGAGTGGGCGATCGTGACGTCGAGATCGGCGAGTCCGCGGTGTCTAGCCCATGCGGCAACCTCGCCGTGCAACTGGACGAGGGGCCGGCCCCGGCGTCCGTGCAGGACCTCGACGTCCGTCCAGCGCATCCGCTGTCCGATGCCCGTACCGAGGGCCTTGAACACGGCCTCCTTGGCGGCGAACCTGCCCGCCAGGTGATCCATGCTGCGGCGCTTGCCGCGGCAGTACTCGCGCTCGGCAGCGGTGAAGAGCGTGTCGGTGACGCCCTCGCTCTCGTCGATCAGGCGTGCCATCCGTCCGACTCCAACCACATCGACGCCGACTCGGAGCCGCAGGTTACTCAGCCTCGCCGGCCCGCTGCGCGACCATGTCCGCGAGGTTCTGCACCGTGAAGAGGGTGATCACCTTCTCCGCCTCGAGGTTCCCGCGGAGCGCTTCGACGTCGATCTGCGGCATGACCTTGCTCAGCTGCTCCAAGCCGTGCTCGCTGATGATCTCGTTCTCGTCGCTGAACTCCTCGTCCGGGATGCCGCCCTGGATGTACGTCCCCAGGTCGGCAGCCTGGATCTTGATGCCCGTGCTGCGCTCGATCCGGAAGAGGATGTCGAGCAGGTCGATCGATTCGGCGCCGAGCTCGTCCATCAGCGTCGCGTCGGGCGTCGCCTCGTCGTCGTCGATCCCGAGCGCTCCCACCACCGCCTCCTGAACGGCGCTGAAGGCCTCTGTCTGGGTAAGTGCCATACGAACCTCCTTCGCTCCTAGGTGGGGACAGGCGGCGCGGCGCTTAGAGCGGCGCGCCGACGCCGAGCATACATCCCACTCCTCCGTCGACCGTGACCAGCGATCCCGTCATGTAGGCGGAGTCTGGGCCCGCGAGGAACGCGACGACGCTCGCGACCTCCTCGACAGTCGCAAACGTCTTCAGGGGGATCTGCCGCAGGATCCCCTTGCCCCCGTCCTTCTCGAGGAGACCCTCGACGAGTTCCGTCGGAGCGAAGCCCGGCAGGACCGCGTTCACGCGGACGCCGAAGCGCGCGAGCTCGAGTGCCGCGCAGCGGGTGAAGGCGTTGATCGCCCCTTTCGAAGCCGCATAGTTCGACTCGCCGGTCCAGCCCCGGTCGCCCATCATCGAGGAGACGTTCACGATCGAGCCGTCCCGCTGCGACATGAAATGCTCGAGTGCGGCCTTGGTGCAGTTGAAGACGCCGCCGAAGTTGACCCGCATGACGTCGAGCCAGTCGTCGGGCTCCATGTTGAAGATCAGCGCGTCCTTCGAGATACCGGCGTTGTTGACGAGGATGTGAAGCCCGCCGAGCTCGTCGATCGCCTGCTGGACGATCGCCTGGGCGTCCTTGTACGAGGCGACGTCGCCGGCGATGGGAACGGCCTTGCCGCCACGAGAGGTGATCGCGCCGACCACTTCGTCCGCCCCGGCCTTGCTCGAGCGGTAGTTCACCGCGACGTCGGCGCCCGCGGCGGCGAGCCCCTCTGCGATCGCGCGACCGATTCCTCGCGACCCGCCCGTGACGAGCGCAACCCGCCCTTCGAGACTCATAGCCGAGGATATGACCTGATGCCCCCTACCCTGTCAAGTGGAGCGGCGAAACTGCAAGATGTGTGGATCACCGTCTACGTCGACGACGCGCGCATCCCGTGGCGGGGCCGGCGATGGTCACATCTCGTCGCGGATGCGCCCGAAGAGCTGCACCGGGCCGCCCAGGGGCTCGGCCTGAAGCGGGAATGGGCCCAGGCCAAGAGTCGCACGCTGCACTACGACGTTCCCGACGAGGTGCGCGAGCGGGCGATCGAGCTCGGAATCGCCGAACCCATCACCTGGCGCGAACTCATCAGGCGTCGGACCGACCAGAAGTTCGTGTAGACGCGTCGGTCTACTTCTCTGCGATGCGGCTGACGTCCGGCTTCTCGGCGAGAACGGTCGCTGTCGTGCGCGAGGCCGGATCGTCGATCGCGGGCGCGGAGGCGACCGCGGGCCTGGAGACGTCTTGGGCGCGAACGACGCCCTCGAGGACCTTGAGCCAGAGCCGTGCCTCCTCGTACTCCGCGGTGGCAGCTTCGACCCGGCGCTTGAGCTCCTGAACGTTCTCATGGGCCTCGGTGAGCAGCGCAACCTGCTCCTGTGGGGACAGCGAGGTGAGCCGGTTCACGGACTCGACGAGCGTCTGGATGCTGCTCAGCCGCTCCTCGGCCGACGATGCGTTGATGTGCGCCGTGGCCTCGATCAGCATGCTCAGCGCCGAATCCATCGCGCCTCCTCTCTCTACTCAGCGCTGAGCCTAGCTCGCCCGGGGGCGCATGTCGAGGCGCAGGCAACGTGATCGGGACGGGGTGGCTACCCGCCGAGTCGCTCGTCCGTCCGGGTGAGAGCGCGGTCGAGGTAGTGCCCGGCGCTGATCAGCGCCAGGTGCGTGAACGCCTGCGGGAAGTTGCCGAGCGCCTCGCCCGTGAGCCCGATCTGCTCCGCGTACAGGCCGAGGTGATTCGCATAGGTGAGCATCTTCTCGAATGCGAGCTGGGCCTCGTCCAGCCGGCCCGCGAGCGCGAGCGCTTCCACGTACCAGAACGTGCAGATCGAGAACGTGCCCTCCTCGCCTGTGAGCCCGTCCGGCGACGCCTCGGCGTTGTAGCGGTAGACGAGGCTGTCGGAAACGAGCTCCTCGCTAATCGCGTCGAGGGTGGAGAGCCAGCGCGGGTCGTTCGGTGCCATGAACTTGACGAGCGGCATCATCAGGACGCTTGCGTCGAGCACGTCCGTGTCGTAGTGCTGGACGAACGCCTTGCGCTCTTCGTGCCAGCCCTTCGCCACGATCTGGTGGTAGATCCGGTCGCGTTCGCCACGCCACTCGCGATGCCGCGCAGGCAGTCCGCGGTCGGTGGCGATCCGGATCGCACGTTCGAGCGCGACCCACGACATCAGGCGCGAGTACGTGAAGCGTTGCCGACCGCCGCGGACCTCCCAGATGCCCTCGTCGGCCTGGTCCCAGTGCTCGCAGATCCACTCGATCACGCGCGTCAGATCCATCCACGAGTCGTGCGAGATCGGCGATGCGTACTTGTTGTAGAGGTAGACTGAGTCGATCAGCTCGCCGTAGATGTCGAGCTGGAGCTGCGTGGCGGCGCCGTTGCCGATCCGGACGGGATGGGAGCCGCGGTAGCCCTCCAGATGATCCATGATCTCCTCCTCGAGCTCCGCGCGCCCGTCGATCCCGTACATGATCTGCAGCGGTCCGGTGCCGCCGCCGCGCGTCTCGCGGAAGCGGTCGGTCAGCCAGTTCGTAAAGGCTGCCGCCTCCTCGGTAAAGCCCAGCCGCAGCAGGGCGTAGAGGGAGAACGCCGCGTCGCGGATCCACGTGTAGCGGTAATCCCAGTTGCGCTCGCCGCCGATGTGCTCCGGCAGGCTCGTCGTGGGCGCTGCGACGAGCGCCCCGGTTGGTTGATATGTCATGAGCTTCAAGGTGAGCGCGGATCGGTGCATCGTCTCACGCCAGCGGCCGGTATAGCGGGACTGCCCAAGCCACCGACGCCAGAACTCGACCGTTCGCGCGAACGCCTCGCGCGTCTCGTCCTCGGAGTACTTGCGCGGAACGTAGTCCTCGGGCACCTGCTCGAGGACGAGCGTCACGCTCTCCCCGGGCAGGAGCGTGAGCTCGGTGTGCACGTCGGCCTCCCCAAGCTGCCGGAGGGGCGCCGAGGTCTCGAGCGCGAGGCAGAGCTCTGGCGAGCGGAAGAGGACGCCGCTCTCGTAGAAGAACACCTCGTGCGAGTCGCGGGCATAGTTGAACCGAGGCTTGACCTCGACCCGGAAGCGCATCTCCCCTCGCACACCAAGCACCCGCCGAATCAGGCGATGTCGGTGGACCGGTGTGCCGGGTGGCTGGATCGGCATGAAGTCCTGCACCTCCGCGACGCCGGTCGGCGTGAGAAAGCGGGTGATCAGCACGTTCGTGTCAGGCAGGTAGAGCTGCTTCGGCGTCCAGTCGCCCACCGCCGGGGCGATGCGGTAGTAGCCGCCGCGGTCGGCGTCGAGGATCGAGCCGAACACGCTGGGCGAGTCGAAGCGAGGGCAGCAGTACCAGTCGATCGTCCCGTCGGTGCCGACGAGCGCGATGCTGTGCAGGTCGCCGATGATCCCATGCTCGGCGATCGGCAGGTAGCCGAGGGCATCTGCAGAGGGTCGGTCGAGAACCCTCTGCGGCGCCCGGCGAGCCTCAGGCACGTGCCTCGTCCATCGACTTGAGCCTGCGCGCCTCGATCTTCAGCATGCGGAGCGTCACGCGGGGATGCTCGAGCAGCAGCCGGTCGATCTCACTGGCCGGGATGACGAGGCACCGCAGTGGCGAACGGGCGACGATGGCCGCGACGACCGGCTCGCCGAGGAGGCAGGAGATCTCGCCGAAGAAGCTGCCACGAGGGAGGACGGCGAGCTCCGCGTCTTCGTGGACGACCGCCACCTCCCCCTCCACGATCACGTGGAGGCCGGCGTCGACCTGCCCCCGCTCGAGCACGTGAACCCCCTCGGGGAAATCCACCAGCCGGCCGATCGCCAGCAATCGTTCGAACTCCGCCGACTCGAAATCCGCGAACAGCGCGAGTCGGGAAAGCGCAGACTGGAGCTCCACGTCGACCGCCACGGGAGTGCAAGCGTAAACCGTGCGGAGGGACATGAGAAGGTCCCGGTCCGCGGAGCCCGATTTTGTGCGACGATCCCGAGCCCTTCCGCGTCCCGATCTCTCACCGATGAGTGCCCGCGACGAGATCCTGCGGGCGAACGCCGAGTTCGCTCGCGTCTTCGAGTGGGGCGATCTGCTCCCGACGCCCTCGCGGCGGTTTGCCGTCGTCTGCTGCATGGACGCGCGGGTGGATCCGCTCCGGCTGCTCGGGCTCGAGCCCGGCGACGCACACGTGATCCGCAACGCCGGAGGGCTCGTCACCGACGATGCCCTCCGCTCGCTCGCCATCTCCCACTGGGAGCTCGGTACGCAGGAGGCCTTCGTGATCGGGCACACCGATTGCGGCATGACTCGCTTCACGAACGACACTCTGCGGCGGAAGCTCGCCGCGTTCGGCGTCGACCCGGGCACGCTCGACTTCCTGCCGTTCGCAGGTGTCGACCGCAGTGTGCGGGAGAGCTTGCAGCGGATCGCCGGGTCGCCGCTCCTGACAGCGCCCTACGCGGCCTACGGCTTCGTCTACGACGTCGCGAGCGGCGTTCTGCACGAGGTGGCCCCTGAGCAAGGACGACCCGCTTGACCCCCGCACGGACAGGCTCTAGCGTCACGCTGATGGCTCTCGTCGCGATGCGCCAGCTGCTGGACGAGGCCGCCGCAGGTGGCTACGGAATTGGCGCCTTCAACGTCAACAACATGGAGCAGCTCCAGGCGATCATGGAAGCTGCCCGCGAGACCGAGTCACCGGTCATCGTCCAGGCCTCCCGCGGCGCCCGCTCGTACACGAACGACCGCTTCCTGATCGCGCTCATGGGCGCTGCGGTCGAGCTGTACCCGGAGATACCCGTGGCGCTTCACCAGGACCACGGCAACTCGCCCGAGACGTGCTTCTCCGCGATCGAGCAGGGCTTCACGAGCGTGATGATGGACGGCTCGCTGCTCTCCGACAGCAAGACGCCGTCTGAGTTCGCGTACAACGTCGCCGTCACGAAGGAGGTCGTCGAGTACGCACATGCACGAGGCGTCAGCGTCGAGGGCGAGCTCGGGACGCTCGGAGGCATCGAGGACGGCGTCGGCTCCGGGGTGGTGCACCTGACCGACCCGGACCAGGCCGTGGAATTCGTCGAACGCACCGGCATCGACGCCCTCGCGGTCGCCATCGGCACGAGTCACGGGGCGTACAAGTTCACGCAGCCGCCGACGGGCGACGTGCTCGCAATCGACCTGATCAAGGCGATTCACCGGCGCCTCCCCGACACGCATCTCGTGATGCACGGCTCCTCGTCCGTCCCCAAGGAGCTCGTCGACGTGATCAACCGCTCCGGCGGGGAGATCAGGCCGACCTGGGGCGTCCCGGTCGAGGAGATCCAGGCGGGGATTCGTCACGGCGTTCGCAAGGTGAACGTCGACACAGACCTGCGCCTGGCGATGACGGGAGCGATCCGGACGGCGCTCGCCGAGGAGCCGGCAGAGTTCGATCCGCGTTCCTATCTCAAGCCGGCGCGCGCGGCGATGCAGGCGGTCGTCGCAGAGCGGATGCGGCAGTTCGGCCAGGCCGGGCACGCGCGCGACTACGATCCGCGGAGCCTCGACGACATGCAGCTCTTGTACGCGTGAGACGCCTATGAGCGCGCGCCGGCCGGACCGCAACCTTGCCCTCGAGCTCGTGCGAGTCACGGAGGCGGGCGCCCTGGGGGCGGCGCGTTGGGTCGGGCGCGGCGACAAGGAGTCAGCCGATCAGGGAGCCGTGGACGGGATCCGGGCTGTGCTCTCGACCGTTGCGATGAACGGCCTGGTGGTGATCGGCGAAGGGGAGAAGGACGAGGCTCCCATGCTGTACAACGGCGAGCGCGTCGGCGACGGGACCGGCCCCGAGGTCGACGTGGCGGTCGATCCGCTCGAGGGTACGCGGCTGGCCGCATTCGGGCAACCGAACGCGATCGTCGTGATGGCAGTGGCGGAGCGCGGGTCGATGTTCTTTCCCGGTGCCGCCTTCTACATGAACAAGATCGTCACCGGCAGAGAGGCGGCGGACGCGATCGATATCGATACCTCCCCGACCGAGAACGTCCGCAACGTGGCGGAGGCGAAGGGGAAGTCTCCCGACGAGGTGATCGTCTACGTCCTCGAGCGCGAGCGCCACGAGGCGCTGGTGTCCGAGCTTCGGACCGCCGGCGCACGGGTCAACCTGATTAGGGACGGCGACGTCGAGCCCACAATTGCGGCAGCACATGGCCGAACCGTCGAGATCGACCTCGTCATGGGGATCGGTGGGACGCCGGAGGGCGTGATCGCAGCGTCCGCGATCAAGTGCCTGGGTGGCGCGATGCAGGCGAAGCTCTGGCCCCGAAACGACGACGAGCGCAAGAAGCTCGAGGAGGCAGGCTACGACGTCGATGCAGCCCTGACGACGGACGACCTCGTGCGCGGCGAGGACATCTTCGTCGCGGCGACCGGCGTGACCACCGGCACGCTCCTTCGCGGCGTGCGTCTCACACCCGAGGTGGCGATCACCGAGTCCATCGTCCTCCGCTCGCGCTCCAGCACATTGCGGCGCATCCAGACAGAGCACTCGCTCGAGAAATCGCACCTGATCCGGCCCGACCCGACCGCCTGAGATGAGCGCCACCCGAGTGATCGGGGTCGACGTGGGCGGTACGAAGATCCTATCCGGCCTCGTCGAACCCACAGGAGCGGTGGAGCGCCAGTTCGAGATCGAGACGCCGATCGAGTCGACCGCGTCCCTGCTCGACGGACTCGACCGGGCGGTCGAGGCGCTGATGGACGAGCGCGTCCAGGCGATCGGCTTCGGGGTCCCGTCGAGAATCGACAAGGTTGCCGGGCAGGTGATCTCGTCGGTGAACATCCCGCTCGCCGGAGTCCCGCTACGCGACCGGATGCAGGCGCGCTGGGATCTGCCGTGCGGCCTCGACAACGACGCGAACGCAGCGACGATCGCGGAGTGGAAGGTCGGCGCGGGCAAGGGCACCACCGAGATGGCGATGCTGACGCTCGGAACGGGGGTGGGAGGCGGTCTCATCCTCGACGGCCACCCCTACAGCGGTCGCACCGGTGCGGCCGCGGAGATCGGCCACATCGTCGTCGAGTACGGCGGCCGGCCGTGCCACGGCTCCTGCACTGGGCGGGGGCACCTCGAGGCCCACTGCTCCGGCCACGCCGCGAGGCTGCTCGCCCAGGAGGCGTTCGGGCCGGACGCGGACGCGCACCGGCTGCTCCAACTCGCCCATCAGGACGATCCGACGGCGCTCGGGATCCTCCACGACATCGGCTCCAGGCTCGGCGCCGCGATCGGCACGCTCGCCAACCTGTGCAACCTCGAACGAGTGGTGATCGGCGGCGGTTTCGGGGCTGCTGCATGGGACTTCCTGATTCAGCCGGCGCGCGAGGTCGCCTGGAAAGAGGCGCTCGAGCCGGGCCGCAGTATGCTCGAGCTCGTTCCGGCCGAGCTCGGCACGAGGGCGGGCGTGGTCGGAGCGGGCTTCGTCGCCTACGGCACGCTGGACGCGGCGATGGCCGCCTCCTCGTAGGCGGGGTCGCGTTGGTCGACGTCGAGCTCGTCCGCGAGCAGCTCGCTCCCGGTCGGTCGCTCGCGAGGCGCGGGCGCGGCGTGGCCGTCCACAGAGACCGACTCGACGTCGTCGCCGCCGGGGACGTGCTCCAGCGTGAGCTCGCGATCGAGCCGCCCGCGCAGCCAGCCGTGGAGGAGCAGGGCACACGCGAGCGGGCCCTCGACGCGGAGCCGGAGCGCCTCGCCGATGCCGGGCCAGAGCCCGGCGAGGGACCGACGCCAGCCGACGGTGCGGGCCCACGCCAGGTCGGACACGGCGGCTCGCCCGAAGAGCTGCCCGAGCTTCGTGTACGCGTAGGGCAGGTCATCCCACTCGGCCGAGTTGACGACGACCCGGTCGACGAGGTCGACGAGATCCTCGAACGAGCGCGTCGCCCACATCGGCTCACCACGCCACCGGAGATAAACGGGCAGGTCGGAGATCAAGAGCGGTCGGACGACCGAGGCGGGTACATGCGCACGGTCTCCTCTCAGGCGCAGCACGATCACCTCTGCGCACACCCTGCGCCCCAGGCTGTCGAGCGGGAAGTGCTCGAGCTCGAGCTGAGCGTCGATGCGGGTGTCCGCGTCGTTGGGCTCGGGCACGAGCAGGATCGTCCGCGAGGGATGCCGATCGCCCATGCCGTGGAGCGTCGCCATCGCGCGCTCGTACCAGAGAGGTGGCACCCAGGCGATGTGCGTCATGGTGCTCATGCGCAGATCCGGGACACTCCCAGATGCGGAGCGGCGGAGCTGTGCGAGCTCGTGCTCGATTTCGCTGAGGCGGACGCCTTCGAGCACGGTCATCAGTGCGTGCGCCAGGCGCGACCGTCCCGCTGGAGCAGGTCGTGTGCGCTCGGCGGACCCCAGCTGTCCGCCGGGTAGTTCGGGAAGCTCGGCCGGTCGCGCTGCCAGGCCGCGACGATCGCGTCGACGAGCAGCCATTGCTCCTCGATCTCGTCCGAGCGGGTGAACAACGTCTGGTCGCCGATCATGCAGTCCAGGATCAGCCGCTCGTATGCCTCGGGCAAGCCGGTGCGGAAGGCACCACCGTAGAGGAAGTCCATATGGACGGTGCGGATCGTCATTCCCTGCCCCGGAACCTTCACTCCGATGGTGAGCGAGACGCCCTCATCGGGTTGGACATGCACCAGCAGCATGTTCGGGCGCAGCGCCCCGGCCGAGACGTCTTCGAACGGGGGGTGCGGCGCCCGCTTGAACTGGATCGCGATCGACGTCTCTCGCCGCGCGAGTCGCTTGCCCATTCGCACGTAGAACGGTGTGTCCGCCCAACGCCAGTTGTCCACGTAGAGCTTCGCCGCGACGAACGTCTCCGCCACGGAGTCGGAGGCGACCCCCGGCTCCTCGCGGTAGGCGGGCACCTCCACGCCTTCGACGAAACCGCGACCGTACTGGCCGCGGACGACCGACTTCGGCCCCGGCGTGTGCAGCGCCCCTAGCACCTTCACCTTCTCGTTGCGCACCGACTCGGCCCGGAAGTCGATGGGCGGTTCCATCGCCGTCAGCGCCAGGAGCTGCAGCAGGTGGTTCTGGAAGACGTCCCTGATCGCGCCCGACCGCTCGTAGTAGCCCGCACGTCCCTCGATCCCCATCGACTCGGAAACCGTGATCTGCACGTGGTCGATGAACTGCCGGTTCCAGATCGGCTCGAAGATCCCGTTCGCAAACCGCAAGGCGAGCAGGTTCTGCACCGTCTCCTTGCCCAGGTAGTGGTCGATCCGGAAGACCTCGCTCTCGGCAAAGCGCTCGCCCAGCATCTGGTTCAGCTCGCGAGCCGACTGCAGGTCGTATCCGAACGGCTTCTCCACGATCAACCGCATCCAGCTGCTCGTGCTTCGCCGCCGCCCCAGGGCGCCGACGATGGTCGGGAACGCGGCCGGCGGCACGGCCAGGTAGCACAAACGGTTGCCTGCGGTTCCGCGCTCCTCGTCGATCTCGGCCAGCGTCGCGGTCAGCCTGTCGAAGCCGGCGTCGTCGGAGAAGTCGGTGGAGATGTAGCGCATTCCGCCGGCGAGCTCGTTCCACACCTCCTCGCGGAACTCGTCTCGTGCGTGCGTCTGCACGGCTTCCCGCATTTGCGTTGCGAACGCGTCGTTCCCGCCTTCTCCGCGCGCGACGCCGACGACCGCGAACCGGTCCGGCAGCAGATGGCGGAATGCGAGCGAGTACAGCGCGGGCATGAGCTTCCGGCGGGTGAGGTCGCCGGAGGCGCCGAAGATCACGAGCACGCACGAGTCCGGCCTGCGACGGACACGCAGACCTTCCTCGAGCGGGTTCGGAAGGATGCCCTCCCTCTCGGGTGCCGCGACGGTCACCCGATCTTCTCGAGGTGGCCGCCGAAGGCGTGCCTCATCGCGGAGAGGACCCGATTGGCGAACTCAGCCTCGTCGCGCGACGCGAACCGCTCGTACAGCGCGGCCGAGAGCACGGGGACCGGCACCGACTCGTCGATCGCGGCCAGTAGCGCCCAGCGGCCTTCGCCTGAGTCCGAGACCCGTCCGGCGTACCGCTCGAGCTCGGGGCTGTCGAGAAGCGCCGCCGCCGTGAGATCGAGCAGCCACGACGCGACGACGCTGCCACGGCGCCACACCTCCGTGATAGCGGCCAGGTCGAACTCGTACCGGTATCGCTCCGGGTCGCGGAGCGGCGTCGTCTCGGCGTCGACCTCGTGCTCGCCGTCGCCGATGTTCGCGTGCTGCAGGATGTTGAGGCCTTCCGCGTACGCTTGCATCAGACCGTACTCGATCCCGTTGTGGATCATCTTGACGAAGTGCCCCGCCCCGCTCGGCCCGCAGTGCAGCCAGCCCTGCTCCTCGGGGGCGGGGTCGCCGTCGCGACCGGCCGTTCGCGCGGAGGCAGGCGGGCCCGGCGCGAGCGCCGCGAACACCGGCTCGAGGCGCCGGACATGCGCGGGGTCACCCCCGATCATCAGGCAGTAGCCGCGCGTGCGTCCGAAGACGCCGCCGCTCGTGCCGACGTCGACGTAGCCGATTCCTTGCTCCGCGAGATCGGCGTGCCGGTGCAGGTCGTCGACGTAGTTGGAGTTACCGCCGTCGACGATCACGTCCTCGCGCTCCAGGTGGGTCCTGAGTTCGGCGATGACGGAGTCGACGACGCCCGCCGGCACCATGAGCCACACCGCGCGCGGCGGGTCGAGCTGCGCGAGGAGCTCCTCGAGCGAGTCCGCTGTCGACTCGTGTACCTGGTCGTAGGTGGGAACGTCGATCCCGGCCGCACGGAGGCGCTCGGTCATGTTCAGGCCCATGCGCCCGAGTCCGACCATCCCCAGCTGTGTCACGGAGGCGTTCAGTTCGCGCCGTACCTCTTCCTCGGTCCTGGTCCAGCGCGACCCTACAGCCTTTGCGCCCGAAAGTCACCGCCGGCGTGTGCGCTGCGAGGTGTGGACAGTGCAGAACGGCAGCCGGCGCACGGCGACCGGAGCCGAACGTCCATCTTCTTGGCGACCCGGCCGTCGATCTTCAGCACGACGAGCCAAAACCCCTTTCGGCGACAGCGCGGGAACATCGACCTGTTCAACAACTTCGCGCCGAAGTCGGCGATCCACGGGAAGTTCAAGACCTACTTCGCCAAGGCGCCGTACCACCTCGGAGCGAACACCACCTGGCTGTTCCCGAACACGTCGAAGAAGCCGCTGGACGACAAGCAGCTCCGGAAGGCCCTGGCGTACTCGATCAACATCGGCCAGATCATCGACAAGGCGTACCAGGGTCTCGTGAACAAGGCGAGCCCCACCGGGCTGCTGCCGATCTGGTCGAAGTGGATCGACAAGAACGTCGTCAAGACCTACGGCTTCTCGTACAACACGACCAAGGCCAATGCTCTGCTCGCGGCCGCCGGTTACAAGGACGTGAACGGTGACGGCTACGTCGAGAACAAGGACGGCTCGAAGATCGCCTTGCCCCTCGTCGTCCCGAACGGCTGGTCGGACTGTTCCTGCAGGATCTGCCGGCGATTCCGCTCTGGTACAAAGGCATGTGGTCGATGGTCAACACCCAGTACTGGGCGAACTGGCCGTCCAACCAGGGTGTCCACTACACGCCGGTCTCCTGGCGGAACTACTGGCAGATGACGAGCATCGACATGCTCACTCATCTGCGGTCGACCGCCGTCATCCCGCAGCTCGGGGAGCAGCTGCGCGACCTCGTAGAGCTGGATCACGTCCGTTGCCTCCTCGCGCGCGCCGCTGCGGGCGGTGTCGTAGCTCAGGAAGGCGAGGTAGATGACGAAGCCCAGCAGGATTGCGAAGCCGGTGGTGAGCACGCCGAAGACGCCGGCGGCCCGGTCGCCGTCGCTGAAGTACCCGCCCTCCGGCGCGTGTCGACGGTGGAGCATGAACAACCCCACGCCGACGGCGGTCGAGCCGAGCACGATTACGGCCGTGAGCCAGAGGTTTCACCGGCCGATCCTCCACCAAAGCGGTACCGAAGGTTTCACCCAATCGGGAGGACGACCGCGAAGCCGATCCGGGAGAATCTCGGTGAAGTGGCTTCGAGCGCGGGCGGCAGCGGCAAACATCAGCTGAGCGGGCTCCCGCTGCTCGGGATGGCACTCGTTGCGGTCCTCGTCGTGCAGGCGCTCTTCGTGCTCTCGTACGTCGGCGCCCTCCACCATCCGAAGCCCCACGACGTCGCATTCGGAGTCGTGGGCAGCTCGCCGCTGCCGGTCGCGGTCGACAAACAGTTCTCGTTGAAGGTCAAGCAGTACCCGAACGAGGCGGCAGCCCGCTCGGCGATCGGCCACCGGAAGATCGACGGGGCTTTCGTCGCGGGTCGAGCCGGAGGGACGCTGATCGTCGTCCCCGCGGCGAGCAACGCGGGCGCAGCGGCACTCGGCACGGCGTTCGGGGTTGCGGCGGCCGCGCTAGGGCAGAAGCTGAAGGTCGTCCAGGTTCACACGCTCCCGGCGGGCGACACGAGCGGGAACGTCTCCTTCCTCGTCGTGATGGCACTGATCGTCGGCGGATATCTCGCGTCGACCATCGGCCTGGTCTTCGGCGGCTCGGCCAACCGGCGGGGCCGGCTCGCATCCCTTGCCCTGGCCTCCGTGCTCGGAGCGCTGCTCACCGACGTATTTGCCGGTCCCGTGCTCGACGCCCTTCCGACGTCGAAGTTCCTCGCGCTCTGGGGCCTGTTCGTGCTCGTGATGACGGCAGTCGCCTACGCGACCGCTGCGCTCCAGACCGTGCTCGGGCCGGCGGGAACGCTGATCGTGGTCGTCCTCTTCATCGTCTTCGGAGCGCCGGCCTCCGGCGGCACCGTACCCTCCGCGTACCTTCCAAGCTTGTGGCGCACCTTCGGCCCCTACCTACCGGCCGGGGCCGGCACGACCGCCGTGCGGAACACGCTCTACTTCGACGCGAACGCGATCACCAAGTCCCTCCTGATCCTCTCCGGCTATCTCGTCGCCGGAGCACTGGTTGTCATCGTCGTCCGGCGGCGGCGGGCGACCGGCACGACGGCCGAAGCCGAGGCCTCGACGGCGGCCGCCGCCATCGTCGTCTAGAAGCGGGTTCGTGACCTGTGTCCTGGCGAACCCGGTTCGAGGACTTGCGCGCGAGGCGGGTGGCGGCTTCGAACCGCCGCACAGGTGGAATGTCCCCGAGCCCGCCACCTGTCCGGAGTCATGCCGCAGCGCACGCTGCATGGGATCGACGAGATGAGAGCAAGCTGGACCTGGGGCTCATCGCCGGAGACCTTCGAATATGCGTTCGAGGAAGGCGGCTGGGTCGACCACGGCGACGGGTGCCTTTCGTGCGACGTGCACCAGGTCCACCGGCTGAAAGAGACGGGCGATTTCGCCTACGAGCGCAACCTGCGTGTCCAGCTCACGATTCGCAACGGCGAGGTCAGTCGCTACGAGATGTCGATTGTCTGGCTAGCCCGACCAGCCCGAGAGTCGGAGCACACAGCCGCGTATCGAGTGTTCCACGGCGCAAAGGGCATCTCGACCCGCACCTGGACGGCGAGCTGGTGTTCACGAACTCGATGCTTGGCCGATATCCGCAGGCCGACAACGTGGTGCGGCTCCTTTCGAAGCCCCGGCTGCTGCTCGAGGTGATTAACCATCCCCGAACCCGTGAGGAGCACGCTGGGAGTACGGACTGGCCGCCGAACGGTGCACTCCAGTGCAGTTGGTTGCAGTACAGAAAGCATCCATGCGCAGGCAGTTTCCGCTTCTTGCACCTGCCTGCTGGCTATCTAGCGTGACTTTAATCCCGAGGTCGCAGGTTCGATCCCTGCCCGGCCCACAGTAGAAAGCCCTGGTGACGGGGCTTTCTGGTTTCCGGCGAGACGGCTCTAAAGGGCCGCGTCGTCGGGCCCGGCTACGACGCACGGCTGACGAGCGACGCGCAGACCGTCCTTCGTTACCACGACATCTACGTGTTGGTGTTTCCGCACTTCAGCCTGCCTGTCTGCCAGTTGCGCGTAGTCCTCAGCAAGGTCGCGGACGCTGAATAGCGACCCCACTACGCCTTCCCGGTGTCGACCCCCTGAGGGAACTCCAAGAGCGCGTTCTAGCCACGGGCGCTCCTGTCATCGGCGGCACCAACGGGCTCAACCGAGAATTCGTCCCCTTGCTCAACGATGGACGATAACCACGTCGGCGGCCACGTCCGTACATGCGGTGTGCTCCGCTTCGTAGCCTGTAGCTCCGCGCCGGAGCAATGGCGGGCGAGTCGTCCGCGACCGCACGCAACGAAGACGAGGTCCCAGACCCCCCGATGTGGGCAGGCAGGAGCCCGAGCTTAGGAGGCGTGGCCGGTCTCCCGATTGCCGCCGCTGCATCGCGGCCCCGCCCGCTTTACTGTCCCAGGGCGAGTCGCTAGGGTTGCCGGGTGACCGAGATGGTTACAGTCGTTCGGGCGAGAGGTCGTCCGGCCTCCACGCTCGTCCCGCATCTCGACGTCGTCACCGATGTGCTGTTTGTGGTCGCCGGGGCCGCGCTGGTTGCCGGAGCCGCCCAGATCTCGATTGCGCTCCCATTCACGCCGGTGCCGATCACCGGCCAGACGTTCGCGGTCCTTCTCGTTGGGGCCGCGCTCGGGATGGTCAGGGGCTGCGCCAGCCTCCTGCTCTACCTCGTGGTCGGTATCGCGGGCGCACCCATCTATGCCCACCATGCCCACGGCGGCGCGGTGGTTACATCCGCGAGCGGGGGTTACCTCGTCGGTTTCGTGTTGGCCGCGGCCATCACCGGGTTCCTCGCCGAAAACCGCTGGGACCGCCGCTTCTCCTCCTCGATCAGCCTGATGCTCACGGGCAACGTGATCATCTACCTGGTCGGCCTTCCCTGGCTCGCGGTCGTCCTGAACACCGGTCTCGAGAAGACGCTCGAGCTCGGCCTCTACCCCTTCGTACCGGGCGACATCTTCAAGCTCTACCTCGCCGCTGTTCTCCTGCCGACCGCCTGGAAGGTCACCGGTCGCCCAGACGCCTGACGGTCACGAGGTCGGCCGGTCTATGCGCGCACCTCATGGTCGCCGTTACCTTCTACCGACCGCACGGCGGTGCCCCGCCACTCGCCGGGCCTCCTCCTTGTCCCCGATCGGCTCGATCGCCTCCGAGCGTGGACCGGCGAAGTCGGAGCCCCGCATCGCAGCAGGCGGCGGCGAACTCCGGGTTCTCGGCGAGGAAGCCATACCTGGGGTAGATGGCGTCGGCGCCGAATGAGCGGCCGACTGGAGGATCTCGGGAATGCTCCGGTAGCAGTCGCGTGCATGCGGAGGAGGGATGCAAATTGCCTCGTCGGCGCGCCGGACTGTCAATGTCTCCGACTGACCCATGTCGAAGTTGTATCCGCCGAGGCACAGGATGCAGAGGTGCCGGGACGTCTTCGCTCTCGCCGGATGTGACGCTACCCGGTGGCGGAGGGCGGCGGCTGGCAATCGCCGCCTCAGGGTGTTAGAACTCGTCCAATGAGCGAAGTAACTTGGGTTCCGCGAATCGGAGCCGAGTTCGCGGGATACCGGCTGGAGTCGCTGATCGGCCACGGGGGGATGAGCATCGTCTATCGTGCCGAGCACATCCGCCTAGGGCGGACGGTGGCGGTCAAGCTGCTCTCGCCGCAGCTCAGCGAGGACGAGTCCTTTCGCGATCGCTTCGAGCGCGAGTCGCGTCTTGCCGCGAGTCTCGACCACCCCAACATCATCCCGATCTACGAGGCGGGCGACGAAAACGGGGTCTTCTTCATCGCGATGCGCTATGTCGACGGCGCCGACCTGAAGACGCGGCTGAACGAGGGCGGCCCGCTCGATCCGGACAAAGTCGCGTCGCTAATCGCCCAGGTGGCGGCTGCGCTCGAGGCCGCCCACGCGAAAGGCCTCATCCACCGGGACGTGAAGCCCGCAAACATCCTGATCGCCTCGGGTGCCGGGCCGGGGGGCGCCGACCACGTCTACCTCTCCGACTTCGGGATCGCCAAGCACACGACGGCGGCGGGCTTGACGAAGACTGGCATGTTCGTCGGGACAGCCGACTACGCATCGCCGGAGCAGATCGAGGGCAAGCCGCTCGACGGTCGCGCGGACGTCTACGCACTCGGTTGTGTCGTGTACGAGGCGCTGACCGCGGAGCGTGCGTACGAGAAGGACTCGGAGGTGGGGATGATGTACGCCCACCTGCTCGAGGGCGCCCCGAGCGTCACGGCGAAACTCCCTGAGCTTCCGCCGGAGATCGACGGCGTGGTCGCGAAGGCGATGGCCAAGTCGCGCGACGACCGCTACGCGACGCCGACGGAGCTCGCCGTGGCCGTCGGGCAAGCTCTGGGCACGGCCACTGGTCCCCGGGCAGCCGAAACGGTGCTCGCCGGCGGCGCTGCTACGAGCGACCGGCCTCCGCCCCCCCCGACCGAGGAGTCGGCATCGCCGCCGCCTGCAGCCGGAGGCCGCGGTCGCCGTCCGCGCGTCATCGCGCTGGCGCTCGCAGGGGCCGCAGTCCTGGCTGCTGCCGTCGTCGTCCCGATCCTCGTCCTCACTGGGGGCAGCAACGAGAGCGCGTCCTCTACCTCATCGACTACCACGACGACTACCACCACCCTGCAGCCGCGGGCCCCGTCGACGTTGCTCGCAGTGCTCCTGCCGACCCAGATCGCTCGGGACTGCACGTCGACCCCCAAGCCGTCGAGCGGCGTAGTCGAGGCCGAATCCTGCCGGGCCGCCGAGGGCGCGCCGGAGTCGGAGCCGGACGCGTTCGACCTCACCTTCTACTCGAGCGCGGGTGGGCTCGAACGGGCATATCAGGCGGCGCTCAAGAGGGCAGACACAGGCGGAAACAAGATCGCCAAGTGCAGCGGAACCGCGGGCGAGAGGGTCTGGATCCACGTGACCACCGGCAAGCGCGGCGGCCGCCGTTTCTGCTACCTCGACAGCAGCGGAACCTTCGTCGTCGTCTGGACGCACGAGAAGCTCGGCAGCGAGGACCACGTCGACATGCTCGGCAGTGCGCGCCAGGCCGGGCGCGCGCCTACCATCTTCCGGAGCTGGTGGAACCCGGTCAACGACTTCATCGGCAAGTGTCGCCCGGCGATCTCGCAGGAGGTCTGCCTAAGCACGATCAACCGGCTCACCGGCTCCGTACCGGGTGGCGGGTTACCCAAGAGGTAGTCTCGCTAGGCTGGTGACGTGCCCTCGCTGCTGATGACAGAGGGGCCGCTCGCGGGGCAGTGCTTCCCGGTGGAGGCGCAGCTCGTTCTGGGTCGAGCGAGTACCGCGGATGTCGCCATCGACGATACGCTCATCTCGCGGCGCCACGCGCTTGTTCGTCCCGCTGACAGCTCCCTCGAGATCGAGGATCTCGGGTCGCTGAACGGCACGTGGGTGAACGGCGAGCGTCTCCAGGGCTCCCGCCAGCTCGCGGTCGGAGACGTCGTCCGTGTCGGCAGCACATCCTTCCGGATCGCGCCCGACTCGGCAGAGTCGGGCGGCACCGTCCTTGCTCCAGTGCCGAAGGAGCTCAGCCGTCCTTCCTCGGAGCCCGACCGCGCGCCGGTCGCACCTGGGCCAGCGGACGCCTCCGACAGCGCGCGCTCCGAGGACGAGCTTCGACCCGTGACAGCGCTGTTCGCCGACATCGTCGGCTCGACGACGCTCGGCGAGCGTCTCAGCCCCGACGAGGTGAAGGTCGTGATCGGCGAGTTCGTCAGCCGGATGACCCGGTCCGTGGAACGGTACGGCGGCGTCGTCCAGGCATACATGGGCGACGGGATCGCTGCCTTCTTCGGCATTTCGCAGGCACACGAGGACGACCCGGAGCGCGCGGCCCGTGCGGCCCTTGCGATCCTCGGAGACGTCGGCGAATACGGCCGTGAGATCGAGGCGGCCTGGGGAATCTCCGACTTCAACGCCCGGATCGGGATCAACACGGGGGAGACAGCGGTCGGGCTCGTCGGCGCAGCGGACCCCAAGGCGGTCAGCCTGGGAGACACGACGAACGTCGCGGCCCGCCTCCAGGCCGCAGCCGATCCCGGCTCGATCGTCGTCGGCGAGGTGACGGCGCAAGCGCTCCTCCAGACATTCGTGCTCGATTCGCTGGGCGAGTTGACAGTCAAGGGGCGCCAGCAACCGGTCTCTGCCTGGCGACTGGTCGGGCCGCAGGCCGTTGCGCGAGTCGCTCCCGCAACCCCACTCATCGACCGTGAGGACGAGATGGCCCGTCTGCGCGCCGTTCTGGACGAGCTGACCGAGGGCCGCGGCCAGGTCACGATCCTCCTCGGCGAGGCGGGGCTGGGCAAGACGCGCCTGGTCGGCGAGCTCCGTGCGCTCGCCTCGGAGCAGGCGACCTGGCTCGAAGGCAACTGCTTCTCGTACGGGACGGACATCGTCTTCGGCCCCTTCCTCCACATCCTCCGTACCTGGATCGGCGCCGAGGAGGGAGAAGCCGGACTCTCCGTCTGGACGAAGCTGCGGGCGCGGCTCGGGCTGCTGCCCGCATCGCAGCTTTCGGACGTGCTGCCGTACCTCGCCCGCTTCCTCTCGCTGAAGCTCGATCCGGAGGACGAGGAACGTCTGCGGCGGCTCTCGCCTCACGAGCTCGCCGTGGAGCTTCGCCGCAGCTACCGAACCTGGATCGAGAGCCTCGCGCGACAGGGACCCGTCGTCGTCGCGATCGAAGACATCCACTGGACCGATCCTTCCTCGCGGGAGCTGATCGACGAGTTGCACGAGCTTGTCGAGCGCACACCGCTCCTCCTCCTGGCGACCACTCGCATCGATCCCGATTCCGAAGGCTGGAAGGTTCGCATCCGGGCGCTCTCCGACTACCCCCACCGGACGACCGAGCTCCGGCTGGCGCCGTTGGACGACGGCGCCTCTCGTCTGCTCTTGCGAGCGCTGCCGACGACCGCGAAGCTCACCGACGTCGAGCTCGACCTGATCCTGACCCGGGCCGAAGGCAACCCCCTGTACCTGGAGGAGCTGGCGAGTGCGTTCGCTCCCGCCGGCCGCGCCCGAAGCGACCAGACGTGGGCTCTGACCGTCACGGTCCCACGCCTGCTCACGCCGACGCTCGACAGCCTGTTACTCGCGAAGGTCGATGCCCTACCGCCCCGCTGTCGTCGTCTCGCACAGGTCGGAGCCGTCGTCGGCCGCAGCTTCCCTCTCCGGGTGCTCGAGCACGTTGCAGAGTCCGACGACATCGAGGGCGACTTGGCAGCCCTTCTCCGCGCGGACGTCATCCGCGAGCACCGGCGCCACCCCGAGCCGGAATACATCTTCCGGCACGGGCTCCTTTGGCAAGCCTGCCTGTCCACGCTTCCGCCGGCGCGCCGAAGGGAGCTTCACGGGACCGTCGGCACCGCGTTCGAGACGCTCTTCGCCGGATCGCTCGACCCCCATCTCGAGGTCATCGCCTACCACTTCTCGCGCAGCAGGAACCTGGACAAGGCGCTCGACTACCTCGAGCGAGCCGGTGAGCGGGCGGCGTCGCTGGACGCCAACCAGAGTGCCGAGGAGCTCTGGAGGCGCGCCTTGAAGGTCGCACAGAAGCTCGGCGCCCCGGAGAGAATACGGCGCATCGAGGGCGTCCTCACCGAGCTCGAGGCTCGCCCGAGCGGGTAGTGGTCTATAGCCGACGGAGGAGCTCGTCCGGCGTGCTCCTCCATGGCATCGGGATCCCGATGACGAGATACTGCGCGGAGTGCGCATCGGCCTGATCTCGGACCTCCACGGCAACTTGCCGGCACTCGAGGCAGTTCTCGGCCAGCTCGAGCACGAGTCGATCGACCGGTACATCTGCCTCGGCGACGTCGCGGTCGGCCCGTGGGCGGGCGAGACGGTGAGGCGGCTCCGCGAGCTCGACCCGGAGGTGCTCGTCGGCAACTGGGATGCGTGGATGGTCGACGGTGTCCAGCCATGCGGCGACTCGGCAGCCTGCCGGAAGTTGCTCGAGATGAGCTTGTTCTGGGCGGAGCAGCTCGATGACGAGGATCTCGCCTACCTGCGCCGGGCGAAGATGCAGCTCGAGGTCGAGGTCGGCGCCACACGAGTGCTCTTCTTCCACGGCTCGCCGCGTTCCTACAACGAGCCCATCCTCTCGGCGACGCCGACGGAGGAGCTCGGCGAAATGCTCGCGGAGCACGCCGCCTCCGTCGTAGTGGTCGGCCACACGCACGTGCAGATGGTCCGACGCCTTCCCTTCGTCCTGATTCTCAATCCGGGAAGTGTTGGGCTGCCCGTCCACGAGTTTCCGGTCATCACCGCTCGCATCTGCCCCTGGGCGGAGTACGGGATCCTCGATCTCGACGGCCAGAACGAGCTCAGCGTGGAGCTTCGCCGGACGCGGTACGACCACGAGTCCGTGCTCCGCCACGCGCTCGCGAGCGGCGTGCCGCACGCCGAGTGGTGGACCTCCTGCTGGGAGGTGGAATAGAGGGCGGGGTTAAGGCTGAGCCTGGATCGCCGTGATCGCCACGGTGTCGACGATGTCCGGCACCAGGCAGCCCCGGCTGAGATCGTTGACCGGGCGACGCAGACCCTGGAGCACTGGGCCGACGGCGACCGCTCGGGCGGACCGTTGGACCGCCTTGTAGGCGATGTTCCCTGTGTCGAGGTCGGGGAAGATGAAGACGGTGGCCCGCCCTGCGACCTCGCTTCCCGGAAGCTTCAGCTGGGCGACGCCGAAATCGACGGCAGCGTCGTACTGAATCGGCCCTTCGACCTTCAGGTCGGGTCGGCGGCTGCGGACGGCCTCGGTCGCGTCCCGCACCGCGTCGACGTCCGCGCCCGTGCCGGAGCCTCCGGTCGAATAGGAGAGCATCGCGATCATCGGGTCGATGCCGAAACTCGCCGCGGTCTGGGCGGAGCTGATCGCGATGTCGGCGAGCTGGTCGGGTGACGGTTTCGGGTTCACGGCGCAGTCCCCGTACACGAGCACCCGATCGGCAAGGCACATGAAGAAGACGCTGGAGACGACGGAGACACCGTCGCGCGCCTTCACGATCTCGAACGCGGGGCGGATCGTCTCGGCCGTCGTGTGCGAGGCGCCGGAGACCATCCCGTCCGCCTTCCCGGTGTGTACGAGCATGGTCCCGAAGTAGTTCGGATCGCACATCGCGTCGAGGGCGAGCTCCTCGGTCACTCCCTTGTGCTTGCGCAACTCGAAGTACTGCGCGGCGAAGTCGTCGCACAACGGGGAGGTGAGCGGATCCACGATCTCCGCGTCCGACAGGTCGACGCCGAGTGCGGCGGCGCGGCCGCGTACCTCGCCCGGCGGCCCGAGGATCGTCAGCGCGACGACACCGCGGCGGAGCAGGATCTCGGCCGCGCGCAGGACGCGGTCGTCGTCCCCCTCGGCGAGCACGATGTGACGTCGCACCGCCTTCGCCCGCTCAACGAGCTCGTACTCGAACATGATCGGCGTCGTCGACTTGGGCCGCTCGACGGCGATGCGCCGCTCGAGCTCGGGCATGTCGACCGCCTCCTCGAAGATGCCGAGCGCGGTCGCGACCGTTCGCTCGTCGGCGGCGCGAAGGTGCCCGCGCACCTCGTTGACTGCGGTCGCCGTGACGTGCGTCGGCTGGTCGACCTTCAGCACGGGGAATGGGGCCTCCTGCAGGAGGCGGGCGGCGGTTGCGCCGAGCGGAACCTCGCCGGTGAGCACGACGCCCGACACGGTCGGCATCGCGGTGGACAGGGTCGAGGCAATGCTCGCGACCAGGATGTCCGGGCGGTCCGCGGGAACGATCACCAGCGTCGCGTCGGCGAGATCGTCGAGGAAATGGTCGACGCTCATCGCCCCGATCCGCACGCCGCGCACCTCTCGGTGCAGCGTCTCGCGCGGATCGAACAGCACTTCGGCGCCGATGCTCGCCGCGACGTCCGCGACAGTCGGGTAGGCGAGCTCCGTGCGCTCCGGGAGAAGGTAGACGGGGTCGTCCATCCCCAGCGCCGCGACGTCGTTCGCGATCGCGTCCGCGTGCTCCGGCGCGACCCGGTTGACGAAGATTCCGAAGACGGTGCAGCCCTTGTGGTCGAGCGCCGAGCGGGCGGCCCTGACCGATGCGACGGTCTCCTCGGGAGCACCGCCCTTGACCACCACGAGCACGGGCGAGCCGAGCTCGTTCGCGAGATCGGCGTTGCGCCCGAAGTCGAGAGCGGGTGCGGCGCCGACGAAGTCGGTGCCCTCACAGACCACGAAGTCGCAGCGTCGCTCCAGCTGCTTGTAGGCGTCGACCACGCGCTTGCGCAGCTCCTCGTAGCTCGGCATGGCGATCGCTTCCGCCTCTGCGAGGGCGTACATGTCCTCGTAGGCCGGCTCGAGCTGGTAGCGACTCCGGATCAGCTCGATCTGTGGGTCGTGCTCGCTCGCGGACGGAACGATCGGCCGGAAGAAGCCGAGCCGCTCCACGCGCCGAGACAGCAGCTCCATCAGGCCTAGTGTCACGACGGATTTGCCGCTCTGCCGCTCCATTGCGGTGACGTACAGGTTCCGCGCCACGGTCTCTTCGCGAAGCCTACTCGCCGGCATCCGGCGGGGTCGGCCGAGCACCAGTTCGGGCCCGACCTTGGAAGTGGCAAGGCTGTACGCCATAATGGCCCTTCACGATGGCCCGTCACGCAGCGCGAGACGCGCGACAGCGACGTCCGGCGGGGTCACCAAGCGGGAAACGGAGGCAAAATGACAGCCGTCGCTGAGCGCGAAGGCCCGGTTTTGACGCCGGAAGAGCTTGAGCTGATCGACAAGTACTGGCGCGCAGCGAACTTCCTTTCAGTCGGTCAGATCTATCTGCTCGCGAACCCGCTGCTACGGGAGCAGCTGACGATTGAGCACGTGAAACCGCGCCTGCTCGGCCACTGGGGGACGACACCGGGGCTCAACTTCATCTACGTCCACCTGAACCGGCTGATCCGAACGCACGACCTGAGCATGATCTACATCTGCGGTCCCGGTCACGGCGGACCGGCGATGGTGGCGAACACGTACCTGGAGGGGACGTACACCGAGCTCTACCCCAACATCACAGAGGACACCGAGGGGATGCAGAAGCTCTTCCGGCAGTTCTCCTTCCCGGGCGGCGTCCCGAGCCACGCTGCCCCGGAGGTGCCCGGATCGATCCACGAGGGCGGCGAGCTCGGCTACGCGCTCTCACACGCGTTCGGCGCGGCCTTCGACAATCCCGACCTCATCGTCGCCTGCGTTGTCGGCGACGGTGAGGCGGAGACGGGGCCGCTCGCGACGTCGTGGCACTCGAACAAGTTCCTCAACCCGGCGACCGACGGTGCCGTGCTCCCGATCCTCCACCTGAACGGCTACAAGATCGCCAACCCGACGGTACTGGCGCGCATCCCGTCTGACGAGCTCTCGAACCTCCTCCTCGGCTACGGCTACAAGCCGTACTTCGTCGAGGGCTCCCATCCCAGCCGCATGCACTCGGCGATGGCGGAGACGCTGGACCAGGTGCACGCCGACATCGCGAAGATCCAGAGCGAGGCCCGTTCCGGAGGCGAGGTGCGCCGCCCGCAGTGGCCGATGATCGTCCTGCGGACGCCGAAGGGCTGGACGGGGCCGAAGGAGGTCGACGGGCGCAAGACCGAGGACTTCTGGCGCTCGCACCAGGTTCCGTTCGCCGACATGGTCGAGAAGCCCGAGCACGTCGATCTGCTCGAGCGTTGGCTCAAGAGCTACAAGCACGAGGAGCTGTTCGACGAGGAGGGACGGCTCATGCCGGAGCTCCGCGAGCTCGCTCCGAAAGGGCTGCGGCGGATGGGCTCGAACCCGCACGCGAACGGCGGCCTCCTGCTCCGGGACCTCCGCATGCCGGACTTCCGGGAGTATGCGGTCGACGTCCAGGTGCCGGGACACCTGTTCGTCGAGGGGACGCGGGTGCTCGGCTCCTTCCTGCGGGACGCGGCGCGCCTGAACGAGGGGGCCGCAAACTTCAGGATGTTCGCGGCGGACGAGCACGAGTCGAACCGGCTCGGCGCGACGTTCGAGGTCACCAACCGCACGTGGGTGGCGGACGTCCTACCGGAGGACGAGCATCTCGCGCCCGACGGGCGGATCATGGAGATCCTGAGCGAGCACACATGCCAGGGGTGGCTCGAGGGCTACCTCCTCACCGGCCGTCACGGATTCTTCAGCACCTACGAGGCGTTCGTGCACCTCGTCGACTCGATGTTCAACCAGCACGCGAAGTGGCTCAAAGTGACCCGGTCCGAGATCCCGTGGCGGCGTCCCATCGCGTCGTTGAACTACCTGCTCACGTCGCACGTCTGGCGGCAGGACCACAACGGCTTCTCCCATCAGGATCCAGGCTTCCTCGACCACGTCGTGAACAAGAAGGGAGAGGTCATCCGGATCTACCTGCCGCCCGATGCGAACACGCTGCTCTCGGTCGCCGATCACTGCCTGCGCAGCAAGAACTACGTGAACGTCATCGTCGCCGGCAAGCAGCCCGCCTTGCAGTACCTCGACATGGACTCGGCGATCAAGCACTGCACCTCCGGTATCGGGATCTGGGACTGGGCATCGAACGACCAGGACTCGGAGCCCGACATCGTCCTGGCCTGTTGCGGCGACATCCCCACACTGGAGACCCTCGCGGCAGTCGATCTCCTGCACCACTACCTGCCGCAGGTGAGAGTCCGAGTCATCAACGTCGTCGATCTGATGAGGCTCCAGCCGGAGAGCGAGCACCCGCACGGAATGCCGGACGTCGAGTACGTGTCGCTGTTCACGCCCGACAAGCCGGTCATCTTCGCCTTCCACGGCTACCCGTGGCTGATCCACCGACTGACCTATCGCCGGCCGGGCCACGCGAACCTGCACGTGCGCGGATACAAGGAGGAAGGGACGACGACGACGCCGTTCGACATGGTCGTGCGGAACGACCTCGATCGCTTCCATCTCGTCGAGGACGTCGTCGACCGCCTCGCCGAGCCGCCGAAGAACGTGGCCTACATCAGGCAGGACCTGCGCGAGAAGCTGATCGAGCACCGGCAATACGTCACGAGGTACGGCGACGACCTGCCGGAGATCAAGGAATGGCGATGGCCCGGGCCGTAGGGCGGCCGGCTGACCCGACGCTCGACCGGCGCGCGTTGTAGCCCCGACCATGCCGACCAGCGTCGTCTGCGTCTCGCGTACGCTCGGAGCCGCCGGGCCCGAGGTCGGCCGTGCCGTCGCCGAGCGTCTCGGCTTCCGCTACCTGGACGAGGAGATCGTCATCCGTGCAGCGGAGAGGGGGCAGGTCGGCGAGGAGGTCGTCGCAGACGCGGAGCAGCGCCGTACGCTCGCGCGCAGGCTCCTCGACGAGCTCGCATGGGTCGGAACCGTGCAGCTGATGCCCCCGATCTCCCCCACGGAGTACGCCAAAGGCCCCTACCGGGACCTGATCGTCGACGTGATCAGGCAGACGGCGGAGGGCGGAGAGGCAGTGATCGTCGCTCACGCCGCGTCACATGCTCTCGCCGGGCGTCCCGGGCTGCTGCGTGTCTTCGTCACCGCGCCGGACGAGGTTCGCGCGCGACGGCTCGCCGCGGAGGCTGGGATCGATGAGCGGCAGGGGATGAAGCTTGTGCACGAGTCGGACGCAGCTCGCGCTGCGTACCTGAAGACGTTCTACGGGGTATCCGCCGAGCTTCCGACCCACTATGACCTCGTGGTGAGCACGGACGCGCTGAGTCCGGACGATGCGGCCACGCTGATCGTCACCGCCGCCGGCTTCGGCCTCGACGGCCCCACCGTGTCCTCGTGCAGCGGCGAGGGGCCTCGGACCTTGAACGGATGACGACGAATCGTCATTGTTGACCTCTGACTCGGAACCGTCGACCTCGACCGAGGTCCCTACGGAGGAGCAGAGATTGGCGACAGACTCTCAGATGGTGGATATTCCGCAGCACATTCTGGCGTACCTCGATGCCCAGCCCGCGCTGACGCTGGCGACCGCGACTCGAGGTGGGGTCCCGCGGGCCGCGACCCTCACGTATGTCAACGAAGGCCTCAGCATCTACGTGTGGACACGACCGGACACGACCACCGCGCGCCAGATGCAGGAGAACCCTGTGGTCTTCTTCGCGATCGGCGAGTACACGCACGACTGGCGTGAGGCCAAGGGCATCCAGGCAGCCGCCGACGCGCAGGTCGTCCTGAATCCGGACGAGCTCTCGCGTGTCGTCGGGCTGTTCGAGCAGAAGTACCCGGCGCTCGCCGGCACGCTCGTGAGCGGCGTGTCGCTGTTCCGGCTCACGCCGACCAAGCTGGACTTCATCGACAACAGCGGTGCGCCTCCGGCACCCGCCGCCGGTGGGATCCCCTACGCGCGCGACAGCGTGTTCAGCATCTTCCGTGACCTGCCACCGGAGCAGATCGAGGCAGTGGCTGCCAAGCTACAGACCGTCCAGGTGGACGAGGGCGACGTGGTCGTCCGCCAGGGCACTCCCGCTGACAAGTTCTTCATCATCGTCGACGGCGAGGTCGAGGTGCTCCACGAAAAGGACGGAGAGACCAAGCGCCTCTCCACGCTGAGCAGCGGGCAGTTCTTCGGCGAGATGGCGATCCTCCGCGACGCACCCCGGATGGCCAGCGTCCGGGCAGTCCGCGCGACGACGCTCTTCGCGATGGATAGAGACACGTTCCGCAGCCTCGTCGCGCAGTCGATGGGCACGACGCAGGACTTCGACCAGGTTGTCCAGCAGCGACTGGACGAGATCCGTGGAGCCCACGCGAGCTAGATGGGCGTGCCGGAACTCGCAGCCGTGCCGACGGCCGCAGAGGCGGGGTTCAGCAGCTCGGATCTGAGAAGCGTGCTCGGAGCGTTCGCGACCGGGGTAACCGTGATCACCTCCCGGAGCGGGGAGCACGCCTACGGGATGACCGCCAACGCCTTCTCGTCCCTCTCGCTCGATCCTCCGCTCGTGCTCGTCTGCGTGATCAGCGGCACGGCCGGCGCCGCGACGATCGAGCGAAACAAGGCATTCGCCGTCAACATCCTCGGCGCGGACCAGGAGCCGATCTCGCGGTACTTCTCCTGGAAGGACCGGCCGCGTGGAGCCGGCGCGTTCGAGGAGATTCCGCATGTCGCCGCCGTCACCGACTGCCCGGTGCTGGAGGGTGTCGCCGGGTTCCTCGACTGCATGCTCGCGGATTCGCACGAGGCGGGCGATCACGTGATCTTCGTCGGGGAGGTGGTGGCGATCGGCATCGACTCCGAGGTCGAGCCGCTCCTGTTTCACCACGGCCGCTACCGCAGAGTCGCGGGGGGAGAGCGTGGCTGACATGAACACCGTGTCCCGCGAGCAGGCGCTTGCGCTCTACAACGACGGCGACCTCGAGGGGGCCCTCGCGCAAGCACTCGAGCTCCTAAAGGCCACCCCGGGCAATGCGGCGCTGCTTCACCTCGCCGGCAAGGCAGCCGTCGAGCTCGGGCGCGACGACGCCGTCATTCAGCTCGAGCAGGCGGTCGCCGCCGACCCGGACAACGTCGACGTCCTGCGCGACCTCGCGGATGCGCTGCTCGCCGAAGGGCGAGTCGAGGAGGCCGTGCTGGCGGTCAAGCGGGTCGTCGAGCTCCAGCCGGGCGACGCGGCGGCGCTCGTCGACCTCGCGCACGCCGTCCACGCGTCCGGACACGTCGAGGCGGCGATCGCATACCTGGAGCAGACTCTCGAGCATGATGTCGGCAACATTCCGGCGCTGCGCGGGCTCGTCGGCATGTACCGGGAGACGGGGCGGCTCGAGGAAGCGCTGGCGGCCGGCCGCAAGGTGATCTCCTACCGGCCCGAGGACGTTATGACTGCAATCGACGTCGCGGAGCTCGCGCTGGCCCTCGACCGCATGGGAGATGCGGTGGAGGCGTTTCGCTGGGTACGCGACGTCGACGACGAGCCCGACCACGAGGTCTATGCCGTCCACGGGATGATCGAGGCGGAGATGCGACGCGAGCGCTGGCGCGTCGCGCTCGATCTCGCGGTGGACGCAACGCGAGTCGACCGTTTCGGGCGCACGACCGACGTCCTCGCCTACATCGTCACGCAGGTCTTCGGGGCGGCCGACAGGCCGGCGCCGTCGCGCCGCGACGTCGACGACGCCCTCCTGGCATCACGCGAGGAACACCGCCGACTCCATGCCGCCCTTGGCGTCTGAGGCCGCAACAGCTCCGAAGACCGCGCCCCAGGAGGTGAACTGGACGCGCTGCCCGACCTGCGAGGCGTTCGTCTACCACAAGCGCCTGAAACGCAACCTCGGCGTCTGCCCGGAGTGCAACCACCACTTCCGGCTGCCGGTACGCGAGCGCATCGCGCAGCTCCTCGACGAAGGAAGCTTCGGCGACCTCTCCCACGAGCTCTCGGCGCTCGACCCGCTCGCCTTTGCCGACTCGAAGCCGTACGCGACACGCCTCGCCGAGGCGCAACGGAAGACCGGCAACCACGAGGGTGCGCTGTACGGCACGGCGACCATCGGGGCACACCCGATCGTGTTGGCGGCGATGGACTTCGCGTTCATCGGCGGCAGCATGGGAAGCGGCGTCGGAGAGGCGATCACCCGGGCGGCCGAGCTCGCGCTCGAGCGGCGCGAGCCGCTGCTCGTCATCTCCGCCTCCGGCGGCGCACGGATGCAGGAGGGCTGCGTCTCGTTGATGCAGCTCGCGAAGACGAGCCAGGCGATCGGGCGCCTGCACGAGGAGGGCGTCCTGTTCATCTCGTTGCTCACCGATCCGACCTATGGGGGCGTCAGCGCCTCGTTCGCGACGCTCGGCGATCTGCTCGTCTCGGAGCCGGGAAGCTACATCGGCTTCGCGGGGCCGAAGGTGATCGAGCAGACGATCCGGCAGAAGCTGCCGGACGGCTTCCAGACCGCCGGCTTCCTCCTCGAGCACGGTCAGCTCGACCTCGTGGAGGCCCGCGAGACGCTGCGCGTCTCACTGCGGAAGATCCTCGACCTGCACGCAACGGTCGACGGGGGGGCCTCCTCGCTGCCGGAGACCGACGGGGACCCACCGATCACCGACCCTGCCCTCCTGACCGCCCGCGATCCCTGGGAGATCGTCCAGCTCGCCCGCCATGTCGATCGGCCGAACGCGCTCGAGTACATCAGCCACGTCTTCGACGACTTCCAGCAGCTCTACGGCGACCGGCTCTTCCATGAGGACGCTGCGATCGTCGGCGGGCTGGCCAGGCTCGGCGGCCTGTCGGTGATGGTCGTCGGCCACCAGAAGGGCCACACGACCCAGGAGATGATGGAGCGCAACTTCGGGATGCCAAACCCGGAGGGCTACCGCAAGGCGTTGCGCCTGATGCGCTACGCCGCCAAGTTCGGTATGCCGATCGTGACGCTCGTCGACACACCGGGCGCCTACCCCGGGCTAGGGGCGGAGGAGCGAGGCCAGTCGATCGCGATCGCGCAGAGCATCATGGAGATGTCGCGCTTCCGCGTCCCGATCGTCGTGGTCGTCACCGGCGAGGGAGGCAGCGGCGGTGCGCTCGCGCTCGCTGTCGGCGACCGCGTCCTGATGTTCGAGAATTCGTACTACTCGGTGATCAGCCCGGAAGGCTGCTCGACCATCCTCTTCAAGGACGCCGGACAGGCGCCTCGTGCCGCGGCCGCGCTGCGTGTCACAGCGCCGGACCTCCTCCGGCTGAGGATCATGGACGCGATCGTCGCCGAGCCGAAGGGCGGCGCGCACGAGGATCACGTCGTCGCCGCGCGGAACCTGAAGGCCGCGATCGTCTCTTCCCTTCGGGAGCTTCTCGGTGTCCCGCGAGACGAGCTCGTCGCGAAGCGCTACGACCGTTTCCGCATGTTCGGAACTCCCGATGTCCAGCCCATTCTTCCGCGACTGGAGAGCGATCATGACTGAGCCCGCACGACGCAAGCCCGCCGACCGAGAGCTGATCAGCGCTGTCTGGGACGAAGCGCGTGACCTGATCAGGCGGCTCGAGGGGAGCTCCGTCCAGCGATTCTCCGTCGAGGCCGGCGAGACGCGCATCGAGATCGAGCGCGGGATCACCCCGGGACTGCCGGCCGTGGCCGTCTCCGCTCCGGCGGGGGCGGAGGAGGGCGGGGGCGCAGCGGAGGAGGACGGCCGCCACCCGATCAAGGCACCGCTCGTCGGCACGTTCTACAGCGCCCCGCAGCCCGGCGCGGACCCGTTCGTGAAGGTCGGCGACGTCGTCGAGCCCGGCCAGACGGTCGCGATCGTCGAAGCGATGAAGCTCATGAACCAGGTGCCGACGGACATCAAGGGGACCGTCGCGGAGATCGTGGTCGAAGACGGCCAATGGGTCGAGTTCGAGCAGCCCCTCATCCTTCTCGACGTCGACGTCGACGTCGACGACTAGTGTTCGACAAGGTCCTGATCGCGAACCGGGGTGAGATCGCACTCCGCATCGCACGCGCCTGCCGTGAGCTCGGCATCGGCTCGGTCGCCGTCTACTCGACGGTCGATGCGGAGTCGGCCGTCGTCCGCTTCGCGGACGAAGCGGTGCAGATCGGCCCGCCCGCGACGAGCCGAAGCTACCTGCACATCCCGAGCCTGATCGGGGCGGCGCTCAAGACGGGCGCCGACGCAATCCATCCCGGGTACGGCTTCCTCTCCGAGGATCCCTACTTCGCGGAGATCTGCGCCGACGAGGGGATCACCTTCATCGGGCCGCACCCCGAGGTGATGGAGAAGGTGGGCGACAAGGCGACCGCGCGGGACCTGATGTCGAAGGCCGGGCTCCCCCTCCTGCCCGGGACCGTCGAGCCGGTGAACACGCTCGACGAAGCACGCGACATCTGCATCGAGATCGGGTACCCGGTGATCATCAAGGCCGTCGCCGGCGGCGGCGGTCGCGGGATGAGCGTCGTCATGCGCGAGGAGGAGCTCGCCGACCTGTACCAGAAGACGCGCGCGACCGCCCAGGCGGTGTTCAAGGACAGCGCGGTCTACATCGAGCGCTACCTCGAGACCTCCCGCCACACCGAGATCCAGCTCGTCTGCGACGCGCACGGGAACGGCGTCTACTTCGGCGAACGGGACTGCTCCGTGCAGCGGCGGCACCAGAAGCTGGTCGAGGAGGCGCCGTCGGTGCACCTGAGCGAGGAGGTGCGGCGCGAGGTCGGCGAGGCAGCTGTGCGCGGAGCGTTGTCGGTCGGCTACACGGGCGCGGGCACGATGGAGTTCCTGCTCGACCTCGACGGCAACCTCGCTTTCATGGAGATGAACGCGAGGATCCAGGTCGAGCATCCGGTCAGCGAGGCCGTGACGGGCGTCGATCTGATCCAGGAGCAGATCCGGGTCGCGGCCGGTCAGCCGCTCTCCGTCGCGCAGGAGGACGTGCCGCTCCGCGGCCACGCGATCGAGTGCCGCATCAACGCGGAGGATCCGGACCGCGACTTCGCGCCGACGGCGGGGCGGCTCGACACCTACGTCCCCCCCGGCGGTCCGTGGACGCGTGTCGACTCGCACTGCTACCCCGGCTGGATGATCAGCCCGTTCTACGACTCCCTGATCGCGAAGCTGATCGTCTGGGCGCCTGATCGCGATGGCGCGATCGACCGTATGCAACGGGCGCTGTCGGAGTTCGAGATCTCGGGTCACGGCGTCAAGACGACAATTCCGTTCCACCAGCGGATCCTCGACCACCCGCAATTCCGTTCCGGCGACGTCACCACCGACTTCGTCGAGCACTTCATGTCCGAGGAGGCGGCCGCGGCCGCCGGCTAGAGGAGGAGTCAATGGCAGACAAGAACGCGCGCGACGAAGTCGCCGCTCTCAAGCGGATCATCGAGGTCACGGGGCTCCTCAACTCGACCCTCGACCTCGACGAGCTCCTGCTGCAGATCATGTCCTCGGCGGCAGAGCTGCTCGACGCGGAGACGAGCTCGCTGCTGCTCAGCGAGGAGAGCGGAGACCTCAGCATCATGACGGCGACCGGCGAGTCCGGTGAGCAGGTCACCCGGCGGCAAGTACCCGCGCACAAGGGCATCGCCGGGTGGGTCGTGGACAACAACGAGATCGCGGTCGTCGAGTCGCCGAAGGACGACCCGCGCTTCTACCCGGTCATGGACCAGGCGATCCAATTCGAGACGCGTAACCTGGCGGCCGTGCCGCTGCGCGTGCGCGACGAGACGATCGGCGTTGTCGAGGTGATCAACAAGCGCGACGGCTCGTTCACCGAGATGGATGTCGAGGTCGCACAGGCATTTGCCAACCAGGCTGCGATCGCGATCGACAACGCGCGCCTCTACGCGAAGCTCGCCGACGCGGTCGTCACCTCGCGGATGTCGTACCGGCTGTAGCGCCTGCTTACAGGCGGGGGCCGAGGTGCCTGCCGAAGCCGGCTTAAGCGGCGAGTATCGCCGGCGCGTTCCGAACAGGCGGGGTAACTCCCTCGACGAGGAGTCTGAATGGCGCGTGACTGCCCGACGCCGAGGACATCGGTGAGTGACCCTCATACCGGCTGCGAGATCCCGACAGCCTGAAGGACGCGTCTCAGGCTCGGCGAGTCTTCGCCGGGATCTCGATTCCGCTCGCCGCGTTATCCTCGCGTGCGTGGACAGGCCGATCGTGGTGGCGGTCGATGGATCGCCTGCAGCTGACCAGGCCGTCGCTGTCGCGCTCGATCTGGCGTCCGCGCAGAGTGCGACTGTCGTCTTCGTCCACTACTCGCCGATCGCTGCGACATTGCTCGAGGCGGCCCCGGACAGTGGCCCTTCCCGGGAGGAGATAGAGGGGGCGGACGGGGTGCTGCGTGCGGCGGCCGAGAAGAGCAGGGAGAGAGCGATCGCGTTCGAGCTCGAGATCGTCGACGAGCGCGGTACGAGCGACATCGCCGCATCCCTTGCCGGCATCGCCGAGGCGAGAGGCGCGAGCCTCGTGGTGGTTGGATCTCGTGGGCGCGGGACGATCGCCGGTGCCGTCCTGGGCAGCGTCTCTCGCGGATTGCTCAGCCTGTCCCGCGTGCCCGTGCTCGTCACGCACGCCGCCGGCGCGGGTAGCTAGCCGTCGATGAAGCCTTTCCATCGCATCGTCGAGCTTCGCGCGCTCGTTCTTACCGGCGGCGGTGCCGACTACCACGATCAAGCTGCAGGTCACTGGATCGATTCGCAGATCTCCACGCCGATGGCGCGCTACCGCGAGTATCGCGACACCCGGTCGTCGTTCGGGCTGAACGTGCTCGGCACTGTGGTCGTCGAGGCTGAGGCCGAGAACGGCGTCGTCGGGGTCGGCGTCTCGACTGGCGGTCTTCCGGCCTGCTTCCTCATCGAGCGACATCTGTCGCGTTTCATCGAGGGGCAGCCGGCCGGCCGGGTCGAGCTGATGTGGGATCAGATGTGGCGCTCCACGCTGTTCTACGGGCGCAAGGGGCTTGCACTCAACGCTCTTTCAGCCGTCGATCTCGCCTTATGGGACCTGCTCGGGAAGGTGCGGGACGAGCCGGTGTGCGCGCTGATTGGCGGTGCCGTCCGGGAGGAGATCGAGTTCTACGCGACCGGCCCCCGCCCCGATCTCGCCAAGGAGCTGGGCTTCATCGGAGGCAAGCTGCCGCTCGTGCACGGGCCCGCGGAGGGGGACGAAGGTCTGCGGAAGAACCTCGAGGCGGCGGAGGAGATGCGCGCCCGCGTCGGCGACGACTTCTTCCTCGCCTACGACTGTTGGATGTCGCTCGACCTTCGGTACGCGCTCCGGCTTGCCGAAGGCCTACGGCCGTTCCGGTTCCTCTGGCTCGAGGAGTGTCTGCCACCCGACGACTACTGGGGCTATGCGGAACTCCGGCGGCGCCTGCCGACCGGCTTGCTCCTCACGACCGGGGAGCATGAGGCCGGGAGGCTCGGCTTCCGGATGCTGATCGACATGGGCTGCTGCGATGTGGTGCAGCCGGACGTTGGCTGGTGCGGGGGGCTCACCGAATTGCTCAAGATCGCTGCCTACGCTGACGCACACGACATCCCAGTCGTTCCGCACGGCTCCAGCGTGTACAGCTCGCACTTCGTCGTCACGCGTCCTGGGACCCCGTTCGCAGAGTTTCTGATGATGGCGCCTCGAGGGGATCGGGTCACCCCGATGTTCCGCCCACTCTTCATCGACGAGCCGGTGCCCGAGCGCGGGAGGCTGCGGGCATCCGAGCTCGATCGCCCCGGCTTCGGCGTCGAACTCGACCGGTCGCTTCCACTCGAGCGCCCGTTCGCGCACTGACGGCTTCGGCCGTCGAGGCGCAGCGCGGCTCAGGCGGGCCCGCTCGCAAGCACCTTGCCGGGATTGAGGATCCCGGCGGGGTCAAGCAGGTTCTTGATGCCGCGCATGAGCGGCAGGAGGTCGCCGTGCTCGCGCTCGAGGTAGTCGATCTTGCCAAGGCCGATGCCGTGCTCGCCGGTACACGTTCCGCCGCGAGCGAGCGCGTCCTCGACGATCGTGGCGTTGATCTCCTTCGCGGTTCTGACCTCGTCCTCGCGCTCCACGTCGATCAGGAACGCGACATGGTAGTTGCCGTCCCCCACGTGGCCGAGGATCGCCGCCGGTATGCCCAGACCGTCGACGAACGTCCGGGCAACGCCGATTGCCGCTGGGAGCTCGGACAACGGTTCGATCCCCCTTCAGAGGGAGACGGAGATCTTACTCGTGTGTCCGGGGTGATCGGCTGAAGCGCACAATCCGTCCACGCGCGCGCCGCTCGTTCGGCCATGGCCGCGACACGACGCCGCCATCGCCGCCTCCTCGATCGTCAGGCTCTCGTGCTCCTCGAGCAGGCGGCGCAGCCACCGAACCGCGAACCGGGACCGCCGCTCTCTGGGTCCTCGACTGGGTCAGCGACTCGCAGAACGCGGCGAAGTGACTGACCGGTTTCACCCGATCACACCCGAAGTACGCAAAGATGCCCGATCGGGGGCGGGCCCGTTCTCGCGGCAACTCCTCTCCCGCCGCGCGGACTTCCCAACCCGCCCCCGGTATCTACCCTTTTATCGACGTCACCCGCCCGAAAGATGCAAGACCGGGGGCGGGCCTCATCTTCGCGGCCTTGCGTCTGTCGTCGCCGCGATGACGCCGACACCCCGCCCCCGGTGGGTGAGAGACACCCGTTACCTGTAAAGACGTTGGCCGCACCTAAAGCTTGCGCCCCGCGTTCCTCACTTCACCAGCCGAGGGGCGCGCGAACATTCATCGGGGGCGGGCCTGTCCTCACGGCACCCTCTCTCTCCGCCGTGCGGACCTCCACGCCCGCCCCCGGTAAGCCGACCCTCTACTTGTTATAGACCTGAGCCGAGCCGAAGGTTCACGCCCTGCGTTCTTCACTTCACCCGCCCGAGTTGCGCAGCCACGTTTCCCTGTTGGCATGTCCGACAAGAACCATGAAAGGCGGGCGGCCTCGTTGAGAGAGGCCGTTTCCCGGCCCAGGAGTCCTCGGGCCGTCCCCGGCATGTGGGAACGCGCCCGTGAACGTATCGAGGCACTACGGCAACACACCGAGTCTGCGGCGAGCTTAGAGCTGGCGGCAACCGACGAAGTGACCGGCGCCTGGACCCGCAGGTTCGGTCTTGAGGAAGTGTCGGGCGAGCTCGAGCGGGCACATCGCACCGGCACCACGCTCTTGCTCGCGTTCATCGACGTCGACGGCCTCGAACAGATCAACGACAATCAAGGCCACCAGGCCGGCGACGACCTGCTGCGACTCGTGGGCGAAACCCTCCGCGCAAATCTCCGCGCGTAAGACGTAATCGTGCGCTACGGGGGCGACGAGCTACTCTGCGCGATGCCGAACCTCAAGGCGGCCGATGCCAGAGCACGCCTCGCGAAGCTCGCCGCACCACTAAGAGGCCGCATCTGGCAACAGCGGGACAACCCGTCCTCCGTCGGCGGATCGTCCGACTCGCCCGGCTGATCCGGCCGACTGGGGCCCCCGCCACTGTCGCAGAGCATGCGACACTTGCAACAACTCGCGGACGGCGGTACGTTGGTGCTGTCAAAAAGATCCGGTTTCGCGCCTGCTGTGGCGGCGAAAGTCGCGCGAACGTGGGAGGCAGCATGGGCCCTCTGCCAGGGCGCGAGCGAGCAAGCGTCGTGGGATCGTCCCAGACCGCGAGAAGACCCCCAGCCGCACCCTGCTGCAATCGCCGACGTTGCCTCCTCCAATCGCCGAAGGAGGTACGGCACGATGACGAAGCGACTTCCACTGATCCTCTCGTCGGCGGCCCTCGTCGTTTCGCTCCTTGGCACGACAGTCAAGTCCCAGGAGGTGGATGTCATAGGGCTCTGTCCTGACCGCTCGGGACGATCGGGCCTCTGTCTACGAGAGGAGGTCCGTGATGTTGTACGCGGCGATCGACATCCACAAGCACGCTTTCCAGGCAGCGGTGCTCGATCCGGAGACGGGAAGCGTCGTCGAGGCGCGCTTCTCGGCTGATCGCGAGTGCCTTGGGCGGTGGGCTGAGGAGTGGCGGGGCCGGGTCGTGGCGGTGGCGATCGAGGCCACGACCGGTTGGCGTTGGGTCTGGCGCGAGCTCGTCGCGTGTGGCTTCGAGGTGCGTCTGGCCGAGCCGGTGCAAGCGCGCGCGTTGCTCGGCCGCCGGCGCAGCGCGAAGACCGACCGGCTGGACGCCCGCTGGCTCGCGCGGCTGTTGGCGAAAGAGATGCTGCCGGCCTCGTGGATCCCGCCCGAGGAGATCCAGCAGTTGCGCGACCGCACCCGACTGCGCAAGGCGCTGGCCGAAGATCGCCGCCGCTGGGGTCAGCGGCTGCATGCGTTCCTGCTGCACGAGGGCTGGCCGTGCTCGAAGGCGCGGCTGCTGACGCCGGAAGGGCTTCGCTGGGCCGCTTCGCTGCGGCTGCCCGCGCACGGGCGGCTGCAGGTCGACTCACTGCTCGCGATCATCGGTGCGCTCGAGGTGCAGCTCGACACCGTCGACGCCGAGCTGCGCCGCTTCGCCCGCGGCGATCAGCGCTGCCAGGCGTTGCAGTCGATCTACGGGATCGGGCCGATCCTGTCCTGCCACCTGCTCGCCGAGGTCGGCGAGGCGAGCCGCTTCCGCCGCGCCGAGCAGATCACCCGGCTGGCCGGTCTCGACCCCGTCGTCGAGGAGTCGGGCGAGACGAGGCGCCGCGGCCATCTCGCCAAGGCCGGCTCACCGCACCTGCGCTGGGCACTCGTCGAGGCGGCCGTGCACGCGAACCGGCAGAGCGCTCCCGACGTCGCTGTCTACCGAGCGACACGCGAGCGGCGTGACGCCACCGTCGCGCGGCTGACCGTCGCGCGCAAGATCGGCAAGCGCGTCTACCACACGCTCCGCGAGCTCGAGCTCGAAGCGGCGGCCTGATCCGTCAGCCTTGACGTGCTCCGCGTTACACCTGAGCCGGCGCCCGCCGGCTCCTGAAGTGGAATGAGCCGTCTCGTTGCTTCCCCGACTCGACAACCTGCCCGCGATCACCGCGCGCCGAGATAGGTATGGGTAGCTCCCCGACATCGTGTCCGCCGCGGCCGCCGCCCAGGCTTGCCAACTCGACCATCCCTAGATAGGTGGAACTCGTCGGCAAGATCGTCGGCTGCTCAGGCCGCGGTGAGCTCGGGGGTCTCCTCTCTGTCTTTGTCTTCTTTCTTTTGATCGAGGACTGCTTCCAGCGAGTGGTTGCTGAGGTAGCGGCGGCCGACGAGCCACTCGTCGTTCTGCTCGATCACGACGCTCGCAGCGAGCCGGATCAGTGCACGGTCGTTGGGGAAGATGCCGACGACGTCGGTGCGCCGGCCGATCTCGCGGTTGACCCGCTCGAGCGGGTTGGTATCCCGTATGAAAGGCGGTGGATGCCCGTCGTGACCCCTGACCGCCTCGACGCTGGTGGTGTCCGGGTTGGTGAGTACGGTGCGACCGTCCGGGACGGGGGCATTCGGGAGCAGACGCAGGATGGGCAGGCCGTTCTTGCAGGATGGGCTTTGAGCCCGTGTTAGTTATGTGGCCGCCCCTGCGACTTGCCCGGATGCGCTTCGAGCGCGGATCCGTAGGTGTCGTTTGCCCGCCTGTGCTCCCACGTCAACCGCTGGTTGGAAGGAGGGAGCATGCGACGCTGTTTCGGACTGGACGTCCATCGCGAGTTCGCGGAGGTGGCGATCTGGGAGGACGGGATCGTCCGCTCGGCGGGTCAGATCCAGACGACGCCGGACGCGCTGCGGCTGTTCGCTGAGAGCCTTTGCAGCACGGACGAGGTCGCGATCGAGGCGACCTGTAACACGCACGCGATCGCGCGGCTGCTCGAGCGTCATGTCGGTCGGGTGGTCGTCTCGAATCCGATGAAGACGCGCGCGATCGCGGAGGCGAAGGTGAAGACGGACAAGGTCGACGCGCAGGTACTGGCCGAGCTGCTGGCGGCCGACTATCTGCCGGGTGTGTGGATCGCCGATGACGAGACGCACGCGCTGCGCCGTCAGGTCGCTCGCCGGGCGCACATCGTCCGCCAGCGCACGCGGTTGAAGAACCGGGTGCAGTCGGTCCTGCACCGCAACCTCGTCCCGCGCTGTCCGGCCGCTGATCTGTTCGGGCACAAGGGCCGGGCGTGGCTGGCCGAGCAGGACCTGCCGGTCGACGAGCGCCAGGCGGTCGAGGCGCTGTTGCGTCAGCTCGACTTCCACGGCGAGGAGCTGAAGTTGATCGACTGCGAGCTCGCCCGGGTCGCGCTTGCTCGCGGGGAGGTGAAGCGGCTGATGACGATCCCCGGCGTCGACGCCACTGTCGCGCTCTCGATCGTCGCTGCGGTCGGTGACTTCGGCCGCTTCCGCACGCCGGAGAAGCTGGTCAGTTACCTCGGGCTCAACCCGCGGGTGCGCCAGTCGGGCGGGCAACCGGCCTCGCACGGCCGGATCACCAAGCAGGGCCGAGCGCACGCGCGCGGCATGCTGGTCGAGGCGGCCTGGGCAGCGGCGAAGACGCCCGGACCGCTGCACGCCTTCTACGAGCGCATCCGCGGCCGCCGGGGAATGCAGATCGCGGTCGTCGCGACCGCCCGCAAGCTGGCCGTGCTCTGCTGGCACCTGATCGTCAAGGGCGAGGACTACGCCTACGGCCGCCCCTCCCTGCTGGCGCAGAAGCTGCGTGCGCTCGAGCTCCGCGCCGGCATGCCCTCACGCCGCGGCCAGCGCGGCTCCACGCACGCCTACAACCTGAAAGAGGTGCGAGCCCGAGAACGCGCTCTCAGCGAGCAGGGCGAGCTCGCCTACCGCCAGCTCGTCACCGACTGGCAAGCGAAAGCGCGCAAGAGAGCGGGCGCGGATGCCCCCACTGGGGTGCGACTCTGAGGCCGTCAAGCGGCAATCCTGCGCGACGGGGCTTCCATCCCCACGCCCCGCTCTTCGGTCGGGGGTCACCCGCGCCCACGCCGATTCTACGACGGAGGCGGCCAACGCGCGCTTGACTTTTTCATCCGTCGAGCGCAGCTTCGCCCAGTGGTCGGCAGGGAAGCTGTAGAAGGCGAGCAGGTCCTCTTCGGCTTCTTCGAGCAGCGCCGCCACCTTCGGCAGCGGCTTGCCTAGTCGCTCGAGCGCGTCGCCGACGAGCTCGCGGGCAGCATCGCCGCTGTCGGCGTTGAAGAGAGGCCGCAACAGCGCGGCAACCATCCCCTGCTGGTCACGGCGGACGTGCCCGAGCGACTCTCTGAGGAAGTGGACAGTGCAGCGCTGCCAGGGGCAGCCGAGTACCTGGCCGATCGCCTTCTTCAGGCCGGCGTGCGCGTCTGAGACGACCAGCTGCACCCCGGTCAGGCCGCGCTTGATGAGGTCGCGGAGAAAGCTGCGCCAGAACGCTTCGGTCTCGGCTTCGCCGACGTCGAGCGCGATCACTTCGCGGTAGCCGGACTCGTGCACGCCGTAGGCGAGCACCAGCGCCTTGCGCACGACCCGTCCGCCGTCTCGGACCTTCTCCACCTTGGCATCGAGCCACAGGTACGGGTAGCGGCCCTCGAGCGGCCGGTTGCGGAAGGCATCGACCTGCTCATCGAGTCCCTGACAGATGCGGGAGACCTCCGACTTCGAGATCCGCAGCCCCAGCGACTCGACCACCTGGTCGACCTTCCGCGTCGAGACGCCGACGACGTCCGCCTCCTGCACGACCGACACCAGCGCCTGCTCGGAGCGGCGGCGCGGCTCGAGGAAGCTGCGGGAAATAGCTGCCCCGACGGATCTTCGGGATCGCCAGCTCGAGCTCGCCCGCCCGCGTCGACCACGAGCGTGAGCGGTAGCCGTTGCGGTGTGTCAGCCGCTCCTCCGTACGCTCGCCCCGCTCGGCACCGATCAGCTCGGACACCTCCGCCTCCATCAGCTGCTGCACGACCCACGCCAGCGACTCGCGCAGGAAATCCAGGCCCTCCCCTTCGAGCAGGTAGCCGACGACCTGCTCAGCCGTCATCCTCTTCGTCTCGGCCATCGTGGTGACTCTCCTCTCGTCGAACTCTTGGCAGAGCCGACGAGTCTGAGCGCCACGGTGGCCGGACTACTCCCCGGCTCCGTCCGACGCGCTCCTACACCACGCTACGGGACGTGACCTGGCACGACGCCGCTCGGCCTGGCCGCGCGATCGGCCGTCTCGGCGGTCGTGCCTCTCGCCAAGACCGCCAACTACGCAAAGAACGCAGGGAGGCTGAACGGTCACAGCTCCTCCGTGGCGCCGCGCGCGGGCCAGATCCCGGTGGTCGGTGCGACCGGGAAGCTCCCGGCGACGCTCGGAGCCGTCGGCCCCGCCGGCCCGGCCGGCCCGGCCGGCGCGAAGGGCGATGCCGGCCTCTCCGGCTACCAGCGGGTCCAGCAGCAGGTAAACGGACCCGGCGGTGGCGACACGCGGACGTACACGGTCTCCTGCCCCGGGGGCAAGAACGTCCTCGGCGGAGGCGTCAACTTCAGCAGGCCGGCAGACACGGACGACGTGACGGTGTCCGGGTCGGCACCGTCGTCCGACTCGGCCTGGGAGTTCAAGCTGAGCAACAGGACGGGGAACGGGGCGAAGGGCACGACGACCCTAGCCATCGTCTGCGCAAGCGTGAGCTGAGGCCCGATGGAAGGACGGCGCGCAGCACCGTGAAGGCCGACAGTCGGCACTTCTCGCTTGTCGCCGAACTGCTCGCGAACGGCGAAGTCATCCCCTTCCTCGGCGCGGGCGCGAACCTCTGCGATCGACCGACATCGGCCTCCTTCGCGCTGGGCCGGTTCGCACCAAGCGGCGGTGAGCTCGCAAACACCCTTGCCGAGAGGAGCCGATACCCCGACCGGCAGGACCTCGACCTGTTGCGCGTATCGCAGTATGTCGACGCCATCCTCGGCGAGGGGCAGCTCTACCGCTATCTCCACGCGGTGTTCGACGCCGACTATCCGCTGAGCTCACTGCACCGTCTCTTCGCGCGCCTCCCTCCGCTGCTCCATGAGCACGACCGACCTCAACTGCTGATCGTGACGACGAACTACGACGACCTGGTCGAGCGGGCGCTCGCAACGGCGGGCGAGCCCTTCGACGTCGTCTGGTACGAGGCGAAGCGCGGCCCCGCTCAGGGCTCCTTCCTGCACCGTCTTCCCGACGGTCGGGTCGTTCCGATCGTCCGACCGAACAAGTACCTCGGCTTCAGCCCGGATCGGACCGTGGTGCTCAAGCTTCACGGGGCGATCGACCGCGCCGACCTGAACCGGGACAGCTACGTCATCACCGAGGACAACTACATCGACTACATGGTGGGAGGCGACGTCGGCGAGCAGATCCCCGTGTCACTTCGCGAGCGCATGGTCTCGAGTCACTTCCTCTTTCTCGGCTACTCGATGCGCGACTGGAACCTCCGCGTCATCCTCAAACGGATCTGGCGCGAAGAGCGACTGCCGATGAAGTCGTGGGCCGTCCAGCGGGCACCGACCGATTCGGGGGCACGCGAGGTCGAGGAAGCGCTCTGGCGTGACCGCGGCGACGTCGACCTCCTGTACGTCCCGTTGCGGTCCTACACCGCACGCCTCAAGAAAGAGCTCTTCCCACCCGGTCCTCCATGACGGAGACGGCGGGGCCGGAGCAGCCCCTGTCACAGCCTCGCCCGGAGACCCCGTACGTCGGTCTCGTCCCATACCGCGAGGAGGATTTCGGCCTCTTCTTCGGGCGTGATGACGAACGCCGAATCGTCACCGCCAACCTCCGTGCATCCCGCCTGACGATTCTCTACGGGCCGAGCGGCGTCGGTAAGACCTCACTCCTTCAGGCGGGTGTAGTCCACGACCTGCGAGACGAAGTCGTCACGAACGCCGGCACCTCAGCCGAGCACGTGCCGATCGCGATCTGCCCGTTCCGCGACTGGCGCCAGGATCCACTGCCAGCGCTGATGAATGCGATGCATGAGGCTGTTTGCGAGGCGACCTCGGGCCGCGACAGTGGGGCCGCCTGGCAGCCGGGCACATCCATCGTCGAGACGCTGCGTTCCTGGGCGCGGGAGGTGCACACCCTGCTCGTGGTGCTCGACCAGTTCGAGGACTATTTCCTGTACCACGCAGGCGAAAGTGGAGCCGGCAGGATCACGGACGCGCTTCCGGAGATCGTCAACGAGCCGAACCTCGGGGTCAATGTCCTGCTCTCGATCCGGGAGGACGCCTGGGCGAAGCTCGATCTCTTCGAGGGGCGGATCCCACGTCTCTTCGGCAACTACGTCCGAGTAGAGCACCTGAACCGTGTGGGGGCGCGCGAGGCGATCGAGCGCCCCATCGAAGAATGGAACAACCGACTGGCCCCGGGCGAGCACCGGTACACGCTCGATCCGGCCCTGGTCGACGCCGTGATCGACGCGGCCGCGTCCGGTGGGCTCGCGCGCTCACCGCTGCCGAGCAGGCGGTCGCCGCCGACGCCTTCGTCTTCCTAGTCACACGTTCGAAGACAAAGGTCGCCCACACCGCTTCCGACCTTGCAGAGTGGACGAAACGCCCCGAGCCGGAGGTCGCGGCCGTCCTCGAGAAGCTCTGTCGCGGCGATGGCGGCCGGATCCTGCGAACCGTCGCCTCACCGGGAAGCGAACCCGGCGCGACCCGGTACGAGCTCTTCCACGACCTCCTCGCCGAGCCCGTTATCGACTGGCGTCGCGGCTACGAGAAGACTCGGGCCCGACGCGCGACGTACCGGAGGTTCGCTCGAATCGGAGCCGTGCTGATCGCGCTCCTCGCAGTCTTCGCCGCACTCGGCACCTGGGCGCTGATCCAGCGAAACGAGGCCAAGCGCGCCACGCGGTCCGCGACGTCGCTCCTCCTCGCGGCCTCTGCGAACGGCCAGGTCAGAAGACACCCTGAGCTCTCCCTCCTCCTCGGCCTCGAGGCATACCGGGAGAGCCCGACTGGAGAAGCAGTGACGGTCTTGCAGGATGCCCTCGAGGCAGCGCGGCGTTCGGGGGCCGAGGCGATCCTGCGCGGAGACAAGGATGGCATCCGAGCCGTCGCCTTCAGCCCCGATGGCCGCACCCTGGCCTCCTCCGACTTCAACGGCACGATCCAGCTGTGGGACACTCGAGCCCGTCGCCGACTGGGGAGACCACTTCTTGGACACACCGGCGCGGTCTGGAGCGTTGCGTTCAGCCCGGATGGGAAGATGCTTGCCTCCGCCAGCCACGACGGGACCGCCCGGCTCTGGGACGTGCGCTCGCATAAGTCCGTGGGCCGCCTGCCAATCGAGCACCTCGGCGTCGTCACGAGCGTCGCCTTCAGCCCGGACCGGCGCACGCTCGCGTTCGGCGGCGAAGGCGGCAGGCTGCAGCTGTGGGACGTCCTGGCCCGGAGACCACTCGGGCCACCACTTCGAGGACACAGGGGCCGGGTCGTGAGCGTGGCGTTCAGCCCTGACGGGCAGACGCTCGCCTCGGCAAGCTTCGATCACACCGTGCGATTGTGGGACGTCGGGACGCGGAAACCCCGCGGGCCATCGTTGTCGGGCCCGCGCGAGATGGCGAGTGTCGCCTTCAGCCCCGACGGACACACGCTCGTCTCGTCGAGCCTCGACGGAACTCTGCGGTTGTGGGATGTGCGCCGACGAGCGCCGCTCGGGCCGCCCATACAGACCGGGGGCGGCCAGGCGTGGAGCGTCGCGTTCAGCCCCGACGGGCGTACGCTTGCCTCCGCCGGCCTCGACGGCACGGTTCGGCTCTGGAACGTGCGGACGCGAAAACCTGCGAGGCCTCCTTTGACCGGCCACACACGCGGAGTCGACGGCGTCGCCTTCAGCCCGAGCGGCCGCATGCTGGCCTCAGCAGCCTACGACGGGACGGTCCGGATCTGGGACCCGAGAAGACCGGGGTTCGGACAGCCTCTCGGCCGCCACAGGGGCCGCGTCACGGATGTCGTCTTCAGCCCCGACGGGCGGACTCTCGCCTCCGCGGGCTTCGATGGCGCCGTCAGGCTCTGGGACCTGAGGCGACACAGTGCCCTGGGACGGCTGCACGGCGAGGAAGGCGGCTCGTATGAGGGTCTTGCGGTCAGCCCCGACGGCCGAATACTCGCCACGGCCGGCGACGACGGGTCGGTGGAGCTGTTCGACGTTCGCAGGCACACGCTGCCTGCGCAGCTTCGGGGTCACAAGGGAGCCGTGCAGAGCGTCTCCTTCAGCCCCGACGGGAGCACGCTCGCCTCCGCCGGGGATGACGGCACCGTGAGGCTCTGGCACAGTCGAACAGGGGGACCGCTCGGGGTGCTGCGCGGCCACGAGGGCAGCATCTGGAGCGTCGCCTTCAGCCCCGATGGGCGTACGCTCGCGTCGGCCGGCTCGGACGGCACCGTGCGTTTGTGGGATGCACGGAGTCGCTCGTTCGAGGCACGACTCCCGCTCCAGGACAACGTTCCCCTGACCGTCGCCTTCAGCCCCGACGGACGCACGCTCGCCTCCGGCAATGTCGACGGCACGGTCCGGCTCTGGAGCGTGCGGACACGCAAGCCTCTCGGCGGCCCCTTGGTCGGCCATCGTGATCGGGTGGAGAGCGTTGCCTTCAGTCCCAACGGGCGAACACTCGTCTCGGCAAGCGACGACGGAACGGTTCGCCTCTGGGATGTCCAGGGACACCGCGCATTGGGCCCTCCGCTTCGCGGTCACAAGGGAGCGGTGTTCGGCGTCGCGTTCAGCCCGGACGGACGGACGCTCGGGAGCGGCGGCGACGACGGAACGGTGCGGTTGTGGGAGGGGATTCTCTGGAGCGACGCGGCCGACCTACGCTCGGAGGTGTGCGGGCTGGTCGTTGGCAACCTGACGAAGAGCGAATGGGCCGAGCTTGCCCCGGGACTCGCGTATCGCAGCACGTGCCCGACGTGATCAGCCGGACGCCTGCCAGTCGTCGGCGGTAAGAACGACGGCGTAGACGGTGGTGCCGCCTTCTGGACTCCTCCCAGGAGGTCGGGCGGCCCGAATGCACATTACTTCGATGAGTCCGACTAGATCGTCCGGTTACGAACGGCCAGTAGTGCGTCGCTACCCAGCGAGACACGGCGCTCGCCGGGAGCGACATTTATGCGTGCGGGCGCGGCTCCGCGTAGCCGATTGTCCGTAACGCGGCTTCGATCTCGTCCAGGATCGCAGGGTCGTCGATCGTGGCCGGGGCCATGTACTCCTTCGAGTCGGCGATACAGCGCATCGTGCCGCGCAGGATCTTTCCGGACCGAGTTTTTGGCAAGCGTGGGACGACGACCGCTGACTTGAAGGCGGCGACGGGTCCGATCCGCTCACGGACGAGTTGGACGAGTTCGGCGCCGATGGTTTCCTCGGGACGGTCGACGCCTGCTTTCAGCACGACGAACCCGAGGGGGAGTTGCCCCTTCAACTGGTCAGCGACTCCGATCACCGCGCACTCGGCCACGTCCGAATGGGCGGCAAGCACCTCCTCCATCGCACCCGTCGAGAGGCGGTGTCCAGCGACGTTGATTATGTCGTCCGTTCGTGCCATGACGAAGACGTAGCCGTCCTCGTCCACGAACCCAGCGTCAGCGGTCTGGTAGAAGCCGGGGAAGGCGCTGAGATAGACGGCGTGGAAGCGATCCTCGGCGTTCCAGAGGGTCGGGGTAGCGCCGGGCGGCATCGGCAGCTTCACTGCAAGCGCACCGATCTCACCACGTGGCAGTTCTTCCCCATCCTCACCGAGTGCCCTGACGTCCCACCCAGGCACAGCCCTGCTCGGCGAGCCTGGCTTGACGGGCAGCAGCTCGATTCCAAGGCAGTTGGCGGCGACCGCCCATCCGGTCTCGGTCTGCCACCAGTGATCGATCACCGGAACCCCGAGCTGCCGTTCCGCCCAACGTAGCGTCTCCGGGTCACAGCGCTCACCAGCGAGGAAGAGCGCCCGGAAGCGGCTCAGGTCGTAACGGCCGATTTGGTTGCCATCCGGGTCCTGCTGGCGGATCGCGCGGAACGCTGTAGGCGCAGTGAACAACGTCTCGACTCCGTGTTCGGAGATCACCCGCCAGAACGCACCCGCATCCGGCGTGCCCACCGGCTTTCCCTCGTAGAGCACCGTCGTGCAACCGTGGAAGAGCGGCGCGTAGACGATGTACGAGTGCCCGACCACCCAGCCCACATCGGAGGCTGCCCAGTAGATCTCGCCGGGTTCGACGCCGTACACGTTTTGCATCGACCATTCGAGCGCGACCGCATGGCCGCCGTTGTCGCGGACGATGCCTTTCGGCTGACCGGTCGTGCCTGACGTGTACAGGATGTACAACGGATCGGTGGCATCGACCGAGACACAACTGACCGGCTGCGCGCGGGAGGCCGCCTCCGACCACTCCACGTCACGTTCTGGGCGGAGCTCTGCCTCGAGCATCGGTCGCTGCAGCACAAGACACCGGTCAGGCTTGGGCGTGGCCAAATCGATCGCTGCATCCAGCAGCGGCTTGTATGCGACAACGCCACCGGGCTCGATGCCACACGAAGCCGACACAATCGCCTTCGGCCGAGCATCCTCGATCCGTTTGGCCAGCTCGTCGGCCGCGAAGCCCCCGAATACGACCGAGTGCACCGCCCCGATGCGTGCGCAGGCGAGCATGGCGATCACGGCCTCGGGGACCATCGGCATGTAAACGATGACCCGGTCACCCCGCTCCACACCCTCGTCACGGAGCGCTCCAGCAAAGACGGCCACGGCGTCCCGAAGCTCCCTATAGGTAAACCTCCGAATCGTTTCAGTGACCGGTGAGTCGTAGATCAGCGCCAACTGATCGGCGCGGCCGCCCTCGACATGACGGTCAAGAGCGTTGTGGCAGGTATTCAGACTGCCGCCACTGAACCAGCGATAGAACGGCGCACGTGTGTCGTCCAGAACATGCACCGGCGGCTCGTCCCAGTCGATCGCCCTCGCCGCCTCACCCCAAAACTTCGCAGGCTCTTCCAGCGACCGCTGGTAAATCGCTTCGAATGGGCCGATGGCTGACAAGCAGGACACGCTCCTTCCGGAGTCCCGCGGATCCTGTCACGCCTCAATGAGAGATGCCAGCTAACCAACTGACGGGTTCCGGACGGATTCGCTCTGAGATCACTCCTTTGGCTCAGATGTGCTCGACGCCCCGTCAGCTGTGCGAGTTGCGCAGCGAGGCAGAACCACCCTCAAGCCACGACCTAAGAGATCCCGGTCGACACCAGAAGGTCATGGCTCAGCGCTCGCTTGTCGAGCTGCGAGGGTTACCAGCGGTCGCGATGGACGACTTCGTCGAACGGTCGGCGGTTGAGCTTGCTCAGCGGTCGAAGCGGGCCATCGGCCGGATAGCCGAGTGAAAGAAGGTATGCGAGGAAGTAGTCCTCCGGGAAGCCGAGGAGTTTCCGAGCGAGCTCCTGATCCTGCACGGACGAGTGGCACGTGCCGATCCCGAGATCGGCCGCCGCGAGCATCATCAGCATCGTCGCGTGACCGAGGTCGTACTGCAGCAGGCCCGCCCACCGATCGTCCGGCGGATTCGGCGCGACGATCGCGATCGCAGCCGCCGCGCCACCAACGTGCCACGCTCCCTGCCAAACCCCGGTAAGGGCACGAAGCTGGTCGCGGTCGGTCACCACCACGAAGTTCCACGGCTGCCAGTTCTTCGCCGACGGCGCCAGCCTGCCCGCCTCCAGGACCTTCGCCAAGTCCTCCTCACTCACCGGCCCGGACGAGAACTCGCGCACGTTGCGACGTGACCTCAACGCGTCCCACGTCTCCACGCCGGTCACCTTACGACCGACGCACGCGCGCTGTCCAGGCCTTCCCGCGACCAGCCCCACGGCCCGGAAGGCGACCCTCCGATTGGTGACCAGGAGATCGTCAGAAAAGGGGACGTGTCATTCAGCCGGTCTGAGGCGAGAGGCTCAGGCCGGCGCAGGCGCAACCAGGAACGTTGGTCGCGCCAGCCGGGGCGGTGCGACGTGAAGAGCGCGAGTTTCGCCCGCGAAAGCGCTAGGCGACTCGCGCGCGCGCGTTTAGGCCGAGCCGTGGAGTCCTGACCGGGCGATGTCGGCAAGCACCTGCGCCCGCGCGACGGGGTCGAGGTCGTCGAGCTCGCAGCGGATGTGACTCTCGGCGACGTCAATTCTCTCCCTGCGCACCTCGAGCTTCCGGCGAGCGTATAGGCCACAGGCGGCGAGCGTGGCAAGGAGCCCCGCCGCGCGCAGAAGCTTGGAGCGACGGGACGCCCCGAGTAGGAACACGCAGACCCCTCCGGCGGCCAACACGCCTGCGGGGATGTCGCCACTGTCAGGGCGGAAGGTGCCGCGCTGCCTCGCTGGCTGATCGTCGGTCGGTTCCATAGGCGCCCCTTCGAGGCCGCGTAATCACTCCCGGAGGGAAAGTAGTGTAGTCCAGGGTCTGGCCTATCGCCCCATCCTCACGGCCAACCCACCGCAATCGCTGGACGCGACGGACTCAACCAACGGTTCAGTGCGCTCGCGGACACATACACGGGATCGACGTGCTCGCCGCCTCCTCTTGTGATCTCACGTTGCCACGGGGAAGCGCGCCGATCGACCTCGCTCGCAGCCGCACGCGATGTGTAACGGTGTCACCCCGTCGGCATCTAAGAAGGAGGGATCGTTATGGCTGTGCTGGTTCGCCATCGTGCACAGGGCCTCGGGCCGGATGACTACGACAAGCTCTCTCCGCCGCTAGTCGAACAGCTCAAGCACCAACCAGGCTTCCTGCTCCACGTCGCGTTCGAGGACTCGCAGGGGTTCTGCGTCGCAGAGATCTGGGAGTCACAGGAGCAGCACGACAGCTACTTCAACGAACAGGTCGTCCCGAACGTCCCAGCTGAGATCAAGACCGAGGTCATCCAGATCCATGCGATGCACCGGCCGTAGGCGTTGCTCGGTGCGCAGATCTGACTGAAGTCTGGCTGGCCACCGAAAGAAGCAGCCCGTCGAAAGGCGAGCTTCGTCTTGAACGGCTTGTCCATGAGGTGGACCTAACCGGACAGCTTTGAACCCCGAGTTCCAGTCCCTTCTTCAGTCTCTCACGGCTGGCCTCGTGCAAAGACCTGCAAATCCGCGGTAGGTGTTCAAATCTCAGCGCCAGGCGAGACCGCGTTCGCACATCCAACCGAACGTCTGCAACCTGGTTTGAACCAGGTTGCAGACGTTCATGCGCGTGACTAGAGGCTTGATGTGAAATTCGGCTCGCGTCTGGGCCGTTCCAGACCAAGACGGAGCCCGCGATCGTCCTCGGCGCGTAACAGCGTTACGTGTCGAGGGGGAGCGTGCCGCTCCGGCGCCGCGTCTGGGGCGGCATCCGGCACCGGCTGAATTTCACATCAAGCCTCTAGTTCGTCGGCTGTCCCACCTTGGCCGGCTTGTTGGCAGGCTGCCCCGGCTTGGCGATCTTCTTCGTCGGCGGTGCCGCCTTGGGCAGCTGCTCGGTCGCGGTGACATTCCCGTCCGCGTCGAGCGTGCGGATCGCCGTGGCGGCTCCAGGCGGCACGTCCGTCTTCGAGGCGAAAAGGTTGTTCTCGACCGGCGTCGAGTCGAGCACGTTGCCGTTCTCGTCGAGTGCCTGGACGGTGGCGACGCCGTCCGCCGCCACTCCCTGGAGGCGCGTGACGTCCGGGAACGTCAGCGCCTGGACCTTCGCGGACGGGAAGTCGTCGGCGTACAGGTCGCAGCCGAAGCCGCCCTTGCGGACGTGCTCGTCGACGCGCGCCGTCATCCCGAAGCAGAAGTGGCCCTCCGCGTTGCGGGCCGCGTAGAATGCGACGCCGTTCAGCCTGCCGAGGGACTGCATCGTCCCGGAGATCTTCAGCTCCTTCATTGCAGCCTCGAACTTCGTCTCCCCCGGCAGGACAGAGCTCGACGTCACAGGCGTTCCGCTATTCGAGATGCCGAGGAGGTCGCCGAGCTTGCCGGCGAACGCAGTGGCGGGCACGGCGACGGCGGCTGCGAGCGCGACCGCGATGACGACGCGGCGCGGGCGGATGCGGCTCGGCTCCGGAAGGTGCAGGGGCGCGTCGCGAGGCACGGGGTTTGCCGCTGCGAGGCGGGCGATAACGTTGTTCTTCATCTCGTCACTCCCTTGGGTTCTGGTCGAAAGGACGCAACGGTGGCGAGCCTCGACGCGAGCCGCGACTTCGCACGGTGGTAGCGAACGCGGCACGCGACGGCCGAGCAACCGAGCACGGTGGCCGCATCCGCAAGGGACAACCCCTCCCACGCCACGAGCCGGAGCACCTCGCGGTCCCGCTCGCTCAGAGCGTTGAACGCCGTGGCAAGCGTGCTGTCGCCGACGGGAGCGGGCTCCTCGGCGAGCACCTCAGGCCCGTGCGCGACTCGCACGCGCTTGCGCCGTTCGTTCGCGAGCGTCTTCCGCGCGACGGCATAGAGCCACGGCAACGGCTCGGCCGGCACGCGGTCGATCTTCCGCAGGCAGACGACAAAAGTGTCTGACACCACGTCATCGACGACGGCCTCTGGGGCCCTGCGCCTGACATATGCGCGGACCGCCTCACGGTGCTCCGCGTAGACCTGCTCGAACTGCTGCATCTCACCCTGTCTATGTCACGAAGAGCGCACCCGTTACAGCTGATGTGGGGTGAGGTTTGTCAAGTCGGTACGGCTTGAAGGCCCGCGTGTGCGGGCCTTCTTGTTTCGGCGGGGAGAGCGCGGCGGCAGCTTGTCGACGGGTTGTGTCGCGGCTGATATGCGCGGGTCGGGACCGCATGACCGGGTGTGCGAGCTGGAGGAACGGAGCCGCTCTCTAGAGTCGAGCGTCGCCCAGTCCGGGCGGCTCATAGCTGTACCGCGGGTCGTTCCTCGCGTGCCGTTGCGCCGCTGCGCTCTCCTCGCCGAGCCGTTGGGGAGGCGCGGCTACATGGTGGCGAGTGCCCAGCAGTGGCCGGCGAGCTCGCGTGCGACCGCGACCGCGACGATCGCGCGCCGCTTGCCGCGACGTTCGAGCGCGTGCCAGCGCTGGTGAAGCCGGCGGGCGCTACGGTCGGCTCGCGCGCGGACGGCGGCGGGCTGTCCCTGCCGTCGGCGCGTGAGCGTGGCGCTTTCGCGCAGCGGCCGCCGCTGATGCCAGGCTGCTTCGACGAGCAGGCGGCAGGCGTGGGTGTTGCCGGTCTTGGTGATCGAGCCGAGACGGCGCCGCTCACCACTGGAGTCCTCGCTCGGGGTGAGCCCGAGAAACGGGCCGAGCGCCTGCGGCCGGAAGCGGCTCCGTCGCCGAGCTCGACCGTGAGCGCGAGTGCCGTCAGGGTGCCGACGCCGCGCAGGCAGCAGAGTCGCCCGACGATCTCGGCGAACGGCGGCTCAGCGGCGAGCTCGGCGATTGCCTGATCGAGCGCGTCGCGGCGCGCCTTCGCCTGCGCGGCGGCCGCGTACGATTCCTCGAGCGCGAGCTGCAGCGGCCGCGAGTCGAACCGCTGCCGGCGCAGCCAGGCGTCGTGGGCGAGCGTCCAGGCCGAGGCGTCGTAGATCAGCCCGTGCCGCAGAAGCAGCTTCGAGAGCCGATGCCGGGCGCGCATCAACTCGCCGCGGGCGTCCTCGCGTGCCCGCACGAGATCGCGGGCCGCCTCCTCGTACGGCTCCGGGACGCGAACCGCCACCAGCTCGCCCAGCCGCAACAGGCGCGCCAGCCGCTCGGCGTCGCGGCGATCGGTCTTGACCCGGTCGGCGGGCGCCCGCTGGATCTTCGACGGCGCCGCCACCGTACACACGATCCCGCCAGCGGCACAGGCGCGCGCGAGCCCGTACCCGGTCGGCCCCGCCTCGTAGGCGACGCGCACCGGCGCCGGAAACCGCCGCAGCCACTCGACCGTCTCGGCCGGCAGCGTCGGCGCCCGCAGACTCCGAAGCTCGCCCGACCTTGCATCCAGTACACCCGCCACGACCTTGCGCGCCTGCACATCCAACCCGACCCACGTACCCTCAGCCATACCGGCGCCTCCCGTAATTGCGGCTCTACCGCCGGCCCAGCGCCGACGGCAACCCGCGCCAACTTACGAGCGAGGCGCCGGATCTACGCCATACGGTCTAGATCTACCGCGCGCACGGTGTTGGGAAGACCGGCGAGACGGTTTGAGTGCTGTCCGCTTTGCTCGGGAGCGATCGGAATAGCGCAATGTGCCTGTTAGCAGGCGCTTTCGTTGTTACTTCGACATCAAGCGAATGGAGTTAGGCGGACTCAAACCGGCGACGTCCTGGGTGCGATCGTCGCGCAACCGGGACTGACAGGGACTCAACGGGATGGTTGAGCCATCTCCAGCCCGTCTGGGGGCCGTCGATTCGCCCCATTCCGCGCTTTACTCACCACAAGCTCACCACGCCTAGTTTAGGACGTTGCCTTTATCAGCAACAAGAAAGCGCGCCTGAGTCAAGAGCAGCGACCTCCTGGGCATCGGCCACTAGGTCGGCGCTGGCGGGAAGTCACGGACACCTCGACACGATCACCCGTTGCTTCAGGTGTGCAACGCTTGGCCCGCTAAGGTCCCGTCGGCGGCATTCCCGTATGCGTCTTCCCAGAGCCGTGATCGGTGTAGTGATGGCGGGACAGAACGGGCAGCGGCGGATTGCGCTTGCCGTTGTCCTCGTGGTTGTTGTCGTTGCGGCCGTGGCGGCAACACGAGTGGGCCACGCCGCGGCCCGGGCCGGGGCTTCTGCCAACCCGGTTCAGGTCGAGAACGCAAGAGCCGGCACGAAGCAGTGGCGGATCCGGCTCGTCCCGCAGCATGCGCTCGAGGGGTATGCGTCGGAGGCCAGCGTCGCGCCGGGCCAGTCTCTGCATCTGCACGTCTCGTCTGCGTCGCGCCTGCGCTACCGCGTCCTTGTCTTCCGGGTCGGCTGGTACGACGGGAGCGGGGGGCGTCTGATGCGTTGTACGACCTGCCGTGTCCACCGGGCAAGCTCCGAACGGGTTCCGCAACCCGACCAGAGGACGGGCTTGCTCCGCCTCGCCTGGCCGGTCACCGACGTCGTCCGCGTCGGCAAGAACTGGGTCAGCGGCTACTACCTCGCGGAGCTCGTTCTAGGCTCGGGTCCGCTGGCGGGGCGCGGCTCCTGGGTCCCGTTCGTCGTGCGGGAGCTGCGGTCGCGCAGGTCGGCCATCCTCGTCCAGGCGGCCGTGAACACATGGCAGGCATACAACGCCTGGGGCGGCCGCAGCCTCTACTGGAACCACACCGGCATCGGCGACGACCACGTCTCGTTCGGCCGGCCCTACCAGATGAGCGGCGCGCCAGCTGAAGGCGGCCGCGGGGCGAACCTGCCGTCCGCATGGGAGTTCCCGTTGGCGCGCTTCCTGGAGCGCTACGGCTACGACGTCTCCTACACGACCGACGTCGACACCGACCGCCACCCCGCCGAGCTCCTCCGGCACCGGCTCGTGATGACCGCGGGCCACGACGAGTACTGGACGAAGACGATGCGCGACGCGTTCGAATCTGCGCGGGCCGGCGGCGTCAATCTTGCTTTCATGGGCGCGAACACCGGCTACTGGCAGATGCGCTACGAGAACGGCCGACGCACGATCGTCGAATACCGCACCGCCGATCGCGATCCCGAGACCAACCCGGCGTTGAAAACCATCAGCTTCCGGGAGCTCGGCCGTCCCGAGTGCAAGCTGCTCGGCGTGCAGTGGGGCGAGATCGGCAATGCCGACTACACCGCGGTAGGCGCAGGCATCACCCCCAAGGACCCTTGGTTCGTCGGAACCGGCTTCACGCGAAACGACCTGCTGCCCGACCTCGTCGGCTACGAGTACGACACGCTCTTCACGAACTGCGAGCAGCCCGGGACGACGATCCTCTTCGAAGCGAGGCCACCGAACCACCTGGACGCGGACGCCGTGCGGTACACCGCGCCGTCGGGGTCGGTCGTGTTCAGCTCGGGCTCGATACGCTTCGCCACCAGGCTCGACGAGATCACCGGTCGCAGCGACCCACGCCTGCAGCGATTCCTGCGCAACGCACTCATCAGCCTGCTCCGCTAACGCCGCGTCGCTGTCATGCGGCCGCTGCTTGGGTTGGGGGTCTCTCGGCGGCCGTGTGGCTGCGCGGGGGCCCACCATATCGCGCCGGACGGGCGCACCGCTCGCCTGCTGCCGGGCTGAAGGAGAGGCGATCAGCGTTTCGTTCGGATCACTCGGCCCGAGGGCGCGAGCACGTACCAGAGGCCACCGTTCAAGTTGAGCGCCTGGCCCTTGGCCTGGCCTGCGGCTGTGTCGGTGATGTAGGTGTAGAGCGGCCAGCCGTTATAGGTGACGACCCGCCCGCCGGCCGGATTCGGGTCACTGCCTAGCAACGATCGCTTCGCCGTCCTCGCTGCAACAGCCTTCGCCCCTTTCGGCAGCTTCACGGGCGGCCAAATCACTGCGCAACTCTTGACGCAGGTGACCTTCGAACGCTTGTCGGGCACGAACATGTAAAGGGTTCTGCCCTTGCTGTTCACGAGCACGGTGCCCAGCTTGGGCAGCTTCCTGGTCGAGATCGCCACGGCAAGCTTCTTCGCGCGCTCCCCCGACGTCTTCGCATCTGACATTGCTGCCGTGGCGAGCAATGACACGAGGATTGCGCCTAGGACTGCGAACGAGAGCATCTTCCGCATCCGAGTAGACCTCCTCGCCTGCCCCAGTCATCTCTTGGCGGTTAAGCCGCGCTATCCGAAGAGTGCCTGAAGAGCGTGGCCTCGCGGCTCATGATCTACTGTCGCGGCATTTGGAGATTGCACGCCGCGGGGTCGTCGGCACTTGCTGCGATCGGCGTGACCGCATCTATGGCGAGCGCCGCTCATCTTCAACGATGAAGAGGCAGAGAGTCAGGCCATCGGGCCGCGCTGCGCTCGGGGCAAAAAGTCCAGGCCAGCCCTCCTTCCAGAGCGACTCCCCGACCTTTTGAAACGGCTTCCATCCCCTGCGTCCGGGTGCGGGCAGCGTCAGCCCCACCTTTGCCAGCCGGGTCTCATCGCGCAGATCGGCGACCCCGATGCTTGGCACTCGATGGCGCCAGACGTCGCGCGGCAGCTGTTGCGAGGGCGGCAGTCCATGCTCGGCCAGGTGGCGGTACCACTCGGCCCAGGGGTGCTCTCGTCGTCGGCTAGATAGAGGGCATCAACGACGTCGCCGCGTTGCCACCGGTTATCCCCCGGAGGCTGCGGCCGCGAGCGTGGGTCGGCGCCACGGGGGACGTGACGAAGCCACGTGCCGGCAGGCACGACCGCGGAGACGGCGAGCGCCAGGGCAACCCACCTCAGACTGCGCCCGGCGACTCGAGCTCGGAGACGACCCGCGCGACCTGACGCACCTTGCCCCGAGCGATCAGCTCGAGAGGCTTGCGGTCGTCAAGCGCCTCTATCGGCCTGGACAGCCAGACCGGAATGTACTCCGACTCCATCACCCGAGCGAGCCGATCAACAATCTCGGCTAGCTCCGCTACGCGCTCAGCGCGCTTGCCCGTCGGTGAGCTCCGGCGCGCGAACCAGTCGCGCACCGTGCTTGGCGCCGCCCCGACTGCGCCACCGATCTGTGCATCGGAAAGATGTGCGACCTCATGAATACGGACCGCCTCTTCTGCGAACGCGGTAGCCATGACGCCCACTCTAGCGCTCCGTCGCTAATCCGTCAATTTTCCGCATCCCCTTTCGACACCGTTCGGCTGCATCAGGCACCTCGTAGGGTTTGACTAGCCTTGTAAGCCGCGTCAAATTCCGGCAGCGACTGCGCGACCTTCTGGAAGCTAGCCAGGAGGTCGGGTAATTCTCGATCTAGGACCCTGGCAACCGACCAGGAGGCCCCACCCCGAGACTCTTGCCAGCTGCGGGGGTCTCGGGCTGAGGTGCCAGCGATGCTGTCACGCCACCAAGGCAGCTTCACGTAAGGATTCCGTGCGGTCTGCCGACTTCCGCGACGAGTTGTCGCCTCACATGTTGAGGGAGGACGTCCCTCCGGTGCCGGCGGCGTGCGGCCCGCCGGCACCGCGATTAGCCCCTCATCGCACGCGCGAGGTGAGCTAGCCTCCGGCTTGAGACGTGCTCTCGTAGGTGACCAGGAGGCCATCGGGCGGGGAGCAGACGAGGCTTTCGCCGCCCTCGGCCCGACGGCGTCCCCGCTACTGTCTGGTCGGTGAAACGCAACCGCCGCCGGGCCGCGGTCGCCGCCGCTGTCGCCGTCTTCGCCGCAGTCGGAGCCTTGGCGGCGCACGGGACGAGCTCCACCGCAACACCGACAAAACAGGCCGTTCCGACCTGGACCGACGTTGCCCCGATCTTCGCCGCCAAGTGCGCGGGCTGCCACATGACCGGCGGGATCGCGCCCTTCTCGATCACCTCAGCGGGGTCGGCCAGGGCGCATGCCGCGGCCATCTTGACGATGACCCAGCTCGGCGTCATGCCGCCGTGGCCGCCCGGGCCGGACTCGCCCCCCTTCATTGGCAGCGAGCGGCGAATCCTGACCCCCGCCGAGAGGAAGACGATCGCCCGCTGGGTGCAGGGCGGCGCTGAGATCGGCAAGGGTGGGACGATCAACCCGGTGCGCAGCCGCTCGCTCGCACCCGGCACCGACCTGTCACTCGAGCCGCCACGGCCGTACAGCCCACACGCGGCCGGTGGCGGACTCGACGACTACCACTGCTTCCTGCTGGAGCCCCACTTGAAACAGGACGTATTCGTGACCTCAGCGCAGATCAAGCCGGGGGAGGCCGACCTCGTCCACCACGTCATCCTGTTCGAAGCCGCCGGGAGCAACGCGGACGAGGCCCGGAGCCTGAACAAGGCCTCCGGAGGCAAGGGTTGGACCTGCTTCGGAGGCCCAGGCCTCGACGACGCTCACCCCGACGTGTCGGCGGCCTCGAGCGACCGGCTCGGCGCCCCGCAGTGGATCAGCGCCTGGGTCCCCGGCCGAACGGCAACCGACCTACCCAGAGGCACCGGAGTGCTCCTGCATGCAGCAGCCGCGGTCGTGATGCAGGTGCACTACAACCTGATCCACCCAGCGCACCCCGACAAGTCCCGCGCGGTACTCCGCGTGCTGCCCGCCCAGCGATCCGGCTTGACGCCGCTCGACACCATGCTCGTGCCCGCGCCGGTCGAGCTCCCCTGCCCACAGGGCATCCACTCGCCGGTGTGCTCCCGCGACCGGGCGATCGCAGACGAAACACGCAAGTACGGGCGGGACGCCGCTCTGATCCCTTACGGGCTCCTCTTCCTCTGCGGCAAGACTCTTGCCGACTACCCGCCGAATGTCGGCGAGGGTTACGACGTGCGTACCTCGTGCACCAAGGCGGTCAAACGACCACTGCGGATCTACGGCGTCGCCGGGCACATGCACCTGCGCGGTGTCGACATCAAGATCGAGCTCGACCCCGGCACGAGCCGCGCCAAGACGCTCCTGCACATCCCGCACTGGCACTTCCACTGGCAGGACGCCTACTACTTCCGGACGCCGATCGACGCCGCGCCGGGCGACACGATCCGTGTCACCTGCCGCTTCGACAACTCCCTCGGCGCTCAGCCGATCCTGCACGGGAAACAACTCCCTCCCCGCTACGTCGTCTGGGGAGAAGGCACTACCGACGAGATGTGCCTCGGGCTGCTCCAGGCAGCGACGCGCAGCCGCTGATCAGCCAGTCACCTCAGGGCCGCGACCACATGAGCGTGCTGCCGACGGGCTGATAGCCGAGCTTCTCGTTGACCCGGAGCATTGGCGCGTTCGTCTCATCGTTCTCCGTGGAGACGAGTTCGACTCCACGTCCGGCGGCGTTCACCAGGGTCGCGCGCTTGACCAGCAGGGCGAGGCCGCGGCCGCGATAGTCACGCAATGTCCCGGTCATGTCGGTGACTGCCCGGCCGCCCGGCGCGATGCGGAGGTGCGAGAAGGCGACCGGTCTGTCGTCGATGACGGCCGCAACACTCGCGTCGAGGTCCGTGTCCGGGTTGCGCCAATAGTCCTCGAGCCATTGCTCGAACGAGACGTCGTCCATCGCAACCTCGCCGGGCACGTCCAGCATCGCCTCGGCGTCGAGCTCGTACACCTTTCGTGGCTCGAGCTCGGCGAGGGGGCGCAGATCGACGCCGGGCGGGACGGTCGGAGGCTCGATCGTCCGCGGGTCGACGCCGGAGATCCGAGTCGTGTTGGTGCGCCGAAAACCATGCGCGGTGGCGAAGCTCTGCGATGCCTCCTCGGCTGTGGTGACCGACAGCGTCGTCGACACGCCGAGGCCCCCTAGGTGGGCTTCGCAGCGCTCGAGGAGAGCAGTGCCGAGGCCGGTCTTGCGGGACTCCTGCGCGACACTGACCTGCAGGAAACCCGGGCGCTCGGAGCTCTGGTACTCGATTGCCGCCGTCGCCCAGCCGACGAGCTCGCCGGCGTCTTCGGCAGCCCAATACCGGCGGTGCGCGTTCGGCGGCACCGCGGCGGCCGCGTGTCGGAGTCCCCGCTCAGATCCGACGCGGTACGGCCAGACGCGGTTCATCAGCTCGGTCGCCGACCCAAAGTCCTCACTCCCGCCGTCCCGCACCATGACTCGGAGCATGGCACGTCCACCGAATCGGCCGTATCGGAGTTGCGCGGTCCGGCTAGAGCTCGTACGAGCTCCGTCGCTCCATGTCCGCTGCCGAGAACGCCATCCCGTCGGGAACTTGAGCCGATGGTGGATGTGTCTACGATCGTGCCGTGGACCGCGACGGACAGCGCCAAGCCAGGCTCGAGAACTGGGCTGCGATGGCCAATGGCTGGGAGCGGGCGCGGACGGAACGGGAGACGATCGCGACCCCCGTGACCGATTGGCTCGTCCGCGAGCTCGCGCCGCAGCCCGGCGACACGGTGCTCGAGCTGGCGGCCGGCCAGGGTGATGTCGGATTCGAGATTGCAGCAGTCCTCGGTAAGAGCGGTCGCCTGATCTCGAGCGACTTCAGCCCGGCGATGGCCGAAATCGCTCGCCGTCGAAGTGCCGAGCTCGGTCTGACGAACGTGGAGCACCGCATCGTGGACGCCGAGCAGATCGAGCTCGCCGACGATTCGGTCGACGGCGTCCTCTGCCGCTGGGGCTACATGCTCATGCCGGATCCGGCAGCAGCCCTCGCCGAGACGAGGCGAGTGCTGCGCTCTGGCGGACGGCTTGCTTTTTCGGTCTGGTCGAGCCGCGCCCGCAACCCCTGGATCTCCGTCGCCGCCGGCATCCTCGTCGCGCACGGACACATGCCACCGCCGGAGCCTGGCGATCCGGGAATGTTCGTGCTGGGCGACGAGGAGCTGCTGCGCCGGCTGGTCGAGAACGCCGGGTTCGCGAACGTGCGGATTGAGGACGTGGCGGTGCACAGCAACTACCCGAGCGTGGACGAATACGTCCGCCGGTCGAGCGAGATGGGCGGCACGTTCTCGCGGGCTTGGGCGCAAGCGCGCGAGGAGGAGCAAGAGCGGATGAAGGACGAGTTACGCGAGGCGTTTGCACCGTTCGCCGTCGACAGCGGCTACGAGCTGCCGGGCGTCTCACTCTGCGTCGTCACGAGCTGAGCCCAAAGATCGCGGAGCCTTTCGGGGCGAGGTAGCCATGCTCGGTTCTTTAGCCGACCGCGATGCTCGCGATGCCTGGTCAGGGGCACTCAGGCTGCGAGGACAGCCCGGTGGATCCCACCTGCCCTGGACTGGCTGAAGCGCCGCGAAGGACCCGAGCCGCTGGTGCCTTCTCCCACCGCCCCGCGAGCTTCCCGCCCGGCCTTACGGCGTCACGGTACGGTTGGTCGTCCGGGTTCGATGGAGCCGCCCGCGCAGGCTACGCTCGCCACTGGTGGCGGACTACATCTTCACGATGATCCGCGCCTCGAAGTTCTATGGCGCTGAGCGCAAGGTGCTCGGGGACATTACGCTCGCGTTCCTGCCGGGCGCGAAGATCGGTGTGCTCGGTGCGAACGGCGCCGGTAAGTCGACGCTGCTCCGGATCATGGCCGGGTGCGAAGAGCTGTCGGCCGGGCGCGCAGAGCTCGCAGCGGGCGCGACCGTCGGGCTGCTTCAGCAGGAGCCAGAGCTCAATCCGGGGAAAGACGTGCGCGGGAACGTCGAGGAGGGCGTCGGTCGCCTGCGTGATCTTCTGACCCGCTTCGAGGAGATCTCGGCCGCGTTCACGGAACCGGACGCCGACTTCGACGCGCTGCTCGCCGAGCAGGCGACGGTGCAAGAGCAGATCGAGCGCGCCGACGCGTGGTCGCTCGACGCGACGATCGACCGCGCGATCGATGCGTTGCGTCTCCCCGATGGCGACCGGGATGTGACGACGCTTTCCGGCGGCGAGCGCCGCCGCGTCGCGCTCGCACGGCTGCTTCTGTCCACGCCTGATCTCCTGCTGCTCGACGAGCCGACGAACCATCTCGACGCCCAGTCGGTCGCGTGGCTCGAACGCTTCCTCGCCGACTACGCGGGAACCGTTGTCGCCGTCACACACGACCGGTACTTCCTCGACAACGTGGCGGGCTGGATCCTCGAGCTCGATCGCGGGAAAGGCATCCCGTACCAGGGAAACTACTCAGGCTGGCTGGAGCAGAAACAGGCACGCCTCGCCGGCGAGGAGAAGCACGAATCGGCGCGCCAACGCGCGCTCGCGCGCGAGCTGGAATGGACGCGAGCCTCGCCGAAGGCACGCCACGCAAAGGCGAAGGCGCGCGTCTCCGCCTACCAGAAGCTGCTCGCCGATGAACCGAACGTCAAGCTCGACCGCGTCGAGATTCACATCCCAGCCGGGTCGCGCGTCGGCGACCTCGTCGTCGCGGCCGACAGACTCGCCAAGGGCTTCGGCGACAGGCTCCTGTTCGAAGACCTCTCTTTCTCGCTGCCGCCCGGCGGCATCGTCGGCATCGTCGGGCCGAACGGCGCCGGCAAGACGACGCTCTTTCGGATGATCGTCGGCGACGAGGAGCCCGACGCCGGCGCGCTACGAGTGGGCGACACGGTCGAGATCGCGTACGTCGACCAGGCGCGCGCAGACCTGACGTCGTCGAACTCAGTCTGGAAGGAAATTTCGGGCGGGCACGACTCGATCGAGCTTGGATCGCGCGAGGTGAACTCCCGACAGTACGTCTCGTGGTTCAACTTCAAGGGCCCAGACCAGCAGAAACTCGTCGGCGCCCTCTCGGGCGGCGAGCGAAACCGCATCCACCTCGCGAAGCTGCTGCGCAGCGGCGGCAACCTGCTACTGCTCGACGAGCCGACGAACGACCTCGATGTCGACACGCTGCGCGCGCTGGAGGACGCGCTACTCCAGTTCGCGGGCTGCGCCGTCGTCATCTCGCACGACCGCTGGTTCCTAGACCGGATCGCCACCCACATTCTCGCGTTCGAAGGCGATTCCCAGGTGACCTGGTTCGAGGGCAGCTGGGAGGAGTACGCCGCCTGGGCAAAGGAGACACGCGGCGCCGACGCCCTCGAACCCCACCGGATCAGATACAAGCCGCTCCTACGCCCCGGCACTTAGATGGGCCGGCGGCAGCCGGCGCGCGTTAGCAGATCTCCAGCGCGACCGGCTCGAACTCCTGGGGCCAGACCCAGGAGGTCAGGTCAGTTCACCAGCTCGGCCCTGACACGCATCTGGGGGCTGGACACCTGGTTGCGCAGTCGAGGAGGCCGAACGTTCGGCAGACCGTGCCCACTGGGGTCGTCTAGTGGCCCTTGAAGCTGGGTTGGACTCGTAATGTCATTAGGCGGCGATCCGGTGTTTTGCTTCGGCGGCGGCGATGCGGTGGTCGCGGTGGTCGCTGTTTCGGTAGCGGATGTGGTTGGCGAGCGCGTGTCCGAATGCGTCCCAGTCGAGGTAGTCGGCGTTACAGACGACGAACTCGGTGAGCGCGGAGAAGTGGCACTCGACCGGGTTGAGGTAGCTGGCGTAGGTCGGGGTCGGGACGAGGTCGATTCTGTTCGCGGCCGCGTAGGCGCGGATCGGTGGTACCCAGTTGGCCGAGAGGTTGTCCTGGATCCAGTAGATCCGCTGGCGGGCCGGATAGGCGAGCCGGATCTGGCGCATGAAGCCGAGCATGTCGATCCCGGCGCGTTTCGGGCGAAGCCTGACCCGGAGCCGGTCGGCGTGGACGTCGTAGGCGCCGAACACGTAGCGGATGCCGGCGCGGCGGTTGTAGTCGGCCCGCTGCCGCTCGGGTCGCCCCTTCGGCGCCCAGCCTGCGCCTGGGGTTGGGCGCAGGCTGACAGGCCCCATCTGGTCGAAACTGACGACGCTTCCGTCACCGGGCGGGGTCTCGCACAGCTCGAGGACGCGTGCCGCCTTCTCCTCGTAGTCGGGGTCGGGGCTGGCTTTCCAGGTGCGGGTGCGCTGGAAGGACAGTCCGGCTTCGCCGAGCAGCGTGCCCAGGTGACGAGGCGAGACCTCGATTCCCTCGCCGGCGAGGTGAGCAGCAAGCCGCGGCAGCGACCAGCGCGTCAGCGGGATCCCCTGAGCGTCGGGACGGGCACCGGCCACGCTGACGATCCGCTGACGCTGATCAGTCGTGATCCGGCGGGGACGCCCGCCCCGGTAGCGAGGGCGCAAGCTGTCCATCCCCCGCTCGTTGAACTCGTGAATCACTTTCCGCACCCAGGACGGATCGGTACGCCACATCTCGGCGATCTGCGGCACCGGCATCCGCACGTTCGAGGCCAACAACACCGACGCCCGCTGACGCGTGCTCTCATGCTTGGCACGCCGCGACAACCGCTTCAGTCGCACAGCCTCCTCATGCAGCAACGGCCGCACAAACACAGACGGGGGACGCATCACCACCTCCACGGTCGAGATGCATCCCAATTCGACAGCAAGACCGACTTTCCGGTCCAACGATTCCTCAAGGGCCACTAGCAGGAAAACGAGCAGCCACGGGTATGCGGCCTTCGTGGCATGAGGGAGAGGCGAGGGCAGACATGTTCAAGGTGATGACGTGGAACCTGGAGAACCTTTTCAGACCGCACACGGAGGGCGGCCCGGAGTCGGAGGCTGTCTACCAAGAGAAGCTGGAAGGGCTCGCGGCAACGATCAACGCGCAAGCGCCCGACGCCCTATCGGTGCAAGAAGTCGGAGATCCAGCAGCGCTCGATGATCTCGTGCAGCTGTTGGACGGCAGCTGGCACCAGCGAGTCTCACAGCACCCAGACCAGCGCCACATCCGAGTGGCCTGGCTGACCCAGCATGAGATCAGCGGATCCGAAGACGTCCTCGCCGTTCCCGAGCACCTCGAGCCGGTTCAAGTTGATGACACCGGCACCTCACTTGCCGAGATGGGCCGCGGCGCTGTCGCCGTCACGATCCAACGGGACACGGGCAGCACGCTTCGGCTCGTGACGACCCATCTCAAGTCGAAGCTGCTCACCTTCCCTGGAGGACGCTTCCAACCAGACGACGAAGGTCAGCGAGCACGATTTGCCGCCTACGCTCTCTACCGACGAGCAGCTGAAGCAGCCACCCTGCGCGTGTGGGCGACTGCGGCACTAGGCAGTAGTGATCCGCTGATCCTGACCGGCGATCTCAACGACACCGTCCAAGCAGCAACCACCCAGCTACTCCAAGGCCCACCCAGGTTCAGAGATCGGAACAGGGGGCTTCGACCACCCCGACCACGGAGACACACAACGGCTCTGGAATCTCGCGCCGTTAATGCCAGAAGGCAAGAACTACTCGCGCATCAACAACGGCCGCAGAGAACTGATCGACCACATCCTCGTCTCCGCCGCACTCGTCAAACCACTCGGGTCGGTCAGCGCCGAAGCCGTGATCGACCAGCCCCTGCCCTCCGTTAGTGAAGACCCGAACGCGCGGAAGAACGCGCCGAGCTCCGATCATGCGCCTGTGGTCGCGACCTTCCAGCAGGTCTAGCCGGACACGAGGCGCACCGCGGCCGGAGAACTGAAGCGCCTGGCCTAGCGACCGTCGACGATGCTCTGCCCGTATCCGGAGGCTGCCCTGGAAGGTGGCCAGGAGGATGCCATCGGCCAGTGCGAAGGCGTCTCCCAATCGCCCGCCCCGCCCGTGTTCTCCCGCCGTCCCCTTTGGGCCGGGGCGGCGGAGGCCGCAACCACCGCCGCCTCACTCACTGTGCAGCGACCAATCCCGCGTTCAATAGGCCAAGTGGCCCAGTCCAGGCCGTGGTCGGCCCAGGGCTGCCCGCCCTGGTGTGCGAGCCCAGAGGCGGCGGGAGCGACTACGCCGCCCTTTGCATCGAGGGAGGAAAGTCAGTTGCCGCTGTCGCCCCTCACCGGCTTTCCCCGACCATGACTCTCTGCTTCGACGAACATCGTGTCAAGAGTCACGATTTAAGTCTGCCGCCGGCCAGGCCCGTCGGCTGGGCTCGGTGCCGAAGGCTCAGGCGGGGGTGAGAGCCTCTCGTCTGATCGCGTCGAGTTCGCCTTCGGTCTCGCTGAACGCCTCGACGACATCGGGGTCGAACTGGGTGCCGGCGTTATTGAAGATCTCCGCCCGCGCTGCGGCCCACGTCCCTGCCTGGCGGTAGGGCCGCGCGCTCGTGATCGCGTCGAGCGTGTCTGCGACCGCGAAGATACGCGCGCTCTGCGGAATCTGCTCTCCAACAAGCCCGTCGGGATAGCCCTGGCCGTCCCATCTTTCGTGATGTGAGCGGACCACGCGCAAGCCCTCGCCCTTCAGGAAGCCGATCCCGCCGAGCATCTGTTCGCCGAGCAAGGTGTGCGTTCGCATCAGCCGCTCCTCGGCCGGCGCCAGCGGGCTCGGCTTGCGCAGCACCTCATCCGGGATCCCGATCTTGCCCACGTCGTGTAGGAGGAAGCCGTACTCCGTGCTTGGATCGTCGAGCAGCCGCGGCGACACGATCCGTGTCAGCACGCTGGCGTAGTGCTGCACACGCTGCGAATGCGCACGCGTCCCGGTGTCCTTCGACTCGAGCGCCGAGGCGAGGGCCCCAATGGTTTCCCGGTAAGCAGTTTGGACGAGCAGCCGCTGGCTCCGCTCCAGCTCGAGCAGGTGCCGGAGGTCCTGCGCATAGAGCAAGAGCTGCTCCTCGTCGGACTCGGCGCGGAGGAGCGGGTCAACCGGAACCCCGTAGCGCACACCCGCCAGCCGCTCAATCACCGCCAAGAGCTCAAGCGGTCGGAACGGCTTGCGGAGGTAGCTTTCCGCCCCCGCCGACAGCGCCGCCGCGGCCGGCGCGTCCGATCCAGTCAGGAGCACGACCGGGACCTCCCGTGTGCGCGCCTCGGACTTCAGCTGGCGGCAGAGCGCAAGCCCGTCGACCCCCGGCATCGCCACATCAAGGACGACAGCATCCGGCAGTTCCTCACTGAGCGCCGCGAGCGCCTCGGAGGCACTCCCTGCCTCGGTAAGTCCGACGTCGAACCCCTCGAACGTCGCAGCCAGCAGCTTGCGCAACGACGGGTCATCGTCCACCAGCAACAGGCGCATCATTCCCCCTTTGATCGCCACCGCCAGACCCTCTCGGCGACATTCGGCCATGAGGCCTTCGCCGCTCCGGCGGCCACTGAGCAAACGGAGGCTGCAATCATTGGTGCAGTCTGCGAACCTGTCAACGTGCGCCTAGGTCGCGGTGAGCGGCGCGTGTCACCAGCCGAGTGAGATAGTCGTCGCGGCGGGGTTTCGGACGAAAGAGGCGGCACACTCACCTCAATGGGTGGGAAATGTGGGTGAGAAGCCCGTTGCTCCCGCGACCCCCGCCGCGGTCCTCTAGCCAGCGCGACCTCGTGGACGCGGCCAAGAGGTCGATAGGCCCTGAACGTCAGGCGAGAGCACGCTCGCACAGGCAAGTCATCTGTCACCTGCTCGCGTCGCCCTCCTCTGGCTAGGTGTCAGAGCGGCCCTCGCGGCTTCACCGACGCCAGTAACGTGCGCCGAACAGGATGCGAGCGGCCGGGATCACAGCACTCGGCGAGCCCGTCGAGATCTTCGAGGTGGACGAGCTGGCGGCGCCGGCCGCAGGCGAGGTCCTCATCGACATCGTCGCCGCCGGCGTCGGCAACTGGGACGAGCTCGTCAGGATCGGCAGCTGGCAGATCGGCGGCCCGGCTCCGATGGCGCTCGGGACGGAGGCGGCCGGGACGGTCGCAGCAGCCGGCTCCGGCGTGGCCGAGCTGCGCGAGGGCGACGAGGTGATGACACATCCGCTGCCGCTCCGGCGTCACGGGACGTGGGCAGGGAGGGTGCTCGCGCCGGCGGCGTCCGTCGCGGCCCGGCCGCCAGAGGCGTCATGGGAAGCCGGCGGAGCGTTTCCCATCCCGGCGCTCACTGCGGCGCAGGCGCTCGAGGAGGCTCTCGGGATCGAGAGCGGCGACTGGGTCGTCGTCAACGGAGCCGGCGGAGTCACGGGCGGCCTGCTCGTCCAGCTCGCCGCGGCTCGGGGCGCTCGCGTGATCGCGACCGCGAGCGAGAAGAAGGCCGAGCGCATCCGCGACTACGGCGCTTCCGAGGTGCTCGACTACCACGGTGACTGGCCTGCGCTCGTTCGCGAGATCACCGGCGGCGGCGCGCCCAAGGCCGTCAACGCTGCCCGCGGACAGGCGGCCACCACGTTGAGGGCGGTTGCTGATGGCGGCCGCCTCGCCACGATCACGGGCGACCCGCCGCGGGAGGAACGGGGCGTCGCAATATCCGACGTCTACGTCCGGCCCGATGGCCGGCAGCTTTCGGCGCTCGCGGAGCTGCTGGGCCACGGCACCCTTAGCGTGCCGATCGCCTCCGTCCGTCCGCTCGAACAGGCCGCACAAGCGCTGCGCGAGGTAGTCGCGGGAGCGGACGGCGCCATCGTCCTGTCACTCCGAGCCTAGGCTGGCCTCTGAGATCATCGCGCCCAAGCCCCGAAGCTCGAGGGTGTTTCTGGCTTTGAGTTAGGAGCAATAACGTTGGACGTCGCACGCGAAGTCTCATGAGAACCGAAGCCCAACTGCGGTAGGAGCAAGAGCGCCAGTGCTAGCGGTACGCCTGCACCGAGACGGCTTGAACGTTGAGGAGATCGAGGCGCCATCGCCTCGTCCGGGCGAGGTTCTGGTGCGCGTACATGCGGCGGCGATTACGCGTGGCGAGTTGGAGTGGCCGGTCGACCGACTACCGGCGATTCCGTCGTACGAGCTTTCGGGCGTCCTCGTCGACAGCGGTGATGAGGTTTATGCGCTGACGCCGTTCGATCGCGACGGCGTGGCCGCCGAGTACGCCCTTGTCCCGGCACGGATGCTCGCGCCAAAGCCGGCGCGACTGAGCCACGTTGAGGCGGCAGCGCTGCCGATGGGCGGGCTGACCGCCTGGCAAGCGTTGTTCGTGCACGGTCGGCTCACCCGCGGCGAGCGGGTGCTAGTCACGGGCGCGTCGGGCGGAGTGGGGCATATCGCCGTCCAGCTAGCGCGACACGCCGGCGCAGAGGTCGTGGAGGGCGGGCCGGTCGACCTGGTCTTCGACACTCGTGGCGGCGGGATACCTGCTGGCGAGCGCGTGGTCTCGATCGTAGAGGAGGTGCCGGGCGCGACCTACTTCATTGTCGCACCCGACCACGAGCAACTGCTGGAGTTGGGCGCGTTGGTGGACGCAGGTGAGCTTCGCCCGGAAGTCGACTCGGTCTTCCCACTCACGGAGGCCCGGGCGGCGTTCGAGCGGGTTGCGGCCCCCGGGAAGCGGGGCAAGGTCGTGCTCGAAGTTGGCAGTAGCTAGCGGCCGGGCGACCGTGGCCTGATGGGCGGAGCATCGCCGCTTGCTGCGTGATGCGTTCAAGGCCCATCAGGGCGTCGAGGTCGACACGCAGGGCGATGCCTTCTTCGTCGCCTTCCCGACCGCGCCCGGCGCTCTCGGAGCCGCGGCGGAAGCGACCGAAGGGCTGGCGCCGGGACCGATCCGGGTGCGCATCGGCATCCATACGGGCACGCCGCACCTGAGCGAGGACGACTACGTCGGAATGGACGTGCACCGGGCGGCCCGGATCGCTGCCTGTGGCCACGGCGGGCAGGTGCTTGTCTCTGCCTCCACGGCAGCGCTCGTGGGCGCGGACGGGCTCCGCGATCTGGGCGCGCATCGGCTGAAGGACCTGTCGGCGCCCGAGCGGATCTACCAGCTCGGGGACGCTGACTTTCCAGCTCTGAAGAGCCTGTACCGCACGAACTTGCCGGTTCCCGCGACACCGTTCCTCGGTCGGGAGAACGAGCTCGCGGAGGTGCTCGACCTGCTCGAGGACGCCCGCCTGCTGACCCTGACCGGGCCGGGCGGGACGGGCAAGACCCGGCTCGGACTCCAGGCCGCCGCCGAGGCATCGGACCGGTATGCGGACGGTGTGTTCTGGGTGCCCCCCGCGCCACTGCGTGACGCAGAGCTCGTGCTGGAGACCGCCGGGCAGGCCCTCGGGACTAACGGATGGCATCGTGGAGCACGTCTCCGACAGGTGCCTGCTGCTCCTCCTCGACAACTTTGAGCACGTCGTCGAGGCTGCCGAGGGGCTGGCTGAGCTGCTCGCAGCGTGCCCCAACCTGCAGCTGCTCGTCACCAGCAGGGAGCTGCTCCGTCTTCCGGCCGAGCAGGCGTACCCCGTTCCTCCGCTCGAGCCCGACGATGGAGCCGAGCTCTTTCTCGCACGGGCGCATGCGGTCGATCCCGCGTTCGCCGCGACTCCCGCGGTGCCGGAGCTCTGCGCTCGGCTCGAGAACCTCCCGCTCGCGCTGGAGCTCGCTTCAGCAATCACACCACCCTCCTTCTGAGAAGAGCGTCGTTACCTAGTTTGGCAACACCTGATGGAGCCTCGGTGGCTAGTCTCTCCTGCCATAGGCCCATGCCCGCGTCGCTCCTGGCTTGAGACCAGGAACTCGATGCGCCACCTCTGGCCCGCGTCCAGGAGGTCGCCTTGGGAAGAACGACCGAGACCTACGACTCCGAGACACCTCCCAGGCGCCCGGCCGTTACTGGTCGAGCGTCGGGCAACTGAACTACGAGATTGTCCGCGCCGGGCGGTCGGGGCCAATGTGCAGCGGGATCTTCACCGGGCACGCGTCCCTGCACGCTCCGCAAAGCTTCGGCGGCCGGGAGACGATCTTCGGGACCGTTGCCGGTGTGTTCGTTGCCGTCTGCGAGGACGGCGTCGATGACGATCGTGGCGCGGGTGCGCTCGTCCCACAGGCCGAGGTGTCCCCTCGTGTGTCCGGGCAGGTGCAGGACCTCGACCATGCGGTTCGCGTCCAACCGGATCGTCTCGCCGCCGGCGAGCCCGAGGTCAATCGGCGCGTCGCCGCTCATCGAGGCGAGCAGCTCATCGGCCGGCATGGCCGGAAAGCCGTAGGTGGCGTGCCAGCCGTAGTTCTCCCGGACGAGCGTCTCGTTCGATTCGACCCAGCTCCGGTCGAGCTCATGGCAGGCGAAGACTGCCTCCGGGTGGGCGTCCCGGAAGACGCGGTTCCCGCCGACGTGGTCGTTGTCGGCATGGCTGATCAGGACGAAGTCCGGCTCTAGCCCGACCCGGCTCAGATATGGGTCGATCACGGCCGCAGGCGTCTCGGCGAGCCCGGTGTCGGCGAGAATCGAGCGGTCGCGGCCTGCGACGACGTACTGGCACATGAAGCGTGGCCCGAGGTCGCTCTCGATCCGGTGGATGCCGTCGGCGATCTCGGTCACGTTCGAAGGGAGGAGCGAGGTGGCAACGATTCGGAACGGTAGCTTCGGCACAGGCGACGGGCGCCGCTCGAGCGAGTGGTTCGACCGACGTGACCTCGACGGCTTTCTGCACCGCTCGTGGCTGAAGTCGACCGGGGTGACCGACGAGGCTTTCCGCGGGCGGCCGGTGATCGGCATCTGCAATAGCTGGAGCGAGCTCGTCAACTGCAACTTGCATCTGCGCGGGCTTGCCCAGGCGGTGAAGCGGGGCGTCTTTCAGGCCGGCGGCTTCCCGGTGGAGTTTCCCGTGATCTCCCTCGGCGAGTCGCTGATGAAGCCGACGACGATGCTCTACCGGAACCTGATGGCGATGGACGTCGAGGAGTCGATTCGCTCGTACCCGCTCGACGGCGTCGTCCTCCTCACCGGTTGCGACAAGACGAACCCGGCGTCGATCATGGGGGCGGCGAGCGCAAACGTGCCGGCGATCGTCGTCACCGGCGGCCCGATGCTGAACGGGCGCTGGCGGGGTCGGGAGCTCGGCTCGTGCTCCGACTGCTGGCACTACCACGAGGAGCTGCGGGCGGGGCGGATCACCGAGGTCGAGTTCGAGGAGATCGAGAACGCGATGTCGCGCTCGAACGGGCACTGCATGACGATGGGCACTGCCTCGACGATGGCCTGCGTGACCGAGGCGCTCGGGCTGACGCTGCCAGGAGCGGCGGCTATCCCGGCCGTCGACTCGCGACGTGCACAGGTCGCAGAATCCGCAGGCCGGAAGATCGTCGAGATCGTGGAGCGGGACGTGCGGCCGTCTGACATTCTCACCCGCGCAGCCTTCGAGAACGCGATCCGGGTCCTGCACGCGATCTCAGGATCGACGAACGCGATCCTGCATCTGATCGCCTACGCCGGCCGGGTGGGCGTCGAGCTGCCGCTCGACCTCTTCGACGACCTCTGCCGCTCGACGCCGTGGCTGGTCAACCTCAAGCCTGCGGGCAAGCACCTGATGGAGGACTTCTATTACGCGGGCGGGCTACCAGCGGCGATGGCGCAGATCGCCGAGCTGCTCGAGCTCGACGCGATGACGGTGACCGGCCGGACGCTCGGAGAGAACCTCGCCCAGTCGCCCACCGAGATCGTCGACGGAGATGTCATCCGTCTCGCCGATGACCCGCTCGACGCGGGCGGCAGCCTGGTCGTCCTACGCGGCTCCCTCTGTCCCGACGGCGCGGTGATGAAGATCTCGGCCGCCGACCCGCGGCTGCTCCGGCACGAGGGGCCGGCGGTCGTCTTTGAGGACATCCACGATCTCGCCGCACGGGTCGACGACGACGCCCTCGACGTCGACGAGGACTCGGTGATGGTGCTTAGGAACGGCGGCCCGGTCGGCGCGCCGGGGATGCCTGAGTGGGGCCATCTGCCGATCCCGGCCAAGCTCCTGAAGCGGGGCGTAACCGACCTCCTGCGGCTCTCGGACGCACGGATGAGCGGAACCTCGTACGGTGCCGTCGTGCTCCACATCGCCCCGGAATCGGCCATCGGCGGCCCGCTAGCGCTCGTCGAGACCGGCGACCGGATCCGTCTCGACGTCGAGGCGCGGCGCCTCGACCTGCTCGTCGAGGAGCAGGACCTGGCGCGGCGGCGCGACGCGTGGCAGCCACCCGAGCGCAAGGACGAGCGCGGCTACCGGCGGCTGTACGAGGACCACGTCCTCCAGGCGAACGAGGGGTGCGACTTCGACTTCCTCCGCGGCCGCTCACCGGTCATCGCCGACGCGGTCACGTACTTATGAAGCTCCTCGTCACCGGCGCGCACGGGAAGGTCGGCCGTGCGCTCGTCCCGGCGCTGATGCGGGCAGGGCACGACGTGCGCGCGACCGACATCACGCGGCCGACGTGGGACCCGCCCGAGGACTCGTTGCAGGCGGAGGATTACTGGCAGGTTGACCTGACCGACGTCGGCTCTGTCGACGCGCTCGTGCGCGGCTGTGACGCGGTCGCCCATACCGCGGCGATCCCGCAGCCGCTCCACCACGCACCCAGCGTCATCTTCACAAACAACCGGCTGTCGACGTTCAACGTGCTAGAGGCGGCGATCGCGGCCGGCGTGCGCCGTTTCGTCAACTTCTCCAGCGAGACGGCGCCGGGCTTCATCTTTGCCCACCAACCCTTCGAACCGGACTACCTGCCGATCGACGAGAAACACCCTCTACGGCCACAGGACTCATACGCGACTGCGAAATGGTTCGGCGAGTTGCTGATGGAGCGGGCGCCGGAGCGGGCGGATATTGCGACGATCTCGATTCGGCCCTGCTGGGTCCAGGACCTCGGCAGCTACGAGCGCAATCTGGGCCCGATCGTACGGGACCCTTCGGTACTGATCGGCAACTTCTGCTCGTATGTCGACGTGCACGACCTGTGCGAGGCGACCGTGCGCGCGGTCGAGTCCGATCTACCCGGTCACGGGTCTTCTACGTCGCGTCGCCGGACACGATCGGTGGCCATCCGCTCGAGGAGATCGTGAGGCGCTACCACGGCGCGACCAGAGTCGAGCTGCGGTCGCTCGACCGGCCGGATGTCTCCGCGGTCGACTGCTCCAAAGCCCGGCGGCTCCTGGGCTGGGAGCCGAAGCGCTCCTGGCGCGACTACCTCGACGACGACGGGCGGCTGAAGGAGGGGGCGACCGCCCCGTGGTGACCCGCAGGCTCGGCCGCGAAGGGCCCGAGATCAGCGCGCTCGGGTTCGGCACCTGGGCGCTGGCGGGCCGCTACCGCTTCGGCTGGGGAGCCGTCGACGACCAGGAGTCGATCGCCGCGATCCGGCGCGCAATCGAGTCGGGCGTCACCTGGATCGACACCGCGCCGACGTACGGCGACGGCCACTCCGAGGAGGTGGTCGGCCGTGCGCTCGAACCCTTCAATGCCGGCGAGGATGTCCTCGTCTTCACAAAGTGCGGCCGGCCTTGGCGCAGTGGCGAGGTTTACTTCGACCTGCGGCCCGAGTCGATCCGAGCGGAATGCGAGGCGAGTCTGCGGCGCCTGCGGATCGAGCGGATCGACCTCTACCAGTTCCACTGGCCAGACTACGGCACCGGCACGCCCGTCGAGGAGTCGTGGGGGACGATGGTCGAGCTCGTCGACGAGGGGAAGGTGCGCTGGCTCGGCGTCTGCAACTTCGACGTCCCGCGGCTCGATGCGTGCGAGGCGATCCGGCACGTCGACTCGCTCCAGCCGCCGCTCTCGCTCCTCAATCGCAACGCACGCCGGCAGCTGGTTCCGTGGGCGCGCGAGCACGGGACCGGCGTGATCGCCTACTCGCCGATGGCCTCCGGGCTCCTGACCGGCTCGTTCAACCGCGAGGGGCTCGACCGGCTGGCCGAGGACGACTGGCGGCGGAAGGCACCTCCCTTCCAGGAGCCGGCGCTGTCGAGGAACCTCGCGTTGGTCGAAGTGCTCGAGCCGATCGCCGAGCGACTCGGTGCCACCGTTTCCGCGCTGGCGCTGGCCTGGGTGCTCGCGGTGCTGGGCATGACTGCAGTGATCGTCGGGGGACGGCGCCCGTCCCAGCTCGACGACTGGCTCCGGGCGGACGCCCTCGAGCTGGACGCTCAGGCCTTGGCCGAGATCGAGGCTGCACTCGAGTTGACCGGGGCAGGCACCGACGAAGCTCCGCAGCCCCCGCCGGTCGCCGTTCCGCCCGGCCGCGGCAACCTTTGACTCATGCCGATCCCCACTCGGGGCTCGAGTACGCTCACCGCGTCGCCGCCCAGCGCGTGGGTACCGGCACGCCGATCTTCGACAAGCGCGCAGCGCCGCGGTGGGCCGGGCTTGTCGCGGCGGGCAGCGCCGGGTTCGACTCGCAGACGAAGGCTGCAATCCGAGCCCCCCGACCCGACGCGCTACTAGAAGGTTCCGAAGCGGTGGTATGCGGTGAGGGGCAGGGCTCCCGCGCGGACCGCGTCCCTGATCTCGCTCTCAGTCGCGACCTTCGCTTCCGCCTGCTCGAGAACCTCGATGAGCAGGTCGCTCGGGACGACGACGATCCCGTCGGCATCAGCGACGACGTAGTCGCCGGGCGCGACGCTGACCTCGCCGAGGGTCACGGTCACGTCGCCGTGCGCGACCAGCTGCCAGCGATACGTGCAGTCCTGCGGGGTGGTGTACCGGCTGAAAACCGGGTAATTCTCCCGAAGGATCAGGGCGACGTCGCGACAGCCGCCGTCGATAACGGCTCCCGCGCAGCCGCGGGCCTTGAGCGACGTCACCGAGAGCTCCCCGAGATGGGCGGAGCTCCGGTCGTTGGTCTGGTAAACGGCGACGTGCCCGGGCGGCACCTGTCCCAGCATCTCAAGCACCTTGCCGATCGCGGTGTCGTAGTCGGGAGCCGGATCCGGACGTCCTTCGATCGGATAGGCGGGTCCGGCAAGCCTCATGCCCGGCCGAAGTGGAGTGATTTCCGGCGGCAGCGTCTGCCGTAGAAAGCCCATGCGGTCGAGGACATCGGTGATGGCACCCGTGTAGAGCGCGGCGAATCGGCGCTGCAGCTCCTGCAGATCGAAGGAGGCCAAGGCGCTCAAAGACTAAGACCTCTCAACGGCCTTCGGGGGTGACGACCAACACGACGCCGGCCGCGGCAGCGGCGTAGAAGCCGAGTTCGTGAAAGACGCCGCGTAGTTTCGGCTTCACGAGCTGCTCCGCCGCCCCCAGGCCCCCCATCGTAGAACGGGAGAGTGCCCCCGATGAGAGCCGGACTGCGACAGTAGGCCTGCTTCCCCTGGCGGGCCATATCCTCTGGGGGTGCGCAGGTCCAGGTACGCGGCGGCGGATACCCTAGCGGCTCGAGACAACACCCAGGGCGATGCTCAGCGGAGTACGCCGCCACGCTCGTTGCGTGACCGAGCCTCGTCAGCGGGGAGGAGCGCGGGCGCCAATACTCGAAATGCGGGCGGGGCGCTCATGCAGACCGTCGGCAGGCTTGCCGACAAGGCAATCGACAGCGTGCTGCTCACCGACGAGCGCATCACCTCGGCCGCCGACGGCAAGCGACTGCTCGCGGGCAAAGAGGACACGGAGGCACTCGCGGGCGACATCCAACGGGTCGTCGTGCTCGCCGTGCCCGTCGTCCGCAGACTGGCTCGCGGCGCCCGCCTGACGAGGGTGCCGTGGGTGATGGTTGCCTCGAGTGCCGTCTCGATCGGGATCGCCGTTCGCACGGGTGTGCGGGAGCTGCAGGTGCTCGCTTCGTTGGTGGCTCACCGGCTCGAGCAGGCGACCGGCGCGCCCAGCGAACCGGCACTCGTCAAGAAGCTGGCGATCGATCTCTACCTCGATCCGAAGCGCACTCTTCACCTGGCCGACGAGAGGCTGCGCCTCCTTCGACTCACCCGCCAGTGGGTCTTGAGCGGAGCGTTCGGCCGCAAGACGTCGAAACGAACGACGAGGGCGCTCGATGCCGCGGAGCGACTCGACGCAGCCGCGCTCTCCGCGGGCTGGGACGCGTTGCGTCGGCACCAGGACGAATCCGCGAGCGGCAGTTACGAGCCAGGCCCGGGTCACTGAGAGATTGAGGGCACCATAGACTCCCTCAGTTACCGCAAAAGGGCAGTCCTGGCCTTATGCATGAGGCGCGACTGCGAGCGTCACGCCCAGCCTTTGAGAAAGGCATCTCGGGAGACCCCGCGGGTCGCCTTGGCTGTCATGCCCGGTCCCACCAGCGGGGTGGTTTCACGAGCAGGCCGATGATCGCGCCCGCAAGGACAAGTTGAACATCAGCACGGAAGCCTCCCGAGCGATGCCAGCCGCGCCCGCCATGAAAGAGCTTGCGGTCGTGCGGACGCAACTGCGAAAAGACGTGCTCAAGATCGGGTGCAGAGGCCGCGGCGGCGCCCAGCGTGGCTGGGTCGAACGGTCCACGAGAGAGCGCGAGCAGCGCAAGAGCGAACAGGCCGCTTCGGATTTCGAAGCGACGGTTGGCGATGTCCTCATGGGGCACGCGATCACAGGCAAGATGCAGCGGCGGGCCCAGTGCCAGGGCGGCAAGCCGCGACCCAGCGAGCGCGCCCGCCGCCGCACCCGTCGCGACATGCAGAGACACGATCACGACTGTCGAGACGGTGGACTTGCCCACCCTCGTTGCTGCTTGCGGTGCTCTTGCGGCGCCGGCCCGGCGAGCCCAAACCGCGTCCCTTCTGAATCGCGGCAGATCGCCCAGTACACACCCGGATGGACTACCTGTCCGACCACGCAGATACGCAGCGGACGCGGCCTACTTGCCGCGCGAAGTCTTCTTTGGCCGTTTCGCCTTGGCTGGTGCCTTCTTCTCGGTCTGGGCGACCGACTTCGGGCGCTTCTTCCCGGCCACGTCGCGCTCCTTCCGCTTGATCCGGTGTCGAGGACCGAGTGACTCTACCTCCGTACGGACTTGCTCGATCCGTGGGGCCGAGATCAACCCAGACTTTCGATCTACGCAGCGTACAAGCGCGGCGCCTGCCCCTCGGCCTGAACACTGTCGTCCTGCATTTCCTCCACGGCTCCACGCCGAACCTTTACCTCAGGCACGCCCGTTCTTTGCAGCCGGCGGGGTAGAAGAGGCGTCACCAACTCGACCAAGAAGCGGATGCACACGGAAACCGGTCGAGCGCGTGTCGACGGGCGCGAGGGTGGCCAGAACATCCGTGGGAGCCGGTCCTCCTTGGTCTCGCGCAAGGTGGTTTCGAGCAGCGACGCGTCAGCAGGCTCCTGTTTTCCGCCAGGGAGCTCAGTTGTCCACCGTGCGAACCCGCGGGGCCGCGCGCGACGAGCACCAGACGCAACTCCTCTTCGTCGTCGCCGTACCGCGTCCCTCGTCTCCGGTTGAGACCCCTGTTCGGGAGCATAAGGAGAGAATCCGGCGATGGCGGCCCGCCAAGCCCGTCTTCTCCCGTGGATCGCCGCCGAGCGCGCCGTCCGCGGACTGCTCCTAGTCGGCGTCGGGATCTACCTGCTATCCGAGCCGAACGCGAACCTCGGCTCGCTCGCGACACGCCTTGCCCGTCGGGTCGAGCTCGATCCCAACCACGGATTCGTCCACCACCTGATCGTCCGCATCGGCGCGCTCGACCACAACCAGATCACCCTGATCGGCGCGGGCGCGATCGCCTACGGCCTGCTCGAGCTGGTTGAGGGCGTTGGCCTCTGGCTGCGCAAACGCTGGGCGGAGTGGCTAACCGTGATCGCCACATCGCTGCTTGTACCGTTCGAGATCTACGAGCTGATCCACAGGCCCAGCCCGCTTAAAGCGGCCGGGCTGACCGTGAACATCCTGATCGTGATCTACCTCGTGCGCGTCGTCCGCCGCCACGAGCGCTGACCCGCAGAGACGATCGGAGGGTCGGAGCGAGCTCGATCGACCACCACCGCCGGGAGGACCCCGCCGGCTCGGGGGTGGGTGTCGGCCCCCTCCGGTCCTCGGTGAGCAGAACCTCACCGACCTCGACGTGCCAGCGGATGAACAGTGAGCCGCTCAGTCTTAGAGAACAGGCAATCGCGCCCGGTTCAGGACGGGCGGCCACTTGCCGTCTGTCGGAGGCCACCTGAGCTGCTCCTCGGCCTCGGCGACCCACGGCATCATCCAGTAGTAGTGGTCGTCCAGGTGCCAAGTGGGAAACGGCACCCTTCGGAAAAGCCGCGAGTACCCGTCCGGGCCGCGAACCTCCTGCATGACCAGCCTGACCAGTTCCTCGGTCTCCTCGGTCCAGTCGGCCATGACGTACTCGTGCGGCGCTACGTAATCCGTCGTCCGCCAGGGCACCGACGCGACGAGCAGGCGGATCCGATCTTGCGCCTGTTTCATCGAGTCGTCCAACGCGACCACCCCTACGTCTGTCGCCAGCAGGCCCGCCGGCCTGCCTTGGTCGACATGAGCTTCGCGTCCGGCGTGATTCCGACTCTCGGCAGGTCGAGCCGGTCTGCGTCCCAGCAGACGCCGATCGTCGGATCGGTGCTGACCAGGCCGTTGGTGTGACCGGCGCAGGCCTCCTGCAGCAGGGTGAGCTGGCCGTCGCTCAGGGGTAGGAGTTCTCGTAGTTCGTGGGCGAGCGCTCCGCCGCGTTGTCCGTGCTCGGGATCGTGGCCGTCGTTCAGGCGCATCGAGTCGTGGAAGAGCGCGAACAGGAGCGCGACGTCGGCATCGGCGCCGTCGGTCTCGGCGGCGAGATCGAGCCCGTTCCGACCAACCCGCTCCCAGTGCGAGAGCCCATGCAGGCGTGATTGGGGCGAGGTCGACCGGGCGACCACCGCGTCGAGCACGTTCTGGATAGGAGCAAAGGTCATACCTGCTTCCCGCGACGCTGTCGCTGCGACTGGAAGCGAAGCCGCTTGCGAGTGGACGCATCGTAGGCTCCGAGCGCGTCGATCTCGGGGGCGAGGAGGTCTGCCTGCTCGGAAAGGCCGGCGTCGCGCAGCTTCATACGGCGCTGTGCAGCACCCGCTGTCCTTCCTCGTAGCGTCCGGCGTCGGCAAGGAGGATCGCTTCGTCTCGGGCTCGGGCCGCCGTCAGCACGAGTACTTCCTCGTGCACCTGCAGATCGGGTGCCGCCGCGGCGGCCTCGTCGGCGGAGACGCGGTTGACGACGACCGGAATCGTCAGCGCGTGCTGCTCGACCTGGTCGCCCACGGAGACGTAACGGAGCACCACGTCGGCGACCTTCTCGACGCCGAGTTCGGCCAATGCCGGCACGTGGAGCGTGAAGACGATCCGCCGGTTCTCGCCTGCGTATGCGTCGCCGATCGAGATCTGGATCCGCCGGGCACAGGGCCGTGTGGGTACTCGTTGAGGACGCCGACGAACTCGGCTGCCGGCTCGGGGCGAATCTCGACGCTGACGTTCTGCGCGACGAGCCGGGTCAGATCGTCGAACTCCTCGGCGAAGATCGCCGGCGCCGCGTCCGCAGTCTCTGCATAGTGGCCGTTCCCGCCGCCTGCGTCGGCCATCGCCGTCATGAGATCCTCGTTGAAGCCGTCGCCGAAGCCGATCGTGGTTTCCGATCCCGTCGCCGCGGGCGCCGGCGGCGAGCCCGACGAGCGTTGGTGTGTCGAGGATCCCGACGTTGGCGAGGCCGTCGGTGAGCAGGAGGATCTTGCGGACTCCTTCGGCGCGCTGGAGTTGCTCATCCTTTAGCACCGCCGGAGGCTTGGTCGATCCGCCGGGACGGATCGACCTGAGCTTCTGAGCGTGGTCAGCTGTGATCGGT
>CAVZJU010000008.1:0-8610 GCA_963775695.1 uncultured Actinomycetes bacterium | reverse complement strand
ACCTTCCAGGGCAGCCTCCGGATGCGGGCAGACCATCGTCGACGGTCGCTAGGCCAGGCGCTTAGCAACATCATCGAGGAGGAGGGCGGCACGCTCGAGCAGGTCTACGCGATCATGGGCCCCTGGGACTTCCTCTCGATCGTCAAGTACCCGGACAACGAGACCGCCTTCCGCGTCCTCGCGAAGATCGCCAACCTCGAGGTCGTCAAGACCGAGACCTTCCCGGCCGAACTGGTCGACGTCTTCATGAAGGCGCTCGTCTAGCCCCGAGCTGCACATAGGGCGGATCCCCCGCCCGCGAAGGTCGCCCCGAGCGCCTTCGCACCTGTTTCTGAGAGGAGTACACCTTGACCACTCTGGTTCGTTTTGATCCCTACCGCGAGGCGACCGCTCTCCAAGGCGAGATGGCTCGCTTCCTGACCCTGTTCGCCGGCGGAGCCGGCACTACGCCGGCGGGCGTCTGGGCTCCGGCGATGGATGTCTGGGAGACAGACGACGAGATCGTCTACGCGTTCGATCTGCCCGGCATCCCGAAGGACACGGTCTCGATCGAGTTCGACCATGGTGTCCTGACCGTCAGCGCCGAGCGCGAGCGCTCACAGGAAGTCTCGAACGACCGGCTATACCGATTCGAGCGCCGGTACGGCAGCTTCACGCGGGCGATCGGGCTGCCACAGGGCGTGTCCGAGGATCAGATCTCGGCCCGCTACGACAACGGTGAGCTCGAAGTCCACGTCAAGAAGCCCGCGGTCGTGCTGCCGCACCAGATCAAGATCGGCAACGGCAAGGCCGCGATCGGTAACGGCACGACCCCGATCGAAGGGAAGACGACGAAAGCGTAACCAGCACAGCGGTTACGGCTCACGGGAGGCGGCCAGCCAGCCGCCTCCCGCCCTTTCCGCGGCTCACCCGCCGGTGTCGTTCTAGTCGACGTGACGTGACCGGTGGCCGTGTTCCCAGCAGCCGCCACGATGCATCGAAGTCCCGCGTACCGTTCGTCTGGGGCCAAGGCCAAGAAAGTGCCCCGTATCGGCAGCCAAGCGGGGCCTAGTCGCCATTCTTTCGCTCGTTGACACTCAATCGACGGGTGAGCCCATCCGCAAGGCCACCGGCGGCCCCCTCACCAGGGCCCGTAGAGGCCGCTGTTGGCTTGCCGCATCGCGCCGACGTAGCCCGCTCGCTCGTAGAGCGCCTGGTCGGTGCCGGCCGGCACGGCGAGCGTCCCGCGCAGCTCGTCGACGGCTGCGAATCCCTTGCGTGCCATCCAGGCCGAGAGGCCGTCGAGCAGCACGCTTGCATGTTCCGGGCCGTGGCGCAGCAGCGCCGAGGCGGTCATGACGACGTCGGCGCCGGCGAGGAGGTACTTGGCGACGTCGGCCGCGGTCTCGACGCCGGTGGTCGCCGCGAGCGAGGCGCGCACGCGTCCGTGGAGGAGCGCGATCCACGTGCGCGGCAGCCTCGCTTCCTCCGGACTAGAGAGGCCGACCTGGGGCACGACGGCGAGCTTCTCCGGGTCGATGTCAGGCTGTAGGAATCGGTTGAACAGCACGAGCGCATCGGCGCCAGCCTCGTCCAGTCGCACCGCGATCTCGCCGGTCGAGCTGAAGTAGGGGCTGAGCTTGACCGCCACCGGCACGCCGACCGCGTCTTTGACCCGCGTCAGGACGTCGAGGTGCCTTTGTTCGACGTCGCGGCCCGAGGTATGCGGGTCGCCGGGGAGGTAGTAGATGTTCAGCTCGATCGCGGCGGCGCCGGCGTTCTGCATCGCCCCGGCGTAGTCGGCCCAGCCTCCCGGTGTAACGCCGTTCAGGCTGGCGATCACCGGCACGTCGACTGCGGCGGCGGCGCGCTCGAGCAGGCCTAGATAGCGACGCGGGCCGGCCTCGTCCTCGGCGGCGGTAGGGAAGTAGGAGAGCGACTCGGCGAAGCTCTCTGTGCCGGCGTCGACCAGCCGCGTGTTCTCGGCTGCCTCGCGGCGCAGCTGCTCCTCGAAGAGCGAGTAGAGGACGACCGCGCCCACGCCGGCGTCGGCCAGTCGCCGTACTCCGTCCACCGTTTGCGAGAGTGGCGACGCGGACGCGACGAGCGGGTTGCGGAGCGTGAGTCCCATGTAGTCGGTCGAAAGGTTCATCAGCCGCCCTTGCGCGCGTCGGCGGCGAAGTGCTGCGGGCCGCGGGTCGCCATTTCCTCGTACACGTCCCAGCGCTGGTCGACCGCCTGCTCGGCTAGCGCGTGCAGCCGCTCGGCCTCGGCCGGGTCTGTGTTCGTCAGCGTGCGGTAGCGGAGCTCCCGGTTGGTGTAGGCGGCGAGCGGGATGCGCGGTCGCGGCGAGTCGAGCAGGAACGGGTTGCCGCCGGCTGCCCGGAGCATCGGGTCGTAGCGGATCAGCGGCCAGTAGCCGCTGGCGACGGCGCGGTACTGCTGGTCGAGCCCGTCTCGCATCTCGATCCCGTGCGCGATGCAGTGGCTGTACGCGAGCACTAGTGACGGGCCGTCGTAGGCCTCCGCCTCACGGAACGCGGTCAGTGTCTGCTGCGGATCGGAGCCCATCGCGACGCGGGCGACGTAGACGCTGCCGTAGGCGATCGCCTGCAGGGCGAGGTCCTTCTTGGGCACGGTCTTGCCGGCGGCGGCGAACTTGGCGACCGCGCCGAGCGGGGTCGCCTTGGACATCTGGCCGCCGGTGTTGGAGTAGACCTCGGTGTCGAGCACGAGCACGTTGACGTTGCGCCCGCTGGCCAGGACGTGGTCGAGTCCGCCCGAGCCGATGTCGTAGGCCCAGCCGTCGCCGCCGACGATCCAGACGCTGCGCCTAACCAAATGGTCAACGACGCTGAGCAAGTCAGTGACGGCGGGCGCGTCGAGCCCGTCGAGCCGGCGCCGGAGCTCGGCCACCCGCTCGCGCTGGGATCGCAGCTCCGACTCCCGCAGCTGTGGCGCATCCAGGATCTCGTCCACGAGCTCCGCACCGACGGCGTCGCGCAGCTCGGCCAGGCGCCGGCGGGCCAGCTCGGTGTGCCGGTCGGCGGCGAGCCGGAAGCCGAGCCCGAACTCGGCGTTGTCCTCGAAGAGCGAGTTCGACCAGGCCGGACCGCGCCCGTCGGCGTCGGTCGTCCACGGCGTGGTCGGCAGGTTCCCGCCATAGATCGAGGAGCAGCCGGTCGCGTTCGCGACCATCAGCCGGTCGCCGAACAGCTGCGAGAGCAGCTTCAGGTATGGAGTCTCGCCGCAGCCGGCACAAGCCCCGGAGAACTCGAACAGTGGCTCCAGGAACTGGGTGCCGCGCACCGTGCCGAAGTCGACCCGCGAGCGGTCGCTCGCGGGCAGTGTCTCGAAGAACGCGATGTTGTCGCGCTCGGCGGCGACCAGCGGCTCGCGCGGCGCGAGGTTGATCGCCTTGCGGACAGGGTCGCCAGGCGCAACCACTGGGCACGCCTGGACGCACAGCTCGCAGCCGGTGCAGTCCTCGACGTAGACCTGCAGTGTGTACCGGGCGTCGGGCAGCCCCACGGCGTCCAGCGGCGCCGACCGGAACCCGTCCGGGGCGCCCTCGAGGTGGGACTGGTCGTAGTACCTGGAGCGGATCACGCTGTGCGGGCAGACGAAGCTGCAGTTGCCGCACTGGATGCACAGCTCGGCGTCCCAGACCGCGACCAGCTCGGAGATGTTGCGCTTCTCGTAGGCCGTCGTGCCGCTCGGATAGGTGCCGTCCACCGGCAGGACGCTGACCGGCAGCTCGTCGCCCCGGCCGGCCAGCATCTCCGCCGTGACTGTTCGAACGAACTCGGGCGCGTCCGCGGGCACAACCGGAGGCAGCCCACGGCTTGCCGTCACCCGCGCGGGCACCTCGACCTGGTGCAGACCGGCCAGCGCGCGGTCGACGGCGGCCTGGTTGCGCGCGACCACCTCGGCGCCACGGCGGCTGTAGGTCTTCGCGACCGCCGCCTTGATCCGCTCGATCGCCTGCTCGCGCGGCAAGACGCCGGAGAGGGCGAAGAAGCAGGTTTGCAGGACGATGTTGGTTCGGCCGGCGAGGCCGACCTCGCGTGCGATCCGGCCTGCGTCGATCGTGTACAGGTCGATGCGCTTGGCGAGGATCTGCTCCTGAATAGGGCGCGCGAAGGCTTCCCACAGCTCATCCGGCGGGCGCGGGCAGTTGAGCAGCAGCGTCGCGCCCTCCGTCGCAGGGCCGAGCACGTCGACCCGGTCGAGCAATCCGAACTGGTGACAGCCGATGAAGCCCGCCTGCTGCACAAGGTAGGGCGCGCGGATCGGCTGCGGCCCGAAGCGGAGGTGCGAGACCGTCTGCGAGCCGGACTTCTTCGAGTCGTAGACGAAGTAGCCCTGCGCGTGCAGGCCCGCCTCGCCGAGGATCTTGATCGTGTTCTTGTTCGCGCCGACCGTTCCGTCCGAGCCGAGGCCGAAGAAGATCGCGCGCACCGTCTCGGGCGGCTCGATGTCCAGCGAGGCGTCGTAGTCGAGGCTCGTCCCGGAGACGTCGTCGTTGATCCCGATCGTGAATCGGCGCCGCGGCTGCTCTTTCGCCAGCTCGGCGAATACGCCGGCGATCATTCCCGGCGTGAACTCCTTCGAGGAGAGGCCGTAGCGGCCACCGACGGTCCTCGGCATCACCGCCCGCTCGCCGTCGCCGAACGACTCGGTGAGCGCAGCGACCGTGTCGAGGAAGAGCGGCTCGCCGATCGAGCCGGGCTCCTTCGTCCGGTCGAGGACGGCGACGTGGCGCACGGTCGCGGGCAGCGCCTGGGCGAGCGCCTGCGCGGGGAACGGCCGGTACAGCCGCACCTGCGCCACGCCAACACGCTCGCCCCTCGTGTTGAGCGAGGCGACGGTCTCCCGGGCGGTCTCCCCGCCCGAGCCCATCACGATCAGAACGCGCTCGGCCTCTGGGTGCCCGGCATAGTCGACGACGTGATAGCGACGGCCGGTGCGCTCCGCGAGGCGCGCCATCGCGTCCTCGACTGCGTCCGGTACGCCCGCGTAAAACGGGTTCACCGTCTCGCGCGCCTGGAAGTAGACGTCCGGGTTCTGCGCTGTTCCGCGGATGAACGGCCGCTCCGGCGAGAGCGCCCGGCCGCGATGAGCCCGCACGAGCTCTTCAGGTACAAGCGCGCGCAGGTCGTCGTCGGAGAGCAGCTGGATCGTGTTCAGCTCGTGCGAGGTCCTGAACCCGTCGAAGAAGTGCACGAACGGCACCCGCGTCCGAAGCGTTGCGGCCTGCGCAACAAGAGCGAGGTCGTGGGCCTCCTGGACCGAGGCCGAGGCGAGCAGCGCGAACCCCGTCTGGCGGACTGCCATCACGTCGGAGTGGTCGCCGAAGATCGACAGGCCCTGCGCAGCGAGCGACCGCGCGGCCACGTGGAGAACAGCCGGGGTCAACTCGCCGGCGATCTTGTACATGTTCGGGATCATCAGCAGCAGGCCCTGCGAGGCGGTGAACGTCGTCGCCAGCGCACCGCTCTGCAGCGCCCCGTGCAAGGCGCCCGCCGCTCCGCCCTCGCTCTGCATCTCCACCACCGCAGGCACCGTGCCCCAGACGTTCGGCCGGCCCTGGCTCGCCCACTCGTCCGCCAGTTCGGCCATCGGCGAGGAGGGCGTGATCGGGTAGATGCAGCAGACCTCGTTCAGCCGGTACGCGACCGACGCCGCAGCTTCGTTGCCGTCGACCGTCGCACGCATCAGCGGCCGGGCTCCTGGATCATCTCGATCGCGTGCACGGGGCATTGCTCGAAGCAGACGCCGCAGCCGGTACAGCGGTCGTAGTCGAACCGGTAGCGGTGTCCCTCACCGAGCTTGATCACCGCGTCCTCGGGACACGCGCCCAGGCAGCCGTCGCATTCGAAGCAGTTGCCACACGACAGGCACCGCCCCGCCTCGTAGACCGCCTCCTCGGCGGAGAGGCCGCCGACCACCTCTCCGAAGCCCGCGATCCGCTCCTCGGGCGGGAGCTCGGGCTGCTGCCGGCGGGGATTGTCGCCGAAGTACCAGAGGTGCAGCTTGTCGAAGCTCGCCAGCTCGTGCTTGGGTGCACTCACCGCAGCGGCCCCGCGCAGCCAGGCGTCGATGTGGCGGGCCGCCTTCTTGCCATGGCCCACGCCGACCGTCACGGTCTGGTCGCTCGGCACCATGTCGCCGCCTGCGAACAGGCCGGGGCTGCCGGTCTGGAGCGACGTCGACACCTGCACGGTTCCGTCGGACGCGAACTCCACTCCAGGCACCCGGCGCAGGAAGGCAGTGTCGGACTCCTGGCCAAGCGCCAGGATCACCGTGTCGGCGGCGAGCGTCTCGAACCGGCCCGTCGGCTGCGGATAGCCGGATTCGTCGAGCTCCATCAGCTCGACCTCGAGCTCCGGACCGTCGAAGGCCGTGATCGTGCGCAGCCAGTGGATCCGCACGCCCTCCCGCTCGGCGTCCTCCGCCTCGTCGAGATGGGCGGGCATTTGCTCCCGGGTCCGCCTGTAGACGATCAGCGCCTCGTCCGCACCCATCCGACGGGCAACCCGTGCGGCGTCCATCGCCGTGTTCCCGCCGCCGTAGACCGCCACGCGCCGGCCGATCACCGGCCGCTCGCCGGAAGCGACACTACGCAGGAACGACACCGCATCGACGATCCGGCCGGCATCACGGGCCGGGATGTCGACCCGCTTCGACAGGTGCGCTCCGACCGCTACGAAGACGGCGTCGAAGGCCCCCTCTTCGCGCTCGGCCACCAGGTCCTCGACCTTGTGCCCGCAACTCACCCGCACGCCCATCGCCGCGATCCGGTCGAGCTCGCCCGTGAGCACGTCGCGGGGCAGCCGGTAGGCCGGGATGCCGTACCGCATCATTCCCCCCGTCTGCTCGCCGGAGTCCCGGACCTCGACCTCGTGGCCAAGCCGGCCCAGGTGGTAGGCGGCCGACACACCGCATGGCCCTGCGCCGACCACGAGCACCCGCCTGCCGCTGCGGACCCGGGAAGGGTCGAATTGCCAACCCTGCTCGAGCGCCAGGTCGCCCAGGAAGCGCTCGACCGAGTGGATCGAGACAGCGCCATCGAGGCTCGCGCGGTTGCAGACGCTCTCGCACGGGTGGTAGCAGACCCGGCCGTGGATCGCGGGCAGCGGATTGTCCGCGACCAGCTGACGCCAGGCCTGCTCGTGCCGGCCCGCCTGGGTGTGCGACAGCCAGGCCTGGATGTTCTCGCCCGCAGGGCAGCCCGCATTGCACGGCGGCAACAAATCGACGTACACAGGGCGGCGTTCCCGGACCGGGCCCGCGTGCGACCGTCCATGCAGCAGGTCCGGCAGCGACGTGACGTCCCGCATCGGGTTGCTCATGCCCGTCGCCGCGGTCGGACAACCATCGCTTCTAGGCTAACTCGCGTGACGTGGGGTCGCCCGTCTTAGAACTCGTTCGCGCCTCCCACGAATCTGGCAAAAGAGCACGGCGCGCTAGCGACTCCGCCGACGAGTGATGGCGGGGGGCGGGTCGGCGGCTGCGAAGACGGCGTCTAGGCACGGCCCGGTCGTGCTTGCGCTGGCAAACCACGACGATGGCTACGCCGGGTCGTCGTATGCGGCTATTGGACGACGTGGATGTTGAAGTGGCCGGTACCGAGCGCGCCCCAGAGCCGGAGCCAGAGGGCGACATACATCTCCGTACCGCGCGCAGAGGAGATACCGCCGAGGTCGCGGATGTGCTCAGCGGGCCATCCGAAGCTCCCGAGCAACACACCGACCTGACGCTTGGCGTCGGCGTCCTCACCGGAGAGGAAGACGTCGTGCTCTCCCGGCACCGTGCCCGGGTCGACCATCACCTCGCAGTTCATCGTGTTCAGCCCTTCACCACCTTGGTGTCCGGGAACGCGCGCTGGATCTGCTCGCCGAGCGAGTCGGTGTTGGAAACGAAGAGCGAGGGCGGTGGGCCCTGGGAGAAGTCGAGCGGGTTGGCGATGTCGATCAGAACCTTCCCCGCGAGGTTGTCCTTGCCCGCGGACTCGAGCATCGCGATCGAGCCTTCGCCGTTGGTCGCGTTCACGATCAGCTCTGTGCCGGCCGCGGCGTCTCCCGCTGTCTCCAGGCGAAGTTCGGGGTACGCCTCTCGCCAGACGGCGAACGGGGGATTTCCGAGGTAGCCGGGCTCCGTTCGAGCCAGAGTCGCCTCGGGATCCCGTGTTCCCACCGTCACCTCGTGGCCGAGCTCGGACAGCTTGCCCGCCAGTGCCTGGCCGACCATGCCCGTTCCAAACACTGCGATCTTCATCACGATCCTCCTTCGGTCGTCATTTCGACGGGTGCCAGCCGCTTCTCAGCGCCCGAGTGCCTCGATCACGAGCTCGGCGACCTTTCCGCCCGAGTACTGCTGCACGCCGCTGCCCGGTCGGTGTAAGGCATCGACCATTAATAAGGCATCAACGCTCCGGACTCTCCAATCGGCTCCGTCACTCCAGACACTGCAGATGGCTATGATGGCGTTTCGCGAAAAGTTGGGAGAGCATCGAGCCCGACTTTCGCAACATAAAGGCCTGCAAATCAGGCACTTTTGGGCGGTTAGCTCAGTTGGGAGAGCACCAGCTCGACAAGCTGGGGGTCACTGGTTCGAGCCCAGTACCGC
>CAVZJU010000007.1:0-465380 GCA_963775695.1 uncultured Actinomycetes bacterium | reverse complement strand
TTCGCAGCCGCTTAGCCATGCGGAAACGGCTTGGTTGCGTGTGACAGGTGTGTCATCGGTGCCGGGTTTGCACGGATCATGCTCCCCCGGTGCTCCCCGGAAGAAAGGACGATCAGCCGTCGTCGAACAGGCGCGCGCGCCGGGCAGTCAGCACACCCTCTTCTCGAACGCGAGGAGGAGATCGGGGATCTTCGAGTACGTGTCGTCGTGCGGGATGTGGACGTATGCGGCCCGGACGGCCGCGCACCGATAGGGGTGGTCGATCCTCCCGTCGAGTCACGGATGACGCTCGTGCCCGAGAGACCCGGTCGTCCGAGCCGCTGGAGCCGTTGACGCGAATGATCCTCAGCGAGGCAGGAGACAAGGATCTGGAAATCTGGCCAAGTCCTCGGCAAACGCAGGCCGCCTGGTCATCTGGCGGGGCGGCGCTCTTACACCGGCGCGACGCGGTGAATCCGGAGCGCCGTGACCGAAGCTCCGATTAGCCGTCGAGCGCTGCTCGCGCCGCTACGTCGAACGGCGTGAGCTCGAGAGGGAGCAGCTCCCGGATGCGCTCGTCCTTCGCAACGGTCTCGTTTCGCAGACCTTCGATCAGTGGACGGGCGACCGATGCCTTCACGGGTGTCACGAGGTGCAGCCAGTACGAGGAGAGGCGGGGCGTGAGCACGGGGACTTCCACGATCAGCGGCCGTCTGCCGCGCTCGGCCCCGACCCGCTCGATCATCTCCCTGTAGGTCATCACGTCTGGCCCGCCAATGTCGAAGCTCTCCCCGATCGCCTGGGGAAGACCACAGACACCGGCGAGGTACTCGATGACGTCGACGATCGCGATCGGCTGAGTACGCACGCCGATCCAGCGCGGGCACACCATTGCCGGCAGGCGGTCCACGAGCGCGACGATCGTTTCGAAGCCGGCGCTGCCGCGGCCGATCACGATCGCGGCTCGCAACGTGGTCAGCGGCACGGCACCAGAAGCGAGCTCCTTCTCGGTCTCGCGTCGGCTTCGGAGGTGCGTCGACAGCTCAGGAGAATCGTCGCCGAGGCCGCCCAGGTAGATGAGTTGGCCAAGGCCGGCCCGCCCGGCCTCCTCGGCGACGGTCCTGGCCGAGGCGAGATCGCGTTTCTCGAAGTCACGCGCGCCAAGCGAGTGTACGAGGTAGTAGGCGACGTCGACCCCCTCGAGAACCCTGCGGACGGATTCGGCGTCGCCCGCGTCGGCCCTCAACCAGTTCACTCCGCCCCCCTCCCGTTCGCGTCGCGACAGCGCGACGACGTCATGCGAGCGCGCCAGAACCGGCAGCAGAGCGGTGCCGATGACGCCGGTCGCGCCAAAGACGGCGACTTTCATCCTGCGTCCGCTCCGAGTCGCGCGAAGTGGCGGCGGCTGATCAGTGAATGCAGGCGAGCTTGCACCTGAAAATAGAGCGTGCCCGCGAGCCGGGGGACGTATTCCGTCAGTGTCGAGCGCAGAACGACCGGGTCGCCGTTGACTTGCTCCAGCGCAAGCGCCCCGCCGGGCCGGCCCACCAGGAGTCCGCCGATGATGGGGTACGTGCACGTGACGGATGCGCGGTCGGCTCGGAGGGCAGGACGTCCGAGCCTGATGAGGACGGGGCCTCGCCCGAACAGACGGACATCGATGCGCCCGGCAACGGTTTCTGCCCGCACAATGCGGCGCGTCGTCGCTTCGACCTCACACCAGTAGCTGGCGGCGAGCATCTCCGCCCCCCGTGGCGTCGGCTCGACGACGGGTTCGATGGCGGTCGCCGTCTCGACGGACGTCACGGGTTTCAGGCAGGCCTCATGGTCTTGTGGCGGCCACGCGGTCCGCTGCGGCCACAGGGTCGACGTCGAGGAATGTCGCCCGCGTCTTCTTGGCGAGAGCTTCGCTGGCGCCTGGCCCGGCGAGCCACACGTGCGCAATGCCCGCCAGGCGTCGCAACTCGGCCCCCGACCTCGAGAGCCGGTCGGGCGAAACGGATGAGATCACGATTGCGAGCGGCCCGAGCAAGCGGGCACTCTCGGCAAGCGTTTCGAGTGGAGTGTCCTGCCCGAGATACGTGACGCGCCACCCTCGGGCGTGCAGGGCGACGCCAAACGCGATCAACCCGAGATCGTGCTGCTCGCCCGGACCGCAGGCAAGCAGAGCACGCGGGCCGGCGCCCCGATCCCAGCCCCTCGCGAGTCCGAGGAGCCTGCCTCGGATGAGTTGGCTGGCAAAGTGCTCCTGACCCACCGACGCCTCGCCGCTCGCCCAGCGCTCACCGAGCTCATGCAGGTAGGGCAGCACGAGATCTGTTAGCACGGTCTCGGTCGAGAACTCCGCGAGAGCGCTGTCCAGCGCGCTTTGAGCGGCGCCCTCGTCGAGGTCGTCCAGCCCCCGGCGAAGCTCCTGAGCACGGCGCCGCAGAACCGGTTCATCCTCATCGCGAGTGCCGCCGTCCGCCTCCGCCAGGGTGAGGCGGGCGGCCTCTGCAGCGGACATCCCGTGCTGCAAGTACGAGCGCATGAGCGAGACCCGTCGCTCATCAGCCGGTGAGTAGAGACGAAATCCGCCGCTTGTGCGAGTCGGGTGGAGCAGCCCGTACCGGCGTTCCCACGCGCGCAGGAGCTCGGCGCTGACACCCGCCCGTCGGCTCAGTTCTCCGATCCGGAGCTGCTCGGTCGCGTGTTCCATGCCAGCATTCTACAGACATTGAACAAACACTTGACAGACGCGCAGTGGGGTCTGTACGGTCTCTGGACAAATCCTGTACAGAAGGGAGCACACAGTGAAGAAGCTCGACATCCTCGCAGCCGTCCTGCTCGTTGTCGGCGGGCTCAACTGGGGTCTCATCGCTGTCGCTGAGTTCGACCTCGTGGCGGCGCTCGTCGGCCTCGACTTCGGCGAGACGAACGTGGCCAGCCGTCTCATCTACGGCCTCGTCGGTCTCGCGGCCGTCTATCAGCTGGTTCAGCAGGGCGCCATCCGGCGCCGCTGGAGCCGCGACCCACAAGTCACAACCGCATGATCGAAGGGAGAGTCAAGATGACCAAGCTCGTCACAGCAATCCTCACCGCCTCCGTTCTCGCGATCGCCGCGTTCGCGGCCGCAGGGACGAGCGCGGCAGCTCCCGTCCAGAGGCCGACAGCTCAGAAGAACATCGTCGAGACCGCAGTCGCTGCCGGCCAGTTCAAGACGCTCGTCATGCTCGCCAAGCGCGCGGGCCTCGCCGGTGCTCTCACCGGCCAGACGAAGCTGACCGTCTTCGCACCGACGGACGCCGCCTTCAAGATGGTGCCCAAGGCAACGCTGAACAAGCTGCTCCGCAACCGAGCACAGCTTCGCCGGGTCCTGCTCTACCACGTCGTCGCGGGCGACGTGAAGGCGGCCCAGGTAGTCGGGCTCCGCTCGGCCAAGACCCTCGCAGGGCCATCCGTGCGGATCAAGCTCCGCCACGGAAGCGTCTTCCTCAACGGTTCCACCCGAGTCGTGAAGACCGACATCGCGGCGTCGAACGGCACGATTCACGTCATCAACAAGGTTCTCCTCCCGCCGACGCGGTAGAACCGCGCTCACCGGCCAGTGCCAGCGGGCGGCCTCCGGGCCGCCCGCTGGCGTCTCAGGTCCCGCAGGCGCAGGCGCCGGTCTAGGCTCGGGGCGAACGCGCCGCGGCCGGCACGCCGGGCGCGGCCTGTGCCGAGGAGCGCGGGACGTCGACGTCGAACTCGAGCACGACCGTCGTCCCCTGCGGCGTGCGGTGGATGTGCACATGCTCGCTGAGGGCGCGCATGATCTCCATGCCGTGGCCGCTCGACTCGGTGTGCGCCTGCGTCCGCCAGAGGCCCGAGTCGCGGATCCGCACGACCAGCCGCCCGTCGCTGCGGAGCCGTAGCTCGAGCGTCGCCTCGCCGGGCTGTTCGCCGTAGGCGTGGCGCACGGTGTTCGCGCAGCCCTCGCCGCAGGCCTGGATCACCTCGTCGATCCTGGCGCGATCGAGGCCGTGCTCCGTGAGCCACGCTCGCACCTCCTGCCTGACTGCGTGCAGCGACTTGGGGACAGCCGGGAAGACGCGGTTGAAGATCCGGGAGTCGAGCGGTTCGCGGCGAAGGCAGAGGAAGACGAGGTCGTCGAGGCTGCCCTCGGCGAACTCGTCGACGATCTCGTCGCAGAGACGCTCCGGCTCGTAGCCACTGCGGGCGACGGCCGCGTTCTTCAACCGCTCCAGCCCGCTGTCGATCGAGTCGGCCCTCCGCTCGATCAGGCCGTCGGTGTAGAGGATCAGCGTCGAGCCCTCAGCCAGGAACGCGCGGCCCTCGGGCCTGCCGTTCCCGTCGTCGAGCGCGATGCAGAGCGGCAGGCCGGCGCCACCCTCCAGGAACTCGGCCTTGCCCTCGGGGTCGATCACGAGCGGCGGCGGGTGACCGGCCAGCGAGTAGCACAGCTCTCCGGTCTCGGGCTGAAGCTGGACGGCGGCAACCGTGCCGAACCGGGCCTCCTCGATCTTCTCCGCGAACTGGTCGAGCCGGCTGATCAGCTCGGGCACGCTCTCGACCACGAGCCCGAGCGCGCCCATCGCGCTGCGCAGCTTGCCCATAGCGGTCGCCGCCTGGACGCCGTGCCCCACCACGTCGCCGACCGCAACCAGGATGCGCCCGTCTTCGCGATCGATCAGGTCGTACCAGTCGCCCCCGACCTCGAGCTCGGCGGTGCCGGGCAGGTACCGCCACGCCGCCGTCACGCCCGCGCTCGTCACCTCCGGCCGGCCGAGGAGGCTCTGCTGGAGCGCCTTCGACCGTTCCTGCTCGGCCTCGAACAGCCGCGAGTTCTCGACCGCCATCGCCGCTTTGCGCGCGACCTCCTTCGCGAGCTCGAGCTCGTCCTCGCCGTAGTCACGTTCGGCCGAGGAGGCGCAGACGACGAGGACGCCGAGCGAGCGGCGGCCGAGCGCGAGCGGGACCGCGATCATGCTGCGCAGGTCGAGCCGCGCGCAGAGCATGTCGCCGTCGTTGCCGAGCCCGAGCTCGCGCCAGGTGTCGGGCGTGACCGGCGCGACCAGCCGGCCTCGCGGCGTGTCGAACACCCAGGAGCCGAACGCCGAGAGGTTGCTCCGGGTGCCCACGAGCCCGCGGAGCGTCTCGTCCTGGACGCCCCGAGTGGCCAGCGCCGCGACCTCGACGACGCCGTCCGGCTCCACCAGCTGGACGAGCGCGACGTCGCCGAGCTCGGGAACGCAGGTGTGCGCGAGCTGCCCGGCACGCCCCTTCACGTCCAGACGCTTCTCCAGCGCGGCGGCGACGCCCGCGAGGAAGCGCGACCGGCGCAGGCGCTGCTCGGCCGCCTCACGCTCGCGCCGCTCCTGCTCCTGCTCCCGGAGGAGCTGGGCCTGCCGTGCGATCTCCCGTGTCTTCTCGAACAGCTCGATGAACACGGCTACCTTCGAGCGCAGGATCGCCGGGTCGACCGGCTTGACGATGTAGTCGACCGCTCCGGCCTCGTAGCCGCGGAACACGTTCTCCGGGCTGGCGGAGATGCCGGTCAGGAAGATGATCGGGATCGAGCGCGTCTCGGACCGGCCGCGGACGGAGGCGGCGGTCTCGAAGCCGTCCATCTCGGGCATCTGGACGTCGAGCAGGATGACCGCGAAAGGCTCGGTCGTCAGCAGCCGCAAGGCCTCCCGTCCCGATCCGGCGGTGACGATCCGCGCGCCGAGCGGCTCGAGGAACGCCTCCAGCGCCTCGAGGTTCTCGGGCCGGTCGTCGACGATCAGGACGGCCGCGGCAGCCGCGTCGATCCGGTCGCTGGAAACGTCTGCGTCGATCACGTCGTCACGGGTTCGCCGAGCGCCGCCCGGGCCGTTCGGGCATCATCGCATCCGGGGCCGCCGACAGGTCGATCGGGCGGCGCTTCCCAAATCCGGCCGCTTTCAAACGCGTTGCCCGGCGAAAGATGTTTGGCGTGCTGTCAACGGGGGAAACGAGGCAAGATGCGCCTGGTTCGGGTGGCAATCGTGGCGGGGATCGGAATCGGCGCCGTTTCGCTGGTGCTGCTCTTCACGCTCCACCGCGGCAGCGGCACCCATGCAGCGGTATCGCAGCCGGCAGCGCCGACGGCCGCGAGCTGCCAGAGCCGCTTGCTCCGCGACTGGTCGGACGGGCGGATCGACGGCACCTATCCGCTCGTGTGCTACCGCGCGGCGCTCAGCTCCCTGCCGGCCGACCTGAAGGTCTATTCGAGCGCACCGGACGACATCCGCCAGGCACTCTCACAGCGGATCGTCCAGAGCCACCACCGTCAGAAGATCTCGGGGCACCAGGGTACGCCCCCGGTCCGGAAGATCGCGTCGGCCAGGTAGACGGCGCCTTCCGTCCGCTCGTCCAGGCGACCGGCGCGCTGCAGGTCGCGGAACGTGAAGCCGCCCAGGTAGACCGAGCCGAGGTCGGAGACGTCGAGCGCGATGTCCGCCTCGTCGCTCGTCCTGGCCGCCTCGCCGCGCGCGAGCCGCCACCGACCCTCGTTCCAGGCGCAGAACTCGTCGCGGACGTCCAGGACGACGGAGCCCTCGCCCGTGTATGTCCTCCCCGAGAGCGCCGCTTCGACGTCGACGAGCCGCACCCAGAGCCCGTCTGAGATCGTCGGCCTCGCCAGACTCGGACGGGCAAGGAGCAGGAGCAGCGGGTGGTCGACGGGTTGCAGCCCGGCCGAGACCGTCTTCGTCCAGTCGACGTCGAGGAGGTAACGCCAGATCGACGCGGTCGCCGCCGGCGTCGCGGCGATCACCTCGAGGGTGCGCAGCTTCGTCTCCGGTCCCAGGTCGCCGAAGGCGACGTGCAGGCGGTAGATCGCGTATGCCTGCGGCTCGCCGTCCACGTCGAGCACGGCGACGTGCTTGGGGCCGCCGCCGAACCGGAAGTTCTCGGGGTCGACGAGCTGCCGGTTCCGCCACCAGGCCTCGGAACGCTCGTACATGCCCGGCGTGACCCGCTGCACCGCGTCGTAGACCGGTGGCAGCTGCTGCGCGGCGGTGTCGAAGTCGACCAGACGCACGCGGCCGGCCGTATGCACGCCCGGGCGGAACGCGGCGAACGACTTCTCGACGTCGAGCTGGGCGTTCAGTGTGGCGAGGCCGTAGCCGTACCGGCCGTAGATCGTCTCCTCGGATGCCCACAGCACTGCGAGGGGCTCACCTCGTTCGTGCACGTCGTCGAGCTGGGCGCGCATCATCGAGCGGAGGACGCCGCGGCGCCGATGCGTCGGCAGGACGCCGACGACCGTCACGCCGGCGGTCGGTAGCTGTACGTCTCCGGGCACCGTCATCCGGAAGCCGAATGCGCCCGCGCCGCCGACGATCGAGCCGTCGTCCTCCACTGCGGCGTGCATGCGATCGAGCTCGAAGACCTTCAGCCAGCGGTCGACCCAGTCGTCGTCCGGCTTCTCCCGGCCGAAGTAGTGGACGATCACGCCGACGGCGTCGCGGAGCTCCTCGGCGCTCGCGCAGGTGCGGATCTCCATCAGGCGATCTTCTCCAGCGGCGCGTACTCGAGCATCAGCCTGCGCTCGGCGCCGTCGTCGGCGAACCGCACCGTGACGACGCCGCCCGGCTCGACGCGGACGACGACGCCCTCGCCCAGGGTCCCGTGGCGCACGGAGTCACCGGTCGCCAGCGCGGGCACGTGCTCGCGCGGCATCACGTCGCGGGCGCCGTACCCGCTCCACGACGCCGGCCGCAGCCGCTCGACCACGACGCCCTCCTCCGGCAGCTCGTCGAGGAAGCGCGAGGGGAGGTTGAAGGTGCGGCTCCCCCAGAGCGAGCGCGAGGTGGCATGGGTCAGTACGAGGCGCTCCTCGGCGCGCGTCATCCCGACGTAGGCGAGGCGCCGCTCCTCCTCCACCCCCTGCTCCTCGATCGAGCGCATGTGCGGGAAGATCCCCTCCTCCATCCCGATCACGAACACGGCCTTGAACTCGAGGCCCTTGGCATTGTGGATGGTCATCAGCGTGACGAGGCTCTGCTCGCCGCGGATCGCGTCCTGGTCGGAGTAGAGCGAGATCTCCTGGAGGAACCCCGAGAGGCTGGGCTGCTCGACGCTGGAAGCGCCGGCGGCAGAGCCGCCGGCGCCCGGCGCAAGACCGGGGGTGCCTCTGGCACCCCCTTGGGCCTGCTGGACGTATTCGCGACCGACGCCGATCAGCTCGTGCAGGTTCTCGAGGCGGCCCTGCGCCTCGATCGTCCGCTCCGCCTCGAGCGACCCGGCGTACCCGGAGCGCTCGAGCACGGCCTCGATCAGCTCTGGCACGGGCAGCTCCTGCGCTGCCGCCTGGAGCGAGATCAGCAGCGTGCGCAGCGCTGTGACGTTCTTCAGCGGCGCTGCGCCGATCCCCGCCTCCTCCGGGTACGCGAGCGACTCGAACAGCGACATCCCGTGTCCGTCGGCGTAGGCGCGGAGGCGGTTCATGGTCGCGTCGCCGATGCCGCGCTTCGGCCTGTTCGCGATGCGCAGGAGCGCGGCGGCGTCGAACGGGTTGTCCAGCACTTGCAGGTACCCGACGAGGTCCCTGATCTCGGCGCGCTCATAGAAGCGCGGCCCGCCGATCACCTGGTAGGCGATCCCCTGGCGGACGAGCACGTCCTCCAGCACCCGCGACTGCGCGTTCGTCCGGTAGAAGACCGCGATCTCCTCGGCCGAGTAGCCCTCCTCGACGAGCGCGGCGATCTCGGCGGCCGCGAACCGCGCCTCGGCGTGCTCGTCCTCCACCTCGATCGCGTGCACCGGCCGCCCCTCGCCGAGCTCCGACCAGAGGTTCTTCTCCTTCCGCTCGCGGTTGTGCGCGATCACCGCGTTCGCCGCGTTGAGGATCGTGTTGGTCGAGCGATAGTTCTGCTCGAGCGGGATCACACGGGTCTCGGGGAAGTCGCGCTCGAATTCGAGGATGTTCCGGATGTCGGCGCCTCGAAACGCGTAGATCGAGTTGTGCGTGACCAGACCGTTCGCGATGACGTTGTGCGTACGCTCGACGTCGAGGTCGTAGACAGGACGGTCGAGAATGACCCGTTCGACCGACCGCACCACATCGAACTCACCGAGTTCGTCGACCATCGCCATGCCCGGGCGTACAGCGGAGGCGGGCATGAAGGGCAGCGCATTGCGCCCTCGGGTGCCGCAATCCTGGCCCGCGAGATTCGCTGTGAAGCGCACCGAGACGTCGAGCGTCTGCTGGATCAGGGCGACGATTTCCCGGAGACGTCCGAAGTCGCTGTTCGAGGTTTCGAGGCGCCAGCCGCGCCCGTTCAGCTTCGAGGGCCTGACAGACAGGCCCACTCCCTCGAGAGCCTCGCGCCCTTCTTGGTCGTAGCCGAAGAGTGCTATCCGGTGCAGTGGGCGGCCGCCGCGGGAATCTGCACACAGCGTCACCGTGAGGCGACGACGGACGCGCCTGCCCGCCGTTGTCGTGGGCGTGCTGAAGTGGGGATGCGAGAAGCTGAGCCCGTGCTCGCGTAGCAACCGGCGAGCGCCGCGCTCGGTGTCGATCTCGGCGAACCCGGCGTCGAGCAGTTTCTGGTCACCGACGAGACTGCGACCCGCTGCCGTGCGGTACGGCCCGGCAACGAACGGCACCGTCGGGAGCTGGTATCGGAGCGACAGCTTCGTCTCCGATGCGCGAGCCTCGGCCTCGCTGCCGTGGACTCCCACGACCCAGGCGGCATCCGCGTGCTCGCCGGCCAACCGGACTTGGGGGCCCGCGACCGGCCTCGGCTGGCCGTTCGCGTATGTCCGAGAGGTCCCGATCCGGAATCCCGACCCGGCCTTGTACATCAGGTAGGTCATCTGCAGCTGTGGAGTGCGCCCGGCCTTGAAGCCCGCGAAGTGGACGTGCTCCGGCGTCGAGACGATTCTCCGTCCGCTCTCCGTCGTGATCGCGACTCCCTTCCAGTGGGTCGACTCGTGTACCCGACGGACGGGCGCACGCCCGAAGCGCCCGCTCCCGTGGCACGACAGCACTTCGTCGCCGACGCGGATTTCCTCGACCGGCTTCGTCGATCCGTCCGCCATGGTGATCTTCGTTCCGGCAACGAGGCACTGATCTGGATCTCCGACCACCATCAGGTTCCGGTGTTTGCCGGCCAGGAGCTGGAGCAGCCTGTACTGCGCGTGGTTCGTGTCCTGGTACTCGTCGACCAGCACGTAGCGAAACGCCTTCTGCCAGCGCTCCAGCGCCTCGGGGAACCGCTCCAGCACCTCGACGGTGAGCATCAGCAGGTCGTCGAAGTCCATCGCGTTCGAATCGTGCAGCCGCTTCTGGTACAGCCGGTACACGTCGGCCACGGTCTGGTCGTAGAACGACTCGACGCGACTCAGGTACTCGTCCGGGCCGATCAGCTGGTTCTTCGCGTTCGAGATCTGCGCATGGATCCCGCGCGGGACGAACCGTTTCGGATCGCGGTCGAGATCCTCCAGGCACTGCTTGGTCAGCCGCACCTGGTCGGCCTGGTCGTAGATCGAGAAGTTCGACTTGTAGCCGAGCCGCGGCGCCTCGCGGCGGAGGATGCGGCCGCAGGCCGCGTGAAAGGTGAGAATCCAGATCGCGCGCGCAAGGTTGCCGAGCAGGCCCTCGAGCCGGTCGCGCATCTCCCCGGCCGCCTTGTTCGTGAACGTGATCGCGAGGATCTCGTTGGGCTGCACGCCGCAGGCCGAGATCAGGTGTGCGACCCGGTAGGTGAGCACGCGGGTCTTCCCGGAGCCGGCGCCGGCGATCACGAGCAGCGGCCCCTCGGTCGTCAGCACCGCCTCCCGTTGGGCCGGGTTCAGGTCGGCGAGATAGTCCTGCGGCTTCGCGACGGCCATGCGCCCGATGCTAGCGGTGCGCGGCGGCGGTCTTTCCGGACGCGACCCTCGCCGGCCTCGAGGCATTCGTCGCCGACCGGAGACCCTCGTCGAGCAGCCGCGGACCTTCCAGGTCTCGCGCCGGCGCGAACTAACCCCGGCGGAGGGCTGCGCGAGGCAGCTCGGCGAAGCGGCGGCCGTAGAGCGCGAGGCCGACCAGTGCCGCGGACGCGGTGATCGCAGTCGCCATCATCGGCATGACGAGGCTGGCGGCCACGGCGGTCGCCCCGGCGTGACCGACCATCGCCAGCGCGCCGACGGCCGCGCCCTGATACAGCCCCGCGTTGCCCGGCAGGATCGGCGCGACGTTGGCGAGTCCGGTGACCGTCATGTAGACCAGCGCGGTGCCGAGGCCGGCGTGGACGCCGAGGGCGTTCAGCGTCAGCGTGACGCCGAGCCAGCGCACCGCCCACGTGGCGAGGAGGATTGCCAGCGTCCGCAGGAGCACCGGACGGGGAGCGCCGGCGGCGGCGAGGAAACCGTCGGCCCATGCCGGCAGCCGGCGACCAAACCTGTGGTGGAGAGCGGCGGCGGCGACGATCCCGCCGGCGGCGAGGGTGACCGCGCCGATCAGCGCGCCACGCATCCAGCCGGGAACCGGCAGGAGGACTCCGGCGGTTGCGCCGACGAGACAGAACGCGATCGCCTCGGTCAGATGCGCGGCGAGGAGGCTGCCTCCCGCACGCGGCAGCCCGGGCCATTGCTTGGCCGAAGCGGCGCGGAGCACGCCGACCTTCGCTGCCTCGCCGAGCCGGCCGGGAAGGACGGTGTCGAGAAACGATCCGACCGCGCTCGCCGCGTAGATCGCACGAAATCCAACGCCGGGCCCGAGGGTCTGGCGCCAGGCAAGCGCGCGCAAAGGCTGGACGACGGCGCCGACGGCGAAGCCGGCAGCGAGCAGGAGCCAGTCCGGGCTCGCCGCTGCCGAGACGGCATCGCCAGCCGTCCTGCGCGCAACCACCGCGAAGGCGGCCACGGTCGCAACTGCGATCGCGCCCGGGAGGACGTACCTGCGCAAGCGAGGGCCGACCGGCATCCTCCTGGCCATCGGCCGGAAGCGCCCGCGACAGTTCCCCCGGCCGAGGGCTCTAGCCGGAGGCCGCCCGCTCCAGCGCAGGCTCAATCCACGCCGTCGCTGCGGCGAGCGCGCCCGGATCACCGGACTTGATCACGATCTCGACCTCGGCAACCCCGCCGGCGAAACTCGGGTACGAACCGACGCGCACGCCCGGGTGGCGCGCGGTCACCTCCTCGAGCACGTCGACGATACGACTCTCGGTCGTCCGGTAGGTCCGTCGCCAGGTGGCGATCGGCGCTCCCCCGCGCACCTCGTCGGCGATCGTCTCGAACATCGCCTCCATCTCGGCCGGCAGGCCCGGCAGCACGTAGACGTTCTCGATCACGAAGCCCGGCGCCCCGCCGTTCGGGATCTCGAGCGGGCGGCTGCCCTCCGGGAGCAGCGCCCAGCGTGCCGCGTACTCCGGATCCCCGCTGAAACGCGCGCGAAGTCGCGCGGCGACGTCGCCGATCTCCACCTGACCGACGCCGAACGCGGCGGCGATCGACTCGCGGGTGACGTCGTCCGGCGTACCGCCGAGCCCGCCGGTGACGACCACGACGTCCACGACCGCCGCCTGCTCCCGGACGAACACGGCGACCCGGTCGATCTCGTCCGCCACGACCGCGATCAGCGTGACCTCGACGCCGAGCTCGGCCAGCCGCCGCGCCAGCCACGAGCCGTTCGTGTTCTCGACGTCCCCTGACAGGAGCTCGTTCCCGACGGTGAGGATCGCGGCCCGCGCCATCGCGAGCGAGTATACGAGCGTGCTCGAAGAGCTCCTGGAGCCGGGCGAGCGCGGACTTCCCGCTGCGCGCGGCGCCGAGCAGTACCACCAGGCTCACCGGCGGACCGGGATCACCGCGCCCTCGAGCACGCGGACGCGCGCGCCGTAGTGCTCCTCGATCAGCGGCTCGGTGAGCACTTCCGCCGCAGCGCCCTCCGCGACGATGCGCCCGCCGGACAGCAGGAGGAGCTTCGGGGCGTAGAGACCGGCGAGCGTGAGGTCGTGCATGGCGGCGACGACGGTCAGCCCTGCATCCAGGCGCAGGCCGTCGATCAGCTCGAGCGCCTCCTGCTGGCGCCCGGCGTCGAGGGCGCTGGTCGGCTCGTCGAGCAGGAGCAGCGGCGAGTCCTGCGCAAGCGCGCGCGCAAGGACCGCCCGCTGGCGCTCACCGCCGGAGAGCGTGCCCAGCTGCCGGCCCGTGAGGTCGGCCAGGTCGAGCCGAGCCATGGCCGACGCAGCTGCGGCGAAATCCCCCCGCCCCTCGCGGCCGACGTAGGAGACGTACGGCGTGCGGCCGAGCAGGACGTACTCCTCGACGCTCAGCCCCGCCGGCATCAGGGGCGCCTGCGGGACGAGGGCGACCCGTTGGGCCACCTCCCGTCGGCGCAGCGCATGCAACGGATCGCCGTTCAGCCGGATCTCGCCACGATGGCCGATCAGCCCGGCGATCGCGCGCAGCAGGCTGGTCTTGCCGGCGCCGTTCGGCCCGATCAGCGTCACCCAGTCGCCGGGCTCGACCGCGAACGACACACCGTCCACGACGTTGCGCCCGCCGAGCCGGACGGCGACGCGGTCGAGCTCGAGCGCGGATCCGGGCACTAGGAAGCCATCCGTTTCGAGGTGCGGAGCACGATCGCGAAGAAGGGCGCTCCGAAGAACGCGGTCACGACGCCGATGGGGAGCTCGCCCGGCGACAGCGCCGTGCGCGCGATCACGTCGGCGAGCACGAGGAAGCCGCCGCCGACCAGCACCGACAGCGGCAACAGCAGCCGGTAGCTGGGCCCCGCGACCAGGCGGATCGCATGCGGGACGATGATCCCGACGAAGCCGATCAGGCCGCTGACCGCGACGGCGGCGGCCGTGCCGACCGTCGCGCAGACGACCACGGCCAGCCGCACCCGGCCGACGTTGACGCCGAGGCTGGCCGCTTCCTCGTCGCCCACGCTGAGCACGTCCAGGAGCCGTCGATGCAACAGGATCCCGGTGATCGCCACCGTGGCGTACGGCAGCAGGATGACGACGTCGCGCCAGCCGGAGCTCGGCAGGCGGCCCAGGATCCACGAGTAGACCTCCTGGATCGTGTCCGAGTGCTGCTGCTGGACGAAGGTCTGGACGGCGGTGAAGAAGGCCGCGACGGTGACGCCGGCCAGGACGAGCGTCGCGCCGCCCGCGCCGGCCCCCGCCGACCGGCCGATCGCGTACGCGGCCACGACCGCGACCGCCCCGCCGACGAATGCGGCGGGGGGCAGCGTGTTCTGGAAGTCGATCCCGCGCAGGTACACGACCGCGAGCGTCGCCCCCAGTCCGGCGCCGGCGGCGACGCCGAGCAGGTACGGGTCTGCGAGCGGGTTCCGGAACACGCCCTGGTACGACGCGCCGGCGACGGCCAGCATGGCGCCGACGAGCGCCCCGAGGACGACCCTGGGCATCCGGATGTCCCAGAGGATCGCCTCGTCGGTGGGCGAAAGCGGCGAGTGCACGTGGAGGAACGGGATCCTGGCGGCGACCGACTCGAGCACCGCACCGAGGCCGATGTCGACCGGCCCGACGAGCACGCCGAGCACGAGCGAGGCGACGAGGAAGAGCGCCGCCAGGATCCAGCCCCGCGGGCTCAACTGCGCAGATGCGCCAGGGCGCCGGCGATGGCGCGCACGAAGTTGACGATCCGCGGCCCCCAGCGCGAGGCGATCGAGTCGTCGATGCGCACGATCGTCCCCGTCCGCACCGCGGCGACGTTCCTCCAGCCCGGTCGTGCGGCGACCGTCTGGGCCGACTGCGCACAGCAGTTGATGTCGGCGAGCACGACGATGTCCGGGCTGCGCGAGACGACGTACTCGGCCGAAAGCTTCGGATAGCCGCCGCTCGCTGCGGTGTCTGCAGCGTCCGCGATGTTCCTGAGCCCGAAGAGCCCGTAGACGCGCCCGATGAAGGTGCTCGAGGTTGCGGAGTAGAGGTCGGGGCCGAGCTCATGGAACACGGACAGCCCCCGGGCCCGCGGCGTTGCCTTGGCCAGCAACGCGCTGATCTGCGTCTTCATGCGAGTGACAACGCGGGTCGCCGCGGGAAGCCGGCCGGTGACCCTGCCGAGCGCGAGGATCTGGTTGTAGGCCTCGTTGAGGTTCCGCGCCGCGTTCTGGACGACCACGTGGATCCCGAGTCCGCGGAGCGTGGCGACGAGCCCGTTGGGGTCGTAGGAGGCGATCACGAGGTCGGGCTTGTAGCCGACGATCGCCTCGACGTTTGGCGTGAAGCCGGAGAGCTTGGTGCGAGGCGCCTGCTTCGGATAGTCGGACTGGTCGTCGACGGCGACCACCTGAGGGCCTGCGCCGATAGCGAACAGCGACTCGGTGGCCGTCGCCGACAACGAGACGATCCGATGCGGGACGGCGGCAGGCGCAGCGGGCGAGCCGGACGCTCCGACCACCGCTACGAGGGCTGCGACGAGAAGTCCGAGAACGAGTCTGGTCACGAATCCTCCTTCCGCGAGGGGTTCGATGGGGTCGACGGCGGGCGGCAGGTCTTCTGACTCGGGGCTCCCCCGTCGCCGCCTTCCCGGGGCTCGCGACCCAGTGGCGTCCTGGCGACGGGCATCTCCCCTTACAGCGGCGGGACCGTCCCGGACTCGCACCGGGTTCCCTGACCGCGCGCCTATGTGGTGGCGGAGCCTATCACCCTGCCCGACCCACCCCACCACTCGTAGAATCGGAGGCGTGGAGCGCAAGGACGTCGGCGACAGGCAGCTGGACGCTCTGCTCGAGCGGCTCGACCGCCTCGTGGCCGAGATCCACGGCCTCAACCGGCGGCTGGACTCGGGCGAGAATCTCGCGCCGCTCGTCTACGAGCTGCGCGCGCTGAACGAGTCTCTCTCGGCCCTCGCGTACGCCGCGCTCGGCGCGCAGGGGCCGCAGGTGCGCCGCCGGCGCGCGAGCTAGCCGGCGATCCGGTAGATGACGCCGCCCTGCGACACGGCGTAGAGGCCGCCGCGCGCGTCCTCGCCGAACGAGCTGAGCGTGGGGATGCTGAAGCGCTCGCGCCGGAAGGAGGTGACCCTGCCCTTGACCACCTTGAAACTCCACACGGTCCCGGAGCAGTAGTCGCCGTAGAAGTAGCGCCCGACCAGGTCCTTCCGCGCCTTCCCCCGGTAGACGAAGCCGCCCGTGACCGAGCAGCCGGCCCCGTGCGAGTAGACCTGGATCGGCCCGCGGTACGGCCCGCGCGGGTCGAGCTTGCGGGAGCGATCGTACTGCGCGCGTCCTTCGTAGACCGCCCAGCCGAAGTTCATCACCTGGCTGAGCCTCGCCCGCGGGACGTAGTCGATCTCCTCCCATGACCCCTGGCCGACGTCGGCGATGTAGAGGTCGCCGGTGGCGCGGTCGAACGAGAACCGCCAGGGGTTGCGCAGCCCGTACTCGGCGAGCACCGGCTGCGGGTTGGCGGCGTTGACGTCCAGCTTCCAGATCTTGGCCAGCTTGTTCGTGAAGGTCTGGCCGTTGTTGTTCGGGTCGCCGCCGGAGCCGCCGTCACCCATGCCGATGTAGAGCAGGCCGTCCGGCCCGAACACGAGCTGGCCGCCGTTGTGGTTGGCGAACGGCTGTTTCTCGAAGAAGAGCTGCCGGGCCGACGACTCGATCGCACGGGTCCCGTCCGAGCGGTACTCGACCACCCGCGTATCGCCGTTCGTGTCGGTGTAGTCGACATAGAAGAGGTGGTTCTGCGCGTAGCGCGGGTGGAAGGCCACCGACAGCAGCCCTTGCTCGCCCCCGCTCTTGACCAGCTTCTGGATGTCGAGGAACGGCTGCGCCTGGAGCCGACCGTTCTGGATCACCCGGATCGTCCCCTTCTGCTCGACCACGTACAGCCGCCCCGGCTCGTTCGCCGGGGCCGCGAGGTGGATGGGCGAGTTCAGGCCGCGCGCGATCACGACCGGGCGGATCGGCTTCGGCGCGGCGGCCTGGGCCGACCCGACCAGGGCGAGCGCGACCGCCATCAGCAGGAACGCGCTAGCTCTTGAGCAGGACACTGCGAAGCTCGTCCTCTTTCCCCGGCTGGAGGATGGCCAGCACCTGGTCGCCGGCGCGCAGGGCGGTGTCGCCGTCGGCGATCTCGAACTGGCCGTTGCGCTTCACGGAGATCAGGCGGGCGCCGTCGGGAAGCTGCAGCCGGTCGATCCGGGTGCCGGCGCAGTCGGCGTCCGGCGGGATCAGGACCTCGACGATCTCGACGTTCTCCTTGGGCAGCTCGAGCAGGTGGACGAGGCCGTGCTCCGGCACCTCGTGCTCGATCAGCGCCATGATCGAGGAGGTTGCGCAGACGGTCGGGGAGACGCCGAGCAGGTCGAAGTGCACCTGGTTGCGCGGGTCGTTGACGCGCGCGATCACCTTCTCGACGCCGTAGCGCTCGCGGGCGAGCTGACAGATGACGATGTTGTCCTCGTCGTCGCCGGTGACCGCGACCACGATGCTGGGGGGACGCTGGATGCCGGCCCGCTCGAGCACGAAGATCTCGGTCGCGTCGCCGTGGACGACGACGTGCTCGAACTCGTCCTCCAGCCGCTCGAACTTGTCGCGCCGCTGCTCGACCACGGTCACCTCGTGCCCGACACGCAGCAGGCTGCGAGCGAGGTTCGCGCCGATCTTGCCTCCGCCTGCGATCAGGACGTACATCGGGCCGTTCAGCCGATCTTCACGGGCTGCGGCACGTCACACGCGCGAACGGCCTCGGTCAGCCGCTCGATCGCGTTCGAGGTCGGGCAGATCGTCCGCATGCCCTGCTGCTCGTAGAACTCGGCGCGGGCCGGGTCGAGCAGCCGGACGACCACGCAGTCGATCCCGAAGCGCTTCTGGACGACCTGACCGACCACGATGTTGGTGTTGTCGCCGTCGGTGGCGACCACGACCGCGTCGGCGTCCTCGACCCCGGCGCGACGCAGGACGGACGTGTCCATGCCGTGGCCGACGACGAAACCGCCGCTCCAGCTCTCGCCGAGGCGGCCGAGCGCCTCCTCCTTCTCGTCGAGGGCGACGACGTCCCAGCCCTCTTCCTGGAGCTGGAGCGCGATCGAGGAACCGACACGTCCACATCCGATCACGATCGCCTTCATGCGCTCAGCGTAGCCCAGAGGTCAAGCGTGCGTACCGGTTGCGATGGCGGTTTTCGCCTCCGTTTGGTCGGTTTGCGACGTGGCGTCGTGGCCGGGGCGGCGGCAGCGTGAGCGAAACACACGAACGGTCGAGCTCACGGCAGGGCCGCCTCTTCCTCGAGGAGGCCCTGCGGGTAGGCGAGCACCATCACCTCGCAGGGCGCACGGCGCAGCACGTAGTCGACCGTGGGGCTGAAGAAGCGCGACTGGCGCCGCCAGCGAGGAGCCGAGCCCATGACGATCAGGTCGGCGCCGATCTCCCCCGCCTTCTCGACGATCGCCTCGCCGATCGCGCGCGCACGGACGGTGTCGCCCTCGATCGTCACGCCGTGCTCCCCCGCCAGCGTCCGCGCATCCTCGAGCGACGCGCTCGCCCGCTCCTGCTGGTCGGCCACCTCCGCGTCGAGCGGCAGCGACAGCGGGACGCGGATCACGTGCAGGGCGTGGATCGTGCCCCCTCGCTCCTCGGCGAGCTTCATCGCGGTCGCCACCATCTCCTCGCCGATCGGCCCAAGCTTGACCGGAACGAGGATCCGCTCGTACTCGCCCTCTCCGGCGGGCACGAGGTCCGGGACCGGGGCCGCGACGTGCTCGAGCAGCCCCGCTCCCCGGCGGACCCGCGCGTACACGTAGAGGCAGGCGCCGAGGAGCAGCCAGGCGGGACCGCCGATCCTGGCCGCAGCGTGCGTGGAGAACGAGATCACCCAGAGCGCGACCACGAGCGGGATGCCGACCAGCGCGGCGACCGGAACCGGACGGCCCCGGATGCGGACGTTCAGCGGGACGACGTACGGCCGCGGCAGGTCCGGCTCGGTGAAGCGCAGACGCACGACCGCCGCCTGCGCGATCGCGAAGGTGATCAGCACTCCGAAGCTGTAGAGGCTCGCGAGGAACCGGGCCTCGCGGCCGACCGAGGCGGAGACGATCACGAGCGTGATCGAGACCGCGGCGGCGCCCAGGATCGCCGCGGGCGGCAGCGTGCTGCGCCGGCCGAACGTCCCGAACGCGTGCGGAAGCATCTGATGCCGGCCGAGCGAGTAGACGACGCGGCCGACGCCCGAAATCGACGTGGTCGCAGCCGCGAGCAGGACGCCCGCGCCGGTCAGGCCGACCATCACGCGCAGCATGTCGACGAGCAGGGCCGGCATGTGCCCGCTGAAGGCGGAGACGATTCCGACCAGCGGCGCCTGGATCCAGTCCGTGGCCAGGCGCGTGGTGACGGAGTCCGAGCCGGTGACCGCGGGGAAGGCGGCAACCGCGATCACGCCGACCAGCACGGACACCAGCACCGCCGCCCCGAGGCCGACGAACAGGCTGCGCGGCATGCTCTTGCCGGGCTCACGCGCCTCCTGCGCCAGGTTGGCGAGCGTCTCCAGGCCGGTGTATGCGAGCATCGCCACCGGCAGCGCGAAGGCGAGCGAGTGCCAGGTCGGCGCGACGCCCGGGTGGGCGCCGTGGCCGAGGTCCGACGGCGAGAACAGGAACGCGAAGCCGAGCACGATCAGGATCACGTCCGTGACGAACGCGACCACCGCGACGACGATCGCGATCCGGTAGAGGCCGGGCCGGCGGATCAGCCGCAGCAGCGTGATCGCCAGCACGATGAACACGGCGGCGACCACGTCCCAGGGATGGCGCGTCAGCCGCAGCCAGCCGACCGCGTGCCCGAAGTAGTGGGGCGTGAAGAGGGAGGCGAGCGCGATCACGATCGTGTAGTCGAGGAGGAGCGCCCAGCCGGTCAGGAAGCCGATCGGGTCGTTGAACGCCCTGCGCGCCAGCATCGCCGCCCCACCCGTCTCGGGGATCGCGGCCGTGCCCTCGGCGTACGAGAGCGCGACGAGCATGAACACCGCGCCGACCACGAGGAGCACCCACGGCGTGAGTCCCAGCGCGAAGAGCGCGACGATCCCGAGCGCGAAGTAGATCGAGGAGCCGACCTCGCCGTAGGCGACGGAGGCGAGGGACTCCCCGGTGAGGCTGCGGACGAGTCCCGGCAGGCGGCGCGGCATCTAGGCGCGGATTGCGAGGTAGAGGCGGAGGGCGCCGGCGGCGACCAGCATCGCGCCGACGATCAGCCCGAAGCCGCCACCGACGCCGACCTGGATGGAGCGCGCGATCACCGCGAGGCCGAGGACGACCAGAAGCGCGGAGATCACAGCGGTCCCGCGCCGTCTCGCGCTCATGCGGCCTGCCTCCCCGCGGCGACCAGGACGCGGCACGGCGCCTCGCGCAACACGTAGTCGACGGTCCCGCCGAACAGCGCCCGCCGTCCGGCGACCGCCTGGCGAGGCGCTCCCAGCAGCACGAGTTCGGCGTTGCGGCGGCGGGCCTCCTCGACGATCGCGGGCCCGGCCTTCCGCGCGCGCAGGAGCCGGGTGACCGCTCGCACGCCGTAGCTCTCGACCAGCGCCTGGGCGTCGTCGAGCAGCGCTTCGGCGACGTCCTGTACCTCCGGCAGCCGGACGTCGAGCGGTAGCGACAGGGGCACCTCGATCACGTGGACGACGACCACGGTCGCGCCGCGCTGCGCGGCCAGACGCGCGGCAGCGACCAGCGCCTCCTCGCTCTCGCCGGTCCGCTTCACCGGAACGACGATCGTGCGGTATTCGATCGTCAGGGACGGCCCGAGGACGAGCATCGGCGCTCTCACGGTCTCTGTCAGCGGCTGCTCCAGGACCCGCGTTCGGTACAGCCAGTAGAACACGAATCCGGCCGCGAGCCAGGCGAGACCCGCCCAGCGCGCGGGCGGGGACTGGACGACGACGACCACCCAGGCGATCGAGGTGCCGAGACCGCCGAGCAGCGCGAACAGTGGCAGGTCGAGATCGCCGATGCGGAGGTTGGGCCGCGCGCGGTACACGCCGGGCTCCTGCTTCCTGCGGCGGAGCTGGATGATCGAGGCGTGCGCGATCGTGAACGACAGCATCGCGCCGAACGAGTACATCGTCCCGAGGAAGTTGACCTTCCCCGGCAGGAGCACGGCGATCGGGATGGCCGCGGCGAAGACGATCAGCGACAGCCACGGCGTCTTGAAGCGCGGGTGGAGGCGGCGGAAGACCTCCGGGAGCTGCCGGTAGCTGGCCATCGAGTACGTGATCCGCGAGGCGCCGATCACGCCCGCGTTGGTGGCGATGAACAGGATGGTCGCGGCCAGAACGCCGACGTAGACCTTGGCGGAGCTGAGCACCCAGCCGTGCAGACCGAGGTTCTCGACCAGGCCGAGTACCGGGTCGTTCTCGAAGCCGCCCTTGTCCGGCGGTAGCCCGAGCTTGGTCACGTAGTCGCCGGCGGCGTCCTTGTACACGGGCAGAGCCGACAGGGCGATCATCGGCAACGTGAAGTAGATGGCGAAGACGGCAATCGCCACCAGCCGGATGGACGCCGGGATCGACCGGGTCGGGTCGCGGGCCTCCTCGGCGAGGTTGGAGACGGTCTCGATGCCGGTGTAGGCGATCATCGCCACCGGGATCGCCAGGGCGAAGTTCCCCCAGGTGGGGGCGATCCCCCAGTGGACGTTGGCCGTCAGGACATGCGGGTCGAAGACGATCGCGAAGCCGATGATCACCAGCAGGAGCTGGGTGGCGAAGTCGACGACGGCGAGGAAGACGTTCAGGCCCGCCGCCTCCTTGATACCGACGATGTTGATGGCGACCAGGATCAGGATCACCGCGGCGCCGCCGATGATGTCCCACGGATTCGTCCTCAGCGGCTCCCAGAAGATCGACAGGTAGTGCGGGACGAAGAACGCCGAGATGGCGACGGTGATGATGTAGTTGAGCATCTGCGCCCAGGCGGCCGCGAAGGAGACGAGTTCGTTGAAGGCGTGGCGGGCGAAGCTCGCCGAGCCGCCCGCCTCCGGGTAGCGGACAGTGCCCTCGGCGTAGGTCGCGGCCGTGCAGGCGAAGATCAGGCCGCTGATCAGGAAGACGAGCGGGGTCAGCCCGAGCGCGATCGCAGCGGTGACGCCGAGCGCGTAGTAGATCGACGAGCCGACGTTGCCGTAGGCGGTCGAGAAGAGGGCCGGCGTCCCGAGGACGCGCTCCAGTCCCTGCTGCTGCCGCCGGCGCCTGTGAGGCACCGCCGAACTCTATGCTGGCGGCCCGTCGTCCCCACAGGCCGTGTCCATGGAACGAAGGCGTGACGACTCGCCCACAGACGATGCGCGGCGCGCGCGGCTCCGGAACGCTGAACCCCGGCGTCCCCGGAGTAGCTCAACAGCAGAGCAACCGATTGTCCATCGGGACATGCAGGTTCGAGTCCTGCCTCCGGGGCGCCTCACGCGGCATACTGTCGGCCCCGATGGACAGTCCGCCTTCGGTGGTCGGCATCCTCGAGAGGTCGACAGCCGGGTGAGCTACTCGAAGGCCCGGGAGTATCGCTCCCGGGCCTTCGGCTTCTGGGCATCCTCTTGCCAGGGACCCGGGTCATATGCCGCGGCGCCCGACATGGCGGGCGCCGCTCGAGACACTCCTGAGGTGCGCACGCGGCGGAGGTTCGGAAGCCTTAGCCGGCTCCGCCGACACTTGCACGACGCGGCCGCCGGCAAGGAGGGGGCTCGCGGGGGAACCAGGGGTTCCCCCGTGCTAACTAGCCGTGAATCGAGACCAGCAGCGGGATGATCAGGATCGCGACGATGTTGGCGATCTTGATCATCGGGTTGATCGCCGGGCCTGCCGTGTCCTTGTACGGGTCACCGACCGTGTCGCCGGTGACCGCCGCCGCATGGGCCTCCGAGCCCTTGCCGCCGAAGGCGCCGTCCTCGATCAGCTTCTTCGCGTTGTCCCAGGCGCCGCCGCCGGAGGTCATGGCGATCGCGAGGAACAGGCCCGTCACGATCGTCCCGATCAGCAGGCCGCCGAGCATCTCCGGGCGGATGATCCCGACGACGATCGGGACGGCGATCGGGATCGCGGCGGGCGCCATCATCAGCTTGATCGCTCGACCCGTGACGATGCCGACCGCGCGCGAGTAGTCCGGCCTCGTCGTCCCCTCCATGATCCCGGGGTTCTCGCGGAACTGCCTGCGCACCTCCTCGACCACCTCGCCGCCTGCGCGGCCGACCGCGGTCATCGCAAGCGACGCGAACAGGAACGGCATCAGCCCGCCGATGAACAGCCCGGCGATCACCCACGGGTTGTTCAGGTCGAAGTTCTGCGCGACGGAGGTGCCGTCGAGCCCGCTCGTGTACTGGTCGAACAGGATCAGGGCCGCAAGACCCGCGGAGCCGATCGCGTAGCCCTTGGTCACCGCCTTGGTCGTGTTCCCGACCGCGTCGAGCGGGTCGGTGATCGCGCGCACCGACTCGTCGAGGTCGGCCATCTCGGCGATCCCGCCGGCGTTGTCGGTGACGGGCCCGTAGGCGTCCAGCGCGACGATCAGGCCGGTCATCGAGAGCTGGGCCATCACCGCCACGCCGATGCCGAACAGCGCGTGGCCGGCGGCGTAGTACGAGGCGATGATCCCGACTGCGATCGTGATCACCGGCAGCGCGGTCGCGCGCATGCCGATGGCGAGGCCGGCGATGATGTTCGTGGCGTGCCCGGTCTGGGACGCCTCGGAGATCGACTTCACCGGGTTCCATCGCGTGCCCGTGTAGTACTCGGTGATCGCCACCAGCAGGAAGGTCACGCCGAGGCCGATCAGCGCCGAGCCGTACAGGTTCCAGAAGCTGAACGGCCCGTCGTCGTAGGCGAGCGTGATCGGGATGAAGCCGATTGCCGACAGGACCGTGGCCACCACGACCGCCTTGTAGAGCGCGTTGATGATCGCGTTCTGGCCGCGCCCGACACGGGCGAAGAACGTGCCGATCACCGAAGCCAGAATCGAGATGCCGCCGATCGCGAGCGGGTAGAGCCAGAGCCCGCTCGCGGGGAACTGGTTGGACGCGATCAGCATCACCGCCACCGCCGTGACCGCATACGTCTCGAACAGGTCGGCGGCCATGCCCGCGCAGTCGCCGACGTTGTCGCCGACGTTGTCCGCGATCACGGCCGGGTTGCGCGGGTCGTCCTCGGGGATCCCTGCCTCGATCTTCCCGACCAGGTCGGCGCCGACGTCGGCTGCCTTGGTGAAGATCCCGCCGCCGAGTCGCGCGAAGACGGAGATCAGCGAGCCGCCGAAGGCGAGGCCGACGAGGTCGTTGATCGCCGACTCGTGCGTGTGGCCGAGCCAGTCGGTCAGGGCCCAGTAGTACCCGGCGACGCCGAGCAGGCCGAGGCCGACGACGAGGAGGCCGGTCACCGAGCCGGCCCGGAACGCCACGTTCAGGGCGGGCTTGAGCCCGTGCTTGGCCGCCTCGGCCGTGCGCACATTCGAGCGCACGGCGACGTTCATGCCGATGAAGCCGGCGGCGGCGGAGAGCGTGGCGCCGATCAGGAAGCCGACTGCGGTGCCCCAGCCGAGCTCGTTGTAGAAGCCGAGCAGGAGGAACGGGACGATCGCGACGAACGCGATCGTCGTGTACTGCTTGCGCAGGTAGGCGGCCGCGCCCTCCTGGACGGCGCGCGCGATCTCCTGCATCCGCTCGCTGCCCGCCGGCTGCGACAGCAGCCAGTAGACGAGATAGAGGCCGTACACGATCGCGACACCCGCACACACGAGGGCGAACAGCACGGCATGGTCCTTGAAGAAGTCCACTACGCTCCCTTTCCAGTCACAAAGTCGTCACCGAACGGCGTCGGCGGGCCAAAGCCTGTCTCACAAGCGCGAGAGCGTATCCGATCACAGGGACGGTTCGCCCCGGTTGGCTACTCGGGCGCCGGCTCGGCGGTGGCCTTCGCGTACGCGAGCTGCATGTTCGCGACCATCTGATCGAGATCGCGGGCGAGATCGGCCGGCACGGCGTCCTTGATCGCGGGCACGAGTGCCCGCAGGGCGTCGATCGCGAGCTTCGCCTGCTCGAGGTCGCGGTCCTCCGCTCCGAGGCTCCGGTACCCGAGCGACGAGACGGTGAACACGGTCTGGACGAGGACGTCGCCGACCTTCAGCCGCTTGAACTCCGCCTCCAGCTGCCGCAGCACCTCCTCCTGCGACGGCTCCTGCTCGGGCGCCTTGCCCTGAGCCTCGCCCTCGTCAGCCACGGACCACCTCGCCTGCGTGGACCTGCTCCGCGTAGATCTCCTCCAGCGACCAGCCCTCCTCGACCCGCGCGATCTGCCGCTCCGCCGCAGTCGTGGCGGGAACGGTGAGCGCGACCCCGAGCTCGTCCGCCACGGGACCGATCCACGTCGCGAGCCGTTCGAGCTCGGCTCGCGCCGCGCGGACCTCGTTCGTCTCCGGGTCGAGGAGCGTCCCGGACAGGCCGTAGCGAATCGCACGCCAGAAGTTCTCCTCGATCATCCGCGGCGGCGGCTGCGGCAGCGGCTCGCCCTCGTCGACCGCACGCGTGATCCGCGCGGCGAGCGAGTAGCAGAAGCCGGCCAGCGCTCTCGACTCACCGAGGTCGGGCTGGGCGTCGCAGATCCTGATCTCCACCGTCGGGTAGGCGAGGTGGGGCCGGACGCTCCACCAGAGCTGCGTGTGCTCGTCGATCGACCCGGTCTCGTAGAGCGTCTTCACGTACTCCTCGAAGACCTCCCACGTCCCGTAGGGGTCCGGGACGCCGCAGCGGGGGAACATGCGCGTGAAGATCTCCGTACGGGCGGAATGGAGCCCGCTGTTCACGCCCTCGACCAGCGGCGAGCTGACCGAGAGCGCAAGGAGGTGCGGCAGGAACACCCGCAGCCCGTCGTGGACCGCCACCGCTCGGTCGGCGCCCCGGATCCCGACGTGGACGTGCAGCCCGAAGGTGTTGTTCCGCCAGACGACGTAGCGGAGCAGCTCGTCGTTCCGGCGGTAGTGCGGCGTGTCGATGATCCGCTGGTCCTGCCAGCGGCTCCACGGGTGGGTGCCCGTGGCGGCGAGCGAAATCCCGAGACCGGCCGTCAGCCCCGCCAGCTGCGCCCGCCGCTCGCCCATCAGCGCCGACGCCTCGGCGAAGCTGCCGCAGCGGCCGGTTCGCGCCTCGACCTCGCTCGCGATCAGCTCGCCGACGAGGTGGTCGTCGACCGGCAGGCCGGACGCGGCGGCCTTCACTTCCTCGAACCGGTTCACCAGCGACAGCGTCTCCGGGTCGAGCAGGGCGAATTCCTCCTCGACCGCGACCGTCAGATCGGTGCCGGACTCGAACCCCGCGCGCGCCTGTGCGATCAGCTCGTCGTACGGGAGCTTCTGGGCCTCACCCATGGAGCGGGAAGCCTATTCGAAGGGTTCGAGCAGGCGTCTCGCGACGCCCGCCCACGACCAGTGCTCGACGGCGACCTGCCTCGCCGCCTCCCCCAGCTCGGCGCGGGTCGCGGCCGGCAGGGCGAGCAGCCCGTGGAGCTTGCCGGCGAGGTCGACGGAATCACCCGTCCGGAAGCTCGCCAAATGCCGAAGCCCGGCGGGATAGGCGTCCTCGATCCCGCGGGCGACCTCCTCGAGCCCCGAGTGCCGCGCGACCAGCGGGGGACACCCCGCGGCCGCGGCCTCGGCCGCGACCATGCCGAAGGCCTCCGGGAAGATCGACGGCACGACGTCGACGTCGGCCAGCGGGATCAGGTGGACGAGGTGGCGGTGCTCGAGCGGGCCCGTGAACAGCGTCCGCGGCGGGGCCATCCGCTCCAGCTCGCGACGGTAGTCCCCGAAGCCGACCACGACCGCGCGCACGTCCATGCCCCGCAGCGCCTCCAGGAGCACGTGGACGCCCTTGTTGTAGAGGAGCTTGCCGACGTAGAGGACGGTCGGCGCCTCCCCGGCGAGGAACTCGCGCAGCCGGCGCTCATTCCCCTCGTCGGGCAGGCGTTCCTGACGATTCCCCGGGTTGGGCGGGTCGGCCCGACACTCCGCCAGGAGCCCCGCGAGCGCATGTTCCCTCGCCTCGACGACGAACTGGTCGACGTCCACACCGGGCGGCACCTCGTAGACCCGCTCGAGGGCTCCGACCACGTCGTGGAGCACGCCGCGAATGTGCTCGGAGCCGACGAAGACGGCGCCCGCCCCGCGGAGCGAGGTCGCCCCGAGCTCCTCGAGCTCGGCGTTGCCGCGCATCGAGTACTCGAGCTCCGAGCCGTGCGCCTTGACGGCGAAACGGGCACCGGTCGCCGCGGCCACCGGTCCACCCATCACGACATGGTTGGCGAAGACGAGGTCGGCCGGGAGGCGCTCTCGCACGGCCGCGGCGTTGGCACTGACGTAGCGCTCCCGCTCGTCACGAGGCATGTCCTGGAGCAGCACCGGTTCGAGCCCCTCGTACCGGTCGACCACGAAGACGGGCAACCGGGTGTCGAGCTGCGGGCGGACGACCTCAGCGCCGGCCAGGTCGTAGCGCTCCGGCGTCGGGTCCTGGCAGAAGACGACCACGTCGTGCCCGGCCCGGCCCCACGCCCGCGCAACCGCCTGCGTGTAGATGTTGGAGCCGGTGCCTTCCAGCAGGTATCCGTGCCAGATCAGGATCCGCATCGAACGCATCCTCGCGGACCTGCGCACGTCCTCTGCGAGCTTGACATTTCGGCCGACTTAGTCAATCGTATAAGCCGCTCGCCTAAGCCACCGAGGTCAAGGAGGAGACCCGTGTCACACGAACACGTCAAGCCCCAGTCCTTCCATCCTTCCCCTCAGGAGGCGATGAAGGCGCCGGAGGAGGAGTTCCTCTACCTGGCGTGCCTCCACGAGGGCACCGGCGTCGAGAAGCCCGACTTCCTCGCCGTCGTTGACGCCGAGCGCGGCGAGATCGTCCACGAGCTCTCGATGCCGAACGTCGGCGACGAGCTCCACCACTTCGGCTGGAACCGCTGCTCCTCGGCCTGTCATGGGCCCGACCGCTCGCACCTGATCGTTCCGGGATTCCGCTCGTCGCGAGTGCACATCGTCGACGTGGCCGGCGACCCGCGCCGGCCCCAGATCGAGAAGGTGATCGAAGCCGAGGAGCTCGTGGCGGAGACCGGCTACACGCGGCCGCACACCGTGCACTGCATGCCCGGCGACAACGTCGTCATCTCCATGCTGGGTGACGCCGACGGCAACGGCGCCGGTGGCTTCGCGGTGCTCGACGCGAAGACGTTCGAGGTCAAGGGCCGCTGGGAGAACGGCGGCGAAACGCCCGGGCTCAACTACGACTTCTGGTACCAGCCGCGGAAGAACTTCCTCGTCTCGTCTGAGTTCGGCGAGCCGAACGCGTACGAGAAGGGCTTCGACCTGGACGACGTCGCTGCGGGCCGCTACGGCAGCCGGCTCCACTTCTGGAACCTCGCCGAGCGAACGCTCCAGCAGACGGTCGACCTCGGCGAGAGCGGGCTCATCCCGCTCGAGGTGCGCTGGCTCCACGACCCCGACTCCGAGCAGGGGTTCGTCGGCGCTGCGCTCTCCAGCACGATGTGGCGATTCCATCGCTCGAACGGCGGCTTCGCCGCCGAGCAGGTGATCGCGGTCGAGAGCGTCGAGCTCGAGGGCTGGCCCTTCCCGGTGCCCGGCCTGATCACCGATCTGCTCGTCTCGATGGACGACCGCTTCCTCTACTTCTCGAACTGGCTGCACGGCGACCTGCGCCAGTACGACGTCTCCGACCCTGCCAATCCGAAGCTGACCGGTCAGCTGTGGCTCGGCGGACTCCTCGGCAAGCCGAGCGACGCGCGCCGTGAGCTGAACGGCGGGCCGCAGATGCTCCAGCTGTCCCTCGACGGGCGCCGGCTCTACGTCACCAACTCGCTCTACTCCACCTGGGACAACCAGTTCTACCCCGGGCTGCGCTCGTGGCTCCTGCGCGTGAACTGCGACCCGAACGGAGGCTTGGAGATCGACCACGACTTCTTCGTCGACTTCCACGACCGCTCGGACGGGCCCGCCCGCACCCACGAGGTCCGCCTCCAGAACGGCGACTGCACGACGGAGATCTTCCAGTGATCGCGCACATCGCCGGCCTGCCGGTCGAGGAGACGATTCCACAGCTCGCCCCGATCGCCGCCGGCGCGGCGTTCGCGGTGGGGCTCCTGATCGAGCGAGCGCGGTCCCGGCTGCGCACCCTCGACCCCAGAAGCAGCCGTCAGGCTTCCTCCGATCGACACGACGAGCGAGGCGCATGACTACGACAGCAGTGCGTCCCGGACATGGAACCGAGCAGGCGCTCCTCGATGCGGCCGAGCGCCTGCTCGTCGAGGTCGGGGCAGCGGGGATCACCACCCGGCGCGTCGCCGAAGAGGCCAAGGTCAACCACGGCCTCATCCACTACTACTTCGGCTCGGTCGAGCAGTTGCTCGTGCGCGTCCTCGAGCGCTTCACCGATCGGCTCGTCGAGCGGCAGCGCCAGATGTACGCGGCGGACATCCCCTTCCTCGAGAAGTGGCGGACGGCAATGGCCTACCTCGAGGAAGACCGTCTCTACCAGAAGATCTGGTTCGAGCTGCAGGCGCTGGCCTGGAACCGCGCCGACCTCCGAGAGCGGCTCGCACGCGTGCACGCCGAGTGGCGTGCCGTCCTGGTCGAGGCCTTCGCACCCCTCCGGGACGAGCTCGGGCTCGAGATCCCGCTCGAGGCCCTCGTCACGCTCGTGTACACGTTCAACGAGGGGATCATGCTCGACCGGATGGCCGGGATCGAGCTGGGACACCGGGAGCTGCTCGACTGGATCGACGCGTGGCTCGACAAGAGGACCCGATGACGCTGACGGTGCGCCTCCCTGCGGCCGAGCAGACGCGGGCCCGCTACCCGGACGAGGAGGGCTACGTCGAGCGCGACGGCGTACGCAGCTTCTACGAGGTCTACGGCGAGGGTGGGCCGACGGTGCTGCTCATGCCGACGTGGTCGATCATCCACTCGCGCCACTGGAAGATGCAGATTCCCTACCTCGCGCGACACTGCCGCGTGGTCACGTTCGACGGACGCGGGAACGGCCGCTCCGACCGCCCCCCCGATCCCGACGCCTATCGCGAGGAGGAGTACGCTGCAGACGCGGTCGCCGTGATGGACGCGACCGCCACCGAACGGGCCGTCGTCGTCTCGTTGTCGCGAGGCGCGGAACGGTCGCTCCTGCTAGCGGCGAATCATCCCGGCCGGATCGACGGAATGGTCTTCATCGCTCCCGCGCTGCCGCTTCCCCCGAGCACACCGCGGCTGAAGGCGAAGCAAGAGTTCAGCGAGCCGCGCGAAGAGTTCGAGGGCTGGGAGAAGTGGAACCGCCACTACTGGGCCGACCACTACGAGGGGTTCCTCGAGTTCTTCTTCTCGCAGTGCTTCACCGAGCCGCACTCGACGAAGCAACGCGAGGACACGGTCGGGTGGGGCCTCGAGACTGACGCGGAGACTTTGATCGCGACCCAGCTGGCGCAACGGCTCGAGGACGAGGAGGGCGTGCGCGCCCTCCTGTCCAGGATCGACTGTCCGATGCTGGTGATCCACGGCAGGGACGACGCGATCCGACCCTGCGCGTCCGGTGCGCGGCTGGCCGAGCTCGCAGACGCATCTCTGACCGTGCTCGAGGGCTCAGGACACCTGCCTCACACGCGCGACCCGGTCAAGGTGAATCTGCTCCTGCGCGACTTCATCGTGCCCGCCCGGACGCCGCGTACCTGGGCTCGCGGCAAGTCCCGCCCCAGGCGCGCGCTCTACATCTCGTCGCCGATCGGCCTCGGCCATGCGCAGCGGGACGTCGCGATCGCAGACGAACTTCGCAAGCTCCATCCCGACCTGGAGATCGCCTGGCTCGCTCAACACCCGGTCACGGCGGTGCTCGAGGCCCGCGGAGAGCGGATCCATCCGGCGAGCGCCTTCTTGGCGAACGAGTCGCACCACGTCGAGAGCGAGTCGGCCGAGCACGACCTGCACTGCTTCCAGGCGATCCGCCGCATGGACGAGATCCAGCTCTCCAACTTCATGGTCTTCCACGACCTCGTCTCCGAGGAGCACTACGACCTCTGGATCGGCGACGAAGCCTGGGAGCTCGACTACTACCTGCACGAGAACCCCGAGCAGAAGCGGACGCCGTACGTGTGGCTGACCGACTTCGTCGGCTGGCTGCCGATGCCCGACGGGAGCGACCACGAGGCATTCCTGACCGGCGACTACAACGAGGAGATGATCGAGCACATCGCGCGCTTCCCGCGCGTGCGTGACCAAGCCGTCTTCATCGGCAACCCCGACGACATCGTTCCGGACCGGTTCGCGTCCCACCTGCCCTGGATCCGTGACTGGACAGAGGAGCACTTCGCCTTCGCCGGCTACGTGACGGGGTTCGATCCCGAGGAGTTCGCCGATCGGACGGCCCTGAGAGCCGGGCTCGGGTACCGCGAGGACGAGCGGGTCTGCATCGTCACAGTTGGAGGATCCGGCGTCGGAGGCGATCTCCTTCGACGGGTGATCGCCGCGTTCCCGGCGGCGAAGGAGCGGGTGCCGGCTCTCCGGATGATCGTCGTCGCCGGCCCGCGGATCTCGCCGGAGACGCTGCCCTCACACGACGGACTCGAGATTCGCGCCTACGTGGATCAGCTCTACCGGCACCTAGCCGCCTGTGACCTCGCCGTCGTTCAAGGGGGCCTGACCACCTCGATGGAGCTGACCGCGAACCGTCGCCCATTTCTCTACTTCCCACTCCGCCATCACTTCGAGCAGAACTTCCACGTTCGTCACCGGCTCGAGCGATACGGCGCCGGGCGCTGCATGGACTTCGAGCGCGAGACACCGGACACAATCGCCGCGGCCATCGCCGAGACGATCGGCCAGCCGGTCGACTACCGACCGGTGGAGTCGGACGGGGCGGCACGGGCGGCGGCGTTGATCGCCCCGCTCCTCGAGGAGGGCAGAGGCCGTCGGTAGGCTCCTGGCGCGGTCGTCCTACGCCAGGTGGAAATAGAGCGCGTGGAGGAGCTCGACCGCGGGATTGGACGTGTGCACCTGGACGTCCCCGGGGACGTCCAGCAGGCCTTCGCTGTAGTTGAAGATGATCTTCACGCCGGCATCGACGAGGTCGTCGGCGACGTCCTGCGCGGCGGCGGCCGGCACGGCGAGAACGCCGACGATGATGTTCTTGTCATGGACGGCGCCCTTCAACTCGGCGTACGGCTGCACGGCGACGTGGCCCGCGCGGTTGCCGACGAGCTCGGGGTCGCGGTCGAAGACGGCGGCGATGTTGATGCCGTGCTCCGCGAAGATCGGCGAGCTCGCGATCGCCTGGCCGAGGCGGCCGGCGCCGACGAGCGCGATGTTGTGCTGCCCCTGGGTCCGCAGGATCTTGCGGATCTCGCCGAGCAGGCTGTCGATGTTGTAGCCCACTCCGCGCTTGCCGAACTTCCCGAACGCGGACAGGTCCCGCCTGATCTGCGTCGCGTTGATGTTCGTGTAGTCGGAGATCTCCTGCGAGGAGATGCGCTCCTTGCCCATCTTCTTGGCCTGGGTCAGAACCTGGAGATACCGGCTCAGTCGCGCGGCGACCCCGACCGTCAACCGGTCCGTCACACCCGCTCCTTGTGTCGCTGTTTGTAACACGGCCAGCATTGTGCCAGCCCGCTTCCCAGGCTGCGTCGGTCGCCCGTCAGGCGTGACTTTGTGCGCCCAGGCGGCGGAGGAAGGCGGCCTCGTCCACGTAGTAGACGAAGGCCCGCTCGCCGTCGATCTCGACCACCGGTAACCACTCGCGATACCGGGCCTCCAGGTCGGCGTCGCCGTCGATGTCGACCTCGTGCAGCTCGAACTCGTACTCGCGTCGGAGTGCTGCGAGCGTGTTGCGCGCCCGCTTGCAGAGGTGACACTCCGGCGCGTAGTAGACGACCACGCGCGCAACTGGCTTGCGACCGGTCAACTAGACGCCACCGCCCGCGGGCGGAGCCGGGCTTTGCCCGCGGGAGCCGACCGGCGGCTGGACACGCGCGTGCGCGAGGAGGGGGCGCACGGGGGAACCATGGGTTCCCCCGTGCCACTACGGATAGAGACCTCGAGTGGTGGTCGCCTCGGCAACGCGCTGGACGGCGAGCCCGTAGGACGCCAGCCGCATGCTCACGCCGCGCGACTGGTGGACGTGCCAGGTCTCGTCGAACGCCTTGTCGACGATCGCCTTGAGCTTCGCGTTGACCTCGTCCTCCTTCCAGAAGTATTCCTGAAGGCCCTGCACCCACTCGAAGTAGGAGACGACGACGCCGCCGGCATTGGCGAGAACGTCGGGCAGGACGAGCACGCCCTTCTCGTCGAGGATCTCGTCCGCGGCGGGCGTGGTCGGCCCGTTCGCCCCCTCGCACACGATCTTCGCCTTGACCCCGCCGGCGTTCTCCTCCGTGATCACCTGCTCCAGCCCGCAGGGAGCGAGGATGTCGCAGTCGAGCAGGAGGAGCTCGTCGTTCGAGATCGCCTCGACGCCGGCGAGGCCCGTCAGCGTCCCCCGCTCCTGTTTGTGCGCGATTGCCGATGCGACGTCGATCCCGTTCGCGTTGTGGAAGCCGCCGCTCGAGTCGGAGATCGCGATCACCTTCGCGCCCTCCTGTTGCATGAGCAACGCGTAGTAGCTGCCGACGTTGCCGAAGCCCTGGACGGCGACCGTCTTGCCGTCGAGCTGCATCCCGAGCCGCTCGAGCGCCGCGAGCGTGCAGAACACGCCGCCCCGTGCGGTCGCCTCCAGCCGACCCAGCGACCCGCCGACGGTCAGCGGCTTGCCGGTGACGACGCCGAGCACGGAGTGGCCCTTGTTCATCGAGTAGGTGTCGAAGATCCAGGCCATCTCGCGCGGGCTCGTGCCGACGTCCGGAGCCGGGATGTCCTTTTCCGGGCCGATCTCGTTGATGATCTCGGACGTGTAGCGGCGAGTCATGCCCTCGAGCTCCCGGACGGAAAGCTTCTTCGGGTCGCAGATCACGCCCCCCTTGGCGCCGCCGAAGGGGATCCCCATCAGCGAGCACTTCCACGTCATCCAGATCGACAGCGCCCGCACCTCGTCGAGGGTGACGTCGGGGTGGTAGCGGATGCCCCCTTTCGAGGGCCCTCTGGAGACGTTGTGGGTGACGCGATACCCCTCGAAGACCTCGATGTGGCCGTCGTCCATCGTCACGGGGATCGAGACGACGACGGCCTTCTTGCACCTGGAGAGCACGTTGACGAGGTTGTCGTCGATGCTGAAGGCTCTGGCGACCTTGCGAAGCTGGTCCTGGGCGATCTCGTAGGGGTTCTCGCGGAGATGCGAGACGGAGACGGATTCCTGGACTGAGGTCACGTTCACACACTCCTTCGTTGGCGATCACGCCGGTCTCTACGGGAGTCTACGACGGTCACTTCCGTATCCGGAACGGCACCGACCGCACCGTCGGCCGGCCGCCACCGGTGGGCCAGGCGAACACGCGGAGGCGGTAGGCGCCGGGCGAGAGCACCTTCCCCCCGGGAGCGTGGCCGGTGAGGCCGATCGCGTACCGGCCGGGCAGGAGGTCGCGCAGTCGGGTGAGCAGCCCAAGGCGCTTGCCGTCGTCGGTCCAGAGCTCGACGTCCAGCCGGAGCACGGGGACGACGGTGTTGCCGTCGACGGTGCGCAGCACGCGGCCGACCCGCATGACGACGACCGACGGCCGGGACTCCGACGGCTTGAACGATGCGCGCGTGAGCGTCAGCGGGCCGAGCAGGGCGCGCGCGGGGCGAAGGACGACCGCCCAGGGGACGTGGATCGCCACTCCCGTCAGCGGGGTGACCGTCAGCGACCCGAGCGCGGCCTCGCCCCGGGCGATCGTGATCGGTGGAATGTGGACGGCGATCCGCGCGACTCCGCCCGGTTCGATCTCGGTGCGGCGCGGCTTGATGGCCAGGCGGAGGGCGGCGTCCGTCTGCCGGCCGGGGGCGACGTAGACCGTGAGCCTGCGGCCGGAGACGTTGCGGAGACGAAGCACTTCGTTGCCACGCCAGCCCTCGACCGTCCCGCGACCGAAGGTGAGGAGAGGCGGGTCGGCGACGAGCTCCAGCGCGGCCGCGCGGCCGACGTCGAGCATCCCCGCCCCCTGGGCGACAGCAGGAGCCCCGTCGAGCTGCCTGGCCCCGCCGACGAGCAGCGCTCGAAGCCGCGCCGCGCTCATGTCGGGTCTGGCCTCAGCCAGGAGCGCAGCCGCGCCGGCGACCACTGCGGCAGCCGCGCTCGAGCCGCTGACCGTCCCGAAGACGGAACCGTCGTCCGGAGCGGCACCGGGGTCGGCGGTCGCCAGGCCGACGCCCGGCGCGAGCAGGTCCGGCTTGATCCCTCCGTCGAACGCAAGCCCCCACGACGAGAACGGCGCCGCGGTCGTACGCGCCGCGCCGCTCGGTCGTGGCGCGGCGATCACGACCGTTGCTCCGGTCTCGGTACGCAACGCAAGCGTGACCTCTTGCGGGAGCACGACCACCGGGACATCGATGCGGCGGTCGAGAGCGATCGCGCCGGGCGCGACCGGGCGGCCGTGGAGGATCACGGCGGCTGCGCCGGCATCGGCGGCGGCTCGTGCGGTCGTGGCCGGATCCGCACCGGCGGCTGCGACCGCGGCGCGGTCGGCCACCTGTGAGAGCCCGCGCTTGAAGAAGGCTGCACGGGCCGGGGCGGACGGAGAGAGCACGAGTGCCTGCGCGGGCGGGGTGCCGCCGACGAGGGGGACGAGGCGGTCGAACAGCACCCGCAGCCCGGCCCGGACGACCACCCTCACCTGCGTGAGGTTTCGACCGGCGTCGGCCGCTCCGACGGCAAGGGCGGCAGGAGCTCCGGCCGGGCCGCCCACGCTCCCGAAGGCGGGGCCGGCCGGACCGTCGTTCCCAGCGGCGGCCACGACGAGTGTGTCCAGGCGCAGCGCGCCGTCGACAGCGCGCTCGAGCGGGCCGTCGGTGAACGCGGCGAAGGGCTCGACGAGCGGCACGAGCGCGACCCGGGCCGCATCGTGGGCGTCGCCGTTTCCGTCCGGATCGACGGCCCGCTCGAGCCCGGCGAGTAGCTGGTCGGTGCGGGCGTAGATCGTGTATCCGCCCCGCACGTCGGGCTGCCACCCGGCGACGCGGAGCGGAAGGACGGTGGCGGCCGGCGCGACCCCGGTCACCCCCGCCGGCCCGCCGGCACCGACGAGCAAGCCGGCCATCTCGGTGCCGTGCTCCTCGAGTGCGGATGGATCGGTGGGCTTCGCCTGCGCCTGCGCGCTCGGCTCGGTGCCGGCGATGTCGAGCCCCGGGAGCACGTGCCCGTGGAGATACGGCGTGCCGGCGTCGACGCCGGTGTCGAGCAGCGCGATCAGCACGCCGCGGCCGGCGACACCCGCCAGGCGGACGCCCGGCCGCGCGGCCGACGCCGCCGCCACACGGAGCGCCCGAGGCGAGAGCGACGCAGGGAACGCGACCCGGACCGGATAGACGCCTTTCACTCCCTGTGTGCGCTCGATCAGAGCGATCGCACGTGGGTCGAGAACGGCCGAGAACCCGTTCAGGGTGCGGGTGAAGCGGAACTCGGGCCTGATTGCCACGCCCGCCCGGCCGACGTCCGAGATGAACTGCTGCTGCGCGGCCGCGGCGGCCGCCGTCCAGCGCCGTTCCTCGGCGTCGGTCGCGAGGCCACCGGCACGCTGCACGCGGTCGGCGAGGGAGAAGGCGGTCAGCACCACGAGGACGCGCTGCCCGATGCCGACCTCGGCCCGCGCCCCGCCGACGAGACCGTTCCAGGCTGCGGCCGACGCCAGCCGGGTGGGCGTGGCCGGCGGTGCTCCCCCACCCCCCTCCGGGACGGCCAGCACCGCCGCCGCGACGATCGCCGCAAGCACGGCGATGCCGAGGGCGCTACGCCACCGCATAGGCATCCAGCCGAAGCGGGTCGACCGCGGGCTCGGTGAACCGTGCGGCGGAGGCGATCATCGCGGCATTGTCCGTGCAGAGCTCGAGCGGCGCGGCGGTGGCATCGGGGAGCGCCGCCCTGAGCTCGGAGTTCGCCGCGACCCCACCGACGATCGCGATCCGGTCGGCGCCCAGGCGTTCCGCCGCCTCGATCGTGCGACCGACGAGCGCCCGCACGATCGCGCGCTGGTACGAGGCGGCGAGATCGGCGCGGCGCCTCTCGAGCTCGTCCGGATCGAGGTCGCGAACGGCGTAGAGCAGGGCGGTCTTCAGCCCGGAGAAGGAGAAGTCGAGGCCCACGCCGTTCGATGCGCGTCGTCGGGCTTTGCCCGACGGCGCTGCAGAAGGCACGCGCGCGACGGGGAAGTCGTACGCCAGGGGGTCGCCGGCGCGGGCGAGCCGGTCGATCTCCGCCCCGCCCGGGTAGCCCAGGCCGAGGAGACGGGCACCCTTGTCGAACGCCTCCCCTGCAGCGTCGTCGAGCGTCGTCCCGAGGACGCGGAACCCCGAGCGGTCCTCGACGTCGAGCAGAAGCGTGTGGCCGCCGCTCGCGAGCAGGCACAGGAAGGGCGGGTCGACGGGGTCGGGCCGGAGGTACAGCGAGGCGACGTGCCCGTGCAGGTGGTCGACCGGGACGAGCGGGACCCCGCGCCCCCAGGCGAGCCCCTTGGCGGCGGCCAGCCCGACCAGCAGCGCGCCGATCAACCCGGGCCCCTGGGTGACGCCGATCCGGTCGACCTGCTCGAGCGTGACACCGGCTCGATCGAGCGCCTCGCGCACGACAGGGGAGACCAGCTCGAGATGCCGGCGCGAGGCGATCTCCGGCACGACGCCGCCGAAACGGGCGTGCAGCTCCGACTGCGAGGCGACCACGTTCGACCGGATCTCGCCCTCCTCGGTGACGACGGCGGCGGCGGTCTCGTCGCACGAGGTCTCGAGCCCCAGGATCATGCGCTTTCGCTTCGCGAAAGCGCTAGAAGTTGCACATTCGTCACTTGGCGGGCACAAATCGACGCTTCCACTCCGGTCATGCTCGCCAGGTGGTGGTCCGGATCGTCATCGATACCCGCGAACCTGAGGACGCATCGGCGCCACCAGGGCAAAGACCCTCGAAACCATGTTTAGAACGCTCGACCACTTCTAGCGGTTCGCGACGGAGTCGCGAACGGCGGGGTCACGCCACATGATCAGCGCGTCCTCGCGGTTGTCCGTGTAGTAGCCGCGGCGGACCCCGCGGGGTTCGAAGCCGAGCCGCTCGTAGAGCGCGATCGCCGCCGCGTTCGAGACCCGGACCTCCAGCGTGTAGCCGCGGCGGTCGTCGGATGCCGTCAATTCGAACAGGCGGCCGAGCAGGGACGAGGCGATACCCATCCGGTGCCGGTCCGGAGCGACCGCGACGTTCATCACGTGCCACGCATCGACGTACCGCGAGGTGATCAGGTAGCCACGCAGGGTCTGCTCCTCGAAGGCGCCGAGGCAGATCGAAGACGGCTTCGAGAGCTCGCCGGCGAACATCGAGCGCGACCACGGCGTCGGATAGGCGCTGCGCTCGATCTCCTCGATCGCCGTCAGATCGCGGAGCTGCAGCGGGCGGATCTCGATCATGGGAGCGCCCTCTCGGCATCGGGAGCTCTGAGATAGACCGGCTCGACGAGCTCGGCCGGGCCGCCCGCGCCGGCCAGCCGGGCGTGGAAGAGTGCGAGTGGAGCGTGGAGCTCGCTGCCGTCGGGAGGCACGACACCTCCCCGTTCCTGGATCGTGGCCCGGTAGCGCATCGCCCCGTCGCCCACGTACGTCCGGTCCCTCTCCACCTGGAGGTCGTCCGGTGCCAGGCACCGCGCATGGCCGGAGACGAGGCTGAAGATCTCGCCGCGTTTGGCATCGACGACCGGGACGGCGCCGGGCGCTCCGGCGGCGAGCGCCTCCAGGGTCGATACGCCCGCCACCGGCACGTCCAGCGCGAGCGCCAGGCCGCGGACGGCCGCGAGCCCGATCCGCACGCCGGTGAAGCTGCCGGGGCCGACGCCGACGGCGAGCAGGTCGAGATCGCCGGGGCCCAGGCCGGCCGCGCGGAGCAGCTCGTCGGCGTCCGCGAGCACCGCGGACGCCCGCCCGACTCGCTCGCCAAGCACGTCGCCGTCCCGGACGAGCGCGGTCGTCGCTGCACCGGTCGCCGTGTCAAACGCCAAGGTCAGCATCACCCTCGAGTACGATCAGCCGCCGCTTCTCGTCCACGTGCAATAACCGTACCCGGACACGCGGCTCGGGCAGCGAGCCGCCGGCCGCCTCTGGCCACTCGACGAAGACGACGGCGTCGTCGAAGTACGGCTCCAGCGCGCCCCAGTCGGCCTCGGACACGCTCTCGAAGCGGTACAGGTCGAGGTGGGCGACCGGCACCCGTCCCTGGTAGCGGTGGCCGATCGTGTAGGTGGGGCTCGTCACCGGCTGCGTCACGCCGAGCGCGCGGCATGCCCCGCGGACGAACGTCGTCTTCCCCGCGCCCAGCTCGCCGGAGACGGCGACCACGTCCCCGGGCCGGAGCCGGACAGCGAGCCGGGCCGCCACCGCTTCGGTCTCCTCTGATGAGCCTGTCTCGAGCCGGGTCAGAACAGGCCGAGCTGGACGGCGACCGGCTCCGGCTCGGTCTCGGCGAGCAGCTCGGCCAGCGTCTCGAGCGGCTCCGCCTCGCGCTCCAGCAGCTCCGGGATCCGAGTGAAGTCCTCCTCGAGCACCTTCAGCATCGCCGGGGTGTAGAGCGCCGCGGCCGGGTGGAAGATCGGGAAGATCGTCACCGACATCGAGCCGTAGGTGACCTGCTGCGGCTGGCCGTGGATGCGCGTGATACCGGTCTCCTTGCCGGTCAGCTGCTTGGTCGCGTGGTTCCCGAGCGTGGCGATCACCTTCGGGCGGATCAGCTCGATCTGCTTGAACAGCCACGGCTCGCAGGCGTGCTTCTCCTCGGGCAGTGGATCCCGGTTCCCGGGCGGCCGGCACTTCAGCGTGTTCACGACGTAGACGTCAGCGCGTGTCAGCCCGATGCCGGCGAGCAGCTTGTCGAGCAGCTTGCCCGCCTGGCCGACGAACGGAATGCCCTGCTGGTCCTCGTGGAACCCCGGCGCCTCGCCGACGAACATCAGGTCGGCATTCGGGTGGCCGTTGCCGAACACGACCTGAGTCCGGCTCTGGCTCAGTGCGCACCGCGTGCAGGTCGAGGCTTCGATCCTGAGCGCGTCGAGCATCGACGCCGGAGTCTAGGCGAGGCAGCGGACAGTCGCCTTCCTAGGCTTTCGCGAAGCGAAAGCCTAGTGGCCGCAGCCGCAGGAGCCGCCGCAGCAGCCGCCGCCCGCCGCGGTCTGGCCGAAGCTCGGCGCCGACTCCGCCCCGTGGGTGGCGAAGACGGAGAACTGCTTCTGCACCTTTGCGCTCGAGCAGTCGGGGCACTGCGGCTTCTCGCCGTTCCGGACAAGCTCCTCGAAGTGCGACTCGCACTTCATGCAGACGTATTCGTAGATCGGCATGCGCACGCGCAGTCTAGCGACTGCCCGTGCGCTAGAAATTCCATGGTGTGGGACGACGCGCTCAGGCCGCGCCTCCAGGGACGGATCGTGACGCTCGAGCCGATCCAGCCCCGACACGTCGACGGTCTGTGCGCGGCGGCCGCGGACGAGCGCGCCTGGACGTGGATGACCACCCGCGACACGGAGACGTGGATCAGGCGGGCCATGGAGGCGACCGACATGTACCACTTCGTGGTCGTGATGGACGGCACCGTAATCGGGTCGACCAGCTACCTGAACGTCTTCCCGGAGCATCTGCGGCTCGAGATCGGTAACACCTGGAACACCCCTTCGGCCTGGGGCACGGGTGCGAACACGGACGCCAAGTACCTGCTCCTCCGGCACGCCTTCGAGGTGCTCGGCGCCAGGCGCGTCGAGTTCAAGACCGACGCGAAGAACGACCGCGCGCGAGCGGCGCTCGCAGCGATCCCCGCCGACTTCGAGGGAATCCATCGCAAGCACATGCTCGTCCGCGACGGCGAGCGCCGCGACTCCGCCTGGTACGCCGTGATCGACGACGACTGGCCGGACGTGAAGGCCGCGCTCGAGCGGAGGATCTCCGCCGCCCGTTAGACTTCCCCTGCCCGGTATCCCCTGCGGAACTGGAGCTTCGAGATGGTCGACAGCGTCAATGTGATCGGTCGCGGCCGCGTGGGCTCGGCACTGAGCGCCCGCCTGCGCGAGCGGGGCATCGAGCTGCGCGACGGTGGCGCCGAACTCTTCCTCCTCTGCGTTCCCGACCGCGCGATCGCCGAGGTCGCCGCCGGGATCGCGCCCGGGCCGTGGATCGTGCACGTCAGCGGCGCGACGCCGCTCGCGGCGCTCGATCCGCACGTACGCCGCTTCTCGCTGCACCCGCTCCAGACGTTCACGCTCGACCGGGGGCCCGAGCAGCTCGACGGCGCCTGGGCGGCGGTCACCGCCGACACGGACGAGGCGCAGGAGCTCGGCCGGCAGCTGGCGGCCACCCTGGGCCTGCGACCGTTCGACCTGGCCGACGACGTACGCGCTCTCTACCACGCAGGCGCGGCGATCGCCTCGAACTACCTGGTCACGCTCTACCGCTCGGCCTCCCGCCTGTTCCAGGACGCCGGCGCGCCGCCGGAGGCGCTCGTGCCGCTGATGACCCGCACGATCGAGAACGGCTTCCAGCTCACCGGCCCGATCGCGCGCGGCGACTGGTCGGTGGTCGACGCGCATATCGACGCGCTACACGAGAGCCGACCGGAGCTCGAGCCGATGTACCGCGTGCTGGCGGAGACGACCGCGCTGTGAAGATCACGCGCACCATCGCGGAGACCCGCGCGGCGTTGGCCTACGGGCAGGTAGGGCTCGTCCCGACCATGGGCGCCTACCACGCCGGCCATCTCTCGCTCTTCGCCGCCGCGGGCGAGGAGAACGACCTCGTGGTCGCGAGCCTGTTCGTCAATCCGGCGCAGTTCGGCGACCCCGCCGACCTCGCCAGCTATCCGCGCGACGAGGCGGCCGACGCCGCGATTGCCGAGGAGGCGGGAGTCGACGTCCTCTTCGTCCCCCCGCCCGAGGAGCTCTATCCACCCGGCTACGAGACCTGGGTCGAGGTGACCGAGGCGTCGCAGGGCCTCGAAGGCGCCTTCCGGGCCGGCCACTTCCGAGGCGTCGCGACGATCTGCCTCAAGCTCTTCAACATCGTCTGCCCCCGCCGCGCGTACTTCGGGCAGAAGGACGCCCAGCAGGTCGAGGTGCTCCGTCGGATGATCCGCGACCTGAACCTCGACGTGGAGCTTCGCGTGCTGCCGACGGTGCGCGACGCCGACGGCCTCGCCCTCTCCTCGCGAAACGCGCTGCTTTCTGATGGCGAGCGCTCGGTCGCGCTCGCCATCCCGCGAGCTCTGGCCACCGGCGACCTCGCGCTGGCACGCGAGATGCTCGAGGGCCTCGACGTCGACTACGTCGAGGTCGCGCCTTTCGACCCGCCCACCCTCGCCGCCGCCGTCCGCGTCGGCTCCGTCCGCCTGATCGACAACGTCCCTCTCGAAGGAGGCACCCCATGAGCGCCATGCCGGCAGGAAAGCTGCCGCTGCCCGAGCTCGCCGCGATGAAGGCGCGCGGCGACAAGATCGTGATGGTGACCGCGTACGACGCGCCCGGGGCGCGGTTCGCCGAGGACGCGGGCATCGACATCGTCCTCGTCGGGGACACGGCCGCCATGGTCGTCCTCGGCCACGAAGGCACCACCGTTCCGGTCACCGTGGACGAGATGCTCTTCCTGACGCGGACGGTCTCGCGCCATTCCAACCGGCCGCTGGTCGTCGGCGACCTGCCCTTCGGCTCGTACCAGGTCTCCGACGACGACGCGGTTCGCACGGCGATCCGCTTCGTCAAGGAGGGCGGCGCCGACATCGTCAAGCTCGAGGGTGCCGGCCCGATGGTCTCGCGCGTCCGACGGATCGTGGAGTCGGGAATCCCCGTGATGGGCCACATCGGCCTGACTCCCCAGTCGGCGACGATGCTGGGCGGCTTCAAGACGCAGGGCAAGACGGCAGAGGCGGCACGGCAGCTGCTCGTCCACGCGCGCGACCTCGAGGCCGCGGGCTGCTGCTCGATCGTGCTGGAGGCGATCCCCGCCCCGGTCGCAGGACGGATCACGCGCGAGCTGTCGATCCCGACGATCGGAATCGGCGCCGGGCCCGACTGCGACGGCCAGGTGCTGGTCTACCACGACCTGCTCGGGCTGACGGAGGGCCATCTCCCCCGCTTCGTCAAACGGTACGCGAACCTCTCGCGCGAGATCCGCGACGCGCTGGAGGCGTATGCCGCCGACGTGCGCTCGGGAGCGTTCCCGGGCGAGGAGCACGCCTACTCGATGTCGGCGGCCGAGCGGGAGGCGTTCGCCGAGAGGACGTAGAGCCAGCCTTCCTGCCACTGGAAGGGAGCGTCGACCAGGTCCTCGAGCGGCGTGCCGTGCACGAGGTGGTCGAGGGCCCAGCGATTGGCGGAGTGCGCGATCACGACGACCCGCTCGCCGTCGTGGCGGCCGGCTGCGTCGTCGAGGAAGGCGCGCGTGCGCTCGACCACCTGCCGGTAGCTCTCGCCACGCGGAAACGGCTCGTCGACATGGCAGCGGCGGACCGCGGCGACCTCGTCGACGGGCGCGCCGTTCAGATCGCCGTAGTCGCACTCGCGCAGCCGCGGGTCGTACCGCACCGGAAACTCCGTGCCGCCGAACGCGATCTCGGCGGTCTCCACCGCGCGGCCGAGGTCCGATGCGTAGACGGCAGAGATCCCCTCGTGGCGCCGCCGACAACCGAGCTCGCGCGCCTGCTCGCGGCCGCGCGCGGAGAGCTCGCCGTCGAGCCAACCGGTCGCGATCCCACGCTCGTTGTCGACGCTCGTCGCGTGCGTCTCGTAGACGATCTCGACCGCCACCGTCAGAAGACGAAGAACAGCAGCGCGAAGAGCGTGAAGACGGCCACGCCCACAGCGACACCGGCCAGCGAGCGGGCCCACGTCCAGCCGTTCAGCGCGCGGACACCGAGGTAGACGAGCACGGCCGTCCAGACGAGCAGGCCGACGTCGATCGTGCGGAAGACGACCTCGGCGGGGCCGTGGTCGGAGCCGCCGCTACGGAACGCGTCGGCGCCGAACATCGCCAGCCGGACCGGCCAGACGAAGAGGAGCGCGAGCACCCAGGGCGCCGTCGCGAGTCCGGTGACATGGCGGGCCTGGCGGTAGGAGGCCGCGCTGTCGGCGGCACGCCCGCCGAGGTAGACGGCGCCGCCGAGGACCCAGAAGTTCTGGATCGCGACGAGCAGGCCTGCGACCACCGCCTCGACGACGACCAGCAGCCAGTCGAACTCGATGTCGTCGAACAGCCGGCCGGCCGTTCGGGTGGACAGGAAGATCGAGATGCCCGACAGAAAGACGAGCGCCGTGATCGGCTCCTGCCGCGCAGCAGCGGCCTCCGCCGAGTCGTCACGCACCCACACGAAGACCGACGTGGGCGCAGTCAGCACGCGCAGCAGCCGAAGCCACCACTCCCGCTCGGCCTGGCCCGTCCGGGTCTGCGCCTCAGCGCTCATGCGGCCAGCCTACGAAAACTCGACCTCGACGAGCGGTGAACGCTCGATCCAGGCATCGGCCTGGGCAGGGCGGAGCCGCTCGAAGATCGGCCGCCGCTCGGCTCGGTCGACGACGGGCCGCGCCCGTACGGGGACGTCCGCCCGGACGCCGCGCTTCAGGTGCAGAGTGAAGTCCGGGTTCGCGCGCAGGTTGGCGTACCAGTCCCGGCGGCCGGGGCTACCGGTCAGGTAGAGGGTGTCGCCGTCCACCCAGGCCCAGGTCTCGATCCGGCGCGGCCGTCCGCTCTTCGCCCCGGTGGTCGTGATGTCGACCGTGCGGTTGCGCCTGAGCGCCTCGATCACGTCGAGCGGGCCCACTGCGGCCAGCGTACGCGTGCCGAAGGGTCAGGCGAAGAGCTCGCGGTCGCGCATCCGGCGGGCGTCCGTGTAGTCCCTCTTCCACCACGGAACGTCGCCGGGCTCGCGCGGGGGCTTTCGGAGCACGAACGGCTTGCCCGCCTTCTTGTTCGCGCTCTGGCTGACGCGGAAGTCGTAATGGTCGCAGATCCGCAGGGCCTCGACCATGAACGACACCGCGATGCGCCGGTCGCGGATCCTGAGCAGATTCTCACCGTTCTTGGTGTCGGCGGGCGAGGAGAAGTTGTACGAGCCGAGGTAAACCCGGGCGGTGGGCTTGTCGAAGTCGATCACCACGAACTTGTGGTGCATGCGGATGCCGCCGCCCCCGGTGGGCTCCGCCGAGAACGGCGGCGGGATGCCCTTGCGCAGCTGGGACGGGTAGACGGGAGCGATGTTTCCGTCCGGCTTGACGAAGTCGAAGCCGCCCACCTTCCGGTCCGAGATCCCGTAGACGAAGACGTCGTCGCGCGCGGTCATGTCCTGGATCGCGCCGAGGACCGGGCCTGGCGTCTGGTAGAGGAATGCCAGCGAGAAGAGCAGCGACGAGGTCGTGTGCTTTTCGATGTCGTCCGCGATCGTGGCGAGCAGGGCGTTCGAGGCGGAGTGCGGCGAGAATGCGACCCGGGCGTCGATCCCCTGCAGGCCGAGGTCCGTCCACTTCGCCGAGGCCGTGTCACCGAAACCCTTGGGCGGGCCCTGCCAGTAGGCCTCGAAGGCCGCCTGGTACGCGGCCACGGCGGTCGCGCCCTGGAGCACGAGCGTGTTGTTGTTCTGAACGTAGAAGCCGCGCCAGCTGAAGTTGGTCGACCCGCAGGCGACGGTCTTGCCGTTCGGGCCGTCCACGACGAATATTTTGTTGTGCTGCAGGTTGAGCACGTGCTGGCGCCGGACGTTGTCGCCGCCCGCGGAATCGGCGAGCGCGCCTGCCGCCTTCGTCTCGGCCGAACCCGGCTCGCCGTGGGCGTCGCTGTCGTCGACGATGATCCTCAGGCGCTTGCGAAGCTTCTTCAGCCGCGACACGACCTCGGGCTCGTTGAGGTCGTAGGCGATCACGCAGACCTTCGCGTTGTGGTCCGCGATTGCCGCGTCGAGGACGTCGAGCAGGGCCTGCCGCGCCTCGAAGCCCATCCAGGCGAGTGCCTTCGCAGCCTCGGGATGGCTCGGTACGAAGTCCAGTCCGGCGTCGGCGTTCGGGGGCAGAAGCGTCGAGATCGGGCCGGCCGACTCGTAGAAGTCCACGAATGCCTGCGACGCGACGAAGCCGCGCGTGAACGCCACGTTCAGCAGGCCGGGGTAGGTCTCGCGGCGCAACTCGATCGCCACCGTCTGCGTCTCGCCGTAACTGAGCGCGTCGTCGGCGCCCATGAAGACCGGCGTCACCCGATACGTGAAGTCGCCGAGGAGGTCTGCGTTGCGCGGGAAGTGCACCCAGCGGAACTTCTGGATCGGCGACTGCAGCGTCGACAGTTGGTTCGGGGGCAACGCGCCGCCCGCAGTCGGGAAGGCGAGGCGGTTCTTCAGGGAGTAGAAGCGATCGCCATTCGGCTCCCGGTACTCGATCGCGAACCCGACGAAGTCGTCCGGCGGCGTGCCCTGCTTCCAGTTCATCGCGAGGAGCGCCATCCCGTCGCCGCGGTGGACCTTCAGCGTGAAGAGCGCCTTCGCGTTCCCGCCGGCGACCTGGAACTCAGCCGCCATCGCGCGTCGTCCTCACGTGCAACACGGCACGAAGTATTCAGGGCGCACGCGCCTTGTCAAACGCCTCAGGCGGCGGCGACGGCGGCCTTGACCGGCAAGAGCTCGCGCAGGAACTGCCCCGTGTAGGAGCCTTCTGTCTCGGCGACCTGCTCGGGCGTGCCGGTCACGATCACCTCGCCGCCGGCCTCGCCGCCCTCGGGGCCGAGGTCGACGATCCAGTCCGCCTGCTTGATCACGTCGAGGTTGTGCTCGATCACCAGCACCGTGTTCCCCGCGTCGACGAGCCGCTGGAGCACCTCCAGGAGCTTTTCGATGTCGGCGAAGTGGAGGCCCGTGGTGGGCTCGTCGAGTATGTAGAGCGTCTTGCCGGTCGCGACCTTCGACAGCTCTTTCGCGAGCTTGACGCGCTGAGCCTCGCCGCCCGACAGCGTCGTCGCCGGCTGGCCGAGCTTGATGTAGTCGAGCCCCACGTCGTGGAGCGTCTGCAGCTTCCGCCGGATCTTCGGAATCTTGGCGAAGAAGGACAACGCCTCCTCGACGGACATGTCCAGGACCTCGGAAATGTTCTTGCCCTTGAACCGCACCTCGAGCGTCTCGCGGTTGTAGCGCGCGCCCTTGCAGGTCTCGCAGGGCACATAGACGTCGGGCAGGAAGTGCATCTCGATCTTGATCTGCCCGTCGCCCTTGCAGGTCTCGCAGCGGCCGCCGCGGACGTTGAACGAGAACCGTCCCGGCTTGTACCCGCGCACCTTCGACTCCGGCGTCAGCGAGTAGAGCTCTCGGATCGGCGTGAACAGGTCGGTGTACGTCGCCGGGTTCGAGCGCGGCGTCCGGCCGATCGGCGACTGGTCGATGTCGATCACCTTGTCGAAGGCGTCGATCCCCTCGACCGACTCGTGGTCGCCCGGCTTCGTCCGCATCTTGTGCAGCCGGTTCGCGCAGGCCTTGTAGACGATCTCGTTGACCAGCGTCGACTTGCCCGAGCCGGACACGCCCGTGACGCAGACGAGCTTCCCGACCGGGAACTCGACGTCGATGCCCTTCAGGTTGTGCTGCGACGCGCCGCGGACGGCGAACGATCCGAGATCGTCCGGGCGCCGCCCCGGCACCGCGATCGCCCGCGCCCCCGAGAGGAACTGCCCCGTGATCGAGCCGCGCGACCGCTGCACCTTCGCCGCCGTGCCCTCGGCGACGACGTGGCCACCGTGCTCGCCCGCCCCCGGGCCCATGTCGACAAGCCAGTCGGCCGAGCGCATCATCTGCTCGTCGTGCTCGACCACGACCACGGTGTTGCCGAGGTCGCGGAGCCGCTCGAGCGTGCCGATCAGCTTGCCGTTGTCGCGCTGGTGGAGGCCGATCGACGGCTCGTCGAGGATGTAGAGGACGCCCACGAGCTGCGAGCCGATCTGGGTGGCCAGGCGAAGCCGTTGCGCTTCGCCGCCCGAGAGCGTGGCGGACGCGCGGTCGAGGTTCAGGTACCCGACGCCGACGTCGTCGAGGAACGTCAGCCGCTCGCGAATCTCCTTCACGATCCGCGCGCCGATCAGCTGCTCGACCTCGGTCAGCTCCAGCCCGCCGAGGAACGCGAGCGAGCGCGTCACCGACATCTTCGTGAACTCGTGGATGTTGAGGCCGCCGACAGTGACCGCCAGCACCTCGGGTTTCAGCCGCGCGCCGCCGCACGCCGGACACGGCCGGAACGACATGTACTCCTCGATCCGCTCGCGCTGCTGGGAGGAGTCGGTCTCGCGGTAGCGCCGCTCGAGGCTGGGGACGATCCCCTCGAAGTTGAGCATGTACGAGCGCTTGCGGCCCATCCGGTTGCGGTACTGGACGTAGATGCGCTCGCCCTTGGTGCCGTACAGGAACAGGTCCTGCTGGGCCGTGGAGAGCTCCTGCCAGGGCTTGTCCAGGTCGATCTCCCAGCGCTCGGCGATCGCCTGGATCACCGACTCGTAGTAGCTGGAATTGCCGACCGACCACGGCACCAGCGCGCCTTCGGCGATCGACAGCGACGGGTCGGGGACGAGCAGGTCGGGGTCGATCTCCTGCTGCGCGCCCAGGCCGGTGCACCGCGGGCAGGCTCCGTGCGGCGAGTTGAACGAGAAGATCCGCGGCTGGAGCTCGGGCAGCGAGACGCCGTGCTCGGGACAGGCGAAGCGCTCCGAAAAGGTCAGCTCCTCTCCGTCCACGACGTCGATCACCACCAGCCCCTCGGCGAGCGCGACCGCGGTCTCGATCGACTGCGCCAGCCGCGTGCGCAGGTCCTCCTTCATCACCAGCCGGTCGACGACCACTTCGATCGTGTGCTTGAACTTCTTGTCGAGCTCGATCTCCTCGTCGAGCAACCGCTGCTCCCCGTCGACCTTCACCCGTGTGAAGCCCTCGGCACGCAGGTGGTCGAAGACGTCCCGGTGCTCGCCCTTGCGGTCGCGGACGACCGGTGCGTTCACGGTGAACTTCGTCCCCTCCGCCAGCCGGAGCACCTGGTCGACGATCGCCTCGATCGACTGGCCGGCGATCGGACGCCCGCAGATCGGGCAGTGCGGACGGCCGACGCGTGCGAAGAGCAGGCGCAGGTAGTCGTAGATCTCCGTCACCGTGCCGACCGTCGAGCGCGGGTTCCGTGAGGTCGTCTTCTGGTCGATCGAGATCGCCGGTGAGAGCCCGTCGATCGAGTCGACGTCGGGCTTCTCCATCATCTGGAGGAACTGCCGCGCGTAGGCGGACAGCGACTCGACGTAGCGGCGCTGGCCCTCCGCGTAGATCGTGTCGAAGGCCAGGCTGGACTTGCCCGACCCGGACAGGCCGGTGATGCAGATCAGCGCGTTCCGGGGCAGCCGGACGGTGATGTCCTTGAGGTTGTGCTCCCGCGCGCCGTGAACGACGAGCTCGTCCGCAGCCATAGAGCGACCATTCTACCGTGCGAACAGGTGTTCGGAAAGGAGGCCGCAATCCGTTTGGGCAAGCGCCACGGTGGAGACAACCAGAGGTGATGAGCGACGTTGCCCGCAAGTCCTTCGTCGCGACCCTGGTCGCCGTCGGCGTGGTCGCGGGTGCGCTTGCGATCTGGCACCTGAAGGTCCTGGTTGCCCTGCTCCTGCTCGCGGTGATCATCGCGTCGGCGATGCGCCCCGGCGTCGACTGGCTGAACGCACGCCACGTCCCACGCGCGCTCGGCGTGGCGATCCACTACGTCGGGTTCGCCTGCGCGATCGGGCTCCTGCTCTGGTTGATCGTCCCGCGCGCACTCGACCAGACCGAGAAGGCGATCGGCACGCTGCCCACCTCGAAGGCGGATGTTGCCGAGGCCGCCCGTCACTCGCACGGGATCAAGCACGAGATCCTGATCGGCATCCAGCATAGGCTCGAGCGCCTCCCGAACGGCACCGACCTGATCCATCCCGCCGTCACCTACGGCCGGACCGCTCTCGAGGTGCTCGTCGGCATTTTCTTCACCTTCACGATCGCGGCGTACTGGATCTTCGACAAGGACCGAGCGCAGGAGGCGCTCGCCGGCATCGCCGGGCCGCGCAAGCGGAAGTCGATCGTCCAGACCTGGGATCTGATCGAGGCGAAGCTCGGCGGCTACGTGCGTGGATCGCTGCTCATGGTCGCGTTCGTCGGCACCGTGCTCTCACTCGCCTTCTGGCTGATCGGCGTCCCGTTCTGGCTGCTGATCGGCGTGTTCGCAGGCATCGTCGAGCTCGTGCCGGTGATCGGCCCGCTCGCCGCCGGCCTCGTCGCGATCGGCGCGGGGCTGACCGTCTCGTGGCAGACCGCGGCGGCGGCTGCCGGCGCCGTCTACGGCCTGCGGCTGCTCCAGGACTACGTGATCGGGCCGAAAGTCCTCGGGCACGTCACCGGCGTTCCGCCCCTGATCATCCTGATCACCGTGACCAGCGTCGGGCTGCTCTTCGGCGGCTTCTACGTGCTCCTGTCGACGCCGCTCGCCGCAGTGCTCGCAACCCTCGTCGACGTGACGTTGTTCGACAAGGATCCGGCGAAGGAGAAGGTGCCTGCCTTGATCTTCCCGGAACGGGACGCAGAGACCGGCTGACGCCTCACGGGGAAACCCCTGGTTCCCCCGTGGACCCCTCCTCGCGCGCCGCAACGCCGCTCCAGCCGAAGCGAGGCCGGCTGTGGCCGATGACACTGCAGATGGTGCCTCTCAGTGGCGTGCCTCACGCCCGGCGAAGCCGGGCTTCGGCGGCGGAAGGGCTGGATCTCTTCAGGCCCTTCGCCAGCGGCCGAACACGAGGCCGCCGACGGTGAAGCCGAGCCCGAAGGTGCCGACCGCGAAGGCACCGATCGCCACCGCCTTGCGCCAGCTCGACATCTGGCGCCAACGACCGAGCGCCTCTTCCTCGTCGGCCGTCAGCGGCTCACCGCGACGCTGCTTTCGGAGCGCGCCTCCGGCCCGCAGGCCCAGGTAGAGATCCTCGACGATCTCGGCCGGCTCATCCATCACTACGATGAGTTTATAGGGTGGTTCGGCCGTGCCAGCGAGAATTCTCCACGTCTCCGACCTGCATGTCGGCGCCCACGAGAGCCGGGACGCGAGAGCATCGCTTGCAGTGCTGGTCGAGCGACTGCGGCCCGAGCTGATCGTCGCCAGCGGCGATCTCACCCACCGCGGACGCCGCGACCAGCACGAACGGGCAGCCGCGTTCCTCCGTGACCTGGGCGCTCCCGTCGTTGCCGTTCCGGGCAATCACGACATCCCGTACGCATTCCCGGCGCGGTTCACGCGGCCGTGGGCGGAGTTCGAGCGGCTCTGGGAGACGACCCGCCCGGTGCACGTCTCCGACAGCGTCTGCCTCGTCGGCATCAACTCCGTGCGGCCGTGGCGCCACCAGTCCGGCGCCGTCCGCGACGGCCAGCTCGAGTGGGCGGTGTCGCAGCTCGCCGCCACACCCCCCGGCGCCCTGCGCATGGTCGCGCTGCACCACCAGCTCGGAGGAGCGCCGTGGCGGACGCGCAAGCGGCCGGTCGCCCGGCGGAACCACGTGCTCGGGGCGCTCGTCGATGCGGGCGCGGAGCTCGTGGTCTCGGGGCACACCCACCAGGGCGCGGTCGCCGAGCGGCACGAGTTCGAGGTCTGGTCGGAGCATCAGCGCGGCGCGGTCGTCGCGACGGCGCCTGGGCTGGGCCAGCCAAGGCCGCACCGGCGCGGGGAGGCCCGCGGCCTGCTCGTCTACGAGGCCGAGCCGAACGAGCTGCGCGTGCACACCTATATCTGGCGGAGCGGCGACTGGGGCCTGACCGCGACCCGACGATTTCCCCGTGGGTCGGGCCCGCTGGCGTCGAGCTGATCCGAACCGCTTTCTTCGCATCTCGGGCACGTTTCCGCTGCGACCTCGGCTTACGTTCCTCTTGGTCGGAGGGTGAAGCTCCGCGGTGGAGCAGGCGGCTGAGACCCGCCTGTCCGGCTCAGCCGGATCCGGTTCGACTCCGGCCGCCCTCCGAGCGACCCTGGCTATCATCTCCTCGGGTCTCAGCCGCTTGCGGGCACTGCCCGCTTCACCTGGACGGCCCGCCTCAGGCGGGCCGTCGTCTTCAGACGAGCGCGGGTTCCGAAGCGAGTCCGGCAGCAACCCTTCGCAGGATCCGGCCTATCCTTGCGGTGATGCCGCCTCCGGTTCGGTACGTACGCAACGGGGATGTCAGCGTCGCTTACCAGGTCGTCGGCCAGGGACCGCACGACCTCCTGATGATCCCCGGGTGGATCTCCCATCTTGCACTTGACTGGGAGGAGCCCTCCTGGGTGCGCTGGTGCGAGCGGATGACCTCCTTCGCTCGCCTGGTTCGCTTCGACAAGCGGGGTACAGGACTCTCTGATCGGCCGCCGGGGGTGCCGACGCTGGAGGTGCGGATGGAGGACGCACGCGCGGTGATGGATGCACTCGGGTTGGAGCGGACGCACGTGATGGGCTGGAGCGAGGGTGGGCCGCTCGCGGTGCTGCTTGCCGTCGCCCATCCAGAGCGGGTGCAGAGCCTCGTGCTCTACGGAACGCAGGCGTGCTTTGCGCCCAAGGACGATTACCCCTGGGGCGAGCGGGTGGACGCGGATGCGATCACGGCCGCAATCGAGGAGACGTGGGGCGACCCTGAGCGCGCGCCGGGTATTGGGGCGCAGGCAGATCAACGCTTCATGCAGCGCTGGGCCGTCTACCAGCAAGCGGGAGCAAGCCCGGCAGCGGCTGCCGCCCTGATCGTTGCCAACCATCAGATCGACGTCCGTTCGTTGCTCGGCTCGATCCGCGTACCAACGCTCGTGGTGAGCAGGGCGGGGGACGAGGTCGGGCCGCCCGAGGCGGCTCGGTACATGGCCGAGCGCATCCCTGGGGCCCGCTTCGTCGAGCTCTCGGGCGGCCAGCACCTCATCTGGCTCGGCGACATCGACGAGCTCGGCGCAGAGATCGAGGCGTTCGTGACCGGCGTCCGGCCGGCCGTGCGCGAGCCAGGCAGGGTGCGGGCGATCCTACAGTGCGACATCGAGGGTTCGACGCCGCTCGCCCGCCGGCTCGGGGACGAGCGCTGGGCGGACTTGCTTGCTGAGTACGGCCGTCTCGGCGGACACGCCGTCGCCGCCTTCGGCGGCACGCTGATCGATCAGACGGGCGACGGCCTGATGGCGTCCTTCGAGGGGCCGGTGAGCGCGATTCGGGCAGGCCGCCGCCTCCACGAGCAGGCGCAGCAGCTGGGTGTCCGCGTTCGGGGCGGCGTTCATATTGGTGAGGTACAGGAGCGCGATGGAGCCCTCCGCGGCATCGCCGTCCACGTCGCGGCGCGGGTGATGGCGAAGGCCGCTGGCGGCGAGCTCCTCGTCTCAGAGACCGTGCGCGACATCGTCGCAGGCTCGGGACTGCGATTCGAGGAGCGCGGCCTGCACGAACTCAAGGGAATCGAAGGCGCCAGGCATCTCTTTGCCGTGTGCAACGGCTAACCAACCCCGAGCTCGGCTGCGACAGGTCCGTCGGCCCCGGATCCGACGCCCACCTCCGTCACCGTCAGAGAGGGTCTCTTTCTGAAAGAATTTCTTAGTAGAGCCGGATCGTCCGGGAGCGCGCGAGCGGCTTGCCGCTGGCGTCGAGCGCGACCGCGGCCGCGTAGCGAGTTCGCGGCGGGATCGCGAACGACGTCTCGAACCCTCGCTTCGGATGGCTGCCGCCCGGGCGAAGCGCCCCGAGCGTTCTCCCGGTTTCGAGCCGCCAGGAGGCGAGCTCGGTCGAGCCGTTCCAGCTCGCGTAGAACCTCGCCGCTCCGGCGCCCTGCCGGTAGGCCTTGAACGCAGGCGGCACCCGCGGTTTCCCGGCCCACGGGAACCGGAAGACGCGGTAGTTCTGGCCGTTCCCGGGCAAGTGGGCATCGAGGCAGACGTGGCCGTCCGGGTCGTACTCGGTGAACCACCCCGTGATCCCCCAGGTGACGAGCCGGTTCGCGTTCGGCAAGAGCTGGTTGTTGCCTGTGGCAAAGGCGAAGAGCGGTCGCCGGTGCCGAAGCTCGCGCTTCAGCGTCACCTGCCGGCGACGCTGGTCGACCGAGAGCACGATCGCTCTCGATTCGGGACGGAGATCGCCGGGGTGCGGCCCGTTGTCGAACAGGCTGATCGTCCTGCCGCCCTCGTGCAGGCGCGCGTCGTGCTGGAAGCCGAACCGAGTCCCCTTGCCCATCGAGAAGTCGCTCCGGTTGCCGCCCAGCCGCCAGAGGACCTTCCCGGTCCGCCGCGCGACCTTGTACAGCGCCGACGTGTTGCGGGCGGAGACGAGCAGGTTGCCGTCGCCGTCCACCTCGATCGCGTTGATGTGGAAGTAGTCGAACGGCGAGCCGAGCTGGTCGCTCACGGTCTCGGTGATGTCGACGTGGTCGAGGCTGTGCCACTCCCACAGCAGACGCCCGCTCGGAACGGCCAGCTTCTGGACCACGCCGCCGTACACGAGGCCGTTGCTCGGGCCGCCCACCGCGGTCAGATCCGCCGCCCGGGTCTCGTAGGCGGTGACGAGCAGCGTGCCGTCCTCGGTCAGCAGGACCTCGTGGAAGTCGGGGCGGCGATGCCCGGCCGACGAGAACCGCGCGAGCTCGCGGTACGACGCGTCGACGATGACGTAGTCGCCAACCTTTCCGACACCGAACACGTACCGCCCCTCCCACCAGCTGAGGACCGGAGCCCCGTGCAGCGTCCCCGCCCGGAAGTCCATGACCGTTCTCGGCGTGGCCGGACGGAAGTAGACGGGGTCGCCACGGTCGTCCGCGATCAGGCTGCCGCGCATGCCCGGGCCGGACGACGGCGCGAGGAACAGGTAGCCGCCGCCAGTTCCGCGCGCGGGCGTGACGACGCTGATCACCGGCGGGCGGAGGTCGGGACGGGTGACGAACCCGTGGACGTTCGGCCTCCTCGCCGCGTCCGCGCTCTCGAGCAGCCGCACCCCGCGGCCCGGGAGCCCGCCGAGCAGGGCGAGCCCGACTCCGCCGCCCACGCCCCGCCTGAGTAGGTCCGCCCTCGTCAGCCCGGCCACAGACAGCGGATCATGCCGCAGGAGGACTAGGCCGTCACGGCGAGCAGCTCGCGGCGCAGCTCCTTGATCTCGTCCCGCAGCTTGGCGGCGTACTCGAAACGGAGCTCCTCGGCGGCGGTGAACATCTCCTCCTCGAGCTCGACCACCAGGCGCTCGATCTCCTCCGGCTTCATCCCCTCGACCTGGGCCTTGCCACGACGGCGGCGCGACGGGACGGTCGGCGACTCGAGCATCAGGAACTCGGCGATGTCGGACACGGCCTTCGTCACCGACTCGGGGGTGATCCCGTGCTCCTCGTTGTAGACGAGCTGCTTGTCGCGGCGGCGGTTGGTCTCGTCGAGCGCGCCCTGGATCGCCTCGGTCATGCGGTCGGCGTACAGCAACACCTTCCCGTTCACGTTGCGCGCGGCGCGGCCGATCGTCTGGACCAGCGCGGTCTTCCCGCGCAGGAAGCCCTCCTTGTCGGCGTCGAGCACGGCGACCAGCGAGACCTCGGGCAGGTCGAGCCCTTCGCGGAGCAGGTTGACGCCGACCAGGACGTCGTACTCGCCCAGTCGCAGCTCGCGGATGATCTGGATCCGCTCGAGCGTGTCGATCTCCGAGTGCAGGTAGCGCGCCTTCACGCCGGCCTCGAGCAGGTAGTCGGTCAGGTCCTCGGCCATCTTCTTGGTCAAGGTCGTGACCAGCACTCGCTCGCCCGCCTCCTCGCGCCGGCGGATCTCGTTCAGCAGGTCGTCGATCTGGTTCTTGGTCGCGCGCAGCTCGACCTCGGGGTCGACGATGAAGGTCGGGCGGATCAGCTGCTCGGCGATCACCTTCGAGTGGCGGAGCTCGAACGGGCCCGGCGTCGCCGAGACGAAGACGAGCTGCGGCACCTTGTGGAGGAACTCGTCGAAGCGCAACGGCCGGTTGTCGAGCGCCGACGGCAGCCGAAAGCCGAAATCGACCAGCGTCTGCTTGCGAGAGCGGTCGCCCTCGTACATGCCCCCGAGCTGCGGGACGGTCTGATGCGACTCGTCCACGAAGACGACCAGGTCGTCGGGGAAGTAGTCGAGCAGCGTGAACGGGTGCGAGCCCTGCGGACGGCCCTCGAGGTGTCGCGAGTAGTTCTCGATCCCGTTGCAGAAGCCGAGCTCCTTCAGCATCTCGAGGTCGTACTCGGTGCGCTGACGCAGCCTGTGCGCCTCGAGCTGCTTGCCTTGCTCCTCGAACAGCCGCACCTGCTCCGCGAGCTCGTTGCGGATGTCGTCGACCGCGCGCGCGACGGTGGGGGTCGAGGTCACGTACTCGGTCGCCGGCCAGATCACGAGGTTGTCGAGCCGCGCGTACACCTCGCCGGTCAGCGGGTCGAAGTGCGAGATCGACTCGACCTCGTCGCCGAAGAACGAGATGCGATAGGCCGTCTCCGAGTTCGCGGGCTGCACCTCCATGACGTCGCCCTTCACCCTGAAGCGGCCGCGCGCGAGCACCGAGTCGTTGCGCACGTACTGACTCTCGACCAGCGTCCGCAGCGCATCGTCGCGGTCGGTCGTCTCCCCCACCTCGAGCACGAGCACGCGGCCGCGCCACTCCTCCGGCGAGCCGAGGCCGTAGATGCACGAGACCGAGGCGACGACGACCACGTCGCGGCGCGTGAACAGTGCCGAGGTGGCCGCAAGCCGCAGCCGCGAGATGTCGTCGTTCCGGGACGAGTCCTTCTCGATGTACAGGTCGGCCTGGGGCACGTACGCCTCAGGCTGGTAGTAGTCGTAGTACGAGACGAAGTACTCGACCGCGTTGTCCGGGAAGAACTCACGGAACTCGTTGCAGAGCTGCGCGGCCAGCGTCTTGTTGTGCGCGATCACGAGCGACGGGCGGCCGACCTTCTCGATGATCCAGGCCATCGTCGCCGTCTTGCCGGTGCCGGTCGCACCGAGCAGCGTCTGGTAGCGCTCGCCGGCGGCGAGCGAGGCCGAGAGCTGGTCGATCGCCTGCGGCTGGTCGCCGGTCGGCCTGTATCCATCGGACGTTTTGAACTCGGGCACGGTGAACACAAGGTACCGGCATGACCACGGCAGAACGGACCTCGCCCCATGCCGCCTACGCAGGCATCGTCGGCACCTTCGCGGGCGGCCTCGCGGCGGCGGGAGTGCTCGGCCGCCTGCTCGACCGCGACCCCCAGTGCCAGACCACGCTCGACCTGGTCGTGCTGTCGGCGGCGGCGTTCAAGGCTGCGCGGACGCTCGCCCACGACGAGGTGACGAGCTTCCTGCGCGAGCCGTTCGTCCGCGGCCATGCCCACGACGGGGACGAGGAGCCCGTCGAGTCGGGCGACCTCCAGCAGGCGATCGGCGAGCTGGTCACTTGCAGCCGCTGCGTCGGCACGTGGGCGGCAGGAGGGTTGGCCGCCACCCAGGTGCTGGCACCGCGCTTCGGACGCCTGCTGACGTGGTCGCTGGCGGCGGCCGGTGCGAACGACTTCCTCCAGGCCGGCTTCGCCAGGCTGACCCGAGAGGACTAGCCGACCGCCGCTTCCCGGAGCGCGGCCTGGAGCACCGGGGCCGCAGGCCCGCGTTCGAACGGCCGTTCGTCGACCGCCACCACCGGCATCACCTCGCGGACCGACGACGAGGTGAACACCTCGTCGGAGTCGAGCAGCTCGACGAGCGGGTACGCGCCCTGGAACACCTGGAAGCCCGCCTCGGGGGCGACCTCGAGCAGGACCGCCCTGGTCACCCCGGCGAGGATGCCGAGGTCGAGCGACGGGGTGAAGAGCGTGTCGCCGCGCCGCCACCAGACATTTGTCACCGGGCCTTCCAGCACGATGCCGTCGTCGCGGACGAACACCGCGTCGTCGGCGCCGCGCGACCGCGCTTCCGCCTCCGCCGCCATGTTCACCGCGTAGCTCGTCGACTTGACGCCACCGAGCAGCCACGGCGCCTCGGTCCGCACGCCGAGTAGGGAGATCAGTGAGATGCCGCGCGCCCGCCGATCCTCGAGGTCGTCCGGAAGAGAGCTGACCAGCGCGAGCCGGACCGGGGCGCCCTCGCCCTCGCGGCCGGGGGTCAGGTAGAGCCGCAGCATGGCGTCCGGCGCGCCGGCGGCATCGAGCGCCTCGGCGGCGAGCTCCTCGAAACCGTCCGGAAACCCGATCCCCAGTCGCCCGGCCGACGCCCGCATCCGTGCGAGGTGCTCGGCGAGCCGGAACGGCCGCCCGGCGTAGACCCGTACGGTCTCGAACGCCGCGCGACCCCGGAGCAGCGCCTCGTCGTCGGCGCGCAGCACCGGCTCGTCCAGCGAGACGACGCCGCGGCCGCCAACCGCCACCGCGAGCAGGCTCAACGGCGGACCGGCTCCCGCAGGGGCGCCCCGATCGCATCGAGCAGCGGCCGCACCTTGACCAGCGACTCCTCGATCTCCGCCCCCGGGTCGGAGTCCCAGACGACCCCGCCGCCCACCCAGAGGTGGATGCGATCCTCGGCGACGGCGAACGTCGGCCACCGGATGCTGCCGGCCTTGCAGACGCCCGAGAGGTCGTTGCGCTCGAGGTCGACGATCATCACGTGCTCGCCGGCGTCCTCGTCCGAAGCGGCGAGCTCGAGCGTCTCGCCGAGCGGGCGCGTGCCTTTGATCGGCTTCGCCCAGACCCTCGACCCGCAGCGTGCGAGGAAGAGCTCGGGCGAGGCCGAGATCACCGTCCAGCCCTCGCCCGCGAACGGGCGCAGCTCGAGCGGCCGCAGGTCGGCAACGAGCCCGTCCGCGCCGCCTTCGAAGAACCCCTCCCCAGGAAGCTCGCGCTCGACCTCCGCGATGGAGCGCAGGGCTTTCATGGAATGAACGCTAACGGCTGGACGAGTCCGGCCCCACGAGACCGCGGCGACCTTGCCGGCTGCCTGCTGCCTGCTCTTCCGGCTCCTCGGTCGCCGGCAGCTCCCGCGTCTGCGGAATCGGCGACGGCAGCAGGAAGAGAAAACCGGGCATGCCGCCGACGACCGCGATCCACAGCGTCGTCTGGACTCCGATCGCGCTGCCGAGCACACCGCCGAGGAACGCACCCACCGGCCGCACGCCGTAGTTGACGACCATGTAGGCGCCGGTGACCCGTGCCCGCAGCCGGTCGGGGACGAGCGCGGCCGTGATCGCGCCGGAGGCGATGTCGAGCATCATCACGCCGAGCCCGGAGCCGAACTCTGCGCGAAAGAGGCACGTGAGCACGAGCCGGTGGGGACCGCCGGCCAGCGGGACGAGCACGAGCGGCGCCGGGAACACGATGCAGCCGACGACATAGGTTGGCCCGATACCGATCCGCCGCGAGACGCGCCCGGTGATCAGGGCCCCGATCACGGCGCCGGCGGCGCCGAGCCCGAGCACGAGCCCGAGCGCGCCCGGCCCGACCCCGAGGTAGCGATTCGCGTAGAGGATGACCAGCGCGAAGAAGACGAAGTTGAAGAAGTTGATCGTCGCGGTCGCGGCGAGCGAGGCGCGGATCGCCCGAGAGCCGGCGATGTAGCGCATCCCCGCCGAGAGGTGTCCGCTCGCGGCCGGCTCGGTCGGAGGCTCCTGAGGCCGGATCCAGGCGAGGGACACGGCAGAAGCGACGAACGACAGGGCATCGGCTGCCAGGGCGACCGGCGCGGTCAGCAACTGGACGAGCGCGCCGCCGAGGCTCGGCCCCACGACAGCCGAGAGCGCCCGGCTACCGTGCAGCAGCGAGTTCCCGTCGACGTACCGCTCGCGCGGCACGAGCACGACGAACAGCGTGGGTGTAGGAGACGAAGAAGAACACGCTCAGCAAGCCCGTGGCGAAGCCGACCGCGTACAGCTGCGCGAAGGTCAGCGCTCAGAACGCGTAGGCGATCGGGACGCTGGCGAGCGCGACCGCCCGCCCGAGGTCGGCGACGACCATCACCTGTCGCCGGCGACCGCTGCGGTCGACCCAGGCGCCGGCGTGCAGCGAGAAGAGCAGATTGGGCAGGAGCGCCGCGGTGACCAGGTAGCCCATCTGAGCCGGTGTCGCGTCGAGCGCGAGCACGGCGACGAGCGGAAGGGCGATCAGCGTGATCTGATCGCCGACCAGCGAGATCGCCTGGCCGGCGAAGAATGTCGGGAACTGCCGATTTGTCCCGGAGCAGCTCCGGGACAATCCTCACGCGCGGACGATCCTGATGTCGCCGCTCATCGTCGTGCCCTTGACCTCGACCAGCGGGCCTCCGGTGGCCGTCTCGACGCCGCCGAGCTCGACCTCCGACGTGGTGTCGCCGCTGAGCGAGCGGGCATCGACGTGGAGGCGCGAGCCCTGCTTGATCCCGACGCGGACGTCGCCCGACGCGGACTTGACGTCGATCGAGCCCTCGGCAATCGAGCCGATCACCATGTCGCCCGACGCCGTCTGCAGCTTCACCTGCCTGGCCGCCTCGGCGATCTGGACGTCACCCGACGCCGAGCGGATCGTCCCGCCGCCGCCGGCCGAATCCACCTGGACGTCACCCGAGGCGGTGTTGACGTCCGTGCGCCCACCGACCGAGCCCAGCTGGACGTCGCCGCTCGCCGAGTGGATCTTGACGTCGCGCTCGACGTTCTCGACCTGGACGTCGCCGGAAGCGGTGTTGACCTCGAGCTTGCTCAGCCGGCCCGTGGCCCGGAAAGGCGCCGACGCCACGTTGGCGTCGACCTCGGAACCGTACGGCGCCCGGATGCGGATGTCGAACTCCTGGTCGCTCTTGAGGCCCAAGCGCTTGCGGCCCTCGACGACGATGTCGCGGCCGCGCTGCTCGACCTTCAGGTCCTCGACGTTGCCGCGAATCGCCTCGACTTCGACCGTCGTCTCGGCGACGTCGGCCGTCTCGATCTCGACGCGGCCGGCGCCGATCCCGAAGCGCAGCTTCGGCGGGTCCGGGGTGGCGAAGTCGTACCTCACCGGGATCCCCTCTTCCGCCGCGCCATGACACGGATGCGCGTGGGCCGGAGGTCGACGCGGTCGTTACGACGATCGGATGCCTCCCATTCCGGCAGATGTCCGAACAGTCCGGGCTGGTACCTCATGCCTCCTCCTTTCAGCTCTGGCCGTAGCCGGTCAGGCGACTGCCGATGCGGCCGCCCGACGCGACCGCGCTCGTCAGCCCCCTGGTCAGGGCCTTGACGATCCAGGTGTTCACGGACATGCCCTCCTTCGCGGCCGCGCCCTCGACCGACACCTTCAGCGAGTCGGGCAGGCGGAGCGTGATTCGGGCGGTGAGACCGTCCTCGGGCGGAGGCGCAGCGGCCTCCTCCTCGTGCTCGACGTAGACGAGCGAGGGCTCCTGGCCGGCGAGGCGGATCTCGACGTGGCCCGCGCAGAGCTGCGAGCTGACCTCGAGCGCGGCTTCGGACAGGAGCTCGAGCAGGCGCAACCGCAGGGAGGGGGCGAGCGCCTGGCTCAGCCGGTCCGCTGCGACCGCAACTTGCTCGTCGCCGATGCCCGCCAGGGCGGCGAGCTCGGCCTGCAGTGCCTGAACGTGCGTATCGAGTTGCATTGTGATGTCATTATGACATTACTTCGATGTCTGTCAAGTGTCGCCATGTTGTCGAAGCGACGAATAAGCGTGGTGGTACGTGACCTTCAGGTGCTCCACGCGGTCGACGAAGCTCCTGGTCTCGTCGAACTGGATCGGCAGTCCGCGCGCGCGCCAGCGGTCGACGTTGGCCTGGCCGGCGTTGTACGCGGCGAGCGCGAGCCGCTCCGAGCCGTACTTGTCCAGCAGGTGACGCAGGTACCACGCCCCGTAGCGGACGTTGATCTCGGGGTCGTACAGGTCCGAGACGCGGAACTGCGACCCGCCGGTGCGCTCGGCGATGCCCTCCGCCGTCTCGGGCAGAAGCTGCATCAGGCCGACCGCGCCCCGGTCGGAGCGCGCGTCGGCGTGGAACTTGCTCTCCTGGTAGATCACCGCTGCGAGCAGTGCCGGGTCGAGCTGGTAGTTCCGCGCATGACCGAGGACGATGCCCTCGTAGTGCAGCGGGTGCCAGAGACGCTGGTACCAGGCGGGCTGCGTGAGGTGGATCGCCCCGAAGGTGGCGAGCAGGACCGCGATCACGGTCACGCCGAGGACGAGACGGCCCGCGGAGGCGGTCACCCGGTCAGGCGGTCGAGCACCTGCCCGACGAACGCATCGAGCTCGTCGAGCGTGCCGTCGTTCACGTAGGCGAAGTCTGCACGCCTGACCTTCTCGGCGTCGGGGAGCAGCCTGGCCGCGCGCGCGTCGTCGGCCCGCCCGGTCCGTCCGGCATCGAACGTGGGCGGGCGCGGTGATCACGACCACCGCGTCGAAGCGCTCCTCGCCGCCGGTCTCGAACAGAAGCGGGATCTCGATCGCAGCGACCTTCGCGTCGAGACCCGCGAGCCACGCTTCCTGCTCGCGCCGAACACGGGGGTGGAGCAGACCCTCCAGCCAGTCGAGCCGCTCGCGGTCGGCGAAGACGACCGCGGCGATTCCGGCCCGGTCGGTGGTTCCGAGCCGCTCCTCGAGCGCGGCGCGCACCTCCGGATCCTCGCCGATCAGGCGGTGGACGACGTGGTCGGCGGACAGCGTCGAGACACCGCGCCGCGCAAATGCCGCCAGCGCGGCGGACTTCCCCGCTCCGATGCCGCCGGTGACGGCGACGGTGAGCGGCGTCACGGGCGGGCTAGGAAGGCTGGTCGGTCGGCGCCGGCGCTTCTTGCTCCGCTGCCGCCGACGGCTCTTGGTCCGTCGCGTCCGACTCAGTCGGCGTCCGCGGCGTGTCCGGCGGCTCGGCAGTCTCTTCCGCGACCGTCTCCGGCTCCTGCGGCTCCACTTCGGAGGCGGGGGCGTCGGCGAAGACTTCCTCGGAGAGGTCGATCTGCGGGCGGAGCGGCTCGTCGCCCTCTCCCAGCGGCTGCGACTGGTCACCGTCCTCGATCCGCTTCAGCGAGAGCGAAAGCCTGCGGCGCTCGGCGTCGACCTCGATGATCTTCACGTTGACGAGGTCGCCCTGGGAGACGACCTCGCGCGGATTCTCGACGTGGTGCTGCGCGAGCTCGGAGATGTGCACGAGACCTTCGACGCCGGGGAGGATCTCCACGAACGCTCCGAACGTGACCACCTTCGTGACGCGGCCCTGGACGACGTCGCCCTCGCCGTAGCTGTCGAGCACCTGCTGCCAGGGATCGGTCTGCGTCTGCTTGAGGCCGAGCGAGATCCGCTGGCGGTCGCGGTCGATGTCGAGCACCTTGACCTTGACCGTCTGGCCGATCTCGAGCACCTCGGACGGATGGTTGACGTGCGACCAGGAGAGCTCGGAGATGTGGATCAGCCCGTCCATGCCGTCGAGGTCGACGAACGCGCCGAAGTCGACGATGTTCGAGATCTGGCCCTCGACCACGTCGCCCGGGGCGAGGCGGTCGAGGATCGCCTGGCGCATCTCCTTGCGCTCGTCCTCGAGGACGGCGCGGCGCGAGAGCACGACGTTGTTCCGCGAGCGGTTGAGCTCGATCACCTTGCAGCGCAGCTCCTTGGCGAGGAACTCGTCGAGGTCCTGGACGCGGCGGATGTCGACCAGTGAGGCCGGCAGGAATCCGCGCACCCCGAGGTCGAGGATCAGGCCTCCCTTGACCACCTCGATGACCTTGCCCGTCACCGGTTGGCCGCTCTCGGCCGCCTGCTCGATCGCCTTCCACGCCAGCTCGAACCGGGCGCGCTTCTTCGACAGGATCAGCCGGCCCTCTGCGTCCTCCTTGGTGAGCACGAGCGCGTCGATCTCGTCACCCAGCGCGACTTCGTCGGCCGGGTTGATCGACCGCCGGATCGAGAGCTCGGCGACGGGGATGACGCCCTCCGACTTGTAACCGATGTCGACGAGGACCTCGTCCTTGTCCACGCGGACGACCTTCCCGTGGACGACCTCGCCCTCGTTGATCGTCGGGAACGTCGAGTCGTAATCAGGGATCAGCTCGCCGTCCGGACCGGTAGTCCAGACGCCTGCGTCGCTCGTGTCGATCGTCTCGTTCTGCATCGGAAGCCGGTCAGTATACCCGGGCCTCTGTAAGACGCCCCGCCGTCGAACTGGTTAGCCGGGAACCGTTCGGACCCGCCCGCAGACGGGCGACTCAGTCCTTCGCCTCGTTCCAGTCGGCGCCCGCGCCGACGTCGACCGCGAGCGGCGGGTCGAGGGGGTACGCGTCGCACATTTCCGCGCGAACGAGCTCCTTGACCGCGGCAAGCTCGGCATCGGGGGCCTCGAGCAGGAGCTCGTCGTGCACCTGGAGCACGAGCCGGGCACTGCGGCCCTCGTCGCGAAGGCGGCGGTGGATCCGGATCATCGCCACCTTGATGATGTCGGCGTTCGAGCCCTGCATCACGAAGTTGACCGCGAGCCGCTCGCCGAGTGACCTGGTCTGGCGGCTCTGGGCCCGGATCTCCGGAACCGGCCGGCGCCGACCGAGCAGGCTGGTCACGTAGCCGTCCCTGGCTGCCTCTTCGATCGTGCGCGCGATGAAATCCTGCACGTGCGGGAAGCGGGCCAGGTAGGCGTCGATGTACTCCTGGGCCTGCTCGCGGGGGATCTCCAGGTTCTCCGACAGGCCGAAGGCGGAGATCCCGTAGATGATCCCGAAGTTGATCATCTTCGCGACCGCGCGCTCCCCCTTGGTCAGCGTCGCCGGATCCTTGCCGAGCACCTCCGCGGCGGTCGCCGTGTGGATGTCCTCGCCGCGCTCGAAGGCCTCGCGCAGCTTCGGCTCGCCCGAGACGTGCGCGAGGATCCGCAGCTCGATCTGGGAGTAGTCGGCCGAGACGAGCTTGCAGCCCGGCTCGGCGACGAAGGCGGAGCGGATCTCCCGGCCGAGCTCGGTGCGGATCGGGATCGACTGCAGGTTCGGGTTCGAGGTCGAGAGCCGGCCGGTGGCGGCCACCGCCTGGTTGATCGTCGTGTGCAGGCGGCCGTCGTCGCCGATGAGCGTGGGCAACGGCCCGAGGTAGGTGTTGAGCAGCTTGGTCAGCTCGCGCCACTCCTCGATCACGCCGACGATCTCGTGCTCGCCACGAATCGTGCGCAGCACGCGTGTGTCGGTCGAGTAGCCGGTCTTCCCCCTGCGCCCGGGGGTCAGGCCGAGCTTCTCGAAGAGGACGCGCGCGACCTGCTGGGTGGAGCCGAGCATGAACTCCTCGCCGGCGAGCTCGTGCGCTCTCGACTCGAGCTCCTCCACGCGGTCGGCGAGCCGCGCCGTGATCTCGCCCATCCTGTAGGTGTCGATCCGGACACCGGCGTCCTCCATGTCGGCCAGCACCTGGGTCAGGGGCAGCTCGATCGTCTCGTACAGCTCGAGATTTCCGCGCTCGAGCAGGCGCGCGCGCATCGGCGAGACGAGCCGGAGCGGCAACGCCGCCCTGCGGAGGAGCGCGGTCGTCTCCTCGTCGGCCTCGGGCTCGGGCAGGACGTCGACCCCGTACTCGAGCGCAAGGTCGTCGAGCTCGTACGACGCCCGCCCGGGCTCGATCAGGTAGGCCGCGAGCAACGTGTCGTCTGCGGGCACGACCCGCTGGGCCTTGGCGTCGTGAGCCACGGCCGAAAAACCTTGCAACACCGTGTTACTCGACTTCGGGCCGACGGCGACGCCCTCGTCGGTTGCGATGGCTACGCGCTCCTCGTCCACCGCGAGCCCGACGGTCGCACCTGGTAGCACCGTGTTGCTTGCGTCGTCCGCTTCGCACCAGGGGAGCGCGTCGCCCTCGACGGCCCGCGGGGCCACGGCCGGGAGGGCCTCGTCCAGCTGGTCGACGCGCTGGAGTAACGCCCGGAACTCGAATCGGCGGAACATCTCCGTGAGCTGCGAGCGGTCCGGCGGCGCGAGCACGAGCTCGGCGGGGTCGCAGTCGATGTCCAGATCGCGCCGCATCGTCGCCAGCTCCCTGGAGTTGCGCGTCTGGTCGGCGTGCTCGGCGATCGCCTTGCGCCGCGCCGGAGTCAGCTCGTCCACGTGCTCGAGCACTCCCTCGAGCGAGCCGTAGGTGGCGATCAGCTGCGACGCCGTTTTGTCGCCGATCCCCGGGACGCCGGCGATGTTGTCGGAGGGGTCGCCCTTCAGGCCGATGAAGTCGGGCACCTTGTCGGCCGTGATCCCCAGCCTCGCCTCGACCCGCTCCGGCGTGTAGACGTTCACATCCGCGACGCCGCGCGGGGTCATCATCAGGCAGACGCTGTCGGTGACGAGCTGGAAGGCGTCGCGGTCGGTCGACACGACGCACGTCCGGATCCCGGCCTCGTCCGCCCGGGTGGCGAGCGTTGCGATCACGTCGTCGGCCTCCCAACCCTCGAACTCGAGGTTGCGGTAGCCGAACGCCTCCACGATCGGCCGGAAGAACGGGAACTGTTCCCGGAGGAGATCCGGCATCGGCCGACGGTCCTGCTTGTACTCGGCCGAGAGCTCCGCCCGGTGGACGGGGCGCGTGTCCCACGCCACCGCGACCCCCTTGGGCCGGTAGTCGGAGAGCAGCTTGAACAGCATGTTCGTGAACCCGAGCAGCGCGCCGGTGGGGAAGCCCTCGCTGGTCGCCAGCTCCTCCGGCAGGGCGAAGAACGCCCGGTAGGCGAGGTTGTTGCCGTCGACGAGGAACAGCTCGCACTCGCGGGCAGGCGCGTCGTCGAGCTCGAGCTCGGCCCCGCTGAGCGTCTTCGGGGACATGGCGCAACGCTATCGTCCCGACCCGATGCGCCGGGTCCCGCTTCTCTATGGCTCGCGGCTGGTGGTGGCCGATGCGGGCGAGGACGCGGTCGCGATCGCACCGCCGCCGCCGCCCGACGAGGCGATCGCCGACGTGGGCGCAGCCGTTCGCGACGCGTTCCGCTTCCCGCTCGCCGGCGACTCGCTGGAGACGATCGTTCCGCGCGGCGGCCGCGCGACCATCCTCGTCGAGCCGCCCGCCCTTCCCGTTCCCGGATCGGCTCGCGACCCGCGGCAGGCTGCGCTCGTCGCCGCCTCGGACGAGCTCGAGCGCGTCGGCGTCCCCAGCGACCGACAGACGATCCTCGTCGCTGCGGGGCTCGCCCGCCGCCCGGGCAGGCGGACGGTCGAGAGCCTCGTCACGCCGGAGTTCGCGCTGCGCTTCCGCGGCGAGGTTGTCGTCCACGACGTCGAAGACCCCGGCCTCGTCGAGCTCGGCTCCAGCGGTGACATCCCGCTCCGGATCGCGCGTTCCCTGGCCGAGACCGACGCCGTCGTCACCGTCGGCGCCGCACAGACGGTGCTGCGCGGCGGGCCTGCATCGCTGCTCGCGGCTTCGAGCGCGGAAGCGGCCCGCGCCGCCTCGGCCGACTCCCTGCTCGAAGCTCATTCGGCGCCGGGGTGGGCCCTGGCCGTCGCGCTCGAGCGCGCGCTCGCGCGCCGGGTTCCGCTGATCGGTGCCTCGCTGACGCTCGACCTCCCGCGCCTGTCCGGAGCCCTGCGCGGCTACCCGTATGAGCCGTCGGCCGTGGACCGGATCGCCCGCTCCCGGCTCGCGCGCGCCTTCCGGCTGGTGCCGAGCGCCCTGCGCATGCGCGTGCTCGCGTCGATGTCGGTCGAGCAGACCGCCTCGGCGGCGTTCGGGGGGCCGCCGTCCGTGGCGCACGCAGAGGCGCTCGTCCGCGGAATCGAGAGCGGCAGCGCCGTCCTCGACGAGCCGCTCGACACCCTCTGCATCGGCATCCCGCGGACGACGCTCGCCCTCCCGCGGGAACGCCCGAACGCGCTCGCCGCGGCGGCGACGGGCCTCGGCTACGCGCTTCGCCTCTGGCGGGACGCGTTCCCCGTGCGTGAGGGCGGGACCGTGATTCTCGTCGCGCCGTTCCGGCGCAGGTACGCCCACCCGACGCAGCAGCCGTACCGCGCGTTCTTCCAGGCGACGCGCGCGGGCCGCCCCTCGGCGACGCTCGCCGACGCCGAGCGCGCAGCGGCGGCCGACCCCCGGGCGATCGAGGCCTACCGCGTCGGGCGCACCTGCCACCCGCTGCTGCCCTTCGCCGACTGGGACGCCTGCCGCCCGGCCCTCGACCGCCTCGGGGCCGTCCTGGTCGCGGGCTGCCGGGACGCGAGCGCGGCACGCCAGCTGGGCTTTGTCCCCACGCATGGGATCTCGGCTGCGTTGCAGATGGCCCGCGGCCTCGGCGGCGAAGGGCATCTCGTCGGCTTCCTGCTCTCGCCGCCGTACTTCCCGGTTCAGGTCGGCGAAGGGCGACAGGCGGATGGACAACCGTAGGGCCGCTACGCCGCCCGGCTCCCTTTGTCCCCGCCCAGGTTGTGGGCGATGGCTACTCCTCGCCCAAATAGGTCTTACGGACCTGCTCGTTCTCGCGCAGCGCCTTCGCGTCGTCGGCGAGCGCGACCAAGCCGGTCTCGAGGACGTAGCCCCGGTCGGCGACGTCGAGGGCCATCAGCGCGTTCTGCTCGACGAGCAGGATCGGAGTGCCCTGCTGGTTGATCTGGACGATGATCTCGAAGATCCGCTCGACGAAGATCGGGGCAAGGCCCATCGAGGGCTCGTCGAGGAGCAGGAGCGTCGGGTGGGCCATCAGCGCCCGGCCGATCGCGCACATCTGCTGCTCGCCGCCCGACATCGTCCCCGCCTTCTGTGTCTTGCGCTCGGCGAGACGCGGGAAGAGGGCGAACACGCGGTCGAGATCGCCCTTCAGGCCGGCCTTGTCCTTCCGCTGGAACGCCCCCATCTCCAGGTTCTCGAGCACGGTCATCCGCGGGAAGAGCTTCCGGCCCTCCGGCGACTGCGCGACGCCGCGGGCGACGATGTCGTGCGGGGCGTCGTAGGTGATGTCCTTGCCGCGGAAGCGGATGCGGCCGCGACGCGGATGGTTGAGCCCGTTGATCGAGCGCAGCGTCGTCGACTTGCCGGCCCCGTTCGCGCCGAGCAGCGTCACGATCTCGCCGTCGCGGACCTCCAACGTGACGCCCTTGAGCGCGTGGATCGCGCCGTAGTACGTGTGGATGCCCTCGAGCTCGAGGACCGGCGGCTCGGCAGACGCCGCGGAGGTCTGCGTCTCGCTCACGACGTGATCGCCGCCTTCCCGAGGTAGGCCTCGATCACCCGCGGGTCCTTCTGGACGTCCTGCGGCGTCCCCTCGGCGATCTTCTCGCCGTAGTCGAGCACGGTCACGCGGTCGGAGACACCCATCACCACGCGCATGTCGTGCTCGATCATCAGGACGGTCAGGCCGCGCTTGGTCCGCAGCTCCTGGACGAAGGTGGTGAACTCGGCCGTCTCCTGGGGGTTCATGCCGGCGGTCGGCTCGTCGAGCAGGAGCAGCTTCGGCTCGGTCGCCAGCGCGCGCGCCACCTCCAGCCGGCGCTGGTCGCCGTACGGCAGGTTGCGCGCGAAGTTCCCGGCCTGGGTGCCGAGCGAGCAGTACTCGAGCAGGTCGAGCGCGCGCTCCTCGGCCTCCTTCTCCTCGCGGCGGACGCGCGGCGTGCGCAAGACGCCGCCGATGATCCCACCCTTCAGGCGGCAGTGCATGCCGACGAGCACGTTCTCGAGCGAGGTCATGTCCTGGAACAGCCTGATGTTCTGGAACGTCCGGCCGATCCCCCGCTCGGTGACCGTGTGCGGCGGCTTGCCGGTGATCTCGTCGCCGTCGAAGACGACCGTGCCCTGGGTCGGCTTGTAGACGCCGGTGATCATGTTGAAGAACGTCGTCTTGCCGGCGCCGTTGGGGCCGATCAGGCTGACGATCGAGCCCCCGGGGATCGTGAAGTCGACGCTCGAGACGGCGACGAGCCCGCCGAACTCCTTGCGCATGCCCGCCGCTTCGAGCAGGTTCGCCATCGCCTAGGCCTTCTCCACGTCGTACTCGTACTCGTCGTGGACGCCCAGCTGGTACTCGCGCTTCTGGCGGGCGCTCGGCAGGAGCCCCTGCGGGCGCAGGAGCATGACGAGCACGATGATCACGCCGTAGATCCCGCCCGAGTACTCGGGCACGTCGACATGGGTGCCGAAGTGCAGATTCAGCCAGGCCCCGGTGTTCGCCAGGCCCTCCTGGTTCAGGTAGGTGAGAAACGCGGCCCCGAGCATCACCCCCCATACGTTGCCCATGCCGCCGAGGATGACCATGCAGAGGATGAACACCGAGATGTTGAAGTAGAAGTCCTGCGGGAAGGTCGAGCTCTTGAACGCGGCGAAGTAGGCGCCGGCAATCCCGCCGAAGAACGCGCCGCACGCATAGGCCCACGTCTTCGTCCGCATCAGCGGGATGCCCATCGCCGAGGCGGCGACCTCGTCCTCGCGGATCGCGATCCAGGCGCGCCCGAGCCGCGAGTCGCGCAGCCGGATGGAGCAGAAGACGGTGAAGGCGAGCAGGGCGAGCGCGGACCAGTAGAAGACACGGGCGCTGTTCGCGTTGGTCAGGTAGTTCGCAGGCAGGAAACCGCCGGTCCAGTTCGAGAGGTTGTTGCCGAACCCGGGCGAGTCGACCGGTGTGATCCCCTGTGGGCCCCCGGTCAGGTTGAAGCCGCCGAGGTCGTTCCCGTTGCGGGCGATCTGCGGGAGGATCTCGCCGAAGCCGAGCGTGACGATCGCCAGGTAGTCGCCGCGCAGCCGCAGCGTCGGCAGGCCGATGACCACGCCGATCAGCGCGGTCAGCAGCCCGGCGACGGCGAGGAGCAGCCAGATCGAGATGTGGATCCCGCCGATGCCGGGTGTGATGCCGACCCCCCCGAAGTTGAAGTTGACCGCCGGGACGGTCGCCACGGGACAGTTGTCGATGCCGAAGCCGGCCTTCGGGCACTTCGCGCCCGCGAACTGCGTCGAGGCAAGCCAGGCGGCGGTGTACGCGCCCATGGCGTAGAACGCCACGTAGCCGAGGTCGAGCAGGCCCGCGTACCCGACGACGATGTTCAGCCCGACCGCCATCATGATGAACACGAGCATCACGACCCCGGTCTCGACCGACGGGAACTCGCCGAAGATCGGGATCGTGAACATGTGGCCCGACCAGTACGGGAACGTGATCGCGAGCGCCACGGCGGCGAGCGGGAGCGCGATCTTCCCGAGCAGAGGCACATTGCCCCACTCGGGCACGTAGATCAGGCCGACGACGAGGAACGCGAGGTACGCAGAGCCGTCGAAGGTGAGGATCGACGGATTGCCCGTCGAGCCGAACGACGCCTCGAGCACGTTGAGGAAAATCGAGATCAGGAACGCGATCACGCCGGCGACGGCGAGCTTGCCGAGCCGCTGCTGCCAGCCGGGGAGCCCGTGGAAGCGCTCCGGCGTCATGCCGATCGAAGAGAGCCCCCTCCACCACGCGGAGCCGATCTCCGAGGCGACGTGGAAGCGGCCCGGCATCAGCCTCCCTCGGGCGTCCGTTCGCCGAGGAGGCCCTCGGGGCGGAACACGAGCGTGAGGATCAGGATCACGAAGATGATCGTCGACTTCCAGTCGGAGCCGGGCGTGAACCGCGTGAGACCGTCGTTGAAGTTCTCGATCAGGCCGATGAGGATCGATCCGAGCACGGCGCCGGGCAGGTTGCCGATCCCGCCGATCACGGCCGCGGTGAAGGCGAAGAGGCCCAGGCGGAAGCCGGTGTCGAACTGGACGTTCGTCGCGAACAACGCGTAGAGCACACCCGCGAAGCCGGCCAGGCAGCCCGCGGTCAGAAAGGTGAACGAGATCGTCCGGTTGACGTTGATGCCCATCATCGCGGCGGCGTCCTTGTCCTGGGCGACCGCGCGCATCGCCTTGCCGGACTTGGTCCGCTGCACGAGCCAGACGAGCGCGAGCAGCGTCGGGATCGTCACCACGAAGACGATCAGCTGGTTCCACGACAGGCTCGCCTCGCCGATGTGGAAGATCTCGCTGCTCGGGAGGATGTCGTCGCGGATCGAGACCGGCGCCGGGCCCTTCCAGACGAGGCCGACTGTCTGGAGGATGAACGAGACGCCGATCGCCGTGATCAGCGGGGCGAGCCGGGGCGCGTTGCGGAGCGGCCGGTAGGCGACGGTCTCGATCGTGGTGTTGAGGAACCCGGTGAAGGCGGCCGTGATCGCCAGCATCGGGACGATCCAGACGAGCACGTTGCCCGAGGCGCCGAGGCCGAACGCGCTCACCAGGGTGACGGTCATCATCCCGCCGAGCATGAACACGTCGCCGTGGGCGAAGTTGATCAGCTCGAGGATCCCGTAGACGAGCGAGTAGCCGAGAGCGATCAGTGCGTAGACCATCCCGATCGTCAGGCCGACCAGGAAGAGGTCGAGGAAGTGCGTCGGGTCGTCGATCAGGTTGGCGCCGAGCCAGAAGACGATCAGCCCGATGAAGACGAACGCGAGCACCTGCACCGGGGAGACACGAAACCTGCGCCGCTGGGGGAGGGCGTCTACGGACGTCTGGGTCGCCACGGGAAGCGGCAAGCTTAAACGGCTCGGGTGTGGTTTTCGAGCAGGTACGGCCGCACGTGGACCCGAACCGTGGCCACTACAATCGACGTGCGCGCGGCGGTGTCGGAACTGGTAGACGAGGCGGCCTCAAAAGCCGCTGCCCCTCGGGGCGTGTGGGTTCGATTCCCACCCGCCGCATAGTCCCCGGCGAACATCCGCTCGCCTTCGGCGAGCATGACGATGTTCGCCGGGCAGGCTCCGAGAGCGTCCGCGGCCGCAGCCGCCCTGTCGGCTGCGACGGCGCATGTTTCGAGCTCCGGCTACCTCACATGCGATTGAGCTACGGGTACGGGATGGGCCGCAAGGCATAGCGCCGTCGCGGGCGAACCTCGTGATTGATGGAGCGATCACCTGAATTGGGCGCGCTCTGCGGAGGCTGCCTACGAGAGGGCAAGCGAGACCTGCATCGAGGTGATCGGAGGCCTCGGCATCCCATGCACCGATCGTGTTCTTTCGATAGATGAGGCTGATCGACTCAAGGAGGTCTATTTCGGCAAGCGCCTCGCCCTTGGGAATCTTGCTCGGCGTTGGCCAGCTGACCAGCGGCGGGCAGTTCAGACCCAACTTGATCAACTTGCCGACCATGTTGGCGGATTCCCAGTGATCTGCCTCCTTTTAGTGAGCTCAGAGGTGCGGATCTCATGCTCTGCACACCGGGCGCCGAGGGCGGCGTCTGCGTCGAGCTGAATCACCTTGCTGACGGTGATGAGTACGAAGTGGTCGCTTGGGGAGCTTTCTCGCTCGAGTGAATCGTCCTGCAGAGCGATCGACCTCATCACGAATGCCTCCGCAGCACACATAGACTCAGTCGTCCATGAAGCGGGTCGGCATCCTCACCGGTGGCGGCGACTGCCCCGGGCTGAACGCGGTGATCAGAGCGGTCGCCCGGCGTTCCTTCGGGCGCGGCTACGAGGTGGTCGGCGTGCGCAACGGGTGGCGCGGGCTGGTCGACGCCGACATGACGGCGCTGACCAGCCGCGAGGTATCGGGGCTCCTGCCGCGCGGCGGTACGGTGATCGGCACCTCAAGGACGAATCCGTACAAGGTCGACGGCGGCGTCGAGGGCGTGATCCGGCACTTCGCCGAGGCCGGGCTCGACGCGCTGGTCGCGATCGGCGGCGAGGACACCCTCGGCGTCGCCGCGCGGCTCCACGCCGAGCACGAGCTGCCGGTCGTCGGCGTCCCGAAGACGATCGACAACGATCTCTCTGCGACCGACTACACCTTCGGCTTCGACACGGCGGTCGCGATCTGCACGGAGGCGATCGACCGGCTGCACACGACGGCCGAGTCGCACAACCGCGTGATGGTGGTCGAGGTGATGGGCCGCCACACCGGCTGGATCGCGGTGATGAGCGGGATCGCCGGCGGCGCCGACGTGATCCTGATCCCCGAGCAGCCGATCTCGGTCGAGGAGGCCTGCGGCGAGCTGCGCAAGCGCCACGAGCGCGGCAAGGACTTCTCGATCGTCGTCGTCAGCGAGGGCTACCGGCTGACCTACGACACCGGCGAGCAGCGGGAGGTCACGCAGGAGGCCGAGCTCGACCAGTTTGGCCACGTCCGGCTGGGCGGCGTCGGCGAGCAGCTCGGCGGGGAGATCGAGGAGCGCACCGGCTTCGAGACGCGGGTGACGGTGCTCGGCCACGTCCAGCGCGGCGGCTCGCCCACGGCCCGCGACCGCGTGCTCGCCACCCGCTACGGACTGAAGGCCGCCGACCTCGTCCACGAGGGCAAGTTCGGCAGGATGGCCGCGCTCCACGGCGACGCGATCGTCGACGTCTCGCTGGCGGACGCGACCACCGAGCTGAAGACGGTGCCGCCGGACTGGTACGAAGTGGCGCGCGCCTTCTTTGGCTAGCTCGACAGCGCGGCTCCGGCGAGTGCTGGTCCGCCGGCCGCCGGCCGATTGTTCCGAGTGGCGCGCGCTCGGCTGGCGCGCCGAGCCGGATCCCGCCGTGCTCGCCGGCGAGCACGAGACGCTCTGCCTCCTGCTGGAGGAGGCGGGAGCCGAGGTCATCGTCGCAGAGCCGGCCGGGCTCGACGCGATCTACACCTACGACGCCGCGATCGTCGGCGACGCGGGCGCGGTGCTCGCGAGGCCCGGGAAAGAGCTCCGGCGGCAGGAGCCCGATCTGATCGCCCCACACCTCGAACGCGCCGGCGTGCCGATCGTCGGCGCGCTCACCGAGCCCGAGATCGCCGAGGGCGGCGACTTCTTCTGGCTGGACACGACGACTCTATGCGCCGGGCGCGGGTATCGCTCCGATGGGCTCGGAATCGCGGCGGCCACGGGCCTGCTCGGAGTCGAGGTCTACGACTTCGATCTTCCCCACTTCCACGGCCCCGCCGAATGCCTCCACCTGCTCTCGCTGATCAGCCCCCTCGCAGACGACCTCGGCGTCGTCCACCTGCCGCTGCTGCCCGTTGCGCTCGTGCGAGAGCTCTCGGATCGGGGAATCGAGCTGGTCGAGACGGATCAGGACGAATACTCGACGCTGGGGCCGAACGCGCTCGCCCTCCAGCCGCGCGTCGCCCTCCTGCCGGAGCACAACGTCGGAACCCGCCGGCGGCTCGAGGCGGCCGGCGTCGAGACGCTCGTCTACCGCGCGGCCGAGCTGAGCAAGGGCGACGGCGGCCCCACGTGTCTCACCCTCCCTCTCCTGCGGGGGTAGGCCGCCACTCGTAGCGGACGTCAGGCGTCTTCTCCTCGTTCCCGGTCCCGTCGGTCTCGTAGAGAAACCGTCCGCCGAGGGACTCGTAGAAGCGGCGGGCGCGCACGTTGTCGCGGAAGACCCACCAGCCGAAGCCGTCAGGGCGCGCCTCCTGTGCCTGCCGGAACAGCGCCGACCCGACGCCGCCTCGCTGTGCCTCGGGCGCTACATAGAGTGCGTCGAGGTCGTGCTCGCGGACGAGCGCGAACCCGACGACGCGCTCGTCGAGCTCGTACACCCAGGCTTCGCCCGCCAGCCGGCCGCGGTACCAGGCCTCGTCCTCCTCGGCCGTATGCAGCACCGGAAGCCAGGGCATCGCCTCGGCCCGCGACTCGCGGAAGATCCGTACCACCGCCGCCGCATCCTCGGGCTGCGCCTGTCGGATCACGCCGTGTCCGAGCTCGTGGCGTTTGCAACCCAGTCTCTGAGACCGGAGCTGGAACAAAACTGGAACAGTTCGTCCACAGGGTCAGGACAAGAGCTCGACCAGCGGGAACGACCGGTGCCGCCGTGGGGGGACGAGGAAGTTCTGCCGGTGGGTCGTGCGCAGGATCGAGTTGAAGCCCTGGCCGCGGTCACGCGGGGCGAATGGCAGCTTCGTCCCGTCCGGGAGCACTCCGTCCATCGCGAGGCGGCCGCGGTTGAAGTCGTCGCTGGAGGGATTGAAGACGACGAAGTGGACGCCTGCCGCCGGGCTGTCCGACATCCCGTCGCGCTCGGGGTCGGCGCTCCATGCGAAGGGGTTGTCGAGCGTGTTGAAGTCGGCTCGGTGCGGGATCGCCGTGCCGGGCCCATACACGGCGCCGCTGGCGCCGACCGCGGTCGACGCCAGCCGCGACACGGTCTGCAACGACGCCGCGTGCCCGATCTGCTTCGAGGCGACGAAGTCGCGCTTCACCTTCGCTTCGCTCGAGACGTCGTCCAGGCCCTGGGGGACGGTGAGCACGTCCTCGGAGACCTTCAGCCCCGGCCGGAAGACGGTCGAGACCCGCTCCTCGTGCGGGAAGTTGACGTACCACGCCTCGAGGTCCTCGCTGATGTGCGACACGGCGAGGTGCGTCCCCTCGACGAAGTAGCCGCCCGGACTGAAACCCAGCTCCTCGATGTTGGCGATCTTCTCGGGTCCGAGGCCGGCCCTCTGGGTCGACGTGAACCCGAGGAACAGCTCGGCCTCGTCGGGGATCAGGTACGAGCCGGGCACCTGGGCCGCGACCGCCATCCGCTTCGGGAGGCTCCGGCCGCCGTCGAATCCGCCGCCCGCGAAGCCCTTGCGGATGCTCGTCACCCGGAAGAGGTCGAGGTCCTGGAAGAGCGCCTTCGAGGCCGCGGCGATGTGGTCCAGGTGGTCGCTGCGCAGGAGCACCGCGACGTCGTTGACCTCGAAGATCAGCTCGGGCGGGTCGCTCGGGAAGCGCCGCGAGTCGAGCAGGACGCGGACCGGCTTGCTCGCCGTCTTCGTCGCGCGTCGGTCGAGGGGCAGGTGGCGGTCGGCCAGCTTCGGGAGGTAGGAGCGGAAGTACGGCAGGCCCCAAGCCACAGTGACGCCGAGCCCGACGGCGCTGGGCACGAACTGCGCCTCCAACTCCTGCAGCGCGTGTTCGAGCTCCGACCGGGCCTCGGCGAGCGCGCCCCGCCGCTCCGCGACCGCGAGCTTCGCGGTCACGAGCTGATGGTGGAGCGGCGGGACGACCACCTCGACCCCGTTGTCCTCGACGAGCCGAACGTCGCGGAGAACGTGCTGCTCCGGCGGCAGGCCGCTCGCTGCCGGTCGGGAAGGAGCGCCGGTCAGCTGGTCGACCAGCTCGTAGACACCGCCTGCGGCGAGAACTGCACCGGCGCCGCCGGCGAGGAGCAGCTTCCGTCGCGTCAGGCGCATCGCCGGCTACTGCTGGGGCTCGACCAGAACGAGCGAGGCGAGCTCGCGGTTCAGGTTGCGCACGACCATCGGAAACGTCAGCGGCGGCGCAACGTGCTGGCTGAGCGTGTACAGCGACCCGTCGTGCCGCCAGGCGTAGAGCACGTGCCACTGGTCGGCGTCCTGGTTGACCGTGTACTCGGTGACGCGGAAGCCGGCGATCGTCTTATGGCCGTGCGAGTCGTCGAAGCACGGCACCTTCGTCGTGTGCTGCTTGCCGCCGACGAGCTCGACCGAGCGGCAGATCGGGATCTTCGTCACCCCCGGGTAGCCGCGGAGGTTGATGTGGATCTCCTGGCCGATCTCCTGCCAGACGAAACCGATCAGGTAGCTGCGGTCCTTCCCCACCGAGTCGATGTTGTTCCAGCGGCCGCCGATCTGTCCGGTCAGCGGGTCGGGCAGCCAGCCCGGGCAGTACACGGGCGCGTCGATTCGGTTGGCCAGCTTCTGCCAGCTCCTCTGCCACGCAGCCGGGCACGACTTCGCCGTGGTCGCAGCCGCCTCGCCCTTCGACAGGTGGGACGCATCGGTAGCGCCGCAGCCGGCGAGCGCCGAGACGGCGAGCAGGAGGAGAAGCGGCGTCGTTCTCACAGGCGGTAGACGGACACCCAGGGCCCGGTCAGCCCGTGCCCGGCCCGAACATGGTAGACGCGTTTTCCCTGCATCCGCAGCTGGTCGTAGAAGCGCACCTCGCGCGGGTAGCGGTCACGCGCGGCGACGACACGGTCGGCGACGGCGCCTGTGACGACGACGTAGCGGACACCCTCGGCGCGCAGCCGGCCGATGTCGCGGTCGGGATCGAACGGCCGCCCGGGGCCCGGCAGCGCCAGCCCGACGACGCGATATCCGTCGAGCGCCGGGGTCGACGACTCGGCCGCGACCGCGGCGCCGCGTGGCACGTGCCGGACGATCCAGCCGTGTGCGACCGCACGCGTGTCGGTGCGGGTCAGCCGCACGTCGTCGGCGATCGCCCAGACCAGCGGGACGATCGCGAGGCCGAGCGTCACCGGCGCCAGCGCCCGGAACCGCCCCGCGAGCACGGCCAGGGGCGGGACGAGCGGGAGCACGTACCGGTCGAAGTGAGCGCGGATCGTCAGCAGGTCGGCGAGGTAGACCAGCACGAAGGCGGCGAGGATCAGGTCGGTGCGCGTGTGCCGCCGGAGCGCGAGGACCAGGCCGGCGAGGGCGATCACCAGCACCGGACCGAGCCCTGCCCACAGCTTCCCGCTGAACGAGAAGAGCGCCCACGAGTCGTGCTCGAAGCCGAGCCAGCCGTCGCGGGCGAGCCGCTGCACCCGGGAAGCGTCGCTCCACGCCTGATGCGGGTGGACGAGGACGAACGGGCTGGTGGCGAGGAAGGCGAGGACCGCGAGTCCGACGGCGATCGCCAGCCGCCGCCACCGTCCCCAGGCGGCCACGACCAGCGGCACGAGCAGGAAGACGCCGGGATACTTCGCGCTCGCTGCCAGGCCGGCGGCGACGCCCGCCCACTCGAGTCTTCCGGTGACGGCGAGCGCGAGCGACACCGTGATCAGCGCTGTCATCGGCACGTCGGTGACCGCGGTGTGGGAGTACGCGACGCCGATCGTCTCGACCGCGACGACGGCAGACGCGACGAGGCCGGCGGTCGCCCCGTAGGCGACCCGCCCCAGCCACCAGGCGGCCGCGACGCCGCCGACGCCGAAGGTCGCGATCACGACGCGGGCGGCCAGGTACGACGGGCCGTCCTGCCAGGCCTGGAAGGGGGCGAGGACGTAGAGCAGCAGCGAGGGGTAGTCGAACCAGTGCGGGTCGAGCCCACCGCCGTGGACGATCTTCCACGCCCGCGGGACGATGTTCTGCTCGTCGGGGTCGAGCAGGTTGCCGAACGGCAGGCCGTACTCGATCCCGATCAGCCGCAGGGCCGCCGCGAGCGCCAGGATCGCGCCAATGAACGGAAGCGTTCTTCGAACGCGTATCCGCACCACCCTGGGTCTGCGTGGTGCGCGCGGCGGCGTGACCGCGCTCTCGGCTTCCCCCAACGTCCTAGACTGGAGGCGGCGCGCCACCGACGAGGGGGGCGACCTCGGCCGAGCCGATGAGGACGGCGTCGATCCCGGCCCGTTCGAGCGCGAGCACCTCCTCGCGCGTGGTGGTCGGTAGATCGGCGATCGCGAGCTTGCCGGCCGGCACGTCGGGTAGCAGGTCGAGGATTCGCTCGACGTGAGGCTCGTCGTCGTCGGCCTCCCGCGGCGAGAGCAGGAAGATCTCGGGGTCGATCCGCTCGAGCGAGTCGGCAAGGGACTCCTCGTCGTGGACGTCCACGACGATCTCCAGCCCGAGGCCATGTGCCCGGCGCTGGAGCTCCTCGAGGTGCTCCTCGTCGTCGTGATCCTCGACCACGATCAGGCACGCATCGGCGCCGGCCTCGCTCGCGGCCTCGGGCGAGGCGTCGACGCGGAACAGGATCGGCAGGCCGGTGGCGTCGCGCACGTCGGCGGCGGGCGTCTTGACGGCGAGTCCTTCGGCCCCCTGCGCCTCGGCCGCTCGAGCCGTGTTCGAGTCGGCGACGAGCGCGATGATCGAGATTCCGTCTCCCTCGGAGATCGCCTGGCTGAGGCGGCGGCCGCCGGTCACTGACGCGTGATGCTACTGGACTGTAGTCAGCAGTCGGTGCCGGGCAGAGCCCGGCACCGACGCAAAGGCGGGCATTCTAGGTGCCGATCGGGTGCCAGACGGTCTTCAGCTCGAGGAAGGCTGCGATCTCCCAGGGGCTCTGCGCGGTTGGCTCGGCGCGGACGACGCGCTTCACGTTCTCGGCGGCGAGCTTCTCCAGCTCCGGGGCGAGACCGTCCGCGCCGGTGATGTCGATCGCGTTCACGTCCATGTGCCCGGCGAGCCACGGCGCGAGCTCGTCGCGGTGGCCGGTGAGGATGTTGACGACGCCGCCGGGGAGATCGGCGGTCGCGAGCACCTCGCCCAGCTCGACCGCTGCGAGCGGGTGCGGCTCGGAGGAGACGACCACGGTCGCGTTCCCGCCCACGATCGCGGGGGTGAGGCGCGAGACGAGACCTTCGAGCGCGGGCTCGTCGGGCGCGAGGATCGCGACCACGCCGGTTGGCTCGGGAATCGTGAAGTTGAAGTAGGGGCCCGCGACCGGGTTCGTCCCGCCGATTACCTGCGCGAGCTTGTCGGCCCACCCCGCGTACCAGACGAGGCGGTCGACCGAGCGGTCGACCTCGGCTTCGCCGGAGCAGAGCAGTGCGAGCTCGGCGCGGCGTGCCTCCAGCATCTCGGCGATCCGGTAGACGACCTGGCCGCGGTTGTAAGCGGTGGCACCCGCCCAGCCGGACTGGGCGGCTCGGGCCGCCCTGACGGCGTCGCGCAGATCCTTGCGGGACGCGCGGGCGACGTTCTGGCCCTCGGCGAGGTACGTGCGCCCGGACTCGGAGCGCGGGAACGCCCCGCCGACGTAGAGCTTGTACGTCTTCTTGATCGGAAGGCGGCTCATCGCCACCCCTCCCCCTCATGCCCGTTCCAGCCTTGTTCGTTCGGGCGGCGGCGCAAGGCGTTCCCGGCCTCCTCCCCACTGCGATCGTAAGAAGAAAAGTGTGCGGTGTCAGTCACGCCGCCGAGACGCAAGCGTGACACCCTTCGCGAGACGTGAGCAGCGCTTCTCACGACTGGAACTCCAGATACGGCTCGAGCCCGTGGCGGCCGCCCTCCCGCCCGAACCCCGACTCCTTGTAGCCCCCGAACGGCGATGCCGGGTCGAAGCGGTTGTACGTGTTCGCCCACACCACGCCGGCGCGTAGCCGCTCGGCCATCCAGAGGATCCGCGAGCCCTTCTCCGTCCAGATACCAGCGCTCAATCCGTAGGGCGTGTTGTTCGCCTTCTCCACCGCCTCCGCCGGTGTGCGGAAGGTCAGCACCGATAGCACCGGCCCGAAGATCTCCTCCTGCGCGATCCGGTAGCTCTGCGCCACGTTGGTGAACACCGTCGGCGCGAACCAGTACCCCTTCTCGGGCAGCCTGCAAGGCGGCTGGTAGATCTCCGCGCCCTCCTCCTCGCCCGCGGCGACGAGCTGCCGGATCTTCTCCAGCTGCGCGCGCGAGTTGATCGCGCCCACGTCGGTGTTCTTGTCGAGCGGGTCGCCGACGCGCAGCGTCTTCATCCGCCGCTTCAGCTTCTTGACCACGTCCTCGTGGATCGACTCCTGCACGAACAGCCGCGAGCCCGCACAGCAGACGTGGCCCTGGTTGAAGTAGATCCCGTTGACGATGCCCTCGACCGCCTGGTCGAGCGCGCAGTCGTCGAAGACGATGTTCGCCGCCTTGCCACCGAGCTCGAGCGTGAGCCGCTTCCCCGTGCCCGCCACCTCGCGCTGGATCGCCTTGCCGACCTCGGTCGAACCGGTGAAGGCGATCTTGTCGACCTCGCCCTCGACGATTGCAGCGCCCGTGCGCCCGTCGCCGGTGACGATGTTGACGACACCGGGCGGCAGCTCCGCCTGCCGCACGACGTCGCAGAAGAGGAGCGCGGTCAGCGGCGTCGTCTCGGCGGGTTTCAGCACGACCGTATTCCCAGCTGCCAGCGCCGGGGCGATCTTCCAGGCGAGCATCAGCAGCGGGAAGTTCCACGGGATGATCTGGCCCGCGACCCCGACCGGGCGAGGGTGCCGGTTCGGGAACGCGTACTCGAGCTTGTCGGCCCAGCCCGCGTAGTAGAAGAAGTGGGCGGCAGCCAGGGGGAGGTCGACGTCGCGCGACTCCTTGATCGGCTTGCCTCCGTTCAGCGACTCGAGCACCGCGAACTCGCGCGAGCGCTCCTGAAGGATGCGCGCGATCCGGAACAGGTACTTCGCCCGCTCAGATCCCGGCAACGCCGACCAACCGTTCTCGAACGCCTGGCGCGCCGTCGCGATCGCGCCCTGGACCTCCTCCCGCGTCGCCTGGCCGACCTCGGCGAGCGGCTCCTCGGTCGCCGGCGCGATCGTCGTGTACGTCTCCCGGGGCTGCAGCCACTCGCCGCCGACGAAGTGGCCGTACCGCTCGTCGATCCGGACGATCTCGCGCGACTCGGGCGCGGGCGCGTAGTCCCACCCGGACGGGACGAGCGCGTGCTTCTTCTTCTTCTCGAGCTCGGCCACTAGTCGACGGTGAAGTAATCCGGGCTCTGGTACCGGCCCGTCCGCTCCTTGCGGATCTGCATCAACACGTCGTTGAGCAGCGTCGAGGCACCGATGCGGTACAGGTCGGGCGTCAGCCACTCGGCGCCGAGGGTCTCGTAGAGCTGCACGAGATACTGCACCGCCTGCTTCGCCTGGCGGATACCGCCCGCCGGCTTCATCCCGACCATCCGCCCCGTCTCCTCGTGGACGTCGCGGATCGCCTCGAGCATGCAGAGCGTCACCGGCAACGTCGCCGCGCCGGAGAGCTTGCCGGTGGACGTCTTGATGAAGTCGGCACCTGCGGCCATGGCCAGCAGCGACGCGCGACGCACGTTGTCGTAGGTGCCGAGCTCGGCCACCTCGAGGATGACCTTCAGATGAGCCGCGCCGCACGCCTGCTTCACCTGGACGATCTCGTCGTAGACCTTGGCGTACCGGCCGGAGAGGAACGCGCCCCGGTCGATCACCATGTCGACCTCGTCGGCGCCCAGCTCGACGACCTCCTCGGTCTCGCGCACCTTCACGTCGAGCGGAGACTGGCCGGACGGGAACGCGGTCGCGACCGACGCCACCCTCACGTCGGTGCCGCGCAGCCGGGCGACTGCGGTCGGGACGAGGTTCGGGTAGACGCAGAGCGCCGCGCAGGAGGGAATCGACTCGTCGGTCGGATCGGGCCGGACCGCCTTCGTCGCCAGTGCGTGCACCTTGCCCGGCGTGTCCGCACCTTCGAGCGTGGTCAGGTCGGTCATCCGGATCGCCAGCTCGAGGGCGAAGAGCTTCGCCTCCTTCTTGATCGAGCGCTTCGCGAGCGCTTCGGCCCGACCTTCGAGGGCGACCGCGTCGACGGAGCCGATGCGGGGCAGCCGCGGCTCGAGCGGAAGCTCGAAACCGCGGGCGAGAACCGGTGCTTTCGCCACGTACTGAGTCTAGCCCCGCCCAAGGGACAGACCCCTCGCCGGGGGCCTGTCCCTGCACGAGCGGGCTACTCGTACGACAGCGACTCGAGCACCCGCAGGCGGGAAGCGCGCCGCGCCGGGGCGATCGCGGCCAGCACGCCGGCCGAGAACGCGACCCAGACGAAGTACACGAGCAGTTTGCCCGGGATCGCGTACGAGACGCCTTGATCGGAGAGAGCCGTCGTCACCAGCCACGCCAGGAAGAGCCCCAGCGGCAGCCCGAGAGCTGCGCCGATCAGCGCGGTGACGATGCTCTCGTGGCGGATCATGCGCCGGATCTGCCGGCGGGTCATCCCGACCGCCCGCAGCATCCCGATCTCGCGCGTCCGCTCGAAGACGGAGAGCACGAGCGTGTTCACCATCCCGAACAGGCTGACCACCACCGAGAGCGCCAGCAGCACGTACAGCAGGTTCAGGAGCTGGTTGACGCCCTCCGCCCGGGTGTCGACCCAGTCGGCCCGGGTCGCGACCTTGGCATCGGGGTAGGCGGCGAGCGAGGCCTCGAGCGCACCGGTCGTCGCCGGCGTCGCGCCGCCGCGCACGTTCAGGAACGCGTAGGCGTTCTGCGGCCGGTCGAAGGCCGACGCGAACGCCGGGTGCGAGATCGCGATCGAGCCGACCACCGGGTCGATCGACCCGAACTTCGGCTGCGTGTAGATCCCGCGCACGACGAAGCCCGACCGGCGGCCGGCCGGGTTCATCATGGTGATGCGGTCGCCGACGCCAACGCCGTGCTCCTTCGACCACTTCTCGCGGACGACTGCACCGTCCCCGCCGAGCGTCGCGAGGGTGGCGTCCGAGCCGGACACCCAGTCGTAGTGGAAGACCCGGCCGATCGACGCGGTGTCGACGCCGTCGACGCGCACCTCGTCGCCCTTCACCTTCGCCTGCTCGTTCCAGACGCTCGACGCCGTCGTCACGACGGGCACGGCCGAGACGGCCTCGCCCGCCTTGCGGGAGAACGGCTCCCAGCCGTCCTTCGAGGTGACGACGTAGTCCGCCTGCACCTGGTGGCGCAGAGCGTCCTTGTCGGAGGAGATCAGGCCCTTCCCCAGCGTCGCCACCATCGTGACGAGCGCGAGGCCGATCATCAGCGCGGCCGCGGTCGACGCCGTGCGCCCAGGGTTCCGCATCGCGTTCTCGCGCGCGAGCGACCCGGAGACGCCGCCGATCCGGGCGAACGGGCGTCCGAGCACCGAGGCGAGCGGACGGGCGAGCTTCGAGGCGGTCATGCCGATACCGACGAACAGCCCGATCACGCCCAGGGCGAGGGACCCGAGGCGCGGTCCCGCGCCGATGCCGTGGACGAACAGCCCGTAGGCGAGCAGCGCCAGCGACAGGCCGGTGAGGCCGAGCGCCACCAACGTCCGGAACCGCGCGAGGCGGCCCGGAGGCAGCGTGGCTCCCTCGCGGACGGCCGCGATCGGCGGCACCCTCGTCGCCTTGATCGCCGGGGCGATGCTGGCGAGCATCGTCACGGTCACGCCGAGGACGATCGAGACGATCGCCGTCCGCGCCTCGAGGACCGTGCCGGCCTTGGGCAGGTCGAGGCTCATCGCCGCCATCAGGGCACCGAGACCCTTGGCGAGCCCGACACCGAGTGCGAGCCCGAGCAACGAGGCGAGGAGACCGATGGCGAAGCCCTCGATCAGCACCGAGCGGCGCACCTGCCGCCGGGACGCGCCGAGGGTCCGGAGCGTCGCCAGCTCGCGCGTCCGCTGGGCGATCGTGATCGAGAGGGTGTTGAAGATCACGAAGGCGCCGACGAACAGGGCGACCGCCCCGAACGAGAGCAGGAAGTACTGGATGAACCTGGTGAACTCGGAGATGTCCTTCGCGCTCGCCTTCGCCTGCCCCGTTCCGGTCTGCACCTGGGCAGACGGCGGCAGGAGCGGCCGGATCTCGTCGACGAGCATCCGGTCGGAGACGCCGGGCTTGCCGGAGACGGCGATCAGGTCGTAGCCCGACTTGCCGAGCAGGCGCTGCGCCGTCCGCGTGTCGAAGATCGCGATCGTGGCGCCGCCGAGCGAGTCGACGGAGCCGAACTTCGCGATGCCGACGATCCGGTAGCGCTGGATCGGGCCGTCCACCGACGCCCCGATCGTGTCGCCGACCTCGAACTTGCCGCTCTTCGCGCTCGACGAGTCGATGACGATCTCCTTCGGACCGGCCGCCCAGCGGCCGTCCGTCAGGCTCATCGGGTTGAGCTTCCCGATCCCGGGGTCGAGCCCGAACGCGAACGTCGGGTTGCCGCTCGAGCCGAGCGGATTGCCGTCGCGCCCGATCAGCTTGCCCTGGTCGGAGTTGTCGTTCAGGTTGAAGAGCTGCCCGGTCGCGGTCTGGACGTCGGGCAACGCCTTCACCTTCACCAGCAGGGAATCGGGCACGGTCGGCGACCCGCTCTGGGCGAACGAGACTGCCGACTTGCCGGTGATCACCGCAGAGGTGTCCTTGTACGAGCCGGCGAAGATCTGGTCGAAGGCGGACTGGATCGTGTCCGTGAGGACATACGTGCCGCTCACCATCGCCACTCCGAGGACGATCGCGAGTGCGGTCAGGAACGCACGGAGCTTGCGCCCTGCGAGCCCCTTGAGCGCAACGGAGATCATGACCGGCCCACCTCCTCGACGGCGGACACGATCTCCGCGGCGGTCGAGGGGCCGACGTCCTTGACGATCTCGCCGTCGGCGAGGTAGACGATCCGGTCGGCGATCGTCGCCGCCCGGACATCGTGCGTGACCATGACGAGCGTCTGGCCGTAGTCGGCGACCGCCTCGCTGAGGAGGTCGAGGATCTCGGCGCCCGTGCGCGAGTCGAGATTGCCGGTCGGCTCGTCGGCGAAGACGACTGCCGGCCGGGCGACCAGGGCGCGGGCGACGGCGACGCGCTGCTGCTGGCCGCCCGAGAGCTCGGCCGGCCGGTGCTTGCGCCGGTCGCGGAGGCCGACGCGGCCGAGCAGCTCCTCGGTCCACGCCTTGTCCGGCTTCTCGCCGGCGATCGCGAGCGGGAGGAGGACGTTCTCCTCGGCGCTCAGCATCGGCAACAGATTGAAGAACTGGAAGACGAAGCCGACCTGGTCGCGCCGCAGCCTCGTCAGCTCGGCGTCCTTCAGGCGGGTGATCTCGGTGCCGTCGATCGTGACCGTTCCGGCGGTCGGCCGGTCGAGCCCTGCGAGCAGGTGCATGAGGGTCGACTTGCCGGAGCCGGATGGGCCCATGACGGCGGTGAGCTCGCCCTGGGCGATCTCCACGTCGACGCCGCGGAGGGCGTCGACGGCTGTGTCGCCCTCGCCGTAGCGGCGACGGAGCTCGGTGGCGGTGACCACGGCCGGCGAGCCGGGCGCGTGGAGCGCCTCGATGGCGCTGGTCTCTGCGTATGCGATTGCCTGGCTCAACGTTCCTCCCTGGATCAGGTGGTGGACTGGTGCATCGAGTGTGCGGCGTCGAGGTCGGCCCGGCCATGGAGACAGCTGGCCTCTCGAGGTGGGGCTGGCCACACCCCGGACAGGCGAAGGGCCGCCCATGTCTGTGGCGCGCGGACGGGCTTTGCCCGGCCGCGCTAGCCGGCTAGGTCAGCACGGGGCCCTTCGAGCGCCGGTGGAGAGGTCAGGCCGGCGCGATCGGGTGGTTCGCCCGGAAGAGGTCGGCCGGGTCGAACGCCCGCTTCACCTCGCGGAGACGCCGGTACACGGAGGGGGTGTAGAACCGTGCCGGGTCGATCCGCCGCTCGGCGAAGTTCAGGTACGAGCGAGCGTTGTCGTACGGGCCGAGCGCCTCCGCCAGCCTGTCGAGCTGTGACCGGTTCGCCCGGTACATCTCCTCGTTCACCACCATCCCCACCGCGAACGTGAGGTAGTCGGCGTCGAACGTGGACAGCGCGCCGTGGTGCGACTGCGGCCGCGAGAGCGCGCCACCGACGTGCCGGATCTCGGCGGAGACGAGCGGTGAGCCGGACTCGGGCCCGGCGGCGGCGACGAAGCGGTCGATCGCCTCCCCGTCCAGGGGCCCGAGCATCTGCCCCTCGCCGGTGTACGGCAGGGGCTGTGGGGGATCCATGTGCAGCTCGGCGATGTCGGCGAGCGCCACCATCGCGAAGGTGTCCAGCGCCGGGCCCAGGCCGCGGAGTGGCTTCAGGAGATCCGAGCCGGAGGCCTCGTCGCCCATGTACACGGCCTCGACCATCGCGAACCTGCCGCCGCGCAGCGGCTCGGGGATCTCCTCGAGCGGCGGGAACTGGAGAATGCGCCCGACCGAGGTGAGCTCGTCGGGGACGCTGGCCGTCCACTCGAGCCACGCGTGCAGCACCTCGGACGACCGCTCCCACGGGAAGAAGAGGATGCCCGCGTAGATGTCCGGGATCGAGTGGAGCTCGACCTCGAGCGCGGTCACGATGCCGAAGTTCCCGCCGCCGCCGCGCAACGCCCAGAACAGATCGGCGTCGGTGTCGGCGTCGACACGGCGGAGCCTGCCGTCGGCGGTGACGAGCTCGATCGCGGCGATGCTGTTCGCCGAGAGCCCCAGCTTGCGTGCGTACCAGCCGACGCCGCCGCCCAGCGAATAGCCGGCGACGCTCACGTCGGGGGTCGACCCGTGCAGCGCCGCGAGCCCGAGGTCGGACGCGGGCGGCACGACGTCGCCCCACTTCGAGCCGGCGCCGACGCGCGCGACCCGGCGCTCGGCGTCGATCTCGACGCCCCTGAGGTTGTCGGTCTTGACGAGGACCACGTCGTCAAGCGTCCCGAGCGGCTCGGCGTTGTGTCCTGTGCGCTGGGCGGCGACCTGCATCCCGTTCGAGCGGGCGAAGTCGACGATCTCGATCACGTCCTCCGCGTCGGCCGGCAGGGCGACGAGCGCCGGCTGCTGGACGACGGTGAGGTTGAAGGCCTGCGTGGCGGCGTCCCAGCCGTCCCGGCCCGGCTCGATCACGGTGCCCTTGAAGCGAGAGCGCAGCGAGCGGAGGGCAGAAACCGAGGAGATCCGCGGCGATTCGTATGGAAATGCCTGACTCACGATTCCTCCTTCTCGTAGTGACGTCTCCCGAGTCTGAGCCCGACGCGGCCGGGGCGGAATCGAGCCAGCAGGCGTCCGGGGGTGGGGCTGTCCGCACCTGAGTCGAATCGGCACGAAATCGGCACAGATGCGCGCGCTTCGCTCCGCTAGCCTCGCCGGCAGGGGAAAGGGGCAATCCCCCACCCTGGGTGGGGGTATGGCGTGGGGGTATGGCGTGGGGTTATGGCGTGGGGGTATGGCGTGGGGTTATCGCGTGGGGGCATGGGCGCGAGGTGTGTCGTGGGCTCAGGCGCTCGAGCCGGGAGTCGCGGCGGCGTCGGCGTCGGGCCGTGGCGGCTCCGGCCTCACGATGGCCGGCTCCCCGCCGGTCGAGCCGGCTAGGCGCGCAGGAACGCGAGCACGGCGAGGACGCGACGGTGCGTGTCCGAGTCGGCGCCGAGTTGGAGCTTCCCGAAGATCGAGGTCACGTGCTTCTCGACCGCCCGCTCGGTGACCACCAGCCGCTCGGCGATCGCGCTGTTCGACAGCCCCTCCGCCATCAGCTCCATGACCTCGCGCTCGCGCGGGGTCAGCTGCGAGATCGGGTCGTCGCGGCGGTGACGGCCGACCAGCTGCGAGACGACCGACGGGTCGAGCGCCGAGCCGCCCTCGCCGACGCGCTTGACGGCAGCGACGAACTCGGGGACGTCGGCAACGCGGTCCTTGAGCAGGTAACCGACGCCCTCGGCGCTCTCGGAGAGAAGCTCGAGAGCATAGGCGGGCTCGAGGTACTGGGAGAGGACGAGCACACACGTCTCGGGGTGCCGATCGCGGATCTCCTTCGCCGCCCGCAGGCCTTCGTCGGTCTGCGTCGGCGGCATCCTGATGTCCACGATCGCCACGTTCGGCTTGTACGAGCGCACCTTCAGCATCAGCTCGTCGGCGTTGCCGGCCTGGCCGACGACCTCGAGCCCGGCGTCCTCGAGCAGCCGCGCGATCCCCTCACGGAGCAACACGGAGTCCTCGGCCACGACCACCCGCATGGCGCCTGGGTTCGACGCCACCTCGAGCATTCCCACCGCCTCGGGGCCGAGTCGAAGCGGAGGGAAGTCCTGCCGCAGGCCGTCCGCGATCACCTGGTAGATCCGCTCCGGCTCGGGCAGCCCCTTGAACGGCTGCGAACCGAGGTCGATCACCTCGCTGCCGGCGAGCCGGTACGTGCGCTCGGAGAGCAGCACCTGCCCGCCGTGGCCGGCATCGCTGATCCGGGCGACGCGATGGACGTCCAGACCGACGTACGTCGATCCCTCGACGGACGGCTCGCCGGTGTGCAGGCCCATGCGCACGCGAATCTCGCTCCCTTCCGGCCAGGCGTGCGACGCGAGCGCCCGCTGCGCCTCGACGGCCCCGCGCACGGCGTCCCCGGCGTCGACGAAGACGAGGAGCATCTCGTCGCCGCGGCAGTCGATCTCCCTGCCGCCGGCGGCGACCGCTGCATCCCGGACGAGCTGACGGTGCTCCTCGAGCACGTCGACGTAGCCGCCCCCCAGGCGCCCGACGATGCCGGTCGATCCCTCGATGTCCGTGCAGAGCAGCGTGACCGTGCCTGTTGGGAGGGTGCGCGCCATGGCGGACTAGATTAGAGCGTCTGACGGAATGAGTATTCGTTCCCGAGGTGCGATGGGCGAGTGCGATGCAAGGACACAGGGAGCGTCCATACGCCGGTTATATGGACGCGACTGAGGACGCGGCAGCGTGCCGCCCAGCGCGGCTCGGGGACACAACTGCTCATTCCGTCAGCCGCTCCTACAGCCCGGAGAGCGGGATCACCGCTCGGACGGTCGTACCGGCGCCGGCGGTGCTCGTCACCTCGAGCTCGCCCTCGAGCGCCTCCACCCTGTCGGCGAGACCGCGCAGGCCCGAGCCTCGGGCCGGATCGGCGCCGCCGACGCCGTCGTCCTCGACCTCGACGACGACGCGGCCGTTCTGCCGCTGCGCGCGGACCTCGACCGCCGAGGCTTCGGCGTACTTCGCGACGTTCGTCAGCGCCTCGGCGACGACGTAGTACGCGGCCGCCTCGACGGGACCCGGCAGGCGCTCCTCGAGATCGGCGGAGAGCTCGACGGGGAGCGGAGTACGGGACGCCAGCGCCTCGAGCGCGGCGGGCAGACCACGGTCGGTGAGCACCGCCGGATGGATACCGCGGGCCAGCTCGCGGAGCTCGGCGAGCGCCTGCTGGAGCTCCTCGGTCGCGCCGCTGAGCAGCTGCTCGGCGCCGTCGGGGTCCTCGCGCAGGCGGGCCTGCGCGAGCCGGAGCGCGAGCGAGAGCGAGACGAGGCGCTGCTGAGCGCCGTCGTGCAGATTGCGCTCGAGGCGCATCCGCGCGTCGTCGGCCGCCTCGACGATGCGCGACCGGGAGGCGCGCAGCTCGGCCTCCTGCGCGTTCCGCTCGGTCACATCCGTGCCGCAGACGATGAACTTGCCGCTGAAGGCACCGAGCGGCCGCAGCCACCACGCGACGATCCGCCAGGTGCCGGACTTGCCGATCCAGGCGGTCTCGTGCTCGGCGCTCACGCCGGTCTCGACCTGCTCCTCGAACGCATGCCGGACCTCGTCGACCAACTCCGGGGGAGCGACGAGGTCCCAGAACTTCGCGCCGATCGCCTCCTCGTCGGTGTAGCCGGTGAGCTCGCGGAAGGCGTAGTTGACGCCCTCGACCGTGACCGTCCCGTCCCGCTCGACGGCGATGAGCAGGCTCGGCGTCGCCCGGGCGACGACGGCGAGGAAGTCGCGCTGGGCCATCAACTCCTCGCGCTGGCCCACGAGTTCCGTCAGATCCTGGCCGCAGATCAGGAGAAAGACGTTGCCGTCGCCGCCGATCACACGCCTGACAGAGGCGTCGATCACCAGCCGCCTCCCGTCCGCCGCCTGCCATTCGGCGCGGCCCTCGATCTGGGTCTCGCCCGCGTTCATGCGCGCGCAGTACCCCTGCGCCACAGGTTGCTGGTCCTCCGGGAGGAACACCTCCCACCAGAGCTTCCCGCGGACGCGCTCGTCGTCGGGTATCCCGAACAGCTCCTGGGCAGAGTCGTTGAACCGAACGATCCGGCCGTCGGTGTCGACGAGCAGGAAGGCCACAGGCGCGACATTGACCACGTCGCGCGTGAACTTCTGCTCGCGCTCGAGGGTCTCGAGCTTGCGCGACAACTCCTCCTCGAGGCGGGTTCGGTCGGTGAAGTCGCGGACGATCACGACCACCTCGTCGTCTCCGGAGGGGACGAACCGCCCCTCGAAGTCACGCTCCTCACCCTCGATCGTCAGCCGGTACTCGACCGTCTGCACGCCCCGCGCGGCCGGGACGGCCAGTGCCCGCACGAACTGGGAGGCGACATCGGGCGGCAGGATCTCACGCACGTTTCTGCCGACGATCTCCTCGGTCGAGCGGACGAGCGACTCCCGCCTGCCCTTCGCCTCGAGGTACGTCCCGTCCCGGGCGATCCGGAACATCAGGTCCGGGATCGCGTCGAGTAGTGCACGGCTGCGAGTCTCGCTGCGCTGAAGGGCCTGGCGGCCGCGATCCTTCTCGATCGCGAGCCGCGCCGCGGAGACGACCTCTTCCAGCAGGCCCCGCTGGTGCAGGAGCGCTGCGTCGTGGACGAGCGCGGCGAGCGGGTGCCCGTCCGACTCCCGGTCGATGCGCGTGGTCACACGGCGCGACGTGTCCGGCTGGAGCTCGACCGGGTTCCCACGGGCGTCGACATAGCCGTCGAGCTCGTCCAGCCAGGTGAGGAAGTGCAGCGTCGGGTCGCCGAGCACGTTGCGGAGCCCCTCCTGCGCCTGCTCCGGCGTCGGCTCGTCGGGTACCTCGCGGAGCAGACGGGCCGCGGCGCGGTAGAGCCTGTCGCGCAGCAACCCTGCGAGGAAGAAGAGCGGGACGGTGCCGAAGGCGATGAACGCGACGACCCCGAGGACGCTCCCACCCCGGTCGGAGAACGACGCGACGACGAACAGGGCTCCGACGAGGGCGACCGTGATCCCACCGGAGAGATAGACCGGCCCGAGGATGCGCCGCTGGGCGGGTGTCGCTCCACGCCAGCGCCGGATCAGCAGGACGATCACCCCGACGAAGATCACGCCGCCGACCACCGTGCCGAGCGCCTGGAACACGTCGGCGACCGAGCGGCTGTCGTGGATCACGTAGGGGTTGGCCGGGCAGTCGTCGCAGCCGGACGTGTGCCTGGTGAAGAGGGCGGGCAGGACGTTCGCGACCAGGGCGATCACCCAGACGGCGACGACCGTCCTGCGCTCGAGCTTCGTCCCGAGCCGGCCGTCCGGGAAGGCGAGCATCAGGTGGACGAACGCGGCGAGGAACAGGCTGCCGGTGAAGGCGCCGAGCCCGTAGACCCAGCCGTCGTTCGCCTCCCAGAGCGCACTCAGCATCCACAGGAAGCCGACGAGGACGAGCAGGCGGCCCGTTCCGTTTGCCGGTCGAAGTATCCAGGCGATCAGGCCGCTGACGACGAACGAGAGCCCGATCACCGGGAAGGCGATCGCCAGGGATATGGGGCTCGACTCGTGGTCCGAGCGGGCTGCGATCACGGCCGTCCCGGCCGCGACCAGGAGCATCAGTGGGAACAGCCCGAACCAGAGCCGGTGGGAGAGGCGCATCAGCGGTCGCAGATCAATGCCGTGACGGCCTCGCCCGAGAGCTCGCTCTTCGGGACGAAGCCGCAGGCGCCGCTGCCCTCGACCAGAGGGCCAAAGTCGGAGCCGTCACGGCTCGAGACAAGGACGACGCAGGTGTCGCCGTCGTTCGTCATCAGGCGGCGGGTGACCTCGAACCCGTCGAGGTCTGGGAGCTGCACGTCCAGCAGGATCACGTCCGGATGCAGGCGCCCTGCTGCGGCGATCGCCGACTCACCGTCCTCCGCCTCGCCGGCGACTTCGAACCCGTCCGCCTCCAGGATCGCCCTGGCGCTGGCACGGAAGCTCGGATGATCGTCGACGATCAAGACTGTGGGCACGGCCACATCGTGGCACAGCTCCATTTCGGCGCGCTATACGGCTAGCCACACCTTTCGACGCTCGCTCCGCTCGCTTCACGGGGGAAACGGCACGCACGCGGAGCGCGCCCAGAAGCAGAGCCCCCAAGCGGGGCGCCGCCGGCGCCCCGTGGGCCCCCTTCCCCCGCTCTTGTCCTCGGCTTCGCCTCGGCAATTCGCGCCCTTCCCTAGCTGCGGCGTGGGCCGCGCCCGCGCATGTCGGGCGCAGCGGCGAACGGCGCAGCGTCGCGGCGCTGATGTCGATCACGGTCGTTTCCGCCCGGGCCGGCCGCTTGCCGGTGACGGGGCGGTATCCAACGAAGTCCGAGTCGAACACACCTTCGCCGCCCGTCAACGCGGGCAGCTGCCGCTGGAGCTCCTGGACGCGAGCGGCGGGGAGCTCCGCCTCGACGATCGAACAGCTCGTCTCGCCCGACGGCGTCTGGCTCCATGCGCCGAGCCCGCTCAGCACGCTCAGCAGCGCATCCGGTGGACGCGGCCGGGATCTCGAGCAGGATTGGGCGACGGCTCGCAGACGTTCGTCCGCGCTCGCTGACGCCTGCGTACGACGATCGGTGCAGCTCCCGGAAGTCGGCGGCCGTGCTCAGAGGCCCGCGGGTGGCGGCCGGGCATCGGGCGACTGGTCGGTGCACCGATTCATCGTCACGACGCAGTCGGTGACCTGCCAGCCGGCAAGGCCCTCCGGAGGGCTCGCTCACGTACCGGGCCTACTGTCGCCTGAATGCCTCGAGCGTCTTGTAGACGTACAGCGTACCGATCGAGGTTCGACGTCGAGCCTGAGGCCGCGCCCGAGCCGATGCACGCCGGGTCGACACGCAGGCCGATCGTGGCCGCAAAAAGGTTCGACGCGGCATGGAGGATCTCGACGGCCTCGCCCGTGCCGAAGGGCCGCTCCACGCAGATGACGGTCGTCTGGCGGAACGTGAGTCGAGGCCGTAGTCGCTCGTCCATGCTGATCGACCACGTCGTGCTGCTCGTTCCCGATGCCGCGGAGGCGGAACGGGTACTCGAACGGCACGGCCTCGGCCACGAGCGCGGGCCCTACCAGCCGTTCGCGGGGACTCGCAATCACATGGTCCCGCTTCTGCCGCCCTCGTACCTGGAGTTCCTCACGATCGAGAACCGCAACGCAGCGGCGTCGACCGCGCCGGGCAGGCGAGTGCTCGCGTGCGAAGCCGACGGCTTCGGACTCTTGGCCTGGTCAGTGCTGGCCGACGACCTCGACGCCGTCTCGGAACGGGTCGGAATCGAAATCCACGACTACACGGTCGATCACGGCGACGGGACGTTGCGAGGCTGGCGGACGGTCAGCGGAGCTCGGCACCTGCCCTTCTTCATCGACTATCCGAACAACGGCGACAGGGCCGGCCGACTCCAGGCGCTCTACGATCGAGTCGGCCATCGGAGCTCGCCCAAGCGATTCTGCGAATTGACGATCAGCGGCTCGGAGAGCGAGATGCGCGACTGGTTGGGCCCTCACGACCTTCCGCTTCGCTTCGTCCCCGGCTCCGACGGGATCCGCGAGGCCCGGATCTCGACGGCAATCGGCGTTGCGCTGATCGCCTGATCGCTACAGACCGAGGCGCTCGAGCATCGCCTCGTCGCGCCGCCACTTCGGGCGCACCTTCACCTGCAGGTCGAGGAAGATCGTCTGGCCGAGGAGCTGCTCGATCTCCGGCCGGGCGCCGGCGCCGATTCGACGGACCATCGCTCCGCCCTTGCCGACCAGGATCGTCTTCTGCGACTCGGTCTCGACGAAGAGGTTCGCGCGCACGAGCTTGTCCTCGATCTCCTCGACCTCGACCGAGACCGCGTGCGGCACCTCCTCCTTCGTCAACCGGAGCGCCTGTTCGCGGACGAGCTCGGCGATCTGCGTCTCGACCGAGAGGTCGCTGCGCTGCTCCGGCGGGAAGTAGAGCGGTCCTTCAGGGAGGAGCCCGACGAGCTCGTCGCGGAGCTCTCCGATGCCGTCGCCGGTCTTCGCGCTGACCGGATGCAGCGCGTGGAACTCGCCGAGCAGAGCGGCGGTCTGCATCTGCGAGGCGATGTGGCCGGGCTTCAGCCGGTCGACCTTGTTGACGGCGATCACGATCGGGACGTCGAGGGCGAAGACGCGTGAGGCGATGAAGCGGTCGCCGGCGCCGATCCGCTCGCGCGCGTCGACGACGAACAGCACGGCGTCGACGTCCTCGAACGAGGAGTCCACGGTGCGCTGCATGTGCTCGGTGAGCGGGTCGCGGGGCCGCTGGAAGCCCGGCAGGTCGGCGAGGACGAGCTGGTGGTCGTCGCCGTTGGCGATCCCGAAGATGCGCCGCCTGGTCGTCTGCGGCTTGTCGGAGACGATCGCCACCTTCCCACCGCAGAGCGCGTTGACGAGCGTGGACTTGCCGACGTTGGGCCGTCCGGCGACGGCGACGAAGCCGGATTTCACGGCGCCGCCCGAGTGTTCCACGCCCGGTGAACAATCGAAAAGGGCGAGGGGATCTCTCCGCTACTCACCGGGTCAGTCTCGCACCTCGCGTCAGATCGATGCTCTTGCCGTTGAGGCGGGCCTTGCCCGCCTCAACCGCTACGGCCGACGGAGACGGACGGTGACATGACCGCACCAGCCTCCGGCTCCGCACAGATTGGAGTTGACGACGCCGCCGGCAAGGAGAGGGCCCGTGGGGAAAGGCGGCCGCGGCCCGATTCCCCGCGGCCGCTGCCCTCGGTGCGCGCAGCGCGAGAGAACCAGGGATTCCCCCACGAAGCGAAGCGTCAGAGGACGAACGTGTCCGGCAGCAGCTCGTCCGGCGTGTGCTCGACCAGCTCGCCGTCGCCCGTCGCGTAGATCACGCGGTCGACCTGGAACTCGACGTGCCACTGGCGGCAGCCGCCGCACGGGGAGGCGTTGATCACCAGCAGGTCGAAGTCGCCCGGCTTGTACCCGGCGGTGACGGCGGCGACGTAGGCGCTCTTCTCACCGCAGACGCCGAGCGGGTAGGCCGCGTTCTCGACGTTCACGCCCTCGAACAGCGTCCCGTCGCGGGCACGCAGCACCGCCCCGACGTGGAAGTTCGAATACGGGGCATACGCCCGCTCCTTCAGCTCGAGCGTGCGCCGGTAGAGCTCGCGTTCGACGTCGCCGATCAAAAGAAGAGCTGGAAGACGACGAGGGTGATGCCCGCGCCGAGAGCGCCGCCGTAGACGACCTCGAGCGTCGAGTGGATGCCGGACTCGATCCGCGTGTGGGCGACGAGCACTGCCACCGCGAACATCATCGTCGAAACGAAGAACCGGTGCTCGCTCGGGCCGAGCGTGAGCGTGACCGCCATCCAGGCCGCGAAGGCGATCGCGGCGTGGCCGGACGGAAGCCCACCGCGCAGCGGCGTGCCGCGGCCGCTGATCGCCTTCGTCGCGATCACGATGATGATCACGAGGATCAGCGCGATGAGCGTCAGCTTGATCGGCGCGTCGCGAAGGCGGTCGAAGAAGTTCGTGGTCGACTCGCTGACGTGGCCGGAGAAGACGAGGTAGCCGACGGCGATCGCGTTGATCGACGCGATCAGGACGGCGCCGGCGGCGATGTCCTTCGCCAGCTTGGCCAGCGGGTCGAACGAGCTGGTGGCGACGTCGATCGCCGCCTCGATCGCGGAGTTGACCATCTCCGCGATCAGCACGAAGGCGATGGCCAGCAGCAGGACGACGAGCTCGATCCGGTCGACGCCGATCCAGAGCGCGACGATCAGGACGGCCGCCGCCGCGGCGAAGTGGATCCGCATGTTCCGGTGGGTGCGGAGGACGTGGATGATCCCTTCGACCGCGTAGTTGAAGCTCTCGACGAGCGGGATGCGACGGCGGCCCTCGCCGGTGCCGGGCAGCAGGGCGCCGGCGCCGTTCACGGCCCGGCTGCGTCGCAGCCGCTCGCGGAGCGGGGTCCGTTGGGTGCTCACGTCGCCAGCGCCCGTTCGCGCTGCTCCATCTCGGGCCCGTGGTCGTAGCCGAGCAGGTGGAGCAGGCCGTGCGCGAGCGGACGGCGCCAGTCGTCGCCGACCACCTGCGGGCAGAGGACGACGTCGCCGAGCTGTCGCGGAGGCCCGGGGGGCAGGTCGTCGGTGCCGTCGATCGGGAACGAGAGGACGTCGGTCGCCTCGTCGATCCCGAGGTGCTCCCGCTTGAGCGTGCGGCTCTCGTCCGGGCCGACGAACGCGATGCCGAGCTCGCCGTCGGCGACTCCCTCCCCTGCCAGGACTCGACGGGCCAGGTCGGCGGCGTCCTCCTCCTGCACGTCGACGCCGCTCCGGTTGACGACCTCGATCTCGAGCATCGGCGCTAACGGAGGCGTTGGGTGCCCGTCGCCTCGGCGTGCGTCCGGTAGGCCTCGACGATCCGCTGGACCAGCTTGTGGCGGACGACGTCGGCGTTCGAGAACTCGACGAACTCGATCCCCTCGATCGACCCGAGGATGTCCCGGACGGTGAGCAGTCCCGAGGCCTGGTGCGTCGGCAGGTCGATCTGCGTCACGTCGCCGGTGACCACCACCCTCGAGCCGAAGCCGAGCCTCGTCAGGAACATCTGCATCTGCTCGGGACTGGTGTTCTGCGCCTCGTCGAGGATCACGAACGAGTCGTTCAGGGTGCGGCCGCGCATGAACGCGAGCGGCGCGACCTCGATCGCGCCCTTCTCCATGTAGGCAGTGAGGCGGTCGGCGTCGAGCATGTCGTAGAGGGCGTCGTACAGGGGGCGCAGGTATGGATCGACCTTCGCCAGCAGGTCGCCCGGGAGGAAGCCGAGCCGCTCGCCGGCCTCGACCGCCGGCCGCGTGAGGATGATCCGGCCGACCTCCCGGTCGGAGAGCGCCGCGACCGCGAGCGCCATCGCCAGGTAGGTCTTGCCGGTGCCGGCCGGGCCGATCGCGAACGTGATCGTGTGCGTCCGGATCGCATCGACGTACCGCTTCTGGTTGACCGTCTTCGGCGAGATCTTCGTGCCGCGGTGTCTCCAGACGACGTCCTCGAAGACGTCGCGGATGTCCTCCGCCTGGTCGAGCGCGCCGAGCACCGCGTCGACCGTGCCGGGGCCGATCTCGTGGCCGCCTTCGACCAGCTCGACCAGCTCGTCGACGACCGCCCGCGCCTCGGCGACGCTCGTGTCCTCGCCCTCCAGGGTCAGCTGGTTGCCGCGCAGGCGGACCGTGCACTGCAGCCGCTCGCGCAGCGCCTCGAGCACGCCGTCCCCGACGCCGGCCAGCTCGGCGGCGACGTCGTTCGAGATCGAGAGAACTTCCTGCAACCCGGCACAGTGTAGGCTCGCCCCGCGATGGCGGCTCTCACCGGAACACGTATCCGTCATACCGTCTCCTTCGACCTCCGCCACGCTCCGTCGTCGCCGGAGGAGGCGGAGTTCCTCGCCGCCGCGGAAGCCCTGGCTGACGTTCCCGGCGTCGAGGCGTTCCAGGTGGTGCGCGAGGTGAGCCCGAAGAACGGCTTTCGTTTCGGGATCTCGATGGAGTTCGCCGACGAGGACGCGTACGCCGCCTACAACGCGCATCCCGACCACGTCCGGTTCGTCGAGCAGCGCTGGCTCGCCGAGGTCGCCGACTTCCTCGAGATCGACTACGCCGCGCGGTAGCCGATGACGCCCGAGCCGGGGCTGCTGTTCGACCGTGTCGCGGAGGAGTACGACCGCGTCCGGTTGGACTACCCGGCAACGCTCGTCGACACGGCCTGCTCGCTCGCGCGCCTGCGTCCGGGATCACCCGTGGTCGAGATCGGCTGTGGCACGGGCAAGCTGACGGCGGCGCTGGCGGAGCGCGGGCTGCACGTTGAGGCGGTCGACCCGGGCGCCCGGATGGTCGTGCTCGCACGCCGGCGGGTCGGGGGCTCGGCGACGGTGAACTTCCGGATCGGTCGTTTCGAGGACGTCGATCTGCCAGCGGCCGGGTTCGAGGCGGCGTTCTCGGCGACCGCATTCCACTGGGTCGACCCCTCCGTCGGCTGGGCGAAGGTCGCCCGGTTGCTGCAGCCGGGCGGCGTGTTCGCGCTCCTGACCCACGTCGGCATCTCGCCGCTGGACGAGCAGCTCCACGCGGTCTGGACCGACGTGCGGCCGAAGTCGCTCGAGTGGGTGCCGCGCGACCGGCAGACCCTGTTCGACGGAATCGAGAGCCGGCTCGGCAACGTGTCCGAGGTCTGGGCGTGGCTCAATCAGCGTGACGTCCTCGCCCGCGAGGAGACGGCCGGTCTGTTCACCGACGTGCGGCTGACCACGGTTGCGAGCGAGGAGCAGGAGACGGCCGAGCACCTGGTTGCCGTCACGCGCACGACGTCGATGTATCTCGGCCTCGACGCCTCCGACAGACAGCGGCTGGAGCGGGGGCTGGCCGCCATGGTCGAAGAAGCCGGCGGCAGCTTCCCGCTGACCGTCTACGCGGTGCTCGTCACCGCCCGCGGCGCCGGTTAGGCGAGCTTCTCGCGCACCAACTGGCTGACCGCCGACCCGTCGGCGCGACCGGCGATCTGCGGCATCACGTCCGCCATCACGCGGCCGAGCTCGCGCATGCTCGTCGCCCCCACCTCCGCGATCGCGTCGTCGACGATCCGCTCCAGCTCGTCCTCGGTCAGCGGCTCGGGCATGAACTCCTCGAGCACTTCCAGCTCGGCCTGCTCCTTCGCCGCCTGCTCGTCACGGCCGGCGCTCTCGAACGCCTCGATCGACTCGACCCGCCGCTTGCGCTCGCGCTGAAGCACCTGGAGCTCCTCGTCCTCGTGCAGCGGGCGCTGCAGCTCCTTCTCGGCCGAGCGCAAGCCGGCCAGGATCAGCCGCAGCGCGTCCCGCCTGGCGGTGTCGCGCTCCTTCATCGCCGTTGTCAGCTCGCCTTCGAGGCGCGCGATCAGTGAGGTCATGCCGGCGTCCCCAGGAAGCGGCCGCCGAGGACGTGCCAGTGCAAGTGGAAGACGGTCTGGCCTGCGCCCGCGCCACAGAAGACCATCAGTCGGTACTCATCGAGACCCGCGGTCCTGGCGGTGTCGGCGACGAAGTCGAGCATGCGCTTGTCCTCGTCGGCGGAGAGCTCGCCGACGTCGCGGAAGGTCTCGATGTGGCGTTCGGGGATGACGAGCAGGTGCACGTCGGCCTTCGGATTGATGTCCTCGATCGCCAGCAGGCCCTCGGCCCGGTTGACCACCGTGGCCGGAAGCTCGCCGCGGTGGATCTTGCAGAAGATGCAGTCGGGGACGCTGACGCCTTCAGCGTCACGACATCGCCTCTCACCAACCTCGACAGCTTCGCTGTCGGCCTTGTGCTCGGCTTCGTCTCTCATGCGGCCAGAATCCCCTTTTCGGTGACCGCGGCCGCCCGCACGCGGACGAGCTCGCCGACCGGCCCATCGACGAGCCACGGCGAGTAGTCGTCGCCGTACCCGCGGCCGGGTCGGTCGACCAGGACGACGTCCTCGGCACCGATCTTCGCGCGCCAGCGCCGCAGGCAGGCCTCGTGCGACAGCGCCCGCAGCCGAGCGCTGCGCTCCTTCTTCACCGCCTTCGGCACGGTGTCCTCGCCGGCAGTGACGGTTCCCGGCCTCGGCGAGTACGGGAAGACGTGCACCTTGGTGGCGCCGGCCGCCTCGACCGCCCGCAGCGTGCGCTCGAAGGCGGCGTCATCCTCGCCGGGAAAGCCGACGATCACGTCCGTGGTCAGGTTGAAGCCCTCGGCGAGGGCCACCCGGCGCAGGTACGTGGCAGCGTCGTAGCGGCGCGCCATCGCCCGCAGGATCCTGTCGTCGCCCGACTGGAGCGGGACATGCAGATGGCGGGAGACGTTCGACGTCTCGCGAAGAGCGTCGAGCAGCGGCTCGGTGAGGTGATTGACCTCGATCGACGACAGTCGGAGCCGCGTGAGACCGGGCGTCACGCCGACGCCGCGGATCAGCCGCGGCAGGTCGTAGCCCCCCTCGCGATCCCTGTAACAGCCGAGGTTGATCCCGGTGAGCACGATCTCGCGGTGACCCTGGGAGACTCGGCGGCGCACCTCGGCGAGGACGGCCTCGGCGCGTCGGCTGCGCGATGCGCCGCGCACGAACGGGATCACGCAGAAGTTGCAGGAGAAGCTGCAGCCGTCCTGCACCTTCACGAAGGCCCGAACGCGGTCGAGCCGAGCGTCGGCCTGGACGCACGCGATCGCACCGACGTCGCCGGCGATCGTGTCGGCGGTCTCCTCGCTTCGCTTCGCCACGACCACGACGTTGTCCGGCAGCCCGGCAAACGCGTCGGCCGAGAGGTTGGCGCCGCAGCCGGTGACGTACACCCGCCGGTGCGTCCGGGCGGCGCGCGACGCGGCATGCCGCGACTTCCGGAGAGCCTCGTGCGTGACGCAGCACGTGTTCAGCACGACGACGTCGCCGCCGGCGCGCTCCTCGTGCCCGTCGGCAAGCAGCCGCTCGCGCACCGCCTGGGCGTCGGCGTGCGAGACCTTGCAGCCGAGGAAATCGACCGAGAACGTCGCCATCCGGGCGGACCTTACTGCGTCCGCACGTGCAGATCGGCGACCCAGCCCTCCGCCTCACGCCGGTCCTCGCGGCGATAGCCGGGCAGCTCCGGCGACTCGGCAAGGAGGTAGCCGGAGGTGATCACGCGCTCGCAGTCGAGCCGCGCGACGATTCGGCCGTCGATGTCGAGGGCGACGTTGACCACGGCGTTCGTGGTCTCCGGCAGCGCAGAGTCGGCCGCATCCGCGACCCGGGCGTCGACAGCGACTCCGTTCGCCGCCGCGTTCCGCATCGTCGCCTCGACCGCCTGCGGGTCGAGATCGACGGCGTGGACCGGCTCGAAGCCGAGCTTCGCCGCCGCGATCGAGAGCACTCCTGAGCCGCAGCCGGCGTCCAGCAAGCTCCCCCTGGGGACGTCGAGCAGCAACTCGACGCAGAGCCGCGTGGTCGCATGGGCACCGGTCCCGAAGGCGCGGCCGGGATCGATCACGACCGGGATCGCCTCCCCGTCGGGCTGTTCCCACGGCGGCCCGATCCAGAGCGGCCCGATCCGCACCGGCCGGTGGAAGGCACGCCAACGCTCCTCCCAGCCCTCCTCCACCTCGGTCGACCGCGCGCCGCCGAACGCCGACCAGAGCCGTTCCTCCCCGTGGTCGTCCGTGTACGCCGCCAGCTCGACGCCGTCGGCACGGTCGCGTTCCTCGAAGCCCTCCGGGAAGAGCTCGAGCATGATCGCGCGCGCCCGCTCGGCTTCGGCCAACGGGACCGACACGGAGACGCGCCGCAGCGTCAGCGGAACGCGCTCTTCAGCTTGTCGAAGAAACCCTCGTCGTCCGGGCGGTACGTCTCCTCGTCGGCCGTGCGCTCGAACTCGCCGAGCAGGCGGCGCTGCTCGTCGGTGAGCCGGCGCGGCACGGTGACGTTGACCAGCAAGCGGTGATCCCCCCGCCCGCGGCCCTGGAGCACGGGCATGCCGGCGCCGCCGACCACGCGCACCTGCCCGGGCTGCGTGCCCGGCTCGAACTCGAGCTCGACGTCGCCGTCGATGGTCGGCACCGTCACGGTCGCGCCGAGCGCGGCCTGCGTGACGGTCAGGTCGACCTGCGAGATCAGATCGTTGCCCTCTCGGACGAACCGCGGATCGGGCTTGACGCGGACGAGCACGTACAGGTCGCCGGCGCGCCCGCCCACCTCGCCGGCGTGCCCCTCGCCGCCGAGCCGGATGCGCTGGCCGTCGTGGATCCCAGGCGGGATCTCGACCGCGACCGTGCGCTCCTCGACGACCCGCCCGTCGCCGCCGCACGTCGTGCAGGGATGTTCGACGATGCGGCCGGAGCCGTCGCAGCGGGGACACGCCTGCGCGCGGACGAACTGGCCGAAGACGGTGTTCGAAACCTGCTGGACGCGCCCGGCTCCGCCGCACGTGGCGCACGTGACCGGTTGCGTGCCGGGCTCGGCGCCGTTGCCGCCGCACGTTCCGCATTGGACGGCGACGCGGAGCGGCACGTCCCGCGTCACGCCCCGGGCCGAGTCGACCAGCTCGATCGCGACCTCGGCGGCGATGTCGGCGCCGCGGGCCGCGCCACGCGGCCGGCCGCCGACGCCGAAGAGGTCGTCGCCGAAGAACGCGGAGAACAGGTCGCCGAGCGTCCCGAAGTCGAAGCTCGTCGGCTCGAAGCCCCGGCTGCGCAGGCCCGCGTGGCCGAACCGGTCGTACAGCTCTCGGCGCTCGGGGCTCGAGAGCACCTCGTAGGCCTCGACGACCTCCTTGAAGCGCGCCTCCGCGTCCGGATCCTCGGACACGTCGGGGTGCAATTCCCGGGCGAGCCCGCGGAAGGCCTTCTTGATCTCGGTCGCGGTCGCGGTGCGGTCGACGCCGAGCAGCTCGTAGTAGTCGCGTTCGGTGGTCGCCATCAGTCGAAGCGTAGCCCCGTGCGCCGCCGCCGACCCTGACGGCTTCGCCACGGCACGGAGCTACTCGCCGTAGATCACCTCGGCGAAGCGCGACAGCTCGGAGGCGGCCGAGCGAACCGTGCGGATCGCCTTGTCGTAGTCCATGCGCGACGGGCCGATCAGACTGACCGCGCCGAGCGTCCGGTTCGCGATCCCGTACGCGGCGCCGACCAGGGCGAGGTCGCGCAGGCCCGGATCTGACAGCTCATCACCGACCCGCACGAACGGCCGCCGCGGGTCGAGCGCCTCGGCGAGCATGTCGAGCAGCGTCCGGCGCCGCTCGAGCAGGTCGATCAGCGAGCGGTACGAGCCGAGCTCTTCGTCCCGTACCTCGTCGAGCAGGCCCGCGGCACCGCCGATGTACACGCGCTGCTCGTCGCCCTCGGCGTCGGTGAACGCGGACTCCACCACCTGCAGGAAGGCGGACTCGGCAGGCGGCAGCGTGGGGTCGGCGAGCCGCCGGCGCAGCTGTCCACTGCCGAGCGAGAGTCCGACCACCTGGTCGTTGAGGTACTGGGCCGCCCAGTGGACGAGCCCCGGGTCGACCGGAGTGTCGAACGCGTACACGCGCTTGGTGACGCCGCCGCTCGATGTGATCACGACCACCATCGCAACCTGGGGCTGGAGCAACAGCACCTCGACGTGGCGGACTGTGGCGGTCTGGAGCGGCGGAGCCGACACGAGCGCGATCAACCGCGTGACCTGCGAGAGCATCTCGGTGGTCGCCTGGAGCGCCGACTCGACCTCGCTGCGCGCGGCCGTCAGGTCGAGCGGGAAGGTGGGTGGCCGGCGCGCCGGCCGCTCGAGCAGCCGGTCGACGTAGTAGCGGTAGCCGCGGTCGGTGGGAACGCGTCCCGCCGACGTATGGGGGTGCGTGAGCAGGCCGAACCGCTCGAGCTCGGCGAGCTCGTTGCGAACCGTCGCCGCAGAGACGCGCATCCCGGTGCGCTCGACGAGGTGCTTCGAGCCGACCGGCTGACCGGTCGCCACGTACTCCTCGACCACCTGGAGGAGGATCTCCCGCTGACGTTGAGTGAGGTCCGGGGCTGGCGAAATCACGTCTGTGCAGGGAAATTCTACGCGAGCAGCTCTGCGGTGACGCCGCCGCCGAGAAAACGCCCCCGCTCGGTGAGCGCAAGGGTCTCATGGCCGTTCACGCCGGTGCGGGCGACCAGGCCGAGCCGTTCCAGGCGTCCGAGCGCCTCCCGATCGATCGCGGCCTCCAGGCCGGCGGTGAAAAGCGGCTCGTCCAGCCGCAGCGCGAGCATGACGCGCTCGCGGCGGCGCGTCTCGGCGTCCAGTGGCTCGAGCTCGCGTGGCGGCTGCCGCCCATCGGCGAGCGCGCGGAGGTAGAGCCCGAGCCGCGGCGCATTCCGTCGCCGGACAGCCTCGATTGTCGAGACCGCGCCGATCCCGAGCCCGAGGTAGTCCCGTCCGAGCCAGTACGCCAGGTTGTGCCGGGCCCGCAGATCCCGGCGGTCCTCTGTCCGGCAGAAGTTCGCCGTCTCGTACCAGCGGTAGCCGGCCCCTGTCAGGGCGGCGACGACCCGCTCGAAGTAGGACTCCATCGACCCGGCCTGCCGCTCGAGCTCGACTCCGTGGGCGTGGGTGAAGCGCGTGCCCGGCTTGGCCTCCAGCTCGTAGCAGGACACGTGCTCGGGCTCGAGCGCGAGCGCCTCGGCGAGGTCGGAGTCGAGGTCGGCGGTGGTCTGGCCCGGGATGCCGTAGATGAGGTCGAGCGAGATGTTGTCAATTCCGGCATCACGGAGAACGTACACGGCGCTACGGACGTCCTCCGGCTGCGCGCGCCTCTCCAGCACGGAGAGAAGTCGCGGCTGGAAGCTCTGCGCGCCCAACGACACACGGTTGACACGGTTCCGTGACAGAAGCCGGGCGACCAACGGGGTCACGGTCTCCGGGTTCGCCTCGACGGTGACCTCGTCCGCGTCCGGCAGGCCGTCGAGCAGCCGTTCGAGCGCGGCCGGCTCCGTGAACGTCGGCGTCCCGCCGCCGAGGAAGATCGTCTCCAGCCGCGGCGCCGGCACGCTGCGCTCCAGCTCGAGCTCCGCGAGCAGCGCGTCGACGTACACGCCGTGTTGAGACTCCCGGCCGACTGCGGTGACGAAGTCGCAGTAACCGCAACGGTGGGCGCAGAAGGGCAGGTGGACATAGAGGTGGCGAGCGTCTCTCACGACGACCTCCGAGGCCGCGGCACCAGCTCGCCGCCGCAGTTCGGGCACACGTGCTCCATCGTTTCCGCGCAATCGGCGCAGAACGTGCACTCGAACGAGCAGATAGCGGCCTGACCGTCCGACGTCAGCGCACCACCGCACCGCTCGCACACGCCGCGCATCTCCAGCGCCATGCCTTATCTCTTTCCCTGGTCCAGGTTGAGCACCGCGAGAAACGCCTCCTGCGGCACCTCGACCGAACCCACCTGCTTCATCCGCTTCTTGCCTTTCTTCTGCTGCTCGAGCAGCTTGCGCTTCCGCGAGATGTCGCCGCCGTAGCACTTGGCCAGCACGTCCTTCCGCTTCGCCTTGACCGTCTCGCGGGCGATCACCCGCGAGCCGATCGCCGCCTGGATGGGGACGTCGAAGAACTGGCGCGGAATCTCCTTCTGCAGCCGCTCGACGAGCGCCCGCCCCCGCCCGTACGCCGCGTCGCGGTGGATCACGAGCGACAGGGCGTCGACCGGCTCGCCCGCGATCAGGATGTCCACCCGCTCGAGCTTGCCGGGCCGGAAGCCGGCGAAGTCGTAGTCGAAGCTCGCGTACCCGCGCGTCCGCGACTTCAGCTGGTCGTAGTAGTCGAGGACGATCTCGCCGAGCGGCAGGTCGTACGAGAGCAGTACGCGATCCTCGGACAGGTACTCCATGTGGTCGAAGCGGCCGCGGCGCTCGTTGTTCAGCTCCATCACCGCCCCCACACCGTCCTTCGGGACGATGATCGAAGCCTTCACGTACGGCTCGTCGACCTCCTCGACCTCGCGCGGCATCTCCGCCGGGTTGTGCACCTCGACCTCGTCGCCGGCTTTCGTCAGGACGCGGTAGGCGACGTTGGGCGCGGTCACGAGCAGGTCGAGGTCGAACTCGCGCTCGAGCCGCTCGCGGATGATCTCCATGTGCAGGAGCCCGAGGAAGCCGCACCGGAACCCGAAGCCGAGCGCCTGCGAGTTCTCCGGCTCGTAGAAGAGCGACGCGTCGTTGAGCTTCAGCCGCTCGAGCGCATCGCGGAGCTCGGGGTACTGGTCGGAGTCGGTCGGGAAGAGACCGGCGAAGACCATCGGCTTGACGTCCTTGTAACCGGGCAGCGGCTCGGCCGCCCGCCGCGCCCCGGCGGTCAGCGTGTCGCCGACCCGCAGTCGCGAGACGTCCTTCAGCCCGGTGATCACGTAACCGACCTCGCCGGCGGAGAGCTCGCCGACCGGCGTCATCGTCGGCGACAGGAACCCGAGCTCCTCCGCGTCGAACTCCGTGCCGAGCGCCATTGCCCGTAGCGCCTCACCGCGCCGGAACACGCCGTCGACCACGCGCACGAACGCGACCACGCCGCGGTACTGGTCGTACGAGGAGTCGAAGATCAGCGCCCGTGGCGGTGCGCCCGGCTCGCCGGCCGGCGCCGGGACCCGCTCGACGATCGCGTCGAGCACGTCCGCCACCCCCTCCCCGGTCTTCGCCGAGATACGCAGGACGTGGTCGGGCGTGTCACCGACGAGCGCTGAGACCGAGAGCGCCGCCGACTCCGGATCGGCCTGCGGCAGGTCGATCTTGTTCAGCACGGGGACGATCTCCAGGTCGTTCTCGATCGCGAGGTATGCGTTCGCGACGGTCTGTGCCTCGATCCCCTGCGCGGCGTCGACCACGAGCACCGCGCCCTCGCAGGCCTGGAGCGACCGCGACACCTCGTACGTGAAGTCGACGTGGCCGGGCGTGTCGATCAGGTTCAGCTCGTGGCCCTTCCACATCACGCGGACGGCCTGCGCCTTGATCGTGATCCCGCGCTCGCGCTCGAGCTCCATCGAGTCGAGCAGCTGCTCGCGCATCTCGCGGCCGGTGACGGTCTCCGTGACCTCGAGAATGCGGTCGGCGAGCGTCGACTTGCCGTGGTCGATGTGCGCGATGATCGAGAAGTTGCGGATCTTGCCCTGGTCCACGGCGAATGATCGTAGCCGCGAGGAGCGCGGCACTCTCGACCGCGGCTAGGCGGGAACCTCTGCCGGCGCGTCGACCTCGAGGGCGTCGAGCCGTTCCAGACAGGGCTTGGCCTCGAGCCGCTCAAACGTCGCCCGCGCCTCGGCCAGGAACGGCTCCGCGTCCTCGTTCCGGCCTCGGGCGACGAGCCATTCGCCGTGCTCGAGCAGGACGACGGCGAGATGGAACGGAAGCTCGAGCGCTGTCAGCTGAGCTGTTGCCGTCGCGTACGCGACGTCGGCGGACGGGTCGTCGCCGGCAAGCCGGGCGCGAAAGCGGTGGGTGGCCGCGTCGAGAAGCGGCGGCCGAAGGCCGACCGGAAGCTGCTCGACGATCGTGAGGAGCTCGTCCGCCTTGCTCGAGTTGCCGAGCGCAAGCGCAGCCTCGAGCGCGCGCACGAACCCGAGCTTGACGTCCTGGGCGGCGATTCCGATTGACCTGTGTGCCTCGAATGCCTGCTCGGCGGCGGTGAGCGCATCGGCGGGATTCCCCTCGGCGAGACGAACGGCAGCGACGGCGCCGTAGTAGGCGCTCTCCTCCTGCACGTCGCTGGAGCGGCCGAGCTCGTCGTACCGGGCGAGCAGCCGGCGTGCCTGGTGAGCTCGCCGCGGTGCAGGTAGATGTCGAGCACCCCGGACAAGGGGCTCGACAGTGTCGCGCTGCGGCCGATCACCTCTTCGGGGATCTCAACCAGCCGGGCGAGCGCCTCCCGCCAGCGACCGAGCATGGTCAGCGCGTAGCTCGTCTCGCTCAACGCGAGCAGCTCGTTCCGCCGGTTCCCGGTTCTGCGGGAATGCTCGATGAGGAGCTCCAGCTGCGAGAGCGAGTCCGAGTATCGGTCGCGCTGGAACCCAGGTCGGAGAGGTTTGCATACATCGACCCGGCGAGTATCGGCAACTCGTGCTCCAGGATGGTGTCCAGCGCAAGCCGGTAGAGCCCTCGGGCTTCTTCCGGTCGACGCGGCGAGATGATGCCCGCCTTGACCATCCAGCCGCGCACGAGCATCTCCGGCAACTGCAGCGACTCCGCGATGTCGAGGGCTTGCTCGATCCGCTCGGCCGCCTGTTCGGGGCGACCGGCAAACCAGAGCGCCTGACCGAGCCGGTTGAGCAGCAGGGCGAGGTCCTCATCCGGAGCGTCCCCGGCAACGACCTCGTAGGCGCTCTCCATTCGCTCGATCGCCTGCTCGAGCCGCCCGGCCATCTGTTCGGCGAACGCGAGCCAGCTCGAGACCCGTGCGGCGGCGTGCGTGTCTCCGGCCGACTCGCAAAGCGTGATCGCCCATTCGAACAGCGACTCGGCCCGCTCGACCTCCAGCTCCCGCATAGCCATCTCGCCTGCGCGAGCAAGGGCCGCCGCCTGCATCGACGGGTCGCCGGACAGCTCACCGGCCTGCTCGAAGTAGCGCCGGGCCTCCGTCGAGGCGCCGAGTGACGACGCGCGTTCTCCCGCCTGGACGAGCGCACCCTGCGCTTTCGCCCGGAGGCGCTCCCCGTCGGGGGCGTCGGGCTCGAGCCGGTAGGCCTCGAGGAGGTGGGAGGCGACGACCTCGGCGACCTCGTCCTCGCCCATCGTCGCGCGCAGATGATCGGCGGCCTTGAGGTGTTTTGCGCGGCGCTCTCGCTTCGGCAGCGTCTCGTAGGCGACCTGGCGGAGCAGATCCTGCAGGAACCCGTACTGGCCGTGCTCGGGGGAGCGTGGATCGGATTGCAGCCCGAGCACCTCCTTGCGCACGAGCGCGCCGAGCAGCTGGTCGAGCGCAACCCCGTCCGATCCGGTCAGCTCGGCCAGCGCCGTGGGCATGAACGTCTTGCCGAGCACAGCCGCGTCACCGAGCAGGCGGCGTTCGACCGCCGCTCGGCCAGCTCCGGCCGGGCGAGCGTGACCACGAACAACGGATGGTTGCGCGACCACTCCAGCAGGTGTTCGACGAAGTCCAGCAGCGACGCGTCGGCCCACTGCATGTCCTCGAAGGCAAGGACAGTCGGATACGTCTCAGCGAGCCGCTCGAAGAACACCCGCCAGGCCGCGAACAGGTCCTGCCGATCGCGCGCCTCGTGCTCGCCCAGACCGAGGAGCTGCGCCAGCCGTGGCTCGACGAACTGCCGCTCCTCCGCGTCCAGGATGTGCTCCTCCAGCGCCGCACGCAGCTTTCCGAGCGCCGTGGAGTGCTCCTCGTCCTCGGCAATCTGGCAGCGCATCCGCACCATGTCCGCCAGCGCCCAGTACGTGACGCCCTCCCCGTAGGCCAGACAGCGCCCGCGGTGCCAGTACACGAACTGCTTCAGCCCGTCGAAATACTTGTAGAACTCCCACGCGAGCCGAGACTTGCCGATGCCCGCGATTCCGGTCACGGACACGAGCTGCGCCCGCTGCTCGTCGGCGCAGATGTGGAAGAGATCCTTGATCTGGCGCAACTCACGGTCGCGGCCGACGAACGGCGCTTCCAGACCCTGTGACTTGAGCTGGCCGCCCACGCCCGAGACGACCCGCAGCGCCTTCCAGAGTGGAGTCTCGCCTTCCTTGCCCTTCAGCTCGAACGCGCCCGCGTTCTTGTAGACGATCGCCCGCTCGCTTGCTCGCCGCGTGGCCTCGCCGACGAGAACGCTTCCAGGCTCGGCCACCGACTGCACCCTCGAGGCGGTATTGACGACGTCGCCGGCAACCATGCCCTCGCCCGCTGCGGCCAGGTTCACTGCGGCCTCGCCGGTCAGCACGCCGGCTCGGGCTCGAAGCTCCTCCGCCCCGACCTCCTGCCCGAGCGCCGACACCGCCGCTACCAGGTCGAGCGCTGCCGGGACCGCCCGCTCCGCGTGTCCTCCGTCGCCGTCGGCGTCCCCCACACCGCCATCACCGCGTCGACGATGAACTTCTCCACGGTGCCGCCGTACAGCTCGATCAGTCGCCGGCAGGTGTCGAAATAACGGGAAAGGAGCGCCCGTACCTCTTCGGCGTCGCGCGACTCCGACAACGCCGTGAACCCGACGAGGTCCGCGAACAGCACCGACACCAGGCGGCGCTCCGTCGGTTGGTCGGAGGTGCCGTTCGCCGGGGCAGCCACGGCTTCGGCCGACACAGCCTGCGAGTCCCCGAGCGACACGCCGCACTCGCTGCAAAAGCGGGCGCCGGGCGTGTTGCTGGTGCCGCAGGAGGAACATGGCTCCGCGAGCGAGGCCCCACAGCCGTTGCAGAACTTCGCACCGGCGGGGTTGTCGTTCCCACAAGTCGCGCACGCGGCCACGTGCAAAACCTAGAGCGCGCGGCTCGTACCGTCAGGTGGAGCGATCGAGGCGCATCAGGCGGTGTGGAAGGCCGTCCTCCTCGATGTCGCGGGCGTGCCGGAAGCCCGCCTTCTCGAAGGCGCGCCAGGAACGGCGGTTCGGCTCCTCGACCGTTGCGACGACTGCGTTCGTGGACGACTCGGCGAACACGACATCGCGGACGAACGTCGTCAGCACGCGAGGCCCGATGCCATGTCCGACCAGATCGGGCTCCCCGATCATGAGGTCGACACCGGCAACGTCGTCGCCGACCTGGACGAGCGCCTGCCACTCGGGATGGTCGCGAACGAGATAGGTCTGGATCATCCCGGCAGGGCGACCGTCCAGCTCGATCAGGAACTGGCGCGTCGGCCGCCGGCCCTCGATCCCGGCGTACCGCTTCTCGATCGCCTCCTCGACGGGCTCGCGCCACCAGCGGGCGACATGCTCCTTCTTCAGCCAGCGCTCGACCAGGACCACGTCCTGCTCACGGAGCGGTGGGAACGCGATGGTCACGGCGTTGCTGGCCGGCGCCGCAGCAAACGCAGGACGCGCAGCTCGTCGACCCGGAGAAGCCGGCACACGAGGACGTACGCCGCGGCCCCACCTGCGAGCGCCAGGCCCAGCGACACCACCTGGGCGACGAACCGGCGGCCGAGCTCGTGGTCGAGCGGCCACCAGATCCCGTAGGCGACGCCGGCGAGCACGAGCGACGCGAGGCTGATCCTGAGGACGGAGCTCATCGTCCGGGTGACGTCCAGGCGGCCGAGCTTCCGGCGGAGCAGGATCAGGAGCACGAGCGTCCCCGCGATGTTCACCAGCGAGGTCGAGAGCGGGATCCCCCAGATGCCGAACCGGTAGAAGGCGGCGTCGAGCACGGCGTTCAGCCCGAGGTTGGCGAGCGCAACCCCCGTCGGGACCCACGCCGCCTGGAGGGAGAAGAAGGCGCGGTTCAACATCAGCATCGCGCCGTTGAAGGCGAGGCCGAGCGAGAAGGCCGCGAGGCAGGAGGCGACGACCGTGGTCTGGGAGGGCGTGAAGTCGCCGCGCTGGTAGACGAGCCGGACGATCGGCTCGGCGAGGACGGCGCAGATCACGCTCGCAGGGATCAGCAGGAACGCGATCTGGCGCAGGCCGCCCGTGACCATCGAGCGGAAGCCGTCGAAGTCGCGCCGGGTCGCCAGCCGCGAGAGCGACGGGAAGAGGACGGTCGCGACGGCGACCGAGAACATCCCCTGCGGGAAGATGTAGAGGCGGAACGCGGCGTTGATCGAGCTGGGCGCCTGGTACTTGTCGAGCAGGCGCGCAGCGAAGATCGTGTCGACGAACGCGTTGAAGTTGATCAGCCCGAGACCGAGCGTGATCGGGACCATCAGCTTGAACGTCCGCGCGACCGCCGGGTCGCGCCAGTCGATCACCACGTGCAGCCGGTCGTCGCGGCCGCGCAGCCATGGAAGCGGCAGCAGGAACTGCAGGACGGTCGCGATCAGGATCGAGAACGCATAGACGTAGAGTTGCGCGTCGATCGTGTCCGCCTTCGGGACGCCGATCACGAGGCCGACGATGATCGCGACGTTCCAGAGCACCGGCGACAGCGCGGGCACGGAGAAGTGCTCGTAGCTGTTCAGGATCCCGACGACGATCCCGGTCAGGCCGAGGATGAGGACGATCGGGAAGAGCACGCGCGACAGCCCGACCGCGACGCCCGAGTAGCCGAAGATCTTCATCACCCACGGCGCGATCACGATGAAGAACGCGGTCAGGCCGCCGAGGCCGAGCATGATCAGCCAGAAGAGGCTCGAGGCGACCCGCCACGCGCGCTTGCGCTCGCCCTTCTCCAGCAGCTCGCTGAAGACCGGCACGAACGCGGACGAGAGGGCGGCGTCGGCCACGAGCGCGCGGACCGTGTTCGGGACGAGGAACGCGACCTCGAACGCGTTGATCGGGCCGACCGTGCCGAAGTAGTAGCGGACGACCGACTCACGGACGAGGCCGACCACCCGGGAGAGCCCGGTGGCCCCGGCGAAGACGACGGTCGAGTAGGCGAGGCGGCGGCGGTGCCGGGCGCCTCCGGTCGGCAGCGGTTCGGGGGTCGGCGGGGCGGCGTCCTCCGTGGGAGCGCTAACGCCTTCGGCGTCACGACATCGCCTCGCGCCAAGGTCGACAGCTCCGCCGTCGCCTTTGCACTCGGCTTCGTCTCTCATCGGCTCTGAGCATAGGGAGCGGGCCTGTTGCTACCCGGCTTCCCGAGTGGCGTTTCGGAACACCCGAATGCGGAACGCCAGTCCAATGAGAGCAGCCTCGCCGCACGAGACGACCTGGCTGCCCGGAACCCTCGAGGGGCTCCACCGGCGGCGGACGGCGTTGCTGACCACCTACCGGCGCGACAGCACGCCGGTCGAGACGCCTGTGATGATCGCCGTGGTCGACGACCGGCTCGTCTTCTTGACCTTTCACTCGGCCGGGAAGGCGAAGCGGCTGCGACGCGACCCGAGCGTTCTCGCCGCACCGTCGACGTTCCGCGGAGTGACGCGCGGCGAGGCCGTGTCGGGCAGGGCGCGCCTACTGGCCGGAGACCCGGAGCGGGCTGCCGGGAGGGCGCTTGCGCACCGCAGCCCGGTGCTGGTCGGCCTGCTCGTACCGCTGGTGTTCCGGCTGGCGCACCTCCGGCCGCTGTACTACGTGGTCGAGCCCGCCTGACGGTCCCACGCCCCGGTTGCTACCATCGTCCCGCCCGCCCGTGCGGGCCTTTTCACGCCATGCCGAACATCAAGCAACAGAAGAAGCGCGTCCGGATCGCCGGGCGCCAGCGGGACGAGAACATCCGCTACCGCTCGACGGTCAAGACGCTGACGAAGCGCCTCCAGGCCGCCGTCGAATCCGGCGACGCCGAGGCAATCGCCGCCGAGCACCGCACGCTCGTCCGCTGGGTCGACCGCGCCGCCTCGAAGGGCGCGCTGCACGCGAACACCGCGGCGCGCAAGAAGGCACAGGCTGCGCGTCTGGTCGCCGCCGGCTCGTCCTAGCCCCGAGTGACGCTGCGCCTGCGGCCGCTGCGGGCGGACGAACTCGCCGCGTACATCGAGCACGGGCGCGCCGCCTACGAGCGCGATCTCGCCGTGCAGGCGGGGCTGACGACGGCCGCCGCCCGGCAGAAGACCGAGAACGACTGGTCGCGGCTCTTCCCCGACGGCGCCGTCCCACCGGGCAACGAGCTCTACGCGATCGAGGACGCGGAGACGAACGAGCGCGTCGGCGACCTGTGGTTCGCCGAGCGCGACGACGACGTGGGCGAGAAGACGCTCTACGTCTATTCGGTCGAGATCGCACCGGAGCACCGCGGGCGCGGTTTCGGCCGGGAGGCGATGCAGCTGTTCGAGGAGGAGGCGCGCCGGCGCGGCTTGGCACGGACGAACCTGACGGTCCTCGGCGGCAACGAGGTCGCGCGCTCCCTCTACCGCTCGCTCGGGTACGTCGAGCGGGCGGTGTTCATGTCCAAGGACCTCTAGACCCGACCGTCCGCGAAGCGCCACCGCGTGGTGTCGCGCGGGAAGTCGCTCCAGCCGAACGCCACCCTGGGTTGCATCGCCCAGAGGCCACCGCGGTCCCACTGCTCCGGCGGCGGACGGTACTCGTACTTCGTGGCCGCGTACTTCGCGGTGAACGCAGCGGAGAGGCGCTCGGCGAGCGCGCGCTCGGGCTTGCCGACCTCGCGGGTCTCGCCCTCGAGGATGACCACGTCGTCGCCGCTCTCGAGGTGGACGACGACCGCCGGGTTGACCGCCAGGTTGCGCGCCCGTCTCGTCATCGGGCTCCCTTCGAAGTAGAGCGCGCCGTCGAGCCAGACGGCCCAGGCGGGCATGGCGTGCGGCCTGCCGTCGGGACGCGTGGTGGCGAACCAGTAGTTCAGCGCCGAGTCGAGGAGCGTGGCCGCCCAGCTCCAGTCGAGCACGCCCTCGTCCGTCTCCGGGACGCCGTAGCCCTCCGGCATCGACGGACGGCTCACCCGGGGTTGCCGTTCTGCGGTCACGGCGCCTCCGAGGAGCGCGTGATCGCCACCAGCGTTCGCTCGAGCTCCAGCTCGGCCGGGAGCCGGCTGCCGCCCTTGACCGCCAGGTCGAGATCGGACAGGCGCACGATCGCATCGCGCAGCTCCTCGACCGAGAAGTTGCGCGCCTGCCCGAAGGCCTTCTCGGCCGCGAACGGGTGCATCTTCAGCTCGGCGGCCGCGTCCCGGGGCCTGACACCTTCGGCCTCGAGGCGCTGGCACGCTTGCACCCGTCGCACGTGCGCGGCCAACCGGCCGACGAGCATGTGGACCTCGCCGGAACGCGTCGATCGCTCGAGCAGCGTCTCGCACGCGGCCAGGACGCCGACGACCTCGCGCCTTCCCCACGCGTCGGTGAGCGCGAACGGCGGTACGTCGGCCCTGGCAGCCACGAGCAGCTCGATCTCGTCCTCGCCGATCTCGTCGCCCCCGGCCCAGACCGCCAGCTTGTCGATCTCTCCGGCGAGCTCGTGGGGGTTGTCGCCGGCCAACTCGATCAGCGCGCGGGAGGCGTCCGGCGAGACCTTCACGCCGTGCCGGGAGAACTGCTCCGCTACCCACTTGGGCAGCTCTCGCTTCGAGACCTCGTACACCAGCAACGCGCCGGCCTTTCCACACGCCTTCGCGAGCGGCGAGTCCTTGCGGATCTCCTCGCCGACAAGGGCGAGCACGGTGTCGGGCGCCGGCGAGCCCAGGTACTCGGCGATCGGCTTCGCGTCGGGAGCCTTCCAGCGCTCGACTCCGTCGACGAGCACCAGCCTGCCGCCCGCTCCGAAAAGGCCCATTGCGTTGCAGGCCGCAACCACGTCCTCGCCGGAGACATCCTGGGCCGACAGCCGCTCCACCGAGTCCTCGCCGAAGCGGTCGCGGAGCCGGCGGACGGCGCGCTCGATCTTCGGACGGTCGCTGCCCGTGAGCAGGTATACCGCCTTCAGCTCCTCCGCCACGCGAGGCAAGCATAGTTACGGCCTCCGCCCGTAGCGGTCGGCGCCGCCGACGGCGAGGAGCGCGAGCGAGGAGCCGACCAGCAACAGGCCGCCGACGCCGGCGCTCGACGAGATCACCGCTCCGGGCAAGCCGCCGACGAACCGGGCGCACCAGGCCAGGTAGGCGGCCAGGCAACCGTTCGCCGACGCGATCAGACCGGCGACCGGCGGCGAGACGGCGTCGGCGATCGCAGCCGCGAACGACAGGCCGAGCAGCGGGCCGACCACCGGCGCCGCGAGAGCGTTGGCCGGAACCGAGTAGAGCGGTATCCGCCCGAACTGGAGCCAGAGCACGGGGGCCGTGGCGAGCCCGCAGGCGAGCGAGACCGCCACCGCCTCGCCGGCCAGCCTCGGCACGGGGTAGCCCTCGAGCAGGCGCCGCACGCGCGGCAGCGTCACGAAGATCGCGACGACGGCGGCGAACGACAGCTGGAACCCGGCGTCGAGCAGGGTGTACGGGTTCCACGCGAGCAGCACGAGCGCCCCGACGAGAAGGAAGTGCCAGCGGTCGTGCTGCCTGGCAGCCAGCCACGCGATCGAGCCGAGCGCGCCGGCGATCCCCGCCCGGATCACGGACGGCTGGGGACCGACCGCGAGCACGTACGACCCGATCCCGGCGAGGGCCCCTAGCTCGCCGAGCCAGCGCGGCACGCCCATCACCCAGGCGAGCCCCAGAATGCCGACCGCGACGAAGATCACGTTCTGACCGCTGACTGCGAGCAGGTGGTAGAGGCCGGAGGCCCGGAACGCGTCTCGCAGCTCGGGCGACAGCCCCTCGTCCTCCCCGAGCACGATCCCTTCGAGGACCGCGTGCCGCTCTCCCGTCAGACCGGACGCGAGCGAGCCTGCGAGCCAGGCGCGAACACGGTCCGCGTAGCCGCCGAGGCCGCCGCGCCGCCCAACGATCCGCCACTCCTTGCCGACGGCGACGACGTGGACGCCGTGCCGCCGGAGCCAGGTGCGCTCGTCGAACCCGTGCGACGCTGGTCGCGGAAGCTTCAGCCGCGTGACGAGCTCCAGAATCGCACCCTGGGGCGGCGACCGGCCCACCGGGAGCTCGAGGAGCACCGGCTCGCTCACGCCGATCCGACCGAAGCGGACGAGGCGGGCCGGCACACGCAGCTCGAAGCCGTTGTTGCGGGCGGGCCCGGTGACGACCAGCGACGTGGGCTCCGCCTCGCCCACGTGTTCGATCAGCACGCTCGCGTCGAGGGCGTCGAGCCGGGCGCTTCCCCACCACCAACCTGCCAGCAGGAGCGCGACCGCCAGGGCGGCGATCCGCGCGCGCGGGTCGGAGGCGAGCGCGGCGAGCGCAGCGGCGCCGGCCGCGAGCACCGCTCCTGCTGCGCTCACCCGGCCGGCGTTCGCAGCGGCAAGCCCGAGACAGCAGCTACCCGCGAGCGTGTACGGATAAGAGCGCAGCAGGTGGTCGCTGCCGAGCACTCTGCCCTCGGAGGCAGCGCTCGCGCTCACGGGACGACCAGGCCACGGAGCTGCTCGACCCGTGCCGGGCCGATGCCCGGAACCTCGTCGAGTTCCTCGACCGAACGGAAGGCGCCGTGCTCGGCGCGGTAGTCGAGAATCTTCTGTGCCGTTGCGGGGCCGATTCCAGGCAGGGAGTCGAGCTGCTCGGCGGTCGCCGAGCTGAGCTGGATCGGGCCGGGAGGCACCCCGGGCACGGCAGCGCCCTGGGACGCGGCGACCGCGACCGGCAGCCTTGCCGGCACCAGCACCTGCTCGCCGTCGGCGATCGGCGCCGCCAGGTTGAGTGCCGCAGGATCGGCCTTGCGGGTGATCCCGCCCGCCCGTGCGACCGCGTCGGCCACCCGCGAGCCCTGGGACAGCCGGTACAGGCCCGGGCGCCGGACGGCGCCGACCACGTAGACGACCAGACGCGTCGTGGCCGCGACCGGAGCCCCGGTGGAGGAGGTCGTCGACGCGCCCTCCTCGGCGGACCCGACGATCGGCGGCGCGGCTGCTCCGGCCGGGGTGCCGGCCCGTACGACGAACCGCGCGCCCACCAGCAGCGCGACCACCAGGAGCAACCCACCGAGCAGCACGCGGCGACGCGAGAGGACGATCGGCTGCATGTCGCCAATGGTGGCAACCGACCGTTCACGCAGGTGTCACGAAGACGTGTCGAGAGCGCAACTTCTACGCTACGGGCGATGCCTTCGACCCACGCCTTCGCGGTTTTCGTTCCGGCCGCGCTCGTCCTGCTCGCGATCCCCGGCCCGGCGGTCCTGTACATCGTTGCCACCAGCGTCGACGGAGGCCGGCGGAACGGGCTGCTCTCGGTGGCGGGCGTGCACCTCGGCTCGCTCGTCCACACCGCCGCCGCGGTCGCGGGCCTGTCTGCTCTCATCGTTTCGTCGGCGATCGCGTTCAGTGCGGTGAAGTACGTCGGAGCCGCCTATCTCGTCTACGTCGGGATTCGCAAGCTGCTGGGCGAGGACGACCCGGTCGAAGCCGAGGAGCGCGCCCTACGCAGCGGCCGTCGCGTCTTCAGCCAGGGGGTGGTCGTCAACGTCCTGAACCCGAAGACCGCGCTGTTCTTCCTCGCCTTCCTGCCTCAGTTCGTCGACCCCGACCGGCCGGTGTGGACGCAGACGATCGTGCTGGGCCTCTGCTGGATCGGCCTCGGCCTGCTCAGCGACGGCGCCTACGCGCTCGCGGGGGGCACGATCGGCGGCGTCCTCCGGCGGCGCCGGAAGGCGGTCCGGTACGCCTCCGGCGGGATCTTCATCGGCCTCGGCGCGGTCGCCGCCTCCAGCTGAGGCACGTCCAGGTCGACGGCGCGGTCGAAGCCCGCGTTCGAAAATCGCCGCCTCTGGGCACGGTGTGACCATGAGCTACACGAAGACCAACGTCCGCGACGTCGAGGACTCCGCACCGAAGTTCGACATGCCCGCCGAGATGCAGGCGCGCTTCGCCCGCCGGGCGATCGAGGGCGAGACGCTCGGGCTGAGCCTCTTCACGCTCGAACCGGGGTTCCGGATCCCGTTCGGCCACAAGCACGAGTCCCAGGAGGAGGTGTACGTCGTCGTGCGCGGCTCCGCCCGCGTCAAGGTCGACGACGAGGTCGTCGAGCTCGCAGAGTGGGACGCGATCCGCTTCCCGAAGGGCACCATGCGCCAGATGGAGGCCGGGCCCGACGGAGTCGAGTACCTGGCCTTCGGCGCGGGCGACGATCCGTCCGAAGTCGAAATGGCTCCCGGCTGGTGGAGCGACTGAGCCGCTGTGTACGTGACCATTCGCCACTACACCGGTGGGAGGGCGTTCGCGGACGCCCTCGTCTCTCACCAGGACGAGATCCGCGAGATCCTCACCGGGATCGAGGGCTTCCGCGCCTACTACCTGCTCCGCACCGGCGAGGGCGCGACCACGATCAGCGTCTTCGCCACCGAGGACGGCGCACAGGAATCGACGAGCGCAGCCGTCGCGTGGGTCGGCGAGAACCTCGGCGACGTCTCGCCCGGCCCGCCGCAAGTGACGAGCGGCTCGGTCGCGCTCAACTTCTAGGGCGCCGGCTCACGGTCGGAGCCGCGTCGTCGCGATCGAAGCCGACGAGGATCGCCCACGGCCGGCGCACGGCACCCGCCGGCACCGCCCCGGTAGCCTCGCACGATGGGCCGGCTGCTCCCCTTCGTCTGCGTTGTCGTCGTGGTGGACACCGCCCTGTACACGGCGCTCACGCCGCTGCTGCCCCATTTCGAGGAGACGTACCACCTCTCCAAGGGCGGCGTCGGTGCGCTCGTGGCCGCGTACGGTCTCGGCGTCCTGGCCGGAGCGATTCCCGGCGGCATCCTCGCGGCGCGCCGCGGCGCGAGGGGCGCCGTCCTCACAGGGCTCGTCCTCGTCGCCGCAGGCAGCGTCGGCGTCGCCGCCGCCGGGAGCTACTGGCCGCTCGTCGCGGCGCGGTCCGCCCAGGGCTTCGGCTCGTCGCTGACCTGGGCAGGCAGTCTGGCCTGGCTCGCGCTCGCCACCCCGCGCGAGCGTCGCGGCCAGACGATGGGCACGGCGATGGGCGCCGCCGTCTTCGGTGCGCTGCTCGGCCCCGTGCTCGGCGCCGCCGCGAGCCTGGTCGGCGTCCGCGGGACGTTCGCCGCGGTCGCAGGCCTCGAGGTGGTGCTGGTCGTCGTGGCCCTGGGGATGGAACCGTCGGCCGCCGAGCGCCAGCCGCTCGGATTGATCGTGTCGGCGATCCGCGACCGCGACTTCCTGCTCGGGCTCTGGCTGATGACCGTCCCCGCGCTCTTCTTCGGCACGCTGAACGTGCTCGCGCCGCTGGCGCTCGACCACGACGGACTGGGGGCCGTCGCCATCGGCGCGATCTGGGTGGTGGCTGCGGCGATCGAGACGGTGATCAACCCCTGGCTCGGACGCGTCTCCGACCGGCTCGGCCCGGCCAGGCCCGCCCGGATCGCGCTCGCAGGCTCGACGGCAGTGGCGCTGGCGCTGGCCGTGTCCGAGTCTGCGTGGGTGCTCGTGCCGTTGATCCTGGTGGCGGCAACGGCGGTCGGCGCCCTCTACTCGCCCGCCCTGACGATGCTGTCGCACGCCGCCGACCACGTCGGTCTCGCGCAGGGGCTGAGCTTCGGGGTGATGAACGCGGCGTGGGCGGTCGGCAACGCGGTCGGCCCCGCGGGCGGCGGCGGACTCGCCGAGCTGACGAGCGACGCCGTGCCCTATCTCGCGTGCGCGGGAATCTGCGCCTTCAGCGCCGTGATGCTCAGGCAGCCGCGCGAGCGGCGCGTCGCCTCGGACCTCGGCGAGATCTGAGCCCCGGCCTACTCCCAGAGCCGGAAGCCGCCCACGAACGCGAGCTCGTTGCCGCCGGCGCGAACGCCCGTGGGCAGATCGTCGAGCTCGTCGGCGAGCCCGCCGCCCAGCACCACGTAGTCGGGCAGGAGCGCCGCCGACAGGTGCTGGATGGTCTCCAGCACCGCAGCACGCCAGCGCTTTGGCCCGAGCCGCTGTCGTCCGGCACGCCCGACGTACTCCTCGAAGGTCGCGCGCCTGAACGGGAGATGGCCGAGCTCCATCGGGACCGTCACACCGTCGACGATCATGGTCGAGCCGAGCCCGGTGCCGAGCCCGAGGAACAGCATCCGACCGCCCTCGTAGCTCCCGAGCGCCTGCATCGCGGCGTCGTTCACGACCTTCGTCGGTCGGCCGAACGCTGCCTCGAAGTCGAAGCCCTGCCAGCCCGAGCCGAGGTTGACCGGCTCGCGGACGACCCTCCCGTCGACCACCGGTGCCGGCACGCCGATCGACACGTGATCGAACTCCCAGCCGTCGACGAGCTCGAGGGTCTCCGCGACCATGCGCTCGGGCGTCAGTGGCGGGTCGGACTTGAAGCGCCGGCGCTCGCTCTCGCCCTGCACGAGCGCCTTGACATGACGCCCGCCGACGTCGACTGCCAGGACGCGCATGCTGGAACGCTAGACGATCGAGCCGCGGGCGGCCGCGGGCCGATCAGCTCACGGTGACGTCGTACCTGACCGCCCGGTAGGCCTTGGCGGTCTCTCCTCTGGTCTCTGCGAGGACGATCGACGCGCGCCCGGGGGCGACCGCCACGAAGACGAGCACGACGTCCCGGCCGACGTCCCCCTCGCCGACCTGACGGACGACGGGCGCTGCGATCGGCCGGGCGACCCGCCAGACGTAGCCGCGTCTGGTCGGAAGCGGGATCGAGACGAGCTGACCGCGCGTCGTCTTCACGGTCGTGACCTTCGCCGACGGCAGCGGCTCGACCGGCGGCGCCGAGGCAGACGTGGCGCCCGCCGCGGCGAGAGCGCCTGCGGCGAGCAGGACGACCAGCGGTTTGCGCATCGAGACCCCCTCGGTGGACGACGTGGCCCCTATGCACGACGCACGGCGCCAAGACGTGACGGTGCCAGAAGGACGTCAGCCGACGACGAGGTTCACGAGCTTGCCCGGGACGACAACCGTCTGCCGGATCTCCTTGCCGTCGAGGTACGCCTGGACCCTCTCCGACGCCCGCGCGTGTTCGACCAGCTCCGACTCGGCCAGGTCGGCCGGCACCTCCAGGCGGTCGCGCACCCGGCCGTTGACCTGGACGACGAGCTCGAACGTCTCGTGGACGAGCAGGGCCGGGTCGGCCTGCGGCCACGGCTGCTGCCACAGGCGGTCGGCGTGGCCGAGCACCTCCCAGAGCTCGGCGGTCACGTGCGGTGCCCAGGGCTGGAGCAGCGAGACGGCGGTCTCAGCGGCGAAACGCGCGCCGTCGGCGGCGGGTTCGTCGGCCAACTCGTTGACCAGTTCCATGACCGCGGAGATCGGCGTGTGGAACTGCATCCGCCGGCCGACGTCGTCGGTGACCCGCTCGATCGTCTGGTGGGCCTTGCGGACGATCGCCTCATCCCCCGGGTCGCCCACGGGCGCCTGGTCGGCGACCTCGTGGACGACGCGCCACAGCCGCCGGACGAACCGCGAGATGCCCTCGATCCCCGTATCGGTCCACTCCATGTCCTGGTCTGCCGGGCCCATGAAGAGGATGTAGAGACGCATCGGATCGGCGCCGTACGCATCGAGCATTGCGTCGGGGCCCTCGACGTTGCCCTTCGACTTCGACATCTTGGTGCCGCCCATCGTCACCCAGCCCTGGTGGAAGAGGCGGGCGAACGGCTCGCGGAAGCCGAGCATCCCCATCTCGTTCATGACCTTGACGAAGAAGCGCGAGTAGAGCAGGTGCCCGGTGGCGTGGTCGATGCCGCCGATGTAGTGGTCGATCGGGCACCAGTAGTCGATCAGCCGCCGGTCGAACGGCGCCTCGCCGTTGTGCGGGTCGACGTAGCGCAGGAAGTACCAGGACGAGTCGACAAAGGTGTCCATCGTGTCGGCCTCGCGGGTGCCGGGGCCGCCACACCGCGGGCACTCGACGTGCAGCCACTCGGCGTTGCTGGCCAGGGGCGGCATCCCCTTCGGCCGGTAGTCCTCGACGTCCGGCAGGAGCACCGGGAGCTGGTCGTCCGGAACGGGCACCTCCCCGCAGTCCGGGCAGTGCACGATCGGGATCGGGCAGCCCCAGTAGCGCTGGCGGCCGAAGCTCCAGTCGCGCAGGCGGTAGCTGACCGCGGGCGCGCCCATTCCCTGCCCGCGCAGCTTCTGGACGATCGCCTGCTTCGCCTCCCCGGACGGCACGCCGTCGAACTCCTGCGAGTTGACCAGCTTCCCATCCTCGTCCACCACCACGACGATCGGCAGGTCGAACGTCTCGGCGAACTCGCGGTCGCGCTCGTCGTGTGCGGGGACGGCCATGATCGCGCCTGTGCCGTAGTCCATCAGCACGTAGTCGGCAACCCAGATGGGCAGGCGCTCGCCGTTCACCGGGTTGGTCGCGTGCCGGCCGGTGAAGACCCCCGTCTTCGGCCCCTCGGCGGCGCGCTCCTCGGTCTTCTTCTGGGCCGTGTGGCGGACGTACTCGTCGACGTCGGGCGTCGCGATCCGCTCGACCAGCGGGTGCTCCGGCGCCAGCACGAAGAAGGTGGCGCCGTAAAGCGTGTCGGGGCGGGTCGTGAAGACCGGGATGTCGACGTCGAGCTCTTCGACCCGGAAGAGGATCTCGGCGCCCTCGCTCCGCCCGATCCAGTTGCGCTGGATCGTCATCGTGCGCTCGGGCCAGTCGGCTCCCTCGTAGCGCAGCAGCTCGTCGGCGTACTCGGTGATCTTGAAGAACCACTGCTCGAGGTTCCGCAGCTCGACCGGGGTGCCGCAGCGCTCGCAACGGCCGTCGATCACGTATTCGTTCGCGACCACCGTCTGGTCGTGCGGGCACCAGTTCACCGGCGCCGCCTTGCGGTACGCGAGCCCGCGCTCGAAGAACCGGATGAACAGCCACTGGGTCCAGCGGTAGAAGCCCGGCTCGTGGGCGCCGACCTCGCGGTCCCAGTCGATCGCCCAGCCGAGGCGCTTCATCTGCTCGCGGATCTCGACGATGTTGCGCTCGACGATCTCGCGGGGATGGCCGCCCTCTCTGATGGCCGCGTTCTCTGCAGGCAGGCCGAACGAGTCCCAGCCCATCGGCCGCAGCACGCTCAGCCCGTGCCGGCGGTGGAAGTGCGTGAGGACGTCGCCCATCGTGTAGTTGAGGACGTGGCCCATGTGCAGCGTCCCCGACGGGTACGGCAGCATCTCCAGCTGGTACCAGTGGTTCGGCGGCTCCTCGCCTGGCGCAGGGTCGGGGGTGTGGTAGGTCCGCTCGTCCTCCCAGACCTGCTGCCACTTCGCCTCGATCGCTTTGGGGTCGTACCTGTCCACCGGTTCCAAAACTTGCAGGGCTCCCTTGAAATGAAAAAGCCTCTCGTGCGAGAGGCCGTGGGAAGCTCGCGCGGCCCCGCCGCGTCGGCTTCCTGGACTATGCGAGCAGCCGCTCCATCGCGCCTATCGTACTCGACCAGCGCAACGAAAGGAGGCTCTCCATGCGGATTTCCAAGTCGATCGGGGCAGGGGTCGCCCTGGTCGCGGCCGGGGCCGCCGCGACGGTGGCCGTGGCCCTTGTCGCCCGTCCCGGCGCCGCACACGCGACGCCGGCGAGCGTCGGCCTCTGGCAGGTGTACGACCAGTCGCTGAAGCAGGCCCGCTACGTCGACCTGACCCACTCGATCACGCCGAACATGCCGGTCTGGAAGGGGTTCGGGCCGGCGAAGTTCGCCCCGACGCTCGACCCGAAGACGGGCAAGGCGTACACGTACGCCAAGGACGGCTTCGAGGCGACCGCCTACCGGCTGTCCACCGACCAGTTCGGCACACAGCTCGACCCGCCGGCGCACTGGGCTCCCGAGTACCCGGCGATCGACGAGCTGCCCCCGACCTATGCGGTGCGGCCGCTGGTCGTCATCTCGATCGTCCCGCAGGTGAAGCAGGATCCGACGTACGCGCTCCAGGTGGCCGACATCCAGGCCTTCGAGCGGCAGCACGGACGCATTCCGGCGGGCGCGGTCGTGATGGTGCGGTCGGACTGGTCGAAGCGCTGGACGGAGAACGCCGCGAAGGCGAAGGCACTCGCGGCCGATCCGGTCTTCCCCGGCGTGTCGCTCGCCGCGCTGAAGTTCCTGCACCTCCAGCGCCACATCCTGTTCCACGGCCACGAGCCGCTCGACACGGACACGACGCCGACGCTCGAGGGCGAGTCGTGGCTGATGCACCACGGCTACACGCAGGCCGAGGGAGTCGCCAACCTCGAGGGCGTGCCCGCGACCGGCTGCCTGGTCGCGATCGGCTACCCGAAGTTCAAGGGCGGCGTGGGCGGCTACGCGCGGTACGTGGCGATCTGCCCTGCGTCGACCGGCAAGGGCGTGTCGATCTCCGGCCGCGACGCGCCGCTCCCCCGGAGCGGTGGGACGCTGCACTGGGATCCCAAGCGGGGTTACCGCGCGCGCTGATGCTGGAGCTGTTCCCCGATACGGCGCGGGTCGAGGCCGGCGAGCTGACGATCGGCGGCGTGCGCGCGTCCGCGCTCGCAGAGGAGTACGGCACGCCGCTGGTCGTCTACTGCGAGCAGACCGTGCGCGCCGCGGCGGAATCGTGGCGTAGGGGCGCGCCCGACGCGACCATCGTCTACGGGACGAAGGCGTTCCCGAACGTCGCGCTGATGCGCATCCTGGCCGAGGAGGGGATAGGCGCGGACGTGTCGACGCTGGGGGAGCTGCGGTTCGCACAGGCGGCGGGGATCTCCCCGTCGCTGCTGGTCGTGCACGGGAACAACAAGTCGGACGAGGAGCTCGCCGTCGCGGCCGAGGCGGACGCGTGGCTCGTGGTGATGGACGAGCCGGGCGAGGTCGAGCGCTGCGCGGCCGCCGGCGTGAGGCGCGTGCTGCTGCGGATCACCCCCGGCGTCGAGGCCGACACGCACGAGAAGATCCGCACGGGCCACGTCGGCTCGAAGTTCGGCGTCGCTCCCGAGGAAGCCCTGGAGGTGGTGGAGCGGGCCCGCGCGGCCGGGCTGGAGATGCTGGGCCTGCACGTGCACCTTGGCTCACAGGTCGCGGATGCGACAGCGGCGACGGCGGCGATCGAGTTGCTCGCCCGGCTCTGCGTGGAAGCCCGGGCCGAGCTGGGCTGGACACCCGCGATCGTGAACGTCGGCGGCGGCCTCGGCATCCGTTACGTCATGGACGAACCCGCCGCGCCGACCCCGGAGGAATACGCGCGCACGGTGTCCGGGCGGCTGGAGGAGGTCTGGGCAGCCGCGGATCTCCCGAGGCCGCAGCTGATCTTCGAGCCGGGCCGGTCGCTCGTCGGCCGGGCCGGCCTCACGCTGTACCGGGTCGGCGTGATCAAGCGCAGCGGCGGCTCGACGTGGGTCGCGGTCGACGGCGGCATGTCGGACAACCCGCGCCCGGCTCTGTACGGCGCCCGCTACTCGGCGCTTCTGGCCAATCGCGCGGACGAGCCGCCCGCGGGCGCCTACGCCGTCTGCGGCAAGCACTGTGAGAGTGGCGACGTGCTGATCGAGCAGGCAGCGCTGCCCGAGCCGGGTCGGGGCGACGTACTGGCCGTCCCGGTGACGGGCGCCTATTCGCTCTCGATGGCCTCCAACTACAACGCGCTGCCACGCCCTGCCGCCGTCCTCGTCGGCAACGCGACCGCGCGGTCGATCCGCGCCCGCGAGTCGGTCGAGACCCTGCTCTGACCGCTCGAACCGCGGCCTACTGCCGCGACATCGCGATGTGCAGCCGCTCCTCCGGCGTGATCAGGTGGTCGAGGTCCTCGGCGGCGTCGTCGAGGTCGATCTGCACCCACTCGACCGTGCCGGTGAACCGGCTGCTGGTGCGTGCCCGAGGGGATCTCCGCGTCGCCCTCGACGTGGAAGCGCTGGACGCCGAACAGGTTGTAGTAGTACTTCGGCTTGCCGCGTATCGCGTAGAGGCTCCAGCCCGCGAACGCGCCGCCCTGGGCGACGATCACGCCCTCCGCGCCACCGTCTGGGACCTCCAGCCTGGCGGTCACCGAGTGCGACTTGTTCTCGACGTTGATTACCGCGTTCTCGCTCAGCCGGCCCATGCCGCCCAAGATCAGCTGCGACTTGCCGCTGATCAGCACCCATCAGGGCCTTCTGCTGGCGGATCCACGTGATCGCCTTGTCGGTCATGTCCTCGGTGAAGTGGTAGCCCTCCTCCGGAGTCTTGCCGGGCTCGACCGCGGTCGTCCCCTCGTAGAGCGCCGGGTAGTACTGGTTCGTCTCCCCGCCGATGAAGCCGTAGAAGTACTCGAAGCCACCGCCGCCCGAGGGCCAGGAGTCGAACGGGCCCATCGGGCTCGTCTCCCACACCGGCACCTCGTGGCACTTGCCGAACTGCGCAGTCGCATAGCGGTTCAGCTTCAACGTCTCGGCCAGCGGCGCGCACGTGTTCGGGCGAATCGAGTTGTAGCCCGGCGCCGAGGTGGCGATCTCGGTGATCCCGCCCATGCCGACCGTATGGTGGTTGCGGCCGGAGAGGAGCGCCGCCCTGGTCGGGGAGCAGAGCGCCGTCGTGTGGAACCGGTTGAACTTCAGCCCGGCACCGGCGAGGCGCTCGGCCGTTGGCGTCTGGCATGGCCCGCCGAAGGCGCTGGAGCTGCCGAAGCCGGCATCGTCGATCAGGACGATCAGGACGTTCGGCGCCCCGGCGGGCGGACGCAGCGGAGCGATCGGCGCGAACTTCGCTTTCGGGTCCTTCGCGTCCTCGTAGACGGGTCCCGCGTAGGGCTGGTCGGGAATCGGCAGAACCTCACGCTCGGCGCTCGTCGGCTCGGGCACGGGACTCCTCTCTTCGACTGGGCGTGGTCGGGCCGCGACCCGATATGTACTGACGGCCTTCGAAGGTCGGTCGCCGAGCTCAGGGCTCGGCCACGGCGCGGACGCCCGCCACAGCGGCGGCGATCGCCTCGTCCCGGGAGGCCGCCCGGCCCTCCCCCTCCAGCGCCTCGACACGCGGCTCGCCGAGCCCGGCGACGAGCGTGTCCCGCAGCGCGAGGTAGTCGTCACCCACCTCCCCGACGAGCGGCACGCCGATCTCGTCGAACATCGCCAGGGACGTGCCCGAGAGCCGCGCGGCCCGCTCGAGCTCGCCCTCGCCGGCGGCCAGCTCGGCACAGCCCTGGAGGCAGTTGGCGATCACCTCGCGATAGCCCAGTGCCAGCGCCTGCTCGAGCGACTCGGCGAGCAGCCCTCCCGCCTCCGCGGCCCGGCCGCGCTTGATCTCCGTCCGGGCGAGGTTGTGCAGGCTGATCGCGAGCCCGTCGCGGTCGCCCAGCCCGCGCTGGATCGGAATCGCCTCCTCCTGGAAGGCGGCGGCAGCGTCCAGGTCGCCGCGCATGCTCGCGATCGCGCCCAGGTTGCTGAGCGCGATCGCCTGGCGCACCGGCTGCCCGTGCGCCTCGAAGTGCCTGACCGACTGCTCGTAGAGCGCGGCCGCGCGCTCGAGATCCCGCTCGGCGACCGCGACGGAGCCGAGCTCGGCGAGACACCGGCCCGCCTCGCCCTCGTCGCCGAGCTCGACGTAGAGCTCGTGCGCCCGGGTCCAGATGCGCTTCGCCTCCTCGACGTCGCCCTGCCGGTACGGGAAGAGCCCGCCGAGGGCAAGGGCGGACGCGTGCAGCGCGGGATCCGCGCCGGCCGAGCGTGCGATCGCGCCGTCGAAGACCCGGCGGCCCTCGGCGAGCTCGCCCCGCAGGAGCCAGTACTGCCGGAGCGACACCGCCATCCGCACCTCCGTCTCGACGTCGCCCGATTTCGCGGCCCAGGCGATCGCACCGCGGAGGTTGTCGTGGTCGGCGTCGAGCCGCGCGAGCAGGACGCCGTCGAACGTTCCGGCGACCAGATCGGAGCCTGCTGCCTCGGCGAGCTCGAGGAAGTACGCGGCATGACGCCTCCGGGCGTCGCCTTCTCCGCCCGACTCCCGCAGGCGGGCGGCCGCGTACTCGCGGATCGTCTCCAGCATCGCGAAGCGTGGTCCGCCCGGCCCGTCGACGCGCCGCAGGAGGCTCTCGTCGACGAGCGAGCCGAGCAACCCGAGGGTGTCCGGGACGTCCACGACGGCCTCCGCCGCCTCGATCGTGCAGCTGCCGCGGAACACCGCCAGCCTCGCGAAGAGCTGCCTGGCCTCCGCGTCCAGCAGCTGGTGGCTCCAGTCGAGGGTCGCCTCCAGCGTCTGCTGGCGCGCAGGCAGGTCGCGTGCACCGGCGGTCAACAGCTCGAGCGAACGCTCGAGGCGACCGGCCATCGCCTCCGGCGGCAGGACCTTGCTTCGGGCAGCGGCCAGCTCGAGCGCGAGCGGCAGGCCGTCGAGACGCGTGCAGATCTCGGCCACGCTCCCGGCACGTTGCTCGGTCAGCTCGAAGCGTGGGTCGACCGCGCGGGCCCGGGCGGCGAAGAGCTCGACCGCCTCGCGCAGGGGAAGCGGCGGCACCGGGTACTCGTGCTCGCCCGAGAGCCGGAGCGGCGCCCGGCTCGTCGCCAGCACGGCCAGCCCCGGGGCGGCCGCCAGGAGAGCCGCGACGAACGGCGCGCCGGGGAGCAGCTGCTCGAAGTTGTCGAGCACGAGCAGGAGCCGGGTGTCGCCGAGTCGCTGCGCGATCGCCTGGAGCGGCGGCTCCTCTCCATCCTGGAGCCCGAGCGCCTGTTCGACGGTTGCCGGGAGCAGCTCGGGATCACGCAGCGGCGAAAGGTCGACGAAGCGCGCCGGCCGGTCGACGGAAAGCTCCTCTGCGGCGGCGAGCGCCAGGCGGGTCTTGCCGCTCCCGCCGGGCCCGGTCAGCGTGACCAGCCTCGCCTTTTCCTGGAGCAGCGCCGACACGGCGGCGATCTCGAGCCGGCGGCCGACGAGCGGAGTCGGTGCTGTCGGCAGACGCGTCTCAAGCCCGCCCGGCCGCTCCGGTGCGTCGAGGACCGGATCCTGGCGCAGGACGGCGCGCTCGAGCGCGCGCAGCTCGGGCGACGGCTCGATGCCGAGCTCGTCGAGCGCGTCGCGCGCCGACTGGTACGCCTCCAGTGCCTCCTTCTGGCGGCCGGCGCGGTAGAGCGCCAGCACCTGCTGGCGCCGGAAGCTCTCGCGGTACGGATGCTCGGCGACGAGGGTCTCGAGCTCGCCGAGCACCACGTCGTGGCGTCCGGCCGCGAGCTCGGCGTCGCCGAGCAGCTCGAGCGCGTGCAGCCGCTCCTCCTCGAGCCGCTCGCGCGCGGCCCGGATGAGCGGCTCGTCCGCGAGGTCGGCGAGCGCCGGGCCGTGCCAGAGTGCGAGCGCCTCGCGCAACCAGCCGCCGGCCGAGTCGGGCCGGGCGGCGTCGAGATCCCGGCCCGCGCGCGAGACCAGCGCCTCGAAGCGCTCGAGGTCGAGCTCGCCCGGCTCGAGCACGACGCGGTAGCTCGTGCCGCGTGTCTCGATCCGCTCGGCGCCGAGCGCCCTCCGCAGCCCGTGGACGTAGACCTGGAGCGACTGGACCGCCGAAGCCGGAGGCGCCTCACCCCACAGCGCGTCCACGAGCGCATCGCGCGGGATCGCGGCACCCGCGCGCAGGAGGAGCGCCGCCAGCAGCGCGCGCTGCTTCGGGCGCCCCAGGCCGACCGGGCCGCCGTCCGCGCGGGCCTCGACCGGCCCCAGGATCCGGAATTCCACGGGTTCTCTCTCCCCTGCCGACCGCCCGCCAAACGAACGCCAAGCGGATGTTAAGCGCCCCCGCCGACGGTACCCCGCACAGCGCCGCCGAGCCCCGGCGGCCACGCCAAAGGAGAGAGACCATGATCCGCACCGGCACCGTCATCGAGAACCCCCTCACCGGCGAGCGCATCGTCTTCCGCAAGACCTCGCGCGACACGGCAGGCCAGGCAGTCGTGATCGAGACCTTCGTCCAGCCGGACGGCTTCGTCGCCGCCGGCCACGTCCACCCGAGCCAGGAGGAGCGCTTCGAGGTGCTCAAGGGCTCGGTCGGCTTCAAGATCGGCCGCGACAAGCTCGTCGCCGGGCCCGGCCGGCGCGTGACCGTCCCGGCCGGCACGCCGCACAAGTTCTGGAACGCCGGGGACACCGAAGCCCACTTCGTCTGCGAGGTCCGCCCCGCGCTCCAGTTCGAGTCGCTGCTGGAGACGATGTTCGCCCTCGCAGTCGACGGCAAGACGAACAGGAAGGGCATGCCGAACCCGCTGCGCCTCGCCGTGGTCGCCAACGCCCACTTCGACACCGTGCGGTTGCCCTTCCCGCCGGCGATCGTCCAGCGGATCGGCCTGGCGCTCGGCTCCCCGGCCGGCCGGCTGCTCGGCTACACGCCGACGTACGAGCCCGGCGCCGGCGTGCCCGCCACGCTCGGTGTCTGAGCGTGAAGCAGAAGCTGATCATCGCGGCTCTGTTCCTCGCACTGCTCCTGCTCGCCGGCCTGGGCATGGTGCTGCGGAGATTCGACGGGGCCTGAATCGGTCGAAAGCGGGGCGCTCCTCCTGGGGGCGCCCCGCGGCGTTCACTGCCTAGCGCGGGCGCCGGTCGACGACGCGCACGGCCTTGCCCTCGCTCCGCGGCACGGACCCGGGCTCGAGCAGCTCGACCGTGATGCGGACACCGGTGTGCTCGCGCAGGACGGTCTCGACCGTCGTCCGGAGCATCTCGACGTCGACCTGGGGCGAGAGCGGCTCGCAGTGCACGGTCACCTCGTCCAGCGTGCCCAGGCGGTCGACGACCAGCTGGTAGTGCGGCGCGACGTCGGGCACCGACAGCAGCAGGTGCTCGACGTTCGATGGGTACAGGTTGACGCCGCGGACGGTGATCATGTCGTCGCGCCGGCCGCGCAGGCCTCGGATCCGCGCCGTGGTGCGGCCGCACAGGCACGGCTCGTAGGTGAGTGAGCCGATGTCGCCCGTGCGATAGCGCAGCATCGGCATTGCCTCTTTCACCAGGGTCGTGAACACGAGCTCACCCTCGTCGCCCTCGCCGAGCGGTGCGCCGGAGTCGGGGTCGATCACCTCGACGAGGAAATGGTCCTCGTGGACGTGGAGGCCGTCGCGCACCTCCAGGCACTCGCTGGCGACACCGGGGCCGCACATCTCCGAGAGACCGTAGAAGTTGACCGCACGCAGGCCCGGGAGCCCGCGCTCGATCTGCTCACGCAGGCCGTCGGTCCACGGCTCGCCGCCGAACAGGCCGAGCTCGAGCGCGAGCTCGGCCGGGTCGATCCCGGCGTCCCGGACCGCCTGCGCGATCACGAGCGCGTACGAGGGCGTAGCGACCAGCACCTGCGGGCCGAGGTCGTGCAGCAGCAGCGCCTGGCGCGCAGTGAAGCCGCCCGAGACGGGGAGCACAGGACACCCGATCCGCTCGGCGCCCTGGTGGAAGCCGTGGCCGCCGGTGAAGAGGCCGTACGTGTTCGCGTTGTGGACCAGCATCCCCGGCCTCACGCCTGCCATCGTCAGGCAACGCGCCATCAGCTCGGTCCAGGCGTCCAGGTCGGCGGGCGTGTAGCCGACCACCGTGGGCTTTCCGTGCGTGCCGCTCGACGCGTGCAGGCGCGCGAGCGACCCGACTTGCACGCGCAGCAGGCCGAACGGATAGGCCTCGCGCAGCGCCGCCTTCGTCGTGAACGGCAGCGCCCCGACCTCCTCCAGCGACCCGACAGCGACGCCGAAGGTCTTGCGGAGCCGCTCGAGCTGCAGCGCCCGCAGCTCCTCGCGCGGCAGCTGCTCGACCGGATCCCGGATCACGGGCTCACGCGCTGCGCTGGTGGGCGTTCCAGTGCTGTTCCAGGTTGCGGACGAGCGCGGGGCTGAAATGGCAGTACGCCTGTTCACGGCAGAACACGGACATGTATCGCCGGAACACGTCGATCGGCTCTGCGCCGACCCGCAGCGCCCTCCGGTTGCCGGCCGCGTTCACGAGCCCGGAGTCGGTGAGCTCCGCAACCCGCGCGGCGAGCGCCGCGTCCATCTCGTCGTCGGTCTCCACGACCTCGTCGATGAGCAGGTCGCCGCCGGGGGTTCCGGCCACGAACTCGAGCCCGGAGAGGATCGCCCGGCGCGCGATCCGGTCGCCGACCGAGCGCGGCAGCCGCAGGTTGGACGCGCCGGGAAGGATCCCCTCCTTGCGCGCGGGCAGGAACAGCCGGGAGCCGCGCGTCGCGATCACGTGGTCGACCGTGTGCAGGATCTGGCACGCGCCGCCGATGGCGAACGTCTCGACCGCTGCGATCCAGAGCTTCTCGATCGTCTCCTCGGGCTCGTCCGGACGGTGTTCGTCGGCACTCAGGCCGCGGAAGAGCTTGTTGACGTAGCCGAGGTCGCGGGTGACGAAGAACATGAAGTCGACCCGTCCCTGGTAGAGATGAGTGAGGTTCACCCCGGCGCCGAACACCCGCCGGCCGGCGTATCGCGGATGCGAGACGACGGCGCCCCGGATCACGCCGACGTCCACGTCGGGGTCGAGCAACGCCAGGTCGACCGCGACTTCGGTGGTCGGCAGAGTCAGGGAGTCCTCCGCGTTCAGGTACGTGTCGTTCCGGATCTCGAGATAGGCGACCCCATCGCGCCGTTCGAGGTACGTGCCGCCGAGGTCCGCGACCCCGGTCGCGCGGAAGTCGTCGAGCCGCTCGAGCGACTCCGGGGTCGGCCGCAGCATCGCCCAGACGAGGTGAGAGCCGCAGCGCTCCGAGGCGAGGACGTACGCGAAGAACAGCCCCTGCGCGATCTCGACACCCTCCTTGTCAGGCAGCGCCCGCTCCCGGTCGGCGGCCACCTGCTCGCGCGTCGGAACGAGCCCCGGGAAGCGCTCGGCCGCGGCGTAGACCAGATCTTCGTCGCGAATCGCGAGCTGGAGGTCGTCCGTCAGCGACAGGTAGACGTCCTCCGCGTGGTCGCGCAGAAAGCGGATGCGCTCGGCGTCGAGCGCCCGCTTCAGCCGCGTCGCCGCCTCCGTCTCGGCGTCGGATCGCCCGGGCCGCTCGGGCAGGCGCGCGAGCAGCCGCTCGCCCCGGGTCAGGTATTCCGACGACTCCTGCGCGGCGGCGAGGAAAGCACGACCACCGGCCGGACGGGACTCCTCCCAGGCGGCGATCTCCGTCGACGAAAGCCCCGTTGCCTCGAGCATCGACACACAGCCTATGAGTTAGCGTCAGCGGATGGCCGAGCACGAGATCGCCGTCTGGTCGGATTACCTCTGACCCTTCTGCCGGATCGGCCAGGGGCTGGCCGACTGGATGAAGGAGCGCTTCGGGGCGACGGTCGAGTGGCTGCCGTTCGACCTGCATCCCGAGTACCCGCCGGAAGGCGTGCCTCGCAACCCCGAGCGGGCCGCCCGCGCAGCCGAGCTCTTCGCCTCGCACGGCCTGACCTACAACCCGCCGCCGGTCTCGCCCCGCTCGCTCGACGCGCAGCGGCTCGCCGAGCACGCGCGCTCGCAGGGGCTCTACGTACCGTTCTTCGAACGGACGATGGACGCCTACTGGGCCGAGGCGCAGGACATCGGCGACCATGGCGTGCTGCGGAAGCTGGCCGCCGAGGTCGGGGTCGGCGGCGCGGACGAGATCCTCGGCGCCGACACGTACGCCGACACGGTGCGACGTTCGACCGCCGACGCGCACGCCGTCGGGATCAACGGAATCCCCGCGTTCCTGCTCGACCGGCGGCTCCTGGTGCTGGGGGCCCACCCGCAAGAGACGTTCGAGCGGGCTTTCGAACAGCTCGCATCCTGAAATAGTCTGCCCGACAGGCACGCGGCCCCAGAGGTCGCTTCCGTTTGTATAGTGACCCTGCACTGAAGCGTCGAAGGAGGAATCCATGGCCTTGCAGATCGGTGACACCGCGCCCGACTTCCACGCCCAGACCACCGAGGGCGAAATCGACTTCCACGACTGGATGGGCGACTCCTGGGCGGTGCTGTTCTCGCACCCGAAGGACTTCACCCCGGTGTGCACGACCGAGCTCGGCTACATGGCGAAGGTCAAGCCCGAGTTCGACAAGCGCGGCGTCAAGATCCTCGGGCTCTCGGTCGACCCGACCGGCAAGCACGAGGAGTGGGCCAAGGACATCGAGGAGACGCAGGGCACGGCGCCCAACTACCCGATCATCGGCGACTCGAACTTCCAGGTCTCGAAGCTGTACGGGATGCTGGCGAACGACGTCTCCGGCGACGCCGCCGACCGGACGCCGGCCGACAACCAGACCGTCCGCAACGTCTTCGTGGTCGGCCCGGACAAGAAGGTCAAGCTGATCCTCGTCTACCCGATGACCACGGGCCGCAACTTCGACGAGGTGATCCGGGTGATCGACTCGCTCCAGCTGACCGCGACGCACAAGGTCTCGACGCCGGTGAACTGGCAGCACGGCGACGACGTGATCATCGCCGGCTCCGTCTCGAACGAGGAGGCGAAGGAGCTCTTCGGCGACTGGCAGGAGCCCAAGCCCTACATCCGGATCGTCCCCCAGCCGAACTGATACCTGCGGGCGCCCGGTCCGGCCGGGCGCCCGCACCCTTCCCCTCAGAGCCGGAAGTACGGGTCGAGCACGCTGATCCGCGTGATCCGGTCGACCGGCAGCTCGTTGACGGCCGCCGCCTTCCTGATCGCCTCCGGGCTCGGCCCGTCGTAGACGCAGTACGTCCTGTTCCCGTCGTCGCTGACGTACGAGTGGAGCCAGGTCACCCCTTCGTCGGCGTTGTGCAGGACGACGGCACTGCACGCTTCGGAGCCGGCGGCGTCGGCCCGGATCGGCAGTCCGCCGTCGAAGGTGCGCTCGACCACGTATCTGGGCATGCGTCTCCTCCCCGGCTCAGCCGTTGTTGAAGGGCGTGACCAGCGGGTTCGTGCCGGAGTAGATCCCCGCCGGGTTCTGGTACCAAAGCCAGACGTGCAGCGTGACCAGGTTGGGATGCCAGAAGCCGAACTTCGCGCCGCTCTGCGGGCTCGTCTTCGCGCAGTCGTCCTGCGACATCGCCGGGACGAACGTGCCGTCGACGTAGTGGCAGGCCGCTCCGAACGCCCCGTACCTGGCGCCGGGGAGCGGCGGCTTCGCCGGCTTCGCCGTGAACACCCACTCGAGGGCGCCGAGCAGGTACTGGTTGCCCCGCTTCTGGTAGACGAGGATCGGCGGCTTGGAGACGTCGAAGCCGCTGATCTTGGCGTTCATGTAGTGGATCCCCATGTCCGGGATCATCGGGGTGATGATCCTGTAGCCGTCCGCCTTCGCCCGGTTCAGGTTCGTCGCGTACTTCGCGGTCGCGAGCCGCATGGCGGCGAGCGACTGGGCGAGCGGCACGGCCGACGCGCGGTTGTGTGCGTGGCGGGCGGTCCCGCCCGAGGCCAGGGCCGCCGTCACGCCCACTGCGAGCACGGCGACGGCCAGAGGGATGAGCTTGCGCACGATGTGCACCTCCTGTCGTTTTTCCGTCCCGATCGACGGTAGGGACGGCCCCTCGCCCCGGCATCGGTGCGCCTGCCCAGGTTGCGCGCGCGGGCTACCTATCTTGGGAAACGAGCCCGAAGCGCACGGCTGCGGCCGCAGCCTGGCCTCGGTTGCGGACCTCGAGCTTCCGCAGGATCGCGCTCACGTGATGGCCGACCGTCCGCTCGGACACGACCAGCCGCGCTGCGATCTTCGAGTCCCGCAGGCCTTCGACCACCAGGGCGAACACCTCGAGTTGCCGCGGAGTCAGGCCCGCCGGGTTCTTAACCGGCTCGCGACGATCGCCGCCGCGGGCCGCGCCCCGAGCCGTTGCAGCTCGTCGAGCGCATGCCTGAGCTGCTCCTCGTCATCGGAATCGGCGCGCGCGAGCGCGGCCTCGTACGGGCATCCGGCCTCGTCCCAGAAGGCAGCCGCTCTTGCCCACTCCCCGGCGAGCTGAGCGGCGAACGGCTCGGCGGCAGCGGCTGCGACGTCGTCGTGGAAGCCCGCCCGGCGCCGCCAGCCCCCAACTCGCCGACCACGTTCCGGTCACCGTGCTTCAGCGCCTTTCGAAGTGGATCCTCGATCGCCGAAGCGACGGCGGCGTGGTCGCCTGTGAGCCACGCCACCTCTGCCCGGGCCGCCACCGCCGGGCCGATGCGAAACAGCTCTCGGGTCGGCTCGGCCAGCGACCAGGCTTCGTCCAGCAGCTCCTGATGCCCCGGATCTCCCCGTCGCGCACGGATGAGGCCGAGCACGGCCAATCCGAGGATGCGAGGCATGATCGACGCGCGTTGGGTCCGGAGGGCCGCCGTGGCCGCTTCCGCCGCTGCTTCCCAGCGACCCTGGTCGAGCTCGAGCCGCGCCTGGTAGGCGAGCAGGTAGGAGCGGTACAGCTCGATGCCGCGATCGCTGCAGACGGGAAGTCCGAGGTCGATGTACCGGCCCGCGAGCTCGTACCGACGCGCGGCGAGCGCGGATGACACCAGCAACGAGAGCACGAGCCCGGCCAGGTCGATCAGGCGGGCATTCCGAGCAAGCTGGAAGCACTCCTCGAGCGACTGGCTGCCACCGTTCTGGAAGTCCCGCGATCCGATGACCGCCCGCGCCCGGATCGTCAGCTCCGTGTCACCGAGCTGCTCGGCGAGCGCGAGGCTGCGGTCGGCCCGCCGCCAGTCGAGCCTCGTGTAGCCGTGCGCGAGCTCCCGACTCGGCGGCAGCGTCTCGAGCAGCGCGACCGCTTCGTGGGCCGCGCGGTTGGAATCGTCCGTACGGCCGGGACACCAGAGGATCTCCGACAGCCAGCAGAGCAATGCCCCCTCTTCCAGCTTCTGGCCCAGGGCGCGCCGGAGCTCGAGCGCCTCCTCGGCCAGCGGCGCGACCACCTCGTACGGCCTCGCGCCGCGCTCGACGAGCGCGCCGAGCTCGCCCCCGATCGCCTGCGCGACTTCGAGCAGCGGGCCGAGCGGCCTGGGCGTGAACAGCGATCGCAGGCGCCGAGGAGGATCTGGGCCCAGCCGGCCCGGTCGTCGCAGAAGGCGCGGATCAGGGTGGTTTTCCCGATCCCGGCCTCGCCGCGAACCAGGGCGACGTGGCCGCGACCGCTCCTCTCCCCCTCTTCGAGGCGGTCGGCGAGGACGGACAGCTCGCCGTCTCGTTCGAGCAGCCCGCCTGCGGTGCCGGGCTCGAGCCGGATCTGTGACATCGCTCACGAATGATGCACGGGTGGCCTTCGAGTTCAAGCACTAGACCGAACCGCGAGGCCGATATCGTCCCGCACGTGCAAGCGACGGGAATCCCGGCCGCCGAGCTCACGGAGCGGCGCGAGCGCCTGCTCGAGCACGCCCGCGCGGAGGGGCTGAGCGGCGTCGTCCTGTTCGACCAGGCCTACATCCAGTACACCACCGGCTTCAGCTTCCTCTCGAACGAACGGCCGATCGCCTTCGCGCAGAACGTGGCCGCCGAGACGGCCGTGCTCGTGCCGGAGTTCGAGGTCGAGCGCACGCGCGAGGAGTCGAGCTTCGAACGGATCGAGTCGTATCCCGAGTACCCCGGCACGGAGCACCCGATGGTGATCTGGGCGCGCGTGCTGGCCGACCTGGGCATCCGCGACCGGATCGGCGCCGACTCCGACGGCTACCCGGGCATCCTCGGCTACCAGGGCCCCACGCTCTCGGAGGTGACGGGTGGGACCGTCGCACCGCTGTCCGACGTGATCGAGGGCTCGATGGCGCGCAAGAGCCCGGCCGAGGTCGAGCTGATCCGGCAGAGTGCGCGCTGGTGCGAGCACGCCCACCGGCTGCTCCAGCAGTACTCGGTGCCGGGTGCGACCGAGGCGGAGGCAAGTCTCCGGGCCGGCTACGAGGCGACGCTGGCGATGCTGGCCGCGCTCGGGCCCGACTACGCCGGCCAGCTCGGCTCGCAGGACGGCGCCACCGCCGGCTACCGCGGCCAGATCGGCCGTCGCAGCGCCTGGGCACACGCCGTCGCACACAACATCACGTTCCAGCCGGGCGACATGCTCGTCACCGAGACCGCCGCGCCGGTCTGGGGCTACAACGCCGAACTCGAGCGCGGCATGGTGATCGGCCCGCCCACGGACGAGCAGCGCCGGCTGTTCGACCACGTCGTCGCCGCGCAGCAGGCCGCCTTCGACGCGATCCGGCCCGGCGCGATCTGCGCCGACGTCGACCAGGCCGTCCTCGACTACTTCGCGAAGCACGACATCCTGCCGCTCTGGCGCCAGCACACCGGCCACGCGATCGGCCTGCGCAACCACGAGGCGCCGTTCCTCGACGTCGGCGACCACACGCCGCTCGAGCCCGGGATGGTGTTCACGGTCGAGCCCGGCGTCTACCGGGAAGGGCTCGGCGGCTTCCGGCACTCGGACACCGTCGTGGTCACCGAGGACGGGCTCGAGATCCTCACCGACTACCCGCGCGACCTCGAGAGCCTGACCATCCCGGCCTGACGCGCGGTCGGCGACGGAATGCGCCGCCGCCCGTATTCGTTGAAAGAGGTAAACCCAGAGAAGGAGTGATTGACCCTGAACGCAGAAATCACGTCGATCGTCGAGGAGGAGCCCGAGGAGGAGCGCCTCGACACGTCCTACGACGAAGCCGCGAGCGGCGACTCGCTCACCCTGTTCATGAACCAGCTCGGGCGCTACCCGCTGCTCACGGCCGCGGAGGAGGTCGAGCTGGCGAAGAAGATCGAGCACGGCGACCAGGCCGCGAAGGAGCGGATGATCAACTCGAATCTGCGCCTCGTCGTCCACGTCGCGCGGCGGTACATGGGCCAGGGAGTGCCCCTCGGCGACCTCGTCCAGGAGGGCGTCATCGGCCTCAATCGCGCCGTCGAGAAGTTCGACTGGCGCAAGGGCTTCAAGTTCTCGACCTACGCCACCTGGTGGATCCGGCAGGCCTGCCAGCGGGCGGTCGCGAACCAGGCGAAGACGATCCGCATCCCCGTGCACGTCGACGAGCGCCGGCGCAAGCTCGCCCGCGCGCGCCAGCGCTTCGAGGTCGCGGAAGGCCGTGAGCCGACCGTGGAGGAGCTCGCGCGCGCCGCGGACCTGGAGGTGCGCCACGCCCAGGAGGCCCTCGAGGCTGTCGAGGCGACCGTCTCGCTCAACCGGCCCGTGGGCGACGACGCCGACGGGGAGCTCGGCGACCTCTTCGCCGACCCCGACGTCGTCGACTCGGTCGAGGAGGCCGGGCGGATCCTGCGCGACGCCGGCGTCCGCCGTGCGGTCGCCGCGTTGCCCGAGCGCGAGCGCCGGGTCGTCGAGCTGCGGTTCGGCTTCGACGGCGAGAGCCTCACGCTCGAGGCGATCGGCCGGGAGCTCGGCCTGACGCGCGAGCGCGTCCGCCAGCTCGAAAAGAGCGCCTTCGCGAAGCTGGCAGGCAACCTCGAAGGCGTGGTGGAGTCGAGCGGCGACGACCTCGCCGACGCGGCGTAAGAGCACCCGGCCCGCTGCGGGAGCCGGAGCCGTTCATCGCCGAAGCGCACTAGCGGGCGAGCACGGCCGCGTGCTCGTCCGGCTCCCAACCGTCGAGAAGCCGCCGGATCTCGCCGCAGCGCACCTCGGCGATCCGCGCGCCGCCGCGTGGCCGGCCGCTGTCAGCGCGGCTGGGCGGCCTCGGCGAGCGAGCGGCGGCGCAGGCTGTCGAGCTGGGCCCGAGCTCTTCCCCGAGCCGGGTCGCGTCGCCCTCGTCGGCGTCGAGCCTGAGCAGCAGCCAGGTCTCGCGCGCGTCGAGATCGAGCCCCGCCTCCGACGCCAGCCGGTCGTAGACGAGGTGGCGGTTCTCCTTGCGCGCCAGCGAGCTGAGCCGCGCCTCGAGCTCGTCCATCGAGGTGGGGTCACGCGGGCGGCGAAGCTGTCGCCGAGCCCCTGGTCGGCCACCGTCCGTCGGAGCGGGAGCTCCTCCAACAGTCACGTGACGAGGAACCCGACCGCCGCGATCACCCCGGCGATCAGGAAGACGGCTTCAGCGACGCCGCGTAGGCGGCCACGTACAGATCTCGGATCGCCGCCGGCAGATCATCGATCTACTGGGGGCCGAGATGAGCCGGAAGCGAGGCCGCCGCGTCCGCCGGGAGCTTCGCGGCTAGGTGCGACGCGAGCTGGTTCGCGAAGATCGCCCCGAAAATCGGGACGCCGATCGCCCCGCCCATGAGCGGAACAGCGTCGCTGTCGACGTCGCCACCCCGAGGTTCTCGTAGTCGACCGCGTTCTGGACGGCGAGCACGAGCACCTGCATGACGAAGCCGAGCCCGAGGCCGACGACCAGCATGTAGAGGTCGGCGACCACCGGGCTCGTGTCGACCGCGAGCCGCGAGAGCAGCAGCATGCCGACCACCATCAGCGCGGTCCCGACGATCGGGAACACCTTGTACCGGCCGTAGCGCGTGATCAGCTGGCCGCTGCCGATCGAGCTGAACAGCACGCCCGCCATCAGCGGCAGCATCTGCAGGCCGGACTCGGTCGGCCCCGAACCCTTCACCACCTGGAGGTAGAGAGGCAGGTACGTCACCGACCCGAACAGCGCAATCCCGACGATGAACCCGACGGCGCTGGCGACCGCGAACACGCGGTTGCGGAAGAGCCCGAGTGGGACGAGCAGCTCCCGCGCGAACAACTCCACGACGACGAACGCGACCGAAGATCCAGCGCCACGAGAGGTGGTCGACGAACAGCCCGCCGATCAGCGGGCCGACCACCGTCGACACGCCGAAGACTGCGCCGATCAGCCCGGAGTAGCGCCCGCGCTCGCGTGGAGAGACGACGTCGCCGATCACCGCCTGCGTGCTCACCAACAGTGCGCCGCCGCCCAGACCCTGCACTGCCCGGAACGCGATCAGTTCGGGCATGTTCTGGCTGATCCCGCACAGCGCCGAGCCGACGAGGAAGACGATCAGCGCGGCCTGGAGCACGAGCTTCCGTCCGTAGACGTCGCCGAGCTTCCCCGCGACCGGCGTCGTGATCGTCGAGGCCAGCAGGTACGCAGTGACGACCCACGAGAGCTGCTCGATCCCGCCGAGGCTGCCGACGATCGTCGGGAGCGCGGTCGCGACGATCGTCGAGTCGAGCGACGCGAGCAGCATGACCAGCATCAGCGCCGCGAAGATCGGACCGACGCGGACGTCCGACCGTGCCTGGGGGGTGACCGCTGCGGCGGTCGACATTCCGCGAGCGCACTAGCGGGCGAGCGGCGGGGTGAAGACGCGCCAGCGTCCGGCGGACCAGCGCTGGAGCGCGACCTGGTGGATGCCGCCGCGGACGACGACGCCCGGCACCAGGAACGGGTTGTCGGCCTCGACCGACCGGCGGAGCGCGGTCAGGACGGCCGCCCGCGTCGGGCCGGCGCCCGCGCGGCGCAGCGCGTCCACGACCGTGAAAGCGGCAGCGAGGCCGAGCGCCTGTTCGCCGTTCGCCGGCCGTAACCGCGGCGGGGTCGGATCGCCCACCCAGGCCGGATCGCCCGGCATGCGGACGAAGACGGTCGAGACTGCGCCCGGGAACGGCTCGGCCGCGGCGGCGTTGGAGTACACGAACCAGTCGCGCACGGGCAGCGCGAGCGGGTGCGAGGAGAGGACGACGAGCGTGTCCGCCCCGGATGCGCGCAGAACGGCGGGGTCGGTGGACGCGGCGGTCACCCGGGCGGATCGCCTGAACCGCTCCAACAGCTCGCGCCCGTCGGCGTCGTCCGAGTACAGCACGGAGATCCTGGCTCCGGGCCTCGTCCTGGCGATCTGGCGCGCGAGCACGGCGGCCTCGAGCCGATACCCCGGCAGGTAGCCCACCGCCCACGCGCGGCCGCGCGCCGCGGCCGAGCCGCTCAGGACGAGCTGCGGCACGGGCTCCGGCGCGCCCGCCGTGGCGAGCACGGCCAGCGGCTCCTCGGCCGGCGTCGCCGCCCGGAATGCGATCCGGCGTCCGTTGACGCCGCCGCGCGAGTCGATCCACGCGAAGTAGCGGGCGGCGCCGGCCCTGACCGCCGCCGGAAGCCCGTTGTCCCCGATCAGGAGCGGCGGCGGAGCGGCGGCCGAGGAGCCGGCCGACGAGGCGAGCGCCGCCAGCACGAGGGCGATCGCGAACGGCCGCATCGGCCGGGAAGCCTAGCCGTGCGGCCGTCGTTGAAGATGGCGTCGTGTCTGCAGTCGAGCTGCGCACCCGTTTCCGCCGGCTTCACGAGGGAGAACGGCTGTTCCTGATGCCGAATCCGTGGGACGTCGGCTCGGCGCGGCTCCTCGAGACGCTCGGCTTTCCCGCTCTGGCGACGACGAGCGCCGGCTTCGCGTGGTCGCTCGGCAAGCCCGACCAGCAGGTCACGCGCGACCAGCTGGTGGCGCACGTCGAAGCGGTCGCCGCTTCCGTGAGCGTCCCGCTGAACGTCGACAGCGAGCGTCTGTACCCCGGCGAGCCGGGCGGTGTCGCCGAGACCGTCCGACTGCTGGCCGAGGCGGGCGCAGCCGGCTGCTCGATCGAGGACTACGATCCGGCGACCGACCGAATCGACTCGATCGAGGCCGCCGCCGCGCGGGTTGCAGAGGCGGCCGAGGCGGCCCGGGAAACGGGCATGGTGCTGACCGGCCGCTGCGAGCATCACATCCGCGGGGTGGACGACCTGGACGGGACGATCGAGCGCCTGGTCGCATACCGCGACGCGGGCGCCGACTGCCTCTACGCCCCGGGACTGACCGAGCTCGACGACATCCGCCGAGTCGTCGACGAGGCCGGAGCGCCCGTGAACGTCCTCGCCCTCGCGACCGTCCCGCCGATCGGCCGGCTCGAGGCGATCGGGGTACGGAGGATCTCGACGGGCAGCCTGCTCGCCGGCGCCGCCTACGGCGCGCTCGTCGCGGGGGCGCGCGAGCTGCTGGACGAGGGCACGTCGGGGTACGCGGCCGGTCACGTGCCGCGCGACCTGCTCGGCCGCGCTCTCAGCCCGTAGGCACCCGGTAAAGCAGGCCGCTGGTGTTGTCGGCGAGCACCTCTATGCCACGTTATTCCCGGAGACCTTGCAGCGTCTCCATCTGAGCGTCCGATACCGCGGCGCTCCGCGACGGCACCCATAGGGCTCGGCCGCGGCGACCACGTCGATCCCCCCGGCGCGATCTCCGAGCTCACTGCCCGCACCGGTCTGCGGGTCGCGCGGAGGAGGTCGGTCCCGCGGCCGGTGATCCAGAGGCTGCCGCTGAGAACCGCGATCCGCTCCGGCGCATCGGCCTGGATCGTCGCGAGCTTCGTCGCTCTGTCGTGCGTAGGTCGATGCGGAAGAGGGTCACGTCGCGGTGGTCGATCACGTAGGCGCTCGTGCCGAGGAAGGCGATGTCCGCCGGCCCGTCCCCGACGGGGATGCGCACGACGACCCGTTGGCCGCGGGCGAGATCCGCACCATCTCGGACGACGCGTCGCCTGCGACCCACACCGACCCGCGCCGATCCAGACGTTGTACGCGTTGGCCGCGCCCGTGTCGATGCGGCGGACGACGCGGCCGGTCGCGGTCGAGATGCGGTCGAGCGTCCCCGAGGAGTCGAGCACCCACAGGGAGCTGTAGCCGAGGGCGACGGCGATCGGCTGCGCGCCCACGGGCAAGGAACGGACGACGCGCCGTGGCCGAGGTCGAGCTTCTGGATGCGCGCCTCCTCCTTGCAGGCGAGCCAGCCGGTCGTCCCGGCGACGGCGAGCGTCTGGGTCGGCCAGTACGGGCCTGCCGCCGCGCACGTCTGAAGGCGGGCACGCCGGGCAGCCGCCCCGGCCCGGCCGCCGCGGCCGATGAGACAGCGAAGGCGGCGACGAGCAGCGCGATCACCCTGCGCACGCCGTTCAGGATGCCGCGCCCGATCGCCCGCCCAGGGACGACTATCGCTAGCTTTCGGCCATGCGCACCGTCGCCGCCGTCATCGACCAGGGCGCGCTCACCTTCGACCTGGCGATCCCCTGCGAGGTCTTCGGAGTCGACCGACGGGACATCGTCGACCCCTGGTACGAACTCCTCGTTGTCGCGGCGGGACGACACCGGTGCGGACGCAGACGGGGTTCACGATCGACACGCCGTACCGGCTCGCCGACGCCGCCCGCGCCGACACGGTCGTCGTTCCCGGCTGGTCCGATCCGGACGATCCGCCCTCGGCGGAGCTCTGCGCAGCGCTGCGGCGGCCGAGGCGCGTGGCGCCAGGATCGTCTCCGTGTGCACGGGGGCATTCGTGCTCGCGGCCGCCGGCCTCCTGGACGACGCCGGGCGACGACGCACTGGCTCTTCGCCGACCGGCTGTGCGAGCGTTACCCCCGAGTCGAGGTCGACCCGAACGTCCTCTACGTCGAGGACGGCTCGATCTTCACGTCCGCCGGGACCGCGGCGGGCATGGATCTCTGCCTGCACCTGGTCGCGCTCGACCACGGCGCCGACGTCGCCGTGCGCGTCGCGCGGCGGATCGTGATGCCGCCCCACCGAGCCGGCGGCCAAGCGCAGTACGTCGAGCAGCGGATCGACGCCGAGTCGGCCGCAGAGCCGCTCGCGCCGTCCTGGACTGGGCGCGGAGCAGGCTCGACTCCGGATCGACGTCGGCGACCTCGCCCGCGGGGGGCGGTCAGCCCGCGCACGCTGACCCGCCGCTTCCGGTCGGTCACCGGCCTTCCGCCCGGCGAGTGCTGGCGCGGGAGCGGCTACGGCTGGCCCAGCGCCTGCTCGAGACCGCAGCGACCCGTTGACGGTGGTGGCGCGGATGCGGGCTACGACTCGGAGACGACGATGCGCGCGCAGTTCGCCCCGCTCGGCACGTCGCCGCGCTCCTACCGCCGGTCGTTCGGCCGTCAGGCCGCTTCTTCAGAGCCCAGGTAGGCCTCGATCACGGCCGGGTCGCGCTGGACCTCCTCCGGTGTCCCGGCGGCGATCTTGCGGCCGAAGTCGAGCACGTGAACCTGGTCGGACACGCCCATCACCAGGTTCATGTGGTGCTCGACGAGCAGGATGGTGAGGTCGAAGTCCTCGCGCATGCGGCGAAGGAAGGCGGCGAGCTGCTCGACCTCCTCGTGCGAGAGCCCGCCGGCAGGCTCGTCGAGCAGCAGGAGGCGCGGCCCGGACGCGAGCGCACGGGCGGTCTCGACGCGCTTCAGGATCGCGTACGGAAGCGACCCCGCGGGCCGTCCGGCGACGTCGCCGATGCCGACGTAGTCGATGATCTCGTCGACCGAGCGCTTGCCGGCGCGGGTATGCGTGCCGACGACCACGTTCTCGCGCACGGTCATCGTCTTGAACAGCTCGAGGTTCTGGAAGGTGCGCGCGATGCCACGTGCGACGACACGGTGCGGCGGCGTCGAGAGCAGCGTCTCGCCCGCGAAGTTCAGCTCGCCGCCGTCGGGACGGTAGAGGCGGGTGATCACGTTGAACGCCGTGGTCTTGCCGGCGCCGTTCGGCCCGATCAGCCCGACGATCTCACGCTCGCCCACCTCGAAAGAGATGTCGTCGAGCGCGACGATGCCACCGAAGCGGCGACTGACGTTCTTCACCTCGAGCAGCGCCACGGGCGTACCTTACGGCGCGTGGAGTCGCATGACGTGGTGATCGTGGGCGGCGGCGCGATGGGAGCGAGCGTCGCGTGGCACCTGCGCGAGCTGGGCGTGGAGGACGTCGTGCTGCTGGAGCGCGACTCGCTCGCGGCCGGTTCGACCTCGCGCTCGGCCGGCGGGATCCGCGCGCAGTTCTCGGACGAGCTGAACATCCGCATCGCACTGCGCTCGATGGCCGAGTTCGACCGGATGGACGGAATCGACTTCCGCCGGTACGGCTACCTGTTCCTGCTCGACCGCGACGAGGACGTCGTCTCGTTCCGTAAGGCGCTCGCGCTCCAGCACCGGCTGGGCGTCCCATCGCGGGAGCTCTCTGTGGAGGAGACGCTCGCCATCGTCCCCCAGCTCGAGCCGGACGGCCTGCTGGGAGCGACCTTCTGCGAGCTCGACGGCTACGCCTCACCGGAGTCGGTCGTCCAGTGGTACGCGCGCGGGATCGACGTCCGACAGGGCTGTGACGTGACGGGCGTGGACGTGGAAGCCGGGCGGGTGGCGAGCGTCGACACCTCGAAGGGTCCGATCGGCTGCGGCACGCTCGTCTGCTGCGCCGGCGCCTGGTCGGCCGAGGTGGCCGCGATGGCCGGCGTCGAGCTGCCGGTCGCGGGCGCGCAACGCTGGATCTGGTTCTCGCCGGAGGACGGCGGCCTGCCGGAGCGGCTGCCGCTGACGATCGACTTCTCCACGTCGTTCTACTTCCACCGCGAGGGACCGGGCGTCGTCTTCGGCGGAAAGGAGCAGACGCTGGAGGACCTGGCCGAGGCAGGCTTGCGCCGGCTGCCGCTGCTGGCGGACCTGCCGGTGCAGACGTCGTGGTGGGGCTACTACGAGATGAGCCCCGACCACAACGCCCTGGTCGGGCAGGCGGCCGAGCCGGAGGGCTTCTTCTACGCCACCGGATTCTCCGGCCACGGCTTCCAGCAGGCGCCCGCGGTCGGCGAGTACGTGGCGGAGATGATCGTGGGGCACGAGCCGACGCTCGACCTGTCGGCGTTCGACGTCGCCCGCTTCGAGCGCGGAAGTGCCCGGCCCGAGACGTTCGTCGTCTAGGTCATCGGCGCCTGACAGGCGAAGCGCTCGCAGACGTAGAGCGTCGGCTTGCCGTCCACACGTGTCTTGCCGGCCAGGAGCGGCACGTCCTCGCTCGGGCCGAAGGCGATCACCGAGTTGGGGTCGAACGGCGCCAGCGCGGTGCGCGCGATCTCGTCTGCGGGCGTACCGAAGATCGCCAGCTCGCGCGGCGGGGAGAGGTACAGGTCGAGCGTGCAGAGCGCCCAGCCGAAGGCGGTCGGGATCCGGCTCAGATTGGCGTGCAGCAGTCGCAGGACGCCGGCTGCCCGGCGCTCGAGCTCGTCGTCGCCGTAGATCCGCGCGAGCCGCAGCAGCACGAACGCGAGCATCGAGTTCCCCGACGGGACCGGGTTGTCGTCGAGATCCTTCTTGCGGGCGACGAGCTGCTCCGCATCGTGCGCGGTCATGAAGAAGCCGCCACGCTCCTCGTCTGCGAAGAGCTCGACCGCCAGGCGGGCCAGCCGGCTCGACTCCTCCAGCCAGCGCAGCTCGCCGGTGGCGACGTGGAGCTCGTAGAGCCCGTGCGCGACGTCGGCGTAGTCCTCGAGGTACCCCGGGATGCTCGCCCGCCCGTTCCGCCACGTCCGGAAGAGCCGGCCGTCGGGCGAAGAAAGCTCGCCGAGCAGGAAGCTCCCGAGCCGCTCGGCGGCTTGTAACACGGTGGTACTTGCCAGTCTTCGGCCGGTTTCGGCCAGGGCGGCGAGGGTCAGGCCGTTCCAGGCGGCGATCGCCTTGTCGTCGCGGGCCGGCTGCGGACGGCGCGAGCGCTCATCGAGCAGCCGCGCCTTCAGCTCCGGGTCGAGCTCGCCGCGGATGATCGAGCGGCCGTGCTCGAACGGGCGGAGCAGCTCGGCCGGAACGCCCTCGGCCTCCGTCCAGGTGTACGTGAGCCCCTCGACGCCGTCGGTGTCGGCGTCCTGCGACGAGGCGAAGCCGCCCTCGGGAAGAGCGAGGTCGCGGAGCAGGTAGCCGCACGTCTCCTCGACCACGCGTCGGTAGCGCTCGTCGCCGGTGACGACCCACGCGTGCAGGTACGCCGGGACGAGCAGCGCGTTGTCGTAGAGCATCTTCTCGAAGTGCGGGACGAGCCAGTCGGCGTCCACCGAGTAGCGGTGGAAGCCGCCGCCGACCAGGTCGTACATCCCGCCGGCGGCCATCGCGTCGAGCGTCGCCCGGACCAGGTCCCGCTCGCCGCGGCGGAGCAGGAACTCCAGCGCCGAGGACGGCGGGAACTTCGGTGCGCCGCCGAAACCGCCGGACTCGGCGTCGAACACCCGGCGGAGACCACGGGCAGCCTCCGACAGCACCGAATCGGTCAGCGGGTCGGACGACGGAGCAACCTCGCTCGAGGAACGAATCGCCTTCACGAGCTGGGCGGCCGAGCGGGTCACATCGGCGCGTCGCTCGCGGTAGGCGGACGCGACCGCGTCGAGCACCTGCCGGAAGCTGGGCAGCCCGTGGCGCGGCGCCGGCGGAAAGTACGTGCCGCCGAAGAACGGCTCTCCCTCCGGCGTGAGGAAGACGGTCATCGGCCAGCCGCCGTGCCCGGTGAGCGCGACGACCGCGTCCATGTAGACACCATCCAGGTCGGGACGCTCCTCGCGGTCGACCTTCACGTTCACGAACTGCTCGTTCATCTGCGCCGCCGTCTCGGCGTTCTCGAACGACTCGTGCTCCATCACGTGGCACCAGTGGCACGCGGCGTACCCGATCGAGAGCAGGATCGGCCGGTCCTCGTCGCGTGCCCGGCCCAGCGCCTCGTCGCCCCAGGGGTACCAGTCGACGGGGTTGTCGGCGTGCTGGAGGAGGTACGGGCTGGTCTCCCCGGTCAGACGGTTCATCCCGCCACGATAATCACGCGATGTCCTCGTCGTACCCGGCCGGCACGGTCACGTTCCTGTTCACCGACATCGAGCGGTCCACGAAGCTCCTGCAGGAACTGGGCGCCGACTACGGCGCTGTCGTCTCCGACCACCGGCGGATCCTCCGGGAGGCGTTCGGGGCGGCGGGCGGACGCGAGGTCGACACCCAGGGCGACGCGTTCTTCTACTCGTTCGCCCGAGCGCGCGAGGCAGTCGCCGCGGCGGTCGCGGGGCAGCGCGCGCTTGCCGCCCACGAGTGGCCGGGCGGCGCCAGCGTGCGGGTGCGGATGGGGCTGCACACCGGCGAGCCTGCCGTCGGCGACGAGGGCTACGTCGGGCTCGACGTGGTGCGGGCGGCGCGGATCTGCTCGGCGGGGCACGGCGGGCAGGTGCTGCTCTCCGAGTCCACCCGCGCGCTCGTCGGCGGCGACCTGCCGGCCGGAGTGTCCGTGCGCGACCTCGGCGAGCAGAAGCTCAAGGACGTCCGCGCCGAGCGCATCTACCAACTCGAATTGGACAGCTCGCCGACGTACTTTCCGATGCTGCGCACAGAGGGGTCGAGCTCCGATTTCAGCGACCGGATCAACAAGCACGTCGAGAGCATGGTCGAGGCGCAGCTGAACTCGGTGTTCGCGGGCGGCAAGCCGCCGACCGTGAAGCTGGCCGGGCTGACCGCCTTCGGGCTGATCACGCTGCTCGTCTTTCTCGGCGTCCTGGTCGGCATAGCGTTCCTGATCAAGGTGGCGTTCTTCTAGTGCCCCTCCCAGTGACGGTCTTCCGTCTCTGGCGAGTGACCGGGGCTGCCAGGCAAGGACGCAGAGAGCGTCAATATCGAGACCAGATATTGGCGCGACCGAGGACGCCGCATGGCGGCTCCGGGCGCCGCCAGTGGCGTTCTGACCGTTGCTGGAAGGGGCGCTGACATGGCGTTCGCTCCGCTCGCGGGCGTACGGGTGGTGGACGTCACCACCTCGTACGCTGGCCCGACCTGCACGCAGCTGCTCGGCGCGCTCGGGGCCGACGTGGTCAAGGTCGAGCCGCCGACGGGCGACGAGGCGCGCGCGTGGGGGCCGCCGTTCGCAGGCGGTCTCGGGACGCTGTTCGTCGCGGCGAACTCGGGGAAGCGCTCGGCCGCAATCGACCTCCGCCGCGGCACGGAGGTGCTGCTCCGCCTCGTCGACCGCGCCGACGTCTTCGTCCAGAGCCTGCGTCCCGGCCTCGCGGATGAGCTCGGGCTCGGCGCCGACGCCCTGCGAACCCGGCGGCCCGAGCTCGTCCACTGCACGATCTCGTCGTACGGGAGCACCGGGCCGAAGCGGACGCTCCCCGGCTACGACCCGCTGCTCCAGGCGGCCGGCGGCCTGATCAGCGTCACCGGCGAACTGGGCGGCAGCGGCGTTCGGGTCGGCGTCTCGCTGATCGATCACACCACGGGCATGTACGCGGCGTTTGCGATTCTCGCTGCGCTGCACGAAGGCGGCGGCCGGACGCTGGAGGTCTCCCTCTGGGAGACGGCCCTCGCATTCGTCTCCTACCACCTGATCGGCACGATCGAGACCGGGTCCGTGCCGGCGCCGCAGGGAACGGGGTTCCACGCGATCGCGCCCTACCAGGTCTTCCCCGCAGCGGACGGGGGGTTGATGATCACCGCCGCGAACGACGGGCTCTTCCGCAGGCTGGTCGAAGCGATCGGGCGGCCGGAGCTGGCAGGCGATCCGCGGTTCGCGACCAACCCGGACCGCGTGGCCAACCGGGCTGCGCTCGTCGAGGCGCTGTCGGGGCGGCTGCGCGAGCGACCACGCGCGGCCTGGCTGGAGGCGCTGGCCGCGGCGGGAGTCCCCGCGGCCCCGGTGCAGGACGTCGGCGAGGTCGCGGCCGACCCGCAGACGGAAGCGATCGGGATCCTCGAGCGCCTCGGCCCCTACACGACGCTCGGCCCGGCCTTCTCCGCCGACGGCGAGCGCCCGCGCTACGCGTCGCCGCCGCCGGCACTCGGCGAGCACACGTCCGAGGTTCTGGCGGAGGTGGGCTACTCGGCCGAGGAGATCGCCGACCTGGCCGAAGCGGACATCATCCGCCTGGCGTAGGTCGACCGTTCAGCGCAGAACGCGCGGCGGCGTGATCTTCCCGGCGATCAACTGCTGCCGGATCCGCTCGACCGCTGCGACCTCCGATTTCGGCACCTTGGGGCTGATCTTACCGAGCCCGACGCCCCCTTCTCGGAGACCGAAGACGGCATTGCCGCCGCGGAAGGAGCCCTTTTGCGCCGACTGGACAGCGAGGAACACCGCGCGGTCGACCTTCTTCGTCGCGCTGGTCAGGATCTGCGCACCCAGGAACGACTGGTCGGCGTCCACGCCGATCCCCCAGACGTTCCGCTCGCGGGCGGCGTCGAGCGCTCCCAGACCGCAGGCGCCGGCAACGGCGAAGACGGCGAGCGAACCGGCGGAGATCTGATTCAGGGCGATCGACTTGCACTTCGCCTGGTCGGTGAAGTCCTGCGAGTACGCGTTCGCGACCGTGATCTTCGGGTCCGCCTTTTTCGCCCCGGCCTGGTAGCCGGCGATGAAGCGATCGACCGGGGGCTGCTTCTCGCCCGCCACCGAGCTGATCACGTCCTTTCCCGGCTTCCGCTTCGCCTCGAGCCCCGCGAGGTAGCCGGCCAGGTAGCCGACCTGCTCCTCGCGGAAGAGCAGGCCGAGCACGTTCTTCGGCTTGCCGGCGAGGTCCCCGTTGGCGACGTCGACGATCGCGAAGCGGGTGCTCGGGAAGCGCTTGGCGACCGCGCCCATCGCACCGATCTCCGTGTACCCGACCCCGACGACGAGGTCGTACCCCTGGCGGGCAAAGGCCGCGAGGTTCGGGATGTAGTCCGAGGGCGATCGCGACTCGGCGACCCGAAACGTGATCCCGAGGCGCTTTTGCGCCTGCTGGAGACCGACGTAGGCGAGGTGGTTGAAACCCCGGTCGTTCAGCCCGCTGGCGTCGGTGACCATGCCGACCGTCAGCGTCTTCCCGGGTGCCGCGTCCCCGGCGCCGGCCGAGCCGGCAGCCAGCAGCGCAACTCCAACCGCCAGTACCAGGACCTTCTGCATCGGACTCCTCCGCTAAGTTTACGACTGTGAAGCGAAAACCTCGCGACCAGCCTACCACTCATACGCACGAGACCGTCGCAGTGGTGCTCCAGATCCGGCGCGAAGCGCTGCAGGTGCTGCTCTGGCGCCGGGCCTTCGCCCCGTTCGCCGGGCGATGGGCGCTGCCGGGAGGGCGCCTCGAGCGTGAGACGTTCGAGCGCTCGATCAGGCGGCACCTCGCGGCGAAGGTCGACGTCCGCGAGCTCTCGCACCTCGAGCAGCTCGAGACCCGGGCCGACCCCCGCACCGGGCTGGTCGCGACCGCCTATCTCGGGCTGATCCGTACCGGCATCGACCCGGAGGTGCCGGATGACACCGGGTGGCACCCGGTCGACGATCTCCCGCAGACCGCGTTCGACCACGGAGCGCTCGCCCTCGCCGCCCGGGAGCGCCTGCGCGCGAAGCTCTCCTACACCAACCTCGGCTTCGCGCTCGCACCCGAGACCTTCACGATCTCGGAGCTCCGCGAGCTGTACGCGGCGGCGCTCGGACACGAGGTGTCCGCGACCAACCTGCAGCGCATCCTTCTCCGTCGAGGCGTGCTCGAGCCGACCGGCGAGCGGCGGCCGTCCGGACGCAGCGGCGGCCGGCCGGCCGAGGTGTTCCGCTTCCGCACGGGCGACCTCGAGATCACCGATCAGTTCGCGGTGCTGCGCCCTCCGGGGCGCTAGGCAGCGGCCCCCGAGGTGGGAACGCGCAGAAGCACCTCGGCGACTTGCAGCGCCCACGCGCGGATCCGGTCCCAGTCGCGCACGTCGGCGGCCGGCATGTGGTTGAAGGGAAATCGCAGCTTGCGCGGGTCGACCGTGCCGCCGAACACAGCCGTAGCGACCGGCTCGAAGGGCAGCTTCTGGACCGCCGCGCGGAACTGGTTCGCCGCCCCGCGGCGATGCTCGGGAACGTCCTCGACCGGCCCCAGCGCGAACACGGCAACGGGCAGGTCTGCCAGCTCGTCGGCGAAGTGCCTGGCGAAGCCCCGCGCGTCGCGGTGCCAGCGGCCCATGTAGATCCCGCCGCCGAGCACCACACGTGCGTACCCCTGGACTCTCTCGACCTCCGCGGCCGGGCAGACGACGACGTGAAGCAGCCGTCCTCGGAGCGTTCCGGCGATCGACTCCGCCACCTCGCGAGTGGAGCCGTACCTCGAGGCATACGTCACCAGAATCGTCCCGGTCATCTCGGCTCCTTTCCTGTTCCGCCATCGTGTCGCGTGCGGCACCGGCGGCCATCGGGGACGACACGGAGCCGGACTCCGCAGACGCCCGGAAGGCGCGGAGGTCAGTCGCGGCGCAAGACGAGGATCGACCGCGCGCCGACCTCGAGCTCCGCCCGAGCCGGGTAAGGGCGGCCGCCGGCCTCCGGCTCGGCGGTCGAGAGCTCGAGCAGCCACCGGGAGCCGAACCGGCGCGGCGGCAGGAGGAAGATCGCCGGCTCGTGGTGTGCGTTGAAGAGGAGCACGAACGACGCGTCGACGACCTTCTCCCCCGTCGGGGACCGCGTCGGGATCTCCTCACCGTTGAGGAAGAGCCCGACGGTGCGCAGCCCCCCGTCGGTCCAGTCGCGCCGGGTCATCTTGCGCCCGTCGGTCCGGAACCACCAGCTGTCGGGCAGGCCGGAGCCGAGCGGCGACTCCCCGGTCAGGAACTCCGCACGTCGGAACACGGGATGGGCGGCGCGCAGAGCGATCAGCCTGCGTGTCCACTCGAGCAACCCGCGGGCGCGGTCGCCGAGTTGCCAGTCGAACCAGCTGATCTCGTTGTCCTGGCAGTAGGCGTTGTTGTTCCCGCGTTGCGTGCGACCGAGCTCGTCGCCGCCGAGCAGCATCGGGACGCCCTGCGAGAGGAGGAGCGTGGTCAGGAAGTTCCGCAGCTGGCGCTCGCGCAACTCGTTGACCCCCGGATCGTCGGTCGGGCCCTCGGCGCCACAGTTCCAGCTGCGGTTGTCGTCGCTGCCGTCGCGATTGTCCTCGAGGTTGGCCTCGTTGTGCTTCTCGTTGTACGAGACGAGGTCGTTGAGGGTGAACCCGTCATGGGCGGTGACGAAGTTGATCGACGCGGACGGCCGGCGGCCGTCCGACTGGTACAGGTCGCTGGAGCCCGTGAAACGCCGTGCGAACTCGGCGACGGTGCCCTGGCCGCGCCAGAAGTCGCGCATCGTGTCGCGGTAGATGCCGTTCCACTCCGCCCAGAGGATCGGGAAGTTTCCGACCTGGTAGCCGCCGGGCCCGACGTCCCACGGCTCGGCGATCAGCTTGACCTGCGAGAGCACCGGGTCCTGGTGGATCGTGTCGAAGAAGGCCGAGAGCCGGTCGACGTCGTAGAACTCACGCGCCAGCGCGGAGGCGAGGTCGAAGCGAAAGCCGTCCACGTGGCAGTCGATCACGAAATAGCGCAGCGAGTCCATGATCAGGCGGAGCACGCTCGGGTGCACCGGGTTGAGGCTGTTGCCGGTCCCGGTGAAGTCCATGTAGTAGCGCCGGTCGTCGGGCATCAACCGGTAGTACGAGGCGTTGTCGACGCCCTTGAAGCCGAGCATCGGGCCGAGGTGGTTGCCCTCGGCGGTGTGGTTGTAGACGACGTCGAGGATCACCTCGATGCCCGCGCGGTGGAGCGCCTTGACCATCCCCTTGAACTCGAGCACCTGCGCTCCGCCTGTCCCGGTCGCTGAATAGAGCGCGTGCGGGGCGAGATAGCCGATCGAGCTGTATCCCCAGTAGTTGGTCAGGCCCTTCTGGGCGAGGTGGTGCTCGTCGGCGGCGTGGTGGACCGGCAGCAGCTCGACCGCCGTCACGCCGAGCGAGCGAAGGTGCTCGACCGCCGCGTCCGAGGCCAGCCCCGCATAGCTGCCGCGCAGGTCGTCGCGAACGGCCGGATGCAGCTTCGTGAAGCCCTTGACGTGCGCCTCGTAGATCACGGTCTCGTGCCAGGGCGTGCCGAGCAGCCAGTCGCCCTCCCAGTCGAACCCCGGGTCGACGACGACGCACTTCGGGATCGCGGCGGCGTCGTCCTCGTCGTCGGCCTCGAGATCAGCGTCGTCGCCACCGGTGACGTAGGGCAGCGTGGACGCGGTCTCCCAGCGGATCGGGCCCTCGACCGCCTTCGCGTACGGGTCGATCAGGAGCTTGCTCGCGTTGAACCGATGCCCCTCCCCCGGCGCCCAGCGCCCGTGGACGCGGTAGGCGTACCGCTGGCCCGGACCCACGCCCGGGAGGTATGCGTGCCAGTTGAACGCCGTGGACTCTGTCAGCGGGACACGGATCTCGTTGTCGCCCTCGTCGAACAGGCAGAGGTCGACGCGCGCGGCGTGCTCGGAGAAGAGCGAGAAGTTGGTGCCTTCGCCGTCCCACGTCGGGCCGAGCGGGAAGGGCTGGCCCGGCCAGACGTTCACGTCTCCAGCTCCACGGTCCGGGCGTCGAGGTCGGCCACGAGCGTCGCGCGCCCGCGCCGCATGGTCAGCCTCGGTCCGTGTGCCTTTGCGTGCACCTCGCGCGGGAGAGTACGACGCAGCGCGAGCAGCCTGCGGTAGTGGTCGCGAACACCGGGGGTCTCGCGCCGCGAGAGCTTGGAGCGCAGGAAGGTCTCCTCATCCTGGGGATCGGGTACGTCCTCGCCGGAGAAGGCCGACCAGGCGGCGAACTCTCGCTTGCGGCCTTCCCGGGCGGCCGAGGCGGTCTCCGGAGAGATGTGGTCGGTGAAGAACTGGAACGGGTTCGGCTCCCCGTACTCCTCCCCCATGAAGAGGAGCGGCGTCTGCGGGGAGAAGAGGACGACCGCCGAGGCGATGCGGAGCTCGGCGGGCGAGAGACGGTCGCCGAGAGCGCGGTTGCCCACCTGGTCGTGGTCCTGCGCGCAGACGATGTGCCGCTCGGCCGGCCGGCGCCCGAGTTCGGCGACGACGTCGTCGAGCGAGCCGTACGGCGCGTAGTAGCCCTCGTGCTCGCCGGTCAGGAGGGCGTGCAGCGCGTGGTGGAGCCCGTCCGCCCAGCGGGCGTCGTGGTGCCAGTCGTCGAGCGGCTGGTCGTCGTCGACGCTCGTCTCCGCGATCACGAGCGCGTGCGGCGCGGTCGCGTGCACACGACCGGCGAGCTCTTCGAGGACGTGTCGCGGCGAGGGGTCGCGGACCGCGCGGACGGCGTCGAGCCGCAGGCCGTCGATCCCGTAGTCCTCGACCCAGCAGAGCGCGTTCTGGATCGCCCATTCGCGGACGCCCGCCTGCGAGAAGTCGAGGCCCGCTCCCCAGAACGTCTGGACGTCCTCGCTCAGGTAGGGGCCGAACGCGGTCAGCGCCCCCGATCCTGGGCCGAGGTGGTTGTAGACCACGTCGACGATCACGCCCAGGCCCTCGCCGTGCGCGGCGGCGACGAGCCGTGCCAGGCCTTCCGGGCCGCCGTAGGCGGGGTGCGGCGCGTACGCGTAGACGCCGTCGTAGCCCCAGCCGCGATCCCCTGGAAAGGTCGCCACCGGCATCAGCTCGATCGCCGTCACCCCGAGCTCGCGGAGCCCGCCGAGATACGGCACGACGCCGTCGAAGGTCCCCTCCGCCGAGAACGTCCCGACGTGGAGCTCGTAGACGACGAGGTCGTCGAGCGACAATCCGAGACGCGGCTCCGGAGGCAGATCGACCACCCGCGAGGCCCCGAGGACCCCCTCGGGCTGGAACCGCGAGCAGGGATCCGGGTACGGGCGGCCGCCGTCCAAAGCGTAGACGTAGTCCTCGCCCGGCGCCGCTCGCAGCACGCCCGCGAACAGGCCGCCGCGCTCGGGAGCGAGCGGTCGGCTCTCGCCGCCGAGCCTGACGTCCACGCGCGCCGCGGCAGGCGCCCAGACCCGGAACGTCGTCGTCCCGCCCGGATCGGGGATCGCGCCGAGGCGACCGGTCACGCGCCGACCGAGGGCAGAGCCGCTCCGCCCTGCCGGGCCTGCGCAGCGCGAACGGCGATCACGCCCGTGGCGGCCGCGGCGACCGAGACGCCCGCGAAGAACAGCCACGCCGCGTTCTCGCCGTACACGTCCTGCAAGCGAAGGCCCGTGAACGGCCCCAGCGCGAACCCGATCGCCGCCGTCGAGCCGAACGCTCCCATGTACGCGCCGCGCACGTCCTCCGGCGCGAGCCCGGCGACGATGGCCTGGGAGGTCGGCACCCACAGCATCTCCCCGAAGACGAACACGAGCACGACGACGGCGTAGGTCGCGACCGAGTTGCTGCCGAGCAGGAGCAGGAACGACCCGCCCATCATCAGCATCGCGGTCCCGAGCTTCGGCCCCGGCGCGAACCACGTGGTCGCGCGGGTCAGGCGAAGCTGGAAGAGCGTGACCATCAGCGGGTTGAGGACGACGATCAGCCCCCAGGTCCAGGGAGCGACGCCGTGCGTGTCGACCGCGGAGATCGGCAGCACCGTCTCGATCGCGACGTAGACCAGATACGCGAGCGCGCCCGACACCAGGAAGACGAGGAAGGCATGGTCGCGCGCGATCACCGCGAGCGACCCGCGGGTCGGCGGCTCCTCCGGCGCGTACGCGCCGCGCCGCGGCAGGTACCGCCACGCGATCGCGATCGCCCCGACGCACATCGACGCGACGCCGCCGAAGAGGATCGGCCAGTGCCCGCCGACGAGCAGGAGCCCGCCGATCGGCGGCCCGCACACGACCCCGAGGTTCGAGGCCACCCGCACCGACGCATACGCGGCCTCGTGACGCTCCGGCGGCACCAGGTCGGCGACCATCGCCTGGTCCGCCCCGCCTCCGATCGATCCGCCGATCGACGAGAAGACGAGCAGCGCCAGGCCCACGTACGTCCGGTCGCCGACGAACGCGAAGAGGAGGAACGCCAACCCGAGGAGCGCCCAGCCCAGCAGGATCATCGGCCGGCGGCCGACGTAATCGGACGCGTGGCCGCCGAGGTAGCCGGCGACCATCCCGACGAGCGCGGCGATCAGAAAGGCGACCCCGAGCTGGCTCTTGGTCGCGCCCAGCTCCCTGATCGCCCAGATGCCCACGAACGACCACCCGGCCGAGAAGCAGGTGGAGCCGACGAAGGAAACGGCGAGCACCGGCCGCAGCGGACGGTCGACGTCGCCGCCCCAGATCAGGCGGAAGAACCAGGCGAAGAGCCCCACCGTTTTACGCTAGCTGCAGGCGGCGGCGGGCAAAGCCCGCCGGCGCGCCAAGACCGATTCCGCCAGCGGGACCGTCCGCCCCCGCGGCAAGACTCAGCGAGTGGTTCGCGAGGAGCTCGACCGGCTTCTGACCTGGGAAGATCGGCACCGGCGGCTGCTCTCCCGGCTGCTGATCGCGCTCGCCGTGACTCTCGTTGTCGACACGGTGGGCGCGGTCCTCGTCTGGATCGTCGAGCGCCATGCTCGGGGCACCGACATCCACGGCTTCGGCACGCGCGGTTCTTCTCGACCGTCCAGCTGTTGACGATCTCCTCGCAGCTCAAGAACCCGCTCACCGGCGCCGGCCGGGTCATCGACGTGGGCCTCCAGGTGTGGGCGATCGTGGTCGTCGCCTCGATCGGCGGCTCGTTCGCCGCCTTCTTCACCTCAGGCGACCGGAACTAGCCAGAGGACGCCCAGTGGTGGCAGCGTCAGCTCCGCCGAGAACGGCTGGTCGTGCCACGGCCTCTGCTCGGCCGGGAGCTCGCCCGCGTTCCCCACGCCGCCGCCGCCGTAGCGCTCGTCGTCCGTGTTCAGCAGCTCCCGCCACGAACCGCCTCGGGGAAGCCCGACCCGATACCGGGGACGAGAGACCGGCGAGAAGTTGCAGATACAGACCAGGGCCCGTGTGCCGCCGGCCGCGAGGCGGGCGAAGGCGATGACGTTCGCGTCGGCGTCGTTCGCCACCAGCCAGCGGAAGCCCGCCGCCTCGAAGTCGACCTCCCACAGCGCCGGCTCCTCCCGGTAGCGCAGGTTGAGGTCCCGAACGAGCTCCTGAATCCCGGCATGCTCCGCCTGCTCCAGCAGGTGCCAGTCGAGCGAGCCCTCCGAGCTCCACTCGTTCTCCTGCCCGAGCTCCCCGCCCATGAACAGGAGCTTCTTGCCGGGGTGCGCCCACATGTATCCGTACAGCGCGCGCAGGTTGGCACGCCGCTGCCAGGGGTCACCGGGCATCCGGCCGAGCAACGAGCCCTTCCCGTGCACGACCTCGTCGTGCGAGAGCGGCAGCACGAAGTTTTCCGAGAACGCGTAGATCAGGCTGAAGGTGAGCTGGTCGTGGTGGTAGCGGCGGTGGACGGGGTCGCGCTCGAGGTACGCGAGCGTGTCGTGCATCCAGCCCATGTTCCACTTCAGCCCGAAGCCGAGACCGCCCTGGTCGACCGGCCGCGAGACGCCCGGCCAGGCCGTGGACTCCTCCGCCGCCATCAGCACGCCCGGCTCACGGGAGTGGGCGACCGTGTTCAGCTGCTTCAGGAACTCGATCGCGTCGAGGTCCTCGTTGCCGCCGTGCACGTTCGGCACCCACTCGCCCTCCTTGCGCGAATAGTCGAGGTAGAGCATCGACGCGACAGCGTCCACGCGCAGCCCGTCGGCGTGGTATTCCCGCAGCCAGTACAGGGCGCTCGCGAGGAGGAAGTTGCGCACCTCGTTGCGGCCGAGGTTGAAGACGAGCGTGCCCCAGTCGGGATGCTCGCCGCGGCGCGGATCCTCGTGCTCGTACAGGGCCGTGCCGTCGAAGCGGGCGAGCGCCCAATCGTCCTTCGGGAAGTGCGCCGGCACCCAGTCGAGGATCACGCCGATCCCGGCCGCGTGCAGCCGGTCGACGAAGGCACGGAAGTCGTCGGGCGGGCCGAACCGCGCCGTCGGGGCGAAGTAGCCGGTCACCTGGTAGCCCCACGACGGCGCGTAGGGATGCTCCATCACCGGCAGCAGCTCGACATGCGTGAAGCCCAGGCTGGAGACGTACTCCGCGAGCTCCTCGCCGAGCTCGGCGTACGTCAGCGGCCGGTTGCCCTCCAGCGGGTTCAGGCGCCAGGAACCGGGGTGCACCTCGTAGATGGACACGGGCCGGGCGAGTGGGTCGGCCGGTCGCCGGTCCAGCCAGTCCGCGTCCTGCCACTCGTACGCAGACTCGAAGACGATCGACGCGTTCCTGGGGGGCACTTCGGTGCGGAAGGCCAATGGGTCGGCCTTGATCCTGAGCCTGCCGCCCGATGTGCGGAGCTCGAACTTGTACTTCATCCCCGGCCGGAGGTCGGGAATGAATAGCTCCCAGATGCCGGCGGCCCCGAGGGAGCGCATCGGATGCAGCCGCCCGTCCCAGCCGTTGAAGTCGCCGACCACGCTGACCGAGCGGGCGTTCGGCGCCCAGACGGCGAAGGAGACGCCGGCGATGCCGTCGACCACGCGGGGATGCGCGCCGAGCCGCGCGTACAGCTCTTCGTGCCGCCCTTCGCCCGCCAGGTGGACGTCGAGCTCACCGAGGGTCGGCAGGAACGAGTACGGGTCGTGGAGGACGTACGAGTCTCCGGCCGGGTAGCTGACCTCGAGCTCGTACTCGAGCGGCAGCTCGGCTCCCTTTACCACCCCTTCGAAGACGCCGTCCTGCTTACGCTCCAGTTTGACCCCCATCGGCAGCACCCGCACCGAATCTGCCTCGGGGCGGTAGGCGCGGACGAGCACGCCGTCCTGGGCCGGATGGGCGCCGAGGTACGCATGGGGGTCCCCGAGCGTGAAGGGCTCGCTCATGGGCAGACCTGTTCATCCCGGCAAGCAGCTTTCGCCGCCGCGACCGACATGGCGGGCGCGGCTCCTATCGGCTGCTGAGGTGCGGGATGGGTTGGGGAAGGGGGCTCGCGGGGGAAACCGGCCTCCCCCGCGAGAGCGAGGCTGGGCCGAGCGGCGGTCACGTCGTTACCGGTTCCTCCTCGAGGATGCGCAGGATCCCGGCGACCGGGATCGGCAGCCAGTCGGGGCGCATGGTCAGCTCGTAGCGAAGCTCGTACACCGCCTTCTCGAGCTCGAACACGGACAGGAGCTTCTCGAACGCCTCCGGGCCCGGCGGTACGAGCATCGGATCGACGCTGCTCGTGTACCCGTGCAGGAACTCGGCCCGCGCCCGCTCCTCCCACCCGGCCGGGGCCTCGACGCCTCGCAGCGGCTCGACCGCGGACGCGGCGTACGCGAACGAGCGCAGCATCCCGGCGACGTCGCGGAGCGGCGAGCGTTTCCGGCGCCGCTCCGGCAACGACCGCGCCGGCTCGCCCTCGAAGTCGAGGATCACCCAGTCGCCGGAGGCTGGAAGCGCCGTCGGCGCGCGGCCCTGAAGCGTGGAGGCCTCCGGCGCACGGGGAGCCCAGAGCGTCTGGCCGAGATGGAAGTCTCCGTGGTGCCGGATGATCTTGCCGCCGCCGCCCGCATGCGTCCGCTGGCGGAGGCGCTCACGGATGTCCTCGCCGCGTTGTCTGATCGGCTCGAGCGCTTCGAGGTCGTCCGGGAGGTCGATGAAGGCGCGCTCGATCTCCTCGTCGATGGTCGCGGTCAGCAGCCCGAGCGACTCCGGGCTCGGCTCCTCGGGAGCGAAGGACGGATCCGACGGGTCCGAGGCGAGGCAGGTGTGCATGGCACCGGTCACCTCGCCCAGCCGGCGCAGACGGCCGAGGAACCGTTCGGGCGCTTCGACGAGCTCGTCGAGCGCGAGCTCCCAGCCGTCGAGCCCGTCGGGCACGAACGCCTGGAGGATGCCCAGCGTCGACTCCGCGGGCCGGCCGTGGTACGCGTACCAGCCGTGCAGCGGCGGCACGTTCCGGAACTCCTGCCCGCTGAGGAAGCGGAGCATCTCCAGCTCGGGGTTGATCCCGGCCTCGAGGCGGCGGTAGACCTTGAGGACGAGCTCCTCGTCGAACACGACCGAGGTGTTCGTCTGCTCACTCTCGATCAGGCGCACCGTCGCGAGCTCGGCGCCGACGCCGGTGAAGCCCTCGACCACCTGGAAGAAGATCGTGCCGCCGTCCCGCGTCAGCTGCGACGTGCCGGAACGGATCCGCTGAACGAGCTCGCGGGCGACACGGGGATCGGCCAGGCCGTCGAGCCGGTCGCCGGCGACGAGCTGATAGGTGTCGTGCGTCCCCTCCGGGAAGCGCACCTCGACGAGCGCGATCACCGCGCCCGGCAGCTCCGCGCAGTCGACGACGGCCGCGTGCGCGACCTCGCGCCCCTTCGACCCGTACCACCGCTGCGCGGCGATGTACTCGACGAGCGCCTCTTCGGTCAGGTCGGCCGAGGTCGTCATTCCTCCTTCCGCAGCTGGAACCAGAACCACCCGCGCGGCGCGAGCGTCAGGAGATAGGGCAGCTTGCCGATCCGGGGGAAGGCCGAGCGGCCGAGCATCTCCTCGGGCACCCACTCCTCGAACTCGCCGAGGTCGAGCTCGACCGCCTGCGCGGAGCGCGCGAGGTTGTGCACGCAGAGGACGACGTCGTCCTCGTAGCGACGGACGTGGGCGAAGATACGCGGGTTCTCCGGCCGCAGCGGCTCGTAGGTGCCGACGCCGAACACCGGATGCTCCTTGCGCAGGGCGATGAAGCGGTGCAGCCACCGGAGCAGCGACGTCGGCGTGCGCAGCTGGGCCTCGACGTTGACCGCGCCGAAACCGTAGACAGGGTCCATCAGCGGCGGCAGGTAGAGCTGTGCGAAGTCCGCGCGCGAGAAGCCCCCGTTCCGGTCTCCGGTCCACTGCATCGGAGTCCGGACGCCGTCACGGTCGCCGAGGTACACGTTGTCGCCCATTCCGATCTCGTCCCCGTAGTAGAGCACCGGGGCACCGGGCAGGGAGAAGAGAATCGCGTGCATCAGCTCGATCTCGTCTCGGCCGTTGTCGAGCAGCGGCGCCAGCCGGCGCCGGATGCCGAGGTTCAACTTCATCCGTGGATCCTTCGCGTACTCGGTGTACATGTAGTCCCGCTCCTCGTCGGTGACCATCTCCAGCGTCAGCTCGTCGTGGTTCCTGAGGAAGAGTCCCCACTGCGCGACCTCCGGAATCGCGGGCGTCCGGTCGAGGATCTCCAGGATCGGCTTCGCCTCCTCCCGGCGCAGCGACATGAACATGCGGGGCATCACCGGGAAGTGGAAGCACATGTGACACTCGTCGCCGTCGCCGAAGTAGTGGACGACGTCCTCCGGCCACTGGTTGGCCTCGGCGAGCAGGACACGGTCCGGGTAGCGCGCGTCGACCTCGGCCCTGACCCGCCTCAAGTACGCGTGTGTCTCGGGCAGGTTCTCGCCGTTGGTGCCGTCGCGCTCGTACAGGTACGGGACGGCATCGAGCCGGAAGCCGTCGATACCGAGGTCCAGCCAGAAGCGGAGCACGTTCAGCATCGCGTCCTGCACCTCGGGGTTGTCGAAGTTCAGGTCGGGCTGGTGCCAGAAGAACCGGTGCCAGTAGTACTGCCCTGCGACCGGGTCCCACGTCCAGTTCGAGGGCTCCGAGTCGATGAAGATCACCCGCGTCTCGGGGTAGCGGGTGTCCTCGTCCGCCCAGACGTACCAGTCGCGTTTCGGCGAGTCCGGGCTCGACCGCGACTCCTGGAACCACGCATGGTCGCTGGAGGTGTGGTTCATCACCAGGTCGGCGATCACGCGGATGCCGCGCTGGTGGGCAGCTTCGACGAACAGGCGGAAGTCCTCGACCGTTCCGTAGTCGGGATGGATCGTGAAGAAGTCGGCGATGTCGTAGCCCCCGTCTCGCAGAGGGCTCGCGTACATCGGCAGCAGCCAGATGCAGTCGATCCCCAGCCACTGGAGGTAGTCGAGCTTGTCGGAGAGCCCGCGGAAGTCGCCGGCGCCGTCGTCGTTGCCGTCGAAGAACCCGCGAATGTGGATCTCGTAGAAGACGGCCCGCTTGAACCACTGCGGGTCGGACTCGAACCAGGCGCCCGGCTCGCTCATCTCAGAAGATCCGGCGCTGCGCGCCGGCGATCTCCTGAGATCGGCGCACGGCAGCCGTGGTTGCGGACGTCAGGGCGGTGGCGGGCGGCGGGCACGGCCCGCCGCCGGCGGCTGGCTTTCACAACCAAGGCCTGGTTCGAGGGATGTGGCGTTTGAACGACACGTTGTTCACGGATCTTTAGCGGGTCTCGACCCGAAGAATGTGCGATTGGCCGGGCTCGAGGCGGAGGAAGTTGCGGCCGAGGCGCCAGCGGAACCCCTCCCCGGAGAGGAGCTCGGAGGCACTGAACGCCGGCGGCAGGCCGAACGCGGCGGGCACGACCGCAACTCCTTCCTGCGCAGATGCCGGGTCGAGGTTCACGCAGACGATCAGGATGTTGCCCTCGGCGCGGCGCAGGTAGGCGAGCAGCTGATCGTTCTCGGTCTCGAGGAAGTCGACCCACTCGAGCCGCTGCAACGCCGCGTTCTCCCGCCGGATCGCGTTCAGCTTCCCGACGAGCGGCAGGAGCGGGCCGTCCAGCGCCCGGCGCTTGACCTCGTACTTCTCCGAGTCGAGGTACTCCTCGGTGCCCTCCCGAACCGAAACGTTCTCGACGTGCTCGTAGCCGGAGTACATTCCCCAGCTCGGCGACAACGTCGCGGCGAGCACGAGCCGTGCCTCGAAGGCCGGACGGCCCCCGCGCTGCAGGTACTCGTGGAGGATGTCCGGCGTGTTCACGAAGAAGTTCGGCCGGAAGAACTGCGGCAGCACCGAGCGCGTGAGCTCGGTCATGTATTCGATCAGCTCCGCCTTCGTGTTCTTCCAGGTGAAGTACGTGTAGGACTGGCTGAAGCCCGCCTTGGCGAGCGCGGTCATCATCGCCGGCCGCGTGAACGCCTCGGACAGGAAGACGACCCGGGGATCGACCGACCGCACCTCCGGGATCAGCCACTCCCAGAGCTCCAGCGGCTTCGTGTGCGGGTTGTCGACGCGGAACACCTGCACCCCGAGCCCGACCCAATGCAGGACGACGTCGCGGAGGGCGACCCACAGCCCCTGCCAGTCGGGGCTGTCGAAGTTGACGTTGTAGATGTCCTGGTAGCGCTTCGGCGGGTTCTCCGCATACTTGAGCGTGCCGTCCGGCCGTCGGTGGAACCACTCGGGATGCTCGCTCAGCCAGGGATGGTCGGGCGAGCACTGGATCGCGAAGTCCAGCGCGACCTCGACCCCGTGCGTCCGCCCCGCGGCGACGAGGCTGGCGAACTCCTCGATCGTCCCCAGGCCGGGATCGATCGCCGTGTGCCCGCCCTGCTTGCTCCCGATCGCCCAGGGGCTGCCGGGGTCGTCCGGCCCGGCGGCCTGCCCGTTGTTGCGGCCCTTTCGGTTTGTGACCCCGATGGGGTGGATCGGCGGCAGGTAGACGACGTCGAAGCCCAGCTCGGCCAGCTCCGGCAACACCCGCTCGACGCCCGCGAACCCGCCCCACGATCGCGGGAACAGCTCGTACCAGGAGCCGAAGCGGGCGCGCTCGCGGTCGGCGTCCACGCCGAGCGTGCGCACGAGCCGCGTCGTCTCCGACCGGTCGGCCTCGGTCGAGGAAAGCGCGGTCTCGACGTCGAGTTCCTCCACCCCGAAGAGCAGCGCACCCTCCTGCAGCTCGCTGTCGAGGTCGGTCTGGCCCGCTTCCACCTTGCGCCGGAGCTCGTCGCGAAACGATTCGAAGCGGTCGACCCATGCCTGGACGGTGAACTCCCAGCGGCCCGGCGCATCGACGCGGAAGGACGCGGTCCAGCGATCGTTCCCGGCTGCACGTAACGGCGTCTCGCGCCACGTCGCAGAGCCGGGTGCCCGGTGGAGCACGGCCGCTCCGAGCGATTCGTGCCCGTCGCGGAAGATCGTCGCCCACACCTCGACCTCGTCCCCGACCGTACGCTTGACCGGGTAGCGGCCACAGTCGATCTGGGGCCGGACGTTCTCGATCTGGATGCGGGGCGGTTTGTTGTTCGGCGGCGGCATCGCGTAGCGTCAGGTTTCGACCAGTCGGCGAAACCGAACCGTATTGCGAATCCAGCGATCCAGCGGCGTCCTGCTGCACGTCTCGTCGCTCCCGGGCGGAGGCCTCGGGCGAGAGGCATACCGCTTCGTCGACTGGCTCGTCGAGGCCGGCCAGTCGTGGTGGGCGCTGCTGCCCCTCGCCCCGCCCGACTCGACCGGGTCGCCGTACGCGTCGCCCTCGGCGTTCGCCGCTCACGCCGGCTTCCTCGAGCGGCCGGAAGCACGCGTGACGCCCCACGAGCTGGAGGCGTTCGTCGCCCGTGAGCGCTACTGGATCGCCGACTGGGCAGCCTTCGCGGGCACCGGCGCCGTCGCCGGACAGGTGCGCTTCGAGCGCGAATGGGGCGCGCTGCGAGCGTATGCGGCCGACCGCGGCGTCCGGATCTTCGGCGACGTCCCGATCTACGTCGCCAACGGTGGGGCCGACGTCGCGGCGCACCCGGACCTCTTCCAGACGGGCGTCGTCGCCGGCGCCCCGCCCGACGGGCTGAGCGCGCTCGGCCAGCACTGGGGCAACCCGCTCTACGACTGGAGCGTGATGCGGACCCAGGGCTACCGCTGGTGGATCGAACGATTCCGGCGGACGTTCGAGCTCTACGACGTCGCCCGGATCGACCACTTCCGCGGCTTCGTCGCGTACTGGGCGGTCCCCGAGCACCACAAGACCGCCAAGCACGGCCGCTTCCGGCCCGGGCCGGGCGCCGAGCTCTTCCGGGCGGCGGAGGGCGAACTCGGGCCGCTCCCGCTCGTCGCCGAGGATCTCGGCGTGATCACGCCGCCGGTGGAGCGGCTCCGGGATCGGCTGGGCATCCCCGGCATGGTGGTGATGCAGTTCGCCTTCGAGGGACCGCCGTCGAACCCGCACCGGATCGAGAACCACCGCCGGCGGAGCGTCGTCTACGTCGCCACCCACGACTGCGACACCGTGCTCGGCTGGTGGCGCACGTTGCCCGCCCACGTTCGCCGGGCGACCGGCATCCCCGGGATCGAGCCGAACTGGGAGCTGATCGAGCTCGGGCTGTCATCGCGCGCCGAGCTGGCGGTCCTCCAGGCGCAGGACATCCTCGGCCTCGGCAGCGAGGCGCGGATGAACTCGCCGGGGACGATCACGGGGAACTGGTCGTGGCGCCTGGACCCGGGCCACCTCACCCGCGCCCACGCCGAACGGCTCCGGGACGCGACCGCCGCGGCCGGCCGTCTCCCCTGACGCTTCGGGCTCGTTCACCGGCCCGACACCGGACGCTCACCGCACGTGTGCGAGGACCGGCTCTACCCTGGCCGAAGAGACGAGCGATGAGCGGACGCCCTCTTCTGTGCGAGCTGCACGCTCACTCCACCTGGAGCGACGGCGACCTCTCCATCGCCGAGCTCGTCGACCTGTACGGCACGAGCGGCTTCGACGTCCTCTGCGTCACCGACCATGTGGGGCGGAGTGGCCCGAGGTGGCACGATCCACGTTGGCGGATCACCGAAGCGCAGGCGTTCTCCGACTACCTCGGCGAGATCGAGCAGGAGGCGTGGCGCGCGGATGTCGAGCACGGCCTGCTGCTCGTTCCCGGGCTCGAGCTCACCTACGACGACGAGAACCCCTCGCTCGCGGCCCACGCAGTCGCGGTCGGCCTGCGCACCATGGTCTCCCTCGACGGCGGGCTGGAGAGCGCGCTGGTCGCAGCCCGGGCTGCCGGCGCGGCGCTGATCGCCGCCCATCCGTATTCGCCCGACGATGCCGCCGCGACCACACGTGGGACCGGTCGCTGGGCAGTCGCCGGGCATGCGCTCTCGGGTTTCGTCGACCGCTACGAGCTGATCAACCGCCGCGAGATCTTCCCGTGGGTGGCGGAGGCCGGTCTGCTCGGCGTCGCGAGCGGGGACTTCCACCGCCACGAGCACCTGCAGACGTGGAAGACGCTCCTCTGCTGCGCATCCTCGGAACAGTCGGTGGTCACGTACCTGCGCTCGACCCGCCCCGCCTACCTCGTCGACCTCGCCCAGCCCGCGCTGCTCGAGGCCGCCGCCTAGCAACGGCTACTTCGCGAGCGCCTCGAACTTGTAGCCGACGCCGTAACGCGTCTGGATGAACGTGTGACGGGCCCCCGGCAGGTCGAGCTTCTCGCGCAGCTTCTTGACGAACACGTCGACCGTCCGGTCTCGGTGCGTTTCGCGGCGGCCCCACAGGCGCTGGAGCAACTCGTCGCGCGAGACCACTCGGCCGTTCTCGAGGGCGAGCGCGTAGAGGAGCCTGAACTCGGTCGGGGTCAGGTCGGCGCTCTCGCCGGCCACGAAGGCCTGCACCTCGCCCGGGTCGATCCGGAGCTCCTCGACTTCGATCGGCTCGCCGCGCGGGATCTCCTGGGGGGAGACGCCGCGGCGAACGGCGACGCGCACGCGCGCGACGAGCTCCTTCATCGAGAAGGGCTTGACCAGGTAGTCGTCGGCGCCGATCTCGAGGGCATGGACGCGGTCGTGCTCCGTGCCCCGCGCGCTGACGACGACGATCGGCGTACCGATCCCTTCGGCGCGCGCCGTCTCGATCAGGCTCCAGCCGTCCCGCTCGGGGAGCATCAGGTCGAGCACGCAGACGTCCGGGCTCTCGTACCGCAGGCGCGCCAGACCCTGCTCGCCGCGGCCGACGACGATCGGATCGAAGCCCTCGCCGGCCAGGTGGGCGGCCATTCCCTGCGCGATCACTTCGTCGTCCTCGACGATCAAGACCTTCGGCATGTCGCGGCGAGCTTAGCGACGAGCGGGGCTACGATCGACCCGTGAAGACGACACCGGAACGCGAGCTCAGGTTCGACGTCGACCCCGGCTTCGAGCTGCCCGGGCTCGGCGGGCGGCGGACGGAGCACACCTTCACCTCCACCTACTACGACACGCCCGGCCGGCGGCTGCTCGGCTGCGGGATCACGCTGCGGCGGCGCGTCGAGCAGCGAACCGGCCTCTGGCAGCTGAAGCTGCCCTCCCCGGACGGCGGCGTCGAGCTCGAGGAGCACGGCGGTCCCGGCCGGGTTCCCGCACCGCTGCTCGACCTGCTGCCGGCGTTCAGCCGCGGCGGCGCCGACCTCGAGCCGGTGGCCAAACTCCGCATCCGGCGCCAGATCTCCACGGTCACGCGGGGCGCCGATCGGATCGAGGTGGTGCTCGACGACGTCACTCTCCTCGACGGCGCGAGGGTCACGGGAAAGTTCGCACAGCTCGAGGCCGAGACGGTCAGAGGCCGTGGGAAAGCGCTCGCTGCGATCGGGAAAGAGCTGCGCAAAGCAGGCGCGCGCCGGGCGGACGGGACGTCGAAGCTGGCGCGCGCCCTTGCAGACGAGGAGGCTGCGGGCCCCTCCGAGCCGGTGGGAGACGAGCCGATCGATCGTCTCCGCTCCCTGCTCGTTGCCCAGTACCGCACGCTGCTGGCAAACGATCCCGGGGTGCGGCTCGGCACCGACCCCGAGGCCGTCCACCAGGCCAGGGTGGCCACGCGGCGGGCCCGGGCGCTGCTCCGGGCGGCCGGCACGCTCGTCGACCCGGCCTGGGCAGAGCCGCTGCGGGCCGAGCTCGCCTGGCTCGGACAGCTTCTCGGGCCCGTGCGCGACCTCGACGTCCTCACCGGCCACGTCGCCGATGAGGCGGCTGCGCTCGAGCGCGCCGACGCGCGCGCGGCCGGGACGATCCGCAGCCGCCTCGGCCGGCAGCGCGGAGCCGCCCGCCGGACGCTGCTCGCGGCCATGTCCGAGCAGCGGTACTTCCAGCTCCTCGACACCCTCGCCGCAGCCGAGCATGCCCCTGCGGGAACGGGCACCGCCTCGCTCAGGCAGATCGCCGCGGACGCCTTCAAGCGTGCACGCAGGGCGGTGAAGGCGCTTCCCCCCGATCCGACCGACGACGAGCTCCATGGCGTCCGGATCGAGACCAAGCGGGCACGCTACGCCGCCGAGCTCGCCGAGCCGGTGCTCGGCAAGGCCGGCGCCCGGCTCCTCCGCCGCGCGAAGGTCGTCCAGGACGTGATCGGCGAGCACCAGGACGCCTGCGTCGCCGAGGCCCGCATCCGAGAGCTCGCAGTCTCCGGCGGCGCATCCGCGGCGCTGGCCGCAGGCAGGCTGATCGAGCGCCAGCAGGCGCGCAAGCAGGCGGCGCGCGCCGCGTTGCCCGCCGCCTGGCGCGCGTTGGCGAAGGCCGGCCGGGCGGCCTTCGCATGAAGGACGGCGTCGTCCGCGCGGCAGGCGGGGCGGTCGTGCGCGAGGGCGACGCCGGGCTCGAGGTCGTCATCGTCCACCGCCCGAAGTACGACGACTGGACCCTGCCCAAGGGAAAGACCGAGCGCGGGGAGCGCGACGAGGACTGCGCGGTTCGCGAGGTCGAGGAGGAGACGGGGCTCCGCTGCGAGCTGCTCGAGGAGCTGGAGAGCTCGTCGTACTCGGACGCGTCCGGCCGCCCGAAGGTCGCCCGCTACTGGCTGATGCGACCGGTCGGCGGCAGGCTCCGGCCGACGCGGGAGGTCGACGACGCCTGCTGGGTGCCGTTGGCCGACGCCGAGATAAAGCTCACCTACGACCGCGACGTCCGCGTTCTCGACTCGATCGGCCGGGACTGAGCGGTGCGCGTGCTCCTCGTCCGGCACGCGCGAGCGGGCGACCGCGACGGGTGGACCGACCACGACGGGCTCAGGCCGCTCGACCAGAAGGGGCGCAAGCAGGCGAAGCGGCTCGCGAAGACGCTCGGCGAGCTGGGCGTGACCCGGCTCGCCTCCAGCCCGGCAGTGCGCTGCGTCCAGACCTTCGAGCCGGCGGCGGAACGGCTGGGCCTTCCGCTCGAGCAGCGCGACGAGCTGGCGGAAGGAGCCGGGAGCGACGAGGTGCTCTCGCTGCTCGAGGATCTCTCCGGGTCCGTGCCCGCCCTGTCCACCCACGGCGACGTGATCGCCGAGATCGTCGGCTGGGACGCACCCTGCAAGAAGGGGTCGATCTGGATCCTCGAGGTCGAGGCCGGCGTGATCCGGCCGGAGACCTACCTGGCCCCGGCCTGAGCCGCCGGCAGCGAGAGCCGGTCGAGCAGCTCGAGCACGACGCCCTCGCGCAGACCGCCGCGACCGACCTCGAGCGGGACGCCGAGGAGGCGCTGGAGAGCGGCGACGATCGCCGTGCCTGCGGGCAACGCGCGGGCACGCCAGAGGTCGATGCCGTAGCGTCCGGCGAGCTCGGCCGTCGGCGTCCTCCGCAGCAACCCGAACGCCTCGCGCAGCTCGTCCGGCCCGAGCGCCGGGCCGACCAGCTTGCGCAGCGACCGCGCCGTCCCCCCAACCACGACGGCCCCGCCGGGCAGCGGGGGCGTCAGCGGGGACACAGCCGCGCGAGCCTCCCCGCAGAGCGCGGCCAGCTCCCTTTTGCCCGGCGGATCTCCGTGCGGGATGCGCGCGCTCAGGCGGAGCGAGCCGAGGTCGATCGACCGGAGCCAGGCCGCCCCGTGCTCGACCGTTCCGATCGCGACCTGGGCGGAGCCGCCGCCGACGTCGCAGACGGCGACCGCGCCGTTCCGGATGAGTCCGGCGAGCGCGCCCTCGAACGCGAGGCGGGCCTCGTCCTCGCGCGTCAGGACCCGCGCCTCGATCTCCGTCGCGCGCGAGAGCAGGTGGATGAGCTGCGGGGCGTTCCGCGCCTGCCGTCCCGGAGAGGCGACGACGACGTCGATCAGCTCGGCGCCGGCGTCGCGCGCGTTCTCGACGAAGCCGGCGACGCACTCGACCGTCTCGGCGAGCTTCGGAGCGGAGATCGCGCCGAACCGCTCCACGTCGGCGCCGAGCCCGACCACGCGCTTGCCGCGGACGACCTCCGCGATGCGGTCGCCCGCCCGCGCTCCGACCAGCAGGCGGATGGTGTTCGAGCCGACGTCGACGACCGCGACGCTCATCGTCCGCATTCTCACGCGGGCCCCGGCTGTGAAGCGGGAACGGTCCGGTAACGATTCGGTGAAGGCGCTCAGGCGACCCGGCGCGAGCGCCGGCGCCTCGCGGAGCGCATCAGGGCCGTCTGGCCCGAGCGCGGCTGCTCGCCTTTCTTCGGGCGCAGGCGCTTCCAGTTCCCATCCGGCTGGAGCTCCCAGGCGGTGTCGTCCTCGAGCAGCGCATCGAGCGCGGCGGCGAGGCGCTGCTGGAGGCGGACGTCGGCGACGGGCGTGACCGCCTCGAGCCGATGGTCGAGGTTCCGCGGCAGCAGGTCGGCGCTGCCGATGTAGTACGACCGATCTCCGCGGGCCTCGAAGTGGTAGACGCGGCTGTGCTCCAGGAACCGGCCGAGCACGCTGCGCACGCGGATGTTCTCGCTCATGCCCTTCACGCCGGGGCGCAGCGTGCAGACGCTGCGGACGATCAGGTCGATCTTCGCCCCCGCATGCGAGGCGAGGTAGAGCTCGTCGATGATCGCCCTGTCCGAGAGGTTGTTCACCTTCAGCCGGATGACCGCGTGTTTGCGGGCCGCGGCCGCCTGCGCCACCTTGCGGATCTCGTCGATCACGCGATCGCGAAGGTTGAACGGCGCGACGAGGAGCTTGCGGAACGCCTCCGGCTTTCCGAACCCGGTGACGTAGTTGAAGAGATTGGCGACGTCCTCGGCGATCTCGGGATCGGCGGTGAACAGCCCGAAGTCCTCGTAGACGCGTGCCGTCACGGAGTGGTAGTTGCCGGTGCCGATGTGGACGTAGCGGCGAAGGCCGCCGGGCTCGCGGCGCACGACGAGGGCGGCCTTGGCATGGATCTTCAGGTTCGGCCAGCCGTGCACGACGTGGACGCCGGCGCGCTCCAACGCCTGCGACCACTCGATGTTCCGGCGCTCGTCGAACCGCGCCTTCAGCTCGACGAGGCAGACGCTCTGCTTGCCGTTCTCGGCTGCCTCGACCAGTGCGGGGACGAGCGGCGTCTCGTCACTCGTCCGGTACACCGTCGCCTTCAACGCGATCACATCCGGGTCGGTCGCCGCGCCGGCGACGAAGGCCCCGAAGCTCGACGCAAAGGAGTCGTATGGATGGTGGACGAGGATGTCCGACTTGGCGATCTCGGAGAAGATCACGCCCGGCACCGTGCCGAACCGCGTGCTGGCCACCGGCACCCACGGCTCGTCCTTGAGCTCGGGCCGGTCGAGCGCGGCCAGCTGCATGGCGTCGGCGAGGTCGAGCAGGCCCGGGACCAGGTAGACCTGGTCGTCCTCCATGCGCAGCCCCCGCTTCAGCCGCTCGAGCAGGTCGGGCGACACGGAGTCGGCCACCTCGATGCGGACGATGTCGCCGAAGCGGCGGCGGTGCAGTTCGAGCTGCACCGCCTCGAGCAGGTCGTCCGCCTCGTCCGAGACCTCGAAATCGGCGTCTCTCGTCAGCCGGAAGGCCGCGCACTCTCGGATCTCCATCTGGGGGAAGAGCGACTCGAGGAAGTGGGCGATCACGTCCTCCAGCGGCACGAACAGGCCGCGCGTCCCGGCCTCGACGAAGCGAGCCAACCCCTCCGGGACCTTCACGCGGGCGAGCCGCTCCTCCCCGGACTCGGAATCGCGGACGAAGACCCCGAGGCTGAGCGAGAGGGCGGAGATGTACGGAAACGGCTGGCCGGGCCCGACTGCGAGCGGGGTCAGCACCGGATAGATGTCCTGTCGGAAACGGACGGCCAGCTCTGCGAGCTCCTCCTCCGTGCAGTCGGCGATGCTGCCGATGCGGATGCCTTCCGCGGCGAGCGCCGGGACGAGCTCGTCGGCCCAGAGCTTCGCCTGCCGCGCGGCCAGCGCCTCCACGCGCGTCCGGATCTCGGCGAGCATCGTCTTCGGCGTCCGGCCGTCGTCGGAGCGCATGTTCAGCCCCGAGGCCGCCTGGTCGAGCAGCCCGGCCACGCGCACGGCGAAGAACTCGTCCATGTGGGACGAGAAGAACGCCGCGTACTTCACGCGCTCCAGCAGCGGCGTGCTCTCGTCGAACGCCTGCTCCAGCACGCGCGCGCTCCAGTCGAGCCGCGACAGCTCCCTGTTCAGCAGCCGGCCGGCCGCCTTGGGGCGGCGGCGCGCGGCCGGCGGCCGGCTGCCGGCGGACTTCGAGGTCGGGGTCACCCTCTTACTTTGACTGGGCTTCGAGCTTGTAGCCAACTCCGTGCCGAGTATGGATGAAGACGTGATGGGACGCCTGCCGGTCGATCTTGTCGCGCAGCTTCCGCACGAACACGTCGACCGTGCGGTCGCGATAGCGCTGGCGGCGACCCCAGATGCGCTGCATCAGCTCCTCGCGGCTGACCACGCGACCGCGTTCGAGCGCGAGCGCGTGGAGGAGGCGGAACTCGGTCAATGTCAGCTCGGCACTGTGCCCGTCGACGTACGCCTGCACGTTGGCGGGGTCGATCACGAGCTCCTCGATCTCGATGCGGTCGCCGCGGTCCGGTGCCTGGGCTCTGACGCCGCGGCGCACGGCCGCCCGGACACGGGCGACCAGCTCCCCCATCGAGAACGGCTTCACCAGGTAGTCGTCGGCGCCGAGCTCGAGCGCGCGAATGCGGTCGCCCTCGGTTCCGCGGGCGCTGACCACGACGATCGGCGTGCCGATCCCCTCGCCGCGGACGGTCTCGATCAGCTCCCACCCGTCCAGCCCGGGGAGCATCAGGTCGAGCACGCAGGCATCGGGGCGCTCGTAGCGCAGGCGGGCGAGGCCGAGCTCTCCGCGCTCGACCGCCACGGCGTCGAAACCACCCGCCTCGAGGTGTCGCGCCATGCCGTCGGCGATCACGTCGTCGTCTTCGACGATCAGCACCCGAGGCATGGCGCCTACCATAGATCCGGCCTCCGCTGATAGCCGGTGATCATCTGGTGACAATCTGGTGAAGCGTTTCCGACGCTCTGCAGCGCCTGCGCCCGCGCAGGCGCCCGAGTCGCCGCGGGCGGACGTCGACCGCGCCCGCGCCCTGATCGAGGAGAGCCGCGAGATCGTCGTCGTCCTGGACGAGTCGCGCCGTGTCGTCACCGCAAGCCGGCGGGCCCGCGAGTCGCTCGACGGCCTGGTCGAGGGCTCGGTGCTGTCGGACGAGCTCCTCCACCTCGGCGGGCGGACGCCGATCGAGATCCCGTACACGCTCGGCGAGCGCCAGGAGACGCTCGTGTATCTGAGCGCGCCCGGTGACCTGGCCGCCTACCAGGAGCTCCGGGCGGGCTTCACCGCAGCCGTCTCCCACGAGCTGCGGACGCCCCTCGCGCGACTGATGGCGCTGCTCGAGAGCGCCCTGCTGCCGGGTGCCGACCAGGACGACCTGATCGGGCGGGCCAAGGTCGAGGTCGAGCGGATCGGCGAGCTGATCGACGACGTGCTCTTCCTCAGCGAGCTCGAGAGCGGCCGCGCGGTGGTGGCGCTCGGCTCGATCAGGGCCTTGCCCGTGATCGACCAGGTCGCCTCCGAGGCGGCCGACCGGGCGGCCGCCGCCGGCGTCGAGCTCAGGATCGAGTGCACCGCCTCCTTCGATCTCCCGCTGCGCGCCCGGATGCTCCAGGTGGTGGTCGGGAACCTGGTCGAGAACGCGATTCGGTATGGCGGCCCGGACGTGACCTGCACGGTCTCGTGCTCCGAGGACGCCGACGCGCGGCGCCTGGTGGTCTCGGACGACGGGTCGGGGGTCCCCGAGGACGACCTGCCGCGGCTGTTCGAGCGCTTCTACCGTGCGGACCAGGCCCGCTCGAGCCGGGGCACGGGCCTCGGGCTCGCGATCGTCAAGCACGTGGTCGCCGCCGCCGGCGGGACGGTCGAGGCGACCGCGACCTCCGGCGGCGGCCTGACCGTCACGTGTTCGTTCCCGACCGGGCTCTGATAGACACCGGCCGTGCGGATCCGCTTCACGCCCGAGCGCACGGAGTTCTTCGACCTGCTCTCGCGCGCGTCGTCGAACGCCGTGGACGTCGCGCGGCTCGGTCTGGAGCTGTTCGAGCGCTTTCCCCGGGACGGCGCCGAGCTGATCGGCCGGATCAAGGAACTCGAGCACACGGGCGACGACCTCACGCACGAGATCGTCGACGCAGATCAACAAGACGTTCGTCACGCCGTTCGACCGCGACGACATCTACCGGCTTGCCGGAGCGATCGACGACGTCTGCGACTTCGTCGACGAGACCGCCGACCGCCTCGGCTCGTGGGGCGTCTCGGAGGTCCCGGCCGACGCCCGCGCCCTGGCCGCCGTGATCCTCCGGCAGACGATCCTCCTCGACGAGGCGGTCCAGCGCCTGGACGGGTTCAGGGACTCGAGCAGGCAGCTGATCGAGCTGCGCGATCTCGAGGACGAGGGCGACCGCCTGTTCCGCGACGGCGTCGGCGCGCTCTTCCGGTCGGGCGCCGACCCGCTGACGGTGATCCGCTGGAAGGACATCTACGAGGGGCTCGAGGAGGCGGTCGACGCCTGCGAGAACGCGGCCGACGTGCTCGAGGCGATCGTGGTCAAGAACCGGTAGCGGAACGCGGTGGAAGGGGACGTCCTCCTCGTCGTCGTCGTAGTCGTCGCGCTCGGGTTCGACTTCACCAACGGCTTCCACGACACCGCGAACGCGGTCGCGACCTCGATCTCGACACGGGCGCTTCCGCCGCGTGTGGCGGTGGGCATCGCCTCCGTCGCGAACCTCGTCGGCACGTTCGTGTTGCGAAGACGGTCGGGAGCGGCGTCCTCGACACCGACCTCGTGACCACGCAGACCGTCCTCGCCGCGCTCTTCGGCGCGATCGCCTGGAACCTCGCCACGTGGTGGCTCGGACTGCCGTCGAGCTCGTCGCACGCGCTGATCGGCGGCCTGGTCGGCGCGGCCATCGCCCAGTCCGGAGTGGACGGCGTCCAGTGGCACAACCTGGCCCACAAGGTGATCATCCCGGCGTTCATCGCCCCGACGATCGCCTTCGCAGCCGCGTTCGTCCTGTTGATCGCGATCTTCTGGATCTTCCAGCGGATGCCGTCCGCGCCGGCCAACCGGGGGTTCCGGATCGGGCAGCTGTTCTCGGGCACCTTCGTTGCCTTCACGCACGGCGCGAATGACGCGCAGAAGACGATGGGCGTGATCGCGCTCGCGCTGCTCGCGAACGGCTCGATCGACACCTTCTACATCCCCACCTGGGTCAAGATCTCCGCCGGCGTCGCGATCGCCGCCGGCACCTACGTCGGCGGCTGGCGGATCATGCGGACGATCGGCCAGCGGCTGTACAAGATCGAGCCGCCGGCCGGCTTCGCCGCGCAGGCGACGGCCGGCGCGGTGATCGACGTCGCCAGCCGGCTCGGATACCCGCTCTCGACCACCCACGTGATCTCCGGGGCCGTGCTCGGCTCCGGCTCCACGCGCCGCTTCCGCGCGGTGCGCTGGGGCATCGCCGGCAACATCGTCGTCGCCTGGTTCCTGACCATCCCGGCGGCCGCGCTCGTGGCCGCGGCCCTCTACTGGCCGGTTCAGGCGATCTTCTAAACCGAACCTTCCCCCGGCGTTCACCGTCTCCGTACCCATGGGCCGCCGTGCCGGGAGCAGACTCGATGCCGTGGAGTCCCAGCGCGCGGAGAGTGGCTTCGTCCTCCTCCTGACAGCGGAAGAGCGCGCCGCTCTCGTGCGCGTCCTCCGCGTGGTCGGGGACAACTGGTGGCTGGATGAGATCGAGCGCGAGGTGCTGGCCCGGCTCGAGAACCCGGCCGCCGAGCTCGTCCCCGCGGCCTGATTCCCTCCTGGAGAGCACGGCCGAGGGGTGGGCCTGCGGCCGTGTCGCCCGAGACGAGAATGGAAGCATCGGAAAGGCACCGCACCAGCGCCATGGACTACGGCCGCGCGGGGACGCCTGGACGTGAAAAACGCAGGCACATGGCGCGGGTTGCCTACAGGCTCGTGGCGTAGCTCCGAGAGCCAACTGGAGGCCAGAAGCGACGTGCCCAGAGGGCGACGTAGACGAGCGCGACCAGCACCGGCACCTCTATCAACGGGCCGACCACACCCGCGAGCGCCTGGCCGGATTCGGCGCCCCAGACGCCGACCGCGACGGCGATGGCGAGCTCGAAGTCGTTCGAGGCGACCGTGAAACCCATGCTGGCCGTCTGGGCGTACGGCAATCCGATCACCTTGCCGATCACGAAGCCAGCGACCCACATCACCGCGAAGTAGACGAGCAGCGGGACGGCGATCATCGCCACGTCCTGGGGCTGCGAGGTGATCGTGTCGCCCTGGATCGCGAAGAGGATCACGATCGTGAACAGGAGGCCGTAGAGGGTGATCGGGCTGATCCGCGGGATGAACTTCCGGTCGTACCAATCGCGCCGTTTGCGCTCCAGTCCGATTCGGCGCGTGAGGAATCCGGCGGCGAGCGGGATCCCGAGGAAGATCAGGACGGTCCTCGCGACCTCCCAGATACCGACCTCAAAGCCTTCCGTGTCGAGTCCCAGCCAGCCCGGGAGGACGGTCAGGTAGAAGTAGCCGAGGAACGAGAACGCGGCGACCTGGAAGAGCGCGTTGAAGACGACGAGCATGGCGGCCCGGTCACGGTCGCCCTTGGCGATGTCGTTCCAGATCAGCACCATCGCGATGCAGCGGGCGAGACCGACGACGATCACACCGGTCCGATACTCCGGCTGGTCGGCGAGGAACAGCCAGGCCAGGGCGAACATGAACGCCGGCCCGATCACCCACGAGAGAAAGAGGGAGATACCGAAGAATTGGCGGTCGGAAACGCCGTCGTGTCGCCGGCGGCCGAGCTCCTCGTAACGGACCTTCGCCAGCACCGGATACATCATCAGCAGCAAGCCGAGTGCAATCGGCAGCGAGACGGTCCCGACCCGGAGCTTGTCGAGACCGTCGTTCAGGCTCGGAACCAGGGCACCGAGGCCAAGGCCCGCTGCCATTGCAACTCCGATCCAGAGTGGCAGGAACCGGTCGAGCGTTGAGAGGTTCGCGACGACACCGTCCGATTCCGACGGCGCCGGCGTCGTCGTGCGGGAGACCTCAGCAGTTGCAGTCATCTGGATCGGCTTCGACTGACTCGGCAAGGAGGCCGCCGATGACCTCGTGCAGCTCGGCGAGTCGTTCGCGGCTCGCCCAGTAGCAGGTCCGCATTCGATCGATCTCACCGACGATGAGGCCCGCATCTTTGAGCACCTTGAGATGCTGAGAGACCGTGGCCTGGGCGAGCGGCAACTCGTCGACGATCTGACCGCAGCAGCAGGCCTCGCGGGCAAGCAGGAGGCGGAGGATGCGGACCCGAGCGGGGTGGCCGAGGGCCTTGGCGAGACTCGCGATATCGGTCTCGAGCACGGGAGAGAGGTCGGTGATCACCTCGTGACCGCGCTGTGGTGCCGTCGGGCAGCGACGATGCCGGCGGGCACGGAATCCAGTGTTTTCACCGTCGGTAGCCGGTGTGGGCAACCCCAGATCGTGCCGCCGGTGCGATGCTCACGTGCCTCGATCAGGTGATCGAGGCAGAGCCCGACGCCGCAGTGACGGCAGATCCCGACGGCCGCGACGCCGTCGTTGACCTTGGCACACTCGAAGCAGTTCATCGTGCCCTCCTCGACGCTGGTTGATCGTCCATCGCAGATGGACGATCGCCCGCGGAGCGGCACGGGGCATCGGTAAGTCGGCGATGCGCCGATCCGTGGTTTCTACTGGCGTTGAGAGACGGGCGCCCCGGTCGGGGCGCCCGTCGTCACCAGCACCGGAGCGGGAGGGTGCTAGCCCTGGACCTTCTTCAGGGTCCTCTCGGCCGCGACCAACACGACCTTCGGGATCGGCACGTAGCGGAGCTTCACCCCGTACTTCTGACCGCCGGTGAGCGCCCAGAAGATGAACTTCCTGAGCGGCGCCGCGTTCGGGGTGCTTGTCGGAATGATGACCCACGTGTAGGTGCAGATCGGGTACGCCAACGGCGCCGACTTCGGCGGGTTCACGATGTGCACCTCGTTGTTCGCGGCGACCTTCTTGGTCGCCTGAGACGCAGCGGTGATCGACTTGATGCCCGGAGTCGTGTACTTGCCGGCCGCATTGCGGACCGCCATGACCGGAATGTGGTTCGTCACCGCGTAGGCAATGTCCGCGTAACCGATCGCGCCCTCGGTGTTCTTGACGACGCCTGCGACGCCGGACGAACCTCTTCCGCCGACTCCCGTCGGAAACGGAGGCTGCGTGGAGATCCCGACCTTGGACTTGAAGGCGGGACTGACGGCCGACAGATAGTCCGTGAAGTTGTACGACGTTCCCGACCCGTCGGAGCGATAGACCGGAGTAATCGTCTCGTCAGGAAGCGAGACGCCCGGATTCAACTTCGCGATTTGCGCGTCGTTCCACTTCTTGACTTGACCGAGGTAGATCGCCGCGAGGACCGGCCCCGTGATCTTGAGCGGAGCGCGCGCGTTGGTCTTGACATTGACCATCACGGAAGTCCCTCCGAGCGCCCACGGGATCTGGAGGCATCCCTTGCACGCCGCGAACTGATCAGGGGTCAACGGCGCGTCGGACGCGCCGAAGTCGACCGTGCGATTCGTGATCGCCTGGATTCCGCCGCCTGAGCCGATCGGCTGGTAGACGACGTCAACTCCGGTGAGCGACGGGTAGGCAGCCTGCCACTGAGAGACGAGTGGCTGGACGAACGTGCTGCCCGCACCGACGAGTCGGCCCGCCGACTTCTTGCTGTGGGCCGCTGTGGCCACCGCGGCCAGGCAGCCGGCCAGTACCGCGCACGCGACCAAAATCGACGCCGCGCGCCTCGTGACACTGAACCTCATTCCGATGTCTCCCTTCCCTTGGTTGTAGCTCGGCGCTTGTAGCCGCGCTGAGTCTGCCCCGGCACATGCCCCGCGTGGGCGTAGCTGCGGTGACGTTTTGGTTACGACTTGGTGGTCGCGCTACCGGGCTTTGAGCTTGCGTTCGCGGCGCACGAGGATGTACCGGGCGGTCAGGCTCAGAACGAGGACGAGCATCATCAGGACGAAGGCTGCCGCCCACGCCTGGTCGTTCAGGCTCGGTTCGGGCGACTCCGAGTCGAAGAGGATGAGCAGCGGCACTGCCGCCATCGCCTGGCTCGGGTCGGTGGTGATCTGGTTCGGCAGGAAGATCGAGGTCGTGAACAGGAGCGGCGCCGTCTCCCCGGCCGCACGGGCGATGGCGAGCGTAGCGCCGGTCAGGATCGAGCCGATCGCCGACGGCATGACCACGAAGAGCACGGTGCGCCACTTGCTCACGCCGAGCGCGTAGCTGCCGTACCGGAGAGAGTCGGGGACGAGACCCAGTACTTCTATCGTCGAACGCGCGACGACAGGCAGCATCACGATCGACAGCGCGACAGAGCCCTTCCAAGCGGCGTACCCCGAACCGACGACCAGCAGTGCGTACGCGAAGATGCCGACGACGATCGACGGCACTCCGTTGAGCACGTCGAGCGCGAGCCGTATGGCCCGCCCGACACGGTTCGAGCCGAACTCGGCGACGTAGACGGCAACGAGAATGCCAACAGGCAACGTGATCGCAGTGGCAAGCCCCACCATGATCGCGGTTCCGACGAGCCCGTTCGCGATGCCGCCACCCGTCTCTCCGAATGTCACCTGGCTCTTGGTGAAGAAGTCGAGGTTGAGCGCCTTGACGCCCCGCAGAAAGACAGAGCCCACGACGAGAGCGAGCACGCCCACTGCCAGGAAGGCTGCGAAGACCGCAACGGCCTGCGCGATACGATTCACCCGCTGACGCCTCCGGGATCTTCCGGTGGTCTTGAGCGAGAACGGCGCGGTGCTGGCGGCTTCCATGCTCACACCCGCTGCGCGATCTCGTATCGGCGCACGATGAGCAGTGCGGCGAAGTTGACGACCAGAGAGATGACGAGCAGGATCACTCCGAGGTAGAACAACGAGGCGACCTGAAGGTTCGATGCTGCCGCCTGGTATTGCGCAGCAATCCGACTGGCCAAGGTGTCCCCGGTGTCGAACAGGTTCGCCGTGAGGTGCGCCGTTGTGCCGATCACCTGTGTGACGGCGATCGCCTCACCAAGCGCACGGCCCGCTCCCAGGAGGACGGCGGAAATGAGACCGCCGCGCGTGTATGCCAGCACAACCCCTCTGACCATCTCCCACTGGGTCAGCCCAAGACCCAGCGCTCCCTCCTTGATGTCCGCCGGAACCTGGCTGAAGAGGTCGCGACTGATCGACGCAGTGATCGGGACGATCATGATCGCCAGCACGAGGACCGCAGTGAACATGGTGCTACCGGAGATCGGCCTGGTCGCAAAGAACGGAGTCCAACCGAACGCGTCATTGAGCCAGGGCCCGAACTCGTTATGAACGACCGGACCGAGCACGAGGATCCCCCAGAGTCCCAGGACGACACTCGGGATCGCTGCCAGCATCTCCACCAGCGCACCGACGATGCCCCGAACGCCGCTCGGTGCCAGCTCGCTCAGGTAGAGCCCGATCGCGATCGCGACGGGAGCCGCGATGAGAACGGCAAAGCCGGTGACGTAGAGCGTGGTGACGATGAAGTCGAGCGCCCCGAACTGGTTGGTGACAGCGTTCCAGGTCTGGTTCCAAAGGAACGAGATCCCGAAGGTGCTCATCGAGAGCCGCGCCCCTGCGATGACCTTGTAGATGATCAGGCCGATCAGGCCGACGACACCGACTGCGGCGACCGCCGACACCCACTTGAGCGTGAAATCGCCGACGCGGTCCCGAATCGAGCGCTGCGATTCCAGCGCGTGCTGCTCACCCCTCGCCGCCGGGACGTCCATGCCGGCGGAGCTTTGCAGTTGGCAAGAGGGTCCGAGCGCCCGTTCACCAGCCCGACACAAGATCTTCACACCCCCTAGACCCGAGGCGGTTCAGGCATGCGCCAGACTCGAGAAGTGTCGACCAACACTGCGTCGGTGGACATCACCGCAAGCCTCAGGCGCGATGAGGCGCCCGTGGCGAAGCAGGATGTCGTCTTCGGTATCCACGATCTGAGCGTCCACTACGGGTCGCATCTCGCACTTGGGGGAGTGGGCCTCGACATCTACAAGAACCTGATCACGGCGATGATCGGACCCTCCGGGTGCGGCAAGAGCACGTTCATCCGCTGCCTGAACCGGATGAACGACCTCGTCCCGGGCGTCAAGATCGGCGGCCAGGTCCTGTATCACGGCCTGGACCTCTACGGCTCCGACGCCGACCCGGTCGAAGTGCGCCGCCGCATCGGCATGGTCTTCCAGCGGCCGAACCCGTTCCCGAAGTCGATCTACGACAACATCGCGTTTGCGCCCAAGAAGCTCGGTCTCGGCGGAAGCATGGACGAGCGAGTCGAGCGGGCACTGCACGACGCCGCGCTCTGGGACGAGGTCAAGGACCGGCTGAAGCGGAGCGCGCTCGCCCTCTCCGGGGGGCAGCAGCAGCGTCTCTGCATCGCCCGCGCACTCGCGGTCGAGCCGGAGGTGATCCTCCTCGACGAGCCGGCTTCGGCGCTCGACCCGATCTCGACCGCTGCTATCGAGGACCTGATGAATGAGCTCAAACGCAACTACACGCTCGTGATCGTCACCCACAACATGCAGCAGGCCGCTCGCGTCGCCGACATGACCGCCTTCTTCAGCCTCGAAATGGAGGGAGCGGATCGCCACGGGATTCTCGTCGAGTACGACGAGACCGCGAAGATCTTCACCCACCCATCCGACCGGCGAACAGAGGACTACGTCACCGGACGATTCGGATGAGGAGCGAGTTCCAGCGGGAGCTCGACCACCTCGAGTCTCGGCTCCAGTCCGAGAGCGACCTGGTCATGCGCTCCCTCCGGGCGGTGCTCACCGCGCTCGCCGAGGCCGACGGCAACCTCGCGGACGAGGTGATCCGCTTCGACGACGAGGTCGACGCCGCACATCTCGAGATCGAACAGGGGATCCAGAACCTGCTGGCGCGGCAGACGCCGGTGGCGGGCGACCTCCGCCTCGTCCTGGCGATCCTGCACGTGAACCTGCACCTGGAGCGGATGGCCGATTACTGCGTGACCATCGCCAAGCTGGTCAAGCTCACCGAGCACCTGCCGCAGGCGCCGAACCTGATCCACGCCTTCGGGGAGATGGGCTCGCGGACGGAGGAGATGATCCGCGTCGCAGTCGACTCGTTCGCGGCCCGCGACGTCGCTCGAGCGGAGACGCTGGTCGAGCTCGACGAGCTCATCGACCGGGCCGAGCGTCATGCTGTCGAGCAGGTGTTCGTGATCGCCGACGACCTCGACGCCCGGCGCTGGGGCCTCCGCATGCTGATCGTCTCGCGCTGCCTCGAGCGGATCGGCGACCACGCCGTCGACATCGGCGAGCAGACCGCCTACCTGGTCACGGGCGAGTTCCGCGAATACACCGACGCGTCCCGCCCCAGCCTCGCCGGGGCGTAGCGTGAGCGAGGGGCGGGTCGTCGAGACTGCCGACGCACTCCGACGCACCCGGCTCGCGTCGGAGCGGACCTACCTCGCGTGGTGGCGCACCGGACTGACGGCGATCGCTGTCGGAGTCGGCACGGGCGGCATCGCACCCAAGCTCGCCGGCGAGCGCCACTGGGCGTACGTGACTGTCGGCATCGGCTTCGCCGCGCTCGGAGTCGCGCTGCTCGCCTACGGCCTGCGCCGCCAGCTCGAGGTCGACCGGGCCGTGAACGAGGGCGACTTCGCCCCGCCCGACACGCGCGTCCTGGCGTTCCTCACGGTCGCGGCCGCCGTCCTCGGGGCCCTGACCGTGATCCTGCTCTTCTCGACGTTCTGATGCGGGGATAGCATCGACGCCATGGAGAGCCGTCCGTTGCGGGTCACCTTCCACGAGGAGCTGGCCGGTCTGGAGAATGCCCTACAGCGGGAGGGAGAACTGATCGTCCGCTCGGTGCAGGCCGCGACGAGGGCGATGGTCGAGCAGGACCTGGAGCTGGCGGACGAGGTGATCTCGTTCGACGACGAGGTCGACGGCGCGTACCTCGCGATCCAGGAAGGCGTGCAGTCGCTGCTCGCGCGCCAGACTCCGGTGGCCTCGGATCTGCGGCTCGTGCTGGCGATGCTGCACGTGAACCTCCACCTCGAGCGGATGGCCGACTACTGCGTCACGGTCGCGAAGCTGACGAAGCTGTCCGCGAGCGCGCCGACGGACTCGCGCATCGTCGCCGCGCTCGCCGAGATGGGCGTCAGAGCCGAGGAGATGACGCGCGTCGCCCTGCGCTCGTTCCAACACCGGGACCTCGCACGTGCCGAGGCGCTGGTCGACCTGGACGAACTGATCGACCGGACGAACCGCCGCGTCTCGGGCCACGTGCTCGAGCTGAACGCGGAACACCGCGAGTGGGGCCTGCGGATGCTGGTCGTGTCGCGCTGCCTCGAGCGGATCGGCGACCATGCGGTCGACATCGGCGAGCAGACCGCCTACCTGGTCACCGGCGAGTTCCGCGAGTTCACGGACGCCTCCCACCCCGAAGAGATCGGGTAGGCCGTCCCAACGTTCACCAGCTGATCGCCTCTCGTTAACCCATCCCGCCGACGTCGCGGCCTAGCCTCGATCGCGCCGATCGCGCCGGGCTCGCCGGCGCCCGAACAGGGGGAACGATGAAACTCACGCGCAGAACCAAGTTGCTCGCGGCCGCGGCCGTTGTGCCGGCCGCCGTCGGGGTCGCCGTGGCGATCGCCGCCCCGCCCCCTCGACCGGCTTCGCCGACGTGCCGTCGGCGAACACCAGGTCGCAGGGCTTCGCGCCGGCCTCGATGCTCTCCACCGGACTGGCCCAGATTGCCGTGGCGCAGGGCTCGAGCAAGGTCGAGAATCCGTCGGCGGCCGTCTCCTACTACGGCTACGACAACGACACGCTGAACGCCGCCGGCGATCCGGTGATGGTCGCCTCGACCGCGACCGGCAACACGGAGGCGCACAAGATGGAGCCGGACAAGAACGTCTACCTCTCGTTCGACCGCGGCCTGAAGGGTGCCGACCCGGGCTACGACTACGGGGAGAACTTCCTCTTCCAGGGACACGAAGGCGGGTCGCCCGGCCACATCACGAGGATCAACCTGGACGCCGACGCGGCACATCGCGTGACCGTGCTCGCCGCGCAGGACTCGAACGGGAATCCGATCGCCGACATCGACGGCGCGACCTGGGATCCGTTCGCGCGGCGCCTGCTGTTCACGACCGAGAACCAGAACGCGCCGACCTACGCGGCGACCCCGGACTACCCGTCCCAGGTTGTCGACGTCTCCGGCGCGCTCGGCCGCGGGGGGCTATGAGGGCATCCAGGACGACTCGGACGGGAACGTCTGGATCGTCGAGGACATCGGCGGGGCGTTCAAGGGAGCGACGACGGCGAAGGTGCCGAACAGCTTCGTCTACCGGTACGTGCCGAGGAGGCCCGGCGACCTCGCGAACGGAAAGCTGCAGGTCCTGCAGGTGCTGAACGCGTCGAACCAGCCGATCACGCAGGCGTCGCAGACGGCGCTCTCGTCGCCCGACCAGATCGCACTCCACACCTACGGCGGCGTCTTCAACACGAAGTGGATCACGATCCACGACACTGCCGTGGACGGGAACGCGCCGTTCAACGCGAACCTCGCCGCAAAGGCGAAGAACGGGACGCCGTTCAAGCGGCCCGAGAACAGCGCCTTCCGGCCAAAACGGCGAGTTCGAGGAGTTCTACTTCGACGAGACCGGCGACACCGACGCGACCAGCCCCGAGAACGACTGCTGCGGCGGCTGGACATCGGTCTTCAAGCTCACGCAGGCCGACCCCTCGTCGAACACCGGGAAGCTGACGATCTTCTACAAGGGCGACCAGGCGCATGCCGGCTTCGACAACGTCGCGTTCATGAGCGGGAACCTGATCACGTTCGTCGAAGACGCCGGCGACGGGCTGCATACCTCGCGGAACGCGCTCGACTCCGGCTTCCTGCTCGACGTGACGAAGAGCTACGCCAACCCGGGGAACACGCCCGTCCGGTGGCTGGCGGAAGGACGTGACGCGTCCGCGACGCTCGACGCCGACAACGCCGGCTTCGGCAAGAACGAGGGGGACAACGAGCTGACCGGCATCCACGTCTTGGACGGCGACCCGTCGGCGAGGGGGATCCTCGGCGCCAAGGTGCCGCGTCCCTTCCAGCCGTCCTTCGGCCAGCGGGAGTCCAACGCGTGGCGCGTGTTCTACACCCAGCAGCACGGCGACAACACGACCCTGGGAGGTCGTCCGGCCGTGAACCGAGACGGCCGGCCGGGAGCCGCCGCGCGGCAGGCCCCCGGCCGCCCGGGGTACCCTGCGCCGCTATGACGGCACGGCTCTCTCTCGGTCTCCTCCTGGCGGCCGCGGCCTTCGCGGTCGCCGGCGCGGCGGGCAGCGCCGCTCCCGCGCCGGTCGTCCGGCTCTCCTTCACGGGCGACATCGCGATGGTGGCCGGGCCGGCGGATGACTACTTCCGATCGGTGCGCAAGCAGCTCGCCGGCGACGTCGTCCTCGGCAACCTGGAGGGGACGCTGACGGAGCGGGGAACGCCGAAGTGCGGGACGGGCAGCTCCGACTGCTTCTCGTTCCACGCGCCACCGTCGTACGCGCGCCTCCTTCGGGGAGCGGGGTTCACGGTGATGAACCTCGCCAACAACCACGCACTCGACTACGGCGACGTCGGGCAGCAGGACACCGTCGCCGCCGTCCGCGCCGCCCACCTCCTGACCACCGGCCGGCCGGGTGAGATCGCCTACGCAAAGGTGCGCGGAGTGCGGGTTGCGGTGCTCGGCTTCGCCCCGTACCCGTGGGCACAGAGCCTGCTCGACCTGCCCGCGGCGGAGGCGCTCGTCCGGAAGGCCGACCGCTGGGCCGATCTGGTCGTCGTGACCATGCACGCGGGCGCGGAGGGCTCCGACCACCAGCACGTCCATCCCGGCAACGAGTGGTTCCTCGGAGAGAACCGTGGCAACGCGATCGCGTTTGCCCATTCCGTCGTGCGCGCGGGAGCCGATCTCGTCGTCGGCAGCGGCCCCCACGTCCTGCGCGGGATGGAGTCGTATCGGGGCCGACTGATCGCGTACTCGCTGGGTAACTTCGTCGGGTACCAGACGCTGAACACCTCGGGCGTGACCGGCGTGAGCGGGATCCTGCACGTGACGCTGCGACGCGACGGGTCGTGGAAGACGGGACGCCTGGACGCGGTCACGATCGCCGGCAGCGGCATGCCCCGTCCCGACCCCGACGGCGCGGCCCGCGGCCTCGTCCGGACGCTGTCGCGGGACGACTTCGGCAAGCGCGCGATGCACGTCTCGGCGACGGGCTCGCTCGACCGCACTTGACAATGATCGACATCTGTCGATATCGATAGATGTCGATGTCCGCGCTTCCGGTGCTTGCCTGCTGCCGGCCGCTGGCTGCCCCGTCGCTCTCGGACGGCGAGGCGGGCGAGACGGCGCGGCTGTTCAAGGCGCTCGCCGATCCCGCCCGGGTGAAGATCCTCAACCTGCTCGTATCGGGCGGAGAGGGTTCGTGCGTGTGCGACCTGACGGAGGCGCTGGGGCTGTCCCAGCCGACCGTCAGCCACCACCTGAAAAAGCTGACCGAGGTCGGCCTCCTCCGCCGCCACCGGATGGGGACGTCGGCCTGCTTCACACTCGACCCCGACGCGGCCACGCGGCTGGCCGCGGTCACCGACCTGAAGCGAGGCGGACATGAGCCGTAGGCTCGACGGAGGCTCACAAAGAGCGGAGGTGCCGGCTTTGCCGGCGCCGGAGCGGGCGCGGAGCTGTTGCGACGGCTGCTGCGATTGCGACTGCTGCAAGTGAACGTCCTCTTCGTCTGCGTGGGCAACAGCGGGCGGAGCGTGATGGCGGAGCGGCTCTTCCGGCAGGCGGCAGCCGGCCGGCACGAGGCCCGCTCCGCCGGCGCGGACCCTCACGGCTCGGGTGCCGAGCCGGCAGTCGTCGAAGCTCTCCGCGAGGTCGGGATCGACGCCTCCGACCACGTCCAGCACCGGCTGGGAAGCGACGATCTCGACTGGGCGGACATTGTGATCGCCGCCTGCGACGGCGCCTGCCCGGCCGTCACCGGGAAGCGCTACGAGAACTGGGGGATCTCCGATCCCTACGGCCTGCCGGTCGAGCGCGTACGGCCGATCCGCGACGAGATCGCGCATCGCGTCAAGGGGCTCCTCTGGTCCATTTGAGACATGGCAGGGGTCAGACCCCTGCCATGTCCCGAATAGCCGAGAGGCCGGCATGGTTGAGCCATCCATCACGCAGACTGTGAGGACGATGGCACAGAATCGTCGCGCCAGGGGTCAGACCCCTGACATGTTCGAACCGGCCTACCGGCGGGCCCTGGCGAGCAGTTCGTCGCGACTGGCGGCACGTATCGACGCGTCGAGGAGCTCAACCGGATGGACGGCCGGCATGGGTCTTCCCGACCGCCGCAGATACGTCGAGACCTGCACCAGGCAGCCGGGGTTCGCGCTCGCGTACACCTCGGCGCCCGTGGCGGCGACGTTCGCCGCCTTCCGCTCGCCCAGCTCGGCCGCCGGCGCCGGCTGGACGAGGTTGTAGATCCCGGCGCTGCCGCAGCAGATCGCCTGCTCGGCCGGCTCGGCCAGCTCGAGCCCCGGGATCGAGCGCAGCACCTCGCGCGGAGCGTCGCGGATCCCCTGCGCGTGGCCCAGGTGGCAGGCGTCCTGGTAGGCGACCCGGACCGGCAGCTCGTGGCGTTCGGTCCGCGGCTCGAGCTCGGCGAGCAGCTCGTTCACGTCGACCACCCGCACCGGCAGCTCCGCCTCCTTCAGGTGCGAGCCGCAGCCGGCAGCATTGACGACGACCACGTCGACAGCGCCCAGCGCCTCGGCGATCCGCCCGGCGCGCCGCCGCCCTTCCCCGAGGCGTCCTGCGTGCAGATGCAGGGCGCCGCAGCAGCCCTGGCTCCCCGGCGCGACCACCTCGCAGCCCTCCGCCGCCAGCACCCGGGCGGTGGCCGCGTTCACGTCGCCGAAGACCACGCGCTGGACACAGCCGAGCAGGAGCCCCACCCGCAGCCGCCGCTCCCCCACCGCCGGCGTCAACTCCGGGATCCGGCGGGCAGACCGCCACGGCGGCCTGAGCGCCGCGAACGGCGCCAGCGGCCCGGGCAGCCGCGGCGGCGTCAGCGCCAGCGCGAGCCGGAGCCGCCTCGGGTGCGGCACGGTCGCGAAGACGAGCGCCCGCAGCAGGCGCTCGTCGTCGGAGCGCTGGTGGTGCTCCTCGACGTGGGCGCGGGTCTGCTCGATCAGCCGGTCGTAGCGGACGCCCGAGGGGCATGAGGTCAGGCAGGCCATGCAGCCGAGGCAGCGGTCGAAGTGCTGCACGGTGGTCGCCGAGAGCTCGACCGTCCCGTCCACGAGCCCGGACATGAGCAGGATCCGCCCGCGCGGCGAGTCCATCTCCTCCTGCCACAGAGGCCCGTAGGTGGGACACGTCGGCAGGCAGAACCCGCAGTGGACACAGTCGTCGATGAGCCCGCGAGAGATGTCGACGGTCACACGAGCACCTTCGCGGGGTCGAATTCGGCGCGGACGCGCTCGGCCAGGTCGATCTCGGCCGGGTCGCGGGGATCGGTGACCGGCTCCGGCACGTAGGCGACGCCGGCGGCCACCCGCACGACCGCCTCGTCGAGCCCGCTGAGGGCCTGCCCCAGCCCGCCGGGAGCGAACAGCAGGCGGCCGCGAGACGACGTCTGCCGCGCTTCGATCTGCGCCCACACCGACCCGTCCTCCGTCCCGCCGACGAGTGCGCGCACGATCCCGAGCTGTTCCTCCACTCCACGTCTGCCGCCCTCGAAGAGACCGGCGAGCATGCCCGGCCAGAGCAGGTCGACGGCCGACGGTACGACCGGAGCCCTCAGGATCGCCCGCGCCTTGGCCGCTCCGTCCTCCGCAGACGCAACCGGCACGGCCAGCGTCCTCGCAGCATCGGGCAGCGGGTGCAACCGCAACGCAGCGCGCGCGATCAGCCCGAGACGCCCCTCGGAGCCGCAGAAGAGCTTGGCGAGGTCGTAGCCGGCGACGTTCTTGACCACCTTGCCCCCGGAGCTGGCGATCGTCCCGTCCGCGAGCACGACGGTGACGCCGATGACGAGGTCGCGCGCGGTCCCGTAGCGATGCCGCCGCGGCCCGGACAGGTTCGCCGCGATGCAGGCGCCGATCGTCGGGTTTCCGGGCGGATCGAGGGCGAGCATCTGCCCGTGCTCGGCGAGCCGGTCGTTCAGGTCGCGGACCCGCACGCCCGCCTCGACGATCGCGGTCAGGTCGCCGGCCTCGTGCTCGAGCACCCGGTCGAGCCCGGCGGTCGAGATCACGACGTCGCCGTCCTCGCGGCCGATCGAGACCCGCTCGCCCCGCCCGGCCGCGCCCACCAGCACCTCGGCCGCCTCCTCGACGCTTGCGATCTCAGAGACGCTCGGCAAGCCCTGCCTTCTCGAGCGGGTGCGCCCGGTAGGGCCCGGGCACCTCACCGCAGAGCCGCGGGGTCGGGAAGACCTTCCCGGGGTTGCAGAGCCCGGCCGGGTCGAACGCCAGCCGGAGCCGCTGCATCGCCGCCAGGTCGTCGGCTCCGAACAGCAGCGGCATCGAGCACGCCTTGTCGACGCCGATCCCGTGCTCGCCGGTCAGCGAGCCGCCGGCGTCGATGCACGCCGCGAGGATCGCCTCGGCGAGCGCGCGCGCCCGCTCCGGCTCGCCCTCGACGCGCGCGTCGTAGAGCACGAGCGGATGGAGATTCCCGTCGCCGGCGTGAAAGACATTGCCGACGCGCAGGCCGTACTCGCCCTCGAGCTCGGCGATCCGGCGCAGCACCTCGGGCAGCTTCGTGCGCGGGACGACCCCGTCCTGGACGTAGTAGTCGCTCGACACGCGGCCCATCGCAGCGAAGGCCGACTTGCGCCCTTTCCAGAGGAGCGCGCGCTCGTGGTCGTCCGCGGCGGTCCGGATCTCCCAGGCGCCGCACTCCCGGCAGGTCGCCTCGACCGCGGCGAGGTCCTCCTCCACCTGGGGCGCAGGCCCGTCCAGCTCCACCAGCAGAAGCGCGTTCGCGTCCGGATAGTTCGGGTGGACGGCCGCCTCCGCCGCCTCGATCGTCAGCCGATCCATGATCTCCATCGCCGAAGCGAGGATCCCGGACGAGACGATCCCGGACACGGCTGCCCCTGCCGCGTCGATCGAGTCGAACGCTGCCAGCACCGTCCGCACCGCCTCCGGCCGGCGCAGCAGGCGCAGCGCGATCTCCGTGGCAATCCCGAGCGTCCCCTCCGAGCCCACGAAGACACCGAGCAGGTCGGGGCCGGGCGACTCGAGTGAGCGGCCGCCGAGCCGCACGAGCTCTCCGTCGGGAAGCACGACCGTCAGACCGGTGACGTGGTTGACCGTGAAGCCGTACTTCAGGCAGTGGGCGCCGCCCGAGTTCTCTGCGACGTTGCCGCCGATCGTGCAGACCTGCTGGCTGGAGGGGTCGGGCGCGTAGTAGAAACCCTCCCCGATCACCGACTCGGTCACCTGGAGGTTCGTCACCCCGGGTTGGACGACGATCCGCGCCCCCTCGAGGTCGATCTCGAGAATCCGGTTCATCCGGGTCAGCGCGACCACGACACCGTCGGCGACGGGCAGGGCGCCGCCCGAGAGCCCGGTGCCTGCGCCGCGCGCGACGAACGGCGTGCGGGCGGCATGGCACGCCCGCACGACCGCCTGCACCTGCTCGGTCGTCTCCGGCAGCACGACGAGCGACGGCACCACGCGGTGGCCGGTCAAGCCGTCGCACTCGTACGTGCGCAGCTGCTCGGGCTCCTCGATCACGGCGCCGGCCGGCAGCAGGCGCCTCAGCTCACCGGCAAGCTCCATCCCTGTCAATCTACCGCGGTGCCGGGCCAACTCCCAGCGGGCGTCGAGCTCCGCGGCGACCCTGATTCGGGAATTCTCTCGGGGGACGCGCTCGAGTTCGTGGCCGATCTCCAGCGCGCGTTCGGCGGCCGGCGGGAGGAGCTGCTGGAGGCACGGGCGGCGCGGCAGCAGCGGCTCCTGGACGGGGAGCTGCCGGGCTTCCTCGGGGCGACGCGCGAGATCCGCGACGGCGAGTGGCAGGTGGCCGAGGCACCGCCGGACCTGCTGGACCGGCGCGTGGAGATCACCGGGCCGACCGACCGGAAGATGGTGATCAACGCGCTGAACTCGGGCGCGCGGGTGTTCATGGCCGACTTCGAGGACGCCAACTCGCCCACCTGGTCGAATCTGGTCGAGGGCCAGCAGAACCTGATCGACGCGAACGAGCGGACGATCTCGCTCGAAGCCGGCGGGAAGAGCTACCGCTTGAACGACGACGTGGCGACGCTGCTCGTGCGGCCGCGTGGCTGGCACCTGCCCGAGCGGCACCTGCTCGTCGACGGCGAGCCGGTGTCGGGAAGCCTGTTCGACTTCGGCCTGTACATGTTCCACTCGGCCGGGCGGGCGCTCGCGCGCGGCAGCGGGCCGTACTTCTACCTGCCGAAGCTGGAGAGCCATCTCGAGGCGCGGCTGTGGAACGACGTGTTCCTGCACGCCCAGGACGCGCTCGGGATTCCGCAGGGGACGATCCGCGCCACCGTCCTGATCGAGACGATCCTGGCCGCCTTCGAGATGGACGAGATCCTCTACGAGCTACGCGAGCACTCGGCCGGGCTGAACGCAGGCCGCTGGGACTACATCTTCAGCGTGATCAAGAAGTTCCGCCACCGCGACGACTTCGTGCTGCCCGACCGCTCGGCCGTGACGATGACCGTCCCGTTCATGCGCGCGTACACCGAGCTGCTGGTGAAGACCTGCCACCGCCGCGGCGCCTTCGCGATGGGCGGGATGGCCGCCTTCATCCCCAACCGGCGCGACCCGGAGGTGACCGAGACGGCCTTGGCCAAGGTGCGCGAGGACAAGACGCGCGAGGCGGGCGCCGGCTTCGACGGCACCTGGGTCGCGCATCCGGACCTCGTCCCGACGGCCACCGAGGAGTTCGACGCCGTGCTCGGCGAACGGCCGAACCAGATCGAGCGGCAGCGGCCCGAGGTGTTCGTCACCGCCGAGCAGCTGCTGGCGGTCCCGGAGACGCCGGGCGAGATCAGCGAGGCAGGGATCCGGCAAAACGTCTCGGTCGGGATCCGCTACCTGACCGCATGGCTGAACGGCACCGGCGCCGCTGCGATCGACAACCTGATGGAGGACGTGGCCACCGCCGAGATCTCCCGCTCCCAGATCTGGCAGTGGGTCCACCACGGACGTGTCGACCGGGAGCACGTGCTGACGATCGTCCGCGAGGAGGCCGACGCCGCGCCCGGCCGGCCTCACCTCGGCGAGGCGACCAAGACGTTCCAGCACGTCGCCTTGACCGACGGCTTCGTCGAGTTCCTCACGCTCCCCGCCTACGAGCTGCTCTGAGGGAGATCGACGACGGGGAGTCGAGTCCTCTCCCCGGAAAGCATTCCCTTCGAGTGAAGTAGGCTTCAGCCAGGTACCCCCGACGAAGGAGAAACCATGGAAGTCGGCCCAGTCGACGTCTACATCATCGGCTTCCCCGGCAACAAGTTCAGCGGCAAGATCGCGCCCGCGATCAAGGAGCTCGTGGACGACGGGACGATCCGCATCCTCGACCTGCTCTTCGTGATGAAGGACGAGGACGGAACGGTCACGACGCTCGCGATCGAGGATCTCGACCAGGAGGGTGCAGCCTTCGCCGAGCTCGACATCACCGAGCCCGGCGCGCTGAACGAGGAGGACGCCGACGAGGTCAGCGAGGACCTCCCGGCCAACAGCTCGGCGCTGCTGGTCGCATTCGAGAACCTGTGGGCGACGAAGGTCGTCGCGGCGCTCGCCGACGCGGACGCCGTGCTGATCGACTCGATCCGCATCCCCGCCGAGGTCGTCGCGCAGGCGCGGGCCTCCGGGTAACCGTCCACCAGCAAACGAGGAGAACGAGATGGGACTCTTGCGCATGGCAGCCAGAACAGCAGTCGTCGCCGGGACCGCCACGGCCGTGTCCGGGCGCGTGGCACATCGGCAGAACGAGAAGTACGCCTCGCAGGACCAGGCTCAGTACGACGAGCAGATGGCGCAGCAGCAGGCCGCGGCGCCGGCGGAGCCCGACCAGAACGCCGAGCTCCAGAACCTGGCCAACCTCCACGCCCAGGGTGTCCTCACGGACGAGGAGTTCTCCGCCGCGAAGGCCAAGGTCCTGGGCATCTAGCCCCGGGACCGCCCGGTTGGTCGCGTGCGTCAGGTCGACGCGTACACGCGGCTGGCAGGGGTCTACGACGAGGTCGTCGTCGACCCCTGCCACGGCGCCTGGGCTGCGTTCCTCGACGAGCTGTTCGCCGCCGACGAGCACGGCGTCACCGACGTCCTCGACGTCTGCTGCGGCACCGGCCTGCTGGCCGCCGAGCTGGTCGCACGGGGATACCGCGTCACCGGCGTCGACGCCTCGGAAGCGATGCTCGCCCGCTCGCGCCGGCTCCTCGGGCCGGAGCCGCGGCTGATCCGCGCGACGCTCCCGGATCTGCCGGTGGAGGAGGTGTTCGACGCCGCGGTCTGCACGCTGGACGGCTTCACCTACCTCGCCCCGCCGGATCTCCGTCGAACCGTCTCGGTGCTGGCTCGACGGCTGCGCCCGGGTGGCTGGCTCGTGTTCGACGCCCACACGGACGCGATGATGGCCTTCACGCGCGGCCGCCCCGTCGTGGCCGGCGAGAAGGGGGGCCATCGCTTCGTGATCCGCAGTGCCGTCGACCTGGATGCGCGCGTCTGCGACACCCGCATCGAGCTCACCCCTGCGGACGATGCTCCCTTCAGCGAGGAGCACCGCCACTACTTCCACCGCGCGGACGAGATCCGCGCGGCGCTCGCCGACAGCGGCTTCGACGTGACCGCGGTCAGGGACGAGCACAGCGACCGGCCGGCCGACGCGTCCACGCTGAGCGCGACCTGGATCGCCCGGCTGCGGCGCTGACGCACGTAGGATCGCGGCGTGGACACGTGGGCTGGCGATCGCCTCGCGTCGCGAGATATCCGGGACGAGGTGACCCGACGCATCCTCGATGCCGGCCGGCCCGCCGGCAGTGCGAAAAACAGGCAGCCTTGACAGTTTGGGTATTCGCGTCTAAGGACGCGCGACAGCCACGAGTGCCACAGCCCTGTCGCCTTTTGGTGGAAAGGCGGCAGCCCCCGCCCGACGTGCGGCTACGCTTGGTGAAAATGAGCGAGCAGACCATCCAGGTCGCGCCGCTCCGCCGCTTGAGCGTGGTGCCGCCGGAAGAACGAGCGCGACTTGAGCGACGTGCTCGCCTGCTCGCGTGGGGCGGGATCGGATGGCACTTCATCGAGTTCGGAATCGCCCTCGCGGCAGGCATTGCCGCAAGTTCGATCGCGCTCATCGGCTTCGGTGCCGACAGTCTGATCGAGGCGCTTGCGGGCTTCGTGGTGATCTGGTTGTTCACAGGCAGCCGTCTCCATTCCGAGACTGCCGAGCGCCGTGCGCAGCAACTCATCGCCACCAGCTTCTTTGTGCTCGCTGCGTATGTGAGCGTCGAGGCGATCCGTACGCTTGTCGGCGGGCAGCACCCGAAGACGAGTTGGGTGGGGATCGCAGTTGCCGCCGTAACCGCGCTGACGATGCCGCTCCTCGCACGCGCGAAGGGCCGTGTCGGGAGCAGGCTCAACTCGTCGGCCACCGTGAAGGAGGGTGCGCAGAACATGGTCTGCGCCTACCTCTCCGTGGCGCTCCTAGTCGGATTGGTCCTGAACGCCGTTGCCGGATGGTGGTGGGCTGATCCTGGCGCTGCGCTCGTGATCGCCGCCGTGGCGTTCAAGGAAGGTCGGGAAAGCTGGCGCGGCGAGGGCTGCTGCGACAACTGCTAGAGCACGCAGGCTTGGCCCGCGCTTTGCGAGCCAATCCTTAGTGCTGATGCGAGGCGCGGTTGGCGAGCCTGACTGCGGCATAGACGACAGCGCCGATGAGCACGATCCAGACCACCATCATCGGAACCATCCAGAACCAGTCCCAAACCGCCATTCCAGTCCATCATGGCCTCGAACCTCCTACCGAACCTTCACTGTCAGCGTCAGGACGTTGTCCTCCCCGACCGTCTTGAAGCCCGCCATGTAGTCCTCGCCCGGCTTCGTCTTGAACACGTAGGTACCGGCCCGCGAGAAGCCAGTGAAGACAAGCGGCATCGCGCAGAGGCGACCGCCTACCATTCGATTCCATGGACACGTTCTTCGCCATTGCCAGCAGGCGCGAGACTCGCGACTACGCCGACCGGTCGATCCCGGACGACGTCGTCCGCCGCATCCTCGACGCGGGGCGGCTCTCTGGGAGCGCACGGAATAGGCAGCCTTGACGGTTAAAGCTTTCGCGTCACACGCCCGTCCGAGCGTGTGGAGCCGGCAACGACCTGTCACCTCTTGGCGGAGGTGCGACACGATGTAATCAGGAGGGCTCGCCAATGGCAGTGCGAACCCAGTCGTGCTGGCTGCCGGGATCGAGGCCAGCGAGGAACTGTGCGCGCGAGCCGTCCCAGCTTTGGCTTGCACAGTCAGCCGCTCGCGCAACGACCGCCTGACGCATCTCTTGGTCATCGCAACAGACCAGCACGAGGGCAGCATCCGGGCCAACCTGCGCGAGGAGCGCATGAACCGCCTGCTCATCCGATCCGACGTGCGACTGGCGCGCGCGGCCGTCGCGGACTGCGCTCCTACCGCCGTGCAGCATCGAGGTGATGCCTATGAACCCAACCGTCCACGAAAGGGAGATGCGGATCAGTGTGTACACAAAGCCGCTCGCCGTCAGAACCAGAGATTGGGTGAGTCTCAGCGAACCGTCCTTGTTGGTGCTGATCACGAGAGCCGTCGCATGTCGCTTGTGATGCTTCTCACGGAATCGCCGTCTGAGCGAGACCAGCATGTGCTCGGCAGCGTGGCGATTCTCGAAGCTGGCAAAGATCACGAAGTCTTGTGCCGCATCGACGTTGGGCGCCATGCGCGCATTATCCCCAGCGCTCCGGGCCGACCTGCTCGACAGACGTCTCCCTTTGCTGGCAGTGCGGCAGCCAACTGTGACGGTCGCAACCCGGAAGCATCAGCTAAAGCAAACCGCCTACGATTCGGGCAGGTGGACACGTTCCTCGCCATTGCGAGCAGGCGGGAGACCCGGGAGTACGCCGACCGAGCGATCCCGGACGATGTGACCCAACGCATCCTCGATGCCGGACGACTGGCGGGCAGTGCACGGAATAGGCAGCCGTGGCGGTTCCTGCTGGTCGAGGACGAGACCGCGCGGGCACGGCTCGCCGAGGCGGTCTTCGAGCCCACCAACGTGCAGGGCGCGCGGCTCGTGGTCGCGATCGTCGGCCGCAGCGGCCTGGACACCGGCCGCTGCGCGCAGAACATGCTGCTCGCCGCCTGGAACGCGGGCGTCGGCTCGTGCCCGAACGGGCAGCGCGACCCCGAGGCGGCACGTGCGGCTCTCGGGCTCGCCGAGGGCGAGGAGCTCGCGACCGTGCTCACCTTCGGCTACCCCGCCCGCGAGCGCCATCCGGAGCGGCGGACGCCGGAGGAGTGGAGCGCCCGCGCCGACCGCAAGGCGCTCGACCAGCTGGTCTCCAGGGTCTGACCCTGCAGACCGAAGCGCCACCACCGCTCAGACGGAGAGCACGAGCTTGCCGAAGTGGCCGCCGGCCTTCATGCGCTCGTGCGCCGCTTCCGCTTCCCCGAGCGGCCGAACGCTGTCGATCACCGGGCGCCAGGAGCCCGAGTCGACCATACGCATCAGCGCCGCAAAGTCGCGCTGTGAGCCCATCGTCGTCCCGCGGATCGACTGCCAGTTCAGGTAGACCGCCCGTACGTCGAGCGTCACCTCCGGCCCGCCGGTGCCGCCCAGGACGACCAGCCGGCCGCCGCCCCGCAACGCCTTCAGCGACTCGCGCCACGTGGAACCGACCGAGTCGAGCACGACGTCGACCGGCCCTGCGGCCTCGGCCCAGCCGTCCTCGGTGTAGAGGACGCCGCCCTCCGCGCCGAGCTCCTTGGCGCGGTCGATCTTCTCCTGGCTCGACGACGTCACCAGCACTCGGCAACCGGCCTGGGCGGCGAGCGACACGGCCATCGTCGACACCCCGCTGCCGGCGCCGAGGACGAGCACGCTCTCGTCGTCGACCAGCCCACCAATCTCGAAGAGGGCCCGGTAGGCGGTCAGCGCCGCCAGCGGAAACGCTGCCGCCTCCTCCCACGAGAAGCGGGCCGGCTTGGGGAAGACGTTCTCGGCCGGCACCTTCACGAGCTCGGCGTACGTGCCGTCGTCGGGCCCACCGAGAATTCGCCAGTCGGGGCCGGCCGCGTCCTCGCGCGGCCCCCAGCCGAGCCCGGGATAGATCACGACCTCCTCGCCGGTGTCGCGCCGCATGCCGGCGCCGTCCGAGCCCGGGATCAGCGGCAGGTCGAACTGGTAGGCAGGGCCGGGCGGGTTGCGGACGAGCAGGTCACGGCGGTTGACCGCCGCCGCGCGCAGCTCGACGACGACCTCATCCGGCCCCGCAACCGGGTCGGGCGCCTCCTCGTAGCGAAGCTCTCCCCCCTCGTGGACCCGGACCGCGCGCACGCGGAGATCCTACGCTGCGGCCTCCCGCACGGTCTCGACGTGATGTTCAGCGCAGCGAGGCCCAGGGCTCCTCGGCGGAGACGTCGACCGCGATATAGCCGCCGTCGGTGACCGGCGGGGCCAGGATCACCTGGAGCTCGACCGGCTCGTCGCCGTCGTTGTAGGTCGCGTGCACGACATCCTTGTCGATGTAGACCGAGTCGCCCACGTTCAGCTGCCGGCTCTGCTGCTCGAGGTACTGGGTGGCGACGCCTCGCGTGACGACGATCATCTCGTCCTGGTCGGGGTGCTTGTGAAAGGCGTGGAAGAAGCCGGGGTCGAGCCGGACGTCCATGACCACGAAGGTGGCGCAGCCGGTCCCCGGCGGCGCGCAGCGCATCCCGGCGATGCCCCAGTCGAAGCTCTCCGTCGGCACTTCGCTCCCCATCACGAATCTGCTCATGCCCGCCCTCCTGTTCCGATCGATTTGAACCGCCTCATGTTCTCCGTCATCGCCGTCTCGGTCGGCAGCCGCTCCATGCTCGACGCGCCGAAGAAGCCGACCACGCCGGTCGTCCGCTCGAGCACGTAGGCGGCATCGCCCGGCTCGGCGATCGGCCCGCCGTGGCAGAGCACGATCACGTCGTCGCGCACCGCGGCCGCGGCGTCGCGCATCGCCTGGACCAGCTCCACCGACTCGTCCAGCGTCTTCGCCGTGGTCGCCCCGATCGCCCCGCCCGTGGTCAGGCCCATGTGCGGGACGAGCACGTCGGCGCCCGCCTCGGTCATCGCCACCGCCTCCTCGGGCGTGAACACGTAGGGCGCGGTCAGCAGGTCTGCGTCGTGCGCAGCGCGGATCATCTCCACCTCGACGCCGTAGCCCATCCCGGTCTCCTCCAGGCCGATCCGGTGGTTGCCGTCGATCAGGCCGACCGTGGGGAAGTTCTGGACGCCCGAGAAGCCGATCCGCTTCAGCTCCTCGAGGAACACGGGCATCAGGCGGAACGGGTCGGTGCCGCACACCCCGGCCAGCACCGGGATCTTCTTCACCACCGGCAGCACCTCGGCGGCCATCTCGACCACGATCGCGTTCGCGTCGCCGTAGGGCATCAGCCCGGCGAGCGAGCCCCGGCCGGCCATCCGGTAGCGGCCGGAGTTGTAGATGATGATCAGGTCGCAGCCGCCGGCTTCGGCGCACTTGGCCGAGAGCCCGGTCCCGGCGCCCGCGCCGATGATGGGGCGGGCGCCGTCGATCTGCGCCCGCAGGCGTGCGAGGGCTTCAGCCCTGGTCACGGACCATCTCGTGGAGCCGGTTCGCCATCGCGTCCGCGAACGCTGGGTCGTTGACCTCCAGGTCGAGCTCGTGCAGCTCGACGTTGTCGCCGACACCGTCGCGGACGGCGGCGAAGAGCGCTTCGTCCGCGGCGGCATCGTGGAACGGTCCGCCCTCCGTAGCGATCATCGACACGCCCTTCAACGGGACGAACAGCGCGGTCGGCCCCTTCGCGGCAGACAGCTTGCGCGCGATCCTCCTGCCGAGCTCGGCGCACTCCTCCGGGGTCGTCCGCATCAGGGTGACGGTGGGGTTGTGGACGTAGATGTTGCGGTCCTCGAACTGCGGGGGCAGGGTCTCGCGCGGGCCGAAGTTGACCATGTCGAGCGCCCCGAGCGACACCACCTGCGGCAGGCCGAGCTCCCCCACCGCCTCGAGACGGTCTGGGCCGGCCGACAGCACGCCCCCGACGAGGTCGTCCGCGAGCTCGGTCGTGGTCAGGTCGAGGACGCCGGCGAGGAAGCCGCCGCGCGCCAGGGCCTCCATCGACTGGCCGCCGGTGCCGGTGGCGTGGAAGACGAGCACCTCGTAGCCGAGCTCCTCGAGCCGTTCCCGCGCCCGCGTCACCGCAGGCGTCGTCACCCCGAACATCGTCGCCCCGATCAAGGGTCGTGCGTCGCCGCTCTCGGGGACGGACACCTTGGCCATCCCTGCGATCGCGCCCGCCGCGTTCGAGAGGATCCGCTCCGAGATCCGGTTCAGCCCCGAGATGTCGACGACCGAGTAGGTCATCGAGACGTCGGTCGCCCCCACGTACGGCCGGGTGTCGCCCGACGCGACGGTCGAGACGATCAGCTTCGGGACGCCCACCGGTAGGGTCTGGACGGCGGCGGCGCCGATCGAGGAGTTGCCCGACCCGCCGACGGTGAGGATCCCGTCGAGGCGCCCCTCGTCGTGCAGCCTCTTGGCCACCGCGGCCGCGCCACGGCACATCGCCTCGACGGCAGCGCCGCGGTCGCCTGCGGCGCGGAGCGCCGCCAGATCGCCGCCGCCCGCCGCGGCCACCTCGTCCTGCGTGACGTCGGCGTCGATCTGCGGCTCGAAGACACCGGCGTCCACGACCACGACGTCGACGCCCTGCTCCCGCAGCCGGTCGCGGAGGTACCCGTACTCCTTTCCCTTCGTGTCCAGCGTGCCGAGGAGGACGACGGTCGCCATGCCGGTTCGATCCTACTGCGGTTGGCCGGGGCGCCAGACGGGGTTCGTGTCGTCGTCCTTGCCCGAGGTGAGCTGCGTCTCCGTCTTTCCGTCGTCGACCCAGATCGCGCCGTCGCGCGAGAAGCCGATCGACGCGTCGGGAGTGAACGCCGGCTGGATCGCGTCGATGCTGGAGGTCGTGACCCTTTGCACGTGCGTCCCGTTCACGGCGACCCTGAAGATCTCGTAGTGGTCGAGGCTCGCGTTGCTCTGGAACGCGAGCGTCTTGCCGTCGGGTGACCACGCGGGCAGGCCGCTCGATCCTCCGAGCCTCGTCACCGCGCGGATCCCCGTGCCGTCGGCGTGCATCACGAAGATCTCGCGGTTCTGGAAGCCCGGCTTGCGGTAGTCGTAGGCGATCAGCTTCCCGTCCGGCGAGTACGCCGGGTCCTGGGCGCTGCCGAGCCCGCGGCCGACCCGGTGTGCCTTCCCGCCTGCGGCCGGAGCGGCGAAGAGCGCTCCCTCCCGCGAGAAGACGATCCGCTTGCCGTCCGCCGACCAGGAGGGATGCTCGTCGCCCTGGTCGGTGTCCGTCAGCCGGCGGGTGCCGGTGCCGTCGGCATTCATGACGTAGATGTGCGCGACCCCGTCGCGGGCACTGGAGAAGGCGATCTCCGTGCCGTCCGGCGACCAGGCCGGCTGGAGCTGGAAGAAGAGCCCGGACGGCGTCGACGGGTCGCCCTTCTCCTTCGTCAGACGCCGCGCGTGCTTGCCGTCGGCGTCGGCACCGAAGATCGCGTAGTCGCCGTCCTTGACGCTGACGAACACCATCGCCGGAGGCCCCTTGGGCGTCGAGCTGCCGCAGGACGAGAGGAGCGCTGCAACCGCGAGCAGCGGGAGAAATCCTCGGCGCTTGACCGTTCCGGTCAAGCGCCGTGCTGGACCGGCTCGACGCCGAGGTACCGCCGCTGGAGCTCGGGATCGGCCGAGAGCTCGGCCGCGGTCGACTCGGCGGCGATCTCACCGCCCATCATCACCAGTTGGCGGTCGGCGATCGCGGTCGCCATCCCCAGGTTCTGCTCGATCAGGAGGATGCGGAGGCCTTCCTGCTCGAGCATCTTGAACGTCTCGACCAGCATCTCGATGATCGCCGGCGCAAGCCCCTCCGAGGGCTCGTCCATGATCAGGAGCGTCGGGTTGGTGACGAGCGCGCGCCCGATCGCGAGCATCTGCTGCTCGCCGCCCGACAGCTGCGCACCTCCGTTCCGCTTCCGCTCGGCCAGCCTGGGAAAGAGCTCGTAGACCCTGTCGGTCGTCCAGCGCCGGCCACCGTCCGCACGCGCCGACATGCGGAGGTGCTCGTCCACGGACAGGGAGGGGAACAACCGGCGTCCCTGGGGGACGTAGCCGATGCCGAGGCCTGCGATCTTGTGTGAGCTCATTCCGAGGAGCTCCTTGCCGCCGAAGCGCGCCGACCCTCTCACCCGGGGCGGGCTGATGCCCATGAGCGACGCGCACAGCGTGGTCTTCCCCATCCCGTTCCGACCGACGATCGCGACCGCCTGGTCGCCGAGCTCGAAGGAGACGTCCTGCAGCACGTGCGCGCTGCCGTAGTACGCGTTCAACCCCTCGACGACGAGCAGGGGGGCGCCGTTCGGCTCACTCATTGCGGTGGCCGCGCCCGAGGTACAGGTCGTGGACGAGCTGGTTGGCCCGGATCTCGCCCGGGGTGCCCTCGACGATCACGTGCCCGTCGTGCATCATCGTCACCCGCTCGGCAACGCGGAGCGCGACGTCCATGTCGTGCTCGATCACGATCAGGGTGATGTCCGGGTCGAGGGCGAGCAGGAGGTCGGTGAGCACCTGGCGCTCGCCGCGTGAGAGCCCCGAGCACGGCTCGTCGAGCATCAGCAGGTGGGGCTCCGCCGCCAGCGCGACGGCCAGCGCGACCTGCCGGTGCTCGCCGTGCGAGAGAGGCCCGCACAGGTCGCCGAGGCGGTGGTCGATCGCCGCACGCCTGGCCGCCTCCCGCGCCCGCTCCCGGAACACGGCGTCCTTCCGCAGGCCGACCGGGCGCAGGTGCCCCCCCTGGACACCCAGGACGGACAGGTAGATGTTGTCCTCGACGGTCAGGCCGGCGAAGAGGCGGGACTGCTGGTACGTCCGGGCGAGGCCCATCCGCGTTCGCGCCCGCGCCGGCATGTGCGTGACGTCCTGGCCGAACAGCTCCACGGTTCCCGCGGTCGCCGGGAAGTCGCCGCAGATGACGTTGAAGAGCGTCGTCTTCCCTGCGCCGTTCGGGCCGAGGATCGCCCGGCGCTCGCCCGGACGCGACCTCGAGGTCGACGTCGCGTACCGCATGGAGGCCGCCGAAACGCCGGCCGACCCCCCGCAGGCGGAGGGTCGGCTCGGCGTGTTCGGCTGCTGCTGCCTCGGTCAAGCCCCTACTTGATCACCTGGTTCGTGACCTTGCCGTTGGTCACGACCTTGATCTTGCCCTGCCACGGCGTCTTCACCTTCTTGCACGGGGGCTGCGTGCGGCCGGGCGGCGGGCTCGACGGCGTGAAGAGGCCGCCGAACGACTGGTCGACGTTCGGGATGTACGCGACGACCACCGGACCGACCGACCCGTCCTTGTTGCTTGACGAGCTGGAGCTGGTACTGGTCCGCGATCGCCTGGCGGCGAGAGTCGAGCTTCACGGTGCCGCCGTTCGAGATCTGGAACGGGCTCACGATCGACCGCGGCATGGCGTTGTCGAGCTTGACGCCGGTTGCGCCAGGCGACTTCGTCAGGCCCTCGACGAGGGCCTTCGCCCCGATGTAGTAGTTGTAGACGAAGCTGTCGTCGTTCGGCAGCTTCGGATACAGCTTAGTCATGAACGCGCGGTACGCGTCCACCCTCGAGTTATGGACGCCGGGCATGTTGCCGAAGCCGCCGACGTAGGCGCCGACGAGCTTCGGGGCGACGACCTTGTCGGCGCCGAGGAATCCGAAGAACAGGTTGCCGATCCACTGCTTCGGGTTCAGCTTCCCGTAGGCCTGCTCGAACGCCTTCAGCATCGCCGACGTGCCGGTACCGCCGATGGTCGAGAAGTACCCGTCGACCTGGTTCGGGTTCGGCAGCTGGCGCACGAACGGCGCGTAGTCCGTCGTGTTCAGCGGCGGGAACACCCGCTTGACGATGTTGCCGCCGACCGCGCAGAAGTCGGCGATCATGCCGGCCGCGGAGGTCCAGCCGAAGCTGTAGTCGTCCTCGATGATCGCGGCCTTCCGCCAGCCGAGCTTCTTGTAGGCGATCTCGCCGATGCCGGCGTTCCACTGTGCCCCGTCGCCGTAGTAACGGAACATGTTCTTCGGGGCGATCTGCATCGTCGGATCCTGCGAGCCGGCGGTGCCGATGATGAACGTCTTGGTCGGATGCGACTTGGCGTAGTTCGCGATCGAGACCGCCTCGTCACCGGACAGCGGGCCGATCATGACGTCGGCGTTCAGCTTCTCCATCAGCCGCTTGGTCTCGCTGATGGCGAGCGGCACCGTGTCGTTTCCGCAGCCGTAGCCGACGATCTGGATCGGCGTCTTGCCGGCCTTGATGTTCGTCATACCTGCCGACGGCTTCGCGTGGCTCTTGGTCTTGCCTCCGGCGAACTGGGCGAACGCGCCCTGCGCGCCGCCGATGTCGTACTCGTAGCCGAACGCGAAGGCGCCCTTGCAGTCGGTCATGATCGCGACCTTGACCGGCTTGACGGCATGCGACGCCGCCAGCGACGTCGTCGTCCAGACCGCGACGGCGGTTGCCGCCACGGTCAGCACTGCTGCCGTCTTCCAGCTCCGCAGAGTGAGTCTCCTCATCTGGTCGTGCCCTCCTCCCTCTCGTGTTTCAAAGGTGCGCGCGATTCTCGCGCAGTACAGACCCAACTTTCAAGCTGGTCGGTAGATGCCTGTCATTTCGCGGGCTCGGGCGCCGGGGTGGGTGTCGCGTCACTGCCCTTCGACCTGCGTCCCACCTCGAACAACCGTCCCCACAGGCCCATGAGCCCATCTGGTGAGACGACGACGATCACCAAAAAGATAATTCCGATGATCGTGTTGAAGCTTCCCCCGAAGAGCGTTCCTCCGAAGCCGAGCAGGGGAACGTGCGTGTTCGACGTGATGTAGTTCTGCATCAGGATGAAGGCGAAGGCGCCCACCCACGCGCCCTCGATCCGGATCAGACCCCCGATCACCGCCATGATCAACAGGCTGATCGTCTGGGGGAGGTCGACGTCGCCCGGCGAGACCTGGCCGGCCCACCAGCCGTAGAGGACGCCGCCGAGAGCGGCGACGAACGCCGCGAACGTGAACGCGAGCGTCCGGTGCAGCGGGACCGCGTATCCGAGCGAGCTCATCTTGATCGGCTCGTCCCGCACGCCCTGCAGGCTGAGGCCGAACGGCGTGCGGATCAGGTAGCGAATGAGGACGTAGACGAAGATCGCCGTCCCGAGCGCGATGTAGTAGAGCCGGTTCGGGTGCGCGAGGATGCTGCCGATCCAGCCCGGCGTGTAGCGGTTGATGCCGCCGATGCCGGAGAAGCCGGAGATCTTCGTCACCTGCCCGAGCGTGTACGTCGCGATCACCGAGTAGGTGAGGGTGATCATCAGGAAGTAGATGCCCGTGCTCCGCGAGGCGACGGCGCCCCCGATCAGGCCGATGACGGTGGTCGCCCCGATCGCGAACACGAGCGCCAGCGTCGGATCCCAGCCGAGGTGGAGGCCCTTCGAGGTCCCGCCCGGGCCTCCCTTCGTCGCGAGGTTGCCGAGGATGATCCCGGCGATGCCGAAGAGCGCGGTCTGTGCGAGCGACACCATCCCGCCGTAGGCGGACAGGAAGATCAGGCTCGACGCGGCGATGCCGAAGATGAAGGTCTCGATCAGGATCTGATGCGCCCAGTACGGGCTGAAGCCGGCGGCCGGCCAGATGATCACGAAGACGAGGGCCGCGGCCGCGATCGTGCGCTCGACCTGCTGCTGCCGCGTCCAGGTGGACGGGTTCATGCATCCCTCCCGAACAGCCCGCGGGGCCGGAACGAGAGGACGAGTGCGATCAGCACGAAGGTGACGATCGTCGAGTACTGGGTGCAGCAGTCGGACCCGGTGGTCGGGAGATACGACGCGCGAAGTTCGCGACGAAGGCGAAGAGGAGCGCGCCGGCAGCGGCGCCGAAGATGGAGCCCATCCCGCCGACGATCACGACGACGAGGGAGTTGAGCAGCCACTGGCCGTCCTGCCCGGAGGAGATGTTCGACTGCGACGCCCAGACGACGGCGCCGAGCGCGGCGAGGCCGCAACCGACCGCGAACGTGATCGCGAACGTGACCTGGATGTTGATCCCGAGCGCCGAGGTCATCTTCTCGTCGTCGACACCCGCCCGGATCTTCATGCCGGTCTTCGTCCGGTAGAGCCACAGCCACAGACCCACGCCGACGGCGACGCCGATCGCGAGCATGACCAGACGGGCGACCGAGTACTGCACCCCGGCGACGTGGAGGTTGACGAACCTGTCGGTCCAGCCCGGCCACGTCAGGTCGACGGCATTGCCTCCGAACCGCTGCCCCTGGGAGACGTTCCGCGGGAAGTGGGCGATGATCTGGTCGGCGACGATCACCGAGATCGCGATCGTGATCAGCGCCTGGCGAAGCTCCTGCCCCTGGGTCCAGCGGAGGAACGCCTGCTGGACGACGAGCCCGACGACCATGATGCACGGCGCCGCGACCAGCAGCGGAACGAGCCATTCCCAGGTGTTGACCTCGCTCGAGGTCGAGCGAGAAGCCTTGCCCGGTCATGCCCTGCTGGATCTCGTAGGCGATGTACCCGGCCAGGAGGTAGAAGGCGCCGTGGGCCATGTTCACCGTCCGCATCAACCCGAAGATCAAGGCGAAGCCGCTGGCGACGATGAAGAGCGCCGAGGCGAAGGTGAGCGAGTCGAGCACGACCTTGAGGAAGTCCTTCGGGTCGTTCCAGGCGGAGCCGAACGTGGTCGTGCGCCAGTTCCCGCCCCCGAACGGCTGCACCGTGGTGAGGAAGAGGACATAGGCGAGCGCGAATGCGATCAGCCCGATCACGAGGTACACGGGCCACCTGCGCCAGGTCAGCCAGGAGCTGACCTGCTCCCGATCGGGGACCCGTGCCGACAGCGCGCTCAACCGGAGCCGACCGTAACAGGCGACCCGGCCCGCTTTCAAACGGGTGCGCGTGTGCGCTACGAGTGGTACAAGGTGGCGACGGCGGCGTCGCCCTCCTGCGGGGCGGAGTCCTCGAGCGGAACGATGCCCGCCTGGGTCGAGGGCGCAAGCGTGCTCCGGTCGGGCCAGTCGACCTCGAACAGGTTCCCGGCTGGGTCGCGCACGTAGAGCTGTACCCAGCCCATCGGATGGGCCCGGAGCGGCGTCCCGAACGCCGTCGAGTCGAGGACGCCCATCGCCTTTGCCCGCTCGTACAGGGCGTCGAAGTCGTCCACGTCGATGCCGAAGTGGTGGTGGACGGTCGGGTCGTCGCCCCCGTCGCTCTCGAACAGGTGCAGCTGCGTCGACCCGAGCCGGAGCCAGACGACGTTCCCCGTCGGAAAGTTCGCGGTCGGGATCCGCCGGGCACCGAAGAGCTCCTCGTAGAACCGGATCGACTCGGCCATGTCGCTCACGACGATCGAGACGTGGTTGATCCTGGTGGCGCTCATGTCCTTGACGCTACACGAGGCCGGTCATAGCCTCCAGAGACGTCCTCGACCAGGAGGGAAGATGGCGCGCCTGAAGATCCCGTACGAATCGCTCGACCCGCTGACGATCGGTGCCTCGGGCGACGAGTCGAAGGTCTACCGCGAGGAGCTCGAGTTGGAGGTTCCGGACGCGAACCTGCTCGCGGCGATCTATCCCGATGAGCCCGAGCCGGTCGCGGACGCGACCGCCGCGGCCCGGTCGGCGCTGGAGTCGCCGGTCTCGGGGCCGCGCTTCTCCGACCTCCTCGCCGGCGCGACGAAGGTGGCCGTGATCATCGACAACCAGTTCCGGCCGACGCCGCAGTCGCGCCTTCTCCCCGCCGTCTTCGACGCGATCGAGGCAGCCGGCAAGCCGGCGGTGGTCGCCTGCGCGAACGGCAAGGTCTTCCCGATGTCCGAGTCGGACATCGAGCAGAAGATCGGCCGCGAGAACCTCGACCGGATGGAGCGGCTCGGGATCGAGTTCCACCAGAACGAGCCGCGCAACGCGGAGGCGTACACGTACGTCGGCGTCTCGTCGCGCGGAACGCCCGTGTGGCTGATGACGGCGGTCATCGAGTGTGACCTGAAGATCACGATCGGCCAGGCCCAGGCCAACCACTGGGGCGCGGGCGGCGGCGGCAAGCTGATCCTGCCGGGAGTCGTGTCCGACGAGACGATCGAGTCGAACCACTGCGCCTTCGTCCCCTCGCCGCAGACCCACTACGGCGCCTACGCCGGGCCGATGCGCTCCGACATCGACGAGGTGGCGACGATGTGCGGCCTCCAGTGCACGATGAACGTCGTCCTCGACACGCGCGGCCGCGTGATCGAGTGCATCTTCGGCGCCCATCCCGACGCGCACCGCCGCGCGATCGAGCGCTTCAACGAGATCTACGCGTACGAGCACCCCGGGACGCAGGCCGACATCGCGATCTGCGGCGTCTTCGCGCCGACCGACCACCTGTTCTTCCACACCGGCTGGGGCTGCATGTCCGCCGACTTCGTTCTGCGCGACGGGGGCACGCTGATCTACGCCTCTCCCTCGCCGGGCGTGAACACCGCCGTCGGCGATTTCCCCGGCCTGGCGCTGATGGACCTGATGAAGCCGTACATGCCGCCGACGCCCGAGAACTACCAGCAGGTGCTCCGCGACATCCACGGCCGGGTCATCCAGATGTGGGCGGGCTGCATCTGGGTGCCGATCTACGAGGTGATGACCCGCAAGCACCTGAAGCTGGTCACGCTCGAGGAGAACCTGGAGTTGGCGGCCGACATCGGCATGGACGCCACCATCTCACTCGACGACGCGTTCGCGGAGGCGATGGAGCGCCATGGGCCGGACGCGAAGGTGGTCGTGCTCCCGTTCGCGCGCTACCAGCTGCCGCGGAACATGGTGCGGATGGATGCCGAACCGCTGCGGTTCCCGCAGGAAGTCGCGCACGCGTAGCTCACGGGTTTGCGCCCGCGGGCGGGCGGTTGCAACCATTTCGGGCTGGAGCCCGTAGTCCTCCAGATCGCCGTGGCAACCGTAGCTCTTCCCACCGATCTCCTCGAGCGAGCCGAGCAGCTCGAGACGCTCGCCGAGTCGTACGCGGCGGTCGCCGCCACGACCCAGGGCAGGTTGGCGCTCGTCCACGGCGAGGCCGGCATCGGCAAGACCGCTCTCGTCCGGCGGTTCTGCGACGAGCAGGCCGGGTCGGCACGGATCCTCTGGGGCGCCTGCGAGGCGCTGTTCACGCCGCGGCCGCTGAGGCCGATCCTCGACATCGCCGCGGGGGACGGCGCCGAACTGGTCGCCGACCTCCACCCCGAGGACGCCCAGCCGTACGAGATCGCCGCCGCCCTGATGGGCGAGCTGCGCATGAGCGCACCCATGGTCTCCTCGTCGAGGACCTCCACTGGGCGGACGAGGCGACGCTCGATGTCGTCCGGATCATCGGGCGCCGGATCGAGACCGTGCCGGCGCTCGTCGTCGCCACCTATCGCGACGACCAGCTCGACCGGGCGCACCCGCTGCGGTTCGTGCTCGGGGAGCTGGGGACGAGCGGGTCTGTCACCCGTCTCGACGTCGGTCCGCTCTCGCCGCAGGCCGTTGCCGACCTGGCGGCGCCCCACGGGCTCGACGCGGGCGACCTGTATCTGCGGACCGGCGGCAACCCCTTCTTCGTCACCGAAGTCCTCGCGTCGGGCGAGGAGCACATTCCGGCGACCGTTCGCGACGCGGTGCTGGCCCGGGCCGCACGCCTGAGCCCCGGCGCGCGGACGGTGCTGGAAGCGGTGGCGATCGCGCCTCCCCAGGTCGAGCTCTGGCTGCTGGACGCGCTCGCCGACGATCCGGCGGCGCACCTCGAGGAGTGCCTCGGCTCGGGGATGCTCGTCGCGGGGGCCGCCTCGGTCGCCTTCCGGCACGAGCTCGCCCGCCTCGCCGTGCAGGAGTCCATGCCGCCGACGCGCCGACTGGGCCTCCATCGGGCCGCGCTCCAGGCGCTCTCGGCGCCGCCGGACAGCATCTTCGACCTCGCGCGGCTCGCCCACCATGCCGAGGAGGCGGGTGACACGGACGCCGTGCTGCGTTTCGCCCCGGCGGCGGCGGCGAGCGCGACGATAGTCGGCGCCCATCGCGAGGCGGCCGCGCAGGTCGCCCGGGCGCTCCGCTTCGGCGACGGCCTCCCGCTCGAGCAGCGGGCGCGACTCCTCGAACGGCTCTCCTTCGAGTGCTACCTCACCGACCAGTCGGCCGAGGCGATCGCCACTCTGGAGCGTGCGGTGGGGTTCTACCGGGAGATCGACGACCGGAGCAAGGAAGGCGCCGCCCTCTCCGCGCTGTCACGCCGCCTCTGGTGCGCGGGCGAGCCGGAGCAGCCCGAGGCGACGGCGCGCGAGGCGGTCTCGATCCTCGAGCGCTTCCCGCCGAGCCGCGAGCTGGCGTTCGGCTACAGCACGGTCTCGTCGGATCGCCTGAATGCCGAGGACGCTGCCGGCGCGCTCGAGTGGGGCGCCCGCGCGCTCGAGCTGGCAGAGCGATTCGACGACAACGAGATCCGTGCCCACGTCCTGAACAACATCGGGACGGTGGAGGCGCTGAGAGGGGTGCCGGCCGGTTTCGGGAAGCTCGATGAGAGCCTCGGCCTCGCCCGCGAGGAGCGCCTGGAGGAGCACGTCGGCAGGGCCCTGATCCACCTCGCCTGGGTCGTCAGCCGGACGCGCAGGTACGACCTCGCGTGGCAGGTCGACGAGGGCATCGACTACTGCGCCGAGCACGGTCTCGATCTCTGGTGGCTGTACCTGCTCGCCTTCCGGGCGCGTGTCGACCTCGATCGCGGCCGGTGGACGGAGGCGGCGAATGCGGCGTCCTTCGTTCTCGGTCATCCTCGCGGCGCAGTTCTGCTGCGCATCCTCGCACTCTCCGTCCTCGGGCTGGTGCGGGCGCGCCGGCGCGATCCCGACCACCGCGGCCCGCTCGACGAGGCGCTCGAGCTGACCCGCACGGCGGGCGACCTGCAGCACGTCGCACCGGTCGCCGTCGCACGGCGGAGGCAGCCTGGCTGGAAGGTGACAGGGACGCAGTGGCGGCCGAGACCGAGTCGTGCCTCACCTTCGCGATCGACAGAGAGGCGTCGTGGGTGGTCGGCGAGCTCCCGTACTGGCGATGGCAGGCCGGCATCCGTGAGGCGATCCCGGCCGACTCGGCCGAGCCGTTCGCGCTGCAGATGCGCGGCGACTGGCGAGGAGCGGCCGAGCTCTGGCATCGGATCGGCTGCCCCTACGAGGCGGCGCTCGCCGCCGCCGACGCGGACGACGAGGAAACCGTCCGGGCGGCGCTCGACGATTTCCGGAAGCTGGGCGGAGCCGGCGCGGCGGGCGTCGTCTCGCGGCGCTCCCGGTCGCGTGGGCTCCGCGGGCTGCCCCGCGGCCCGTGCCGGGCGACCCGCGCCCGGCCCGGCAATCTGACCCAGCGCGAGCACGACGTGCTCAGGCTCATCGCCGACGGGCTGAGAAACCGCGAGATCGCGGAGCGCCTCTTCGTCTCGCGCCGGACGGTCGACCACCACGTAGCGGCGATCCTCGCAAGCTCGCCGTCCCGACCCGCGGCCAGGCGGCGGCGGAGGCCGCCCGGCTCGGTCTGCTCGACCGGCCCTAGACTTAGTCGAGTGACCCAGCAGCGCGTCCTGGGGCTCGACGCGCGCGGCACCGACCCCGACCGGCCCGCGTCGCGCGAGGTGAAGGGCTCGACCACGATCGTCGAGCTCCTGCGCATGTACCCGGACGGCGAGGCCGGCCGGTTGATGTCTGCGCTTTCGCTGCCGTGCGCGCACTGCGGCGGCGCCTTCCACGAGCCGCTGACACTCGCCGCCAAGAGGCATCGCCGTGACCCGCGCGCGGTCCTCGAGGCCTTCCGGGCGCTGGACGGAGGCGGCCCGACCCCCGAACAGATCGAGGCCGCGGCACGGAGGCTCGGCTAGCCCGGACTCCCGGTCTCGGCTGCCGATGAGGCCCGGTCGAGCAGCAGCAGAAGCTCGCCACGGAGAGCGGCGTTCTTCACGCCCGTCCCCTCGAGGATGTCGACGGCGAGACGGTAGAAGCGAACCGCCTCCTCGTCCGCGAGCACGTCCTCTGCGCTGCGCCCGGCGCGCATCGCGTACTCGATCGCTCGCTCGGGTGCTGCCGCCGGCAGCGCCAGCGAGAAGTGGTGCGCGAGCTCGGCCAGGTGAGGCTCGAGGTTTCCGGCGTAGAGCGTCTCGAGCACCTCTGCGACGCGGAGGTGGAGCCGCGCCCGGTGGGCGGCCGGGATCTCCTCGTACAACGTGTCGCGGGTCAGGGCGTGTCCGAAGCGAAGGCGGCCGAAGGAGCCCGGAAGCTCCTCGACGACGCCGGCGGTGATCGCCTCGTCGAGAACGTTGAGGAGCCTGTCGATACCCGTGTAGTCGGCCGTGCGTTCGAGAGCGACGAGCCCGAACTCGCGCCCGAGGACCGATCCGAGCGAGAGCACGCGCCTGCACTCGCCCGAGAGGGTTCGCAGCCGTCGGCCGATCGCCTCGCGGATGGTCTCCGGGATCCGGATCCCGCCCGGAGCCGCCGGTCCGAGACGGCCTTCCGCTGCCAGCAGCCGGACGACCTCGGAGACGAAGAGCGGGTTGCCGTTGGTCCCGGCGTAGAGCTCCGCGACCAGCTGCTCGGTCGGCGCCGCGCCCGCCGTCAGCTCCGCCAGCTGGGCCACCTCGTCCCGGTCGAGCCCTGAGAGGCGAATGCCGCGCGCGACCGGCAGGTGACCCAGCTCGGCGAGCATGGTCTCGCGCGGCTCCCGGACCGCCGGGTCGCGATCGCGGAACGTGCCCACGACCAGTACTCGACTTTTCTCCAGCGACGACGCTACGTACCGCAGCAGGGAGAGCGACGGCTCGTCCGCGACATGGAGGTCGTCCAGGACGAGCACGAGCGGCCGCTCCGCGGCCGCTCTCGTCAGGAACGCCGCCGTGGAGTCGAAGAGCCGGAAGCGCGCGGCCTGCGAGTCGGGCGCGTCGGGCTCGGCCAGGCCCGGAACGAGATCGTGCAGCTGCGGAACGATCCGGGCGACGTCGGCCGCGGACGCGCCCAGCTGCCGCCGCACGTCGCCCGGCTCGGCCGCGCGCACGTACGCCCGCAGCGACTGCGTCCACGGCCAGTAGGGAGGAGCCCCGCCCGCTTCCCAGCAGCGACCGATCAGGACCTGCGCGCCGCGCCTCGCCGCCCGGCTCACCACCTCGTCGGCGAGCCTGCTCTTGCCGATCCCGGGCTCTCCCTGGAGCAGGAACAGGTGGCCTCGCCCGGCGAAAGCGTCGTCGAGACCGCTCGACAGCTCGGCCAGCTCGGGCTCGCGCCCGACGAAGCCCCCCGCGGCTTCCGTCCGCCGTTCCACGGCCCTCGGGTCGGCCGTGGGCTCGAGCGCGGGATCCTGGCGGAGAATGGTCTGGTGGAGCTCGCGCAGCTCCCGGCCCGGCTCGATGCCGAGCTCGTGGACGAGCGTCCTCCTGGCGTTCTGGTAGACGTCGAGCGCCTCGACCTGCCGACCGCCCCGGTAGAGCGCGAGCATCAGCAGCGCGCGGAGCCGCTCCCGCAGCGGATGCTCGGCGGCGAGCGACTCGAGCTCCGCGATCAGGTCTGGCCGGCGACCGAGCGCGAGGTCTGCCTCGATCCGTTCCTCGAGAACCGCCAGCCGCCGTTCCTGGAGGCGGCCGATCTCCTGCCGCGCGAAACGGGTGTGGGCGACGTCGGCCAGGGGCGGGCCACGCCACAGCGCGAGTGCGTCGACCAGCGACCGGCCCCCCTTGCCGGCGAGGCGCTCGAAACGCTCGGCGTCGAGCTCGTCGGGTTCGACCCGGATCGCGTACCCGGGCGCCCTGGTCGCGATCCGGTCCCGGCCCAGCTGTCTCCTGAGCTTGGAGACGTGCACCTGCAGCGCCTTCCGGGCGGTGTCCGGCGGGCTCTCCTCCCACAGGGCGTCGATCAGCCGGTCCCGGGACACGACCTGGTTGGGGTGGAGGAGCAGCACGGCGAGGAGCGCCCGCTGCTTCGCGCCGCCGAGATCGAGCGCCTGCCCGCCGGAGATCACCTCCAGCGGGCCGAGGATCCGAAATTCCATCTGCCGCGCCTCCCGGTTGGGGGTACCGGTGATCCGGCGACGTTAGCCGGTTCGGCGCGCGCGGACAGCGCCGGGTAAGCGGAGCGTTACCGATCGTTAACCGTCCGCGGGTCTTTGTCGTCGAAAGGGCCGCAGGGAGCGGCCCGGGAGAACAGGAGGCGAAGATGCGGCATTCCAACCCCCTCACCCGCTTCGGAAGACTGTTGGTTCTCGGCGCAGTCGTGGCCGGCGTGACTGCTTCGGCGGCCGTCGCGATCCCCGTGGTGGACCCCCAGGACACCGGGCCCGCCACCGTCGCGGCGCCCGTCTCGCGCCCGCCGGACGTCCAGGACGCAGCGACGGCGCTGCACGCCCCGACGGCGGCTGGACTCAGGGCCGACGGCCTGCGCTGGCAGGGAATCGCACAGGTCTACGGGCAGCTGCAAGCCGCCCCCGACGTGGTCGAGCGCTACGCGGCGACGCATTCGGCCGGCGCGGGAACGTCGGCGGCGACGGCGTCCGAAGCCTCGAGGCCTCCGGACGTGAGCGACACGGCGCTGGCCGTGCGGTACGCCCCGGCCTCGACCGGCCAGTCCGATGGGTTCGACTGGAGCTCCTGGGCGATCGGGATCGGCAGCGGGCTGGGCCTGGTGCTTATCGCCGGAGCCGCCCTGCTCATGAGCCGGCAGCTGCGCCACCCGGTGCAGACCGCCTGAGGTTCGCCTCCGCGAAGAGACCGAGCGGGCCATGTGCCCGCTCGGTCTGCTGGACCGCACGCCAAGTGCATAAGGTTCCGCCCCATGACCGACGCGCGCTACGACGAGCTCCGCGAGCGTCTGGCCGAGACCTGGGACCTGGCCAAGCTCGGTGCGATCGCCGCGTGGGACCAGCAGACGATGATGCCGGCGGCGGGTGGAGGCGTGCGCGCCCAGCAGCTGGCGACCGTCTCCAAGGTCGTCCACGAACAGATCGTCTCCGAGGAGCTCGGTGAGCTGCTGGAGGAGCTGCGACCGTATGAGGAGTTCCTCGACCACGACTCGGACGAGGCAAGCCTGATCCGCGTCACGCGCCGCGACCGCGACAAGGAGCTGCGCGTGCCCGGCGAGCTGCGCGAGGCGCAGGCGCGCGCCGGAGCGGAGGCGTTCCCGGTCTGGGTCGAGGCCCGCCGCACCGACGACTTCGAGCTCTTCCGTCCGCACCTGGAGCGGAACATCGAGCTCGGCCGCGAGTACGCGGCCTGCTTCGAGGCCGACGAGCCGTACGACGCGCTGCTCGACGACTTCGAGCAGGGGATGAAGACAGCCGAGGTGCGCGAGGTGTTCGCCCAGCTCCGCGACGGTCTCGTCCCGATCGTCGCCGAGGCCTCGGAGCAGGAGATCGACGACTCGTGCCTGCGCGGGCACTTCCCGGTCGAGGCCCAGCGAGAGATGCAGAAGATCCTGCTCTCGAGGTTCGGCTTCGGCGAGGGCACGTGGCGAATCGACCCGGTCGCGCATCCCTTCGCGACGTCCTTCGCCACCTCCGACATCCGGATGACCACGTACTACCCGGAGCACGAGATGCGCGGCGTGTTCGCGGCCATGCACGAGGGCGGGCACGCGCTCTACGAGCACAACGTCGACCCGGCGCTCGAGCGGACGCCGCTCTGCCGCGGCACCTCGCTCGCCCTGCACGAGTCGCAGAGCCGCATGTTCGAGAACCTCGTCGGGCGCAGCATCGAATGGTGGAGCTGGGCCTATCCGGAGATGCAGCGCCTGTTCCCCGACCAGTTCCGCGGCGTCGAGCTGGAGGAGTTCCACCGGGCGATCAACAAGGTGCAGCCCTCGCTGATCCGGATCGAGGCCGACGAGGCGACGTACAGCCTGCACATCATCCTCCGGTTCGAGCTCGAGCAGGAGCTGGTAGCGGGCACGGTCGCTCCCGCCGACCTGCCCGGGGTCTGGAACGAGCGGATGAAGCAGTACCTGGGCGTGGACGTGCCGGACGACGCGCACGGCGTCCTCCAGGACGTGCACTGGTCGCGCGGGACGATCGGGTACTTCCCCACCTACGCGCTCGGCAACGTCATCTCGGTGCAGATCTGGGAGAAGGTGCTCGACGACGTGCCTGACCTCATGGAATACGTCGCGGGCGGCGACCTGACGCCGCTGACCGAGTGGCTGCGCGAGAAGCTCTGGCGCCACGGCCGCAAGTTCACGCCGCAGGAGACGCTGGAGCGGGTGGTCGGCGGCGGGCTCGACTCCGGACCGTACCTGCGCTACCTAGCCGGCAAGCTCGGCGCGCCGGCGGCGTGAGTTAACGCAATCTTCACGGTCTCCTCCTACCCAGCGAACACCTGCTATGGCACTGTGAGTGCATGGAGACGGTCGAGCGGGAGCGGAAAGAGCTGGACCATCGCATCGGCGACGGGTTCGAGGTCAGGCTGCTCTGGGGCAAGGACGACGGTGAGCTGACAGTCGTCGTCGACGACTGGCGCACCGACGAGCACTTCGAGATCGCAGCTCGCGCCGACAACGCACTCGACGTCTTCAACCACCCCTTCGCATACCGCCGGGCGTAACCTCGCCGCAACATGGCCGTGCGCTTCCTCGCGGTCGGCGAGCTGCTGGTCGACGTGATCGCAGCGGGCGCCGGACACGGCGCCCGCATCCGCGTGCTCCCGGCCGGGTCAGCGTTCAACGCCGCGGTCGCGGCTGCAGCCGCTGGAGCGGACGCGGCTGTGATCGGGACGGTCGGCGACGACGCCGCCGGCCGGATGATCGTCCGCGAGCTGGAGACGCACGGCGTTCGTCCGATCGTCTCTCGGGTCGAAGGTGTGACCGGGACGTTTCTGCTGGCCGACGGCGAGATCCGCGTCGACCGTGGCAACGCTCATCGGCTCGACATCGTCGAGCCGGTGGCGGCAGACGCCGTGCTCGTCTCGGGCTACCTACCCCACGCCGCCGACGCGCTCGCCTCGGCCGAGGGAACCTGGGTCGCGCTCGACGCGGCGCGTCTCGCCGAGCTTCCGGCCGGGGGCAACGCCGTGATCGCGAACGAGGAGACCGCGCGACGGCTGACCGGCCGGGACGGCGAGCCGGCCGTGCGGGCGCTCGCCGAGCGGTACCGGCTCGCCTGCGTCACGCGCGGCAAGGACGGCGCCGTCGCAATTCTCGACGGCCGGCTCGAGACCGCCCGGGAGGATCCCGTCGACGCGGACGCGCTCGGAGCCGGTGACGCGTTCGCAGCGACCCTGCTCGTCGGGCTGGCCGGGGGCGACGATCTGGGCCGGGCGCTGCGGGACGGCTGCCGCGCGGCTCGGAGGGCGATCGCGGACCGGCGCTAGCGCCGGACGAAGCGCACGACCGCGCGGGCGGAACGCACGCCAGGGCCGCCGCCGCTCGAAGGGGGTCCGCCGATGCCCTCTCCTCGACCTGGCTCCCGGAAAGCGTTACACATCGGGCGATGAATCTCGCTCTCAGCCTCCTGTACGCGGCCGAGCGAAACCCGGACGCCGAGGCGGTCGTCGACGGCGGCGCACGGTTCACCTACGCCGAGCTCCGTGCGCGCGCGGCGCGGCTCGCCGGCGGGCTGGAGCGGGAGGGGCTGCGGCGAGGCGACCGGCTGGCGGCCGTCGTCCGCTGCCGCCTCGAGTCGGTCCAGCTCTACTGGGCATGCCAGTGGCTCGGGGCGACGTACGTCCCGCTCTCGCCGCGGGTCTCGGCGGCGGACCTCGCCTACTGCCGCGAGGACTCGCACGCGGCGCTCTTCCTCGAGGCCGACGTCGACCTGGGGGCGTTGCTCGGGGAGGAGCATCCCGGCGCGCTGGACGCCCGCGGCGAGGACGAGTCGCTGATGCTCTACACGTCGGGCACGACCGGCCGGCCGAAGGGCGTCCCGCGCGCCCACCGCGCCGACCGCGCGGGCGCACTCTCGCAGGTCGTCCACCAGAGCTCCCGCTGGGGCGACCGGACGCTCGGCGCGATGCCGCTCTACCACACGATGGGCATGCACTCGCTGCTCGCGATGCACCTCGTCGGCGGCTGTTACGTCTGCCAGCCCGATTGGGACGCCGGGGCCGCGCTCGAGCTGATCGAGCGCGAGCGGATCACCTCGCTCTACCTCGCCCCCACGCTCTTCCACGACCTGGTCACACACCCGCACCGTCGCGAGTTCGACCTCTCCTCGGTCGAGACGGTCGCCTACGCGGGCGCGGCCATGACGGGTGCGCTGGTGGAGCGGTGCGTCGAGGCATTCTCGCCGCGGCTGTTCGTCAACCACTACGGCTCGACCGAGATCTACACCTACTCGGTCCACCGCGACCAGGCGGCGAAGCCGGGCTGCGCGGGCCGACCGGCACTGAACGCGCGTCTGCGACTCGGCGAGAACGGCGAGATCCTCTGCCACATGTCCTCGGACGAGGCGTTCACCGGCTACTGGAACCGGCCCGATGCCGACGCCGCGGCGATTCGCGACGGCTGGTACAGCACGGGTGACATCGGTCGTATCGACGAGGACGGCGACCTCTGGCTCGAGGGCCGTCTCGACGACATGATCGTCTCGGGCGGCGAGAACATCCACCCGCTCGAGGTGGAGGACGTGCTCGCGCGGCATCCGCACGTCCGAGAGGTGGCGGTCGTAGGCGCGCCCGACGAGAGGCTCGGGCACCGGGTCGTCGCCGTCGTCGCCGCCGCCGAGGGCGCGACCGCGGAGGAGCTCGACGCCCACTGCCTGGCGTCCGACACCCTCGCCCGCTTCAAGCGCCCGCGCGAGTATCGCTTCGTCTCCGAGCTGCCGAAGAGCCCGTCTGGGAAGATCCTCCGCAGGATGCTCCGCGACGAAGAATCTCCGCAATCGTGACGCTCTCGTTACTGCAGGGGTCAGACCCTTGACATGGCCGGTTCCGACATGACCTTCGCCGGTTTTCGCGTCGACCGCGACGATTCGCGCGGGGTCCTGACGATCACGCTCGACGACCCGGCCAAGATGAACCGCGTGCCGCTGGCGGCGCGCGGCCAGCTGGCGCACCTCTTCGCCGAGCTGGCCGGCGACGACGGCATCCGTTTCGTGGTGATCACCGGCGCGGGCGAGAACTTCACCGCCGGAGGCGACATCGCCGCGTTCCTCGACGCAAGCCCGGAGGAGCTCTCCCGGCTCGCCTGGAACGTCGCCGCCCCCGAGAGGTTCCCGAAGCCGGTGATCGCCCGCCTCCAGGGCTACTGCCTGGGCGTCGGGCTCGAGCTCGCGCTCGCCTGCGACTTCCGCGTCGCCGCCGACGGCGCGCAGCTCGGCCTCCCGGAGATCGGGCTCGGGATGATCCCCGGCTCCGGCGGCACGCAGCGGCTCGCCCGCCTGGTCGGGCTCGGCCGGGCGAAGGACGTGGTCATGCGCCGCCGCCGGATCGACGCCGCCGAGGCGCTCGCCTGGGGGCTCGTCTCCGAGGTCGTCCCGCCGGGTGAGCTCGACGAGGCCGTCGACCGCGTGCTCGCCGACCTACGCGAGCTCTCGCCGCTCGCGCTGCAGACGGCGAAGCGGGTCCTCAACCACGTGTACGACGCGCCGCTCTCGATCGGGCTCGAGCTGGAAGGCCTCGCCTACGGGATGCTCCGGTCGACGGACGACTTCCGTGAGGGCGTCGAGGCGTTCGGCGAGAAGCGGCCGCCGTCGTTCGAGGGCCGTTGAAGGCCTGTCGATTTCGGCCTCAGCCGTTCGTCGTACCAACGACACCCTGCGAAAGGAGCGACATGCAGTACATGTGCTTGATCTACGACGAAGAGGGCACGTGGGCGAACATGCCCGAGGACGAACGCAACGCCGTCCACGCCGAGTACGGGACGTTCACGCAGGCGATCAAGGACAGCGGCAACCACGTGGCCGGCGACGCGCTCCAGCCGATCTCGACCGCCACCTCCGTCCGCGTCCGCAACGGAAAGACGCTCGTCACCGACGGACCGTTCGCCGAGACGAAGGAGCAGCTCGGCGGGTACTACCTGGTCGAGGCGAAGGACGTGGACGAGGCGCTGAAGATCGCCGAGCGCATCCCGTCGGCCCGCTACGGGACGATCGAGGTGCGCCCGGTCGTCGTCTGGGAGGAGTGAGCGCCGATCCCATCGCAGAGGCGTTCCGGGAGGAGTTCGGGCGCGCGGTCTCGATCCTGATCCGCGCGCTCGGGGACTTCGACCTCGCCGAGGACGCCGTCCAGGAGGCCTTCGTCGTCGCCACGGAGCGCTGGCCGAGCGACGGCGTCCCGGCGAACCCGGGCGCGTGGCTCGTCACCACCGCGCGCAACCGGGCGATCGACCGGATCCGCCGCGAGCGGACCCTTCAGGCGAAGCGGGCCGAGCTCGTCCGCCTGACCGAGATCGCCCCGGAAGAGGAGGACGACGACGTGAGCACGATCCCCGACGAGCGGCTCGCGCTCATCTTCACCTGCTCCCACCCGGCGCTGTCGGTCGACGCGCAGGTGGCACTGACCCTCCGGATGCTCGGCGGTTTGAGCACACCGGAGATCGCCCGCGCGTTCCTGACCGGCGAGGCGACGATGGCGCAGCGGCTCGTCCGCGCCAAGCACAAGATCCGCGCCGCCGGCATCCCGTTCCGGGTTCCACCCGACGACGCGCTCCCCGGACGCCTCGAGGCCGTGCTCACGACGATCTATCTGATCTTCAACGCCGGGTACTCCGACGTTCGCGGCGAGCTCACCCGGGAGGCGATCCGGCTCGGCCGGACGCTGGCCGTGCTGATGCCCGACGAGCCCGAGGTGCTCGGTCTCCTCGCCCTGATGCTCCTGCACGACTCGCGGCGCGATGCGCGCCTGGACGAGTCGGGCGCGGTCGTCCTGCTCGAGGACCAGGACCGCTCGCGTTGGGACGAGGCTGAGATCGAGGAGGGCCGCGCGCTCGTCGAGGGGGCGCTCCGGCGCCGCCGGCCGGGCCCCTACCAGCTCCAGGCCGCGATCGCCGCCTGCCACACCGGCGACGCCAGCGACTGGCCACAGATCGTCCTCCTCTACGATCGGCTGCTCCGGCTCCAGCCCTCACCGGTCGTCGAGTTGAACCGTTCGGTGGCGGTCGCGATGGACCGCGGCCCCGAGGCCGGCCTCGCCGAGATCGAGCGGATCGAAGGGCTGGACGGCTACGTGCACTACCACACCGCGCGCGCCGACCTGCTCCGCAGGCTCGGTCGCGACGACGAAACCCGGGCTGCCTACCAGCGCGCGCTCGCGGTCGCCCCCAGTGACGTCGAGCGACGATTCATCGAGAACAGGCTCAGCTCGGGATAGCGGCGACCGCTTCGATCTCGAGCAGCGCGCCGGGAACGGCAAGCGCCGAGACCTCGACCAGGGTGGACGCCGGTCGTGCCTCACCGAAGAACTCCATCCGAACCGGGTTGATCTTCGGTCGGTCGTCGACGTCGAGCAGGTAGTGGACGACCTTGACCACGTCGTCGAAGCCGCATCCGGCCGCCTTCAGGCAGAGCTCCATGTTCCGGAACACCTGGCGCGCCTGCTCCGCGACGTCGCCTTCCCCGACGAGCTTCCCCTCGGCGTCGAGCGGAACGATCCCGGAGACGAACAGCAGCCCGCCCGCCTTGACCGCGTCGGTGTAGTGGCTGAGCGGCTCCGCCATCCCCTCGACGCGGAACTCCTCACGATGGTGCGTCATGGCCCTGATCGTACAATCGCTGCATGTCCGACCCGGCAGAGCCGCAGTTCGTCCACTTCCCCGACGTCAAGCCGTTCGACCTCGCCGCCGGGGTGTCCGGACGGCCGTTCTTCGGCGAGGGCGCGATGCTCAACGTGATCGAGTTCGAGCCGGGCGCGACGGTACCGCTGCACAGCCACGAGCACGAGCAGCTCGGGATCGTGCTGCAGGGCATGCAGGCGCTCGTGATCGGCGGTGAGCCGCACGAGATGGGGCCGATGGACGGCTACGTGATCCCGGGCGGGGTCGAGCACTCGGCCTACTGCGGGCCCGAGGGCGCGCTCGTGCTCGACGTCTTCCGGCCGGTCCGCGAGGACTACCGCGAGCGCTGGAGCGCCCTGCCCTAGCGCCGTCAGCGGTCGAGCACCGCGCGCAGCGCGTCGTCGAGCGGCGCCGGGCGGCCCTCGGCGTCGACGTAGACGACGGTGTGGCGGCCCTTCACGTGGGGCTCGCCGTCCTTGGCGACCGTCCACGCGTAGGTGACGGAGGTGCGGCCGACGTTCTCGACCCGCAGCCTGACCTCGATCTCGTCATCGAAGCGGAGCACCTTCAGGTACTCGGCCTCGACCTTGCGGCGGGGGAAGTAGCCCCAGCGGCCGTCGAGACCGCCCAGCCCGCGGATCAGCTCGGTCTCGGCCTCCTCCGCCCATTTGAAGGCCGACGTGAAGTGGATCCGGCCGCCCGCGTCGGTGTCGACCCAGGCGACCCGCGTCCGGATGACCTCCTCGACCACTCCGGAAGCCTACGCCTCGCCGACGGGCTCGGTCTCGAGCACCCAGACCGTGCCGTCGCCGCACTCGACCGGACGTCCCTCCTCGCCCTCGAGCGAGACGCGCAGGACGCGCACCCGCTCACCGTCCAGCTCCGTCAGTGCTCCCTGCTCGCCTCCACCAGCGCTGCCGAAGCGCCAGGCGCGCACCTGTCGCTCGATCTCGGACGCAGGACGGCTCCAGTCGATCATCGTGTACTCCGGCTCGAAGAAGGACAGGTACTCGCCGGCCGACTCGTCCTGCGGATCGCCGGGATCCCCGCGCTCGGCCCGCTCCAGCGCGACCGGCAGGATCTGCTGTACGACCCCGCCGATCCGCGGTCCGAGCTCGTCCCACGACCACTCGTCGGCGAGCGCCAGCGTCGCCTGGGCGAGGATCGGCCCCGTGTCGAGGTCGGCCGACATCCGGTGGAAGGTCACGCCGAGCTCCCGGTCGCCGTTCCGGATCGCCCAGGCGACCGGGATCGGGCCGCGGTAGCGCGGCAGGAGTGACGGATGGAAGTTGACCACGCCGAGCCGCGGCACCTCGAGCGCCTCGACGGGCAGCCTCCAGGGGAATCCGGCGCAGAGGGCGAGATCCGGCTCGATCGAACGGAGCAGCGGCGCGATCCGCTCCCGCGACGCGGGCATGACGACGTCGAGCTCCGGCGGAGCGGCGGTCACGTGGGCGCCGAGGTCGAAGCCGTAGCGGCTCGTCGAGCGGACGCAGAGCAGCCCGACCGGCTCGTGGCCCATTGCATACAGGCCCGCGATGTACGCCTCGACCGCCGGCTGGATCTGCGAGATCAGGACGACGCGCAGCCCCACGTGTCTACCGTCCGGGCATGACCAGCACCCGCCCCGGTGAGCCCGCGAGCGAGGCCTCGAAGGCCTCGTTCACCTGCTCGAGCGGGTAGCTCGGCCCGAGCAGCTCCCGCAGCTTCAGGCGGCCGGCGCGCGCGTGCCCGAGCATGAGCGGGAGCGCGACCACGGGGTCCTCGGAGCCGTACATCGTCCCGGTGAGGAACTTCTCGCGGCGGTTGAACTCCCCGAAGTCGAGGTCGAGCCGCTCACCGGTCGCCGGGATCCCGACGATCACGCACGTTCCGCCGCTCCGGGTGAAGCGGAGCGCGGTCGCAGAGGTCTGCGGGTTGCCGACGACGTCGAGCGCCCGGTCGGCTCCGTCGGGGGCGATCTCCTTCATCAGCTCCTTGAGGCCGTCGGGGCCCGTCGTGTGAGTGGCGCCGAGGCTGCGCGCGAGATCGAGCCGGGCCTCGAGGGGATCGACGACGACGATCGCCTCCGCTCCCGCGATGCGCGCGCCCTGGACGCAGAACTGCCCGACGCCGCCCGCGCCGATCACGAGCACGACCTCAGCGGGCTGGGCGCGGGCGGCAAAAAGGACCGCACCGACCCCGGTCAGTGCGGCACAGCCGAGCAGCGCCGCTTCCTCGAGCGTCACGCCGTCGCCGATCGGCAGCGCGCACCGCTCGGTGACGGTGATCCGCTCCTGAAGGCAGCCGGTCGCCGTGCCGCGATAGAGCGTCTCGCCGTCGATCGTCATTCCCGTCGATCCGTCGACGAGCGTGCCGTTCCCGATCGCGCGGTGGAGGTTGATGCACGCGGCCGGCCGCCGGCGCCGACAGTCGGCGCAGTCACCGCACGACGGCGCCCACGAGAGCACGACCTCGTCGCCCGGCTTCACCGAGGCGACCCCGTCGCCGACCGCCTCGACCACGCCGGCGCCCTCGTGCCCGAGCACCGACGGCGTCGGCCGCTCCCACTCGCCTCGGATCGAGTGCAGCTCCGTCCCGCAGATCCCCACCGCGTGCATCCGTACGAGCACGTCGCCGGGGCCGGGCTCCTCGAGGTCGATCTCGCGGACCTCGAGCGGCCGCCCGGCCCCGTGGAAGACTGCGGCGCGGGACTTCACGCCCCGAGTGCGGCGGCGACCGACTTGCCGTCGGTCACCGTCGACACGTTCTGGAGCGCGTAGTTGATCGACGCGTTGTGCCAGTCGGCGTTCATCGTCGAGCAGCAGTCCTCCGGCACGACCATGTAGAAGCCCTTGTCGGCGCCGGTGCGGGCCGTGTGCTCGATCGACAGGTTCGTCCACGCGCCGGTGACGACGACCGTGTCCACGTCGAGGCCCTTGAGCAGCGTCTCGAGCTTCGTGTCCTGCCAGGCCGACATCCGCATCTTCTCGACCACGAAGTCGCCCCGCTTGGGCTCGAGACCGGCCGCGGGCTTGGCACCCCACGAGCCCCGCACGAGCGCCCCGCCGGCGACGCCCTCGAAGAGCGGCGCGTTCACCTTCAGCCCCGGCGCGCCCTTCTCCACGATGTACCAGACGTGGATCACGGGAGCTCCCGCCCTGCGGAACGAAGCGGCGAGCTTCTTCACGTTCGCGACCACGTTCTGCTCCTTCGCGTGCTGCGGCGCGCCGGAGTCGGCGAACGCTCCCTTCTCGATCATCACGTCGTTCTGCAGATCCTGGATCAGCATCGCGGTGCGCTTCGGGTTCAGCTTCAGCTTGGCCATGGTGGTCTCTCCTTCTAGGACATGTAGGGCTCGCGGCGCGGCCCGACCTTCGTCTCGAACGCGTAGAGGGACGTCGAGCTCGGCACGAACAGCGTGTGCCAGTCCGGGCCGCCCCAGGTCAGGTTGCCGACGTTCTCGGGGATGCCGACGGTGCCGAGGTGCTCGCCGTCGGCGCCGATCACCCAGACACCCCCGGGGCCGGTGACCCAGATGTTCCCCTGCTCGTCGCACTTCATCCCGTCTGGAATGCCCTCCTCGATCACGCCCGAGCCGATGCCCTCGAAGAACATCCGGCCGTTCGAGAGCGTTCCGTCGGAGCCGACGTCGTAGACCTTGATCCACGCCTTCGGCGTGTCGTTGACGTACAGCAGCGATTCGTCCGGCGAGAAGCAGAGGCCGTTCGGCTGCTCGTACTCTCCCTGCTCGACGACGAGCTCCGGGTCGCCGCCGCCGGCCGCGACGCGGAACACGCCCTGCCACCCGAGCTCGCGCTCGCGCTCGACGCCGAAGACCGGCATGCGGCCGTACCACGGGTCGGAGAACCAGATCGAGCCGTCGGAGCGGACGACGACGTCGTTCGGGCTGTTCAGCTCCTTGCCCTCGTAGTGGGAGGCGAGCACCTCGCGGTTCGTGTTCTTGCCGTCGGGGTCTATGCGGACCAGCGAGCTCGTCGTGTGCTCGCAGACGATCAGCCGGCCGTCGGCGTCCAGCGTCATGCCGTTGCCCTTGTTGCTCGGACTGAGCACCTCCTGGACACCGTTCGCCTCGTCCCAGCGCCGTCGCGTGTCGCCGGGCATGTCCGAGAAGAGCAGGAACTGCTCCTTCGGGTTCCAGATCGGCCCTTCTGTGAAGGTGAAGCCGGTGCCGAGCTGCTTCACCTCGACGTTCTCGTCGACGAGGCTCGCGAGCTTGTCGGACCTCACGTCTACGCCCACGCTCTCCTCCTCTTGTCGCTTCGGAAGACCGAGCGCGAACCTAACAGAGACGTCGCCCTCAGTCGGCTTCGTCAGCAGGCTCGAAGTCGAGCGCGAGTGAGTTGATGCAGTAGCGCTGCCCGGTCGGGTGCGGGCCGTCCGGGAAGACGTGGCCCAGGTGCGAGTCGCAGGCAGCGCAGCGCACCTCGATCCGGCGCATGCCGTGGCTCGTGTCCACCTCGGTCTCGACCGCGTCCTCGTCCGCCGGCTGGAAGAAGCTCGGCCACCCGGAGCCGGAGTCGAACTTCGCGTCCGAGCTGAAGAGCTCGGCACCGCACGCGCCGCAGCGGAACACGCCGCCGTCCTTCACGAAGTTCAGATCGCCGGACCAGGGCGGCTCGGTCGCGGCGCAGCGGAGGACTTCGTAGCGGTCGGGATCGAGCTCCTGGCGCCACTGCTCGTCGGTCTTGCGGATCTTTTCCATGCTGTTCAGTCCACCTCGGCGTGGATTCGTTTCTTCGCCGTTTTCAGCGGGCCACCCTCGCGGCCCGCGCGGACGGCCAGGATCTCCGCGAGGATCGAGAGGGCCGTCTCGGGCTGCGAGTCGGCGCCGACGTCGAGACCGCACGGGCCCGAGATGCGCTCGATCGCCTCCTCGGAGACACCCGCCTCGAGCAGCCGCTCACGGCGCCGCTCCTGATTCCGGCGCGAGCCGAGCGCACCGATGTAGAACGCCTCGCTCTGGAGGGCGTGCTTCAGCGCCGGCTCGTCGAACTTGTCGTCGTGGGTGAGGACCACGACCGCGGTCTGATGGTCGGGCGCGACCCGGTCGAGCGCCTCCTCCGGCCACGCGACGATCAGCTCGTCGGCGCTGGGGATGCGCTCGGCGGTCGCGAACCTGGCGCGTGCGTCGGCGACGATCGCCGTCCAGCCGAGCAGCTTCGCCGCGCGGCAGAGGGACTCGGCGGTGTCGACGGCGCCGTAGACGAACAGCCGCGGCGGCGGCCCGTACCACTCGGCGAACACCTTCGAGCCGTCCTCGAGCTCGAGCAGCCGGTTGCGGCCGCGGCGGACGAGCTCGTCGAACTGGCCGAGCGCCTCCTCGGGCACTCCGTCCCCGACCTGCTCGGCGCCCTCGACGACGAGCCGCTTGGCGCCGGCACCCGGGCCCTCGACGACCGTGAACAGCACGGCGCGCTCGCCGCGTTCGCCCACCTGGTGCAGACGGTCGAGAACCACGCCTACAACCTACTCTGCGACGCCCTCGAAGACGTGCCATCCGTTCGAAGCCGGTGTGGCCGCTACGAAGCGAAAGCCCGCCGCGGTCAGCAGGGCGGCGAACTCGGCGGTGGTGCGTTCGAGCCCTCCGGGGTTGACGAGCATGTTCAGGTCGCTGAACTTCGGCGCGGGGTCGACGTTCGACTCGCCCAGTTCCCGCTCCACCAGGAGAACGGACGCGCCCGGCTGCGCAGCGCGGCGACAGGTGTTCAGGATGGCGAGAGCTTCGGCGTCTTCCCAGTCGTGGATGATCGTCAAGAGGTACGCATCGCCCGAGTGGGGCACCTCGTCGAAGAAGTTTCCGCCGACGGCCTCGAGGCGCTGGGCAACATCTTGGCGCAGGTCGGCGGCCGCGCCCTCGACGACGTGCGGCTGATCGAACAGGACGCCGCGCATGTGCGGGTACGTCTCGAGCAGTGATGCGAGCAGCGCCCCTCGGCCCCCGCCGACGTCGACAATCGTCGAGAAGCGGCCGAACTCGTAGGCGTCGAGCACCGATTCACGCTGCGGGTGATGTCGGTCATCGCGCGGTCGAACACCGCTTGCTCGGCCGGATCCTGCGCCCGTTGCTCCCAGACGTCGCCCCCGTGGACGTGCCGGAACGCATTCTCGCCCGTACGCACGCTGTGCAGCAGGTCACCCCACGCCTGCCACATGGGAAGCCGCCCGGTGAACGTGGCCACCCGTACAGGGTCTCTGCACCACTCTCACGGAGATGTTCTGACAGTGGCGTCGAGGAGAACCGCCGCCCGTCTTCCTCGTGGAATCGCCCCGTCGGCTACGAGATCCGGAATCCCCAGGCTCGCAGCGACGTGGATCGCCTGCGTGACCTGGTACCCGTTGATCAGGCTGCGCAGCTGATCCAGCGGGCGTTCCTCGATGCTCACCCTTCGAGGCGCTCGAGGAAGACGTCGATCTCGCCCCCGCAGGGCAGCCCGACCTCCCAGGCCTCCTCGTCCTTGATCCCGTAGCTGAGCAGCTTCGGCTCGCCGCTCTCCATCACCTCGCGGGCGTTCTGGTACACGTCCGACTCCACGCAGCCGCCCGAGACCGACCCGCACATCTGGCCCGACTCCGAGACGGCGAGACTGGTCCCGACCGGCCGCGGCGCCGAGCGGCGCGTGGCGACCACCGTCGCGACCACCACCTTCTCGCCGTTCTCGCGCCAGCGCTCGACCTCGTCCAGGATCTCCTTCATGCCGCATGCCTCCTCTCGATGCCGGCGAGGACGCCGGCCAGGTCTTCCAGGCTGGACAGATTGTGCCCCGGCAGGAACCGGTCGACGAACGGCAGCGCAGCGCGCATCCCGCCCGCGAGCGGCTCATAGTCGGGGTGGCCCTTGAGCGGGTTCACCCACACGACCGAGTAGGCGCAGCGGGCGAGCCGCGCCATCTCGCGCGCGACCGTCGCGGTGTCGTCGCGCTCCCACCCGTCGGAGACGATCACGACCACGGCACCGCGGGAGAGCGCACGCCTGCCCCAGAGGTCGTTGAACGCCTTCAGCGACGCGCCGATCCGGGTGCCGCCCGACCAGTCGACCACGCGCCTCGAGGCCTCCTCGAGTGCGTGTTCCGGGTCGACGCCGTGCAGTTCCTCGGTCAGGCGGGTCAGGCGCGTGCCGAACGCGAACGCCTCGACGCCGCGGCCGCTCTCGAGCAGCGCGTGCACGAACAGCAGGATCGCGCGCGAGTAGGGCTCCATCGAGCCGGACACGTCGCAGAGCACGATCAGCTTGCGGTGGGTCTCGACCCGGCTCCGGAAAGCCCGCTCGACCGGGTCGCCGCCGGTGGCGAGCGAGGCGCGGACGAGGCGGCGCAGGTCCAACGTCGCCCCGTTCGGGTTACGGCGCAGCCTGCGTGAGCGACGCTGCGGACGGGCGGCCGCGAGCTCGGCGATCAGGCGTCGGATCCGCGTCAGCTCCTCGTCGGTCAGCTCCGAGAAGTCCTTTTCGCGGAGCAACTCCTGGGCGCTCCAGCCGGCCTGGCGGTCCTCCTCCTCCGCGGCAGGCTCGGTACCCTCTTCGGCTCCGTCGCGGGAGCTCACCTTCGTCGCCCGCACCCGCTCGACCCGGGGCGTTCTCGGCGGCGCGAGCTCCGGGGCGCGGAGGAACCACGCGGCGAATGCGCGGTCGAAGGCGTCGATGTCGTCGGCCCGCGAGACCAGCGTCTGCCGGAGCGTCCAGTAGACGTCGTCGCGGCGGCCGAGGTCGATCGCGTCGAGACCCTTCATCGCGTCGGAGATGCGGCCGGGGCCGACCTCCAGCCCGGCCTCGCGGAGCACCCGGCCGAACGTGACCACCTGCCGGACGAGGGCGTTACCGGACAGAGCGCGCCTCCTCGACGAGCGTGGCGAGTGCGGCGTCGCGGACCGTCTCCAGGTCCTCGTGGTACTTCAGCACCGAGCCCAGCGTCTGCTGGACGATCTCGGCGTCGAGGTCGTCGCGGCCGAGCGCGGCGAGCGCCTGGGCCCAGTCGATGGTCTCGGCGACGCCGGGCGGCTTCGCGAGATCGAGACCACGCAGGCCCCGCACGAACCTCGCCGCCTGCACCGCCAGCCGCTCAGGGATGCCCGGCACGCGCAGCATCACGATCTCGATCTCGCGCTCGAGCGCCGGATGCCCGATCCAGTGGAAGAGGCAGCGCCGCTTCAGGGCGTCGTGCAGCTCCCGCGTGCGGTTGGAGGTGAGGATCACGCTCGGCCGACGGACGGCCGAGATCGTGCCGATCTCCGGGATCGTGATCTGGAAGTCGGAGAGCACCTCGAGCAGGAACGCCTCGAACTCCTCGTCCGCCCGGTCGATCTCGTCGATCAGGAGCACCACCGGCTGCTCGCTCTCGATCGCCTCCAGCAGCGGCCGCCGGATCAGGAACTCGGGGCCGAACAGCTCCGCCTCGTCCACCGTGCCCTCCTGCGCGGCACGGATGTGCAGGAGCTGCCGCGAGTAGTTCCACTCGTAGACGGCATGCGCGACGTCGAGCCCCTCGTAGCACTGCAGGCGGATCAGCCGGGCGGGCAGGGCGCGGGCGAGCGCCTTGGCCGCCTCCGTCTTCCCGACCCCCGCTTCGCCCTCGAGCAGGAGCGGCTTCTCGAGACGCAGCGAGAGGAAGAGCGCGGTCGCGAGGCCCCGGTCCGGCAGGTAGTCGGCGCCGCGGAGGGCGCCTTCGAGCTCGTCGATCGACGCGAGGGCCATCGGGATAACTCTAGTCCGGCGTTGACTTCCCACGCCCGGGGGCGTATGAACGCGCTGTGGCGACGCACGAGATTCGCCTCCTGTCGCTGATCGACGTCTTCGTCGAGTCGAGCTTCCTCGTGCTGGCGCGCAACATGGGCACGCCCGTGTGGGCGCACACCTGGGGGATCCTGATCCTCGGCAACCCGGCAGGGCCGATCCTCGTCGACACCGGGGCGCGGGACCCCGAGATCATGCAGCGCCTCGGGATGGAGGGGCGGATCGACGAGGAGATGCTGCTCGAGCACGCGCTCGCCGCGCACGGCGTCGAGATCGGCGACGTGGCGGCCGTGCTGCACACGCACTGCCACATCGACCACGCGGGCCAGGACGAGCGCTTCCCGATGACCACGCCGGTCGTGATCAACCGCCGCGAACTCGAGCACTCGGTGTCCGGCCTGATGGGCGCGCAGTACCCGCCCGAGTACGTGAAGCACCACGTCGATCGTCTCCACGCCCCGGGCGCCCTCCGCTTGCTCGATCTCGAGCTGTCGGGCCCCGACGAGATCTTCGAGGGGATCGTGTGCGAGGCAGCCGGCGGACACACGGAGGGCTCGATGAACGTCCTGGCCGAGACCGCCGAGGGAACGGCGTGCCTCTGCGGCGACATCGTCTACGACGTCCACAACCAGATCGTCGAGCCGTGGCACATCGGGCTCGACCACGAGCCCCAGACGACCGGCAACCACACGATGCGGAAGCGCGAGGAGCGCTCGGCGATCAAGCACGCGCTGAACCGCGACTTCATCCTGCCGGGACACGACTTCCCGGCCCGGGTCGAGGGCGGCCGCGTCGTCGCCCGGCTGAAGCACGAGGTCCCGGGGCCGGAGTTCGACGTCGCCGAGTTCGCTGCAGAGGTGGCGACGCCGGTCGCCGTAGTCTGAGCCGCAGATCCTGCGCTCGGCTCGTGTAGCGTCAGCGACCACACCCGAAAGGAGCTGCGATGGAATTGCCCGAGAACATCCGCAAGCGTCTCGAGGAACCGAACTTCTGGCACCTGGCGACGGTGAATCCGGACGGGTCGCCCCAATCGACCACCGTCTGGGTCGACATGCGCGACGGAAAAATCCTGGTCAACAGTGCTCTGGGCCGCAAGAAACCGCGGAACCTCGAGAGCGAGCCGCGCGTCGCACTCTCGTGGCACGGGGCGTCCGACGCGGGCTACGAGAGCTATGGGATCCAGGGACGCGTGATCGACACCTACACCGGCGATCAGGCCGAGGCGGACATCGACTCGCTGGCCCAGAAGTACATCGGTCAGTCGCCGTATCCGTGGCGGAGCCCCGGCGAGCAGCGGATCAGCTACCTGGTCGAGCCCACCAACGTCTTCGCGATGGGCGGCTGACCCGCGCAGCGTCGATCGGCGCACCCGTCCCGTTCACCGGCCGCTACGCCCTGCAGGGCCGGTCGATGCGGGTCGGGCTCGAGCTCTGGGGCCGCGACTCCGGTCGGGAGCTCGTCACTCTGGACGACGAAAGCGACGCACAGCTCGCGGCCAGCGTCCATCACCGGCTCGTCGAGCAGGGCTGTAACCCGGTTCTCGGCCCATACGGGAGCGACACCACGCGGGCGCTCGCGCGCGCCCGTGGCGGGCGGGTGGTCTGGAACCACGGCGCGGCGGCGGACGACGTCCAGCGGCTCCCCGGTGTGGTTTCCGTCGCGACCCCGGCGAGCCGCTACCTCGTGGCGCTCGCGCAGGCGGCCGCCGGGCTCGGAGCGGCGCGCCTCGCCGTCCTGACGGCTCCCGGGGCTTTCGCAGCCGCGGCACGGGAAGGGCTCGAACGTGCGACCGCCTCGCTCGGAATCGAGCTCGTGGGCGCCGCGGCCGGCGCCGACTGTTTGCTCCTGTGCGGCCCGGTCGAGTGGGAGTCGAAGCGCTTTCGCGAGCTGGACCGCCGAGGGCTTCTCTTCGGCGGCGTCTCGCCTGGGCTCCCGGACGCACCACGCGCCTGGCCGGACGGCACGCTCGCACCCGTCCAGTGGCATCCCGAGCTCGGAGGGCCGTCCGGACTGGAGGACTACGTCGCGGCGCAGGTGTACGCGGCGGCGCAGATCGCCGGGCGCTGCCTCGCGCTCGACCCTGCAGATCCGCTGTCGGCCGCCCACTCGCTCGCCATCGACACCTTCTTCGGCCGGTTCGAGCTGGACGAAACGGGCCTCCAGTGCGGCCACCGGCTCTCCATCGTCCGCTGGCGGCACGGCCGCCAGACCCTTCTGCGGCCGGGGTAGCCGGACCGCCACGACCGCGGTCTTGCCCGGCAGCGTGTCGAGCGTTCCTTGTTTGACACCAAGGGCGGTATGACTGGAGAATCGCAAGCGGTGGGCCTGAACGACGTCTCCGTGCTGATTCCGTCCTCGGCCGACGAGGCGGCCGAGGCGTTCGGCGACGGCAAGAACGTCACGGTGGTCGCAGGGGGCACGATCGTGCTGCCCGAACTCCTGGCGGGACGGCTCCGGCCGAAGAGCGCCCTGTTCCTGGGTCGGGCCGGACTCTCGGGGATCGCACGCGCCAACGGCCGCGTGACGATCGGAGCCGCAACACCGGTCTCGGAGCTCGCCGACGCGGACGCGCCGCTGGCCGAGGCCGCCCAGCACGTCGGCGACCTCGAGGTGCGCGCACAGGCGACCGTCGGCGGCAACGTCTGCTCCGTCGCCTCCGACGACGCGCCCCGCGGGGATCTCCAGGCGCCGCTGCTCGCGCTCGGCGCGAGCGTACGCTCGACCGGCAAAGGCGGCGAGAAGACCGAGCCGCTGGAGGACTTCCTGGCCGACGGGGCGGGCCGGCTCGTGCTCGACGTCTCCTACGACGACGCCCCTCGGCGGACGGCGTACGCGTCGTTGTGGCGCCCCCACTCGCATCACTACACCATCCTCGCCGTCGCAGCCGCGAAGCGCGACGGCGAGCTCCGAGTGGCGGCCACCGGCGTCGGCCCGACGGCCGTCCTCGTCAGCGAGGACGATCCGCTCGCGGGGCTCGATCTCAGAGACGACCCGCTGGCCTCTGCGTGGTACCGCGCCCAGCTCTTGCCGCGCCTCGTCGAGCGCGCCCTCACCAACCTCCAGGAGGCCCGATGAACCTGACAGTCAACGGCGTCGAGCACGGGGTCGAGAGCCACCCGCTCCGGCCGCTGCTCCACGTGCTGCGCGAGGAGCTCGGAATCACGAGTCCGAAGGCCGGCTGCCAGCAGGGCGGCTGCGGGACCTGCACCGTGCTCGTCGACGGCGAGCCGCGCCGGTCGTGCCTCCTCCCGCTGGCCGCGGTCGACGGCGCGGCGATCACCACGGTCGAAGGGCTCGGCACACCCGAGCAGCTCGGGCCGGTACAGGCCGCGTTCCACGACAAGTACGGCTCCCAGTGCGGGTTCTGCACCCCGGGGATGCTGCTCGCGACCCACGCGCTGATCGAGCGCTCGCCGAAGGCCGGGCGCGACGAGATCGAGGAGGCGCTCGCCGGCCACGTGTGCCGCTGCACCGGCTACGTGAAGATCCTCGAGGCCGTCGAGGCGGCGGTCGGGAGCGCGTCGTGAAGGCCGTCGGCGCCCGGCTGCCGCGCTACGACGGGGTCGCGCACGTCACCGGCCGCACCGAGTTCGTGGACGACGTCCGCGTTCCCAACATGCTCTGGGCGAAGGCGCTCCGCTCGCCCGTCCACCACGCCGGGATCACGAAGCTGGACACGAAGAGGGCAGCCGCGATGAAGGGCGTCCGCGCAGTCGTCACCTGGGAGGACGTCCCGCGCCTCGTCTACGGCCACCTCGAGGCACTCGGCATCCCCGGTGACGAGCCGCTGCTCGCCAAGGACGAGGTGCGCTACAAGGGTCAGCCGATCGCCCTCGTCGCCGCCGAGGACGAGGAGACCGCGCAGCTCGCCGCCGAGGCGATCGAGATCGACCTCGACGAGCGCCCGGCCCTGTTCGACATCCGCAATGCGGCCGACCCCGACGCCCCTCAGGTCCACCACTGGGGAAACTGGTACCCGCACTTCGAGGCGGAGATGGACGTCCGCCAGATCCGCAAGGGCGATATCGAGCGCGCGTTCGACCAGGCCGACACGATCGTCTCCGGCGTCTACCGCCCGGGGGCGATCGAGCAGGTGCCGTTGGAGACCCAGATCGCGCTCGCCGTCCCGGAGCCCAGCGGCCGTATGACGATCTACTCGTGCACCCAGGCCCTCTACTTCTCCATGGGGGTCGTCGCGGCGCACCTCGAATGGCCGCTGAACAAGCTGAAGTTCGTCGGCGGCACGGTCGGCGGCGGCTTCGGCGGCAAGGTCGACACCGCCGCGGAGACCGTCAGCGCCCTGGCCGCGCTGAAGGCCGGGCGGCCGGTGAAGTGGCGCTGGACGCGGGAGGAGGAGTTCCTCTGCTCGTCCACCCGCGCGCCGTGGCACATGGAGATCGCCGACGCGGTCAGCAAGGACGGCTGGATCCTCGGCCGGAAGATGCTGACGCTCCACGACTCCGGCGCATACGCGCGGTTCTCGCCGTACGGCGTGACGAAGCACAGCTTCCACCACACCGGCGCGTACACGATCCCCAACCTCCACTTCGACGGCTACGTCGTCTTCACGAACCGTGTGCCGACGACGGCGATGCGCGGGTTCGGCGTCACCTCGGTCTCGTTCGCGACCGAGACGCACGTCAGCCGCATCGCCGAGGTTCTCGGCATGGATCCCTTCGAGTTGCGGCTGAAGAACGCGAACCGGATCGGCGACACCTCGCCGAACGGGATCGCCTACACCGACCCTTCCACGGTGCCGACGATCCAGGCGATCGCGGAAGCGACCGGGCACGAGCTGCCCGGCGACTTCCGGACGATGAGCCGCGACCCACGCGAGGGCGCACTGCTCCCGGAGCATCTCGTCGCCCAGGTCGGAGAGGGGACGCACTGATGGCGAAGCACCTTGGCCGCGGGATCTCGGCGATCGAGTACCCGACCGGCATGAACCAGAACGGCGACCCGTCGCAGGCGTGGATCAAGATCAAGCCGGACGGCCGTGTCGACGTCTTCTCCGGGACGTCCGACATCGGCAACGGATCGAAGACGATCCAGAGCCAGATCGTCGCGGAGACGCTCGGCGTCCCCTACGAGTGGATCACGTACGACAACTCGAACACCGACTCGTCGCCGGTCTGCACCGGGACGTTCGCCTCGCGTGCGACCTTCGTCGCCGGCAAGGCGGTGGAGAAGGCTGCGCTGAGCGCGAAGCAGAAGCTGCTCGAGATCGCGGCCAAGGAGCTGGAGATCGCGCCGGACGACCTCGAGGTCGTCGACGGCGAGGTGATCGCCAAGGGGGCGCCGCAGAAGAAGATCGGCGTTCCCGATGTCGCGGCGGCCGCCACCTGGACTTACGGCGAGCTGATCACGGGCACCGGCGCCCACCTGAACCCGTACGCCGCCATCGTCGAGCCCGAGACCGGCAAGGTCGACAGCCCTCCGCACGCGGCCATCTCCTACGCTGCCTGCGCCGCCGAGGTCGAGGTCGACGACGAGACGGGTGCGGTCCGCGTCGAGCACCTCTGGCAGTGCTTCGACGTCGGCCGGGCGATCAACCCGACGCTCGTCGAGGGTCAGATCCAGGGCGGCGCCCTGATGGGCCTCGGCCTGGGCGTGCTCGAGGAGTGCTACCCCTACTACCCGAGCGCGGAGCACCGGGGCGGCGAGTTCGGCTCCTATCTCGCCCCGGGCATCGCCGGGCTGCCGAAGATCGACACGATCATCATCGAGAACCCCTCCGAGGCCGGCCCCTACGGAGCGAAGGGGATCAGCGAGATGGCGAACAACCCGCAGCCGCCGGCGATCGCGGCCGCCGTGTACGACGCCGTCGGCGTGTGGGTGACGGAGCTCCCGGTCACGCCCGAACGGGTGCTGCGCGCCCTCGAGCAGAAGGATCGCGGCCCGCGTGAGGACGGCAAGTGGGTGATCTTCGACGAGGACATCTCCGTCAACACGGTCGCCGCCGAGGGTTCGCGCTTCCGCTTTCCGGTCGGTGCCTGACAGCCCGTTCGGCACCTGGAACGGTGTGGAGCTCTGGGAGTTCCGTCCCGGCGTGAACATCCACGCCGCCGGCGGCGAGCAGGCCCTCGTCTGCCGCGTGAACTACGACCCCGGGTTCGGCGTCGACACGCACGCGCACGAGCACACCGAGCAGGTGATGATCGTCACCGAGGGCGAGCTCGAGCTGACGGTCGACGGCGAGACGCGCACGTTGCGTCCGGGCGACTGGGCAGTGATCAACCGCGGCGTGGAGCACGCGGTTCGCACCGAGAACGGCGCGCAGTTCATCGAGGCGCTCGCGCCCGTGCCGCTCGATCACGTGCCCGACCGTGAGCGCGACCTCGTGCTCGGCCGGGACGGCGGGGCGGGACACGTCGAGCGCTAGGACGCGCGCTCGACGACCTCGGCCACGACCCCGCGGTTTCCCGGAAGGTCAACGCCGGAACAGCGGTAGAGTCGGCTCTCCCAGCCAATCGAGAAGAGGAGATCGCCGTGCCCTGGATCGACGTCAAGCTGTTCGACACCCGCGTGACCGAGGAATCGGTGCCGAAGATGATCGAGGCCCTGACGAAGGCTCTCGCCGAGACGAGTGGCGCGTCGCCCGACCACATCCACGTCCTCATCCAGGGCGTTCCCCCGAAGAACTGGGGAACGGCCGGGAAGCAGCTTGTCTGACGGGAGCGGCCGCGTCTTCCTGATCACCGGCGCCTCGAGCGGCATCGGCGAGGCAACCGCGAGACACGCGGCGGCGGCCGGGTACCGCGTCGTCCTCGCCGCCCGCTCGACCGAGAAGCTGGAGTCGCTTGCCGAAGAGGTGGGCGGGCTGGCGGTCACCTGCGACGTGACCGAGTGGACCGACCAGGAGGCGATGGTCGAGCGCGCGCTCGGCGAGTACGGCCGCATCGACGTCGCGTTCGCGAACGCCGGCTTTGGCGGCAAGCGCGGGTTCAAGGCGGACACGCCCGAGTTCTGGCGGGCGATGGTGCTGACGAACGTCTACGGAGCGGCCCTGACGATCCGCGCCTGCATGGACGCGCTCGTCGAGACGAAGGGCCAACTGATACTCACCTCCTCGCTCGCCGGGCGCCGCTCGCTGCCGGGCTCGCTCTACTCGGCGACCAAGTTCGCCGTGACGTCGATGGGCGAGAGCGCCCGCCTGGAGCTGAACGGTACGGGCGTCCGCGTCACGCTGATCGAGCCGGGCATGGTCGACACGCCCTTCTTCGACGAGCCGCCCGTCGGGATGCTCGAGGCGGACGACGTCGCCCGGGCGGTGATGTTCGCCGTCTCGCAGCCGCCGCACGTGGACGTGAACGAGATCCTCGTCCGCCCCACGGCCCAGGAGAACTGATAGGAGGGCTTGGTGGAACGTTGCTCGGCACAGTTACGTTTCGCCGAGTGTCCAGGGGTTGCTCCGAGGGCACGACGCCGCCCTCGGCGTAGGCGTCGACCGTCACCCAGGTCACCCAGGTACCACGCGGCTCCTCCCCGAGCGCGGCCGCAACCGCCTCGGCGACGGCGACCGAGACAGTGCGCGCGTCGGCGTGTCGCTGCGGCAACGCGCGGATCCGGACGACCGGCACGAGGGGATTCTCTACTCTCGCGCCGTGCCCGAGACGTCTGCCGGAGGTCCGCGGTCGACCGGCCCGGCTCGGTGCGGCGCGCGATCCAGCAGTTTCTCGCGCGATAGGCTCGGGCCGTGGAGGAGCTGGCGAAGCGCGTCCGGCGAGCGGTGGCGCAGCAGCCGTTCATGGCGACGCTCCGAGTCACCGTCGCCCACGCCGCGCCGGGCGAGGTCGACCTCGAACTCCCTTTCGACGATCGCCTCACGCAGCAGCACGGGTTCCTGCACGCCGGAGCCGTCGCGGCCGTGCTCGACAGCGCCTGCGGCTACGCGGCCTGGTCGGCGGCGGACGGCGAGGTCGATGTGCTGACCGTCGAGTACAAGATCAACCTGCTCGAGCCTGCTGTCGGTGAGCGGGTGCTCTGCCAGGGCCGTGTCCTCCGGCGCGGCGGGCGGCTGACCGTTTGCCGGGGCGAGGCCTACGCGGACGAGAAGCTCGTTGCGACGAGCACCACGACGATGGCGGTCCTCGCCCGATGACGCCTGCTCGGTTCAACTTCGCCCGCGACGTGGTCGAGGCGCAGGATCCCGCGAGGCTCGCGCTGCGCTTCTGCGACCGCGAGGGCGCCGTGGAGAGCCTGACTTTCGGCCAGGTGAGCGACCGGGCCGCCCGCTGGGCGAGGATGCTCCGTGCGCGCGGTGTCGCGCCCGGCGACCGCGTGCTCGTCCTGGTCGGCAAGACGCCCGAGTGGCACGCGGTCATGCTCGCGGCGCTGAAGGTCGGGGCGGTGGCGATCCCCTGTTCGGAGATGCTGCGGGGCAAGGACCTCGACTTCCGCGTGCGCCACTCGGGCGCGGGGCTGCTGGTCGCCGATCCGGGCTCGCGCGGCGAGGTCGACGCAATGGCCGAGGCGCCCGACGTCGTCTACGTCGGCGAGGCGGAGGTGGGCGAACCGGACGCCGCCACGGCGGACACGGCGGCGGGGGATCCGGCGTTCATCCTCTACACCTCGGGCACGACGAAGGACCCGAAGGGCGTCGTCCACACGCACCGCTACACGTGGGCGAAGCGTGCACAGGCGAAGCGCTGGCTCGACGCGAAGCTCGACGATCTGGTCTGGTGCACGGCCGGCACGGGCTGGGCGAAGTCGATCTGGAACGTCCTCCTCGGACCCTGGAGCTGTGGTTCCGCCGTGATCCTGCACGAGGGCGGGTTCGACCCGGACGAACGCTTCCGGCTGATCGGCTCACTCGGCGCGACGGTGCTCTGCCAGGCACCGACCGAATACCGGCTGATGGCGAAGCTGGACGGGCTCGAGCAGTACGACGTGTCGGGCGTGCGGCACATGGTCTCGGCCGGCGAGCCGCTGAACCCGGAGGTGATCCACGCCTTCGAGGAGGCGTTCGGGCGGACGATCCACGACGGCTACGGGCAGACCGAGAACACCCTGCTCGTGGGGAACTTCCCCGGCGCCGAGATCCGGCCCGGCTCGATGGGCCTGCCCGCGCCCGGCTACGAGGTGCGGGTGATCGACTTCGAGGGGCAGGAGGTCGCGGTCGGCGAGGAGGGCGACATCGCCCTGCGCGGCGACGCGCCCGCGCTGTTCGCGGGCTACTGGAACGCGCCCGAGGAGACCGCCGCCGTCTACCGCGGCGAGTGGTACGTCACCGGAGACCGGGCGGTGCGAGACGAGGACGGCTACCTCTGGTTCACCGGACGTGCGGACGACGTCATTCTCTCGGCCGCCTACCGGATCGGCCCGTTCGAGGTCGAGAGCGCGCTGCTCGAGCACGCCGCGGTCGCGGAGAGCGCGGTCGTCGGCAAGCCCGATCCCGATCGCGGCCAGATCGTGAAGGCGTTCGTGGTCCTGCGACCGGGCCATGACGGCGACGAGCCGCTGGCGGTCGAGCTCCAGGAGCACTGCAAGCGCGTGACCGCGCCCTACAAGTACCCGCGCGAGATCGAGTTCGTGGACGCGCTGCCGAAGACGCGGAGCGGCAAGATCAGACGCGTGGAGCTGCGGAAGCTGGAGGAGGAGCGGGCAGGCAGCTAGGAGCCTTTCTGTTCCGGTCGGGTCAGCGCCAGCCCTCGAGGACCGCCTGCGCCTCGTCGAGCGACGTGACGATCGTCCCCGCCGCCTCGATGCAGCCGACCACGAAGAGGTTCAGCCCCTTCACCTCGCCCGCGCGGTTCGAGTCGCGCGTCGCGCGCAGGTCGTGCGTCATCCCGACGATCCCCTTCTTCGACGGATCGCTCTGCAAAAGGCCGTAGAAGATCCCGATCTCGCAGGAGGTGCCGTCGTCGATCACCGGCCCGTCGAGGATCGCCAGTACCGCGTTCGACTCCGACAGCGCCGCCAAGTCCTTCGCGAAGATCCGCTCGGCGGTCACGGTTCCGTCGAGCGCGAGCTCGTGCTCGTGCGGGACGAAGACGTCGAAGCCCGCGCCGCGGAGCCGGACTGCGCACTCGTCGATGAACCGTCGCTCGCTCGGCGTGAAGAGCGGCCCCGCGAAGTAGACCTTCACGCGGGCGCGAGCTCGAGCTCGACCGGCTCCGCGCCGGAGACGGCTTCCGCGGTCTCGCGCGCGTGCAGGAGCGTCGTTCGCACGATCAGCTTCGCGCGCGCGAAGTTGTCGAGCCGGGTCGGCACCGGGCCGACGGCGTGCCCGAGCGCGTACGCGGCCGCGTTCCGCCCCATCGCCCGGTACGAGTCGAGCGAGTAGAGCGGCGACATCCCGAACAGCTCCAGGTTGTCGAGCGGCTCGAGGTCGGCGCGATGGATGACCGCCGTGCCCTTCGACTGGAGCCCGACGGCGATCCCCGAGCCCGCCAGCTTCGCGCCGTCGTGGCCGATGAAGGCGACGTCCGAGCTGCGCCGCACCCGGACGAGCCGCGCCCGGCCACCGCCCTCGCGGACGCCCTCGGTGACCGCCCGCAGGACGTCCGCATGGGACAGGCCGTTGATGGTGTTCTGGAGCGCCGCCGCGAACGCCGGCCCAACCGCGACGACCACGTCGTCCACTCTGTCGTCTATCGTGGCAACATGCGTTTCCTGCACAGGCGACGGAACACTGTTCGACGAGGTCTCCTCCTGCGGGTCGACCACGTACGGCAGCTGCTGCAGGCGCTGCCAGCGCTCGCCCTCGAGGCGGTAGCCGGTGCCCGGGCCTTCGTAGACGTTCGGGTCGCTCACCGCCGAGCGCACGGCGCCGTCCGGCTCGATGATGGCCGAGGTCTGCAGGTAGTCGGCCGAGACGCGCTGCCGCTGCATCCCGAGCACCGCCTCCGCCACGTCGGTGAAGCCGGCCCGGTCGAGCTCGAGAACGACGTCGAGAGCCGAGATCGAGCCGTCCATGACTCGATCGGCGGCCGCGACGTCGGCCGCCCGGTCGCGGTCAGGCAGGTCGCGGCTGGCGTAGCCGTAGGTGGCGGCCTCGACCTCCTCGTCCGTGACGAGGGGAAAGCCGAGGCCCGCGAACACCGCCTGCACCGCCCGCGCCGCCTTCGCGCGCAGCGTGACTACGTCGCTTTCCTCGACCGGCTCGATCCCCGCATCGACCTGCCAGTCGCGCTGGGCGGTCATCCACTCCTCGAGGTCGTCGGCGTCGTAGTTGCCGCCGCCGAAGGTGTTGTCCTCGCGCGGCATCACCGAGTAGCCCGAGGTGACGAAGTCCGTGCCCGGCAGGAACTGGCCCATCAGCTTCGCGGTCTTGCGAATCTCCGAGTGCGACGCGATCGCGTCGTTCCCCGACGCGACCTCGAGATCGAGCCAGGCGGCGAGGACGTTCTCCGCCAGGATCTCGCGCGCTCCACCAGGCAACGACAGCACCAGCGCCACGCACGAGATCGACCCGTTCTGCACGCCCTGGGAGCCGGCCGCGCGGATCGCAGCCAGGCAGCGGGCCTCGAGGTAGAGCATCGAGCAGCCCTGTGCGTGGCCCATCAGCGCCTCGGAGCCGCCGCCGGAGGTGAACCGCACCTTCACGCCGCGCGACGCGTAGGCCGAGGCGAGGAAGGCTTTCGACCAGGGCGTGTCGTCGCCGTCCACGAAGACCGGCTCCGTCCCGTACACCGACAGCGTCTCCGCGTACGTGACGAGCCCCTGGATCGCGAGCTGGAGGTTGCGCCGCTCCTCGACCGCACACTGCGTCATCACCCCCGGGCGCCCCGTTTGCGAGCCGACCAGGATCGCGATGGCGTTCAGCGGCGCGTAGCGCGAGACGCCGACCGTGGTCTCGACCTCGGCGAAACCGCGCGCCGCCGCCTCGGCGGCGTCCGCGGCCAGCAGAGCCGGGTTCTCCTTCAGGTTCGTGACGTGCGCCTGGTTGGCCGGGGCCCGCCGGGCGCGGAGCTTCTTCAGCGCGAACATCAGCTCGACCGGGTCGAGGCGTGCGACGACGCGGGCGAGCCGTGCCGGCGTCAAGCCGCGGGACAGCCGGACGAGATCGGCGCGCGGAACGTCGACGTCGACGAGCCGGTGCGCGAACTCGTCGTCGGAGAGCTGCGCGGCCTCCGCGGCGACGTCGAGGTCGAGGCCGTACCGCGCGACGAACCGGTCGATGATGTCGAAGTCCTCGGCGCGGCGGCCGTCCATCGTCACCACCCGGCCGCCCTCGACCTCGAGCCCCGGCTCCGGGTCGTTCGGACCGTCCATCGCGACCAGCCCCAGCTCCGGGTACGGCGAGATCAGGACCTCCCGCCTGAGCTCGCGCCGCTCGCGCGAGGTGAACCGCTCAGACCGCCGCGCGCTCATCCGTCTCCAGCAGGCCGCGCTCGGCATACGCGGTCGCCGCCTCGCGCACGAACGCGGCCGTGAGCGGGGCGCCCAGCTCCGTCTCCAGCTGCGCTGCCCACGCTTCGAGCTCCTCCGCTGTCGAGCGGTGCGGGCGGAGCGCGGTATAGATCTCGAGGATCGTCTCGCCGGGAACGTCCGCCAGCTCGGCCGCCCGGGCGAGATTGTCGGCGAGCTGCGTCCTGCCCGCGGCGAGCGCAATCGCCGACTGGCGGCGGAGGGTCTCGGGCGTCGCCCGTAGCTCCTGCTGACCGAAATCGCCTGCGTGCGCCGCGTCGAGCGTGAGCTCGTCCAGCGCAAGGCCCGACGGTGTGCGGACCAGATCGGGCCGGCGCGAGCCGAGCGGGTAGTGGGAAGCAGGGTCGAAGCCCATGGCGGACATCGTAGAGTTGGGCATCGAAGCCCGACAAGGAGGACGACCACAGATGAGGAGAATCACGCTCGCGGCGGTGGCAGCCGCCGCCGCGTTCGCCGCAGTGACGGCAGCGCCCGCGACCGGCTCGCCCGCCGCGTCGATCGGGCCGCACGTGTATTCGACGAAGATCGCCGGGGCCAAGCCGGCCGTGCTCGACGGCACCTGGCGCCTCACCGTCAACCGGCGCAGCTTCTCCGTCGCCAAGGGAACGACGCTCGCGGTCTCCGGCACGGCGCGGATCGTCGGCAACCGCATCACCTTCCACGACCTCGGCGGGCCCTTTTCCTGCCAGGGCGCGCAGGCGACCGGCGTCTACTCGTGGCGCGTGAGCGGCAAGCGCCTGACGCTGAACGCCGTCCGCGAGCCCTGCGCGGGCCGCAAGACGATCCTGACGAAGCCGTTCACCCGGATTCTCTAGGCGATGGCGAACACCTACGACTTCGGCGGGCAGGTCGCGCTGGTCACCGGCGGCGCGAGCGGGATCGGGGCCGCCACGGCCGCGCGGCTGCTGGCCGGCGGCGCGGAGGTCGCCGTCTTCGACCGCGGAGCCGGTCGACGGCTACTTCTCGGTCACCGGCGACATCGCCTCCTCGGCCGACGTCGACGCAGCCGTGGGACGGGTCGAACGCGAGCTCGGCCGAATCGACGTACTGGTCAACTCGGCCGGGATCTCCGGCGAGTCGATCCGCACCACCGAGGTCACCGACGAGGAGTGGCAGCGCGTCTTCGCGATCAACGCCAACGGCTCCTTCTACATGTGCCGGGCGGTGCTGCCCGGCATGGTCGAGCGGGGGTACGGGCGGATCGTCCTCGTCGCCTCGATCGCCGGCAAGGAGGGGAACCCGATGGCGGCCGCCTACTCCGCGAGCAAGGCGGCCGTGATCGCGATGACGAAGGCGATCGGCAAGGACGTCGCCGCCAGCGGCGTCCTCGTCAACTGCATCGCGCCCGCCGTGATCGAGACGCCGATCCTGACGGGCCTCTCGCAGCACCACATCGACTACATGGTCGAGCGGATCCCGCTCGGGCGGATGGGCAAGGCCGAGGAAGTGGCCGCGCTCGCCTGCTTCCTCGCCAGCGAGGACCTGTCGTTCTCCACCGGCGCGACGTACGACATCTCGGGAGGACGGGCGGTCTACTGATGCTGCGGTTCCGCCATCACGTCGACGGTGGGATCGCCGAGGGAACCGCCGAGTCGCCGGAGGAGCTCGACCGCTTCCGGCTGGCGATTCCGGTCGAGCCGCCGGAGGTCTGGTGCGCGGGCGTCACCTACCGCCGCAGCCGCGACGCGCGCGTCGAGGAGAGCACCGTGAAGGACGTCTACACGCTGGTCTACGACGCCGACCGGCCCGAGCTCTTCATGAAGGACGCCGGCTGCCGACGGACGGTCGGCCCCGGCGACCCGATCGGCGTCCGCTCCGACTCGGGCTGGGACGTCCCGGAACCCGAGCTGGGCGTGGTCCTCGGCCAGGGTGGAGCCCTCGCAGGCCTGACGATCGGCAACGACGTCTCCTCGCGCTCGATCGAGGGCGAGAACCCGCTCTACATCGCCCAGGCGAAGACGTTCGCCGGGGCCTGCGCGATCGGCCCGGCCGTCCTCGTCCCGGACGATTGGGACGCGCCGCTCGAGATCCGGCTGCGGATCACGGGCACGGACGGAGCCGAGCTGTTCACGGGCGAGACGTCGTCGGCGATGATGAGACGCTCGTTCGCGGAGCTGGTCGACTGGCTGCTGCGCGACAACCCGGTCCCTGCGGGCAGCGTCCTGCTGACCGGCACCGGTCTCGTCCCGCCAGACGACTTCACGCTCGAGCCCGGGCACAGCGTCGAGATCACCGTCCCGGAGATCGGCACGTTGACCAACCCGGTCGTCTCGGCGACCGAGCTGACCACGAGAACAAGGAGCGAGGCTCATGTCTGAGGTCCTGGAAGCACCGCCGCGGCCGGCGTTCGCCAACTTCGTCGGCGGCGAGTGGCGGCAGAGCTCGTCCGGCAAGACGTACGAGAAACGCGGCCCATGGCGGCCCTCGGAGACGATCGGCGAATTCCCCGCCTCGAGCGCCGAGGACGTCGACGCTGCCGTCGAAGCTGCGGCCGGCGCCTTCCCCGCGTGGTCGCGGCGGCCTGCTGCCGGGCGCGCGGCGATCCTGATGGGTGCCGCCGACGCGATCGAGCGGCGGGTCGAGCAGATCGCGCAGGACATGACGCTCGAGATGGGCAAGCCGCTTCGCGAGGCACGGATGGAAGCGGCCCGAGGCGCAGCGATCCTCCGATACTTCGCCGGCGAGGCCTGGCGGCCGAAGGGCGAGCTGTTCGAGCAGTCGGCGACCGGTAGCTCGGTCTACACCGTCCGGCGCGCGCTCGGCGTCGTCGGCCTGATCACGCCCTGGAACTTTCCGGCGGCGATCCCCGCCTGGAAGACCGCGCCCGCTCTGGTCTACGGCAACACGGTCGTGATGAAGCTCGCGCAGGAGGCGCCGCTGACCGGCCTCCACCTGGCCGCCTGCTTCGAGGAGGCGGGGATTCCGGCCGGCGTGTTCAACATCGTCGTCGGCCGCGGCTCGGAGGTCGGCACACCGCTCGTCAGCCACCCGAAGGTCAAGGCGATCTCGTTCACGGGCTCGGTCGAGATCGGCTACCGGGTTCGGGACGAGGCGACTGCTCTGGGCAAGCGGGTCCAGCTCGAGCTCGGCGGCCACAACCCGCTGATCGTGATGGCCGACGCCGACCTCGACCGGGCCGTCGAGGCGGCCTATGCGGGCGCCTTCTGGTCGGCCGGCCAGAAGTGCACGGCCACACGGCGGATCTACGTTCAGGGCGGCGTCTACGACGACTTCCGCGCCGGGCTGCTCGACCGGGTCGAGCGCGGTGTCCTCGGCGACCCTGCCGACCCGGACACCGAGGTCGGCCCGATCGTGAACGAGAAGCAGTTCGACGAGATCCTCGCGGGCATCGAGCGGGGCAAGGCGGAAGGCGGGACGGTCGTGACAGGCGGCGAGCGTGTCGACGACGACGCCTACCTGCTCGCGCCGACCGTGTTCGAAGACGTGGCCGACGACGCGTTCCTCTCGTGCGAGGAGGTCTTCGGGCCGGTCACGTCGCTCTACCGCTTCTCCGACCTGGACGAAGCCGTCCGCCGCGCGAACGCGGTCGAGTTCGGCCTCTCGGCGTCGATCTTTACGAGCGACCTGGCCAACGCACAGCGCTTCGTCAACGAGCTCGAGGCGGGCATCCTGCACGTCAACTCGCAGACGGCCGGCGCGGACGTCCACGTCCCATTCGGTGGGATCAAGGGATCCGGCTTCGGGCCGCACGAGCAGGGCCGTGCGGCGATGGAGTTCTACACGGAGGTCGTCACCGTCTACCACGATGTCTGACGAACGGTGGCTGGTCACCGGCGCGCTGGGCTGCATCGGCGCGTGGACCGCGGTCACGCTCGTCCGCGAAGGGACCAGCGTGGTCGCGTTCGACCTGAGTGACGACGACCGGCGGCTGCGCCTGATCGCCGACGCCGGCGAGCTCGACCCCATCACCTTCGCCCGCGGCGACATCACCGACCTCCAGACGGTCGAGCGCGTGCTGGCCGAGCACGAGATCACGCACGTCGTCCACCTCGCCGCCTTGCAGGTGCCGTTCTGCCGCGAGAACCCCGTCCTGGGCGCCCAGGTGAACGTGACCGGCACTGTGAACGTCTTCGAGGCCGCGAAGCGGCTGGGCCTGGCGACGGCGATCGCCTACGCCAGCTCGGCCGCGGTCTACGACCAGCAGGGCGCGATTGCACCGAAGACGCTCTACGGCGTGTACAAGGTGGCGGACGAGGGCATCGCCACTGTCTATGCGGAGGAGAGCGGCGTCGCCAGCGTCGGGCTACGCCCCTTCACGGTCTATGGCCCGGGCCGGGATCATGGCCTGACCGCCGGCCCGACCCTCGCGATCGCCGCTGCCGTGCGCGGCGAGCCATACCACATCGGCTTCGGCGGACGCACCCAGTTCCACTACGCGCCGGACGTGGCCCGCTCCTTCATCGGGGCTGCACGCTCGGCTCCCGGCGGCACGCAGGCGCTCTCCCTCGGCGGGCCGGTGACGGCGATCGCCGACTTCGTGGCACTGGTCGGCCGCGAAATGACCGGCGCGGAGATCACGTATGACGACGCGCCGCTGCCCTTTCCCGACGAGCTGCCCGGGCCGTGGCTCGACGCACGGTTCACGCCGATCGAGGAGGGCGTCCGCGAGACCGCTGCGATCCTGCAAAGCGTCGTATAGTCGGGCTACTGCGACCGGAAAGGGGCGAGCACACATGGCCGAGATGCGTGGCTGCGACCTCGTCGTCGAGTACCTGATCAAGGAGAAGGTGCCCTACATGTTCGGCTACGCCGGGCACGGGGCGGTCGGGCTGCTCGACGGCGTCTACAACCACCAGGACGACATCAAGATCATCTTCCCGCGGATCGAGTCCGCAGCCGGCTACATGGCCGACGCATACTTCCGCGCCTCGGGTCAGGTGATCCCGGTCTACACCTCGACGGGGCCAGGTCCCATGCTGCTGACCGTGGCGATGGGCAACGCGTTCTACGACTCGTCCGCGTTCATCGCGATTACAGGCCAGGTGGCGACGAATCAGTACGACTCGGGCGCCCTTCAGGAGGAGTACCGCCACCACCAGGCGGACTTCCCGAGCATCGCGAAGGTGATCACCAAGCGGAGCTTCCAGGCGCAGAGCGTCGACGACCTGGGCAAGTTCCTGCCCAAGGCGTTCAAGCTGGCGCGGACCGGACGCCCCGGCCCGGTGCACATCGACGTCCCGTACGACCTCTGGATCCGCACCGCCGACGTGGAGGTGCCCGAGCCGGAGGAGCGCTCGCAGCACCTCGAGTGGCGCACGCCCGGCTCGCCGGAGGCGGTCGGCCGCGCGCTGGAGATGCTGATGAAGGCGAAGCGGCCGCTCGTCCTGGCCGGCGGTGGCGTGATCTCGTCGGATGCGACCGAGCAGCTGCGACAGTTCGCCGAACACGTCAACGTGCCGGTCTACTCGACGTTCATGGGCAAGGGCGCGCTGTCGGCGCGGCACCCGCTGCACCTGGGCATCGCAGGTTGCTGGGGCGAGTACCCGGCGTCCGAGGCGGCGAAGAACGCGGACGTGATCCTCGCGATCGGCTGTCGCTTCTCCGACATCCACTGTTCCTCGTGGGTGCCCGGCTACACGTACAACATCCCGCCGACCAGGCTGATCCACGTCGACCTCGATCCGCAGGAGATCGGCCGCAACTACCCGACCGAGCTGGGCATCGTGGGCGACGCGCGCGAGGTGCTGAAGCAGCTGATCGAGCTCGCCGGCCGCGAGCCCGAGCGCGAACGCTCGCCCTGGAACGACCAGGTCGAGGCGTGGAAGGAGGAGTGGTCGAACTTCATCGAGCCCGAGAAGGCGAGCAGCGAGGTTCCGATCGACCCGCGCCGCGTGATCTCCGAGCTGCGCAAGGCGGCTCCGGACGACACGTTGATGATCACCGACACCGGGAACCATCAGACGTGGGTTGAGCAGTACTGGGACGCCTACGAGCCGCGGTCGGTGTTCACGCCCGGTGGCTTCGCCGGCATGGGCTTCGGCACCTGCGGTGTGCTCGGCGTGAAGCTCGCGCGGCCTGACCGGCCGGCCGTCTGCGTCACCAGCGACGGCAGCTTCATGATGTTCCCGGGTGCAGTCGCCACCGCCGTCGAACACGACATCCCGGCCGTCTGGGTGATCATGAACAACTACACGATCGGCGTGATCCGCGACCTCCAGCGCTTCTACATGGACAACCGCGAGATCGGGACGAGCTTCGTCAAGCAGTCGACGGGCGAGTTCTGGAACCCGGACTTCGCGGCCATGGCGCAGGCCATGGGAGCCGGGTCGGTGTCGGTCGACCAGCCGGGCGACCTGGCGGACGCGTTCGACACGGCGCTGAACGCGGGCGGCCCGTTCGTGGTCGACGTGAAGGTCAACCGCGACACGGCGGTCCCGCTGATCGGCACCTGGCAGTTCCCGCCGATCACGCAGGCCGAGCCGACGTTCGGAAAGCGTCTGGTGATCACGTAGGCGGGTTCCGCTACTTCCCGTTCACGGCAATCGTCGAGCAGGAGCGCCTCGTCCGGGCGCTCTTGCTCAACGCGATCAACCCGACCGTCGGCGGCCTCCTGATCAAGGGGCCGAGCGGCACCGGAAAGTCGACGGCGGTCCGCGGCCTGGCCGAGCTGCTGCCGGAGATCGCGGTGGTAGCCGATTGTCCGTTCTCCTGCGACCCGCACGATCCTTGCGGGTCGTGCGGGGAACGGCTCGCGGCCGGCAAGGAGCTGTCGGTGATCCGCAGACGGCGGCGGATCGTCGACCTGCCCCTGAACGCAACGGAGGATCGCGTGTCCGGCAGCGTCGACGTCGCCCGGGCGCTCGAATCCGGCGAACGCGCGCTCGAGCCGGGGCTACTGGCCGAGGCGAACCGCGGCATACTCTACGTCGACGAGATCAACCTGCTCGACGACCACCTCACGGACGTCCTCCTCGACTCGGCCGCGCTCGGCGTGAACGTGGTCGAGCGCGAAGGCGTGTCGGTGTCGCATCCGGCCCGGTTCATGCTCGTCGGGACCATGAACGAGGAGGAAGGCGAGCTGCGTCCGCAGATCGCCGACCGGGTCGGACTCGAGGTCGAGGTCGAGGCGCTCGCCGACCCGGAGTCGCGGGCAGAGGTGGTGAGGCGCCGCGAGGCGTTCGCGTCCGACCCGGACGGCTTCCGGCGGAACTGGGCGCAGGCGCAGATCGAATTGGCCGAGGCGGTCGCATCCGCCGAGGCGCGTCTGGCGTCGGTCCGCGTGGCCGATCCGCTGTACGGCGCCGTTGGGCGGCTCGTGGTCGGCTCCGGCGTGAGCAGCCACCGGGCGGACATCGCGATCGTCGAGTGCGCGAAGGCGATCGCCGCGCTGGCCGGACGTGACGAGGTAGACGCCGACGACGTGCTCCAGGCAGCCGAGCTCGCCCTCGGCCACCGCCTCGAGGCGGACCCGTTCGGCCCGCCGGCCCGGGCCGAGCCCCACATTCTCCGCCGCCTCCTCGACGACGCGCTCGAGATCGAGGTGTCCCGAAAAAAAGTCGAGGAGAGGGCGAGCTAGCGCTCGAGGTCGACTCGGCGCCGGACGGCGCACCGGCAGTCGAGCGCGTGCGCGTCGACCCGTCCCGTGTGTTCGACCACCGCCGCCGGACCGACCGGCTGGAACGGGCACTGTCGGGCCGGCGGGCGCGGTCGTTCGTCGGCCGCCGGCGGGGGAAGTACGCGCGCCACCGCCTGGCCGGACCGGGCGACACGGATCTGGCGCTCGATGCCACGCTGCGAGCGGCGGCGGTGCGCGGCGGTCGTGTCCCCGTCGAGATCCGGTCGGAGGATCTCCGCCGCAAGATCCGGGAGCATCGCTCGCCGTACACCGTCTGCTTCGTGGTCGACAACAGCTGGTCGGTGCACGCCGAGCGCATGGTCGAGAAGGTGAAGGGAGTCGTGTTCGAGTTGCTCGACGACGCGACCCGGCGCGGCGACAAGGTCTCGCTGGTCGCGTTCAAGGGCGGTCTGGCCGAAGCCGCGGTCGCGCTGCCGCCGACCTCGAGTCGATCGCGGGCGCGGCGCCGGCTGGAGGAGATTCCGCTCAGCGGGCAGACGCCGCTCGCGGACGCGCTCCGGCGGGCCCGGCTGCTGCTGCGCGGCGAGCTCCTCCGGCATCCGAACGCCGTCCCGCTCGTCGTGGTCGTCAGCGACGGACTGCCGACCGTGCCCCTGCGCCGCGGCGCGGATCCCGTCGCCGATGTACTGGCAGAAGGCCGGGCGTTACGGCGCGCCCGGGTCGGCTGCGTGGTGGCCGAGGTGGAGGGGCCCGGCGACGGCTGCGCGATCGGTCTGGCGCACGCGAGCGGCGGGACACGGATCCCTCTGTCCGAGCTCGCCGCCGACCTCCTGGTGGACGCGGTCGAGGAATCCCGGTGAACGCGGTCGCGGCCGAGGCGCTGGCAGATCCGCGGACGGGAGCCGAGGAGGGTCCGGCGCTGGAGGCGGAGCTCGCCCGTTGGGACCCCGGGCCCGAGGAGCCGGCCGACGGCGACCTCGACGCCCTGCGCCGTGGCCGAAGGATCGAGTGGGCGACTCAGACCCTGACGCAGGGAGAGGTCCTCGACGCCTTCGCCGTCCACTGCCGCGACGAACTCGACGACGTCGACGTCCTCGACTGGGGCCCGAGCCGGCTCGCGCTCGGCTGGCGCCACGAGCGGAGCACGATCGAGCTCCGCCTCGGATACGCGTTCTGCGACCGCCTCGCCGAGGACGGGCCGGCGCTACTGCTCGGCCCGATCGGCCCGAAGACCGTCGAGCGCTTCCTCGAGGAGGAGCCGCTCCGGTCGCGCGTCGCGCTCCTCGATCTCGCGCGGCTCGAGAAGGTCGCGGCCGTTCGCTCCAGCGTCTTCGTCTACCTCGAGTGGTTCCTGCGCGACACGTACGGCGTGAAGATCCTGCCCGAGTCCTCGTTCACGAGCGGCCTGGTCGGGCGCGGGATCATCTCGCTCGGCATGGGCTAGGCCGTTTCCGTAGCGAGGCCCGGCGGGCGCGGCGTCCGATGCTCCATACCCCCACCCGGGGTGGGGGCTGTGCCCCTTTCCCCTGCGGTCGAGGCTACCGGCTCGACGTGCGGGTCTTTGTGACGGATGTATGCCGATTCGAGCGCGCGGCGACGACCACGACCGCCAGGATCGGCGCGCGCAACGCGATCGCGATCGTTCCCGCGCCCAGGCCGAAGAGCCGGGCATCGGCGACGATGTCGCGGTGCCCGCCGACGGTCTGCGTGGACCACGAACGCGGCGAGCACGGCGGGCGCGAGCAGCGAGACAGGACCGGCCAGCCACGAGGGAAGCTCGCGCCGGCCGAGAAGCACAGGCCCGGTCGCCTTGAGTGCGATCGTCGCCGCGCCGACGCCGAGCACCGACGTCCAGACGGGGCTCATCCGCGCATCCAGCCGATGAGTGAGCCTGCCGCGCCGGCGACGATCGGAACGCCGGCCGGCGTGAACGGGATCAGCGTGAGGGCGATCCCGCCGCCGAGGAGGGCGGCGGTGACCTCGCGCCGCCCTCGAAGCTGCGGGAAGAGCAGGGCGAGGAAGAGTGCCGCGAATGCGGCATCGAGGCCAAGTTCGTTCGGATCGCCGATCACGTCGCCGAGGATCAGCCCGACGGCGGTCCCGATGTTCCAGCAGAGGTAGAGCACCACGCCCGCACCGAGCAGCACCCGGAGGTCGAAGCCGCCCTTGCGACGAATGGTCATCGCCCACGTCTCGTCGACGATCAGCTGCGACTGCAGCAGGCGCCTCGGCAGCGAGCCGTGAAAGGCCGGCGCGATCGAGATCCCGATCGGCGCGTAGCGCGCGTTCAGCATCACTGCGGCGGCGATCGCGGCCCCGGCCGAGCCCGCGCTGCCGAGCACCGAGGCGACCGCGAACTGGGCGGAGCCGCGAAGGTCGTGGCGGACATGAGGGGAGCGGTGCGACCATGCCCATGCCGGCGGCGCGCGCGAGAACGCCGAACGAGAGCGAGAAGAGAGCGGCCGCGACACCGACCGGAGCGATCATCCGGGCTCCCTCCAGATAGCGCGAGCTCATGGGCCGATCTTTGATCCATGAGCGAGGAGGGGTCCCAGGGGAACCCGGAGGTTCCCCGGCTCAATCGGCCTCCGGAAGAAGGGGGCCCTGGGGGAAACATGGTTTCCCGCACGGGAGCGAGGCGGAGCCGAGCGACGCTCATTGGTCAACCTTGCTTTTGGTCTTGTCTGTTCTTTGAAATCTGAGAGTCCGCCCGCACGCAGTGATCGCGGGCGTCGACCGGCGCGGTTCGTAGCGTCGGCTCGTGGCTGACCACCGCCGGGAGAGCGCCCTCGTCGCTTGCCGCGTCGACGGCCCGCATGAGACTTGCGCCTCCCGGCGGTGTGAGGCACCCGCAGCGGCGACAGGACGTCGCCCCGCCGAGGGCCCGTCAATGAGCATCCGCCACGGTACCTCGCCGGTCGGCCCGCGTTCAGCAATCCGATGCAAGGAGGTTCGATGCAGGAGCGCACCGCCGGGCTTGATCTGGCCAGCGAGGAGCACCGTCTCGCCGTCGTCGAAAGCAACGGGCGTCACCTACAGGAGCGGCGAGTCGCACACAGCGAGGACGGGATCGGCGCGCTCGTCCGCCACCTCCGCGTCCTGCGCGTCGCGCGAGTCGCGATCGAGCAGCCCAACGGGCTGGTCGTCGACCGGCTGCTCGACGCCGGCATCGCCGTGGTCGCCGTCCATCCGAACCAGCTGGCGGCCGCCCGTGACCGCTACCGCAGCGGCGGCGGCAAATCGGACGGCTTCGACGCTTACGTGCTCGCCGAGCTCGCCCGCACCGACATGCACCGCCTGCGGCTGCTCGAGCCCGACTCGGACGAAACGAAGGCGCTCAGGACGCTCACCCGCACACGCGAGGACCTGGTCGAGCAGAAGGTCGCGCTCGCCAACCAGCTGCGCGCTCAACTCGACGGCTTCTGGCCCGGCGCCAAGCAGATCTTCGCCGACGTCGACCCGCCGATCGCGCTCGCCTTCCTCGAGCGCTACCCCAGCCCAGCCGACGCGCGCGGCCTCGGCACCAAACGGCTCGCCGGCTTCCTCGCCCGCAACGGCTACAGCGGCCGCCGAAGCGCCGAGCAGCTGCTCGAACGGCTCCGCGCTGCCCCCGCCGGCCGCGCCGGCGAAGCAGAACTCGAGGCGCGCCGCGCCGTCGTGCTCGCCCTGATCGCCGCACTCAAGCCGCTGGTCGAGCAGATCCGACTCCTGACCAGCCAGATCGCCGGCGCCGTCCGCGCCCACGACGACGGCCACATCTTCCTCTCCCTCTTCCGCGACCCCAAGAGCGTCGTCACCGCCGCCGAACTGCTCGCCGAGACCGGCGACAACCGACACCGCCACCCCTCCAGCGCCTCCCTCGAAGCGATGGCCGGCCAAGCACCCGTCGCCGTCCAATCCGGCAAGAAAAGGTCGCCTGCTTCCGCTGGGCCTGCAACAAGAACCTCCGCGCCGCCGTCAGCGTCCTCGCCGACAGCAGCCGCCACCACAACCCCTGGGCCGCCGACATCTACCAACGGGCCCGCGCACGCGGCCACGACCACCCACACGCCATCCGCATCCTCGGCCGCGCCTGGCTCCGCATCATCTGGCTCCTCTGGCAAGACCAAACCACCTACGACCCCAACCGCCACCGCAGCCTCAACCACCTCACCACCACCAAGGGTTGACACAGGACGTCTCATGCCGGCTCGGGCCTGGGGATGCCGCGCGCGATCCGCTCGGGAGTCATCGACGCGCAGAGCGAGAAGAGCACGGTAGCCGAGCCGACGATCAGCCAGAGAGTGGTCGTGAACGTGCCGGTGAGATCACGGGCAGCGCCGAGCAGCAGGGGCGCGACGGCGCCGATCATGTAGCCGACGCCGAGCATCAGCCCGGTCACCGAGGCGACGTCGGTCGCCCGCCTGCCGACGTCGATGGGCAGCGTCATCACGAGCGGGAACATCGCACCCGTGCTGAGACCGACCACCGTGGCCCAGGCCCAGGCGCCGCCCGGCACGACGACGAAGCCGGCGACGGCGAGAGCGAGAGCCGCGCTGAACGAGACCAGATAGACCCGGCGGGAGCCCTTCCGGTCGGACAGCCACGGGATGATCACCGTCGTCAACAGCGCCGCGATGTTGAGAACGGCGAGGAGGCCGCCGGCCTTTCCGTCGCTCCAGCCGCGCTCGACATACGCGTCCGGAAGCCAGCTGTTCAGGCCGTAGAACACACAGGCCATCGAGCCGAAGATCCCGACGAGGACCCAGGCGGTACCGCTGTGAAAGGGCAGGCTGATCCGGGCGACGGTGGGGCGCTCATGCGGGGGCTCCCCCCGCGTCAGCCACATCCAGGCGGGAACGAGCGTGACCGTCACCGCCGAGAAGACCACGAGCGACCAGCGCCAGCTCCCGGTCGCGTCGGAGATCGGCACCGCGAAAACGGAAGAGAGCGCCGAGCCGATGTTGAAGCCGAGCACGTAGATGCTCGTCGCGAACGCGGGGCGCAGCGCGAAACGCTCCTTGACGGCGGCCGGCATCAGCGCCTGCGCGAGGCCGAGGCCGAGGCCGACCCCGAACGTGAGAAGGATCACGGCCGCCGCGCCGGGCGCAACGCCACGGGCGATACCGAAGGCGCCGATCAGCCCCAGGCAGACGGCGATCGCCAGCCGGGTGCCGTATCGGCGGGAGACCCGTGGGGCGGGCAGCGCGAAGACTCCCATGCACAACACCGGGATGGTCGTCAGCAGGCCGGCGACCGCGTGCGAGACGTCGAGATCGTCCTGGATCTCCGGGATCAGCGGTCCGACGCCGACGATTTGAGGCCGCAGTGCGAGCCCGGCGAGGAACAGCCCCGCGAGCAGGCCGAGCCGGCGGTGCACGCTAGCCGGCGACGACCGGGTTGGTCAGCGAGCCGATGCCCTCGATCTCGATCGTGATCTCGTCGCCCGGCCGCATGAAGAGGGGCGGGTCGCGGAAGGCGCCGACACCCGCGGGTGTGCCGGTCGCGATCAGGTCGCCCGGCTCGAGCGTGATCGTCCGCGTGACGTATGCGATCACGGCGGCCACGCCGAAGATCATGTTCGCGGTCGTCGACTCCTGGACGGTCTGGCCGTTCAGGATCGCCCGAATCGGGAGCGCCTGCGGGTCCGGGATGTCGTCCCGGGAGACGAGTGCCGGCCCCACGGGGCAGAAGGTGTCGGGCGACTTGCCCCGTGTCCACTGGCCGTCCGCAAACTGGAGGTCGCGCGCGGAGACGTCGTTGACGCAGACGTAGCCGGCAACCGCCTCCAGCGCGTTCTCCGCCGAGACGTCCCTGACCCGTTCGCCGATGACGACGCCCAGCTCGGCCTCGTAGTCGCACTTGGTCACGACCGGCGGGATCACGATCGCCTCACCCGGGCCGATCAACGTGTTCTGCCACTTCGCGAAGAGGAGCGGCGCCTCCGGCAGCGCAGTGCCCTGCTCTTCAGCGTGGTCGCGGTAGTTGAGTCCGACGCAGATGATCTTTCCGGGGCGGTCGATCGGCAGCATCGTCTGAGCCTAACGTGGCCGCAGCGGCCAATGCCCGGGGGACTGTCCCCTGTGACGAATGTGTGACGTTCCCAGCCGGATCTCAGCCGACCGGTTACGGTCGCTCGAGATGCCGCGCCGACCCCGCAAGCTTCTCCACGAAGGCCGCTTCTTCCACATCACCGCGCGCGGCGTCGCCGGGTCGATGATCTTCGCGGACGACTTCGACCGGCGGCGATTTGTCCTCTATCTCGAGGATGTTTCCGAGTACTGGGGCTGGCGCGTGGTCAGCTGGTGCCTGATGGGGACGCACTACCACCTGGTCGTCGAGGCGACGCAGGAGCAGATGTCCCTCTCCGTCCATCGGCTCCACTGCCTCTACGCGATGTACTTCAACCGCCGGCAGGAACGTCGGGGCCACCTGTTCGAGAACCGCTTCGCTGCCGCGCAGATCCGCGACGAGCTCCACTTCGAGCACACGCTGGCCTACGTCGAGAACAATCCCGTAAGAGCGGGGCTTTGTGTCGACGCGGCGGACTGGCTGTGGACGTGGCCGCGACCGGCTCGCGAGGTCCGGCCGGCGGCCTGACCACATCTTTCGGCCGTGCTCGTTCGAGCCAGGTCCGGGGGACTGTCCCCGGGACTACGCCGGAACCGCCTCGCCTGCAGGGGGCACGAGGACGACGTGCACCTCGCCCGGCCCGTGGACGCCGACGGCGAGCTTCTGCTCGATGTCGGCGCTGCGGCTCGGGCCGGTGACGATCGCGAGCGCGCTCGGGAGGTCGTCGCCGAGCGCGGCGAAGAGCTCGTCGAGGCCGGGCAGGATCAGATCCTCGCGCAGCAGCGTCACGTGGACGTCCGGGAGCAGCGAGCGGGCCCTCGGCTCGTCCGGCGCGGCAGCGAGCACGACCGAGCCCGTGTCGGCGAGCCCGAAGATCGCCGTCGACACGCCGGCGTCCTGGAGCGGCGGCGCCTCGCCACGGTGGACGTGAAAGCCGACGGCCTCGGCGCTCGCGACGAACTCGTCGACCAGGGCGGCCTCGTGCGCGGTTTCGTCTTTCACCGTCGCCGGTCCCGGTAGCGACGGCCGAACCGCGGCAGCGACCGGCCACGCGCCCATCTCCGGCCCGGCCCGGCGAGCCCGGCCAGCGGCTGCCCGAGCCGCGCCAGCCAGGTGGCTGTTCTGTACCCCCACACCGACGACCACGCCCACGACCACAGCCAGAAGCCGAGCCGCTCGCTCCGCGGAGCCACGCCCTCTTGCACCAGGTCACGGCGGAGGTCGAGCAGGAGCCCGTGCAGCGGGATCTTCACCGGGCACGCATCGGTGCACGCGCCGCACAGCGAAGACGCATGCGGCAGCGCCGGCGCCTGGTCGAGCCCAACGAGGAGCGGCAGCAGCACCGCCCCCATCGGCCCCGAGTACACCGGCCCGTACGCGGCCCCGCCCGTCTTGCGGTACACCGGGCACACGTTCAGGCAGGCCCCGCAGCGGATGCACGCGAGCATCTCCTTGTACCGGCCGCGCAGGAGGTTCGTCCGCCCATTGTCGAGGATGACGACGTGCATCTCCTCGGGCCCGTCCTGCTCGCCGGGACGACGGGGGCCGGTGATCAGCGTCGTGTACACGGTCAGCTTCTGCCCGGTCCCCGACCGCGCCAGCAGCCTCAGCAGCACGGCGAGATCGGCCGTCGTCGGCACCAGCCGCTCCATCCCCATCAGCGCCACGTGTACGCGGGGGATCGAGCTGACCAGCCGGCCGTTGCCCTCGTTCGTGACGAGGCAGACCGAGCCGGTCGAGGAGACGCCGAAGTTCGCGCCGGTGATGCCGACGTCGGCGTGCAGGAAGGTCTCGCGGAGCTGCCGCCGCGCGGCCTTCGTCAGCGCCTCCAGCTCGGCCGGAATCGCTTTCCCCTCGACCGCGCTCAGCAGCTCCGCCACCTGTTCGACGGTCTTCTCGATCGCCGGCGCAACGATGTGCACCGGGTGCTCGCCGGCCAGCTGGAGGATGTACTCGCCGAGGTCGGTCTCGACAGGCGTCACGCCGACCGCCTCGAGGGCCGTGTTGAGCCCGATCTCCTCGGTCGCCATCGACTTCGATTTCGCCGCGAGCTTCGCACCCGCCCGCGAGCAGACGTCCGCCACATAGGCGCTCGCCTCGTCCGCGGTGCGCGCGAAGAAGACGTGGCCGCCGCGGGCCTCCAGCGCGGACGTGAACCGATCGACGTGCTCCTGGAGATCGTCGATCACCTCCATCCGGATCGCGTGTGCGCGCTCCCGCAGGCTCTCGACGTCGGCGAGCCCCTCCCACGCCGCCAGCCGGTGCGTCCGCAGCCGGTCGGTCGAGTCGTCGAGCGCCTGCTGGGTGTGCGCGTCGGCGAGCTTGCCGCGCGCGATCACCCGGAACCGCCCCGCGGGCTGGGCGAGCTCAGCCACCGACGCCCCTGGCGAGCGCGGTCGCGAGGTGGACGACTCGAACCGGTGAGCCGATCTTCTCGGCTCGGCCGCGCAGGTGTATCAGGCAGCCGGGGTCGGCGGTCACGATCGTCCCTGCCGCCTCCGCGCCGGCCAGCTTCTCGTCGGCCATCGCCACCGACACCTCGGGCTGGCGAACGGAGAAGGTCCCGCCGAACCCACAGCAGAGATCGGGCCGCGAGAACGGGACGAGCTCCGCCCCCGAACCACCCAGCAGGCGCCGGGGCTGCGCCGATACGTGGAGCTCACGCAGCATGTGGCACGAGTCGTGGTAGGCGATCCGCCGGCCGGCGTTCCGCGGCAGCGGCCGGAACCCCACGGACGCGAGGAACGCGGACAGCTCCCACACCTCGAACGGCTCGACGCCGAGCAGCTCCGGCAAGTAATGCGACGCCATCGTCGCGCACGAGCCAGAGGGCGCGACGATCGGCGCCTCACGCGAGAACGCGCGCCCGAACGAGCGGGCGACCCGCCTCGCCGCCCCGCGGTGGCCGGCGTTGAACGCCGGCTGGCCGCAGCACACCTGCCGCGCCGGAAACTCGACCTCGAAGCCCGCCTGCCGCAACAGCGTCTCAGCGTCCTCTATCGCCTCGGGAAAGGCGAGGTCGCCGAGACAGGTGGCGAACAGCTGGACGGTCGGCATCGACGGGACTCTAAGGATCTCAGTCGAGCCGGAAGATTTGCTCGAGGGCCGGCGGGCCCTCGTCCGGCACGCGTTCCTCGAGCAGCTCGGCCATCGCGTCCTGCCACCGAGAGCAGACCTCCTGCGCCGCGAGGTACGCCGCCGCGCGGTGGAGGTCGTCGGACTCGAAGTAGCCGAACACCCGGCCGAACACCTCAGGGCGGCATACTTTGCCGGTGGATGCGGGGCAAATCGACGAGCTCCGCCGTTGGGGGCAGAAGCTCTCGGAGGACGAATCGCACCCGGAGCTCCAGCCGGCCGGCCGGGCGATCCTGCTTCTGATCGACGAGGTCGAGCGGCTCCGCGCGCAGATTCCGACCGGCGGGCCGCCCTCCGCGCCGCCGTCGCAGGACGGGGACGGAGGCGCGCCGGTGGCCGAGCCCGAACCAGAGCGCTCGCCCCGACAGCGGTGGAAGCCCGGCATCTTCCACCGGTACCGCCGGCTGGCGATCGCCGTGGCCGTCTTCGGTGCCCTCGTCTTCGCCACCTTTGCGCTCGGCGCCCGAATCGCAGCGCCCGGCCTCGACCCGCAGGGGCCGCCGGCGAACGCCGCGGTCGGCCCGGCCACGCTCCCCTCGCTCTCGTTCTCGGTCGGCGCCGACCAGTCGGTGCTCGACCGCGTCCACTGGAGGCTCGACGGGAAGGACGTCACCGGCAAGGCGTACCTGAAGGACGGCCGCTTCGTGCTCGACGGTAACCGCCTGCCCGACGGGCAGCACCGCGTGCAGGCGACCGCGCCGGGCGGGTTCCCAGGCTCCCGCACGACGAAGACCTGGCACGTGCGTGTCGACACGCACGGCCCGACGATCTCGTTCGAACCCCCGGGCGTGATGATCCCGTACGGCCACCCGATCGCCCTCGCCGGCACGCTGGAGCCGGGTGCGACCCTGACCGCGAACGGGCGGCCGGTCCTCGTGTCCGGCGACGGCCGGTTCCGGCTCTCGTGGGCGAAGCGGCCGACCGGCCCGATCACGCTCGCCGCCACCGACACGCTGCGGAACGCGACCACGCGCCGCGTCTGGATCTCGATGCAGCCGCGACGGCCTGCCCGTCCGGTGCGCGCCGTCCACGTCACCTTCGACGCCTGGGCCGATCCGGCGTTGCACAAGGGCATCGTCGACCTGATCGACCAGGGCCGGATCAACGCCGTCGAGCTCGACCTGAAGGACGAGTCCGGCACGGTCGGCTGGAACGCGCCGGTGCCGCTCGCGCACCGCAGCGGCGCGGTCAAGCCGATCGTCGACCTGCCGGCGGCGGTCAAGTTCCTGCATGCGAAAGGCGTGCGGGTGATCGGCCGGCTCGTCTGCTTCCGCGACCCGATCCTGGCGGGCGCCGCCTGGAAGGCCGGCAAGCGCGACGAGGTGATCCAGACGCCGGACGGCCAGCTGTACGGCGGGTACGGCGGCTTCACCAACTTCGCGAACCCCGCCGTCCGCCGGTACCAGATCGCGATCGCCGTCGCGGCCGCGAAGGCCGGAGTCGACGACGTCCTCTACGACTATGTCCGAAGGCCTGACGGGCCGCTTTCGACGATGGCCTTTCCGGGGCTGAAGGGGACACCCGAGCAGTCGATCGCCTCCTTCCTGGCCGAGACCCGGGCCGCCCTGAAGCCCTACGGGACGTACCTGGGCGCGTCGGTCTTCGGCGTGGCGGCCACACGACCGGCGGAGGTCGCCCAGAACATCCCGATGATGGCCTCGCACGTCGACTACATCTCGGCCATGGTCTATCCCTCGCACTGGGCGCCGGGCGAGTACGGCGTCGCGAACCCGAACGCGCAGCCGTACGACATCGTCCAGCGCTCGCTCGAGGACTTCCAGCGCGACGTCCGCGGCTCGGGCGCCCGCGTCGTGCCGTGGCTCCAGGACTTCTCGCTCGGGGTCGACTACGGCCCCGCCCAGGTCGAGGACGAGATCCGCGGCGCCCACGACGCCGGCATCGACGAGTACCTGCTCTGGGACCCGTCGGTGACGTACACGGCGACCGCCCTGCCCACGGATGCGCTGACCGCCGTGTTCCCGAAGCAGCTCACGGCGGCCGAGCGGGCACGGTCGCTCGAGCCGAACGAGCTCGGAGTCGTGCCCGTGCTGATGCACCACCAGATCCGCGAGGACGGCTCGAGCTACGACCTGACCGCCGGCCAGTTCCGCGCCGAGCTGGCGCGGCTCTGGCGCGACGGCTACTACCCGGTGCGGGCATCCGACCTCGTCTCCGGCCGGCTGGACGGGCCCAAGGGGAAGACGCCGGTGGTGATGACCTTCGACGACGCAACCAACAACCAGATCGCGTTCCTGCCGGACGGCCGGGTCGACCCGAAGACGGCGATCGGGATCTTCGAGGACTTCGCCGGGCAGCATCCAGGTTTCCCGGCGACCGGCACCTTCTACGTCCCGCGAAACGCGTTCGACGGAGACGGCGGAACGGCGAAGAAGACGTTCGACTGGCTCGTCGGGCACGGGTTCGAGCTCGGCAACCACACGAAGGACCACCTGGCGCTGAACACGCTCGACGCGACCGCGGTGCAACGGCAGCTCGTCCTCGGCAACCGCCTGCTCACCGAACGCCTGCCTGCCTACCGGGTGCAGACGATGGCGCTCCCGCTCGGCGCGCTCCCACACCCTGCGTCGCTTGCGGTCAAAGGCACGTGGGACGGCCAGTCGTACCGCTTCGCGGGCGTGTTCCTCTCCGGCGCGGAGCCCGCGCAGTCGCCCTTCTCGACCAGGTGGAACCCCGGCGAGATCCCGCGCATCCTCCCCAACCCGCGCTGGAACGGCGCCCGCGACTTCACCTGGGGCATGTGGCTCGACACGCTCGAGCGGAACCCCGAGCTGCGGTACGTCTCGGACGGGAATCCGCAGACGATCAGCTTCCCGCGGGCGCGGGAGGCCGAGCTGGCACCCGCCTACCGCGACCGGGCGCGACCCTACTAGCCGCTCCGCGCGAGCAGCATCCGGCGGTAATAGCCGGCCACCCAGGCCTGGTATCGGTCCGCGTCGAGCCCGGCCTGCTCGGTGAGGAGTCGATACGTCCCCCAGTCGAGGGCGACCCAGAAGATCCGCTCCGCTTCCTCCCGCGGAATCCGCCGCGCGCCGGGCTTTCGGAGGAGCGTTCGCGCCGCCCAGCGCACCCCGAAACGGCGGTTCGCGTTCATCCGGCTCCAGAGCTCGGCAACCGCCGAGTCGCTCCGCGCGGCATGCTCGACCGCCCAGGTGAGGGGGGCGGAGCGCTCGTTGACCAGCCGGAGATGCGCGGCGTGGAGGTCTAGCATCGTCCTGGCGTCAGGCGCTGCCTCCATGTCGGCGATCGGGCGCCGGAGCGGCATCGGCTCGGGCCGGAGATCGCCGCGGATCGCGAGCTCGACGGCGGCCTCGAGCAGCACGGCCTTCGTGCCGAAGGTCGCCTCCACCGTCTTCACGGAGCACCCGGCGTCCTCCGCGATCGCCCGGACCGTCGTCCCCGCCCAGCCGTCGCCCTCGAACCGCCGCTTGGCGGCGGTGACGATCGCGAGTCGGGTGCGCTCGGCTGCGGCCGCGCGGCCAGGCGCGTGGTATCGCCGCTTCTCGGGTCTGGTCGGGTCGCCCACTATCTGTTAGGGTCTTACCCTATTGAAAGTATCGGACGGAACCTGCGATCGGAGGTACACGAATGACCCGCTTCGTCCTGGCAATGGCCTGCACGGCCGCCGCCGCTGCCACGGCGTCGCTCGCCGTGGCGACCCCTTTGCCCGCCGCCGGCACGGCCTGGCGCGTGACGCCGGTCGCCAGCGGCCTCGACAGCCCCCGCGGCCTGGCGATCGCCGACGGCGGAGCCCTGTACGTCGCAGAAGGCGGGCACGGGGGCGACGTGTGCAAGAGCCCCACGTTCTGCATCGGCACGACCGCGCGGATCTCGCGCGTCGACGCCGCGACCGGCACCCGCACGACGATCGTCGGCGGCCTGTACTCGAGGATGGTCGCGGGCGAGGGCATCACCGGCGCGAACGGGCTCGCGGCGCGGGGCGGACGCCTCCTCGCGACGATCACCTCCTTCCCGCAGGAGCTCGCCGCGTGGAGCTGTGCCGGCCAGCCGGCCGACTGCTCCGCGGTGCTGGCGGCCGCACGCGCACAGGCGGGCAGGTTGATCTCGTTCACCCCGGCCGGTGCCTCGAAGCCGGTCGCGGGCGTCGGCTCGAACGACGTCGCCTGGGCTGCTGCGCATCCCTCGTTCTCGCGCGAGCCCGCGAACGCGAACCCGTACGGCGTCTTCGCTCTACCGTCCGCGACGCTGGTCGCCGACGCCGGGGCGAACACGCTCGACGTCGCTGCAGCGAACGGCGCGACCGCGGTGGCGTCGGCGCTCGCTCCGCCGCCGCCCGGCGGCTTCCCGGCCGACGCCGTCCCCACCTGCGTGACGGTCGCCAGGGGCAACGCCTACCTCGGGTCGCTCTCGGGGAAGCTCTGGAAGCGGGCCGGGAGCTTCACGCCGACCGAGGTGCCGGTTCCGGCCGGGCTGCTGCACCACGTCACCGGCTGCACGTCGGACGCGAAGGGCGACATCTTCCTCGTCGACATGTGGGGGACGCCCGGGCCGCCGATCCCCGCGGGGCCGGGAAGCGCAGCGGACACGGGCTCCGTCGTGGAGGTTGCCGCCGACGGCACCGCGACCGTGCTCGCGCAGGGACTGATGTTCCCCAACGGGATCGGGCTGGCCCGAGACGGCTCGCTCTATGTCAGCGTCGGCAGCACCTGCACGGCGCAGGGAACCCCGTTCCCGTACTGCACGAACGGCGGCGGGATCGTCAGGCTCAGCCGCTGAGCCGCGGCGCTCGGTCAGAGGAGCACGTGCCGCCGGGCCCGGGCTGCGAGGTCCGGCGGGTGCTCCTCCTCGACCACTGCGGATACGCCATGTGGATGAGGCCGGAACAGTCGATGCCCGTTTCCGTCAGGCCGCCCCACTCGTACGGGCAGCCGAGGTACGCGCAGGCCTCCTCGAGCAGGTTGCCCTCCCGCTCGACGAGCCAATCGTCCTCGATCGCTCCGTCGAGGGCGTCGGCGCGCACCCAGCCCGGGTAGTGGTCACGTCACTCGTAGAGATGACACTCGACCTCAACCCGCCCCGACGGCACGAGCCGGGGCTCACGCGCCTCGTTCCACTCGATCTCGAGCGCGTCCGCACCGGGGTGCAGCCCGCGGACGCCCTTCCAGAACGGGTCGTCGGGACTGTCCGCGCGCACCCGCTCGAGGATCGCAAGCAGGTCGCCGCCGGTTGCCCCGCCGCGCGCCGGCACGCGGACGCCGCTGCCGTTCGACGCCGCCAGCGAGTCGAGATCGCCGAAGAGCGGCCGTTCGGCCTCGTACTCCTCCGCCCCGACCCTCGCCCAGTGCGCCTCGAGGAGGTCGCGGAGATCGCGCGTCTCCCAGCCGCAGATCTCGAAGGCGCGCGGGCAGCGCGGGTGGAACGAGCAGCCGCGCGGCGGGCGGGCGGCGTCCGGCACCTCGCCACGCGGCAGGTCGCGCGGCACCGTACGGAGCGGGTCAGGCTCCGGGATCGCGCGCAGCAACGCCTGCGTGTACGGATGCTTCGGATCGTCGTAGATCGCCTCCGACGGGCCGATCTCGACGATCCGGCCGAGGTACATGATCGCGATGCGGTCGCAGAAGAACTTCGCCGTGGCCAGGTCGTGCGTGATGTACAGGTAGGACAGGTCGAACTCCCGCTTGAGGTTCAGCATCAACTCGAGGATCTTGGCCCGGACGCTCATGTCCAGCATCGAGACGGGCTCGTCGGCGACGAGCAGCACCGGGTTGAGGATGATCGCCCGGGCGATCACCGCGCGCTGCTTCTGGCCGCCCGACAGATCGGACGGGTACTTGTCCAGGAACTGATCGGGCGGGGAAAGGCCGACGATCTCGAGCGCCTCCGCCACCCGGCGGCGTACCTGGTCTCGGCCGTGGACGAGGTCATGGATCTCCAGCGGGTGCCCCACTGCCTCGCCGATCGTCATCGCGGGGTTGAGCGATGCGTGCGGGTCCTGGAAAACGATCTGCATGCGGCGCCGGTGCACCCGAAGCTCGCGTTCGCTCAGCTTGGTGATGTCCCGGCCCTCGAACATGACGCTCCCGTCGGTCGCCCGCACGAGCCCGAGCAGGGTGCGCCCGAGCGTGGTCTTGCCGCTGCCCGACTCGCCGACGAGCCCCAGCACCTCGCCCTTCCACAGGTCGAACGAGACGTCGTCGACCGCCCGGACCGACCCGGCCTCGCGGCCGATCAGGCGGTCGCCGAAGCTGCCGCGGATCGAGTAGTACGTCTTCAGCCCGCGGACCGCGACGAGCGGGGTCTCGTCAGGCCTCGTCTGCAACGGCGATCTCCTCGCGCTCGAGCCCGGCCGCCTCGCCGGGCGGGATCTCCTCCTCGGGGCCGTGGAGCCAGCACTGGACACGGCGGTCCGGGCCAGGCTCCACGTCGACGGGCTGCTTCCACGAGCACACGCGCATCACGTCGGGACAGCGCGGGTGAAAGTGACAGCCCGGCGGCGGGTCGATCAGGTTCGGGGGTGCGCCCGGGATCGAGTGCAGCTCGGTGGTCTCCAGCGAGATCGTGGAGCGGAGTAGCTCCCGGGTGTACGGGTGCGCCGGCTCGGCGAAGACGTCGCGGGCGGGCCCCTCCTCGACGATCTTGCCGGCGTACATGACCGCGACCCGGTCGCAGGCCTCGGCAATGATCCCGAGGTTGTGGGTGATCAGCAGGAGAGCCGTGCCGAAGCTGCGCTTCAGGTCGGCCAGGATCGCGAGGATCTGCGCCTCCACGATCACGTCGAGGGAGGTCGTCGGCTCGTCGGCGACGAGCAGCTTCGGCCGTAGCACCAGGGCGAGCGCGATCATGATTCGCTGCCGCATCCCGCCCGAGAACTCGTGCGGGTACTGGCGGAAGCGCGTGGGGGGGATGCCCATTCGGCCGAGCGTCTCCAGCGAGCGCTGGCGGACCTCTCGCTCGGTCAGCTGCGGCTCGTGCTGCTCGAGCGTCTCCTTGAAGTGGTCCTCGATCCGGAGCAGCGGGTTGAGCCGCGTCATCGGCTCCTGGAAGATCAGGCCGAGCTCGGGGCCCCGCAACCGCGACAGCTCCTTCGGAGAGAGCCCGACGATATTCCGTCCGCCGTAGAGGACCCGGCCGTCCGAGACGGCGCCCTCCGGCAACAGGCCGAGCACACCACGGCCGAGCGTCGACTTGCCGCACCCCGACTCGCCGACGAGACCGAGCACCTCGCCGGCGCCGATGTCGAAGGAGACGCGGTCGACGGCTCGGACGGTCCCGCGTAGCGTTCCGTAGTGGACGCGTAGGTCGCGCACGGAGAGGACAGGCGCGTCGCTCACGATCCCTCCACCGCCTCGACGATCGGCGGCTCGGGCTCCTGGTCGAAGGTCACCTTCTGGACCTTCCGCCTGCGGAGCACCGGATTCATCGTCTCGTTCAGTCCCTCCCCGAGCAGTGTGAGGCCGGTGACGAGCAACACGATCGCAAGTCCGGGGAAGAGCGCCGTCCACCAGATTCCCGAGGCGGCGTCCGAGACCGCCCGCGAGCTGTCGTAGCCCCACTCCGCCGCGTCGGTCGGCTGGATGCCGTACCCGAGGAACCCGAGCGCCGTCAACAGGAGGATCGCGTCCGCGGCGTTCAACGTGGCGATCGGCGGCACGTTCTGGACGACGTTGTGGAAGACGTACTTGCGGATGATCGTGAAGGGCTTCGCCCCGAGCGCCCGAGCGGCCTCGACGTACGACTCCTCCCTGAGCACGATCACCTGGTTGCGGACCACGCGGAAGTACAGGGGCACATAGGTGGCCGAGATCGCGATCGCGGCGGTCAGCACTCCCTTGCCGATGGTGTTCGAAAGCAGGAACGCGATCACGATCGCCAGCAGGAGGTACGGGAACGCGTACAAGGCGTCCATCACGAGGACGAGGCCCCGGTCGAGCTTCCCGCCGAAGTAGCCGGACAGGAGGCCGAGCGGAACGCCGACGGTGACCGCGAAGACGAGCGAGATGATCACCACCTTCAGCTCGGTCTGCGCGCCCCAGATCACCCGGGACAACACGTCCGTGGACTGGACCGTGGTGCCCATCCAGTGGTCGGACGACGGCGACGCGAGCTGGGGGAAGCGGTGGCCGCCGGACTGGTACTGGTCGAAGTGGTACGGCGAGATCAGCGGCGCCAGCAGCGCGAGCAGGATGAAGACGAGCGTGATCCCCGCGCCGATGTAGAGCATCACCCGGGGGAAGCCGCGCGCCTCGCGGATCGGGCCGACCGCCCGGCTCAACACCCGGGCCCGCCGGCGGAACGACGACTCGACGGGTTGCGCCGGGGCGGCCATCAGTACCGAATCCTCGGGTCGATGAAGGCGTTCACCAGGTCGATCACCAGACTGACGGCGACGACGACCAGGCCGAACACGACGACGATTCCCTGCACCGCGGTGTAGTCGCGGTTCTCGAGGTACAGAACGAGCTCGTGGCCGATCCCCGGCCAGTTGAACGTCGTCTCGGTGACCACCGCCCCGCCGAGCAGCAGGGCCAGCGACAGCCCGATCACGGTGATCACGGGCACCAACGCGTTCTTGAACGCATGCCGGTAGACGACGTCGCGCTCCCTGATCCCACGAGCCCGCGCCGCCTCGATGTAGTCGTCCTTCATCGTGCGGATCACGTTGACCCGGATCAGACGGATGAAGATGCCGGCCGTGACCAGCCCGAGCGTGACCGCCGGGAGGATCAGGTGCAGGATCACGTCCTTCAGTGCGCTCCAGTTGCGGTCGTAGATCGAGTCGATCACGAACAGGTTCGTGTGTGGCTGCAGCGTCGCTTGCGTGATCGGGCTCGCGCGTCCGGATGTCGGCAACCAGCCGAGGACCGAGCCGAACAAGAGCTGAGCCATGAGCCCGATGAAGAAGACGGGCATCGCGTAGATGACGATCCCGAACATCCGCCCGCCCACGTCTAGCGAGGTGTCGCGAAAGCGCCCGGCGACGAGCCCCACGATCACACCGACGACGAGCGCAACGATCATCGCGAAGAACGTCAGCTCGAGCGTCGCGGCGCCGTTCGTGAGGATGATGTCGCTGACCGGCCGCTGGTCGGTGATCGTCGTGCCGAAGTCTCCCCGGAGGATGTTCCAGAGGTACTCGAAGTACTGCTGGTACAGCGGCTTGTCGAAGCCGAGCCGATGCTTGATCTGGTCGATCACGGACTGGGGCACGTTGTGCCCTCCGAGCGCTGCCGAGATCGGGTCGCCCGGAGCCACCCGCATCAGCAGGAACACGAACGTGAGCAGGATCAGGACCATCGGCACGACCAACACGATCCGGGTCAGCAGGTACGACTTGAGCGATGTGCCCTGGGCAACAGCGGCCATGAGCCTCCGAGGTTAGACGTCCCCTGCCGCGCGACGCGCCGGAGGGGCGCCGCCGGCGCCCCTCCGCGCGTGCTTCGATGCTCTGCCTACTTCGAGATCAGCCAGAACCGCATCAGGAACGCGGCGTCGAGCGTGCTGTCGATGCCCTTCACGTTGTTGCGCGAGACGGCGATCATCTTCCCCTGCCAGTACGGGATGATCGGCACCTCCTTGGCTGCCTGCACCTGTGCCGCCCTGATCACGGCGAGGCGAGCCGGGGTCGTGCGAGCGGCGTACTCGGCCTTGATCAGCCGGTTCATCGTCTTGCTGCTGTAGCCGTTCGCCATGAAGTTGTCCGGCTGGTAGAAGGGGACGATGTAGTCCTCGCCGTCCACGTAGTCCGGGAACCACCCGAGCTGGAAGGCGTTGTACCGCTTGCCCGGCTGGGCGCTGTACTGCGCCCACTCCGAGGACTTCAGCGTCACCTTGAACAGCCCGCTGCCGTTCAGGGCGCGCTGGATCTCCGCGTACTCGTCGGCGGAGGCGTCGCCGTAGTGGCTCGGCGTCCACCAGATGTCGATCGGGACCGGTGTCGTCACGCCGGCCGCCTTGAGCACCGCCCTGGCCTTCGCCACGCTGGGCGTCCGGCCGTACATCGTCGCGAACGCGTCGATGTGACCGGGCAGACCTGCCGGCACCATCGAGTAGAGTGGCTTCACGAACCCGTGGTAGACGCGGGTCGCGATGGTCTGCCGCGGCATCAGGTAGGCGATCGCCTTGCGCACGGCCGGGTTGTTGGTCGGCGTGCGGGTCGGGTTGAAGACCATGTAGCGGATCACCACGCCGTTCCCGCTGTGCACCTTGATCCCGCTCGCCTTGCCGAGCGACAGGAGCTCGGTGGGCGTGAAATCGCGGAACGCCATGTCGATCTCGCCGCGCTGCAGGGCGAGCTTCATGGTCGAGGACTTCGAGTAGTAGTTGATGATCAGGTTGTCGTTCTTGGGCTTCGGCCCCCAGTAGTTCGGGTTCACCTTGAACACCGCCTGCTGGCCGGGCGTGTACTTGACCAGCTCGTACGGCCCGGTGCCGACCTGCGACTGAGAGTTGTCGCGGATCTTGTCGGCCGGGTAGAGCGCCTTCGGGACGATGTAGCCCGCGCTCGTGGCGAGGATGAACGGCCACGTCGACTGCGGGGTCTTCAGGTGGAAGGTCACCCCGTAGGTGCCGTTCACGCTCGTGCTCTTCAGGTTGGAGAGCAGCGCGTAGATGCCCTGGTCACCCTTGATCTTGATCACCCGGTCGAACGTCCACTTGACGTCGGCCGAGGTGAGCGGTGTCCCGTCGGCGAACTTGACGTTTCGCCGCAGGGCGCAGGCCCAGGTCGCGTTGGAGCCCTTGGGAGCGCATTTGGTCGCCAGCACGGGCTCGAGCTTCGCCCCGTGCGGGTAGCCGTACAGCCCCTGGAACATCAGCAAATCCAGGGTGGCCGACCCGTAGTCGTACTCGTTTGCGGGGTCGAGGTTCGTGACGCTGTCGGTGGTGCCGTCGACGAGCGTGGTCGCCTGGGCGTGACCACCCCGGGCCCACGCGGACGCCGCCACCGCTGCCGCGGCGACGAGCGTGAGCACGCCGACGACCGCCACAGCCCGCCAACTGAATCGCCTTCTTGTCATGTATTCCCTCCGTCGATGGTCCGGCGAGTATGACAACTACGACGTTCCGGACGCCGCAACGGTTTGGAGAGATCCGGCGCTCCTGCCGGGACAGACCCGTAGAGGGTCTGTCCCTAACGCCGCCGCGCCCGACATTGCGGGCGCGGCGCACGCAGGCTCAGGGTTCCTTCAGGCGCGCTAAGCGAGCGAGCGCAGGAGAGAGCCCGCGGGAGAACCATGGGTTCTCCCGCGTTTAGGCCGCGACCGACTGCAGGTCGCGCAGCGCCGCGAGCCGAGCCAGGGCCTGGCCCTCGAGCTGGCGGACGCGCTCCCGCGTCAGGTCGAGCTCGTGGCCGATCGCCTCGAGCGTCCAGGGCTCGCCCTCGAACCCGAAGCGGAGCTCGAGGATCCGCCGCTCGCGCTCGGGCAGCGCGTCCAGCGCCTTGCGGACGCCCTGCCGGCGAAGCGACTCCTCGGCCTCGTCGAACGGATCGGCGGCCTCGCGGTCGGCGAACAGGTCGCCGAGTTCGCCCTCGTCGTCGGCGCCTACGGTCTGGTTCAGCGAGACGGACGCGTGCGCGGCCGAGAGCGCCTCGTCGACGTGCTGGATCGGCAGGCCGGTGGCCTCGGCCAGCTCGGCCTTCGTCGCCTCGCGGCCGAGCTCGACCTCGAGCCGGCGGGCGGCCCGGCCGAGCTTCTGCTGCCGCTCGACCACGTGGACGGGCACGCGAATCGTGCGCGCGTGGTTGGCGACGGCGCGCTGCACCGACTGGCGGATCCACCAGGTGGCGTAGGTCGAGAACTTGTAGCCGCGCCGCCAGTCGAACTTCTCGACTGCGCGGTTGAGCCCGAGCGTGCCCTCCTGGATCAGGTCCAGGAACGGGACGCCGAGCCCGCGGTACCCCTTCGCGATCGAGACGACCAGGCGCAGGTTGGACTCGATCATCCGCCGCTTGGCGGTCGGGTCGCCGCGCTCGATCGCCTTTGCGAGGTAGACCTCCTCGGCGGCCGTCAGCAGCTTGTGCCGGCCGACGTCGGCGAGGAAGAGCTGCAGGCTGTCGGCGGCGCCGCTGACCGGACCGGCGTCGTACGTCGCGGTTGCGGTGGCGGCGGGCGCAGCCTCGGCCTCCTCGGCGGGCTTGCCGACCTCGAGCCCGATCGTCTCCAGCTCGCGCGCGAGCTGCTCGACCTCCTCTTCGCCGAGGTCGTGCTCCAGGGCGAACGCCTCGAGCTCGGCGGGCTCGACGAACCCGCGCTCCTCGGCGCCCTCGATCAGCACGCGGGCCTGATCGCTTTCCAGCAGTTCGTGTAGCTGATTCTGCGTCAAGTGGCTCTCTTTCCCCTATCTTCTGCTCGTTTTCGATTCCCCAAACTTTCTCACCCTAACGGGAATCTCCTGGGCCTTCCAGCCGCTTCCACCCTAAGACGCCCCCGTTAGAGGACTGTGAAGAAAGGAACGCGTGGGTGTGAATACATATTCCGGGCGTCCGGGTCTGCTGGATTCCAAGACGTGGCTCGCCGGAAAGGTTGGCAGGTTCGGCGGCCGGTGTGGGTGACTACTTCCGACCCCGTGGGCGCCGCCTCGTCGCCGGTCCTTTCGAGCGTCGCTCGGCCAGCAGCTCGACCCCCCGGTCGAGCGTGAGCGATTCAACCGCGTCCCCTGAGCGCAGGCTCGCATTCGTCTCCCCATCCGTTACGTACGGACCGAATCGGCCGTCCTTGACCACGACTCGACGCCCGGACGAGGGATCTTCGCCCAGCTCCCGGAGCGGCGGCTTCGGCGCTCCTCGCCCGCGCCGGGTCTTCGGCGCCGCCAGCAGGGCGAGCGCCTGGTCGAGGTCGATGGTGAAGAGCTGCTCCTCGCCCTCCAGCGAGCGGGTCTCGGTGCCGTGCTTGACAAAGGGCCCGTACCGGCCGTTCATCGCCAGCACCTCCTCGCCGTCGACGACCCCGACGACCCGCGGGAGCGAGAGCAGCCGGACGGCATCGTCGAGCGTCAGCGTCTCCGGCGACATGCTCGAGAACAGCGAGGCGGTGCGCGGCCTCTCGTCGGAGCCCTCCGGCGGCTCCTCGGTGACGTACGGGCCGTACCGGCCGCTGCGCAGCAGCACGGACCGGTCGGTCTCGGGGTGGACGCCGAGCTCGCGGGCGTCACCCGGGGCGGCCAGCAGCTCCTCCGCGCGGGCCGGCGTGAGCTCGTCGGGAACGACGTCCTCGGGCAGCGACGCCCGCTCCTCGCCACGCTCCAGGTACGGCCCGTACCGGCCGACACGGACGACGACGTCGCTTCCGGGCAACTCGATCGAGTTGACCGCCCGCGCGTCGATCTCGTCCAGGCGCTCCGTGACCATCGCGTGCAGCCCGGGCCAGCCTGGCGCCGCCGACTCTCCGTTCGTCCCCTTGTAGAAGCGGGTCAGCCAGTCGACGCGCTGCTCCTGGCCCGCGGCGATGCGGTCGAGGTCGTCCTCCATGCTGGCGGTGAAGTCGTAGTCGACGAGCCGCCCGTAGTGCTGCTCCAGCAACTGCGTCACCGCGAACGCAAGGAACGTCGGGACGAGCGCCGTGCCCTTCTTGAGGACGTAGCCGCGGTCGAGGATCGTCCCCAGGATCGAGGCGTAGGTGGAGGGGCGGCCGATCCCGCGGTCCTCGAGCGCCTTCACGAGCGTCGGCTCGGTGTACCGCGCCGGCGGGGAGGTCTCGTGCCCCTGCGGCGCGAGCGCGAGCGCCTTCACGCGGTCGCCCTGGGCGAGCTGCGGCAGCCGGCGCTCCTCGTCGTCGCCGGGCTCGTCGTCGCGGCCCTCCTCGTAGGCGGCGAGAAAGCCGCGGAAGGTGATCACGGTCCCGCTGGCGCCGAACTCCGCATCCTCGCCGGACGACGATGCCGCGCCGATCCGCAACGACACCGTTTGCCCGCGCGCGTCGGCCATCTGCGAAGCGACCGTCCGCATCCAGACGAGCTCGTACAGCCCCTGCTCGTCGCGGTCGAGCTCGCCCTTGACCTCGTCGGGGAGGCGGAAGCGCTCGCCCGCAGGACGGATCGCCTCGTGCGCCTCCTGCGCGTTCTTCACCTTGCGGTCGTACTGCCGCGGGGAAGCAGGGACGTAGTCGTCCCCGTACAGCTCCCGCGCCTGCGTGCGGGCAGCGGCCAGCGCAGTCTCGGACAGCGTCGTCGAGTCGGTGCGCATGTAGGTGATGTAGCCGCGCTCGTACAGGCGCTGGGCAACCCGCATCGTCGTCTGTGCGGAGAAGCGAAGCTTCCGGCTCGCCTCCTGCTGGAGCGTCGAGGTCATGAACGGCGGAGCCGGACGCTTCGTGTACGGCTTCTCGTCCACGGAGCGGACCGAGAACTCGGCGCCTTCGAGCCGGGCGACCAGGCCGCGCGCGTCTTCCTCGGTCAACCGGCGCACGTCGCCCTTCAGCTTCCCGTCCGGGCCGAAATCGCGTCCCTGGGCGACCCGCGCGCCTTCGACCGACACCAGCTTGGCCGTGAAGTTCGCCGGGTCGAACGTGCCCTCGATGTCCCAGTACGCGGCGGACACGAAGGCCATCCGCTCGCGCTCCCGCTCGACCACGAGGCGGGTGGCGACGGACTGGACGCGACCCGCCGAAAGCCGCGGCATCACCTTCTTCCAGAGGACGGGTGAGACCTCGTAGCCGTAGAGCCGGTCGAGGATGCGCCGCGTCTCCTGCGAGTCGACCAGCGCCTCGTCCACGGAGCGCGGGTTGGCCAGCGCCGCCTCGATCGCGCTCTTGGTGATCTCGTGGAAGACCATGCGCCGCGTCGGCACCTTCGGCTTGAGCTCCTGCAGCAGGTGCCAGGCGATCGCCTCGCCCTCGCGGTCCTCGTCCGTAGCGAGCAGGAGCTCGTCGGCGTCCTTCAGCTTGCGCTTCAGTTCGGCGACCACACGCTTCTTGTCCGGGTCGACCACGTAGTAGGGCTCGAAGCCGTCGTCGATCGCGACGCCGAGTGCGCCGTACCGCTCTCGTTTCTCCTTCGGGATGTCCGACGCACGCTCCGGCAGGTCGCGGATGTGGCCGATGCTGGACTCGACCACGAACCCGGGACCGAGGTAGCCGGCGATGGTCTTCGCCTTGGCGGGCGACTCGACGATGACGAGCTTGTTCGGCATATCGGGCGAACACGTTAGCGCCGAGGTCAAACGTCGCCGAGGAACGTCACGAACTCGTCGCACGGCAATACTGGGGGCCGCGCGATGCCCACGGCCCTCTACAACTTCATCGCCGCTGTCTCCTGGCCCGTGCTGCACGGCGTCTTCCGGCTGGACGCGCACGGGCTCGAGAACCTCCCCGCCGAGGGAGGATTCGTGCTCGCGGCGAACCACACCTCGAACTTCGACCCGTGGCCGCTGGGGCTGCCGCTCTGGCCGAAGCGACAGCTGCTCTTCATGGCCAAGGCCGAGCTCTTCAACCCGATCCTCGGGCCGCCCCTGCGGGCCGGGGGCGCGTTCCCGGTCCGTCGCGGAGAAGCGGACGTCGAAGCAGTGCAGGCGGCCGTCGACCTCTGCCGCGCCGGGGGCGTGGTGGCGATGTTCCCGGAAGGAACGCGGCAGACGAAGGGCCTGCGGAAGAAGTTCGAGCACAAGCCGCGGCCCGGCTCGGCCCGGATCGCGCTGACGGCGGGCGTGCCGCTCGTGCCGGCGGCGATCAAGGGCATGGACCGACTGTCGCGCCTACCGAAGCTCCGCGTCGCCTACGGGGAGCCGGTTCCGGTCGACGACCTCGAGGGGAAGCCGCCGCGGCAGGCCAACCAGCTCGCCACCGAGCGGCTAATGGAGCGCGTCTACGCGCTGTACGAGGCGCTGTGAGCTCTCGGCCGCTGCTCGCGATCGACGGCGACTCGCTCGCCCACCGTGCCTACCACGCGCTGCCGAAGTCGATGAAGAGCACGAAGGGGACGCCCTCGGGCGCACTGGTCGGCTTCGCCAACTTCCTGCTGCGGCTCTGGGAAGCGGAGCAGCCACGGGCGGTCGTCGTCGGCTGGGACACCCTCGGGGTGCCGACCTACCGCAGCGAGGCCTTCCCCTCGTACCAGAGTGGCCGGGTCTTCGACGGCGCCCTGGTCGAGCAGCTGGACCTGCTGCCCGAGCTCGTGCGGTCGCTCGGCTTCTGCGCCGCGAAGGCGGAGGGCTACGAGGCCGACGACTTCCTGGCCGCCGCGGTCGCACAGGAGGAGGCGCGCGGCGGGACGACCCTCGTCGCCACCTCGGACCGCGACGCGTACCAGCTCGTCTCCGAGAGAACCAGCGTCCTCCAGCCGGTGAAGGGCGTCTCCGAGCTCACGCGGATCGGACCGGCGGAGGTTCGCGAACGCTACGGCGTCGAGCCGGCGCAGGTGCCCGACTTCATTGCGCTGCGCGGCGACCCCTCCGACAAGCTGCCCGGCGCAAAGGGAATCGGGCCGAAGACGGCGGCGGCGCTGATGAACCAGTACGGCTCGCTCGAGGCAGCGCTGGCGGACGGACGGTTCTCCGCGCAGAGGGAGGAATTGCTGCTCTACCGGCGAATCGCGACGATGGACGCCTCTGCCCCTCTCCCCTCCCTCGCCGACCAAGCGCCAAGGTGGGCAGAGGCGTCCTCACTCGCGGAGTCGTGGGGCCTCGGCAACCTCGCCGGCAGGCTCGAGGCGCTCGCAGCCGGCTGATGGACGTGGTGAGCAACGAGGCGCTGGCGCGGCTGCACCCGACGAGCCACCATCCGGAGTCGCCGCGGCGGCTGGAGGTGCTGCTCGATGCGGTCGGCGAGTGGCGCGAATGCGGGCCTGCGACGGTCGAGCAGCTCGAGCGCTGCCACACGCCCGAGCACGTCGCGCGGATTCGCGCGATCGACGCCGACACCTGGCTCGACGGGGATACGCCCGCCTCGGCGACCAGCTTCGAGGCGGCGCTGCTCGCCGCGGGCGCGTCGGTCGAAGCGGCCCGAGCCGGAGGATTCGCCCTGATCCGGCCTCCCGGCCACCACGCGCCGGCCGACCGCGCGATGGGCTTCTGCCTGTTCAACAACGCCGCGATCGCGGCCCGGGCGGCGCAGGCGGAGCACGGGCTCGAGCGGGTGGCGATCCTCGACTGGGACGTCCACCATGGGAACGGCACGCAGGACATCTTCTGGGACGACCCGAGCGTCCTCTACGTGTCGCTCCACGAGTGGCCCTTCTACCCGGGCACCGGCCGGCCCGGCGAGGGCAACGACACCACCGTGAACGTCGCGCTGCCCGCGGGGTCCGGCAACGAGGAGTACGTCCGCGCGTTCGAGGAGATCGTGGAGCCGGCCGTTCGGGGGTTCGAGCCCGACCTCTTGATCGTCTCGGCCGGCTTCGACGCGCACGCCGATGACCCGCTCGCGTCGATGGAGCTCACCGGCCTCGGCTTCCGCGAGCTCGCCCGCCGGTGTCGCGGGCTGGCGCCGCGCTTGGCCGCGGTGCTCGAGGGCGGCTACAACCTCGAGACCCTGCCGGCGCTCGTCCACGCAGCCCTCGACGGCTTCGGCTAGCCCGGACGCAGAAAGCCGGGCTTGACGGGTTTGCTTCTGCAAGCTCGGTGCCCTGCGAAACGCGCGCAGCGCGTAAGCAGAAGCGGCCCCTTGCGGGGCCGCTTCTGCGCCAGGTTCGTGGACTCGCCACCAAGGAAGATCTCTTGCTGTTCCGATCATCGGCCCGCGTGGGCCCGGTCGCATCCCCCACGGCATCCCCCACCGTGGGTGATTTCGCACGCAGAGAGACCTATCGGCGACCCCCTCTAGCGGCGCGCCGCCGCCAAGGCCTCCAGCGCCTCCCGGCGCGAGGAGACGCCGAGCTTGCGCAGCAGGCTCTTCACGTGTGAGCGGACCGTGTGCTCGGAGATGAACAGGCGCCGGGCGATCTCGTCGGTGCCGAGGTGCTCGTCGAGGAGGAGCAGGACCTCGACCTCGCGGGCGCTGAGCTCGTCGGCGATCGAGTCCGGGACGCCGGAGTCGAGCCTGCCGCCCTCGCGGACGCGGTCGAGCAGCCGGCGTGCGACCTCGCCCGAGAGCGCGGCCTCGCCCTTCGCGACGCCGTCCAGGAACTCGGCGATCCGCTCGGGCGGCTCGGTCTTGAGCAGGTAGCCGGCAGCGCCCGCCCTGATCGCGGCGAGCAGGTTCTCATCGCTGCCCGAAGCGGTGAGGACGACGACCTCGCACGCGGGGGCGGCGGCGCGGACCTTCGGCAGCGCCTCGAGCCCGCCTCCGCCCGGCATCGTCAGGTCGAGGAGGACGAGCTCGGGCTGGGACTCGCGGGCACGTTCGACCGCCTCGACGCCGTCGGCGGCCTCACCGACCACTGCGAACGAGTGCTGCTCGAGCAGGTCGACGAGCGCCGAGCGCGTCAGCGGGTGGTCGTCGACGACGAGCGTGCGGCGCCCCATGCAGGGGTTATCGGCAACGGCCGGCTTGCCGACAAGAGCTGTATGCGGCGGTCCCCTCGCGCGACGTATCTCGCCTGGGTGCGCGACGAGGTCGTGCTCGTCGGCCTGCTCGGCGCCGCGCTGATCCTCTTCCTCGCCAGCCCGGGCCGGCGCGGCCCGTACGACCTGCCCAGCCTGCGGCTCTTCCTGGACACGGCGATCCTGCTCGTCTCGCTGATCGTCTGCGTGCTGGCCTACGTCCGCTTCGGCGTCGACCGCCGGCGCTTCGATCTCTACCTGCTCTGCGGGTTCTTCGTGATCGCCGCGAGCACGCTCGCCTTCGCGATCGCGCCGGTGCTGGACGGGGGCTCGGTCGGACGCGCCGAGGCCTGGGCCCGGATCGCCGGCAGGCTGATCGCGGCGGCGCTGGTCGCCGCGGCCCCGTTCACCAACGGGCGGATCGCGCGGCGGGTGCCCACCCTTTTGCCCGTCGCCCTGCTCGCCGCGTTCCTGTGGGCACTGTGGGTCATCTGCCGCAGGCTCGATTGGCTGCCGCTGCTCGCCCAGGGCCACGGCCGCCCACACCTGCTGACTGCGGCGGTCGCGCTCCAGGCCGTCCTCGGCCTGGTCGCGCTCGTCGGCTTCGGGCTCCGCTACCGGGCGCACGGCGAGGACCTCGACCGCTGGCTCGCCTTCTGCACGACGATCTGGTTGTTCGCCGAGCTCCAGGCGGTGTTCACGCCGCCGCTCTCGAGCGAGTACGTGTCGCAGAGCGACTTCCTGCGGCTCCTCTCCTACGCCATCCTGCTCGTCGGCGTCTGGCGCGCGATCCGGGCGGCCGAGGTCGGTCGGGTGGTCGCTGAGGAGCGCGCGCGGGTCGCTCGTGAGATCCACGACGGCCTCGCCCAGTACCTGTTCGCCGTGTCGACCCAGACGAGCCTGCTGGCCGGCGGCGCCGATCCGGAGGTCGTGGTGCCGCGGCTCCGGCAGGCGGCGGACGCCGCGCAGCAGGAGGCCCGGTTCGCCGTGCTCGCGCTCTCGTCGGCGGGCGGCTCGGCTCCGTTCGACTCGGCGCTCAACCGCTACGTCGAGTTCCTCACCGCCGACGGGGAGCTCGACGTCGACATGGAGATCGAGCGTGCGGTCGAGCTCGGCCCGGACGAGCAGATCGAGATCTTCCGGATCGTCCAGGAGGGCCTCGCGAACGTACGCCGCCACGCCAACGCGCGGCGCGCGACGGTCCTGATCGGCCTGCGCGACGGCCAGCGGGTCGTCCGGATCGTCGACGACGGCGACGGCTTCGTCGAGGAGGCCGAGAGCCGAGGACATGGACTCCGGAACATCCGCACGCGCGCGGCCGCGATCGGCGGCGCCTTCCGGCTGGACAGCGTCGCCGGCTGCGGCACGTCGCTCGAGGTCGTGCTGCGCGGCTAGGAGTCGACCGACGCGAGCCCGTGGCGGTATGCATAGGCGACCGCCTGCGCGCGGTCGCGGACGCCCGTCTTCGTGAAGATGTGGTTGACGTGGCTCTTGACCGTCGCCTCGCTGATCACGAGCCTGGCGGCGATCTCCGTGTTGGTGAGCCCATCCGCGACCAGCGAGAGGATTTCCGCCTCGCGCGGCGTCAACTGATCGGGCCGCTCGGGCTCGTCCACCTGACCGAGCCGCGGGCCGGCCGCGACGGCTTCGACGAGGTGGCGCTGGACGGTCGGGTCGATGGCCGCCTCGCCGCGAGCGACGGCCTCGATGGCCTGCCGGACTTCCTCCGCGCCGGCGTCCTTGGTCAGGAAGCCGCGGGCGCCTGCCTGGAGGGCGGTGAGGAGCGACCGGTCGTCGGCGTATGTGGTCAACACGATCACCTTCGCCTCCGGCGCGACGTCCTGCAGGCGCCGCGTCGCCTCGACGCCGTCGCAGCGCGGCATGCGCAGGTCCATCAGGACGATCTCCGGCGCCAGTTCGCCGGTCAGCGCGACCGCCTCCTCGCCGTCGCCGGCCTCACCCACCACCTCGATGCCCGGCAAGAGCGTCAGGATCGTCGCCAGCCCTTCGCGCACGACTCGCTGGTCGTCGGCGACGAGCACGCGAATCGCTCCCGCCCGGCTCACCCGGGCACCCACAGCTCGACCCGGAAGCCGGAGCCGGTCGGCCCGGCGACCAGCGTCCCGCCGATCAGGTCGGCCCGCTCCCGCATGCCGGCGAGCCCGTAGCCGCCACGGCCGTCCTCACCCTGGGCGCGGCACGCGCCGAAGTCCTCCACTGTCAGCCGGGCGCCGGCCGCCTCGTAGGCGAGCCTCACCTCGACGCGCTCCGGCACCGCGTGCTTGCGGACGTTCGTCAGCGCCTCCTGCGCCACCCGGTACACCGAGAGACGCGCCCCGGCGTCGAGGCCCCGCTCCACGCCGGTGACGACCGATTCGCAGGGCACGCCGGTGTCCTGCTCGAACCCGTTTGCGAGCGCCGGCAGCTGCTCCGGCCCGGGCAGCTCCTCGTCGCGGAGCGTCCCGATGGCGCGACGGGCCTCCTCGAGACCCGACCTGGCCAGGGCATGGGCGCGGTCGACCGCCAGCGCGAGCCGCGGCGGCGCTCCGCCGTCCCGGGCCAACAGGCGGGCGCCTTCGAGCTGGAGCACGAGCCCCGAGAGCGAGTGCGCGAGCACGTCGTGGATCTCGCGAGCGAGCCGCTGCCGCTCGGCCAGCATCGCCGCCCGGGCCTCGGCCCCGCGGCTGCGGTCGAGCTCGATCAGTAGACGCTCGGCCTCGCTCTGCTGCTCCCGAAGGCGAACGGCGAGTATTGCGACCGCGTACACGGCCGTGACCGCGAGCGCGCCGAGCACGATCGTCGTCCCCGACTGGCCGCCCGCGAGCGCGCCCACCGTCCCGAGGGAGCCGAGCACGACCGCCAGGAAGCCGACGCCGACCCAGCCGCGTACCCGCATGGCTGCCACGCCCGCTGCCACGAGCGCCCCGATCAGGCCGGGGCCGTGCGGCTGGAGCCACACGAGGACGTTCGCCGAGACCAGCAGCAACAGAAAGAACGGCAGCTGGGCGGAGACGCCGCTGCGACGGGCACGCAGCACGCCGGCGACGCCGAGGACGAGCCCGATCAGGGCGAGCAGCACCCCGAGCCGCTCGCCGCTCAGCCCGGGCCGGGGCTGCGACCGCGAGCCGACGAGCACCACCGCCGCGACGACGGCGACCGCGAGCGGCCGCAGCACCCTGAGGACCGCCTGCCGGCGGGTGCGGGCCTGGACGAGCGAGGAGAGCGTCGGTGTCGTATCCGCGCTCATACCCACAGGGTAGGCACCTGCACCTGGCCCCGGCATCGGCCCGCGGGTGGAAACAGGGACGTCCCGCATATCAACCCGGGGGTGGAGGAAACAGCTCCTGACTCGACCTCGGCGGGGCCGGCAAGTTCGACCCTCGGCCCGATGACGCAGCATTGCCCGCGGCCTAGCGTGGAGGCCATGGTCACCGCCTCACCGAGAGCCCGCCCGCTGCTGCCCGAGCCCACGGCCGAAGTGGCGATCCGCGTCCGCGGCCTCCACATGCGCTACGGGAGCCACGAGGCCGTTTGCGGCGTCGATCTCGAGGTCCGCGCGGGCGAGATCTTTGCTTTCCTCGGGCCGAACGGCGCCGGCAAGACCTCGACCATCGAGATCCTCGCGGGCCTCCGGAATCGCAGCGCCGGCGAGGTCGAGGTGCTCGGCACCGACCCTGCCCGAGGTCACGGCGCCTGGCGCAACCGGGTCGGGATCGTCCTGCAGGAATCGCAGCCCGAGCCCGGCCTGAACGTGCGCGAGTCGCTCGAGCTCTACGCCGGGTACTACGAACGACCGCGCGGGGTCGACGAGACGATCGCGCTGGTCGGACTGGAGCGGAAGGCGGAAACGCAGGGAGACCGGCTCTCGGGCGGCGAGCGGCGCCGGCTCGACGTCGCCTTCGCGTTGATCGGGGATCCGGAGCTGATCTTCCTCGACGAGCCGACCACCGGCTTCGACCCGTCGGCGCGCCGCACCGCCTGGCAGACGATCGACCGGCTGCGCTCGCTCGGCAAGACCATCTTCCTGACCACCCACTCGATGGAGGAGGCCGAGCGGCTCGCCGACCGGATCGCGGTCATCGCCGACGGCCGGATCGTGGCCGAGGGAACGCCGGACACGCTGGGCTGCCGCGACCGGATGGCGTCGGAGATCCGCTTCTCGGTTCCCGCTGTCCCGGCAAGCGATCTCCCGGCGCAGCTTCGCGGCCTGGCGCGCGACGGCGGGCCCGGCCAGGTCGTCATCCGAACGGCGACCCCGTTGGCCGCGCTGCTCACGCTCGGACACTGGGCGCTCGCGGCGGGCCACCACGTTGCCGACCTCGAGGTCCATCACCCGTCGCTGGAGGACGTCTACCTGAAGCTGACCGCCGACCGCCCGCAGGAGGGCTGACCCGTGCCGCGCTTCCGATTGCTGCTCCATCAGGCTCGGTACGACCTCGGGGCCTTCGTCCGCAACAAGCAGAGCCGCTACTTCACGCTCGTGCTGCCGCCGGTCCTGCTGGTCGTGTTCGTGGGCGTGTTCGGCAACCACCCGCTCGGGCCGGACCACGTCGCGTCGGCGACGTATTACGTCCCCGGCCTCTCGGCGCTCGCGATCGTCGCCGCCTCGTTCGTCAACCTCGTCATGTCGATCACGGCGCAGCGCGAGACGGGCGTGCTCAAGCGCCGCCGCGCAACCCCGCTGCCCACCTGGGTGCTGATCGGCGGACGCGCTGTCACGGCGATCGCAGTCTCGTCCACCTCTCTGGCGCTCATGCTGGCGGTCGGCCGCTTCGCCTACGGCGTCCGGCCGACACCGTCCGCGCTGCCCACCGTCGCCCTCACCGCGATCGTCGGCTCCGCCGCGCTGTGCGCGGTGGCCTACGCCGTCTCGGCGCTCGTTCGCTCCGCGGACGCCGCCCAGCCGATCGTGCAGGCGATCGTCGTCCCCCTGTACCTCGTCTCCGGTGTCTTCGCGCCCGGCCTCGACCTGCCGGGCTGGCTCCACGACGTCGCCGAAGCCTTCCCGGTCGAGCACCTCGTCCACGCCCTGCACCGGGCGTACGAGCCCGGTGCGGGCAGCCCCTTCGACCTGCGCGACCTCGCGGTCCTCGCCCTCTGGGGCGCGGCCGGGCTCGCCTTCGCGCTCCGCCGCTTCACCTGGACACCCACCACGACCTGAAAGGAGGAGACATGCTCCACCTCGGCTGGATCGCCGTCGTCGTCCTCGCCGCCTGGCGCGTCGGCTACGAAGTGCTCAGGCGCCGTCGCAGTCACTAGCGCTCGGCGAGCAGCTCCGAGCGGGCCCAGCCGTGCAGTGCGCGGACGACCTCGCGCTCGGCCAGACCCGCATGCCGCCGCAGCTCCAGATACGTCTCGAAGCTGGTCACGACGAGCAGCAATGCGAGCGCCCGCTGCTCGCCCACGCCGGCGGGCAGCCGGCGCTCGCGGTGCAGCCGCTTCGCCAGCCCGGCCAGCACGCTCGTGCGGTCGCGCCGCTGTCGCTCGACGAGGCGCGCCGCTGCCGGATCGGCGGCGGCGACCCCGTAGAGCGGCTCGAGCAGCCGCTCATGCGCGGCCCAGAACCGAACGGAGTTGGTCACCAGATCGCCCAGGGCCACGTCCGGGTCGTCCAGCCCTGCGGCGGTCTTCGCGGCTCGGAGCTCGGGGCTCTCGGCGATGGTCTCGCAGACCGCGTCGACGAGGCCCAGCCGCGAGCCGAAATGCTGGTACAGCGTCGCGCGCGCGACGCCTGCGCGGTCGGCGACCTCCTCCACCGTCGCCTCGTGAAACGTGCCCTCCTCGAGCAGCTCGCCGACGGCGGCGACGATCCGTTCCCGTGTCCCGGTCGACCGCGAGGCCCTGCGCCGCGGCCGGTATGCGCGGGTTGGACTCATGGACAGAAAGTCTAGACATCGTGTCCGACGATGTGTTAACAACTCGCACCGTGTTGATGGACAGCGTGTCTGGACATGATGTCCAACGAAAGGAGACGTAATGCCCAAGGCATCGAAGGAGACCTCACGCTCCCAGGATCACGGCGTGATGGAGGGCCACTACGCAGACCTCGGCGAGTACGCGGTCTGCTTCGAGACGTTCCGCGAGGACGCCGACGGGACGCCGCTCTTCCGCGGTCTCCCCGACGACCGCTGCCAGAGCCCCCACTGGGGTTACGTGATCAGCGGCTCCCCCACCTTCAGGTACGCCGACCACGAGGAGACCTTCGAGGCCGGCGACGCCTACTATGCGCCGCCCGGCCACGTGCCGGTGATCTCCGCCGGGACGGAGATCGTCGAGTTCAGCCCGGCGGGCGAGTACGAGAAGACGATGGCGGTGGTCGGCGCCAACCTGGCCGCCCTGCAGACCGCGTGATCGACACGGGGCCCGGCTCGCCCGGGCCTCAGCTCGTCGTCCGGCGCGCGTCCGCCTGCCGGAGGAGCCAGGCCGTTCTGAGCTCGCGGGCGCGGTCGTCCAGCCGACGGGAGAGCTCGCGTGCCTCACGCAGGCGCGGCCGGAGCGTCTCGACCCGCCGGAGCTCGTCGGCGATGTCCGAGATCGGGCTCGAGGGATCGGCGTTCAGCGCCCGAAGCCGTCGCTCTCCTGCGCGAATCCGGGCGCGCAGGTCCCGCACCAGGGCCGCCGTCTCGTCCATCAGCTCGCGCAGGTCCGCCTCGGTCGTGTCCCCACTGGCGAGTACTTCGCGGAGACGGACCGTGAGCGTGGAGTCGAGGGCGTCGGTCAAGGGAGGCGGTCACGGAGCTTGCCAGACCGCGGGCGTAAACGTCGAGCCGAAATTACTGCGGCCCGGGCGGCCGACTCCGCCCGGGCCGCAGACGGCTCTAGCTGTTGTCGTCGTTCGCCGCAGCCAGCGCGGCGGCATCCTCCGGCGTGAGCCGGATGATCTGCTCGCAGCCCCGGAACCGCGCGGGGTCGTGCACGATCACGTAGGCGACGTCGTACCCGGGCCCGCAGTCGAGGATGTCCGGCTGGTTGTCGTTGGCCAGCGCGTGCAGGACGTCGTTGCCCTGCCCGCCGTACTGGACGTCCGCGCCGGCGCCGGGCCAGATACGTCGCTGTCCGGGCCGCCGTAGATCACGTCGTTGCCGGGGCCGCCGCGGACGACGTCGTTCCCCTTGCCGGCGTAGACGACGTCGCTGCCGTCGTGGGCACGGATGATGTCGTTCCCCTGGTAGCCGTAGATCAGATCGGCCCCGTCGGTGCCGTTCAGATCGTCCGGGCCCCTGGTGCCGCGGACGAGATCCAGGCTGGCCGCCGATGCGGCCGCGACGAGGACGCCGGCCCCCAGGGCGACGATGAGCAGCAGCTTGCCTCGCACGGGATACCTCCCTGTCGAGATCGAATGGACGCCCGTGGTTTTCGTCGACTGTCGTCACCACCGGGTCAGGCAGCAGGAAAAGCCAGGTAAGCCGTCAGGCAGCCGGGCCGAGAACGCGACGCTCGACCGGATCCCAGCGCCACGCGTTCTGCGCCGTCAGGTGGGTGCCGCCGAGCCAGCGGTCGAGCCCCAGCAGCTCGACGCGGTCGGACTCGCCGCGGAGCACGGATGTGCCCGCGCCCGTCAGCCGAAGGCGGGTCGAGGCGAAGCGGCCGCCGTCACCGAGGGGAGGCGGCGCTGGCAGCCGGCTACCGTCGTCGCCTTCCACGAGCCGGACGTCCCCGCCGCCGAGCTCCGCGAGCGCCCGGAAGAACCAGGCGTCGCCCAGGAAGGGCGCCTCCTCGAGCTCCTGCGCCGCCGCGAAGGCGGTCGCCGGGCTGGATGCGCCGGCCGCGATCGCCTCCAGCGCTCCACGCTCGGTTCCGGAGAGACCGTCATGCGCGGCGGGCAGCTCCTCGAGCAGACGCAGCAACGCGGCGCGAAGCAGCTCGAGCGGTCCGGCCTCACCCGCGAACGCCGCGAGCGCCACGGGATCGGGCGCTCGAAACGCCTCCCAGGCCTCGCAAGCTGCGGCGAGCGTCTCGGGCGTCGCTCGACGCCGGCTCGGCCACAGCGTCTCGAGCTCGTCCGGGCCCAGCTCGCCGAGCCCGCGGAACGACGGCCTGCCCGGGAACGACGAGACGACGATCAGCTCCGGCAGCGCCCCGGCTTCGTCCACGAGCGCCAGCGCGTCGATCAGCTGGAGCTGGTCGTACAGGTCGTGCTCGAACCAGAGGACGACCTGGACGCCGTCGCGGAGCGCGTGGATGAGCTGCCGGTCGCGTCGCTCGAGCGAGGAGCGGATCGCGCTGCGGCTCCCCCAGCCGCAGCCGGAGAGGACATGACGCCCGAACGTCCAGCAGCTCGCGGCGCGTCACCGCCGGCACGGGCCCCTCGTGGAGGACATCGTTCCAGGGCAGTACCGCTCCGCCGAGCGAGGTCGCCCGGAGGGTGTTGCCCGCGCTCTCCCCGTTCGTCACGTGCAACAGCGTCGGCCGCTTCGTCGGCTCCCGCCCCCGACGGGCGAGATAGGCGGCGCCGCAGGTGCAATGGTCGAGGGAGTCGCACGCGCAGCCGACCACGCGTGCGAGCTCCTCCCGCATCCGCCGCAGGGCCGCGATGCGAGCGTCGATCTCGTCGATCTTCGAAGCCATCCGGATGCGCAGGGTCTCGGAGGGCCTCTCGGATCGGCGCGCCGCGCCGAGGTACTCGCCGATCTCGGCGAGGGTGAAGCCGACGGCCTGTGCCTCCTTGATGGCTCTGAGGAACCGCACCGTGTCCTCGTCGTATCGCCGGTGGCCGCTGGGCTCCCGTTCCGGAGACGGCAGGAGCCCGCGGCGCTCGTAGTAGCGGAGCGTCTCGACGTTCACACCCGCGCGCCGCGCGACTTCGCCGACCTTCATCGGCAGACCATAGACCCGTACCTTGGTACGGGAATCAAGCAGGCGGGAGGCGCCCGGACGCAGGTCGAGCACACGCTGCGCCTTGCCGGCGGACCGCTCGATCAGGTCCGACTCCAGCACGTCGACGTTCTCGTATGCATGCCGGAGCGACCACCGGAGCCGATCGAGCTGCAGCGCCTGGATCTCGTCTCGCGAGGCGACCTCGATCGGGTCGAGCGACTCGCGGGGCGGGGCCAGGTCGAGCATGCCCGCACTCGGCGATCATAGAAAGGGGTGGCGGCCGCCGCGCGGCAGCTGGCGGTTCGGCCCCAAGCGTTGGAGAATGGCGGGTGTGACCGAGCGCGCGACCGCCGCTCTCGACGACCTCGAGCGCGCCCGCAGCGCCTACTCGAGCCGGTCGTGGCTCGAGGCGCACGCGGCTTTTTCCCGCGCCGACGACATGGAGCCGTTGGAGGCAGAGGATCTGGAGCTGCTGACGACGGCGACGTTGATGCTGGGACGGGACGACGACGCACTCGGGGTGCTCGAGCGGGCACACCATCGCTATCTGGAGCGGGGAGAGACGTCGCGCGCGGTGCGGGCCGCAGCCTGGATGGGCATCAATCTCGCTCAGCGCGGCGCGGTCGGCCCCGCCAGCGGCTGGCTCGGTCGCGCGCAGCGGCTCCTCGAGCAGGTACCGGGCGACTCTGCCGAGCACGGTTTTCTGCTCCTGCCGCTCGTGTTCCAGCGCGAAGCTGCCGGGAACTTCGAGGGCGCAGCCGCAGTCGCGGGAGACGCAGCCGCGATCGGTCAGCACTTCGGCGACCGTGATCTCTTCGCGATCAGCCTGCAGGCGCAGGGATACATGCTCATGAAGGCAGGACGCGTCAGGGAAGGGTTGGCGCTCCTGGACGAGGCGATGGTGACCATCACGACCGTCGACCTGTCGCCCTTCGTCACCGGCATCGTCTACTGCGGGGTCATCCTCGCCTGCCAGGAGGTGTTCGAGGTCGGCCGGGCGCGGCAGTGGACGCGCGCGCTGACGCAGTGGGCGGACGAGCAACCCGATCTCGTCGCCTTCACCGGCCGCTGCCGGATCCACCGTGCCGAGATCCTCCAGCTGGGCGGGTCGTGGAGTGACGCGCTCGAGGAGGCACGTCGTGCATGTCAGCGGCTCGTCGAGACGAACAACGTGGCGGCCGCAGGCGTCGCGTACTACCGGCACGGGGAGCTGCTGCGCCTGCGAGGCGAGTTCGAGGCCGCCGAGGAGGCGTACCGTGAGGCGAGCCGCTTCGGCTGGGAGCCGCAACCGGGGCTCGCGCAGCTTCGACTCGCCCAAGGAAAGCCCGACGCCGCACTCGCAGCGATACGCCGCGCGTTCTCGGAGAGCTCCGAGCCGCTCAAACGCGCGGCCATCCTCCCCGCGCAGGTCGAGATCGCGCTCGCCGCCGGCGAGATCGAGGAAGCGCGCAGCGCATGCAACGAGCTGGAGGAGCTGGCCCGCCGGTACGAGAGCGCGATGCTCACGGCGATGGTTGCGCACGCAAAGGGTGTGGTCGCACTCGCGGACGAGGACTGCCGGGCCTCGCTCGTCGCACTTCGCGAGGCGCAGCGCATCTGGCTCGAGCTCGATACCCCCTACGAGGTTGCCCGCACACGTGCTCTGCTGGCCGAGGTCTGCTCGGCGCTCGACGACTCGGAAGCAGCAGCCCTGGAGCTGGCTTCGGCACGGGAGATCTTCCAGGCGCTCGGCGCCGCACCCGACCTCGCCCGCCTCGACTCGCCGAGATCAGCCGATGCGTACGGGCTCTCCCGCCGCGAGCTCGAAGTGCTGCGGCTCATCGCAGCCGGGAAGAGCAATCGTGAGATCGCGACAGAGCTGGTGATCAGCGAGCACACGGTCGCCCGCCACGTCCAGAACATCTTCCGCAAGCTGCGCCTCTCCTCGCGCGTCGCGGCAACCGCCTTCGCCTTCGAGCACGGCCTCGTCTGACGCGGCCGAGTGGTCAGAAATGACCACTCGGCCGCAGGGCAAGTTGGTCGATCGCGGCGATGCGCCGCCCGCCGGCGCCGCCCTACCGTTGCCTCGTCGATCAACGAAAGGAGACGAGACGATGGCAACGCGACAGCAGTACGGCACGGTCGTGATCGGAGGCGGTCAGGCAGGGCTCGCGGCCGGGTACCACCTCGAGCGGCACGGCCGGTCGTTCGTGATCCTCGACGCCGGCGACCGCATCGGCGACAACTGGCGGACGCGGTGGGACTCGCTGCGGCTCTACTCGCCGGCGAGCCGCGACGCCCTGCCGGGCATGCCGTTCCCGGCGCGGTCGACCTCGTACCCGACGAAGGACGAGATGGCCGACTACCTCGAGGCCTACGCGGAGCGGTTCGAGCTGCCGGTGCGCAGCCGGACGCCGGTCGACAAGCTCGCGAAGAAGGACGGCCGCTACGTGGCGACCGCGGGCGACCTGCGGTTCGAGGCCGACAACGTCGTGCTCGCCACGGGGGTGTTCCAGAAGCCGCACGTCCCCGACTTCGCGGGTGAGCTCGACCCCGGGATCACAAAGCTCCACTCGAACGACTACCGGAACCCCGCGCAGCTTCAGCCGGGGCCGGTGCTCGTCGTCGGCGCGAGCCACTCCGGCGCGGACATCGCCTTCGAGGTGGCCGCGGAGCACGAGGTGATCCTGTCGGGGACGGACACGGGCCAGCTGCCCGCGCCGGTCGAGAGCCGCCGTGGACGGATGCTCTTCCGGGGCCTGTTCTTCGCGGGAACGCACGTCCTCACGGTCGACACGCCGTTCGGCCGGAAGGTACGGCCGCACATCCGCCACGGCGGAGGGCCGCTCCTCCGGTACCGGCGCAGGGACTTGCGGGCGGCGGGGGTCGAGCGGGTGCTCGCCCGGACCGTGGGCGTGCAGGACGGGCAGCCGGTGCTCGACGACGGGCGCCTCCTCGACGTCGCCAACGTCGTCTGGTGCACGGGCTTCCGCCCCGACTACTCCTGGATCCGGTTCCCGTTCGAGGTCGGCGAGGACGGCTATCCGGTGCAGTACCGGGGCGTGGTCTCCTCGTCGCCCGGGCTGTACGTCGTCGGCCTACCGTTCCTGCACTCGTTCGCATCGATGCTGATCGGAGGGGCGGGCAGGGACGCGGAGCGCGTCGTGCGCCACATCGTCACTGAGCGGGCGGCCGAGCGGGAGGCGCGGTTTCAGCGGCGCACGCTCGCGCCGACGCCGGAAGGGATGGCTGCGTGACCGGGGACGACCAGGGCTCTCTGCTCGTCTGGAACGGTCGGGTGGCTGAACCGGCGAAACCCGCCGGGCGCGGCGGGGTCCCGGAGCGCGACTCCGGGACCTCGAGCCCGGCGGGATCGCCGGCCCGTCCTTCGCCTGCGCCGGGCGAGCCGCTTCACCGGGTGAGCTCGCTCGAACCGCGCGTCTAGGCGCTCCGGGCGGCTTCGAGCAGCCCTCGACCTTCTGGACTTGCTCTTCACGCCGGGCCGCGGCTCTCGGCCTCCGCCGACGGTTGCTCCGGAGCCGGGGGCCGCCGGCTCCGTTCGGGCGCCTCGCCCGGAGCGGCGGGATGCCTGCGCTCGCCGAGGAAGACGGCTCCGATGACCACGCAGGCGAAGGCCGCGATCCGAACGGCGCCGAGCCAGCCCTCCGGGAGCGGCTCGCCGAAGATGGTCATCCCCGCGACGATCGGAAGCGCATTCGTCAGCAGCGTCGCGATCCCGGCTGTGGTCAGGGCACTGCCGCGCTGAAAGCCCGCCTGGAGGACGAGGGTCCCGAACGCGTAGGCGGCGATCAGCGCCGCGACGAAGGCGAGGTGGCTGTCGGCCGCCTCGACCGCCGCCTTCGTCGAGATGTCGCCGGCGGCGAACAGGAGGCCGGCCCCCACGCCGTACGCGGGAGCGGCGCCGATCCGGTCGCTGAGGAGCTGGACGGAAACGAGCGCAGCGAGCGCCGACGCGCCGATCCACAGACCGACGGTGAGGTAGCCGGCGCCGCCGCCCTCACCGTGGCCGCCCGCCAACGAGATCCCGAGCAGGACGAGCCCCGCGACCGCGATCGCCACTCCGAGCCATTCGTGCCTCGAGAGCGGCTCGTGCGTCACCCGCGAGACCAGCACGGCCAGGATGCCGATGCCCCCTGCGGCCGTCGCCTGGACGAGCGAGAGCGGCGCGAGCGAGAGCGCGAGCACGAAGAGCGCCCAACCGCACCCCTCGATCGCGAAGCCGATCAGCCAGCGCCGACTGCCGAGCAGGTGATGCAGCGACGCGAGGGGAGACCTGATCGAGAGCGGCGGCATCTGCCCGACCGCCTCGTGCTCGAGCAGATAGCCGACGTTGAGCGCGCACGACGAGAGCAGAGTCGCGGTCAGAGCCAGGGCGAGGTTCACGAGTGCACTATTCCCGACGCCGTCGGGGCGTCACAGGCACCCGCGCCGATCGTGGGGTTAGCCGCACCCCCAGACGGTGGCTCACCCCATTCCGCGCGACCCCGGGCAGGGGGCACCCTTTCGGCCTGTCACATCACTGGTTCGGGGTTCGTCACTCGTACTGACGACTAGTGAGAAGGAGGTGCACGATGAGTGACCGCGACTTGGTGTCGTTCAACCTTGCAGCCCGCGCCGCGCGCTGGAGCGCCGGACACTGGAAGACCACCCTCTTTAGCTGGATCGCCTTCTGCGTGGTCGCAGTCGCGCTGGGGTCGGTCGCGGGAACGAGGATGCTGAAGAACGCCGACACTGCCGCCGGCGAGACGAAGACGGCGGAGACCATGCTGCGCGACGCCGGCTTCCCGAGCCGCGCGGGCGAGAGTGTGCTCGTGGAGTCGAAGGCGGAGACGCTCTCGGACCAGCAGTTCCGGGCCGCGGTGACGGACGTCGACCGGACGGTCTCGGCGCTGCCGAACGTGCAGAACGTCCGCTCGCCGCTCGCCCCCGGGAACGGCGGCCAGGTCTCGAGCGACCGCCACTCGGCGCTGGTCCAGTTCGAGATCGGCGGCGACGAGGAGAAGGCCGACGACAAGATCCAACCGATCCTGGACGCGGTCGGAAAGGTGCAGGACCGTCACGACGGCTTCACCGTCGCCGAGTTCGGCTTCGCCAGCGCCAACCACGAGCTCAACGACACTCTGAACAAGGACTTCCAGCGGGCCGAGTACTCGTCGCTCCCGGTCACGCTGATCATCCTGCTGATCGCTTTCGGCGCGCTCGTCGCTGCGGGCCTACCGGTTCTGCTCGCCTTCTCGGGCGTGCTCGCGACGATCGGCCTGTCTGCGGCGGCCAGCCACGTGGTCGCGGCCGGCGACGCGACCAAGTCGGTGATCCTGCTGATCGGGATGGCGGTCGGCGTCGACTACTCGCTCTTCTACCTCCGCCGTGAGCGCGAGGAGCGGGCCAGGGGCCTCTCGCCGAAGGACGCGCTGCTGAAGACGGCCCGCACCTCGGGCCACGCCATCCTGATCTCGGGCATGACCGTGCTGATCGCGATGGCCGGGATGCTCTTCACCGGCAACGCCGTGTTCACCTCGATCGCAGTCGGCGCGATGCTGATGGTCGCCGTCGCGCTGATCGGCTCGCTGTCGATCCTGCCGGCGCTGCTCGGGAAGCTCGAGCACCGTGTCGACAAGGGGCGGATCCCGTTCCTGGGACGCAACCCCGGGCGCGAATCACGGATCTGGGGCTTCGTCCTCGACGGTGTCATGCGACGGCCCGCCGTTGCGGCGGTGCTCTCCGGCGCCGCGCTCGTCGCCCTCGCCGTCCCGGCGCTGACGCTGCACACGCAGCTGCCGAGCTTCACCGACCTGCCGAAGTCGCTGCCGATCGTCCGCACCTACGAGTCGATCCAGCGGGCCTTCCCAGGGGCCCAGTCTCCGGCGAAGGTGGTCGTGGCCGCCCGCGACGTGACCGCGCCTCGCGTGCAGCAGGCGATCGGCGACCTGAAGCAGCGGGCACTCGCGAGCGGTCAGATGTTCGAGCCGATCTCGACCGAGGTGAATTCGGACAAGACGGTCGAGACGGTCTCGATCGCCATGGAGGGGAACGGCTCGAACGACGCGTCCGTCAAGGCCCTCGAGACGCTCCGGAAGCGGGTGATCCCGTCGACGCTCGGCACCGTGACGGGCGTGAAGGCGGCCGTGACCGGCGAGACGGCGGGAACGCACGACTTCAACGAGCAGATGAAGTCCCATGCGCCGCTCGTGTTCGCGTTCGTGCTCCTGCTCTGCTTCCTGCTGCTGCTGGTCACGTTCCGGTCGATCGTGATCCCGGTGAAGGCCGTGTTGCTCAACCTGCTCTCCGTGGGCGCGGCCTACGGCCTGCTGGTGCTCGTCTTCCAGCACCACTGGGCGGAGGGGATCCTCGGCTTCCACTCGAACGGCGCAATCACCTCGTGGCTGCCGCTGTTCATGTTCGTGATCCTGTTCGGCCTCTCGATGGACTACCACGTCTTCATCCTCAGCCGGGTGAAGGAGCTGGTCGACGAGGGGATGCCCACCGAACAGGCGGTCTCGGTCGGGATCAAGCGGACCGCCTCCACGGTGACGAGCGCCGCGGTGGTCATGGTCGCCGTGTTCGCGATCTTCATGACCCTACGCACGCTCGACATCAAGCAGATGGGCTTCGGGCTCGCGGCGGCGATCCTGATCGACGCCACCATCGTCAGGGCAGTCCTGCTCCCGTCGGTGATGAAGCTGCTCGGTGAGTGGAACTGGTACCTGCCGCGTTGGCTCGAGTGGCTGCCGCGCTTCGAGCACGAGCGGGAGCCGGCGCCCGACCCTGCGCCGAAGACCGGGCAGGCCCAGCCGGGGCGGGCTCCGGACCGCGGCCGGCCGAGCGATCCGTCGCCCGCCTTCGAGTCCGACTGATACCGAGGCGGAGTCCGAGCCGAATGGCGGAGAGGTCCAGACTGGGCCTCTCCGCCGCGGCACGACGGCCGGAAGCCCGGCCGGTCTCGCGAGACACGCCGAGGGCTCAGACGGTCACGCTGACCGGCGAGATCGCGATCCAGAGCGCGGTGAGGAGGAAGACCGCGCAGCCGAGCGCGAGCATCGCGACGCGGATCCTCGGTGAGGCGAGACTTGGTGCTGATGCCTGCGAAGAAGAGCGCCGAGGCGAAGAGGACGACGCCGAGCACGTAGTTCGACGCGCGCTGGATGTTCCGCCGCACCTGGGCGGAGTAGACCTCTGCTTCCGCGTCGAGGCGCTCCGCCTCGGCACGCGCCGCGAGCTTGTACTGGGGCATCGCGAAGGGCGTGAGCGGAGCATTCGGGTTCCTGAGAGGTCTGGTCGCGACCCAGGCATTGACGGCGGGTCTGAACTCCTCGCGGAAGCGACCGAAGTAGAAGTCGGCCAGCCGCGTCTGGTGCTGGGCGTATGCGTCGATCCACTGGTGAAGCTCGCGACGTCGACCTCCGTCTGCATGTTTGCGAGGCCCGCCGCCTTGGCCGAGTCGACGCGCAGGGCGTTCGCACGAGCAGCGGCCTTGGATTGCTCTCCGTTCCAGCGCGTCGCCTAGTACCCGCTCGAGGCTGTGGCGACCGTGGCAAGCGCGAGAAGCAGCGCAGCCACGAGTTCCAGGCGGTCACGGCCGCCGCCGGTGAACGTCACGCCGGCAGCGGGTCCCCGACCGCGTCGCACGGGAGCCGCACCTGGACCCCGACGGTGCCGAGTGCCTCGTCGACCATGCGGAGGGACCGCTGCATCGCGACCGGCGCACTCCGCCCACGCCGCCGATGATCAGGATCGCCCGGAGAACGTTCACGGACGCCTCCTCAAAGGGCATGAGGTCTTCGCCCGTTCGGTGGAAACGGTCATCAGGGGTCACTCCCGGTCGCCCGTCCTCGACGTCGCGATGGTATTGAAGTCGCGAGACCGCTAGTCGCCCACGGCTCATCCACGACAATAGAAAACCCCCGCTTTTGCGGGGGTTTTCCGTAGCAGGCCTGTAAGCCGGATTCTTCGCGAGATCTGCGTCATTTGGCTCACCCATGCCTGTTTCGCCTCGCAGGTGGTGCCGTAGAACGCCGTCGAATGCTGTCCTCGTGATGCACCGGTGACACACGGCGGCCGTTGTCGGCAGGCCAACGCCTCGGCGTTACCGGTGTGTTGCCGGCGCGTTTCCGCCGTCTCGCACGCTGGGGCAGTCACGACCAGCCAAGCGGAAGGAGACTGAGATGGACGCAATGGCGATCGCACTGGTGCTGGTGCTGGCTGGGGTCTCGGTCAGCTTTGCGATGGGCCTCTTGACTTGGGGGCTTGTCCTCGAGGCACATTCGAACCGCGAGTTGCGCGAGCAAGGGCTTGCCCGGTGACGGAGTACGCTTCCGGCATGGCCGACCCGGCCGGAGATCCGGTCGTCGGCGTGACGCTCGCCGGCTACAAGATCGAGCGAAGGCTCGGCCGTGGAGGGATGAGCGTCGTCTGCCTCGCGGAGGACCTTGCGCTCGGCCGCAGGGTCGCGCTCAAGGTCCTCGCACCCGAACTCGCCGACGACTCGCGCTTTCGCGAGCGCTTCCGGCTCGAGTCGCGGCTTGCTGCCTCGATCGACCACCCGAACGTCATTCCGATCTTCGAGGCCGGGGAAGCCGAAGGCCAGCTCTACATCGCAATGCGCTATGTCGACGGAACCGACCTGCGCCGGCTCATCGACGACGAGGGTGCACTCGATCCGATCAGGGCGGTGGAGCTTGTCGCGCGCGCCGCGGACGGACTCGATGCGGCACACGAGTGTGGGCTCATCCACCGGGACGTGAAACCGTCGAACGTGCTCATCGCGAGCTCCGGTGAGCACGAGCACGTCTACCTCGCGGACTTCGGCCTGACGAAGACCGCCGAGGGCGAGGAGGAGGCCCGGGAAGCGGCTCAACTCTCGGGGACCACCGACTACGTGGCGCCAGAGCTCATCACCGAAGGAACCGGAGGCAAGAGCGCCGATATCTACGCCCTCGGCTGCGTGCTCTACGAGGGCTTGACCGGCCGGGTTCCCTTCCCCCGTAGCTCCGAGCTCGAGACGCTGGTGGCCCACATCGACGAGCCCGCGCCCAAGCCCTCGGACGCTCGGCCCGACGTGCCTGCCGATCTCGACACCGTCGTCGAGCGGGCAATGGCGAAGGACCCGGCCGAGCGCTACTCGAGCGCAGCCGAGCTCGCCGCGGCGGCACGCGCGACGCTGCCGTCAGCAGGGCGCTCGCGTCGGCTGGCGGTGCTCCTGGCCGCGGTCGCTGCAATGCTCGCCGGCAGTGCGCTCGCCGCCGTGCTCCTCACCCGCGACGAGAAGCCGGGCCCACATGCTCCGACGACGCAGCTCGCTTCGGGGGCCATCCAGCGCGTGAATCCCGAGACGGGGAAGCTCGAGGCGACTATCGGCGTCCCCGGCCAGCCTCTCGACCTCGCTGTGACCCCGAAGGCGATCTGGCTGGTGGACGACGGAGTCGACCTCGTCCTCCAGTTCGATCCGACGACATATCAGCGCGAGGTTTCTGCGGCCACCCCCGGCTTCCCAATCCGAGTGCCGCAGTCGCTCGCATATGAGGCGGATGCGGTCTGGTTCGGTGCAGCCGGGAGCACGGGGCACGCTCTGCTGCTGCCCGTGACGCCACCATCCGAGCCCGTGAAGCATGTCGACCTGCAGGCGCTGGCCGAACGCTCGGCATTGCCCGGCCCTCCTCTGCACACGCTCACACAGGTCGTGCCGGAGACGGGGGTCTCCTCGACCGAGGCGTTCGCCGGCTGGCTCGTTGACGCCTCCGAAGGGGTCGTACGCCGGTTCCGTGGGGGCCGTGACTCGACCCTTTCCCCGCCGATCGATACGGGAGGCGCCGCGCATATGGCTGCCTACGGCGGCTCGAATCTGTGGGTGGGCCAGGGCCAGGAGCTCGTCAGGCTGAGTCGTAACAAGGTCGCATCGCGAACCCGCCTGCCGGGCACGCCGGTCGCGCTTGCAGTACTCGCCGACGGCGTCTGGGTCGCGACGACAGGGCGACGACTCGTGTTGCTCGGTCATGACGGAGGCAAGGTCCGGGCGCTTCGGACCGAGGAAAACGCGGTGGACCTAGAGCTCGCGAACGGGACACTCTGGGAACTCGACGGGGACGGCACTTTGACGAGGCGAGACCCAAAGACGGGCGAGTCGATCTCGAGCGAGGACGTCGGCAGCAATGCGGTCGCGTTAGCCGCGGGTGACGACTCCGTCTGGATCGCCGTCCGTGGCGGCCGGCAGCTCGAACGACGGAACCTGCGAGCTCGCCTCGTGGCGACTTCGTATTCCGAGTTCCGCGTACCTCAACCATGTGGGGGAGGCCCAGGCGTCGGCATCCTCATGAATTGGGACAACTGCCGCACCGCGTTCGGCCGCTCCTTGACCGCGCCGGACGGCACGAAGGGGGGCTATACCGGCTACTTCTGGGAGCGCCGTGTCCGCGGTGGCAAGGCCGAGTGCAAGGGGAAGACATATGACGGACCCGCCATCTCGGACGTGCGCAACGAGGGCAGCGGCATCATCTGGCTCGAGCGGTGGGGGACGCTGGCGATTCGGTTCGCCCGGATGCTGGTCGTGGCCGACTCGGTGCAGGGTGCCCCCATCTGCGGCGAAGGCACGGGCACCTGGATTGCGACCGCCGGACCGCTCAAGGGCGAGCGGGGCCAGTTCACGTTCCGCGGGCCGCCCCCGGAGACCATCACCCTCCGCTAGCTGGACTCCGCATTGCCGGCGTGGACGAAGCTCCAGGTGTAGCGCGTCATCCGCTCTGGCGGAGTCAGCCCTCCCGGCCTGACGCCCTTACGCACGAGGAGCGTCGGGACACCGGCGTCACGCGCCAGCGTGAGCCGCGCAACTCCCAGGCCCTCCTCCGACCACCCCTCCGAGAGCCCCAGGACGAGCAGCCCTGCCTCGCGGGCGACCTCCATCACCTGTTCACCCGATGCGACAAGCAACGGCTTCGCCGGAATTCCAGCGGCCCGTTGGACGACCAGTGACACCACGGCAAGCGACCGGCTCGCATCCCGCTTCCCCCGCTCGGGCTCTGCGGACGACCCGAGCAGCACAAGCGCGAGGCCGCGAGCCGACGCCAGCCAGGCTCCGATCTCGACCGCAGCCCAATCGTGCTTGGCTCCGCCGAACGGCACCGTAACCGGGCGATCGGTACCGAGCTGCGAGACATCGCAGCCGACGACGACGGCGACGTCGCACGGCGCCTCTCGCCAGATGTGAGCCAGATCCTCGGGCGGATCGCCAGTCGCGAGAAGCGCAGGTGGCGCGTCGACCACCATGAGGTCCACGTCCTGTTCGGCGGCAAGACGGACGAGGTCTGCACCGCGGTCACTCGAGGTGAACACGGCGGCACGGGCCGGCACGCCCCTCTCGTCGAGTGTGGCGCGTGTGGACTCGAGCTCCGTCGTCACGGTCGCGAGCTCGTCGGTCTCCGCTACGAGGGCGGAGAGAATCAGCTCGCGGCTCGGTCGCTTCGTCAGCGGCTCGGCGACCACGAGAAGCGCCTGGACGCGTGTCGGTTCACTGGGCGCAACGAGGATCGAGCGTTCTGGACGCGACGGCTCCCAGACCTGGGAGGCCTTCGCCGGGCTGGCCCCCGGCGCGGGTGCGATGCTTGGATCGTGTTGCAGGATCGCCTGCTCGAGAGCCTGTAGCGACCCACTCGGCTCGAGTCCTAGCTCGTCGCTGAGTTGGCGCCGTGCGGCCCGGTACGCCTCCAAGGCGTCGGCCTGGCGTCCGGAGCGGTAGAGAGCGAGCATCTGCTGGCCGCGCAGGCGCTCGCGGAATGGGTACTCGGATACGAGGGACTCGAGCTCGCTGATCAGATCGCCGTGCCGGCCGAGCTCCAGGTCGGCCTCGATCCGCCGCTCCACCGCAGCCAGGCGGAGCTCTTCGAGGCGCACACTCGCGGTACGCGCAAAGGGCGCAGATCGGAACTCGGCTAGCGGTGCGCCGCGCCATAGCCCCATCGCCTCGCGAAGGAGCTCGGCTGCACGCGCTGGATCGGCGGCGGCGACCGCGAGATCGCTTTCGGACACGAGGCGCTCGAACCGGTGGAGATCGAGCTGATCGCGAGCGAGCTCGATCACATACCCCGGCGGACGCGTGGCGATCTGCTCGCCGAGTCCCGCACCCGCGAACGTCTTCCGCAGCTGCGAGACACGCACCTGAACGGCCTTCGCCCCGCTTCCTGGTGGCTCGTCCCCCCACAGCTCGTCGATCAGCTGGTCGATCGGGACGACGTGATTCGCATTCAGGAGCAGCAGGGCAAGAAGCGCGCCGCGTCGCTCGCCTGCAAACGTGATCCCAGTGTTCCCGGCTCGAACTTCGAGCGGCCCGAGAATCCGAAACTCAACCCCGACGCGGTGGCTCGCCGCATGGCCCGATGCCTCGTGTTCGCGCGGAGTCGTGGATCGGCGGTCGAGATCCTCGACGCAGAGCTCGTACAACCGCTCTGAGCGCTCGAGACCTTTCAGCCGACGCTCCCCGATGTGGATAGCGACAACGCCGGCCGGCATCTCGTCGGCGACGAGATCTGCTGTCGGGCCCGAGGCGAGAATCTGGCCTCCCTGGGCAGCGCCCATGATGCGAGCCGCCCGGTGGACGGCGAGCCCGACATAGCGATCGCCGGCGATTACCGGCTCGCCGGTGTGGAGACCGATTCGGACGCGGACGGTGCACCCGTCGGGGAAGAGGTGAGCGTCGTGTGAACGCTGAATCTCCGTGGCCGCTGTAACCGCGTCTCGCGCCGTTCGAAAGACGCAGAAGCACGAATCTCCCTGTGTATCGACGCCGAAGCCCTCGTTTGCCGCTACCGCGGAGTCCATCAACTCGCGGTGCGCGGAGAGGAGCTCCGCGTACCGCGCCGCGCCCAGTTCCTGTAGCAGGCCGGTGGACTCCTCGAGATCCGAGAACAGCAGGGTCAGCGTGCCGCTGGGAAGCTCGGCCATGTCGCTTCTCCGCAAAGCCTAGTGTCCTGAGTCGGTAGTTGGCAGGGTCCCGTTGCGGGGCGCCGAATGTCGTCGTGTTCACCGACGACGATGGAGGCGTTATGGCGGCTGGTGCTGAGGTTGTGCTGGGTGCCGAGGAGCGGGAGGTGCTGCAGCGATGGGCGCGGCGACCGAAGAGCTCGCAGGCGCTCGTGTTGCGCTGCCGGATCGTGCTGGCGGCGGCCGAGGGCCGCTCGAGTAAGCGGATCGCGGGCGAGCTTGGCTGCAACCACAACACGGTGAGCAAGTGGCGGGGCCGGTTCGCGCGGCGCGGCTTCGATGGTTTGCATGACGAGCCGCGGCCGGGCAAGCCGCGCACGGTCCGCGACGAGGACGTGGAGCGGGTGATCGTGAAGACGCTCGAGGAGCAGCCGCGGGACGCGACGCATTGGTCGACCCGGTCGATGGCGGCGGCAACCGGGATGTCGCAGTCGACGGTCAGCCGGATCTGGCGGGCCTTCGGGTTGAAGCCGCACCAGACGGAGGCGTTCAAGCTCTCCCCGGACCCACAGTTCATCGACAAGGTCAGAGACATCGTCGGCCTCTACCTCAACCCGCCCGAGGCGGCGGTCGTGCTCTGCGTCGACGAGAAGTCGCAGATCCAGGCGCTCGAACGCTCGGCGCCGATCTTGCCGCTGCTGCCTGGCGTTCCGGCCCGGCAAAGCCACGACTACCTCCGCAACGGGACGACCAATCTCTACGCGGCGCTCGATGTCGCCTCCGGGCAGGTGCTCGCCGAGATGACGCCGCGGCATCGGGCGGAGGAGTTCCGGCGCTTCCTCAACCTGATCGACAAGAGCGTGCCGGCGCACCTCGACGTACACGTCGTGCTCGACAACTCCTCCACCCACAAGACCCCGTCGATCCAGCGCTGGCTTATCCGCCACCCGCGCTTCACGCTGCACTTCACGCCGACCTACAGCTCCTGGCTCAACCTCGTCGAACGCTGGTTCGCCGAACTAACCACGAAATGGATCAAGCGCGGCAGCCACCGCTCCGTCCGCGAGCTCGTCGCCTCGATCCGCACCTGGATCACCAACTGGAACGACGACCCCAAACCGTTTATCTGGCACAAGACCGCCGACGAGATCCTCGACGGCCTCGCCAGCTACTGCCAGCGGATTAACGACTCAGGACACTAGTACTGCGCACGAGGCGCTCACGGCTGGCTCTGGGTACGTGGACGACTGAACTCGCAGCCGTCACCGGTGGATTACCGAGCCGTTGCCAAGAGTGCTCTTCCTCGAGACGGAGGGAGACCAGCTCGTAAGCGGCGCGCAGCAGTTCCGCCGAGCCGCGGACGATCCGAGCTACCGCGTGTACGAGGTCGCGGGCACGGCACATGTCCCTGTCCCCATCCCTCCGCTCAACCCTCTCGACCACTGGGCACTCGCTCGCGCGCTCCTCGTGGCGGGTGACGGGTGGGCGCGAGGCGTCGCACTTCCCTCTGCGAGCACACTCCTCGACGTCGATACGAGCGGTGCGATCGTGCGGGACTACGACGGAAACGCGCTCGGCGGCGAACCGGCTACCGGACCTGGCGGTCGGACGGGCGCAATACCTCGCGAGCGTCCCGATCGAGTCCCCGCGTGGCTCGGGGCTCTTCGGCCTCGTCGGGCTCATGACCGATCTCGCTTGCGCAGGCACCGGGCTCGACCGCGACGAGCCACGGTTTCGCAACCACGGCGACTACGTGCTCGGCGTCTCGCACTCGGCGAATGGGCTTCGTAGGACGGGATTCCTCCTTGCGACCGAGGCTGAGGCCCTGAAGCAGCAGGCGGCCGAGTCTGGGATCGGGGGCCCGGGGAGCTGCGGGGACTGAAGACGATCGCCGCTTCACAGCGGCACTCGGCTGCTGGGCTTCCCCATGAGGCACACGACGTCAGATCAGCAGCGATCTGCAAGAGCCGCCGCGACGATTCCGCATGAACAAAGGGATCGCGGTCAAGCCACATCACGAATCGTGGGCCTCGCCGGGAGCTGCGTGATGCACCGGTGATGCACGGCCGATCGGCCCACGAATAGGAAAACCCTGCAAATGCAGGGTTTTCCCGTAGCAGGCCATGTAAGCCGGATTCTGTCGTGGGTGGCCATCTCTCTAGGCCGGCGCTTGCGCGACGGCTCGAGCGGTGTACCCGGTTCCTCGGCGGGCCGCGTCATCGGAACCTGCTTCACCTTGCACCGGACGGGGTTTGGCGAGCCGCCGTGTCACCACGACGCTGGTGGGCTCTTACCCCACCCTTTCACCCTTACCGCCGACGTCTCCGGAGAGGTTTGTCGCCGGTGGCGGTCTCCTTTCTGTGCCACTTTCCGTCGGCTTTCGCCGCCTGGGTTTTCCCCAGCGTCCTGCCCTGCGGTGTCCGGACTTTCCTCGGCGCCCGAAGGCGTCGCGGTCACCCGGCCTGCACGACCAATGGTAGCGCCGCTAGATCGTGTGAGCGGCGAGGCGGTCGCCGACGGCCGAGAGCACCTTCGTCCCGATCGAGGGAACGTCACGAATCAGCGCCGAGAGACCGGACCGCGTGAGCACGAGCGCCCGCAGCGGCGAGCCCGCGACCACTGTCGCCGTTCGCGGCGTATTGGAGAGAAGGGCGATCTCGCCGAACCAATCGCCTGCCCCCAGGTCGGCCAGCTTCCGCCCGCGTCGTGTCACGCGAGCCTTGCCGTCGACGATGACGAAGAACTCGAGACCGGGCTTCCCCTCTCGCATCACGGTCTCGCCCTCGCGGAATTCGACGAGGTCGGCGAGCGCGGCGATCCGGGCAAGCTCCCGCTTCGAGCAGCGGGCGAGCAGCGGCACCCGCGCGAGCAGCTCGATCTTCTGATCCTTGCGGAAGCGCACACGCGCATCGTAAACCGGCGGCGTTCTCTGGACAGAGGAACTCGTCGGTGCAGTCCTTCCAAGTGACCCGGCAGAGCCGGAAGCAGCGCCTACTCCCTGCGAGCCCGGCTGGGAGCAACCCGCGGCGGCTCGTCCGGCTGTTTCGGGTAGACGGGCGGCCAGGGTGCATCCTTGAGACCGGCGGCGCGGTCCCGCTCGTGCAGGTCGAGCAGCGGCTCCAGCGACTGTGGGCGCTCGTTCATCCTCACCCACGGATCGCCCTCGGCTGACAACCGTTCGGGCACGCTGACGATCGTCAACTCGTCGGGGTGGAGTGTCTGCACTTCACCCCAGGTCAGGGGCGTCGATACCTGAGCGCCGGGGCGTGCTCGTACCGACCACGCTCCGAAGACGGTCTTGTGTGGCGCGTTCTGGTTGTAGTCGACGAAGACGCGACGGCCGCGCTCCTCCTTCCACCACGCAGAGGTGATCAGCTCGGGGCGGCGGCGCTCGAGCTCGCGCGCCACCGCGACCGCCGCTGCCCGCACCTGGTAGGAGTCCCAGCGCGGCTCCAGCCGGACGTAGACATGCAGGCCACGGTTCCCGGTCGTCTTCGGGTATCCGACGAGCCCGAGCTCGTCGAGCAGGCGGCGAAGCTCGTCCGCCGCGGCCCGCACGTCGTCGAAGTCGACGCCCGGTTGCGGGTCGAGGTCGAGCCGCAGCTCGTCTGCGACGTCGGGGCGGTCGTGAACGAACGGCCAGAGATGGAAGCCGAGGCAGGCCAGGTTCACGGCCCAGACCACGTGCGCCATGTCGGCGAGGACCAACGCGCGAGCGGTCGTGCCGTTCGGTGTACTGACGATCGTCGTCTGCAGCCACTCGGCCGCCGTGGCCGGCACGCGCTTCTGGAAGAACGAACTGCCCTCCGCACCGTGAGGGAAGCGCTGCATGAGCGTGGGCCGTCCGCCGGCCGTGCGCATGAGCGGCTCGGCCACGGCGAGGTAGTACCGCACCAGGTCGAGCTTCGTCTCACCGCGCTCTGCAAAGAAGACCTTGTCCGGGCTCGTAACCGTCAGGTCTCGTCCCGCGACCGCGACCACGAACTCCTCTGCCACCCGGCCAACCGTAGCTGGGACGGCGACTCGCAGCGCGTTCTAGAGAGCCGGGGCGTCCGCCACGCGCTCGGCCGAGGCGGTTTCGCCCCCGAGTTCGAGCCCACACGGCAGTTCGAGCCCGCACTGCGGACAGCCGATCCCGTCGGAGCGGTGCAGCAGGAACTCGCCGCACACTAGGCATTCCAGGCTGGCGCGACGGAGGATCGCGACCAGCTCCTGGTCGAGCGTGCGGTGCAGGGTCGTCAAGTTCATGAGGTGGCCAGTGTCACAGCGAGCGGAACACCCCCGTCACCTTCCCGAGGATCTGGACGTGGTTCGCGTAGATCGGCTCGTAGGCCTGGTTCTCGGGCTGGAGGCGCACGCGGCTGTCCTTGGAGCCGGCAGGGCCGTCGCGGAAGAACCGCTTGACCGTCGCCTCGTCGGCCGTCTCGTCGTCACCGACCAGCGCGACCACGATCTCGCCGTCGCGGGCGTCCTGCTGGCGACGGACGACGACGTAGTCGCCCTCGAGGATGCCGGCGTCCTGCATCGAGTCGCCGCGCACACGGAGGAGGAACTCCTCCCCGCCGCTGGACAGGGGCTCCGGCACGGAGAGGTACGCGTCGACGTTCTGCTCCGCGAGCAACGGCCCGCCTGCCGCGATCTGGCCGAGCAGCGGCAGCGCGTGCACACCATCTCTGTAGCCGGCACTGCCGCCCCTGTAGCCGGCACTGCCGCCCCTGTAGCCGGCACTGCCGCCCCCGTGCTCGGCGGCCTCGGGCTTGACCCGGCCGGTGAGCTCGAGCGCGCGTGGTTTGGTCGGGTCGCGCTTGATCAGCCCGGCCCGCTCGAGGTTGGCGAGGTGGGCATGCACGGTGGACGGCGAGGCGAGCCCGACGTGCTCGCCGATCTCGCGGACGGTGGGTGGGTAGCCGTGGTCGTCGACGTACGCGACGAGGAATTCCCAGATCTCCTGCTGGCGCTTGGTGAGCAAGCCACTCCCTTCGGAGGCGAACATGCGTTCGAGAGTAGCGGCACGCCCGGACGGCGTCAAGTAGCGCGGGGGAAACGGCCGGTTTCCCCCGCGGGCACCCTTCCCGGACTCTTTCACCGAGGCGCCTCACCGAGCCGCGCCCGTCATGCCGGTCGCGGCGGCGTCTCGAGGTCCGAGACACGCCGTGGCGCGGCTACAATGGCCGCCGCGCGCTGGTGGCGGAATTGGTAGACGCGCAAGGTTGAGGGCCTTGTGGCCCATTGGGCCGTGGAGGTTCAAGTCCTCTCCAGCGCATGGCGAAAAAGGACGCGGCCCTTCGGGCCGCGTTTTCGTCGCAGCGCTCCGCAGGTAGTTTTGCGTCCGATGCGGGAGGCATGTGGAGCGGCGGTAGATGCGGCGCTCGGCGCCGGAGCGTCCTACGCGGACGCGCGCGCGATCCTGCGCCGCTCGCAGTCCGTCGGGACGCGCAACGGCCGGGTGATCACGCTCACCGATGCCGAGTCCGAGGGGATCGGTGTCCGCGTGCTCGTCGGCGGCTCCTGGGGCTTCGCGTGCGACCGGCGTCTCGACGAGACCGGCGCGCGAGAGGCGGCGCTTCGCGCCTGCGCCTTCGCCGCCGCGGCCGGAGGCAACGGGGGCCGCGCGCTCGCGCCGCTCGAGATCCGCTCCGGCACCTTCCGGCCGACGGCCGAGATCGACCCGTTCGCGGTCCCGCTGGAGGACAAGGTAGCGCTCTGCCTGAGGGCAGAGGAGGCGATGCGCCGGCCCGAGGTCAAGGTCGCCCAGGCGTCGGTCCGGGCGCTGCGGGAGCGGAAGCTGTTCCTCTCCTCCGACGGGGCCGAGATCGACCAGGAGCTGGTCGAGTCCGGTGGAGGCATCGACGCGACCGCCGTCGGCGACGACGGGATCGTCCAGCAGCGGAGCTATCCGAGCGCCCACGTCGGCTCGAGCGCCCAGGCCGGGTGGGAGTACGTCGAGGGCCTGGGCCTCGAGCGCGAGGCGCCTCGGGTCGCCGAGCAGGCGGCGCAGCTGCTCCGCGCCGACGAGTGCCCGGCGGGCGTGACGACCGTCGTGATCGACCACGAGCAGATGCAGCTCCAGGTGCACGAGTCGGTCGGCCATCCGACCGAGCTCGACCGGGTCTACGGGACCGAGGCGGCCTACGCAGGCACGAGCTTCCTCCACCCCGGCGACCTGGGAACGCTGCGCTACGGCTCCGAGCACATGAACATCACCGCAGATCCCACGACTCCGGGCGGCCTCGGCACGTTCGGCTTCGACGACGAGGGCGTTCCCGCGGCGCGCGTCCCGATCGTCTCCGCCGGCGTCCTCTCCGGCTTCCTCACCTCACGCGAGACGGCGGCGAAGATCGGCCACGGCGTCGGCGGCTCGATGCGCGCGGACGGCTGGCAACGGATGCCGCTCGTCCGCATGACGAACCTCCACCTGGAACCGGGCTCAGGGGCGCTCGAGGAACTGATCTCCGAGGTTCCCGAAGGGCTGTACCTGGAGACGAACCGCAGCTGGTCGATCGACGACAAGCGCCTCAACTTCCAGTTCGGCACGCAGATGGCCTGGGAGATCAAGCGCGGCCGGCTCGGACGCCTGCTGCGCGACGCGATCTACACCGGCGTCACGCCCCGGTTCTGGGGCTCCCTCGAGCGGGTCGCCGGCCCCGAGGCGTGGGTGATGCACGGCCTGACGAACTGCGGCAAGGGCCAGCCGGGCCAGGGCGCGCACGTCTCGCACGGCGCGTCGGCCGCCCGCTTCCGCGACGTCCAGGTCGGCGTGAAGTCGTGATTGTCGCTCGCCGCGCTTCGCGCGAGCTCGCTCGCACGGGGGAAACGGCCGGTTTCCCCCGTGAGCCCCCTTCCCCAACTCCACTCGTACCTCAGCAGCGGCTCGGGGCCGCGCCCGCCATGTCGGTCGCGGCCGCGAAAACCGTCCTCGCGGAGACTGGCGGGAAGAACCATGATCGATCTGCTGCAGCTCGCCGAGCGGGCGCTCGGGCTCGCTGGCGGCGACGCGGCCGAGGCGGTCGTATCGGCGAGCGGTCCGGCTTCGCCCGCTACGCGGCGGGCGAGGTGCACCAGCCGACGCTGATCGACGACACCGTCGTCCAGCTCCGGGTGGTCCGTGACGGGCGCTCCGGCTCCGCGAGCACGAATCGCATCGACGACGAGGGGCTGGCGGACCTCGCCGGCCGGGCCGCGGCCGCAGCGGCCAGCGGCGATCCCGACCCCGAGCTCGCTCCGCTCGCGCCCCCGGCCGCGCTGCCGGAGGTCGAGGGGTACGACGAGGCGACGGCCGCCCTGGGAGCCGGCGACCAGGCGAGGCTGGCCGAGGCGGCGATCGCCGCCTCCGACGGCTTCGGGCTGTACGGGTTCTTCACCAGCGGCGTCTGCGAGCTGGCCATTGCCTCGACCACGGGACTCCGCGCCCACGAGAGCACGACCGACGCCACCTGCCTCGCCCTGGCCGCCGCCGAGGGAGCCTCCGGCTACTCGGAGCGGACCGCCTGGCGGGCCGGGGAGATCGACCCGGCTGCGGTCGCGCGCGAAGCAGTGGCCAAGGCGGAGCGTACGCGTGGGGCGGTCGACGCCCAGCCGGCTCGGTACCGCGCCGTCCTCGAGCCCTACGCGATCGCCGAGCTCCTCTACTACAGCGCCTTCGACATGTTCAACGGCCAGGCGCTGCTCGAGGAGCGCAGCTGGTTCGCGGGCCGGATCGGCGAGCGCGCGTTCGATGCGAAGGTGACGCTCGTCGACGACGCCCTCGACCCACGGGGTCTCCCGCGCGCCTTCGACTACGAGGGAACGCCGAAGCAGCGCGTCGTGCTGGTCGAGGACGGCGTCATCCGTGACACCGTCTGGGACCGGGACACGGCCGCCCGGGCGGGCCGCGCCTCGACGGGCCACGCTCTGCCGCTCGCCAGCCGCGCCGAGGGCGCGATCGCGACAGCAGTGGTCATGTCGCCCGGCGAGGCCGAATCGACCGACGAGCTCGCCGAGCTGGTCGGTGACGGCATCTACGTCACCCGCCTCCACTACCTCGGCGTGGTCAACCCGCGTGAGGGCGTGATCACCGGCATGACGAAGGACGGCACGTTCCGCATCCGCGACGGCAAGGTGGCGGAGCCGCTCGTCAACCTCCGGTTCACCGTCGCGATGCCCGAGCTGCTCGCCGACGTCCCGGGGCTGACCCGCGAGACGCTGCTCGTGAGCGAGAGCGACTTCTATGACGAGCGCTGGGCGTACGCCTACCGTGTCCCGGCGATCGCCACGACCTGCTTCAACGTCACGGGCTCCGGGTCGGGGCCCGGCCTCTGAGTCGCGCATGTTGCGCATGTTGCGCGGAGCCGTCGCCGTCCTCGCCGTCGTGGTCGTGCTCGGGCCGGCGGGCGCAGCCGGGGCGGGCCCGCCGGCTCGGCTGACGCTCGACTACCGGGTCCCGCCGCGCTACGGGCTCGACCAGAACCGCGACGGGCTCCTCGACTCGATCATCACGCCCGCGCAGGTGAGCCCCACCGCGTGGTCTGCGCTCGTCACGCTGCGCTGGCCGAACGGCGGGCTCTGCCCCGGGACGTACCGCTGGACGATCGACGGCAAGCCGAACGCGTTCGTACAGCAGCGAAACCGCGTCACCGGCCTGCCGACCTGCACGTTCGCCTTCGCCGGCTTCCCGGCCCTCGACCACCCGTACCGCGTGAACGTCATTGCGACGCGGGCCGGGCAGACAGGTAGGGGCCAGGTCGCGGTGACGATCCGGGACCTGCTCGTGATCGGGCTCGGGGACTCGACCGCGTCCGGCGAGGGCAATCCCGACCACGGCATCACGCTCGTGCGCTGGCAGGATCGCCGCTGCCACCGCTCGGCCAAGGGGTTCGAGCCGCAGGCGGCGGCCCGGCTCGAGTCCGCGAACGCGAAGAGCTCGGTGACCTTCGTGCCGCTCGCCTGCTCCGGCGCGTCGATCACGACCGGGATGCTCGGTCCCTATCCGGGCATCGCCCCGTCGGGCGGCGTGCGGCTCGCGCCGCAGGTGGACGCCATGAAGGCGCTGATCGGCTCGCGGCGGGTCGATGCCGTCCTGGTCAGTATCGGTATCAACGACCTCGGCTTCGGGAACGTCGCGCGCTTCTGTTTCGACGACGGGGTGGACGCGCGAACCGCCGCGACAGTGGACTGCTGGACGAAGCCGTATCCGACGGCCGCGTCGCCCACCACGCTCCGGGCTTTCGTCCGCGCCCGCGCCGCCGCGCTGCCCGGCCGCTACGCGCGGCTCGCCGACGCGCTCCAGAAGGCCGGCATCCCTCCGGCCAGGGTCTACGTGACCGAGTACCCCGACGCGACGCGCGACGGCCGCGGGCAGCCGTGCGACCCGCTCATTCCCTACCTGGACAGCAGGCCGTTCGGCTACGCGCTCCGCGGGACGATCTCACGGGCCGAGGCCGTCGGCGCGGAGGACGAGCTGGTGGGACCCGTGAACGCCGCGCTGAAGACGGCGGCGGCGACGTACGGCTGGCACCTCGTCTCCGGGATCGCGGCGCAGTCGGCGACACACGGCCTCTGCGCAGCGCGGCCGTGGTTCGTCGGTGTCTCCGACTCGCTGATCACGCAGCACGACGTCCTCGGAACGCTGCATCCGAACGCGCTGGGCCAGCAGGCGATCGCCGGCGCGGTGCTGGCCGCGTTGAAGCCCTGAGCAGTCTCGTGCCCCCGAACGGGGGCGCGGCCGGCCGTCCCGTCGCGCGCCGGCGGGCTGTGCCCGGCGGCGCTGCGGGCTCGATCAGCCGAGCAGGTGGAAGAGCGCGACCGTGCAGATCGCGAAGCCGATCGCGACCGCCACGGTCAGGCGCGTGAGGTTGCGCTCGACGATGTGCGTCCCGCCCTGCGACGCCGGCGTGAAGCCCATGCCGCCGAAGCCGGTGTCGCGGCCGGAGTGCATGAGGATCAGTCCGACCAGCGCGATCGAGAGCAGCACCTGGAGGACGGCGACGACCTGGAGCACCCCCGCATCGTAGCGGCGGGGTTCGCGTTCCGCGGAACGACCACGGCGGCAGGCTCGTCGGCTCGGGCGATCTCTGCAGGGGCAGACCCTCGAGGGTCTGTCCCTGCCGTCCTCACGCCGCGACGTCGAGGATCGCGACGACCAGCTCGGCCGCGATCCGGTCCTTGGTCATGTACCCGGACGCACCGGCCGTGCGGGCAGCCTCGACGTCCTCCTGGGCGTCCGAGCCGGTCACCATCAGCACACGCGCCTCCGGCCGGGTGGCGACGATCCTGCGCGTGGCCTCGACGCCGTTCAGCCCCGGCATGCTGATGTCCATCAGCACCACGTCCGGCTCCAGGTCGTCCGCCTGCGTGACCGCCTCGTCCCCGGACTCGGCGAAGCCGACCACCTCGATCCGCGCGTCGGTGGAAAGCATCGCGCGCACGGCCTCGGCGAAGAGGCGGTGATCGTCTGCGATCAACACCCTGACTGACACGGCACTGCAATTGGAACAGAATTGATCGAGAATGGAAAGTGATAACCGTTGGCTGACGTCCGCGAGCAGATCCAGAAGCTCCTGATCACCGGCGACAACCGGCTGAAACAGGGGATTTCGGCCGAGAAGGTGCGGGCGACCTACGAGGAGGCGCTCGCCCTCGCCCGTGAGAGCGGGCCTCGAAGACCAGATCGGGCCGCTCGTCGAGATTCAGGCTGGCCGACCTCGATCGGCTGGCGCGCGGCTCCTGATCCATCCGGACCGCGTGCGACCCTGAGGGCCGACCGCTTCCAACCGCTGCGCGGGATCAAGGAGATCCTTCAATGAACAAGCAGATACAACAGTTGCTGGCCGAGGTCTTCGGCACCTTTGTGCTGGTGTTCATCGGCTCCACCGCCATCGCCGCCTGGGGCTCGGGTGCAGGCGGCGTGGCCCCGTTCGCTTTCGGTATCGGCCTGATCGCGGCCCTCTACATGTTCGGCGAGACCTCCGGGGGTCACTTCAACCCCATCGTCTCGCTGGCCATGTTCCTCGACCGGCGCATGGGCGCGCGTGAAGTCGTGCCCTACTGGATCGCGCAGTTCGTCGGAGCGGTTCTCGCCGCGCTTGCGCTGCTGCTGATGTCGTCGAGCCACGACGTCGCTCTGGCCGCGACGGTTCCGGGGTCGCACGGAGTCCGCGGAGCCTTCTTCGCCGAGCTCTTCTGCTCCGCACTCTTCATGATCGTCATCCTCGCAGTGACGAAGAGCGAGGCTTCGAGGAGCACCGTCTTCGTCGCGATCGGACTGACGCTGCTGGCGATCCACTGGGCGATCGTCCCGTTCAGCGGCTCGTCGGTGAACCCGGCGCGAAGCTTCGGCACCGCCCTGGTCGGCAACAAGTGGACGGACTTCTGGATCTACATCATCGCCCCGCCGCTCGGAGCGATCCTGGGCTGGCTGATCTACACGATCGTCGTCAAGGGCCGCACGGACATCCGTGGCGACCTCGAGGCGATGCGCACCGACCTCTCCCGCCCCGGACCCGATCCCGGGTCGCCCGGCGGCACGGCCGCGTCCTAGCTTTCCCTTCTGGAGAGGGTCGCGCCCGCGGCCCTCTCCAGGATCGCCTCGATCCGCTCGGCCTGTCGGCCGACGTCGTGCTCGCCGGCTGCCGCAATCGCCGCCTCGTTCGGGCACGGGAGCGCCGCGGCGCGGCGGAGTCCGTCGAGGATCGCCTCCTCGTCGAGCGGATCGACCAGCATCCGCCTGCCTCGGGCTGGACGAACTCGGGCGGCCCTCCCTCGCGGGTGGCGACGACGGGACGGCCCGCCGCCATCGCCTCCAGCAGCGCCTGACCGAACGGCTCCACGAGGCTCGGACCACAGACGACCCGGGCGGCGGCGAGCCGCTGCGGGATCTCGTCGAACGGGACCGTTCCCGCGAGCTCGATTCCGGGCCGGCCCTCGAGCCGCGCGCGGAGCGGACCGTCGCCGACGAAGGTCAGCGCGCCCTCGCCGAACCGCTCGAAGGCATTCGCCAGCCGGAGGACGTTCTTCCGCTCCGTGAGGGAGCCGACGCAGAGGAAGGCCGGCGGGCCGTGCGGCGCCGCAGCCGGGCGGAAGCGCTCGAGGTCGACGCCGCAGTCGACGACCTCCACCTTGCCCCGCGCGTCCGGCACCTTCTCCTCCAGCCGGCCGCGGAGCCAGTTCGAGACCGCGACGACGGCCGCCGCCCGGCGGACGACGTATCGCGTCGCGGATGTGATCCCGACCCGCTCGCCGACGTTCGCGACGTCCTGGCCGTGTGCGGTCACCACGAGCGGGGCGCGCGAGGCGAGCGCGCCGACGAGGCCGGCCGGGACGAGGAAGTGGGCGTAGACGACGTCGGGCCGGAAGCGGCGGGCGGCCGACGTCGCAGTCCGGAAGAGCCGGAGGGAGCGCGCATGGCCGCCGTGGCGCCGGTCGATCACCGCGCGCTCGAAATCGTGCCCGCGCTCTTCGAGCGCCCGCTCGAGCTGGGCGACAAAGACGCCGAGATCCGGGTCGTCCGGCCCCGGGTACATCTGGGAGACGAGGAGGATGCGCAACCCTCAGGCGTGCTGGGCGTCGTACGTGCCCCACTCGGAGCGAAGCACCTCGCAGATCTCACCGACCGTGCAGCCCGCGCGCAGCGCGTCGCGCATCGGCGGGAGCAGGTTCTCGTCGGTACCCGACACCCGCCGCACCTCGGCCAGCGCCTGCTCCGCGGACGCCGCGTCCCGCTCGGCCCTGACGCCTGCCGTCCGCTCGAGCTGGCGCCGCTCGATCTCGGGATCGAGGCGATGGAGTTCGATCTGCTCGCCGTCGTCCTCCACGAACTCGTTCACCCCCACGATCACGCGCTCGCCCTCCTCCACCTGCCGCGCGTACCCGTACGCCACCTCCTCGATCTCCGCCTGCACGAAGCCCTGCTCGATCGCGGCGACCGCACCGCCCCGTTCCTCCACCCGGTCGACGAGCTCGAGCGCCCGCGCCTCGAGCTCCGCGGTCAGCTCCTCGAGGAAGTAGGCGCCTCCGAGCGGATCGGCGGTGTCGGTCGCGCCGGCCTCGTGCCGGATGATCTGCTGGGTGCGCAGCGCGATGCGCGCCGCGTGTTCCGTCGGCAGCGCCAGGGCCTCGTCGAACGAGTTGGTGTGCAGCGACTGGGCACCGCCGCAGACCGCGGAGAGCGCCTGGATCGCGACGCGCACGATGTTGTTCTCGGGCTGCTGGGCGGTCAGCGTCGAGCCGCCGGTCTGCGCGTGGAAGCGCAGCGCGAGCGCGCGCTCGTTCGTCACCCCGAGCCGCTCGCGCAGGAGCTTCGCCCACAGTCGCCGAGCCGCCCGGAACTTGGCCACCTCCTGGAAGAAGTGGTTGTGCGCGTTGAAGAAGAAGGAGAGCCGCTCACCGAACTCGTCCGGCGAGAGTCCGGCGTCGACGGCTGCCCGGCAGTAGGCGAGCCCGTTGGCGAGCGTGAAGCCGATCTCCTGGACGGCGGTGGAGCCGGCCTCGCGGATGTGGTACCCGGAGATCGAGATCACGTTCCAGCTCGGCAGGCGGTCGGCGCAGTAGGCGAAGAGGTCCGTGGTCAGCCGCATCGACGGCCGCGGCGGGAAGATGTAGTTCCCCCGGGCGGCGTACTCCTTGAGGATGTCGTTCTGGACGGTGCCGCGGAGGCGCTCGCCCGGCACGCCCTGACGCTCGGCGACGAGCTCGTAGAGCAGGAGCAGCAGCGAAGCCGGAGCGTTGATCGTCATCGAGGTGGAGACCTCGCCGAGCGGAATTCCGTCGAAGAGCAGCTCCATGTCGGCGAGCGAGTCGATCGCGACCCCGGTCCGCCCCACCTCGCCGGCCGCGCGCGGGTCGTCGGAGTCCAGTCCGAGCTGGGTCGGGAGGTCGAACGCCGTCGAGAGCCCGGTCTGGCCGCGCTCGAGCAGGTAGCGGAAGCGCGCGTTCGTCTCCTCCGCCGAGCCGAAGCCGGCGTACTGGCGGATCGTCCACGGCCGTCCGCGGTACATCGTCGGGTACGGACCGCGGGTGTACGGGAACTCGCCGGGCAGCTCGGGCTCGAGCCCGGACACGTCGTCTGCGGTGTAGACCGGCTCGACCTCGATCCCGGAGTCGGTCTCGCGCCGGTCGCCCGCAGTCGCCACGGTGCCACTGTACTTCGCTCTCCAATAGGGTGGCACCATGGCTCCGGTCGTCGTCGCCGAGTCGCTGACGAAGCGCTTCGGCAACCTCACCGCGGTCGAAGATCTCTCCTTTTCGCTCGAGTCGGGCACGATCACAGGATTCCTCGGGCCGAACGGAGCCGGCAAGACCACGACCCTGCGGATGCTGCTCGGCCTCGCAACGCCGACCGGCGGCCGGGCAGTCGTGTTCGACAGGCCGTACGCGCGGCTGGACGGCCCGGCGCGCCGCGTCGGCGCCGTGCTCGAGGCAACCGACTTCCATCCGGGCCGGTCGGGCCACAACCACCTACTGATCCTCTCCCGCGCCGCCGGCCTGCCCGACTCCCGCGTCGACGAGGTCATGGGCGTCGTCGAGCTGACGGGAGCCGCGAAGCGACGCGTCAAGGGCTACTCGCTCGGCATGCGGCAGCGCCTGGGCCTCGCCGCCGCGCTCCTCGGCGAGCCCGAGCTGTTGATCCTCGACGAGCCTGCCAACGGCCTCGATCCGGAAGGCGTCCGCTGGCTGCGGGACTTCCTGCGCGCCTTCGCCGACGGGGGTCGCACCGTCTTCGTCTCGAGCCACGTCCTCGCCGAGGTCGCGCAGACGGTCGACCAGGTGCTGATCATCAACCGTGGACGGCTGGTCGTCGAGTCGCCGCTCGCCGAGCTGACCGCCCGCGTCGGCGGCGCCGTGCGCGTGCGCACTCCCCGCCGGGACGAGCTCGCGGCGAAGCTGCGCGCCGGCGGCCTCGAGCCGACGGAGGCAGCCGACGGCGCCCTGCTCGTCCCCGGCACCGGCCGCGAGCACGTCGGCGACCTCGCCTTCGCAGCGGGCATCCCCGTCCACGAGCTGACCACCGAAGGTGCATCCCTGGAGGAGGTCTTCCTGGAGCTGACGGCGGAGACGGCAGACGTGGACGCGTGATCGACCAGTTCCGTTCCGAGTTCCTCAAGATCCGTTCGACGAGGACGACCATGGGGCTCCTGCTTACGATGATCGCCCTCGTGCTGCTGTTCAGCCTCCTCGGCGGCCTCCTGACGAAGGCGACCGGACTGGACGAGGCCGGTGAGCAGCGGGACCAGCTCGGGATCGGGGGCATCGCGACCATCTTCGCGGCGCTCGCCGGCGTGCTCGTCGTGACGAGCGAGTACCGGTTCGGAACGATCCGCCCGACGTTCGTCTTCACGCCGCGGAGGTGGCGGGTCGTCGGCGCGAAGCTCGTGGCGTCGACGGCGGCGGGACTCGCGCTGGCTGCGGTCGCGATCGGCCTGACGTGGGGGATCGGCGCCGCGATCCTCTCTGGGCGCGGCATCCCGCTGGCGCTCGACGCCGGCGACGTCCTGCTGATCGTGCTCGGCGGCTTCGCCGCTGCGGCCCTGTGGGGTGCGATCGGCGCCGGGCTCGGATCGATCCTGCACAACCAGGTGGCCTCGGTGATCGCACTGCTCGTCTGGGTGTTCGTGCTCGAGAACGTGCTCTTCGGTTTCGTGCCGTCGGTCGGACGGTTCGGGCCGGGCCACGCGGGCGACGCGCTCTCGGGCATGACCGGGGACCATCTGTTACCGGCGGCTGCGGGCGGCGGGATGCTCGTCGCCTGGGCGGCGGCGCTCGGCGCCGCCGGGCTCGTGCTCACCGCCCGGCGGGACGTGAGCTAGAGCGGCGAACCGGCAGCTACGGCAGCGCGCGGGAGATCGGCGTCCGCTCCTCGAGCACCGGGGCGAGCTCGGCATCACGCCTGATCAGCAGGCTGTAGCGGCCTCCGCGCGCGAGCAACTCCTCGTGGCGGCCGATCTCGACCACACGTCCGTGGTCGAGGACGACGATCTGGTCGGCGTCGCGGATCGTCGAGAGCCGGTGCGCGATCGCAATCGTCGTCCGCCCGGCGGAGAGCCCGTCGAGCGCCTCCTGGACGAGCCGTTCCGTCTCCGTGTCGAGTGACGACGTCGCCTCGTCGAGCACGAGGATCGGTGGATTGCGCAGGACCGTGCGGGCGATCGCGATCCGCTGCTTCTCGCCGCCGGAGAAGCGGTAGCCGCGCTCGCCGACGACCGTCTCGTAGCCCTCGGGCAGCGCTGCGATCACGTGGTGGATGCGCGCCGCCTCCGCCGCGGCCTCGAGCTCCTCGTCGCTCGCCTCCGGCCTCGCGTAGCGCAGGTTCTCGGCCACCGACGCGTGGAAGAGGTAGGGCTCCTGCGAGACGACGCCGACGAGGTCCGACAAGGCTCTGAAGGTCAGGTCGCGCACGTCGACGCCGGCGATCGAGACCGAGCCGCGGTCGACGTCGTACAGGCGCGCGGCGAGGTACGCCAGCGTTGTCTTGCCCGAGCCGGTCTCGCCGACGAGCGCGGTTGTGGTTCCCTCCTCGACGACGAACCCCACGTCCGACAGCGTCCACCCTGGGCCGCCGAGGGCGGCCCGGTCTTCCGGCAGGGCGCCGACGGCCTGGTCGCCGGCGCTTCCAGCCTCAGCGCCGTACCGAAACCAGACGTGGTCGAACTCGACGTCGCCCGCCTCGACCCGGTCGATCGCATCCGGCTTCTCGAAGATGTCGACGGGCTGGTCGAGGTACTCGAAGATCCGGTCGAACAGCGCCAGTGACGTCTGGACGTCCAGGCTGACCCCGAGCAGCGAGCCGACCGGAAAGAACAGGCGCGTCTGCAGTGTCGTGAATGCGACCAGGGTCGCGACCGAGATCGAGTTCGAGCCGTGGGCGAGTGCCAGGCCGCCGAACCAGTAGACCGCCGCCGGCATGACCGCGAAGCTCGTCTGGATCGACGCCATCACCCAGCGCCCGGCCATCCGCTGCCGCACCTCGAGGTCGGCGAGCCGCAGCGAGTCCGCCTCGAACCGATCGGCGAGCTCTGGCGCGCGGCCCATCGTCTTCCCGAGCAGGATCCCGGAGACGGAAAGCGACTCCTGCACCTGGCTGGAGATGTCGGCGAGCGTCTCCTGCGTGGACTTGGCGATCCGCCGGCGCTCGTTCCCGACCCGGCGGGTGAGCAGCACGAAGAACGGGATCAACGCGATCGCGAAGAGCGCCAGCATCCAGTTGAGGACGAACATGCCGACGATCGTCGCGACGACCGTCGTCACATTCGAGGCGATCGAGGTCGCCGTGTTCGTGACCACGTTCTGGACCCCGCCGATGTCGTTCTGGATCCGCGACTGCACCTCGCCGGTGCGCGTGCGTGTGAAGAACGCGAGCGAGAGCCGCTGCAGGTGGCGGAAGACCGCCGAGCGCAGGTCGTGCATCACGCGCTGCCCCACCTGGTTCGAGAGCAGGGTCTGGATCACGCCGAGGACGCCGGTGACGACCGCGATCACGATCATCCCGGCCGCGTTCCAGGAGAGCGCCCTGGCGTCGCCGCGCTGGATCGCCTCCAGGGCCCGCTTGAGCAGGAATGCCGGCACGACGCCGAGCGCGGCGGAGACGACGATCAGGCCGAGCAGACCGGCGAGGCGGGCGCCGTACGGCCCGAACAGCGAACCCACGCGACGCAGGTTGGCGCGCCGCACCGCGGGGTCGGCCGGCCGCTCGGGCGCTTCCTGGCTCGAGTGGAAGAACATGCCCATCGCACCTCAGCGTACTGTTCGGATGTGGGGATCCAGGTGCGGCTGTTCGCCGGTCTGCGCGAGCGCGCCGGCTGGTCGGAACGAAGCTTCGAGATCGACGAGGGCACCCGTGTAGCGGACGTCTGGGCGCTCTTGGATCTCGGCGACGAGCCGCCCGGCCTGCTGTACGCGGTCAACCACGAGTACGCGGGCGAAGACCGCGTACTCGCTTCAGGCGACGAGGTGGCGCTGATCCCGCCCGTCTCGGGCGGCTCGTTCAGGCTCACCGACCGGCCGATCGACCCGGCCGGAGTGGTCGAGGAGGTGTCCGATCCCAGGGCCGGCGCCGTCGCCACCTTCCTCGGCACGACGCGCGTCGAGTCGCGCGGCCGCACCGTCCACTACCTCGACTACGAGGCGTACGGCGGCATGGCCGAGAAGATGATGGCCGGGCTCGCCGACGAGCTGAAGGCGAAGCACGAGCTCTGCGCGGTGGCGATCACCCACCGCGTCGGCCGGGTCGAGATCGGCGAGATCTCGGTCGCGATCGCCGTCTCGGCCCCGCACCGCGCGGCGGCGCTGGCCGCCTGCGCCGAGGCGATCGACACGCTCAAGGAGACCGTCCCGCTCTGGAAGAAGGAGGTCTACGAGGGCGGCGAGGAGTGGATCGGGCGCGGGTCGTAGCATGGGGGAACCCCTGGTTCTCCCATGGACCCCCTCCTCGCGGGCGTCCTCGGTCCGCACATGGTCGCGGAGCCGGCGCCTGTAACGGCGGCTCTGACCTCGCGCACCGGCGGAGCGGACGTGAGCCGCGGCCGCCATGTCGGCCGCGGCGTCGAACAACCTGCTCTGGGCCCAGAGCTGGAAGTGGTCCGTCCTTCTAGTTCAGCGCGTTCAGGGAACGGCATCGATCTGCGCGAAGCGGGCGTCGACGGTCGAGCTCGTCCCGCGCGTGACCGCGGCGCATTCGAGGCCGACCACCCCCGGCGATGCGAGCGCGACGGCGGCCTGGAGCGGAATGTTCGCCTCGTAGGCCTCCGCGCTCGTCACCGGCGCCTCCAGCACCACCCTGTCCTCGTCGAGCGTCGTCGAGGTGCCCAGCACCCGGAGGTCACACGGCACGAACGCGGCGTCGGAGCCGGGCAGATCGATCAGGTTGGCCTTCGCATGGACGAGGTACGTCCCTGCCGGCAGGCCGAGCTTCAGCACCGACACGGAGGTCGAGGTCGAGAACGTGACGTCGCCGGGGTTGGCAGCGGCGTAGCCGTGCGCCGGGCCGCCGAGGTCGATCGCGGGTCTCGTGCCCGTGGCACGAGACCGGATGGTCGACGACGCGAAGCGCCCCGTTGCCATCCTCGTAGCAGGCGTGGATCACGCCGTCGCTCCCGGGGATCGCCGCCCAGCCGATGCCGGCTCCGACGACGACGGTCGCTGCGAGAGCAGCGAGGGCAAAGCGTGCCCGACGAGCGGCCAGCATGGCTACCTCCTGGCTGGATGACCGCCTTGGCCTTTGTCTCGGCATCCGGTCGCCTCCGCCTTGGCCGTCGGCCTCGCGGATACCATCATCGATGTGGAGCGCATGGCGCACCCCGGCTGGTGCGAGAACCTCGTTGCCGCCGGCGGGCTGAAGCAGGACGAGCGCGTCCTCGTCGTGGTCGACGAGCCGCTGCTCGAGGAGGGCTCGCAGCTGGTGGCGGCGGTGAAGGACGCGGGCGGCGAGCCGCGACTCGAGCTCTGGAACGGGGAGAAACGGCCGCTGGCGACCGCCCCGCCCGGCGTGCTCGAAGGCGGTCGCGCCGCCGACCTCTCGTTCTTCATCTCCCAGGCCCCGCGCGGCGACGAGGCCGATGCCCGCTTCCAGCTGATGGAGGCCGTGACCGGCCACGGGGGCCGACAGATCTTCATGGGCCTGGTCGACGGCGAGCTCCTGCGCGGAGAGCTGTCCGGGCCGCCCCCGAACCTCGCGCAGGAGGCCGAGAACGTGCTCGCGCAGCTCGAGGGCAGCGAGACGATTCGCATCCGGGGCCGCGCGGGAACCGACCTCACCCTGCACGTTGCAGGCCGCCCCTGGAAGACCGACGCCGGCGAGCTCGTGCCCGGCGAGACAGCCAACTATCCCGGCGGCGAGGTCTTCGTGGCACCGCACGCCGACGGCGCCGACGGCGTCCTCGTCGCCGACCTGACGGTCCCCTACACGGTCGCAGGGCTCGTCGACGAGCCGGTCACGCTCCGGTTCGAACGCGGCCGGGTCACCTCGATCGAGGGAGGGCGCGCCGCCGACCTGCTCCGCGAGCTGGTCGAGGGCGCCGGCGCAGGCGCGGACGTGATCGCCGAGCTCGGGATCGGCCTCAACCACGCCTTGAAGCCGCGAGGCCACGTGATGCTCGACGAGAAGGCGGGCGGCACCGCCCACGTCGCCATCGGCCGCAACACCGGCGCCTACGGCGGGGACAACGAGGCGAGCATCCACGTCGACTGCGTCTTCTCGGCGCCCCAGGTCGAGGCCGACGGCCGCGCGGTCGATATTCCCTGACGTGAGCTTCGACCCGGAGATCCCCGAGCGCGAGTACCGTCCGATCCAGCCGGAGCCGGCGTGGCGGTCGCTCGCCCGGAAGATCTGGGCGCCGCTCGCCGTCCTCCTCGGCCTGATCGTCAAGTTCGGCTTCGCGTTCGCGAAGTTCGCGTCGATCTTCATCGCCGTCGGCGGGTATGCGCTCCTCTGGGGCTGGCAGTTCGCCGTCGGCTTCGTGCTCCTGATCTTCGTGCACGAGCTCGGGCACTTCGTGGAGGCGCGACGGCGCGGGTTCAACGCCGCGTGGCCGGTCTTCATCCCGTTCCTCGGCGCCTACGTCGCCATCCGCGACGCGCGGATGAACCCGTGGCAGAGCTTCTGGATCTCGTACGCGGGCCCGTTCTGGGGGAGTGTCGGCGCCGCGTGCGTCTGGCTCGTCGGCGAGCAGCAGGGCTCGCGGCTCCTGCAGGCGCTCGGCTACGTCGGCTTCCTGCTCAACCTGATCAACATGGCGCCGATCGGGATCCTCGACGGCGGCGCGATGTGGCGCTCGATCAAGACGATGCGCGTCGGGGGGACGCCGGGCAAGGCGCAGCTCGCGACGGTCGCGTTCTTCGGCCTCGCCGCGCTGCTCGTGATCGGCATGTTCGCCGCCCACGTGCCCCAGAACCGCCTCTAGCTCCGGCGTGGCCGTCGACCGGCGCATCCTCGAGCGCGACCACGGCGACATCGCGGAACACGTGGCGATGATCGCCGGCGAGTTCCGCAAGGGCTTCGACGTGGTCGAGCAGCTGCCGCGTCCCGCCGTGACCGTGTTCGGCTCGGCGAGGACGACTCGAACCGACGCCGAGTACGAGCGTGCCCGCGCGTGCGGGCGGGCGCTGGCCGAGGCGGGGTTCGTGGTCATCACCGGCGGCGGGCCCGGAGTGATGGAGGCGGCGAACCGGGGAGCCAAGGAAGGAGGCGGCTACTCGGTCGGCTTCAACATCGAGCTGCCGCACGAGCAAGCGGCCAACCCCTACGTCGACCTCGGCGTCACCTTCCGCCACTTCTACGCCCGCAAGGTCATGCTGGTGAAGGCGGCCGAGGGGTTCGTCCTCTTTCCCGGCGGCTTCGGCACGCTGGACGAGCTGTTCGAGTCACTGACCTTGATCCAGACCGACAAGGTGCGCGAGTTCCCCGTCTCGCTGATCGGAACCGACTACTGGCACGGCCTGCTCGAGTGGATCGCCGAACGGCCGCTCGCCGAGGAGAAGATCTCACCCGAGGACGTGAGGCTGCTGCGGGTGACGGACGACGTGAACGAGGCGGTCGCCGCCGTCCGCGAGTCCTGGCTGCGCATGGGCAATGAGCCGCCTGTGCACGAGCCGGAGAAAGCCGACGCACAGTGAAGTCGGGGGGATAGCCCCACCTCCGGAAACCGGTCGGCACCATGGCCGCGGCCGGCGCGTGGAGGCAGCCTTTGGTCAACATCCAGTTCGAGAACGGAGTCGACCATGAGCATCATCCGCCCACTCTTCCAAGCCCAGACCTACCGCAACCTGCTCTTCCTCGTCGCCGGGATCCCGATCGCCGCAGTCGTGCTCGGCCTCGTGATCGCCGGGTGGACGTCGATCGCGGTGCTGGCGATCACCCCGCTGGTCGTTCCCGTGCTGCTCGGCTACCGGGGCGCCGTCGGTCTGGTCGCCCGAGGCGACGCCTCGCTCGCGCGGTCGCTGCTCGGCACCACCGCCGGGCCGCCGGTCTCGTCCGCCGGCCGCGGCTTCTGGGGGCGGGCCAAGGCCGTGTTCCTCGACCCCTCGTTCTGGCGGCAGCAGGCCTATCTGCTGCTGCGGATGACGCTCGGCTTCGCGTTCGCCGTGGGCGAACTGACGCTGATCGCAGCCGCAGCCGGGGCGCTCACCTTGCCGATCTGGTATCGCTGGTCAGCGCCGGAGTACGGGTCGTGGCACGCCGACAGTCTCGGGCGCGCGCTTCTGCACGTTCCGGTCGGGATCGCCGGTCTGATCGTCGCATCGTGGCTCGCCCGGGCACTCGGATCCTTCTCGGCCTGGCAGGTGCGGTCGCTGCTCGCGCCACGCCCCGCGCCGGCGACGGCCGACCAGCGGCGGCGGTACCGTCGGCGGGCGCTCTGGATCGACGGCTGCACGGCGCTCGGCCTCGTCGTCCTGACCACGATCATCTGGGCGGCAACCGGCGCCGGCTACTACTGGCCCCAGTGGGTCCTGCTCCCGCTGGCGCTGCTGTTCGCGATCCACGTCGTGATCGAGCTCGTCACCACCAGGCTCAGGCGGCGCGACCAGGCGCTGGCGATCCACGGCGGGGTGGTCGCGGTGATCTTCCTCTTCCTCGTCGCGGTCTGGGCGTTGACCTCACGCGGGTACTTCTGGCCCGCGTGGACGCTGCTCGGCCTGGGGAGCGCGGTCGTCGTGCACTGGCTGATCACCCGCAACCAGCGGCGCGACCGCCTCACGCGGCGCGTCGAGGCGCTCGAGACGACGCGCCTCGGCGCGGTCGAAGAGCAGGACGCCGAGCTCCGCCGCATCGAGCGCGACCTGCACGACGGCGCGCAGGCCAGACTGGTCGCGCTCGGCATGAGCCTCGGCATGGCGGAGCAGAAGTTCAGCTCCGATCCCGAGAGCGCACAGCAGCTGGTCGCCGAGGCCCGTGCCGGGGTCGCCGAGGCCCTGCGCGAGCTGCGCGACCTGGCCCGTGGCATCTATCCGCCGGTCCTCGCCGACCGGGGGATCGGGGCAGCGCTGGAGACACTGGCCGACCGCAGCCCACTGACGACGACGGTCTCGGTCGACCTCGACGAGCGGCCGCCGACCCGGGTCGAGACCGCCGCGTACTTCGTCGCCGCAGAGGCAATGGCCAACGCAGCCAAGCATTCCCGCGCCGGCCACATCGACATCGCGGTCGGACGCCGCAACGGGATGCTCGAGGTCGAGGTCCGCGACGACGGCACGGGCGGCGCCGACGAGCAGGGAAGCGGCCTCGCCGGGCTGCGCCGGCGCGTCGAGGCGCTGGACGGCACGCTGACGGTGGAGAGCCCCGCGGGCGGGCCGACGACGATCCGGGCGGAGCTGCCGTGCGCGTCGTGATCGCCGAGGATCTCGCGCTCCTGCGCGATGGTCTCGCCCGCCTGCTCCGCGACAACGACCTCGACGTGGTCGCCGAGGTCGCAGACGCCGACGCTCTCGTCCACGCGGTTCTCCGCGAGCGCCCCGACCTCGCGATCGTCGACATCCGCCTGCCGCCGACCTTCCGCGACGAGGGCCTGCGCGCCGCGCTGGAGCTGCGCGGCTCCGCGCCGGAGACCGCCATCCTCGTCCTCTCCCAGTACGTCGAGCACACGTACGCCGCGGAGTTGCTCGCCCAGGCCGGGAGCACCGGCGGCGTCGGCTACCTGCTCAAGGACCGGGTGCTGGACGCGGCCGATTTCGTCGACGCGGTCAGGCGCGTCGCCGACGGCGGCACCGCTCTCGACCCCGAGGTCGTCTCCCAGCTCCTCGGGAACCGCGGCTCCCACCGGCTCGACGTGCTGACGCCGCGCGAGCTCGACGTGCTGAAGCTGATGGCCGAGGGCAGGTCGAACGCGGGGATCGCCGAGTCGCTCGTGCTCACGGTCGGAGCGGTCGAGAAGCACATCGCGAGCATCTTCCAGAAGCTCCAGCTACCGCCCTCGGAGACCGACCACCGCCGCGTCCTCGCGGTGCTCGCCTACGTCCAGGAGCGCTGAAGCCCACGCTCAGCTGCGCGCGGCGAAGCCGAAGTCCAGCAGCTTCTTGACGTCGCCGTACATGTCGTCGGCGCCGAGCACGACGGCGATCAGGTGCACGCCTCCGCGATGGGCAGAGGCGACGAGGCAGTGCTTCGCCAACGTCGTCCAGCCGGTCTTCACTCCGTCGACGCCGGGATAGGAGCCGAGCAGGTGGTTGTGGTTCACGTAGATCTTGGCGTAGGTCGGCGCCGCCCACGGCACGCGCTTCACCCGCGTGCGCACCACCGCCCGGAAGCGCGGGTTCCACATCGCGTACCGGGCCAGCGCGGCCATATCCAACGCGCTCGAGTAGTTGTCCTTGTCGAGCAGGCCGCTCGGGCTGCGGAAGTGCGAGTCCTCCATGCCGAGGGCCTTCGCCTTCTCGTTCATCAGCGCGACGAAGCGCGAACGGGAACCTCCGGCGCCGATCGCCAGCGCGAGCGCCGTGTCGTTCCCCGATATGAGCAGCGCCCCGTAGAAGAGCTTCCACGCCTCGACCTGCTCGCCCGGCCGCAGACCTTCCTTGAACGGCTGCACACGAGTGACCGACTTGTCGACGGTGACGACGTCGTGAGGGCGCAGCCGCTCCATCGCGACGATCGCGGTCATGATCTTCGTCGTCGAGGCGATCTGGAGCCGCCGGTGCTCGTCCTTGCTCCAGAGCACCGAGCCGTCGTTCGCGTCGATCAGGATCGCCCCCTTCGCAGTGACCGCGATCCCGTGCGCCGAGAGCGCGCCCTCCTGGTGGACGAGCGGCTGACGCTGGGCGGCGGCAGGCGACGCCATCGCAGCCGCGGTCACGATCGCGAGCAGGGAGAACCGGCGCACGCGCCCAGGGTAGTCCTCGAATCGGCGGATCAGGAACACTTCGATCGTGCAGCTGCGAGACCTGCCTTCGGTGAACGAGCTCGCGCGCGGCGCGGACGACCCGCTGGCCGTCGACGCGGCCCGGCGCGTGCTCGAGCGCGCACGAGAGGAGATCCGGGCCGGGTCGGATCCCGGCGACCTGGGCGAGCGCCTGCGCGCCGAGCTCGAGGAAGCCCGGCAGCCCCGGCTCCGCCGCGTGCTGAACGCGACCGGCGTGATCGTGCACACGAACCTCGGCCGCGCCCCGCTGCCCGAGGCTGCCGTCGAGCGCGTGCGCGCCACGGCCGCCGGCTACTCGAACCTCGAGTACGACCTCGACGCCGGCGCGCGGGGGTCGCGCCAGGCCCATGTCGTCTCGGTCCTGCGGCGGCTGACCGGCGGTGGGGGAGCGCTCGTGGTGAACAACAACGCCGCCGCCGTGCTGCTCGCGCTGGCGGCGCTCGCGGAGGGCCGCGAGGTGGTCGTCTCCCGGGGCGAGCTGCTCGAGATCGGCGACGGCTTTCGGATCCCCGACGTGCTGGCACGGTCGGGCGCCCGGCTCGTCGAGGTCGGCACGACCAACCGCACGCGCGCCGACGACTACGAGCGGGCGATCGGCCCCGAGACCGCTCTCCTCCTGCGGGTGCACCAGTCGAACTTCCGCGTCGTCGGCTTCACCGAGCTCCCCTCGACCGCGGAGCTCGCCGCCGTCGCCGCCCGCCACGGCCTCCCGCTCGTCGAAGACCTCGGCTCGGGCGCACTCCTGCCGCTGCACGACGAGCCCCAGGTACGCGACGCGCTCGTTGCCGGCGCCGATCTCGTCTGCTTCTCCGGCGACAAGCTGTTGGGCGGCCCGCAGGCCGGGATCGTCGTCGGCCTGGCCGAGCTGGTCGAGCGGCTCCGGCGTCACCCTCTCCAGCGGGCCTTGCGCGCCGACAAGCTGACCCTGGCCGCCCTCGAGGGCACGCTGGCGCTGTACCTCGATCCAAGGCGCGCCCTGCGGGAGGTACCGGTGCTGCGCATGCTGGCCGAGCCGGCGGAGGCGGTTCGCACGCGCGCCGAGCGCCTCGCGGAGCTCACCGGCGGCAGGGTCGAGGAGACGATCGCCCGCGTGGGCGGCGGCGCGCTGCCGCTCGCCGAGCTGCCCAGCTTCGCCTGCTCGGTGGAGGAGACTCTCGCCGCTCCGCTCCGGCAGGACGAGCCGCCGGTGATCGGCGTCGTCCGCGACGGTCGGCTCCTGCTCGACTGCCGCACGCTCGCCGACGCCGAGCTGGCCGAGGTCGCCGCCGCCGTCGCCCGCGCGCGCGGATGAGTGACGGAGCCGAGCACGAAGGCGACAGCGAATGTCCCTGACCGTCGGTACTGCCGGCCACATCGACCACGGCAAGACGTGGCTCGTCCGGGCGTTGACCGGCAAGGACACCGACCGGCTGCCCGAGGAACAGGCGCGCGGGATCTCGATCGACCTCGGCTATGCGCCGCTCGAGCTTCCCGACGGGCGCAGGCTCTCGCTCGTCGACGTGCCGGGCCACGAGCGTTTCGTCCGCAACATGGTCGCGGGCGCGACCGGGATCGACCTCTTTCTGCTCGTGATCGACGCCGCCGAAGGAGCGCGGCCGCAGACCCACGAACACCTGGCGATTCTGCGCCTGCTCGGGATCGACCGCGGGGTGGTCGCCGTGACGAAGGCAGACGCCGTCGACGAGGAGACGCTCGAGCTGGCGCTCGCCGAGGCGGCCGAGCTCGTGCCCGAGGCCGAGGCGGTCGCGGTCAGCGCGAAGACGGGCGCCGGGCTGGACGAGCTGCGGGCCGCGCTCGCCCGCGTCGCGGACGGCGTCGACCGCGCACACGACGACGGTGCCGCGCGCCTGTACGTGGACCGCGTATTCACACTCCGCGGGATCGGCACGGTGGTGACGGGCACGCTCTGGTCCGGGACGATCGGCGAGGGAGACGAACTGCGGGTCGAGCCGCGCGGCCTGGACGTGCGCGTGCGCAGCGTGCAGGTGCACGACCGCTCGGTCGAACGGGCCGAAGCAGGGCAGCGCGTCGCCGTGGCGCTCCCGGGCATCGAGCGCGAGCGGATCGCGCGCGGGGACGCGCTGGTCGCGGCCGGGTCGTTCCCGATCACGTACCGCCTGGACGTGGCGCTCGAGGAACTCGAGGACGTTCCCGCCGCGGTCACGGTTCACGTCGGCACGGCGGACGTCCCCGCCCGGGTGGCGCGCAGCGGTCGGTATGCGCAGCTACGGCTGGAGCGCCCGCTGGTCGCGGCCCGGGGCGACCGCGTCGTCCTCCGCACCCGCTCGACGGTGGGGGGCGGCGTCGTGCTCGATCCCCTGCCCCCGCGCCGCCTCGATGCCGACCGGCTCGGACGGATCGAGCGCGGCGAGATCGGGGCGACGGTGTACGCCCCGGTCCGCGTGGAGACGCTGAGCCACCTCGGCGAGCTCGAGGGGGTCGCGCGCACGGGCGACTGGGTCTTCTCGCCCGACTGGCTGGAGGAGCTGCGCGAACAGACGAGGGCCGCGCTCACGGAAGCCGACCCGCGGGACCCCGGCGTCGACGCGCCCTCGGCGCCTTGGGCCGCGGCGATCGTGCCGTTGCTCGGGCTGGAGCGGCGCGGCTCGCGGCTCTACCTGCCGGGCGCGACCGCGCAGACCGAGGGCGCGGACGAGCTCCTCGCAGCGCTCGAGGCGTCGGGGTTGACGCCGGTCAAGCTCGGCGACGCCGGGCTCGCGCGGGCGCTCGAGCAGGAGGGCAAGCTCGTCCGGCTCGGAACCGGCGAGGCGGTGGGCGCCGCCGCCTTCGAGCGCGCACGGGCGGCGCTGGTCGAGGAGTGCACGGCGGCCGGTGGGATCACCCTGGCCCGCTTTCGCGACCTGCTCGGGATCGGGCGCCGCGCCGCGCAACTCCTGCTCGAACGCTTCGACGCCGACGGCGTCACCCGGCGGGTCGGCGACCGTCGCGTCCTCCGCCGCGCCGCTCGATGACCTTCTGGATCGCGCTCGCGCTCGTCCTCCTGCACGTCGTCGAGGGTGGCTGGGCAGTCGCCTTGCTCCTCGGCACGGCCGTGTTCGAGATCTCGCAGACCGGCTTCTGGCTCTGGCACACGACGCGTCAGAGGGCCCAGGTCGGCGCCGAGACCATGCTCGGGCAGGTGGTCGAGGTCGCCCAGGAGTGCCGCCCGGTCGGATACGTCCGCGTGCAGGGCGAGCTGTGGAGGGCCCGGTGCGACGAGGGCGCGGAGTCGGGCGTACGCGTGCGCGTCACCGGCCGTGACGGGCTACTGCTGACGGTGAACCGTGAGTCTGCGGCAGGCTGAGGCCCTGGCGCGCCGGATCGCGCCTCGCGACGGGCTCCTGCCGCACGTGACGGGTGAGGACGGCCGCTGGGAGCTGCTCTCGCCGCTCGACGCCGAGGACGCCGCGCTGACGGGTCTCCCGTGGACGGGCGGTTTCGTCGCGGGGCAGCTCTGGCTCGCCGGCGAGCACGAGCGCGCTGCCGTGGTCACCGACCTGCTTCGCGCACGCGCCGCGCAGCCGACGACGCACGACCTCGGGTTCCTATTCTGGCCGTCCGCCGTGCTGGGGCTCTGCGCGACGGGCGACGACTGCTACCGCGTGCTCGGGCTGCGGGCGGCGGCAGCGCTTGTGGAGCGGACGCTCCCGAACGGGGTGATCCAGGTGATCGGCGCCCTCGACGATCCGGAGCACCGCGGGCGGACGATCGTCGACACCTGGCCGAATCTGCTGCTGCTCTGGTGGGCGGAGAGCCAGGGGATGGCCTGCGCTGCCGAGGCGGCCGCCGCGCATCTCGATGCGACCCTGCCCGCGCTGCTCCGCGACGACGGCTCGACCTTCCATGCCGCCCGGCTCGCCGACGACGGCGCGGTGCTCGAGCGGGGGACGATCAACGGCTACGCGGCCGACTCGACCTGGGCGCGGGGCCAGGCATGGGCGATGCACGGGCTCGCGAGCGCCCACCGGGCCACGGGCGGCTATCGCGACGAGGCCGAGCGGGCGTCCGGCTGGTTCCTCGACCACCTGGCGGACGGGCTCGTGCCTCCGTGGGACTTCGACGCACCCGTCGCTGCACGTGCTTCGAGCAGTGACAGGCTCAAGCCTGTCACTGCGGTTCGTCGCGACGCCTCCGCAGGCGCGATCGCGGCGTCCGCCCTGCTCGAGCTGGGCTGGGACGAGGCCGCGCGCCGCCTGGTGGACGCGCTGGTCGCGACCTGCCTCAACCCGGGCGACGCCGACGGCGTCCTCCTGCACTGCTGCTACCGGCAGCCGATCGGCCACGGGCTCGACTGCGCGACCGTCTGGGGCGACTTCTTCCTGCTCGACGCCCTGAAACGGATCGAGGCGCCCGAGAGGCGCCTCGATCCGTTGAGCTGAACCGCTTGCTACGCGGCCGGCGGCTCTGCCGGCGGCGGCGCCGCGGGCGGCGCCTTCGAGATGTTGACCTCGGTCGGCTCGTCTCCCGCATATCTGAGATAGCCGCCGACCGCGATCACGATCGCGAGGATCAGCCCGATCCAGGCCGGCCAGTGCCGGAACTCGTTGTCGACCAGGAACTTGATGATCGTGAAGAGCAGCACGCCCGCCGCCAGCCCGACGGTGAGCAGCGCCGCCTTGAACGGCAGCTCCAGCTTGACGGCGAAGATCTGCATCGCCTCCCAGGCCACGAGCGCGATGGTCAGGATCCCGACCAGCACTCCCCACCCGTGCCAGCCGCTGCGACCCGCGCTTCCGAGGGGCGTGCTGACCTGCTGCCAGTCGAAGAACAGGAAGATGAAGAGCAGCAGGCCACCCCAGGCGATCAGGTGGGACGAGCGGCTCATCGCTTTCAGATGATCCATTCGGGGCCTCCGAGGACGATTGACGATGCGCTGTTCGAGGACCATCGCACAGGTCCTTCCCCCGTCAGCAAGACAGGCGAGCCGGACGGAGCGCCGCCCGTGCCGGCCCCTAGGCCCCGGCCTCTGCCTGGATCTGGGCCTCCGCCGACTCCCCGCGGGTACGCTCGGCCTCCGCGTTCACCTCCGCGCCGAGGAGGACCGCCAGGGCGGTCAGCCACAGCCAGGTGAGCAGGATCACGACGGCAGCCAGCGCGCCCCAGGTCTTGTTGTACGAGCCGAACCTGCTCACGTAGAACGAGAACAGCCCGGAGAGCGCGAGCCAGACGACCATCGCGAGGCCCGCGCCGAACGTGAAGACACGCCAGCGCGGATGCTCGACGTTCGGCCCCAGGTAATACATGCCCGCGAAGGCGATCAGCACCCCGACGATCAGGATCGGCCACTGCACCGTCCACCAGACCCACGAGACGACCGTGTGCTGGCCGACCGCGTCGCCGACCCAGTTGATCAGCTGCGGCCCGAGCACGAGCAGACCGAAGACGAGCAGGACGCCCAGGGCGGCGAACCCGACCATCTTCAGCGCCGTCAGCCGCTTCTTGACGAAACCACGCGTCTCCTCGCGGTCGTAGACGACGTTCAGGCCCCACATCAGTGTCTGCATCGCGCCGGTGACCGACCAGAGCCCCAGCAGGATCCCGATCACGAGCACGCTGATCCCTGTTCCCGTGTTCCCCGTCATCCTGGTCAGGCTGTCCTGGATCAGCTCCTGTCCCTGCGCGGGAATCACCGCTCCCAGTCGGTCCACCAGCCTGGTGACGTCGCTCGGGTTGCCGACGAGCGCGAAGATCCCGACCGCGACCAACAGGACCGACGGGATCGCGAGAAAGGCGTAGTAGGCTAGGGCGGCCGCGATGTTCGTCAGGTTGTGCTCGCCGATCCCCTTGAACGCCCGCTTGAGGAGGGCGAGGCGGCCGCCGCCGGTCATCGACATCGTCCGCTCCGGTTCCACCGCGCGCGATCGGTGAAACGAATGCCCGGTGTTGCCGGTCCACGCATCCGGGCGGCCGTAACGTCCGTATAGGCGAGAACGTGAATACGAGCGCACGCCGGGATACGGCGAGAGGAGGTTGGGAATGGCAAGTGCACCACCTACCGAGGCGGGCCTCGACGCGGAAGCGGTCGACGCCTTCGTCGCGGGGATCCGCGGACGGGTTCTGAGGCCCGGGGAGCCCGGCTACGACGACGCGAGGGCGATCTGGAACGGGCTGATCGACAGACGGCCGGCGCTGATCGTCCAGTGCACGGGCGCGGCCGACGTCGTCGACGCGGTCGGCTTCGCCCGCGAGCAGCAGCTCCCCCTGTCGGTCAAGGGGGGCGGCCACAACGTCGCCGGCAACGCCGTCAACGACGACGGCCTGGTGATCGACCTGTCGCAGATGCGCGGCGTGCACGTCGATCCGGCCAACGGAATCGTCCGCGCGGAGGGCGGCGCCACCTGGGGCGACTGCGACCGGGAGTCGCAGCTCCATCGCCTAGCGGTCCCGGGGGGCGTCGTCTCCACCACGGGTATCGGCGGCCTGACCCTGCACGGGGGCGTCGGCCATCTCCGGCGGAAGTATGGTCTCTCGATCGACAATCTGCTGTCGGTCGACATCGTCACCGCCGACGGGCAGCTGCGGCGGGCGAGCGCGACCGAGAACGAGGACCTGTTCTGGGCGGTGCGCGGCGCGGGGAGCAACTTCGGCGTGGTCACGTCGTTCGAGTTCCAGGCGCACCCGGTCGGCCCGCAGGTGATGGTCGGCGCGATCTTCTACCCGCTCGAGCAGGCGCGGACGGTGATCCCGGCCTGGCGCGACTACATGGCGTCGGCGCCGGACGAGCTCAGCTCGATCGCGATTTGCTGGAACGTGCCCTCCGGCGAGCCCTTCCCGCCGGAGCACCACGGCGCCCCCGTCTGCGTCGTCGCAGGCGTCTACTCCGGCTCGGTCGAGGACGGCGAGCCGATGGTGCAGCCGCTGCGCGAGCTGGGCATGCCGCTGATCGACCTGAGCGGTCCCTGGCCGTGGGTCGGGCTGCAGAGCGGGTTCGACGCGATGTTCCCGAAGGGCGGCCTCTACTACTGGAAGTCGAGGGCGCTCGCCGAGCTGACAGAGGCGGCGATCGACGAGATCGTCGACTACGCCGGCCGCAGGCCGTCGCCGACCACGGACGTGATCATCTGGCACCACGGAGGCGCCATGAGCCGTATCGGGGAGAGCGACACCGCCTACGCAGGGCGGAAGGCGCAGTTCCTCGTCACCGGCGAGGCCAGCTGGGCCGACCCTGCGCACACGGACGAGGAGATCGCCTGGGCCCGCGAGTTCTGGAACGCCATGGACAAGCACTCCACCGGCGGGCTGTACCTCAACTTCGCGGGGTTCGGCGAGGAGGCAGAAGACCTCGTCCGCGCCGGCTACGGGGCGAACTACGAGCGGCTGGCCCGGCTCAAGGCCGAGTACGACCCGGACAACCTGTTCCGGATGAACCTGAACATCACGCCGGCCGCGTGAGGCGTGGCGGGTCGCCGCGTGGCCTCCGGCCCGCGGCGACCCGTGGCGACCGACCCTCCGGGTACTTTCCCGCCGGTGGAGGCATCGCCGGGGCGGTACACGTGAACCTGCGGTTCTGGCAGCGGATCCACCCGCCGACCCATTCGGCGCCCCCCGGCGACGCCCCGGCGATCGGGTCGGCGCAGCTCGCGGAGCTGTCGACCGTGTTCGCAGCGCCGCGCTGGCTGCGGGACCTCGGCCGAACCGCCTGGCTGGGCGTCGGCGTGATGCTGCTCCTGGCCGGCGTGATCTGGCTGCTCGGCGCCACGTACACGATTGGTGGGCCGATGGTCGCGGCAGGGATCGTGGCGACCGTCGCCTCGCCGCTGGTCGGAGCGCTCCAGCGGCACAGTGTCCCTCGCGCCGCCGGCGCGGTGATCGTCCTCCTGCTGATCATCGCGATCGCGGTGGCGGTCGTCGTCGTCGTGCTCGGAGGGCTCCGCGCGCAACAGGACGACATCGCAGGCAACGCGGGCGCGGCCGTCGAGAAGATCGGCAACTGGCTCTCCGACCTCGGCGTCGACGACGCGGGCGTGTCGAGTGCCGAGAGCAACGTCACCACGACGACGCCCGACGTCATCTCCACGCTGACCAAGGGGATCCTCAACGGGATCAAGGGGCTCACCTCGCTCGCCTTCGCGCTCTCCTTCGCGATGCTGGGCGTGTTCTTCTTCCTCAAGGACGGGCCGACCCTGCGGCGCTGGATCGACGGGCACATCGGCCTGCCCCCGGACGTCGCGCAGACCGTGACGGGCGGCGTCCTGCGTTCGCTGCGCGGCTACTTCCTGGGGGTGACGATCGTCGCCGCGTTCAACGGGCTCGTGGTCGGCATCGGAGCGCTCATCCTCGGCGTGCCGCTGGCCGGGACGATCGCGGTGGTCACCGTGATCACGGCCTACATCCCGTACATCGGCGCATTCGTGTCCGGCGCCTTCGCCGTCCTGATCGCGCTGGGTTCCGAGGGGACGACTACGGCGCTGATCATGCTCGTCATCGTGCTGCTCGCGAACGGCCTGCTCCAGAACATCTTCCAGCCCTTCGCGATGGGCTCGGCGCTGCACCTCCATCCCCTCGCGGTGCTGATCGTGACCATCGGCGCGGGCTGCATCTTCGGGATGATCGGACTCGTGCTCGCCGCCCCGCTGACCTCCGCGGCGGTGCACATCACGCAGGAGCTCAGGGAGGCGAAGGCGGCGGCGGGAGTTCCAGGGGTCGCACACGCCCCCCCGGCGTGACCGTCGGCCGCCGCCGACCACCTCTGCGCCGGGGGCCGTGACGGCGTAGCGTTCTCCGGCATGGTGACGCCGGACGAGATCGGGGAGGTGACGATCTTCGAGGGGCTCGACGCCACCGCGCGCGAGCGGCTCTCCCGCGTGGCGGCCGACATCAGCCTCGTACCGGGCGAGTGGGCCGCGCCCGAGGGCAGCGAGCGAGCCCTGTTCGCAGTGCTCGACGGCCACATCGAGGCGGTCAAGCTCGTCGACGGGATCGAGCGCGTGGTCGGCGAACGCGCCCCCGGCGACATCTTCGGCGAGGTGCCGATCACGCTGGGCACCGTGTTCCCGGCCGGTTTCCGGGCCGCGGAGCCGTCCAGGGTCATGCGCGTCGAGCCGCACGACTACTACGCCGTCGTCGCGCTCGAGCCCGACGTGGGCACAGCGGTCGGGAAGCTGGCGAGCCACCGCATCGGCGGCGCGTCCGGGCTCCAGGGCCTCGCCGCCGAGCCGTCGCCGCCGCGTGCGGTCGTCGTGGGCAACCGGCTCGATCCGGCCTGCTCGGCCCTGCGCCACTTCCTGGATCGCAACCAGATCACGTTTGCCTGGGTCCAGCCCGACACGCCGGATGCGGCAGAGCAGTGGGGCGGCCCGCTGCCCGCCGAGGCCGACTGCCCGGTCGTTCGAGTCGTCGACGGCAAGACGGTGGTCCGGCCGCAGCTGCGCCGAGTGGCCGAGCTGCTCGGCCTCGAGACCGAGCCGCAGCATGCGGAGTACGACGCGGTCGTCATCGGCGCCGGCCCGGCAGGGCTGGCGGCAGGCGTGTACGGGGCGTCGGAGGGGCTGCGGACGATCGTGATCGAGCGCGAAGCGCCGGGCGGCCAGGCCGGCGCGTCGTCACGGATCGAGAACTACCTGGGCTTTCCCTCGGGCGTTTCGGGGGAGGAGCTGGCCGGCCGGGCGTTCAAGCAGGCGAGCAGGCTCGGCGCGGAGATCCTCGTCACGCGGACGATCGACCGGCTCGACGCCGTCGCTCGGCAGGTGCACCTGGACGGCGGCGACGTCTTGCGAGCGCAGACGATCATCCTCGCGTGCGGCGTCTCCTGGAGGAAGCTGCCGGTGGAGGGCTGCGACCGGCTGCTCGGCAAGGGCGTCTCGTACGGCGCCGCGCGCGGCGAGGCGCCCGCCACCCACGGCCTGGACGTCCACATCGTCGGCGCCGGCAACTCGGCCGGGCAGGCGGCCGTGCACTTCTCGACCCACGCGCGCAGCGTGACCATCCTCTGCCGCGGCGACGATCTGGAGAAGAGCATGTCGCGCTACCTGATCGACCAGCTCGCGTCCCGGTCGAACATCGGCGTGCTGACCCGCACCGAGGTCGCTGCGGTGCTCGGCGACGAGGCGCTGGAGGCGATCGACGTCCGGGACGGGTCCACCGGCGAGACGCGACGGCTGGAGTCGGGCGGGCTCTTCATCCTGATCGGGGCGGACGCCGAGACCTCCTGGCTGCCGCCCGAGATCGCCCTCGACCGCCACGGCTACGTGCTCACCGGCTCCGACCTCCGGGCGGAGGGCCGTTGGGCACTGGAGCGCGACCCCTACCTGCTCGAGACCAGCATGCCCGGCATCTTCGCCTGCGGCGACGTCAGGCTCGGCCCGGTGAAGCGGGTCGCCGCCGCTGTCGGCGAGGGCAGCATGGCGATCGCCTTCGTGCACCAGTACCTGCGCGAGGCAGACCACAAGACGGTGTCGGCCGCCACCCTGCGAGCCTGATCAACGGTCCAGGCGCGAGAGCTCGAGGTCGAGATCGCGCTCGACGCGCCGCATCACCTCGTCGCTGATCTCGCCGGTGTTGCGTAGCTCGACCACGGCGTGTCGCTCCGCTTCGAGCAGCTCGCGTCGAAGCTTCTGGTACTTCGCCGAGCGCTTCTCGATCTTCCCGTCGCCGTCAGGGTCGACGCGGGCGTTGAAGCGGTCGATCCGGAAGCGGTACAGCCCGCGCAGCCGCTCCGCCGTGTCGTCCAGCACCCAGTCGTCCGTGGCCAGCTCCTCGAGCCTTTCGAGGGCGGCCTCGGCGGCGCGGATCCGTGCGAGCGCCTCCTCGGCCTCGGTGTCGGTGTCGTCTGCCTCCAGCCGCAGCGCGCGGATCACCGCGGGCATCGACAACCCCTGCCCGACGAGCGTTCCGAGCACGACCGCGAAGGCGAAGAAGACGATCAGGTCGCGTCCGGGGAGCGGCGCCCCGGTGTCGGTCTCGAGCGGGACGACCAGCGCCGCCGCGATCGTCACCGCTCCGCGCATGCCGTTCCAGCCGATGAACGCCGGGTAGCGCCACGGCGGCGACGGGTCGTGCTCGCGAATCCGCGGGGACAGCCAGCGCGGCAGGTAGGTCGCCGGAAAGACCCAGAGGATCCGCAGGACGATCACCGCCAGCACGATCACGGCCGCCTGGCCGACGAGCGACCAGCCCCCGTGACCCGACAGCCCGTCGAGCACCGGCCGCAACTGCAGGCCGACCAGGCCGAAGAGCAGCACGTTGAGCAGGAACGTGAACACGCTCCAGAATCCCTCGCCCTGCAGACGGGTCTGCACCGTCGTCAGCTCGGGCGTGTACCAGCCCATGTATACGCCTGCGGTGACGACCGCGAGCACGCCCGAGACGTGGAGCGCCGCGGCCGGGAGGAACGTGAAGTAGCCGGTCAGGAACGCGATCGTCACCTCGAGCGGCGGGTTGTCGAGGACTCGGCGGACGCGGCGGATGACGTAGCCGATCGCGAGGCCGACCGCGATTCCGCCGACGATGTTCAGCACGAGCCGCCAGCCGGCGTCCCACACCGAGAACGAGCCGGCGACCGCAGCGACGATCGCCGTCCGCAGCAGAACGAGCGCGGTCCCGTCGTTGACGAGGCTCTCGCCCTCGATGATGTCGATCAGCCGCCGGGGCACGCCGAGCCGGCGTCCGATCGCGCTCGCGGCGATCGGGTCGGTCGGGGAGACGACCGCGCCGAGGACGAACGCCTCGGCCCAGCCGAGATCGGTGATCGCGTGCGCGACCCAGGCGACACCGAACGTCGTCATCACCACCAGTCCGACCGCCAGCAGCGAGATCGGCCGCAGGTTGAACCGCAGCTCGCGCAGCCCCGTGGAGTACGCCGCCTGATAGAGCAGCGGCGGCAATACGCCGATCAGGACGAGCTCCGGCGGCATGGTCACCTTCGGCACGCCGGGCCCGAACCCGAGCAGCAGACCGCCGAGCACGAGCAGGATCGGGTACGGAATCCGCAGCGGTCCGGACAGGATCAGCAATGCCGCGCCCGTGACCAGCAGCGCGAGCAGCTGGAGCTCCTGACGGGTGCCGAACTCGAAGATCACCATGAGCTGGGACCCCTGCTCACACTACAAGTCGCCGGTCAGGACGCCTCGGCCACCGGCTCGGGCACGCCCGCGAGCTGCCCGCCCGGGCACTGCTCGGCCTTGACCGCGCGCCGCGGGTTGACGATTCCCACGAGCCCGGCCACCCCTCCGGCGCCGAGGAGCGCTGCACAGATCGCCATCGCCACGTGGAACGCGTGCACCGACTCGGCGTTCGGAGCAAACGTGTCGCCGGTCAGCGCCCCCGCGACCACGACGCCGGTCAGCGCCACGCCGACGAGCCCCGCCACCCGGGCGACGGCGTTGTTGATCGCGGAGGCGATGCCGGCGTCCGTTTCGTCGGCGTCGGCCAGCACCGTCGCCGTCAGCGGTGAGACGGTGGCGGTCAGGCCAACCGAGAACAGGAGCAGCGCCGGGAGCAGGTCCGTGAGGTACGAGGGGTGCATCCCCACCCGCAGCAGGAGCAGGATCCCGCCGGCGGCAACCAGCGGCCCGCAGCCCATGAACAGCCTCGGCCCGTGCCGGTCGGCGAGCGCCCCGAAGCGGCGCGAGAGCGCAAACATCACCAGCGTCACCGGCACGGTCGTCAGCCCGCTCCGCACCGCCGAGTACCCGGCGACCTCCTGGAGATAGATGACGAGGAAGAAAAAGAGGATGGCGACGCCCGCGTACATCGAGAGCGTCTCGGCGTTGCCGACGGCGAAGTTGCGACCCGAGAACAGCTCGAGCTTCAGCATCGGCTCCGCCGTCCGCCGCTCGTAGACCAGGAAGGCCGCGAAGATCGCGACGCCGGCCGCGAGCGGAATCCAGATCAGGGGGCTCGACCAGCCGTGGCGCGGCTGCTCGATCAGCGCGAAGACGAAGCCGCCCAGCCCGAGCATGCAGAGAAGCGCGCCGACGACGTCCACCTTTCGGCCCGCGACGCGTGCCGTCGGCGGAACGGCCGCGAGCACGAGCACCACCGTGGCCGCCACCGGGATCACGTTGATCGCGAACACCCAGCGCCAGGAGGCGTGGTCGACGATGAGCCCGCCGAGCAGCGGGCCGACGAGCGCCGCGATCCCGCCCCAGGCGGTCCAGCTGCCGATCGCGGCCGCCCGCTGGCCGCCCGGGAACGCGCCGACGATGATCGCGAGCGCGCTCGGCGTCAGGAGGGCTCCGGCCGCGCCCTGGAGCGCCCGCGCGGCGATCAGCACCTCGATCGTCGGCGCCAGCGCGCACGCGACCGAGAAAACGCCGAACGCGGCGACGCCGAGCGCGAAGATGCGCCGCTGGCCGTAGATGTCGCCGAGCGAGCCGCCGATCAGGATCAGCGAGCCGAGCGAGAGCAGGTAGGCGTTCGCCACCCACTGCTGCGCCGACAGCCCGCCGCCGAGGTCGCGCTCGATCGACGGCAGCGCGACGTTGACGATCGTCCCGTCCAGCATCGCCACCCCCGAGCCGACGATCGCGGCGGCGAGCGTCAGCCGCTGCCTGCGGCTCAAGCTGTACCGGGGACGGGCTTCAGCCCGTCACCGATGCCGTTGTCGGGGGGCACCAGGACGAGAGGAGCTCGCCCCGGTTCCAGCCGGCGGCGTCGGCGCCCGCCTCGTACGCGCTCTGGAGGAAGCCGAGCAGGGTCGCCTTCGGGTCGGCCGACGTGCGCACGTGCTCGTACGGCAGGACCGCCAGCGAGCTTCCGCCCAGCTCGACCCACCGGACCTGGCCGGCCGGAGAGAGCTCGCGGCCGCGCAGCTCGGCCGGCTCCGGTGCCGTGTACGAGTAGTAGGCCGGCTCGGCAATGTTCTGGTCGCCTGCCCAGAAGCCGAACGACACGACCTCGTGCGTGTATGCCTCCCTGGTCACTGCGTCTGCCTCCGGCAGGGCCGGCGCACGCCGGCCGCTGAAGCGGGTCAGCGCCAGGTCGAACGAGTGCCAGAACAGGTGCACGGGGCTCTGCTTGCCGCAGAACCAGCCGGCGAACTCCTCCAGCACGTCCGCGCTCCAGTCCAGCACGCGCCAGAAGCGCTCGACCGCCTCGGCGTCGTACGAGTGGTGCTCCTCGTCATCCGCGAACGGCGTCGTCACCGGCACACCGAACGGCTTCTCGACGATCGCCACGTCGAGCCCGAGCCCCGCGAGCGCAGCATGGAACTCCCGGTCGAACGCCGCCACCGACAGGCCGTCGACGAGCGCGAACGACACCTCCGTCTGCGCGGTCTCGACCACCAGCCGGTGGGCGGCGAAGTCGAAGCGAAGCTCGAACGGCGTGCCGTCGGACGAGTGAAGCAGCCGCGTGGTCAGCCCGTGCACGTCGAGGTAGAGCGGCACGTGCCACCAGTGGTTCTTCGGCGGCGCCGATGCCAGCTTCACCTTGCCGACGATCTGCGCCCAGAGATGCAGCGTCTCCTTCGTCGGCTGCCACTCGGGATAGGGAAGCGGCGGCAGCGAGGTCATTCGAGGACGAACGCGACCTCGTCGACGAAGCACCAGCTCCAGTCCTCGCCGGGCTCCGCCGAGCGGGCGATCGGATGCCCAGCCTCGTGCGCGTGCTTCGACGCGTGCCGGTTCGGCGACGAGTCGCAGCAGCCGATCTTGCCGCAGATCTCGCACATGCGGAGGTGGACCCAGCGCCCGCCGATCGCCAGGCAGTCCTCGCAGCCCGCGATCGGCTCGGGGAGCTCCGTAACCTGGATCTGGTCGAGGTGAGTGCAGACTGGCGTGGCCATCAGTGCCCCTTCCGGTGGTGGTTTCGCGATTCTGGCGCCGCCAGAATCGCTCTTACTATTGCTGGAAGGGGCACGAGGCGAACCGTTGCACGAATGCGAGCGCGGCGTCGGCGACCTCACGTCGGCCGCCGTCGATCGTGAGCGCGCGGCCGCCCGCTTCACTTTCCCTCGCCGTAGACTCCGCCCATGGCGACCTGCTCCCGCTGCGGGGCGGCGAGCGGCGAGGACGCCCGCTTCTGTGCCACGTGTGGCGCGCCCCTGGTGACGTCGCCGGACCGAGAGGCGCGGAAGGTCGTGACGATCCTCTTTTGCGATCTCGTCGAGTCGACAAAGCTGGCCGAGCGCTTCGATCCGGAGGCGCTCCAGCGTCTCCTCGCCCGCTACTTCGTCGGCGCGAGGACGATCGTCGAGCGCCACGGCGGCACGATCGAGAAGTTCATCGGCGACGCTGTCTGCGCCGTCTTCGGCATGCCGACGGTCCGGGAGGACGACGCGCTGCGGGGCGTTCGCGCGGCGGTCGAGCTCCGCGAGGCCGTCGTCAGCCTCGACGCCCAGTTGGGCCCGGGTCTCGCGACCCGGATCGGCGTCAACACGGGCGAGGTCTTCGCGGCCGGAATCGACCTGTCGGTCGCGGGCGACGCCGTCTGGACGGCGAAGCGCCTGGAGGAGGCCGCGCCGCGCAACGGGATCCTGCTCGGCCCGACCACGTGGGTGCTCGTCGGAGGGGAGGTCGACGCCGAGCAGCTGCCGCCGGTGCCGCTGAAAGGGAAACAGGAGCAGACGGATGTCTTTCTCCTGAAGGAGCTTCGGCCCGGCGTCCCCGGCGCCGCCCGCCGGCTCGACTCCCCGCTCGTCGGACGCACCCGCGAGGTCGCGGAGCTTCGGGCCGCGCTCGCCGAGGCCGAGCAGGTCGGCGAGCCGCAGCTCGTCACGCTTCTGGGGCCGGCCGGGATCGGAAAGACGCGCCTCGTCCGGGAGCTCGCCGTTGGGGCTCCTCACGCACGCCTGCTCACCGGCCGCTGTCTGCCCTACGGAGACGGGATCACGTACTGGCCCCTCGTGGAGATCGTGCGGCACGCGACCGGCCTCGGCGGCGACGAGGCCGTTGCCGATGCCCGCGACCGGCTCGCGAAGCTGGTCGACGAGGCACCCGATGCCGACCGGATCGTCGACGGCGTGGCCGCGGCGGTCGGTCTCGCAGGCGAGGCGACTCCGACCGAGATCTTCGTCGCAGGGCGGCGCCTTTTCGAGTGGCTCGCCCGCGAGCAGCCGCTGATCGTCGTCGTCGACGACCTCCAGTGGGCGGAGCCCGTCTTCTGCGACTTCCTCCAGTACGTCGCGCGCGAGAGCCGGGATGCGCCGCTGATCCTCTGCTGCCTCGCCCGCCCCGAGTTCCTCGAGGAACGCCCGGACTGGACGGCGGCGAGGGCGATCGAGCTCGAGCCACTGCCCGCGGAGGAGACGCGGTTGCTGATCTCGAACCTGCTCGGCCAGGCGCTCGGAGCGATCGCCGGCGACCGTGTGGCGGCAGCCGCCGAGGGCAACCCACTGTTCGTCGAGGAGCTCCTGCGGATGCTCATCGACGAGGGCGTCCTGCTCCGCGAGGACGGCGAGTGGCGGATCACCAGGGATCCGGGAGGCGTGGCCATGCCCGCGTCGATCACGGCGCTCTTGAGCGCACGCCTCGACCGGCTGCCGCGCGAGGAGCGGCTCGTCGTCGAGCGCGCAGCCGTGCTCGGCGAGGTGTTCTCGATCGAGGCGCTCGGCGCGCTGGTGCACGACGGGCACGTCGGCGACCTCGAACCTCTCCTGCGGTCGTTGTCGAAGAAGGAACTCGTCCGTCAGCGGCCGGACCTGCGCGGTGGTGACGGTGAGTGGCGCTTCGGCCACATCCTCGTCCGCGACGCCGCCTACGCGGGCCTGCCGAAGCTCGCGCGCGCGCAGCTTCACGAGCGCGCCGCCAGGTCGATCTCCGACTCTGCCGGCGAACTGGTGGTGGACGAGATCGCCGGCTACCACCTCGCCGAGGCGGTCGGCGCGCTCGTCGACCTCGATCCGCTCGACGAACGGATCCCTTCGCTCTCGGCGGAAGCGGCTGCTCGTCTCGAGTCCGGAGCGCGGCGAGCGCTCGCCCGCGGCGACCGCCACGCCACCGCGGCGCTCCTGGAGCGGACGGTCTCCCTCCTCGACTCCGACGATCCCGCACGGCTCGGGCTCATGATCGACCTCGCAGCGGCGCTGAAGTGGACGGGCCGGCTCGACGAGGCGGAGGCCCGGGTGCGCCAGGCGGCCGACGAGGCCGACGCAGCCGGCCTGAGGCTCCTCGCCCACCGTGCGCGGCTGGAGCTCGCCGATCTCCGCTGGTACACGGCGCCCGAAGAGGGAACCCAGACGCTCTGGCGCGCGGCCAAAGAGGGGATCCCGGTCTTCGAGCGAGAGGGCGCGTCGGCGCCGCTCGCGGAGGCGTGGTGGGCGGTTGCGGAGGTGCATCTCTTCCACTGCGAGTTCGATCGGATGCGGGCGGCGCTCGAGCGAGGCCTCGAGGCGGCCCGGGGTGCCGGCCGCGAAGAGCGGGCCCGGCTGCAGCACGCCGTCGGGCTGGCGGCGATGCTGGGGCCGACACCGGTGGACGAGGCGCGCAGGCTGTGCGCGCAGCTGCGGGACGAGGTCGAGGGCCACGCCGTCTACGCAGCGCTGCTCCAGCTCTACGAGGCGTTCCTCGAAGCGCAGGACGGGCGTTTCGACGACGCACGGGCTCGGGCGGAGTCGTCCCGCAGGCCGATGGAGGAGTTCGGCCGGCGGATCCTGCTCGGAGCTCAGCGGCGCTATGCCGGACAGATCGAGCTGCTCGCCGGCGACGCGGCCGCCGGCGAGGCCCTGCTCCGCGACGGTTTCCGTACGCTCCGCGAGCTCGGCGAGCGCGGGAACGCGGCGTCGGTGGCCGCCTTCCTCGCGAGGGCGCTGCAGTCGCTCGGAAGGGGCGACGAAGCCGACGCGACGGCCGCCGAGGCACTCGATCTGGGAAGCCCCGAGGACGTCGAGATGCGCGTGTACGCCCAGCTCGCCCGCGCGGGGGCATGTCTGGCCGTCGGCGCCGTGGACAGAGCGCTTGCGATCGCACGCGACGGGGTCGACCTCGCCGAGCGCACGGACGCATCGACGATGCGCGGCGATGCCCTCCTCGAGCTCGGGCGTGCGCTCAGGGGCGCAGGGCGCGAATACGACGCGGACGAAGCGGCCCGCCGGGCTCTCGATCTCTACGAGGCCAAGGGGAACCGGGTCGGGGCCGCAACTGCGCGCGAGTTCATCGCTGCCCTCGGATTCAGCCTCCGCTGAGCTCGAAGGCCCGCCGCGCCTCCGGATCGACGGGAGGCCAGCCCGCTCCCGGCACACAGAGGGTAGACATCACCGACGGTGACCGAAGCTCGGCGTCTCCGAGCGCGAACCGTTCGATGACAGGGGGTATGCCCGGATACGGAGATGCCTCGTAGAGGGCCGCCTCGCGTGCCGGCCCGTAGTGCTCGACGAGGCGGTCGAGGAGGAGACGGAACCGGGGCGCCACCGACTCGGTGGCCGCACCTCCCTTTTCGCCGAGCATTCCGACCTGGAGAAGCACCAGGGTCGCGTGCGGATCGACGGGGGGCCGACGGACGAAGAAGTACGTCGCCTCGTACGTCTGCAGGCCGGAGGTGGCGGGGTCGAGGCCGAGATCCGCGATCAGACAATCGAGGGCGGACACGGCCGGCAACATCCGCGCGGGGAGGCCGGCTGCGTGGACACGCGCGATCGCCTCGTGCCCCGAAAGCGCGAAGACGCCCGGGTGCCCGTAGACCACCACGCATACGCGTATCCCTCGCAGAACCGCCGCGACGATCGTCTCCACGACCTCCGTGTACGTGTCGCGCCGCGCCTTCGTCGGGCCGTAGAGGTGGTCGAGGGAGCTCGCGCGCCGGTTCAACGACTCGACGCGGCGCGCGGCCACCGGGTCGGCGAGCAGGTAGAACACCTCGTCGGCACCCTCGATCGCCCCGCGTGCTGCGGGTGTCAGGTGCGAGACGGCGTCGATGCCGGTACCGACGACGGTGAGTGACCCGCGGCGGACACTACGGTCCGCCGGAGCCTCGGCCACTCTACGCCCCGCGGGCGCTACCCATCGTCCGCTTCATCGCCGTCGTCATCGTCGTCATCGTCGTCGTCCGGACCACCATCCCCCTGGGTCATCATCCGCGGCGCCGTGACCAGCCGCCGAAGCGCCGGCTCGCCGGCCACCTCGGCTTCCAGCGCCGAGCGCACCGCGTCCGATCCGCCCAGAACGGCGTCGATCTGCGAGTCGGTCATCCCGGCGGCAGCGAGGGCCGCCTGCGGGTCGCGCTCGTACTCCTCGAGCAGCGACGGGTCGTCGGACAGTCGGAGGAAGAAGTCGGACAGGCGAAGTTCGGGAGCCACCGCGGTCATGAAGCCTCCTCGATCGGAACGGCGTGACCCGGCGACGATATGCACGGGCCCGGGCGGTGTCAACGAAGCATCTCCAGGCGGCGGGCGGCTACCCGCTGGCGCCCTTCTTCGCGAGCGCAGCATTCAGCAGGCGGACCGTGTCGGTGCCGACGATGCCGTCGGGCGGAAGGTTGTTCGACTGCTGGAAGTCGACCACTGCGGCCTCGGTCGTCGCGCCGAAGGTCCCGTCGGGCCGACCCGTTGCGAACCCGAGGGCCGCCAGTCCTTTCTGGAGCTCCGTGACCGCCGCGCCGCGGTCTCCCCGCTTCAGCGACGTGCCTGCCGGAAGGACAACCCGCAACGCCGCGCTGGGAGCCGTCGAAGTCGTCGTGGTGGCCGTGGTCGTCGAACGCGCCTGGGTCGTCGTCCGAGCGGTGGTGGTCGTCCGAGCCGTGTTCGCGGCGGTCGTCGTCTGCTCGACGGCGTTCCCGCTCCCGCCGAAGACGACGAGCGGGATGACGACGGCGCAGCCCAGCAGCAGGGCCAGGGCCGCGAGCGCGGCGATCCGACGTCGCCGGATGTCGGCGATTCGCCCCTCCGGCGCCGACGGCGGCTGGTCGCCTCCGTCCCGGGCACCCCCCGGAATCAGGCCGCTCCGCTGCCGGGCGGCCGTCTCGCCGGCAGCGGGCTCCGAGCCCGGCCTCGGGGCCTGCTCGAACCAGTCGACGTCGTCCAACTGCCAATCGTCGCCGGGTGCATTCGGATCCGGCATGCGGCCATTGTCCCAGCGTCACGCGCGCCGTGCGATTCGACCACCGGCCGAAGTCACGGAGACGCGAGACGGAGCGGCGCGGGAATCGAACCACCCCGGCCCGTCGGTCGCTGCCGGCGGCCCTCTCCGGAGCCGCCGGCAGTCGGCGGACCCTAGTGGGCGGTTCGAGCGCGGTTGGCGGTGCGCGCCGCGGCCGCGGCGGGCCGGCGTTCCTGCGCGTATGCCGCGACGAAGCCCTGCCGCCAGCTCGGGTAGCGCAGCGTCCACCCGAGCTCGCGCTTCGCCTTCGCATTCGAAGCTCCGCGGGCCTCGGTGCCCATCAGCACGGCGAGCTCCCCGGCGAGCAGCCGGCCAAGCCAGACGGGAACGTGGCGAGGCGGCCCGGCGCCCAGCGCAGCCGCCATCGCAGGCAGCCATTCGCGCACCGGAGCGGGCTCGTCGTCGACGATGTTGTAGATCGCCGGACCGTCGTGTCCGAGCGCGAGCACGGTCGCGGCGGCGGCGTCCTCGAGGTGGATGAACGACATGTAGCCGCCGCCGTCTCCGACGATCGGAAACCGCCGCCTCCGCACGGGCTCGACCAGTCCGTCGTTGTCGGCGCCGTAGAAGGCGCCGTAGCGGAGCGCGATCCCGCCCGTAGCGGTAACCGCCTCTTCCAGGTGGCGCATCGCGGCGCTGCTTTCGCGCATCCCCGGCAAGGGGTGGGGGTCGAGGGGATCGTCCTCGGTCTTGACGGGCCCGCCCTCGCGCGCGTTGCGCATGCTCGCGAAGCTCTGGGCGACGAACCGGCTGACGCCTCCCTCGCGTGCGGCTGCCAGGAGAGCATCGGTGCCCTCGGTCCGCAACCGGTTGGTCTCCACGAAGCTGCGGTCGAGGTTCCGCGAGAAGCGGACGTTCGCCAGCGCGGTCGCCTCGTGCACGATCGCCTCCGGCTCCGTCTCGAGCACGGCCTTGCGCACCGCACGGGCATCGAGCAGGTCGACCGCGACCGGCTTCGCGCCGAGCGCGCGGAGGCGTTCGGCGCTTGCGGGCGACCGGTGGGTGCCGATCACCTCGTGATCCTCTTCGATCAACTGGGGGACGAGACGTGTGCCGAGCGCTCCGCTCGCCCCGGCCACGAAAACCTTCATCGTGTTCTCCTTTCCGTGTCGGTTACTCACTCCGGCCCGTGTCGCCGTTGTCGCGTCCATCGGAGGTCCCGGGTCTACCGCTATGACGGGACGCGACGGACGGATGTGACAACCGACGATCAGCGCTTGGAAGAGGGCTTTGCTCGATGGAGCCGTTTCTAACCCTCGGCTCCTGAGCAGGCGAGCGGCACACAACGGTCCTGACCGGCAGGATCGGCGACCTCGCCGGTCGACGGCGGCCGGTGTGCGGCCATGCTCGCGATACGCAGGATCCGAAAGTCGCGATGCGTGAATCCCCCGACGCGGTTTTCCGGTCGGCCATGGAGAGTTGCATGGTTCAGACGGAGAACGGGGGCGCGAGGGCGATGCATGACAGTTGCGAGTGAGTCCCGGCACGCCGGCGCTTCAGCGCCGGGGAGGGCCCGGCCGTGATCGCCGGGCACGTCGCGAGGCCCGAGGACCCCCCGTGACGGGCCTGAGTTCCGTGGCCTGGGAGGAGCCGCTCGCGAAAGAGCCGGCGGGGGTCTACAAGCACTCGGACGGCCGCCCGATGCTCGGCCGCAAGCTGAAGGGCAAGTCACAGCGCGAGCTTCGCGACCTCGTCCTGCTCGTCGAGAACGGTGACGCCGAGGTGCGCGTCGGCGCGGATGTCCGGTTACCGGGGAGCACGGCATGATCGAGCTGATCGAGGGGCTTCCGAGCGGCGTCGTCGGGCTGGAGGCCGTGGGCGAAGTGACCGCAGACGACTACGAGACGGTCGCCGTGCCGGCGATCGAGGCCGCGCTCGCCGGCCGCGAGCGGATCACGCTCATCCATGTGCTCGGGGAACGGGTCACGGGGCACACCGCCGGCGCCCTGCTCGACGACGCAAAGCTCGGCCTGTCGCATCTGCGCTCCTTCGAGCGGATCGCCGTCGTAACCGACCTCGAGCCCGTTCGGGCACTCCTCCGGGCGGGCGGCTGGTCGGTCCCCGGCGAGATCCGGCTCTTCTCGAACGCCGAGCGCAGCGAGGCGATCACCTGGGCCGGCGAGGGACTAGAGGCGGCGCCGGGCGACCGGACAACCATCACCCCAGCGACCCCCGAAAGGAGTTGAGACGAATGGCTGACACGCATACCGACGTTTTCGTCGGCGGCTACCAGAGCATCGACGAGGCGACGAAGGACTTCGACGCACTCGCCCAGCTCGCCAGCGAGAAGAAGGTGAAGATCGAGGCCGCGATCCTGATCACGCACGAGGAGGACGGCAAGGTCAACGTGCAGCAGACGGCGGATCACCGCGGCCGCAAGGGAGTCGAGTGGGGCGGCGCCGTCGGCGTCCTCGTCGGCCTCGCCGCGCCTCCACTGGTCGCGGTCACGGCCGCGGGGGCAGCGGCGGGCGGGCTCGTCGGCAAATTTGTCGACAAGCGCCTCGAGACCGAGATGCACGACAAGATCGGTGAGAACCTGCCGCCCGGCACCGCGGGCATCATCGCCGTGTTCGACGACGAGCAGCGCCTCGCCTTCGAGCAGGCGCTCCCGGGAGCGCTCGCCAAGTCGATCGTCCAGACCGACAAGAAGGGCGTCAAGGCGCTGAAGGACGGCCTTGCCGAGGCGATGGGCAAGTTCGTGCCCGACCGGACGGTGCTCCCGATCCCGGACAAGACCTTCGGCGGGACGTTCGGGCGGACGATCGACCAATCGGTGCCCGACTGGACGGTCGTCGCCGGGGTGAAAGCACCCGCCGACGCGCCCAACGTGCTGCTCGTCCTGATCGACGACGCGGGATTCGGCCAGCCGGACACGTTCGGCGGGCCGGTCACGACGCCGAACCTGACCCGGGTCGGGGAGCTGGGCCTCTCCTACAACCGCTTCCACGTCGTCGCGTTGTGCTCGCCGACCAGGGCGGCCACGCTGACGGGGCGCAACCAGCACCGGGTCGGCATGGGTTCGGTCGCCGAGTTCCCGGGCCCCTTCCCCGGCTACACGGGCGCCGTCCCGAAGACCTGCGGACCGCTGCCGCGCATCCTTCGGGACAACGGCTACGTGACCGGCGGGTTCGGCAAGTGGCACATGACGCCGGATCGCGAGCAGGGCGCCGCGGGACCGTTCGAGCACTGGCCGCAGGGCTGGGGCTTCAACCGCTTCTGGGGCTTCCTGAGCGGCGCCGCAGGCCAGTGGGATCCGCTCGTCACGCTGGACAACACGAACATCGGGGTGCCGGAGGGCGCCGACGGGAAGCCGTACTACTTCCCCGACGACCTGACCGACAAGTCCATCGAGTGGCTGCACGCGGTGCGGGCGCAGGATCCGGAGAAGCCGTGGTTCCTCTACTACTCGACCGGCTGTGCCCACGCGCCGCACCACGTGGCCAAGGAGTGGGCGGACAAGTACAAGGGCAAGTTCGATCAGGGCTGGGACAAGCTGCGCGAGGAGATCTTCGAGCGGCAGAAGAAGCTCGGGGTCGTGCCGCAGGACGCGGTCCTCACCGAGCGGCCCGACATCTTCCCCGCCTGGGACTCCCTCGACGAGGACTCGAAGAGGCTGTACACGCGGCAGATGGAGGTCTATGCGGGGTTCATGGACAACGCCGACTGGAACGTCGGCCGCCTCCTGGACTCGATCGAGGAGATGGGCGACCTCGACGACACCCTGATCCTCTACATCTGGGGCGACAACGGCGCGAGCCTCGAGGGGACCGAGACCGGCTCGTTCAACGAGATGACGTTCCTGAACGGCCTCTCGTTCACGCCGGCCGAGCAGCTCGAGCTGATCGACAAGTACGGGGGCATCGAGGGCTGGGGCGGCGACCACACGGCGCCGCACATCGCCGCCGCCTGGGCCTGGGCCGGGAACACCCCGTTCCAGTGGGGCAAGCAGATGGCGAGCCACCTGGGCGGGACACGCAACCCGCTGGTCGTCGCCTGGCCCGAACGGATCAAGGCGCGCGGCGACCTGCGCTCGCAGTTCACGCACTGCATCGACATCGCTCCGACCATCCTCGAGGCGGTGGGCATCCCGGAGCCGAAGGTGGTCGACGGCATCGAGCAGGAGCCGATGGACGGCACGAGCTTCCTGTACACGTTCGACGACCCGAACGCCGAGGAACGGCACACCGTGCAGTACTTCGAGGTGATCGGGTCACGGGCGATCTACAAGGACGGCTGGTGGGCGTGCGCGCGGCTCGACAAGGCGCCGTGGGACTTCTCGCCGGCGGCGCTCGCTCCGTTCGCACCCGGTAAGTGGGATCCCGAGCAGGACACCTGGGAGCTCTACTACCTGCCCGACGACTTCACGCAGGCGAACGACCTCGCGGCCGAGAATCCCCAGAAGCTCGCCGAGCTGAAGGAGCTCTTCTGGCAGGAGGCCGAGCGCAACCGCGCTCTGCCGCTGCTCGGCTCCATCTGCGTGTTCTTCGGCATCCTGCCGCCGCTGCCGACCGTGACCCGCTACACGTTCGCGGGCGACGTCCAGAACATTCAGAAGGGCCTCGTCCCGAGGGTCGCCGGGCGCTCATACGCGCTCGAGGCCGAGCTCGAGGTACCGGAGGGCGGAGCCGAGGGTGTCATCCTCGCCAACGCCGACTTCATCGGCGGCTTCGGGCTCTGGGTGGACGGCGACGGGAAGCTCAACCACACGTACTCGTTCCTCGGCGTCGAGTCGTACCGGCAGACGTCCACGGAGCCCCTGCCGGCGGGGAGCGTGAGCGTCAAGATGCTCTTCGAGGCCGACGAGCCGAAGCCGGGAACAGGCGGCAACGTCACGCTCTGGGCAAACGGCGAGCAGATCGGCGAGGGCCGCGTCGAGAAGACCGCACCCATGCTGCTGACGTCCTATGCGGGCATGGACGTCGGCCGGGACAACGGGCTCGTCGTCGACCTCGACTACGAGGGCAAGGCCCCGTACGCGTTCACGGGCACGGTCAAGAAGGTCGTCTTCGACCTCAAGCCCGCGGGCCACGAGGACGAGCAGGCCCTGCACCGGCACGCGAGCCACCACGCCGTCGCGCAGGGCGTCGGCGCATAGATCAGACGGGCAATCGGGGCGGCGGGGCGACCCCGCCGCCCCGCCTAAGCGAAGGCCTGCCTGGACAAGGTCCGACGGAAAGGAGTCCAATACCTATGCCGGGACGCGCGCGCAGCATGAGGCGGAGGCGCGTGCTTGCGGCAGGGGCCGTGGTTCGGCGGAACCGCCTACGCCGCGGCAAGTGAGCCGCCAGACGCAGGCTCGCCGTGCGGAGAAACGCCGACGCGCCCCAGTGGTCTCCCCGATGGCCGGTGGGTGCCTCGCTGAGACGATTGTGGCAACACCTTTGGTAGCTGCTGAGGGGAGGACACCATGAGTGGGAATCCGATGCTGTCGAAGAGGACGAGCCAACGTAGCTGGGAGTTCATCGCGATCCCCGTGGTGCTCGGGATGCTGGGGATCCTGGGCGTGATCATGCTCGCCGCGAACTCCGGGCTCGCCGCCTGGCTCGCGGTCGGTGCGATCATCGTGGCCGTGCTCGGAACGATCGCGCTCGTGACCATGCGACGTCCGCAGCACCCGTCGCCCCGGTCGGCCGGCGATGTCCCGACGACGCACGTCGATGACGGCGTGCACCGCGTGCTCGTGATCGCCGACGATACGTGCTCCCCCGGTGGGCTCGGTTCTGCGGTCGCGGCCCACGGGAACGGCGAGCGCATCTCCGCCTTCGTGATCGCGCCCGCCCTCGGGTCAAGGGTGTCCCGGTGGACCGGCGACGAGCATGCCTACACGGACGCGGCGCGGCACCTCGATGCGACGCTGAAGGCCCTGAAAGACCTGGACGTCGACGCCAACGGTCATGTCGGCTCTCACGATCCACTTCAGGCAGCCGACGACGGCCTGCGCGAGTTCGCCGCCGACGAGATCGTGTTCGTCGTCCACCCCTCCGAAGCCGCCAACTGGCTCGAGCAGGGCACGGTCGATCACGCCCGCACCCGCTATCCGATTCCCGTCTCGGAGCTCACGGTCGGGTCTTCGCGATGATGCGCGGATGAGCGTGATGCCCGCTGCGGCGGCGGTCACGGCGCCGCCGGCGTTCCATCTGCTGTCGAAGCCGACCGGCGCGGTCTGCAACCTCGACTGCTCCTATTGCTTCTTCCTCTCGAAGGAGATGCTCTACCCGGGCTCGCGGTTCCGGATGGCAGACGACCTGCTCGAGGCGTATCTCCGCCAGCTGATCGAAGCCCATGCGCGCGTCCCCGAGGTGACGATCGCCTGGCAGGGCGGCGAGCCGACGCTGATGGGGCTCGACTTCTTTCGCCGCTCGGTCGAGCTCGCCCAGCGCTACCTGAAGCCCGGCCAGCGGGCGGCGTACACGATCCAGACGAACGGCACGCTGATCGACGAGGAGTGGGCGGCCTTCTTCCGCGAGCACGACTTCCTCGTCGGCATCTCGATCGACGGGCCGCGCGAGCTGCACGACGCCTACCGTGTCAACAAGGGCGGCAAGGGCAGTTTCGACCAGGTCATGCGTGGTCTCGGGCATCTGCGTGACGGCGGCGTCGAATGGAATGCGCTGACCACCATCCACGCCGCGAACGGCGACCGCGGCCGCGAGGTCTACTGCTTCCTGCGTGACGTGTGCGGCGCTCGCTTCGTCCAGTTCATCCCGATCATCGAGCGGGTGGCCGAGACGGACCCGGAGGGGACAGTGCCGTGGACATCCTGGCGCGACCGTCCGCTGTACGTCCAGGAGGGAAGCCGGGTCACCGGGCGCTCGGTCACCGCCCAGCAGTACGGGCGCTTCCTGATCGACGTCTTCGAGGAGTGGGTGCGCCGCGATGTGGGCGAGGTCTACGTGCAGATGTTCGACGTGGCGCTCGCGAACTGGACCGGCGAGCCGCCGAGCCTCTGCATCCACTCGGAGACCTGCGGCCTTGCGCTTGCGCTCGAGCACACGGGCGACCTCTACTCCTGCGACCACTTCGTCGAGCCGGCCTACAGGCTCGGGAACATCCGCGAGACGCATATGCTCGAACTCGTTGCCTCGCAGCGGCAGCGACGGTTCGGTCTCGACAAGCGCGACACCCTCCCCAGCTACTGCCTGGAGTGCGACGTCCGTTTCGCCTGTCACGGCGGCTGCCCCAAGGACCGTTTCATTTCTACCCCTGACGGCGAGTCGGGCCTCAACTACCTCTGCGCCGGCTACAAGGACTTCTTCCATCACGTCGACGGGCCAATGCGCTTCATGTCCGAACAGTTGCGCCGCGGTGAAGCTCCGTCCGAGATCACGTCCGTCTATGCATCCGAGGACGCGAGGCGTGGGCGGAACGCCCCCTGTACGTGCGGGTCGGGGCGCAAGTGGAAGCAATGCCACGGCGCGTGACGCGGCAGGACGGAAAGAGACGCGTTCGGTACACGTCTAGACGGGGATGAGGGGACAGATGCCGTCGAAGGACGTCCGGGGAGTAAAGGGGTCCGTGTGAAACTCGCGTTGCTGACCGTGCTGGTGCTGTTCGCGTGCGTGACTTCGTCCGCCTCGTCGCACAGTGCCCCGCCATTGCCGACGTGCATGAGTGCCGCGTCGTCGGTGGTGTACGGCGAGGAGCCGGTCACGACCTGGTACCCGGCCGGCTGCGTGCACCCCTAGCGGGCGGGCGATCGCTCAACGGCGTACGACCGCGCCGGCAGGGCTATGCGGCGTTCGCTGTCGCTGTGGGCTCGGGCACGGGGCTCGGTGGTTGCACCCGCTCGGGCGCGCGTCGGCGCAGATACCACTTCCACAGCTCGGAAAGCAGGACCACCCCGAGCGGGACGACCAGACAGACGCCCCATTGCGCGCGCGTCAAGCCGGTCGTCTGGAGGAACCGGTTGAAGACGTCCAGCTCGGTGCCGAGGACGATCGCTGCGACCGACATGCCGCTGAACGCGAGGAACTTCCGGTCGGCGAAGGTCTCCATGCTGAACACCGTCCGGCGCTCGTCGAGCGCGGTGAACGAGAAGAGAAGGTTCGCGATCGAGAACGTCGTCAGGGCCATCGTCCGCGCGACCGCCGCCCCGTGGTGGTCGTCCGCCCACCACGCGATCCCGACCGTGCCGACCGCCATCGCCAGGCCGGCGATCGCGATCCAGACGAACCGCAGCCGGTCGAGGATCGGCTCGTCTGCCTTCCGCGGCTTGCGCTCCATCAGATCGTCCGCGAACTTGCCGTAGCCGAGGCCGATCGCCTGGAAGACCTGCGTCGTGAAGTTCAGCCACAGGGTCTGGAGCGGGACGAAGAGCACCCCGGAGGCGACGTTGAAGATGGCGGCCCCGAGGAACGCGAGCACCATTCCACTGAGGACGCCCATCTGGAAGCGGATGTACTTGGTCAGGTTGTCGTAGAGGCCGCGACCGAGCTCGACCGCCTTGACGATCGTGGCGAAGTTGTCGTCGGTGAGGATCATGTCGGCGGCCTCTTTCGAGACCTCGGTGCCCGTGATCCCCATTGCGATCCCGATGTCGGCCTTCTTCAGGGCGGGCGCGTCGTTGACGCCGTCGCCGGTCATCGCGATGATCGCGCCCTTCCTCCGCAGTGTCTCGACCAGACGCACCTTGTTCTCGGGCGTCACCCGGGCGAGCACGCCGATCTCGTCGATCTGCGCCGCCGCCACCTCGTCGCTCATCGCGTCGAAGTCGGCGCCGGTGATCGCCCGGCCCTCGATCCCGAGCTGGTTCGCGATCGCGGCTGCGGTGACGGCGTGGTCGCCGGTGATCATCCGCACCCTGATCCCTGCGGCCTTGGCGGTCGCGATCGCATCCCTGGCGGTGGGGCGAGCCGGGTCGACTATGCCGACGAGTGTCAGCACCGTCAGGTCCTGCATGTAGGCGAGCAGGTCGGCTCCGGGGTCGAACGCGTCAGACTGGAAGTCGCGCCGCGCCGTCGCCAGCACGCGCAGCCCCTGCTCGCCGAGGCGCTCGTTCTCGGCCTCGTAGCGCTGCCGCATCCCGTCGTCGATCTCGACCGGATGTAGGTCGTCTGCGGCGAGCGTGCCTGTCGAGCGGGCGAGCACCTGGTCGGGCGCGCCCTTGACGAAGCAGCGGACGACGTCGCGTCCGCCCTCGTCCTTCATACGGTGGAAGGTGGCCATCAGCTTGTACTCGGAGTCGAAGGGCAGCGTCGCCACGCGGGGGAGGTCTGCTCGCGTCGACTCGGGGTCGAGGCCGCCTTTCGCGGCGAGGACGACGAGGGCGCCCTCGGTCGGGTCGCCGATCATCTCGCCGTCGCGGATCACTGCGTCGGACGCGAGGACCATCGGCATCAGGAACTGGTCGAGCTGGACGTCCGACTGGCCGGCCGAGCGCGTGATCTGTCCGCCGGTCGAGTAGCCCGAGCCGGTGATCGTGTACTTCCGCCCGGGGATCGCCATCTCGACCGCGGTCATCTGGTTGAGCGTGAGCGTGCCGGTCTTGTCCGAGTTGATCACCGAGGTCGCCCCGAGCGTCTCGGTCGAGCGCAAACGCTTGACGATCGCGTTCGCCTTCGCGAGCAGCTGCGTCCCCATCGAGAGGATCGTCGTGACCACCGCCGGTAGGCCGGTCGGGATCGCCGCGATCGCGAACGCCAGGGCGGCAGTAAAGACCGTCTTGAAGGCGTAGCCGCGGGACGAGTTGATGATGATCGAGGCGACGACCGCGCCGCCCGAGATGAAGAGGATCTGCATCGTGAGCTTCTGCAGCTGCTTGGTCAGCGGCGTGACCGTCTCCTCCTGGTGCTGGAGCATGTGCGAGATGTGGCCGACCTCGGTCGCCATCCCCGTCGCCGTAACGACGAACAGACCGGAGCCGCGAGTCACGTTCGTGTTCATGTAGACCATGTCGGTCCGGTCGCCGAGCGGCGTCTCGGCGCTCTCGAGCGAGTCGACCGACTTCGCCACCGGGAGGCTTTCGCCGGTCAGCGCCGACTCGGCGACCTCGAGCGTGGCCGCCTCGAGCAGCCGCCCGTCGGCGGGGACGATGTCGCCCGCCTCGATCGCGACCACGTCGCCGGGCACGAGCTCCTCCGCCGCGAGCTCGACGAGCACGCCGTCGCGGCGGACGCGCGCCTTGATGAACATCATCTTCTGGAGGGCCGCGACCGCCTCCGCCGCCTTGCCCTCCTGGCGCAGGCCGAGGATCGCGTTGAAGACGGTGAGGAGCAGGACGACGATGCCGGTGCCGTACTCCTTCAGCGGCCACAGGCTGCCGATGCCGACGACGAGCAGGACGATCTGCATCGCGTCCTGGTACTGGCGGACAAACGCCTTCCAGCGAGGCTCCGCCTTCGCCTCGGCGAACTTGTTCGGCCCGTACTGCTGGAGCCGCGCCGTCGTCTCGGCCCCGGAGAGGCCCTGCGCCGGGTCGACGCCGAACTCGGCCGTCACCTTGTCGGCGGCGAGGGCGTACCAGGGCGACGGTTCGGAGGTCTGTGTCACGGTGGCCATCTGCCGGTCTCCTTCAGGTGGTCGGAAGTGGTTGCGGGGGTCTGCGGAAGATGGCGTCCGGGAGGACTGCCAACATGCCCGCGCCCGACGATTGCGATGAAGGTCTCCGGCGCGTTGTCGATCGTGTCTGCGATGAAGAAGCCGAGGACGACGCCGATCACGATCGCCGCCTGCGCCGAGGCGACGACCTTGGTGCCGACCATGTTCAGCGCGCACATCACGACCAGCAGTGCGGTGATGAAGACGTTGTCCCAGCCCGACCAGCCGCCGTCGCCGATGAAGAGCGAGACGGCGTAGCCGCCGAACGAGACCGCAACCATCGCCGTGACGACGACGACGACGACGACGGCCATGTAGCCGAGCCACGACGTGATCCCGACGAGCCGTCCGAGCCCGAAGCCCTCGGTCGGGTAGGTGATCAGGCCGCCCGAGCTCGGGTAGCGCATCCCGAGCTTCGCGCAGACGTATCCGAGCAGTCCGGCGACGATCCCGCCGACGAGGAACGAGATCCAGACCGCCGATCCCGCGACCGCGCCCGCCTCCCCGAGGAGGGCGAAGATGCCCGCGCCGACCATCGAGCCGATCCCGAGCACCGTCGCTCCCCTGACCGAGAGAGTGCGCGACTGCTCGGCCGGAGCGGCGGGTGCGGCGACCTCCGTCATGTCGCTACTCCTTCGGCCGGGTAAGGCGGAACAGGCCCGGGCTCGGTCATCTTCCCGCGCTGCCGCCGGTAAACGGGGATGCCGAGCAGGAGCGCGACAGCCGAGAGGACGAACGGCATCCACTCCGCCCAGGAGCCCCAGTCGTGCCCGAAGATCTGGCCGAAGCTGCGGGAGCTCTGGGCGCCGGTGTTGCGCGAGTAGACGATGAACAGGATCGAGAAGACGATGGCGAGCACCGCGACGAGCGAGTCGCGGAAGAAGCGGGCCGACTGGCCCTGCTTGCGGTCGATCCACCGCCACTTCAGCTGCGCGAGCGCCGAGAACAGATACGGGATCGCCGCGGTGATCCCCGTCATCAGGACGAGCGTCGTGAACGCGTTCGCGCCACCCGTGCCCATGTAGTTGAGCGCCATCGCGACCGAGGCGAGCGCGGTCGACGCGACGATCCCGAACGCCGGCACGCCCTTCGAGGAGAGCTGCTTGAAGCGCGCCGGGAAGAGACCATCGTTTGCCGCGGCGAGCGGCATCTCCGCGCAGATCATCGTCCAGCCGTTCAGCGCGCCGAGCCCCGAGACGATCACGAGGATCGCCATCACGTCGCCGGCCCAGGTGCCGCCGAAGATCGCGTTGGCGGCGGCCGAGAACGGCTCGCTCGTCGACCGGAGCTCGGCGTTCGAGAGGATCCCGAAGATCGCGGTCAGCGAGAGCATGTAGACAGCCGCGGTCGCGAGCGTGCCGAGACTGGTGGCGCGGCCGACGTTCCGGTCCGGGTCGCGCACCTTGCCGGCGGCGACCGACGCACACTCGACGCCGATGTAGCTGAACAGCGCGATCGCCATGCCGCTGCCGATCGCCGCGATCGTCGACTGCGTGCTGACGTTCCACGGCGTGTAGTTCGCGCTCTCGATGTAGAAGAGCCCGACGGTCGACATGAAGAGGAGCGCGAAGAACTTCAGGATCGTCGTCAGCATCTGGATCGACGCCATGTTCTTCGCGCCCGAGAGGTTCACGAACGCCGCGCCCCAGAGCCCGGCCAGGACGAGCAGGATCGACCCCCACTTCGAATGGTCCTTGTTGATGAAGTGCTCGACGTACAGCACCCAGCCGACGGCGATCGCGGCGTTGCCGGCCCAGGCGGTGATCCAGTACGACCAGGCGTTCGCGAAGCCGAGCGGGTTGCCGAACCCGACCCGGGCGTAGGCATACGGCCCGCCGTCGGCCGGCAGACGGCGCGACAGCGCACCGAACAGGACCGCCAGCACGAGCGCCCCGACGGTCGTCAGCCCCATCGAGACGAGCGTGATCGGGCCGTACGAAGCCAGCGACGTCGGCAAGTTGAAGATGCCGACGCCGATGATGCTGCCCATGATCAGGGCGATCGCGGCCGGGAGCCCGAAGCCCTTCGTCTCCTGCTCGGTCGTCGCCGGCGCTGCCGCCGCCACTTGTTCGTTCATGCCGCCTCCACAGTCGTCCCGGCCTCTCCCCGCAGCAGGGCCTGCGTATCGGTGATCGAGCCGATCACCGCTGGTCGCCCCGTCTGCTCGACGAAGGCGCACGCGGCTTTCACCTTCGGTCCCATCGATCCCTCGGCGAACGCGCCCGCCGAGAGCTCGGCCGGCGTCGCGCGGCTGATCAGCCGCTGCTCCGGCGTCCCCCAGTCGGCGTAGACGCCGTCCACGTCGGTGACGATCGCGAGCGCGTCCGCCTTCAGATCGGCAGCCAGCAGCGCGCTCGCGAGGTCCTTGTCGATCACGGCCTCGACGCCGACGAGCCTCTTCCCGGCCGGCACGGCCTCGTCCGTGTACATCACCGGGATGCCGCCGCCGCCGGCGCAGATGACGACGGAACCGATGTCGAGGAGCGCCTCGATCGTCTCCAGGCCGAAGATCCGCCTGGGCGCCGGGGAGGGGACGACCCGGCGCATGCTGTCGCCGTCGGGCTTGAACGTCCAGCCCTTCTCCGCCTCGAGCGCGGTCGCCTGCTCGGCCGTGTACACCGGCCCGATCGGCTTGGTCGGGTTCCCGAACGCCGGATCGGCGGGGTCGACCTCGATCTGCGTGAGCAGGGTGGCCAGGCGCTTCTCGAACGGGAGCACGTTGCCGAGCTCCTGCTGGATCAGGTACCCGATCATCCCTTCGGTCTGGGCGTCGAGCAGGTCGAGCGGATAGGTCTGCACCTCGCCGTACGCGGCACCCTGCAGCGCGAGGAGGCCGACCTGTGGCCCGTTCCCGTGGGAGATCACCAGCTCGTGCTCGGCTGCGAGCGGGGCCAGGGCCTCGCAGGCGGTCCGGGCGTTGGCCCGCTGGTTCTCGGCGGTCAGCGGCTCGCCCCGCCGGAGCAGAGCGTTACCTCCGAGGGCGACGACGACTCGCACCCGGCTACCCGGCCAGCGTGGCGACCATGACCGCCTTGATCGTGTGCATGCGGTTCTCGGCCTCGTCGAAGACGATCGACGCCGGGGACTCGAACACCTCCTCGGTCACTTCGAGCGACTCCAGCCCGAACTTGTCGTAGATCTCCTTGCCGACCTCGGTGTCGGTGTTGTGGAACGCCGGCAGGCAATGCATGAACTTCACGTCCGGGTTGCCGGTCAGCTGCATGGTCTCCGCGTTCACCTGGTACGGCTTGAGCAGCTCGATCCGCTGCTTCCAGACGTCGTCCGGCTCGCCCATCGAGACCCAGACGTCGGTGAGCAGGAAGTCGGCGCCCTTCACCGCCTCCTCGACGTCCTCGGTGAGGGTCAGCGTGGCGCCGGATTCGGCAGCCGCCTCGTGGGCGAGGTCGAGGATCTCCTGGCGCGGCCAGAGCGATTTGGGGCTGGCGATGCGCACGTCCATCCCGAGCTTGGCTCCGGCGACGAGGTAGCTGTCCGCCATGTTGAAGCGGGCGTCGCCCAGGTAGCAGAAGGTGATCTCCTCGAACGGCTTGTCGATGTGCTCCTTGAACGTCAGGAAGTCGGCGAGCATCTGGGTCGGGTGCCACTCGTCCGTCAGGCCGTTGTAGACCGGCACCCCGGACCACTGGGCGAGCTCCTCGGCGACCTCCTCGGCGAAGCCCCGGAACTCGATCGCGTCGTACATCCGGCCGAGCACCCGCGCCGTGTCCTTTGCGGTCTCCTTGTGGCCCATGTGCGATCCGCTCGGGCCGATGAAGGTGACGTGCGCGCCCTGGTCGTAGGCGGCGACCTCGAACGCGCACCGCGTCCGGGTCGAGTCCTTCTCGAAGATCAGGACGATCTCCTTGCCGACGAGCTTCTGCTCCTCGCGTCCCTCCTTCTTCGCCGCCTTCAGCTCCGCGGCCAGGTCGATCAAATACCGGATCTCGTCGGGCGTGTAGTCGGCCAGGCTGAGCAGATGCCGACCCTTCAGATCGATGACGGTGCTCATCTCTCTGCTACTCCTTTCAAGCGTCGCGGATGACTGGGCAGGTCATGCAGTGGCCGCCGCCACGGCCGCGGCCGAGCTCCGATCCGGAGATCGCGCGGACCTCGACGCCGGCCTTCTCCATCTTCCGGATCGTCGCCTCGTTGCGCTCGTAGCCCACGACGACACCGGGGCCGAGCGCGACGACGTTGTTGCCGTCGTCCCACTGCTCCCGCTCGGCTTCGAACTCGTCGCCGCCCGTGGGGACGACCTTCCAGCGCTCGAGACCGAGCTGATCCTTGACGACGTCGAGGAACGAATCTTCGGACACCTCCGCCTTGACGCCGCCGTCGCCGTCCGGCGTGAACAGGATCGGGAGGATCCGATCGACGACCGGCTTGAAGATCGTCACCACGTCGCGGTCGCAGAACGTGAAGACGGTGTCGAGATGCATCGCGGCGCGCTCGCGCGGCATCTGCGCCCCGACGACGAGGCGGGCCGCGTCCTTCGCGAACAGGTTCCCAGCGAGGATGCTCACCGCCCTGGCGGTCGAGCGCTCACCCATCCCGACCAGGACGACGCCGTTTCCGGCAGGCATCATGTCGCCGCCCTCGATCGACGCGGCGCCCCAGTTGTGGTCGAAGCCGCCGTACCAGATCTCGAAATCCGCGTCGGCGAACCGTGGATGGAAGCGGTAGACCGCCTCGAGATTCAGGGTCTCGTGCTGGCGGGCCGGCCAGAACATCGGGTTGATCGACACGCCGCCGTAGAGCCAGGCGCTCGTGTCCCGCATGAACAGCTGGTTGGGGAGCGGCGGGAGCACGAAGTCCGTCGGCTGCATCGCTCGGCCGATCGTCGTGCGGACCTCGTCCGGCAACTCCTGCTCGGTGAGGCCACCGGTGAGGATCGTCGCCAGGTCGGCCGCGGGGAGTCCGGTCGCCCACTCCGTGAGCGGCTCCGAGAACATCGCCGTCACCTCCTCGGGCCGCAGCCGCCGCTCGAGCACCCACGCGCGTGCCTTCTTGTCCTCGAGGGTCTCGGCGAGCAGGTCGTGGAAGAGCAGGACCTCGACGCCGTACTCGCGCATCAGGTCGACGAAGGCGTCGTGCTCCTGGCGCGCGCGTCGCACCCAGATCACGTCGTCGAAGAGCAGCTCGTGGCAGTTCGTCGGGGACAGGCGCTCGTGGGCGAGGTCGGGCCGGTGGACGATCACCGTGCGCAGCGTCCCGACTTCGGAGTGGACTCCGAGTGCCGTCGTGGCGGGCGCGCTCATGCACGTTCTCCTTTCGCGCTTACGTGACGAGGGACGAGACGGGCACAGCTTCGCCGTCAGAACGGCGAACGTGCGGCGAACGGAGGTTCGGGGGGTCGGTTGCGGAAACGGCCGGCCTCTTCGCTTCGCGGCTGGTCAGTCTCCCATACGGATGCAGAGACCCGCAACAGCTTCAGTCGAGCGCGCAGTGGACTCGGGAATGCCGTCGAGCACGGTTCCGAGGATCCGAATGCCGCTCGCGTCTAGAGCATCACCTGTTCGTTGCCGGCCCGGCGTGGTCGAGGACGAACATGCGAAGGTAATAGGCGAGGATCCATTGCTGGTAGCCGGCGGCGGCCTGTTCGACGACGAATGCGAGTTTGGCCGAGCGGCCGTGGATGCCGCGCAGGTGGGCGGCGTGGAGTTCGAGCATCGTGATCGGGTCGGGGGCGGCCTCGATCTGTCTGGTGATCTCGCGGCCGCGGATCGGGACTGGGTCGACGTCTCCGCGGATGCTGTAGTCGACCGCCGCTTTGAGGAGCGCCTGCTTGGTGTGGAAGACGGCTTCGACGGTGCTGTGTGCGACGCCGGCTCGCTTTGCGATCGTCGAGACGGTCGCACCCGACCAGCCGTGCTGCTCGAAGGCCGTCTTCGCCGCCCTGGTGATCAGCCGCCGAGTACACGCAGTGCCTCGCAGCAGGGGAGAGGCAAGAGCCGCGACGCCGCAGACCCGCCCCCACGACCCTAACCCACTTGCGTGTGTCGAAGGCGCTCGTCGGAAGCCGTTGGCGAGTGCGCCGCCGCCACGCTCCGGATGCCGGATCTAGCCCCTCTTCCAGTGCACTGCGGCTCTCTCCGCACGCACCCGCCGAGTAGCTGTTTTCTCCACGCCGCGGCACCGCGAACCGGCTGCTAACGACATGCTTACAGGCGGTGACGCGGGCGGTCACCCCGGCCGCTCGGCGTGTTTGGCCCGCTGGGGGCGCGGGTATCGATCTTGCCCACGAGGAAGCTCTCCGGTGGGTCAGATGCTTCCCGCAATTTCTCTACCAAGGAGGCCGATGTGGTCCTGATCTGGGTTCTCGTCGCGCTGCTCTTGCTGTTCGCAATTGTCGGCGGCATCGCGATATCGAAGTTCTTGTTCTTCGTGCTGATCGTCGCCGTTCTGCTCGCGCTGATCGGTTTCTTCACTCGAACAGCCTGACCTGAGCTACAGGGGAGATACGGATGGGTGTCGGAGCAAGCTTGATCCTGATCGCCGTCGGAGCCGTGTTGGCCTGGGCAGTGAACGTCAGCACCTCCGGCTTCGATGTCAACACCGTCGGCTACATCCTGCTCGTGGTCGGGATCGTCGGGCTCGTGCTGTCGATGATCTTCTGGTCGAGTTGGGCGGGCCCGGGCTACTTCACCCGGGACCGGGCAGGTTCACCCGGGACCGGGCAGGCGGACGCCGCCGGACAGTGATCGAAGAGGACGTCTAGCACGGGCCGGAATTCGCATGTGCGGCCGTGGGGGCGGCGAGTGCTCTCTCGTCGCCCCACACCTTTCCGAGCAAGCTCGGGATCGCCGCGCCCATCTGGAAGTTCGCGCCTCGAAAGCTGCGCCGTCTAGCGGTAGGCGGAGTCGCAGCTGTAGTTCTCCTTGTCGCCGGGGTTATGGCCGTACTCGTGCTTCTCGTCCTGGACCTAGATTGCTGATTCTTGGCCCCAATGGAGCGGCGCAGGAGTCGAACCTACCCAGTTTGGGGTTGCCAGACCTGACCGGTCTTGAAGACGAAAAGAATTCCGGTCAACGAAGCCATCCGACCGACATGCGCGCCGCTCTGCGCGCCAGCATGGGCCTCGCGCACACGCGTACGCGCGCGCGGAAACGCAGAAGAGCCTAGCTGGAGCGCTTGACGCTTCAATGCTGTCGGTCCAGACAGGTTTAGGGTATTGACATGGCCGAGCGACTAAGGGTGTGGCTTACCGGCGGCCACGAGTGCGATCTCGACCTTGGCGACGGCTCAGCTCGAGAGCTGATGAAGAAGATCGAGAACGCCGGTGATCGCAGTTGGTTTTCGACGGACGACGGACGTTCTCGTGTGCGGGCGAGCGCGATCGTAAGGATTGAGGTCGAAGGCAAGACCGAAACACGGCGCGACACCGGCGAGCGGCGAAGCTCATAGAGGGGCACACATGCCTGAGAGCGGACTACCGATCCGGGTCTACAAAGAAAACGACATGTGGCACGTCGACTATGGCGAAGGCGTGATCGAGGAGCACACCAGTGAGGAGGAGGCCACGTCGGCGGCCGACGCCGTGGCGGAGGCCGAAGAGCGCACCGTGGTCGTGGAGGAATAGCGACAGCCGCGAGCGCGGGCAGATGGAAGAGCTCGTGATCGCCGAACACCCGCCGGAGCGGGTTTGGGTCGCGCCTCGTGTAGATGATCGCGCCCCCGGTGTAGAGGATTCCCGGTGACGACGACGAGCAGAATGGGGATTCGGCTCGCGGGTTCGACCCTCTTGGTCAGCTCACCTGCGGGGATGGGCACACCGGCGGCTGAAGAGTGAGCGGTCATCGAGGGCTGCACGATCATCACCACGCAGCCGAACGCGCTGGTGGCCCCGGTGCATAACCGGATGCCGGTGATCCTTCCGTCCGGTGCCGAGATCGACTGGCTCGACCCGGCTATCTCGAAGGAACACGCGCTGTCGCTCCTTGAGCCGCACCCCGCCAAGCTGATGGTGGCGCTGCCAGCATCGACTCGCGTGAACAGCGTCCGGAACGACGACTCAGGATTGTTCGTCCCGGAAGACGTGCTCGCTGCGTGATCCCCTGAGTCCGGCGAACGAGCTACCGGCGGGATGCATCGCCGGCTGACTTCGATCTTGTGGCGCTTCGAGTGGTCGTGCCGCCGCGCGAGGGATGGCCGTGTGGGCCGTCCCGCCGAACCTGCTTGCGCCACGGACGCCACGGGCCGTCACTGGGCTCTACGGCCAGGCACCTCCTAGGTCGCGGAGAGGCTCATCTGCTGGGGGGGTGAGTAGGAGCGCCCCTCTTACTCGCGGCACGCTTGCCGCACAGCACTCTGTCAATCAGCGTACTGGCCTTTGCTTTGAAGGCGGCCGCCCCCTTTTCTGGGGGGCGGCCGCCGGGCTTGGTGTGGTGCTACCCGTGCAGGTTCACCGGAACGTTGACGAGCCGGAAGCCGGTGATGCCGGCGAGCGTGCTCTCGCCCGGCTTGCTCGCACGGACGAACATCGCGAGGATCTGCTGCTTGCCGTTCACCGGGAAGTTCGCCTGCCGGCTGAAGGTGAGCGTCGCCCAGCCGTCGGAGCCGGAGTTGCTCTGCGTCTCGCCGAACTGGTTGAACGGCGTCGGCGTTGCGTACACGATCGCCCCCTGCACCGGACCGGTGCACGTCGAGGTGACGTGGACACGGAACACGAACGACTGCGCCCCGGAGGTGACCGACGAAGGCTGCGCCTGGAACTGATCGATGATCAGCCTGGCCGGCAGCGACATCTGGCTGACCTGGTCCGGGCTGCCCTTCGCCGGGCAGCCGTTCGACGGCGGCGGCGGCGGCGGCGGCGCAGCCGCCTTCGTGATCACCGCGGTCGGGACGGACGTGGCGTTGGTCGAGCCGCTGCCGTTCGTCGCCTTGGTGCGGAACCGGACGGTGTTGCCGACGTCGGCAGAGGTCAACTTGTACGACCTCGACCCGCCCGCCCCGCCGATGTTCGCGCAACTGCCGCCCGTCTTGTCACAACGGAGCCAGTAGTAGTTGTAGTCGGTCGGATTGTTCTTCCACTCGCCGCGGTTGGCCTTGAGCGTGCTGCCCTCCTGCGGCGTGCCGCTGATCGTCGGCGGGCTCGTGTTGACCGGTGCCACCTTGGACGCGGCGTCGCCGATCGTGGCGAACACGCCGAGGCCGACCACGAGCGCAAGCGTTGTTGCCATACCGATGAGCGCCCCGAAGAGCATCCAACGTTTTCTGTTCTTGATCGAACGTGGCATCTCTCTACCTCTCCCTCTGTTCTGATCCGGTTTCTCTAGGTGACGAAAGGCAATTCCGGCCGCTCGTCGCCAGGAGCGAAATTCGATCCGGGCCGAAGGTCGCGGTCAGCCGCTCGGCGAGCACGCTCGTGCTCGCGGCCCCCGGGAAGACGATCCGCATCTCCATATGTCGACCTCCTCGAAGCTCGGGTGCCGGCCGGTAGCCAGGACGGCTGAAAGCGTTTCGACCCGTTTGCTGAGGGCGGTGAACTTCGCGACGCCGATTCGTACGACAGCCGCGGTGCATGCAAAGCCGGTAGCTGTGGCCCGCTGAGACAACATAGTCGGCAACGGGACGGAAGGCAAGAGCTACAAAGGGTGATGACCCCACAGAAGCACGCAGAAACCGGTGCAACTGCGCCCGGAACGGGCGAGCAGGACACCCACTGCCCCCACGGCGATTCCTGCCTGCTGGGGTGATAGGGGTCATCCGCAGGATCTTGCGTGTGCAGTCGAGCGAGCGTACGGAGCCGAATAGGGCCAGAGATTCGTCGTCGTCGGGGTCTCCCTCGGAAAGTGCGCGCGATGCGAGCGGCATCAGTGGGCTCGGGGGCAGCCCACAGAGGCTTCGAGTCAGCGGACGCCGCTGGGCTGCGGCGGATCAAGTCCCGCAGATGGTCTCTGAGTCGGTCACTCCCGAAAGCGTCGAGGTGCGCGAAGTAGCGCCCCTCCGGTTGACATTGCTATTGACATCGGAGCGGCACTAGTCGCCCCCTTCAAGCGCCGCCCACAGCTGCTCATCCGACCACTGGCTCAGGTCGCGTCCGGGCGGCGGCGCAGGCGTCGAGAATCCGCCGACGCGGGCGGACGACCCAAACCATGATCGAGCAGAACTCTGAGCACGGCCGCCCGCGAAGCCCAATCGGGAACCTTGACGGTTTGCCGCTTACCGCACCCAACGCAGTCGACCCGATAGTCCCGCTCCCGTGACACAGAGGGACCCGCGACTCCGTTCACGTTCGGACGGGTGGGGAGGGGCCTGCCGTGGGGTTGGGATCGGGCTCCGGCAGCTTCGAGGGTCGTCCAGACTGCGCCAGTGACCGGGGTGCCCGCCTTGAAAGAGCGAGAACTGGTTGCCGACGGCGATCGGCAATCGCGAGTTGCCCACGACTCCGAACGCGACGTCGTGGGGCTTCGGATGGTGGAGGGCGCCGACGTACGAGAGCACGAAGAGCGCCTGCACGGCGAGGACCACACCGCGTGCCGCCGTGAGCAGCGGGAGCCCGCTCAGCCGATGTTCGCCGCTGTCGCCCGAGTTCGGAGCCACACCACAGAGCATTCTCCCGGATCGGCTTTCCGGTCGTCCGCCGATCGGTTTCATCACCCAACTCGCTTTCCCGAGCCACGACACGGATGATGTGCAAGAGCAGGTATGAGATCCAATTCCGGAGAGGTGTGGCGATGAGCACAGAGCAGACCGACCACGAGATCGCGCAGTCTGGGAACGATGCCGACCTGACGGGGAAGTCGGCTCCGGCAGGGAAGGTCGCGGTGCGTTCGTCGTCGTCGCGGGGAGCCAGGGTCGAGCACTTTACTCCGGCCGAGCGGGCGGCCCGCGGTAAGGCGGCGCGCGCGGAGGTGCCGCGTAGCTCGCACGCGGAGTGGGAGCCTCCGCCGCATCGGCCCGACCCGGTCGAGTTGCTGGAGGAGCAGGCGCAGACGCGCGTGCCCGAGCTGGTGCCGATCCGGTACGGGCGGATGCTGGTGTCGCCGTTCACCTTTTACCGCGGCGCCGCGTACCTGATGGCGTCCGATTTGTCCGGTGGCCCGCGTTCGGGTCTGCACACCCAGCTCTGCGGCGATGCCCACTTGTCCAACTTCGGCGCCTTCGCGGCGCCCGACCGCCGGCTCATCTTCGGCCTGAACGACTTCGACGAGACCTTGCCGGGGCCGTTCGAGTGGGATGTGAAGCGGCTGGTCGCGAGCTTCGCGGTCGCAGGCCGCGACCGCGGGTTCGACGACAAGACCCGCATGAAGATCAACGCCGCGGTCGGCCGCTCCTACCGCGAGCAGGTTCAGGAGTTCGGTGCGATGGGCAACATGGACGTCTGGTACGCACGGGTCGACATCGAGGAGCTCCTCCGGGATCTCTCCTCCCGCGCAACCGGCGAGCAGCGCAAGCGGATGGAGAAGAATCTCCAGAAGACGAAAGCAAAGACCAGCCTGAAGGCGTTTGCCAAGCTGACCGAGGTGGTCGACGGCGAGGCCCGGATCGTCAGCGATCCGCCGCTGATCGTCCCGATTGCCGATCTTGCCGGCCCCGAGCAGGCCGCGGACGTCCACGATCGGTTCAGGGACTTGATCCGTCAGTACCGGCGGACGCTCTCGCGCGACCGCCGCCACCTGCTCGAGCGGTTCCGCTTCGTCGACGCCGCCCGCAAGGTCGTCGGGGTCGGCAGCGTCGGCACTCGCGCCTGGATCGTGCTCATGCTCGGCCGCGACGGCCAAGACCCCTTGTTCATGCAGGCGAAGGAGGCGCAGCCCTCGGTGCTGGAGCCGTTCCTGGGCAAGAGCGCGTTCGCCAACTACGGCCAGCGGGTGGTTGAGGGCCAGCGGTTGATGCAGGCCGCCAGCGACATCATGCTTGGCTGGCTGCACACGACCGGCCTGGACGGCGTCGAGCGTGACTTCTACCTCCGCCAGCTCTGGGACGCGAAGGGCTCCGCCCTCATCGAGTCGATGGAGCCGACCGTCATGACCGAGTACGCCAAGCTCTGCGGCTGGACATTGGCCAAGGCGCACGCCCGCTCCGGCGACGCGATCGCGATCGGCAGCTACCTCGGCTCCGGCGAGGTCTTCGACAACGCAATCGCCCGGTTCGCGGAGGCGTACGCCGACCAGAACGAGCGCGACTACGACGCACTCAAGAAAGCGGTCGACACGGGCCGAATCGCGGCCGAAACAGGACTGTAGGCCTGCTTAGAACGCGAAGAACGGCAACCCGGATCGCGGTTCCGAGCCAGAACGCTTCGGTGGACGTCGGCAGAAGGCGTAGGTAGTCCGAGTGACGGCGACCGCTGAGACTCAGAAAAGCGCGCGGCTTCTCGCGCGAGCGGTACCGATCGTCGGCTGGCTCCCCCAGTACGACCGCCGTTGGCTCCGTGGAGACATGATGGCCGGCATCGCGGTCACCGCGCTGATCGTCCCCAAGAATCTCGGCTACGCCGGCATCGCGGGGGTACCGCTGCAGAACGGACTCTACGCCGCGGCTGCGGGCGCGCTCATCTACGCAGTCTTCTGCACGTCGCGGCACATCTCGACCGGGCCGAGTTCGTCACTTGCGGCCGTGGCGGGAGGTGCCGTTCTCGCCACCGGGGTCGGTGGAGACGACGCGGCGCAACTGGTGGCGGCGATCACGATCGCGACCGGGATTCTGTTCCTGCTGCTCGCTCTTCTGCGCATGGGTTGGATCGCCCAGTTCCTCTCGCGAGCGGTGATCACTGGATTCCTGGCCGGGGCTGCCGTCGATGTGGTCATCGGAGAGCTGCCAAAGCTGACCGGAACCTCCTCCGAGGGAGACAGCGCTTGGCGCGAGCTTGCGACTTGGCTCCAGTCGCTCAGCGACGTGCACTGGACGACCGTCGTCGTCGGCGCGGTCGCCCTTGCCGTGATTCTCAGCTTGCGCTTTGTGGCGCCAGCCGTTCCGGGCGCCCTCGTGTTGGTGTCCGGCGGGCTGCTCGCCTCCTGGCTGTTCGATCTCGGTGCGCACGGAGTCGCGCTCGTCGGCACCGTGCCGCGGGGGCTTCCCGCTCCCGAGGTCCCCGACGCCTCGATCGTCCAGGATCACTACGCGACCATCGGCATCGCGGCAGTTGCGCTGCTCCTCATCGGCTTCTCGCAGACGGCAGGCGATGCCAGGGCGTTCGCAGCCCGGCACCGCTACAGGATCGACGTGAACCAGGAGTCCGTCGCCCAGGGGATGGCGAACGTCGGCGCCGGCGTGTTCCAGGGGATGCCCGTGTCGACCAGCCTCTCGGCGAGCTCGCTGAACGAGTCGGCCGGCGCGAAGACGCCGGTCGCGTCGCTGACCACCGGCGCGCTCGTGTTGGCAACGCTGATCGTCCTCGCCCCGGTCTTCTCTGTCCTCCCCAAGGCGATTCTGGCGGCGGTGATCATCGATGCGGTCGTCTTCGGGATGATCGACATCACCGAGATGCGCCGCTTGTACGGGGTAGCCAGGTTCGATTTCTGGATCGCGGTGGCGGCGATCATCGGCGTGCTCTCCGCGGGCGTGCTCGCGGGCGTGGTGATCGGGGTCGTCCTCTCGCTCGGCTGGCTGGTCTACGTCGCGACGAGGCCGTCCATGCCGCTACTCGGACGCGAGCCCGGAACGCAGGTCTTCCGCGATCTGGTCGAAAATCCCGCCGACGAGACGTTTTCGGGCATCACCGTCCTCCGCCTCGACGCCGGCCTCTTCTTCGCAACCGCCGAAGCGCTCGAGAATCGTGTCCGTGCGCTCACGGATGACGATCACGAGCTGCGCACGCTCGTGCTCGACCTCGAAGGTGTCAATTTCGTCGACTCCCAGGGCGCCTCGAAGCTGACCGAGATCCACCAACTCACCCAGGCCGCCGACGTCACCCTGCGTCTCGCGCGAGTAAAGCCGAATGTCCGAGCAGTGCTCCAGGCGGATGGAATCGTCGACCGGATCGGAGCCGACCACATCCACGGCAACGTCCACCGAGCGGTCGAAGCAGACCTGGCCGCCGATCAGGCAGGGTGACGCTGGAGCTTGGCAGGAAGGAGCAGGGCGGCGCCGAGGCCGATGAGTCCGATCACGATCAGCGCGGCCATGGCCCACGCGTAGGCCCGGTTTCCGGTGGCGACGACCGAGACAAGAATCGTTCCGGCGATTGCGGTGCCGAAAGACGAGCCCAGGTTGGAGATGCTCCGCGACAGCCCTGAGATTTCGCCCTGGAGTTGCTCGGGGAAGCTCGACTGGACGACGTTCACGGAGGGCGTAAGCATGGCACCGAGGCCGAGGCCGACCAGTGCCAACCCGGGCACGAAGGCCCAGATGCTGTCTGAGGCTCTGACGAGGCCGAGCAGGAGCGCGATCCCGGCGATGGTGACGAGGAACCCGGCGACGATCAACGTCCGCTGGGCGTATCTCTTCGCCAGGCGCTCCGCAGCGAGGGAGGAGAAGAGGATGCCGAGCGTGGCGGCGGTGAAGATCACCCCGGTCTTGATCGCGCTGTAGCCGCGCACCTCCTGCAGGAAGACGGAGATCACGAACGACACTCCCATCAGCAGCAGCCACTGGATGTTCTGCGTGACGAGGGCGAGGTTGCACGTCCGATTCTTGAAGAGCCCGGTGGAGAGCAACGCCTCCTTCCCCGCACGCTCGCGGGCGCGGATGAAGAGGAAGAACGCCAGCAAGAAGATCGCTCCGATCGCCAGGAAGACCGCAAAGAGCAAGTTGTTGCTTCCCGCCTGCAGGATCCCGAACACGACGCAGAACATGCCCACCCCGGACAAGACCGCTCCGATGGCATCGAAGGGACGGGTCGGATCCGGTGCGAGCGGATCGACCATACGCCGACTGAGGAGGACGATCGTGGCAACGACGGCGGCCTGAAAGACGAACGCGGCTCGCCAGCTGATCCCCGTTGTGATCACGCCGCCAATCAGCGGTCCTGCTGCCGCGCCGATCCCTCCAAGCCCGCTGATCACGCCGAAGGCCCAGGCACGCGACGTGAGATCGCTGAACCACAGCGTCGCGAGGATGTAGACGGGAGGGATCAGCAGGGCCGTGCCGACACCCTCGAACACCGAGTTGCCGAGGATCAGCACGCCGAGGTTCGGCGAGACCGCGCTGGTTAGCGCCCCGACGCCGTACAGGGTCAGTCCCCAGATGAAGCATCGCTTGCGGCCCCAGCGGTCGGTCAGCTTGCTGCAGGGGATCATCAGGATCGCCATGATCAACAAGAACAGAGTTATCGCGGTCTGCACGCCCTTGACGGTCGTGTCCAGGTCATCGCTGATGTCGGTGATCATCACGTTCATGTTCGAGCCCGCGAAGCTGCAGATGAACTGGGCCAACGCCAGCGGAAGGATCAGCCGGCGTGCCGACGAGACAGGACGAGCCGGAACGGTCTGGCCCGCAGCCACCTGATCCTCAGTCACGAGGCTTCAAGCTCTCGATCTCACGGCCACAACGACGTCACTCCCGTCGGCATCGACACTCAGCCCAGAGAATACGAGCGACGCGTGGAGCGGGCTGGCGTGGGCGAGTGCCCAATTCCTGCTCGCGTCAAGGCTCGCGCGATCCCGAGAGTCTGCGCTACCTGCACGACCTCGGCGTCGAGCCATCGAAAGCCGTCGTGCTCGTCGTGGCCAGCCACTGGGACGATGACCATGTCCGCGGGCTGTCGCCGTGTAGTGAGCGCGTGCAAGCATGCGCGTATCGCCTTCTCTCAGGCGTACACCGAGAGGGACTTTCTATCGCTGGTGTTCGCCGTCGAGCCAGCATCGATGATGCGTTGGTCGGGGGTTCGCGAGTTCTGGGAGATCTACGAGCGCATCCAACGGGAGAAGAAGCCACTTCCGCGCTTTGCTTCGGCAGATCGGCTGTTGTGGAACCGCAAGAGCGATCCACCGGCCGCCCTGACTGCACTCTCGCCGTCAGACGCCGACATTGGCGCCTCCCTTGACGACGTTCGCCGGCTGGTCACCGAGCTGGTCGCGAATGAGACTGGCGAGTTCGTTGCCACCAACCGGCCCAACCTCGCCTCGGTAGTTCTTCTTGTCCAAGTAGGTGAAGTACGCGTTCTTCTCGGCGGGGATCTGGAGAAGCACAACGATCTAGATCGCGGTTGGATCGCGGTCCTCGACTGCCTAACCGACTGCGGTCAATCGGAAATATTCAAGGTTCCTCACCATGGCTCTGAGGATTCCGACGAACCCCGCATATGGGACGAACTGCTCACCCAGAATCCGATCGCGGTCGTTACACCGTTCACTCTCGGACGGCATCGGATTCCCAGTGATGCGGATCTAGAGCGACTCTGTGCGCACGCTGATCGCGTCTTCATGACCGCTCCCTCCCGCCGAGATCCGATCAGTCCTCCCCCCGCTGTGACGAAAACGGTGGAAGAGGCAACGAAGTCATTCGAAAGCCTCGCGTCCGACTTTGGTCATGTGCGGCTCAGGCGGAAAATCAAAGCCGGAAGCCAGTGGCGGGTGGAGTTCTTCGGTGCGGCATACGAGGTCGAATGTAAAGCTGCGTAGTGAGAGGGTTCCCTTTCGTCGGACGCGGCCGTCGCGAGGGAGTCGCTCACAAGCTGGCTCTCAGCGCGCGCCAGTTGCGCGCCAGTGAGCGCCACCGTTGAGCGGACTACAGCGGACGTAATCGGACACGCCGAGAGACACTTCAGCTAGCGGCAGAAGTGGCGATTGCCCTGCATTTGACGTGATTCCCAACAACGGAGCGGCGCAGGAGTCGAACCTACCCAGCCTGGGGTTACCAGACCTGACCGGTTTTGAAGACCGGCTGCGGCACCGGCCGCCGCCGCTCCGGGAACGAGCCTAGCGGCGGCTCAAGGCTCTCCGTCTACAAGCCGTCTACCACAAGGCGGGCGGGTCGACCTTCGTACGGTGCGACTAGCCAGGCGAGCGCCGGCTGGGCACCCGGCACCTAGGAGCCGGCGCGGCGAAGGGGGTCGGGAAGGCGAAGATCGTTGTGAGCCTGGTTGTCACCCTGCGGTCGACTTCGCAGGGAGAGTTGTTTGTCGTGCGGGCGCCCGAGGTGCCGGACTTCGAGATCGCCGTGACCGACAGGGACCAGGTGCGGCCGTCGGCCGAGGCCGGCTTGAGGGAGGAGCTCGCGCATTGGGGTGTGAGCGCGATCCTGTCGTGCGACCTGGTTGGGCGGGTATGGCTGGAGGAGCTGGAAGTTCCTTTTCCACCCGCGAGCGACATGGAGGAGAGCACCGACGACTCCTTTGAGCTCGAGGGCGCTGGGGACGACTTGACCCTGCTCGCTGCCGAGGATCGTCTCGGCCGGTTCGACCGCCGGGACGATCTGCTCGAGCGCATCGTGGCCGTGTTGGCGTCGCCAGGCAGAAGCAGCGTGATCCTGGTCGGGCCTCCTGACGTGGGGAAGTCGGCGCTTGTCCATGAGCTTGCGTCACGTGTCGCATCCGGACGGATCCCGCCGGCACTTCAGGGGCGGCCGTTGTGGCGCCTCTCCGCCAACGAGCTGATCGCCGGGGCGCGCTTCACCGGAATGTGGCAGGACCGGGCGCGCCTGCTCGTGGCGCGCGGTCGCGCTGAGCGGGTGATCTTCGTGATGGGAGATCCGACCGCGATCGTGGATGCAGGACGCTGGAGCGAGAGTGAGAACAACCTCGCTCGATTCCTGCGCACGCACGTCGAGAGTGGCGATCTGACGCTGATTTGTGAGGCCACGCCCGAGACATTCGGTGCGGCCCAGGCCAAGGAGCCGAGCTTCATCGACGCCTTCTACCGAGTCGACGTCCCACAACCCGCTGTCGACGTCGCCCGGGAGATCGTCGCGGTGGCTGCGAAGCGGCTCGAGGCGGCCCAGTCGGCCTCGGTTTCGTCGGATGCGGTCGACGCCGCGGTCGAGTTGACCGTTCGGTTCGAGCCCTACCGCGGGCTACCCGGGAAGGCGGTGCGACTGCTCGAGGAGGCGAGCCAGCACGCCTCCACGGCGGGAGGCGCCCTTGTCACTCGCGAGACGGTGGTGACGAGCTTCGCCGCCCGCAGCGGCCTGCCTTTGTTCCTGCTCTCCGATGAGATACCGATGTCCGTCGAGCAGACGCTGTCGTTCTTCGAGGATCGAGTGCTTGGTCAGGCAGAGGCTGTCACGGCGATGGTCGATCTGCTTGCGGTGGCGAAGGCCGGCCTGAACGACCCGAGCAAACCACTCGGGACGTTCTTCTTTGTCGGACCTACCGGCGTCGGCAAGACCGAGCTCTCCAAGGCGCTGGCCGAGTTTCTGTTCGGAAGCAGGGACCGTGTCATCCGCTTCGACATGGGTGAGTTCGCCTCCGCCGATGCGGTGCAGCGTCTAGTCGGAACAGCGTGGAGTCGCGATCGAGAGGGAGAACTGACCCGCAGGGTCCGCGAGCAGCCGTTCTGCGTCGTCCTTCTGGACGAGATCGAGAAGGCACACAGCTCCGTCTACCCGGCGTTGCTGGCAGCCCTCGGCGAGGGGCGTATGACCGATGCGAACGGTCGAACGGCAGACTTCCGAAGCTCGATCATCATCATGACCTCCAACCTCGGCGCAGCGCGCCGCGGCTCGCAATCGGTCGGATTTACGAGTGAGGGCGGAGCCGGCCAGGAAGCCGACCGTCTGAAGCGGCACTTCGTCGAGCAGGCCGAGCGTTTCTTCCAGCCCGAGTTCTTCAACCGCATAGACCACCTGATCGCCTTCCACGAGTTGAGCGAAGCAACCGTGCGCAAGATCGCGCGCCGTGAACTCGGCCGGCTCCTCCTCCGCGAGGGCATCGCCCGGCGGCGCTTACTCGTCGAGGTCGACGATCGTGTCGTCGACAGGCTCGCCGTGAACGGCTTCCACCCCGAGTACGGAGCCCGCCCACTCCAGCGCTTCCGTCCTCCGCTCGGGTCGAATCGACAGTTTTCTGGTTGCCGGAGTTCGACATCACCCGGGCCGTGCGAAATTGTCCTAGCGCCCGGTGGCTCTCCGTCTAGCAGGAGGCTGAACCGTCTTGGCCCAAGCGAGGGGCTTCACGTACCACGCGGTCGCGTTCGACCGGACGAATTGATCGATCGACGACGCTCCGACGCCGGCGAAGTTCAACGCGTTCACGCCGTCGATCAGCACCGGCATGTTCGACGTGCTCGCCCCGGCCGCAACAGCGACGGAGACGGTGTCGCTGAACTCGGCCGAGTTCGCGCTGACGCCGAACCTCGGCGTGATGATCCTGAGCCACGACAACCGCAGCAAGAAGGAGTCGCAACTCCTCGACTTCAAGCAGCAGGTCGCGACACAAGGAGCGGCCGCGGCGAACCCAGGGTCGCCGCGGCCACTCGATCCTTACCGGCTCAGGCGAGCGCCTTCGTCTTGAGCTGGTCGAACTCGGCCTGCGTGATCGCGCCGCTGTCCAGCAGCTCCTTGCCCTTCGCGATCTGGTCGGCCGAGCCACCCGAGGCGGCGACGGACTTGACGTAGTCGTCCATCTGCGTCTGCGCGGCCTGTGCCTGCTTCATCCTTCGATCGGCCATCCCGTGGCTGTTGGCGATCAGGTACACGAAGATGCCGAGAAACGGCAGGAAGATGACGAAGATCGACCAGGCCGCCTTCCCCCACCCGCTGATGTCGTGGCGGCTGAACAGGTCGCCGAAGACCCCGAAGAGCAGCCAGAAGAACAGGATCCAGCAGAAGAAGATCAGCATGGTCCACATGACCTCGCCGAACGTCCAACTCGTCGCAAGCATCGTTTCCTCCCGGTTGTGATTGAGCCCTTGGAGGGCTCAACAATACGGCAAAGCTAGCGGGCGAACCGCTCGGCCAGTACGCCGTGACGTAGGCCGCGGTCGCTGACGGTCAGAGACTCCCGGCCGAGCTCGGCGAGCACCGTGCGCACGATCAGCGCACCGGCGAGGATCACCTCCGCGCGTTTCGGCTGGAGGCCGACGATGCTGCGCCGCTCGGGGGCGGTACGCGTCCGGTAGAGCTCGATCTGCCGGTCGACCTCGTCCGCCTCGAGCACCGCGCCCTGGATCACGCTCGGATCGTAGGTCGCCAGCTCGTGCTTCACGGCCGCGAGGTTCGTCACCGCGCCGCCCATCCCGACGACGACGTCGGGCACGGGCCGGCCGTCCAGGCGGTCGAGATCGGCCGCGATCGCGGCCCGCGCCGCGCCGACGGCCCGCTCGTCGACGACGCCGTCGAGCCCGAACTGTTCGGTGAACCGGGCTGCGCCGACGTCGACGCTGAAGCGCTCGTCGACCCGATCGGCGCGGCCGAAGGTGAACTGCGAGCTGCCGCCGCCCGTGTCGAAGACGACGAGCGCGCCGTCTCCCAGCTCCAGCGAGGACGTGACCGCGAGGTACGCGAGGCGGCTCTCCTCCTCGCCGGAGATGACCTCGACCTCGACGCCCGTCCGCTCCCGGACCGCGTCCAGGAACGTCGCGCTGTTGGAGGCGATCCGCAGCCCGGCGGTGCCGACGGCCACGATCTCGGCGACGCCGGCCTCCCTGGCCTCCTCGACCATTGCGGCGACGGCCTCGACGGTGCGCTGGATCGGCTCCGGCCGGAGCTCGCCGCCGTCGTCCAGCCCTTCCCCGAGCCTCGTCACCTCGGCCCGGTCGACCACCGTCGTCCAGGAGCCGTTCTCCGTCCGCTCGGCGATCACGAACTTCACCGAGCTCGTGCCGACGTCGATCACCGCGTGTCTCATGCGCCGAATCCGACGAGCGCCTTCAGCCCGCGGCCCATGCAGACGTTCGGGCGCAGGGTCAACCCCAGCTCCCGCACCGCCGCGACCACGAGGGAGGGGTCCTCCGACTCGATCGCGATCGTCCTCCGCGCGCCCTCGGCGGCCCGGATCTCGGAGAGCTCTGCCATCGCGCCTCCGACCGTGAAGCGCTCCCGGTGCTTGTGCACCTCCACCGCCCGCAGGCGGGGATCGGGCTCCACGAGCTCGCCGACGAGCCGCTCGAGCGTGTACCCGTCGCCCGCGAGCGACGGCACGGGCACGGCGAGCGCGTCGAACACCTGGCGGACGCCGTCCGCGGCCAGCGGAAACTCGGCTTTCATCGCGGGCCTCCACTGCTCGAGCCCGTCGTCGTCGACTTCCTCGAGGAGCTTCACGTCCATCAACCCGTCGCGCACCTTCACCGACGCGTCGCTCTCGAGCGAGAGCAGGTACGTCTCGTCGCTCTCCTGCACCCGCTCGGGCCCGGTCGCGGCCAGCTTTCGCTCCACCTCGCCGAAGTCGTCACCGAAGGTCCGCCACTCCCAGCGGGGGACGATCACGACTCGGCCACGGTTTTCAGGCTCTTCGTGAAGTACTGGAGCGCCTTGCGGGTCTTCGTCTCCTGCTCGCCCGAAACGTCCACCCCAGACGCGGCCAGGAAGGCCCGCACCTCGGCGGCAGCCTGGAACGCCTCCTTCGTCCCGCAGCGCGTGGAGAGCTCGAGGATTCTCGAGCCGTCCGGGTAGATCCACATCTCGGCGACCAGCCGACGGCCTAGCTTCTTCGGCTCGAAGCGGAGCTTGAGGACGAAGATCGGACCGAGGACCGACAGGTCGTCGAGGGAAATCCCCTCCACGTGCGCGGCGTAGAACGCACGTTGCTCCTTCGAGAAGAGCTTGCGCAGCGGACGCTCTCCCCGCACGGATCCGAGCACGTCGGCCGGAGTGCCCTTCATCGTCCCCGAGCAGACGAAGCCGCCGGGGAGTGCGTCGACCTCGACGCGGAAACCGGCGGACGTGCGCACGTCCTCGGGCAGCTGGTCCGGAACGACCGGTCGCAGCTTGACGATCGAGTCGTTGCCCTTGCCCTGGATCCGTCGTGCTCTCGCGACCACCCCCTGGGCGTCGAGGGCGAGATCGGGGGTGTCCAAGAAGAACACCTGCCGGATCTGAGCCTCCAGTGGGTCGAGCCCGAGTCGGTGGATGGTCGGGACCTGGTGGGACTCCGGCACTGTCAGCTTCAGCTCGACGCTGTCCGAGTCCTCCATCAGCGCGAGCATCTCCTGGATCTGCTCGGTCGTAAGCGTGGGAGCGGTTGTCGTGGCCATCGAGGCTCCTTCCGTCAGGATGCCGCAGGCGTGGCGTCGCCGCGGAACTGGCTCATGTAGAGGTCATGGTAGAAACCGCCTGCGGCCATCAGTTCGTCGTGGCTCCCGACGTCGACCACCCGGCCCTCGTTGATCGCGACGATCACGTCCGAGTCGCGGATGGTCGAGAGCCGGTGGGCGATCACGAAGCTCGTCCGGCCCTTCATCATCGTGGTGAGGGCCTCCTGGAGCGCCTTTTCCGTGCGCGTGTCCACGCTCGATGTCGCCTCGTCGAGGATCAGCACCGGCCGGTCGGCGAGGACGATGCGTGCGATCGTGATCAGCTGGCGCTGACCCTGGCTGAGGTTCGAGCCGCCCCCTGAGAGCACCGTGTCGTAGCCGTCGGGCAGGCGAGTGATGAAGCCGTGGGCGCTGGCCGCTTTGGCCGCCGCAATGCACTCCTCGTCGGTCGCCTCCAGCCGCGCGTAGCGGATGTTCGCCATCACGGTGTCCGAGAAGAGGTACGGCTCCTGCAGCACCATCCCGACGAGCTCTCGCAGGCTGGTCGTCGTGACGTCGTAGATGCTGGCCTCGTCGAGCCGGACGTCGCCCGCCTGGATGTCGTAGTAGCGGGTGATCACATTGATGATCGTGCTCTTGCCCGCGCCGGTCGGGCCGACGAGCCCGATCTTCTGGCCGGGCTTCGCGACCAGCGAGACGTCGTGGAGGATCGGGACGCCCTCGACGTACGAGAAGTCGACGTGGTCCATCACCACGTGCCCATCGGCCCTGCTGATGTCGCGTGCGGCGGGCCGGTCGACGATCTCCGGCTCCTCGTCGAGGATCTCGAAGACGCGGGTGGCGCCCGCGGCGGCCTGCAGCGCCATGTTCAGGATCTGGGCGAACTGGTTGAGCGGCCGGGCGAACATCCGCGCGAAGATGAAGAAGGTCGCGACCGTGCCGACGCTGACCGTTCCCCTGATCGACAGCCATCCGCCTGCGAGCGCCACCAGGGCGACGTCGAGGTTGGACAGCATCGCCGACAGCGGCATGGCCGTGAGCGCGACGAAGTTGGCGCGGACACCGGCCGCCCGGGCCTCGTCGCTGAGCTGTTCGAGCTTCGCCGTCGACCTGTCCTCGACCAGGTATGCCTTGACGGTGCGGTCGCCGGTGATGAACTCCTCGGCCGTGCCGTTGAGTGCCCCCGTGCGCTCCTGCAGGACCGCGAAGGCCGGGCCCGAGTAGCGCGACGTGAACTGCATCAACACCAGGACCAGCGGCGCGATCAGGATCACGGCGATCGAGAGCTGCCAACAGACGACGAACATCAGGATGGTCGTGATCACGAGCGTGAACGCAGAGTTGATCGCCGGGTAGAGACCCTTGTCGAACAGCTGCCCGACCGAATCGAGGTCGTTGGTGATCCGGCTCATCAGGTCGCCGATGGGCTGGCGGTCGAAGAACCTGAGCGACAGCTTCTGCGTGTGCTCGAAGACGTCCTTGCGCAGGCGGTACATGGCGTCCTGGGCGGCGACGGCGAGGACCCGGCCGCCGAACCACATGCCGATGAAGCCGCCGGCGGCGAACGCGAGCATGATCAGCAGGTCGATTGCGAGCTGCGTCTTGTCCCCGTCGGTGATCGGGCCGTTGATGATCCTGCCCACCTGAACGGCCGGAATGAGCGCGAGCGAGGTGCCCACGAAGCTGAGCAGAGAGGTGAGGGCGATCTTGCCGCGCGCCTGGAGCAGGTAGCCGAGCAATCGGCGGAGCGGCTTCGCCTGCTCATGCTCGGTGACCGGGCTGAGGGTCGCGTCGGCCATCAGGCGGGCGCCGGCCCGAGCTGGGACTCGTAGATCGACCGGTATTCGGTGCTCGACTCGAGCAGCTCCTTGTGGCTGCCCTTGGCGACGATGCGCCCCTCCTCGAGCACGACGATCACGTCGGCGGTCAGTACCGCGCTGATGCGCTGGGCGACCAGGAACACCGTGCTGTCGCCCATCAGCTCGCGGATCGCGTCCTGGACGCGAGCCTCGGTGGCGACGTCGAGCGCGCTCGTCGTGTCGTCGAGGATCAGGATGCGCGGCCTGCGCACGAGGGCTCGGGCGATGGAGAGGCGCTGGCGCTGGCCCCCGGAGAAGTTCGCTCCGCGACGCTTGACCTCGCCGTTGTAGCCGTCCGGGCGGTCCTCGACGAACTCGGCGGCCTCTGCGGCGCGGGCCGCCGTGACGACGTCGATCGCGCCCTTCTCCGGATCCGCGCCGAACTTCAGGTTCTGCTCGATCGTTCCGCTGAACAGGCTCGGCTGCTGGATCGCGGGGGTGACCGTCTCCAGCAGCGACTGCCGCGTGACGTCGCGCACGTCGACGCCGTCGATGGTCACCCGGCCGGTGGTCACGTCGTAGAACCGCGCCAGCAGGTTCACCAGCGTCGACTTGCCCGAGCCGGTCGCGCCCAGGATCGCGATCACCTGACCCGGCTCGGCTACGAGGTCGATGTCGCTGAGCACCGGCTCGGAGTTCGGCCGGCCGTCTGCGTCGAGGTACGAGAAGCCGACCCCCTCGAAGGCCACGCGTCCCTTCACCTGGCCGCCGGCCGCCTCCACCAGGCTCGGCGCGCCCGGCTTCTCCGGAACGTCCGGCTGCTGCTGAAGTACCTCGACGACGCGGCCGACCGACGAGTCCGCCGACGCCATCTGCGGCAGCAAGACGGACAGGAGGATCAGCGGGATCATCACCGCGACCAGGTAGTTCAGGAGGACGAAGACGGACCCCAGCTCGATCTTGGCGTCGATCACGAGGTCGCCGCCGACCCACAACGCGCCGGCCAGCCCGAGGTTGATCACGAGCAGCAGGGCCGGGTTGAGGAACGCCGCGGAGCTCTGCGCTCCCGTCGCCGCCTTCTGCAGGCCGACGTTCTCGCGCTCGAACCGCGCGTTCTCGTAGTCCCGGCGCACGAACGCCTGCACCACGCGGACGCCCGCCATGTTCTCCTGCAGCACCTGGTTGAGCCCGTCGAAGCGGGCGAGCACCTGGCGGTAGAGCGGCGCCCCCTTCAGCTGGTAGAAGGCCAGCACGGCGATCACGACCGGCAGGAACACGAGCATCACGAGGGCGAGCCGGACGTCGACCCAGAGCAGGACGAGGATCGCCCCGACGATCATCAGCGGCGCGCGGAGCAACGTGGTCACGCCGCTCGTCGTCATGACGCGAATCTGGTTGATGTCGGTCGTGAGGCGGACGAGCAGGTCGCTGGTCTCCAGCCGATCGACGTTGCCCCACGACAGCTTCGTCACCCGCCGGTAGAGGGCAACGCGCAGCCGGTGGCCCACCGCCTCGCCGACGCGCGCCGCGTACCACGCGCAGGCGGTGGCGAACAGCATGCTTGCGATCGAGAACACCGCCATGTACAGCGCGCCCTCGATCACCTTGTCGAAGTCGCCGGCGAGGATGCCGTTGTTCACGATCTGACGGATCGTCAGCGGGATCGCCAGGTCGAAGATCACCTGACCGAGCAGGGCGGCCTGCGAGAGCAGGAGCCATTTCCGGCCCACTGGGTCGCTCCAGATCGCGCTGAGGAGTTGGCGGAGGTTCGTGGTGCGCATGCGGTCTGGGCAGTCTCTGCATCCGCGCGGTCCCGGTCAAACCGTGGCGGACGGCCGGTACGGATAGCCGAACCTCGAGAAACAAGGTGGCCCCACTGCGCGGCGGAGAGCGCGGAAGGAGACTGGTTTCGATGTCCTTCGCCTCGAAAGGAACCGCAATGTCTTTCTCTCGCGCTACACGCTTCGAGGGCACCGACCGCGGGAGAATCGGGCCGCGGTCGGCTTTCAGCCGCCGCGGAACGCTTGCCGTCGTCTGTCTCGCGACGGCCATGCTCATGCTCGACATCGCCGTGGTCAACACGGCGCTACCGCACATCGCGTCCAGCCTCGACGCGGGGATCACCGGCATCCAGTGGGTGGTGGACGCCTACACGGTCGCGCTGGCCGCGGTCGTGCTCACCTCCGGTTCGATCGCCGACCGGCTCGGGCGGAGGCGTGTGTTCGCCTCCGGGCTCGTGCTCTTCACCGGCGCGTCGCTCTGGTGCGGGGCCTCCACCTCCATCGCGATGCTCGACACCGCCCGTGCCGTTCAGGGGATCGGCGGTGCAATCCTGTTCGCGACCTCGCTGTCGCTGCTCGCGGACGCCTTCCCGGAGTGGAAGGAGCGTTCGAAGGCACTCGCCGTCTACGGCGCGACGATCGGCGCCTCGTTCGCGGTCGGTCCGGCCGTCGGCGGGGCGATCACGTCGTATCTCGGCTGGCGCTGGATCTTCTACGTGAACATCCCGGTCGGGATCGCCGCGATCGCGGCCACCTACAGCTGGGTGCGCGAGTCGCGTGACCCGAACGCCCGCCGGATCGACTGGGCCGGCCAGACCGCGCTCATCGGCGGCCTCTTCCTCCTCGTGCTCGCGCTGCTGCGCGGCAACGGGGACGGCTGGAGCAGCCCGGCGATCGTCGCCGAGCTCGTCGGCGCCGTCGTGCTGATCGTCGCCTTCGTGGGCATCGAGCAGCGGGTGAAGGAGCCGATGCTGCCGCTCGGCCTCTTCCGGATCAAGGAGTTCACGGGCGCGCAGATCGCCGCATTCTCGATCTCGGCCTCCTTCTTCGCGATCTTCCTGTACATGACGCTGTACCTCCAGCAGATCCTCGGCCTCTCGCCGCTCAAGGCGGGGCTCGTCTACCTGCCGGCGACGGTGCTGATCTTCCTGGTTTCGGGCGCGAGCGCCCAGCTGCTGGAGAAGGTCTCGGCAGGGGCGCTGATCGCGGCCGGGCTCGCGCTCGTGGCGGTGGGGCTGGCGCTCGGCGTGCTCGCGTCGGCGACCTCGTCCTGGGTCATGCTCCTCCCGGCGCTGATGGTCGGCGGCCTCGGCACCGGCCTGTTCAACCCGGCCGTCAGCGCAGTCGCGCTCGGCTCCGCGCCGCAGGACCAGAGCGGCCTCGCCGCGGGGGTGAACGACACCTTCCGCCAGGCCGGCATCGCCGTCGGCGTCGCCCTCTTCGGCGCGCTGATCCCCGGTTCCGCGGCGCTCGGCCAGGGCACGGCCGAGTCGTTCGTGGACGGGCTGCACACGGCGCTGATCGTCGGCGCCGTGCTGGCGGCGATCGGTGCGATCGCCTGCGTGAGGCTGATCCCCGTGCGCCGCACCGCGGCCACGGTCGAGCAGCTGCCGGGTCGCACCGAGCCCGTCGAGGCGGCCGCGTAGGCCGTCCGATCACAGGGTCGGGCCTCTCGTGAGGCCCGACCCTGTGGCGGCCCTTGCGACGCCCGGCGCGCGGCGGGAGCATTGGGCGGTGAAGCCGATGGACGAAGCCGCCCGCCGGGCCCAGCGCACCTACGAGGCCGCGGCCGACACCTTCGACGCCCCGGCCAACGGCTTCTGGGCGCTGACCGGCCGCAGGACGATCGAGCGGCTCGGCCTGGAGCGCGGCGCGCACGTCGTCGACCTCTCCTGTGGGAGCGGCGCCTCGGCCCTTCCGGCCGCTGAGGCGGTCGGCCCGGCGGGCTCCGTGGTCGCCGTCGACCTGTCCGCAGGCCTGCTCGGCCTGGCGCGGGCGAAGGCGCGGGCCGCAGGCCTCCGGAACCTCCGGTTCCGCAGGCCTCCGGAACCTCCGGTTCCTCCAGGCGGACATGCGCACGACCGGGCTGTCCGACGGGTCGTTCGACGCCGTCGTGTGCGTCTTCGGCGTGTTCTTCGTCCCCGACCGTCCCGCGCTGATGCGCGAGCTGTGGCGCCTCGTGCGGCCGGGCGGGACGCTCGCGGTCACCTGCTGGGGCCCGCACGTGCTGGAGCCGGGCGCGACGGCGTTCTGGGACGCGGTCGCCGGCCTTCGGCCCGACCTGGTGCGCGGCTTCAATCCCTGGGACGACCTCGTCAGCGTCGAGCAGGTGCTCGAGCTCTACGCCTCGAGCGGCATCGGCGGCGCGCGGGCCGAGCTCGTCGAGGCCGCGCAGAAGCTCCACTCGGAGGACGAGTGGTGGGACGTCGTCATGGGCTCCGGCTTCCGCGGCACCGTGGAGGAGCTCGATCCGTCCGAGGCGGCCGCGGTTCGGCGCGCGAACCTCGCCGCCCTGCGCGGCACCTCCTCGATCGACGTCTCCGCCGTGTACGCCGCGGCCCGCAAGCCGGACGGCGGGCGCTGACTCAGTTGGACCGCATCCGCGCCCTCCACCCCTGCCACTGGAGCACGAGCACGCCGGCGAGCACGTACGGGAAGAAGTTGACGGCGTGCAGGACGAGCGCGAACGAGAGCGCGTCGGCCTTGTCGATGCCGTAGGCCTTGAGCCCGACCAGAGCGGCCGCCTCGAACACGCCCACCGCACCCGGCGACGAGGGCAGGACGAGCGACAGCCCCGTCGCGATCGTCACCAGCAGGCCGGCGAGCACCGACAGCCCCAGGTGGAAGCCGATCATCAGCGTCCACGTGCTGAGCGCGAGCGGGATCCAGGAGACGATGGTGAGAACGAGGGCTGCCGCGGCGAGACGCGGGTCGCGCAGCGACGCGGCACCGCGCACGAAGCTCGCCGCCGCGTGCTCGGCCCGTTCGAGCGTCAGGAACGGGAGGCCGAGCCGAGTCAGCGGGCGAAGCAGGACGAGGAAGGGCTTCTCGCCCCAGCGGAGCAGCACGACGACCGAGGCGACCGTGGCGGCGAAGAGGACGATCGCCAGAACGGCCGCTGCGTGGATCCAGGTCACGTGCGGCAGCCAGGGCACGAACACGAACAGCAGCCCGAGCAGGACGAGCACGTCGTAGAGGCGCTCGACGACGACCGTCGAGGTCGTCTCGGCGCGTGACGTGCGGGCGGTGCGGTGGAGGGCGACGATCCGCGCGATCTCGCCGGCGCGTGCCGGAAGGATGTTGTTGAAGCACTGGCCGAGCAGCGTCGCCTCGAACACCGGGCGGTACGGCGGGCGCGTCGCCGCGGCAAAGAGGTACTGCCAACGCAGCGCGCGCACCACCTGGGCGACGAACAGCAGCGCGATCGACGGGACGAGCCACCAGTAGTCGCATTGCTCGAGGGCGTCGCGGACCTCGTCCGGGTGGACGTTCCGCACCGACAGGTAGAGGAAGAAGGCACTGACGCCGAGGCCGAGCCAGATCAGGCCGTGCCGTGCAACGCGCCGGTGCAGTTGGCGCTAACCCTCGGGCTCGGCCGACGGCTCGTCCGGCTCGGACGGCTGCTCGTCGGACTCGGAGACGGCGGCGAGCCGGTCCCTCAGCTCGGCGATCTGCGCGACGGGCTCGGAGAGATCGGGATGCGAGACCGCGCCGCTCTCGACCAGCTCAGCAGTCTGCCGGCCGAGGTCGCCGTAGGCCTGCGAGAGCTCGCGCTTCACCTGGAGCGTCTCGACGCCCTCCTTCGTCATCTGCGTGACGTTGGCGGTCGCCTCGCGCAGGCGATCGAAGAACTTCCTGCTCTCGCTCTCCTCGGCCACCGGCCGATTCTATTCGGACTCTTCGCCGGGGAGCCGCTCGCCGCCGAGCATGTCGTCCATCGCCATCCGGGCCCGGTCGTGGACGGCCCGGCGGCGCTCGTCGAGCGGCGCTTGCTGCTCGTCAGGCTCCGGTTCCGGCTCGGGCGGCGCCTCGTCGGTGCGCGTCTCGGCGAGCTTCTGCTTCAGCTCCTCGGCCGGGTCGGCAGCAGGCGGCGCCTGCTTCCGCCGGCGGAAGCGCCCGAGGACGACCGCCGCCGCGGCGGCCAGTCCGAGTCCGGTGAGGAACCGGCGCATTCGAGGCCGATGCTACTCTTCCGCGGACTTCTCGCCTCGCACCGTGCTGATCCGTTCCCGGCAGCACTTGCACGCGAGGCCGATTCAGACCGAGGGAAGGAGAACGAGGGAACCGTGAACGAATACGAAATTCTGCTCATGCTCGATCCCGAACTGGCCGAGGAGCGCCAGACGGAGATCGTCTCCCGCACGCACGAGCTGGTCGACAAGGGCAGCGGCACCTGGCTCTCTCACGACGTGTGGGGCCGCCGCCGGCTGGCCTACGAGATCGACCACAAGGCCGACGGGACCTACCACCTGCTCCAGTTCGACGCCGAGCCGGCAACGCTCGACGAGATCACGCGCGTCCTGAAGATCACCGACGGGGTCATGCGGCACATGGCCACACGCCGCGTCAAGGGCGGGGGCCGCGCGGCGCCGCCGCCGCTGCCGCCGGTCGAGGAGCGCCCCCGTTACGAGCGCGAGGAGCGGCGCCCGGCGCCGGCAACCGAGACAGCCGCAGTAGACGAGGCCGAGTCCGCCGAGCCGGATTCAGCCGTCGCGGAGCCGCAGGCCGAGGAGTACCCTGAGCCGACGCAGTCGGAGCAGTCGGAGGCGTCCACGGCGACGCCGGAGGAGGAGGCCTAGCATGGCGAACATCAACCGTGTCGTCCTGGTCGGGAACCTGACCAAGGACCCTGAGCTGAGGCAAACGGGCGGCGGCACCTCGGTTTGCAAGCTGCGGATCGCCGTCAACACGCGCCGCAAGGACGAGACCGGCCAGTGGGTCGACAAGCCGAACTACTTCGACGTCACCGTCTGGGGCAACCAGGCGGAGAGCTGTGCGCAGTACCTCGCGAAGGGCCGACCGATCGGCGTCGACGGCCGGCTCGAGTGGCGCGAGTGGGAGGCAACCGACGGATCCGGCAAGCGCCAGGCCGTGGAGGTCGTCGCCGAGAGCGTCCAGTTCCTGGGCAGCCGCGCCGACTCGGGCGGCGACGCGCCGCAGTTCGTCCCGGCCGGAGCGGCCGGCGACAGCGCCGACTTCCCTTCGGCCGCCACCGACGACGACATCCCTTTCTGATGACCGAGGTCATCGTCTAAGGAGGAGAGGAATGGCACAACCGAAGCAACGTGGTGAGGAGCGGTCGAACTCGCGCCGCCGCCCGCCGCAGGGGATGCAGCCGCGCCGGCGGAACTGCCGCTTCTGCCGCGACAAGGTCGAGGAGATCGACTACAAGAACATCGCCTCACTCCGTCCGTTCATCTCGGAGAAGGGCAAGATCCGCTCGCGCCGGATCACGGGCGCCTGCCGCCGGCACCAGGTGCAGGTCGGCGCGGCCGTGAAGCGCGCGCGCGAGATGGCCCTCCTCCCCTACGTGTCCGGCAACTAAGTGCAGGTCATCCTCCTGCAGGACGTCGAGAAGGTCGGCCTCCGAGGCGAGGTCGTGGACGTGGCCCGCGGGTACGCGCGCAACTTCCTGCTTCCCCGTCGCCTTGCGGAGACCGCGACGCCCGCGAAGGTCGCCGAGCTCGAGAAGCGGAGCGGCCTGCGCGCCCGGCAGGAGGCGTCGACCTTCGAGCAGGCGCGCGAGCTGGGCGCGAAGCTGGAAGGAACGGAGCTGCGCTTCGACGTGAAGGCGGGGCCGACGGGCTCGCTGTTCGGGTCGGTGACCGCCACCGACCTGGCCGACGAGATCTGGCGCGTCGCCAAGATCCGCGTCGACCGCCGCAGGATCGACCTCGGCGAGCCGATCAAGAAGGTCGGCCGCTACGCCGTCCCGGTGGAGCTCTTCACCGACGTCACGGTCGAGGTGGCGACGCTCGTCGTGCCGGAGGGAGGCGAGCTCCCGCCGGAGGAGGAACCGACCCCGGAGGGGTGGTCCGTCTCCGCTGAGACGCCCGACCCGGTCGAGACGCCCGACCCGGTCGACGCCCGAGCCGGCACCAGAGACGGAGTAACGCCCTAGCTTGCGCTCGGCAGCCTTCGGTACAGCCGAGTGCTGCGAGTGAAACACTCTGTCAACAGCCTCTGTGGAGGACTGGGGAAATGTGTACGAAAAGGCCGCTACGAGCGGCCTTTTCTTCCACCGCTCCGTCCGAGCGGTATGGGAACATTTGTTCCGATCCGCCCGCAAACGGGCGGATTCACGTCTGTGGAGAGCGCGCTTGTCCACGCCTGTTCGGTCGTGTCCGGAGGTGGTTGATTTGTCGCATATGTACCAGCTCGCCGAGGCTTCGCCGACCGCCCCGGTCCCGCCGCAGAATCTCGACGCAGAGGAGTCGGTCCTCGGCGCGATGATGCTCTCCCCGGGCGCGATCGGGGCGGTCAGCGAAGTCCTTTCGGCCGGCGATTTCTACCGGGCCAGCCACGGCCTCGTCTACAAGGCGGCACTCGACCTGTACGCGAAGGGAGAGCCCGTCGACGCGATCACGCTCTGCGACGAGCTCGAGCGGCGCGGCGAGCTGGAGGAGATCGGCGGCCGCACCCGCATCAACGAGCTGGCCGCACTGGTGCCAACGCCCTCCAGCGCTGGGCACTACGCGAAGATCGTGCGCGAGATGGCGACGCTGCGCGGCCTGGTTCGGGCCGGGCAGGAGATCGCGCGGCTCGGCATGGAGCGCGAAGGCCTGGCCGCGGAGGAGCTGGTCGACAAGGCGGAGTCGGTCGTCTTCGACCTCTCCCAGGAACGCGTCGCCGGCGAGTTCACCCACATCGAGGACCTGCTCAAGGACAGCTTCGAGCGCATCACCGCCCTGTACGAGGCGGGTGCAGACGTCACCGGCATCGCCAGCGGCTACCGCGAGCTCGACCGGCTGACGTCCGGCTTCCAGCCCGGCAACCTGATCGTCGTCGCCGCCCGGCCGAGCATGGGCAAGTCGGCGTTCGGCCTCTGCGTGGCCGCGAACCTCGCCGTCCGGCAGAACGTGCCGGTGGCGCTGTTCACGCTGGAGATGTCGAAGATGGAGGTGACGCAGCGCCTGATGTGCTCGGAGGCGAAGGTCGAGTCGCAGCGCCTCCGCACCGGCAAGCTCGCCCAGGAGGACTGGCCGCGCCTGACCGCCGCCTGCGACAAGCTCTCGAAGGCGCCGATCTTCGTCGACGACACCGGCTCGATCACGCTGATGGAGATTCGCTCGAAGGCGCGACGGCTGAAGATGAAGCAGCCGCACCTCGGCCTGATCGTCATCGACTACCTGCAGCTGATGACCTCCGGCACGTCCGTGGAGAGCCGCGTACAGGAGGTCTCCCAGATCTCGCGTTCGCTGAAGGTGCTGGCGCGCGACCTGGACGTCCCGATCATCGCGATCTCGCAGCTCTCCCGGGCGGTCGAGCAGCGACACGACAAGCGCCCGATCCTGTCGGACCTGCGCGAGTCCGGCTCGATCGAGCAGGACGCCGACCTGGTCATGTTCATCTACCGCGACGAGTACTACAACAGCGAGGAGTCGGACCAGCAAGGGCTGGCGGAGGTGCATTTGTCGAAGCACCGGAACGGGCCGACCGACACGATCAAGCTCTCGTTCCTCCGACGCTTCGCCAAGTTCGCCGACCTCGCCCAGGCATGAGGAGGTAGCGCACGGAGGTTCATCAGGTGATCTGGCTCGGCGCAGATGCCACCGACTACGCCGTCCACTGCGATGCCTGTGAGGAGGATCGCAGCTGGCCGCGCCTGCTGCACCCGACGCTCGTCGAGGGGAGGCTTCGCGCGGACGCCGACGTCGGCTTCACCACCTGCTTCCGGGGCCACCGCATCCGCATCCGCCGCATCGCCCGGCTGAGAGTGGCTGCAGCCCACTAGCGGAACCGCGGGGGGGAACCCCTGGTTCCCCCCCGCGGGCCCCCTCCTCGCGGCGCCTGACCGCTGCCAGTCGTAGCGGAGCCTGCGGAGCGTGCGCAGGCGCCGACGTTGCTTTCAGCGGCAGCGGCTTCCGGCCGAGCAAAGCTCGGCCTCGAGAGCCTCTCCGGGGAAGGCGGCTCCCGAGAGCGAGCCTATACTCGGCACGTGCCCGCGACCGTGATCGTCGGGGCGCAGTGGGGCGACGAGGGCAAGGGAAAGATCGTCGACCTGCTCGCCCGCGACTCGGACCTCGTCTGCCGCTACAACGGCGGGCCGAACGCCGGGCACACGATCGTCGCCGACGGCGAGACCTTCAAGCTCCGCCACATGCCCTCGGGGATCCTCTGGGGCAAGCAGTGCGTGATCGGCGCCGGCTGCGTCGTCGATCCGGGCGTCTTCATCGAGGAGCTCGAGGGGTTCGAGGCGCGTGGGCTCTCCACCGACCTCGTCCGGCTGTCCGGCAACGCCCACGTGATCATGCCGTGGCACCTGGCGCTCGACCAGGCGGGCGAGCGGCGGCTCGGAAAGCTCCAGATCGGCACGACCCGCCGCGGCATCGGCCCCACCTACGCCGACAAGGCCTACCGGCTCGGGATCCGGCTGCAAGACCTCTTCGACCCGAAGATCCTCCGCCAGAAGATCGAGGTCGCCCTCGCCGAGAAGAACGTCTGGCTGGAGCGCGTGTACGGCGTCGAGCCGATCGAGCTCGAGGAACTGGCCGCGCGGTACGAGGGCTACGCGCAGCGGCTGCGGCCGTACCTGGCCGACACGTCCCTGCTCGTCGACCGCGCCATCCGGGAGGGGAAGCAGGTGCTGCTCGAGGGAGCGCACGGCACGCTGCTCGACATCGACCACGGCACCTACCCGTTCGTGACCTCGTCCCCGACGCTCGCCGGCGGCGCCTGCACGGGCATCGGCATCGGCCCGACCCGGATCGACTCGGTGATCGGCGTGGCGAAGGCCTACGTGACCAGGGTCGGCGCCGGGCCGTTCCCGACCGAGATCGAGGGGTCCGACCAGGACCGCATGCGCGAGCTCGGCGGCGAGTTCGGCACCGTCACCGGGCGCGAGCGGCGCTGCGGCTGGCTCGACCTCGTCGCCCTCCGGTACGCGGTGCGCCTGAACGGCATCACCTCGATCGCACTGACCAAGCTCGACGTGCTCGCCGCCTTCGACCGCGTGCCGGTGTGCACCGCCTACGAGCTGCGGGACGGGACGCGGACCGACGAGTTCCCGGAGCACCAGAGCGACTTTCACGCCGCCCGCCCGGTGTACGAGGGCTGGACGGCTGGAGCGGCGAGCTGGACGGCAGCGAGCTCCCCGATGCGGCGGGCCGCTACGTCGAGTTCGTCGAGAAGCTGCTCGGCGTCGAGGTGTCGTGGGTCGGAACGGGCGCCGAGCGCGAGCAGGTGCTCGTCCGCTGACGACGAGCAGTCGGCTCTTCCTCCCTGTCGTCTCGGCTCTGGCCGTCCTGCTCACGGCCTGTGGGAACCACTCCTCTACCCGGCTGTACGACGCTCGAGCGACCCGCGACTGCCTCCAGGACCGCCCGGAGTACGCAGGATCGTTGCCGGTCGAAGCTCCGACCGCTGCTACGCGAACCGTCATGTACGTGTCCGGGAGCCATCGCTACCCCAAGGCACTGTACGACCCGACGTTCGGTCTCGACGTGGTCGAGGGAACCGCGCGGGTCGACCTCTTCTTCGACGGGCCCGCGGACGAGACGCTCAGTCAGCTGCAGACGCCCGGCCTGTTTTTCTATCCAGAGGCGAGCAAAGCCCGTCAAGCGTATCGGGCTCTGATCGCCAGCCTGGACCGCGCAACCACCGAGCTGCCGAGCGAGCAGCGAGTCGCCCAACGGAGGATGTTCGGACTCGGCCAGAACGTCGTGATCCTCTGGGGGCGGCCGGACATGCCGCAGGGACTGCGGGCAATCGTCCGAGGCTGTCTTCGTTCGTAGCAGCGCGAGAGCTGCAGGGGTATCTAGAGGCTGATCGAGCCGTCCTCGGCGAGCGTCCAGTGCGGGTTGTGAGCGACCTCCCACGCGTGGCCCTCCGGGTCGGCGAACGCGCCCGAGTAGCCGCCCCAGAAGGTCTCCGTACCGGGGCGCAGCACCGTCCCGCCGGCAGCGGCGACCTCCGCGAGGACCGCGTCGGCCTCCTCCGGCGAGCGCGTGTTGTAGGCGAGCGTGACCCGCCCCAGCCGCCCGAGTCCTCGACGGCGGTGTCCTCGGCCAGCTGGTCGCGGCCCCAGAGCGCGACGATCATGCCGCCGGCCTGGAAGAAGACGACGTCGTCGTCGGCCGCGGCGTTGGTCGTCCAGCCGAGTGCCTCGTAGAAGGCCCGGGCCCGACCCAGATCGCGGACGCCGAGCGTGACCAGGCTGACACGCTGCTCCACGGCTAGACCGTCCCCGCCACATACCAGGCCCGGGCGGACAGAGCGAACTCGCCCTCGGGTGAGCCCACGTTGCGCCGGAACGCCTCTCGGACCGCCTCTCGTGCCTCTCCTTCGAGCGCGGAGGCGTGGGCGCCTGCGGGCCCGACTCCGCCCTGGAACGAGTCCCAGAGCTCCTCGAAGTCGCGGTACGTCGACTGGATCGTGAGCGCGCCGTCGGTGACACCCCGCAGGCCGGCCTCGCGCCACAACGTGCCGAGCTGTCCCTCCAGCCCGCCGAAGCGCTCCGCCTCGTCGCGGCCGGAGATGCCGGCCTCGCGAACGGACTGCCAGTACCCCCGAAGCATCGACATGCCGCCGCTCATGTCCCAGACGCAGGCCGCCACCAGCCCGCCGGGTCGCGTCACGCGCGCCATCTCGCGGACCGACGCCGCCGGGTCCTGCACGAAGTGGAAGACGAGCTGGGAGAGGGCGCGGTCGAAGGTCTCGTCCTCGAAGGGAACGGCCTCGGCCGGCGCGACGCGGACGTCGGCGCCCGGGACGCTCGTCCGGCATTCCTCGACGAAGGGCTCCGACGGATCGACCGCCGCCACACGGTCGGCGCCGACGAGATCGGCGAGGACGGCGGTCAGCGCGCCCGTGCCGCAGCCGACGTCCACTACGCGCTCGCCGCCTGCCACGCCGGCGGCACGCGCGAACTCGGGTGCGAGCAAGCGGCTGTACCGCCCCATGAACGTCTCGTAGGCGTCGGCCTTCTGGAACATGGTGTTGTCAGATCCGGGCGAGCTCATCGGGCGTGTTGACGTTGACCAGCAAGGCGGCGTCGATGTCGACCACGAGCGTATCGAGGTCGGCAAGGGCGTCGCGGAGCGAGAGCCGTCCGTCTGCGAACGCCGCCTTCAGCGCGGGCAGGGCTCCCCGCCGGTAGGCACCGGGGAGAGGGCCGGTCTGCGGAATGGCGACCTCGGCAGGGGCGGCGGCCAGGTCGACGAGTACTGCGGGCGTCACCCGGGGGGTGTCGACCGGCAGCACCACGCATGCGTCGTTCACGGCAGCGCGCAGACCGGCGACGACCCCGGCGATCGGCGCCCGGACGTCGCTTTCGTCGTCGAGCACCGGGAAAGGCAGCGCGAGCCCGTCCGCCTTCTTCCCGACCGCGAGCCGCTCGTCGCAGAAGGCCAGCGTCTCCCAGCCGATCTCGGCGAGGGTGCGCCCGTCGATCCGTGCAAGCGCCTTCGGCGAGCCGAACCGCGTGCTTGCCCCGCCGACGAGCAGGATGCCGGTCAGCCGGGAGCGATCCGCCACGGCTCGGTGTAGACGTTCGCCCGTCCGCCGCGGACGAAGCCGCAGAGCGTGAGGCCGCGGTCCGCTGCCAGCTCGACCGCGAGGCTCGAGGGCGCCCCGACCGCGACCATGATCGGGCAACCGGCGACCGCCGCCTTCTGGACGAGCTCGAACGACAGGCGGCCACTCACACAGAGAATCGAGTCCGCCAGCGGCAGGCGATGCTCCGTGAACGCCCAGCCGACGACCTTGTCGAGCGCGTTGTGCCGGCCGACGTCTTCGCGCAGGCAGGCCAGCTCGCCGTCGGCATCGAAGAGGCCCGTCGCGTGCAGACCGCCGGTCGCCGCGAAGCCGGGCTGCGACTCGCGCAACCGGTCGGGGAGTGAGGCGACGGTCGCGAGGGACACGGTCAGCGGGCTCGTGACCCGCGCCGCCTCGACCGCCACGGCCTCCAGCGCCCCCTTCCCGCAGACGCCGCACGACGACGACGTGTAGAAGCTGCGTTGTACCCGCGCCGGGTCGAAGCCCGGCGCCTCCACCTCGACGGCGTTCGCGGCGAGGTCACCCGGGACGTGGGCGCCGGTCGGCCGAAGCCCCTCCGACAGGCTGAAGCCGAGCGCCAGCTCTTCGTCGTGCCCGGGCGTCCTCATCGTCACCGCCACCGGCCGTCCCTCGATGCGAATCTCGAGCGGCTCCTCGACCGCGAGCACGTCGCGCTCGGCGTCGCCGCCCGGCAGCCGCCGCACGTCGAACGGAGCCGTGCTGTACGGCGGAGGCGCCTCGCCCGCCGAGTGGCCGACGGTCACGCTCGAAGCCTAGCCCGCCGCTCCGGGCGCATCACCGTGGCTCGGCGGTCAGCCGGTTCGAAAACTCCACCCCCGCAGGGGGACGACGGGTCCCAACACGAACGCTATCGGCCGAGCCGTGCCGTGTCTGTCGCGGGACCGTGCCGGAAGCGTGTCGACCGCCGTCGTCCGCGCCGCATAGACTCGCTGCGTGCGCGTGCTGATCGTCGGCTCCGGGGGCCGGGAGCACGCCCTGGCGTGGAGGCTGGCTCGCGAGGGGCCGGTGGACTTGCACGCCGCGCCGGGGAACCCGGGAATCGCAGCGCTGGGAACGTGCCATCCGGTCCGGTCCGAGGACGGCGACGGGCTGCTCGGCCTCGCCCGGGCGCTCGAGATCGACCTCACAGTCATCGGCCCCGAGGCACCGCTCGTCGCAGGTGTCGCGGATCACCTGCGCCACGGCGGCGTCCCTGTTTTCGGCCCGTCTGCCGCCGCCGCGCAGATCGAAGGGTCGAAGCGTTTCGCCAAGGACGTGCTCGAGAACGCCGGCGTCCCCACCGCTTCGGTTCTCGACCGCCCCGCCCCGCCTTGCGTCGTCAAGGCCGACGGGCTCGCCGCCGGCAAGGGCGTCTTCGTCTGCCGAACGCAAGCGGAGCTCGACGCAGGGCTGGCCGCCGCGGCCGCGCTCGGCGGCCCCGTGCTGGTCGAGGAGCTGCTCGTGGGCGAGGAGCTTTCGGTGTTCGCGCTCTGCGACGGGAGCCGTGTGCTTCCGCTCGCGGCCGCGCGCGACTACAAGCGCGCCGGCGACGGCGACACCGGCCCGAACACCGGCGGCATGGGCTCGTTCTCGCCGGTCGCCGGCTTCGGCGCGCCGGAGGTCGAGGAGCTGGTCGACCGGATCCACGCGCCCGTGGTCGAAGAGCTGGCCCGCCGGGGAGCGCCCTTTACCGGCGTCCTCTTCGCGGGCCTGATGCTGACTCGGGACGGGCCGCGCGTGCTCGAGTTCAACTGCCGGTTCGGCGACCCGGAGACGCAGTCGATCCTGCCGCGGATCGACGGAGACCTGACCGCCGCCCTGGCCGCGGCCGCGGCCGGCGACCTCGGCGGCGCCGAGCTGACGACGGCGGAACGCGCAGCGGTGACCGTCGTCGTCGCCGCCGGCGACTATCCCGACCGCAACGACGTGGGCTCCGAGATCCACGGCACCGACGACGCGGAACGCCTCGGCGCGCTCGTCTTCCACAGCGGCACGGCGCGCCACGGCGAGCAGCTGGTCACGAACGGCGGCAGGATCGTCGGCGTGACCGGCGTCGCCGACAACCTCGACAGAGCCCGTGGCCTCGCCTACGAGGGTGCGGCGGCGGTCTCGTTCGCGGGCGCCCGCCACCGCACCGACATCGCGCAGGCGGAAGCGATCCGCGTTGCCTGAACCGGTTGTCGGCATCCTGGTCGGCTCCGAATCGGACCGCGAGCGCATGCAGGCAGCGATGGACGAGCTCGACGCCCGCGGGATCGCACACGAGTTCGAGGTGCGCTCGGCTCACCGGACGCCGGACGCCGTCGCCGAATACGCGAAGAGCGCCCGCGGTCGCGGCCTGCGGGTGCTGATCTGCGGCGCCGGCCTCGCAGCCGCGTTACCGGGCGTCGTCGCCGCGCACACCGACCTGCCGGTGATCGGGGTGCCCTTGCGCTCGTCGAAAAGCGTCCTCGACGGACTCGACGCGCTCCTCTCCATCGTTCAGATGCCGCCGGGCGTCCCGGTCGCGTGCGTGGGCGTCGACAACGCGAAAAACGCCGCCGTGCTTGCAGCTCGCATCATCAACTCGTCGTAGCCCGACGATACGATCAGACGAGTGATCGCGCGCTACTCCCGTCCCGCCATGGCCGAGGTCTGGTCGGACGAGAGCAAGCTCGCGGCCTGGCTCGAGGTCGAGCTCGCCGCCGTCGACGCATGGGCCGAGCTCGGGGTCGTCCCGCCCCAGGCGGCGGAGGCGATTCGCACCCGAGCCGTCCCGCCCACCGCCGAGCGCGTCGCAGAGCTGGAGCGCGAGACCGGCCACGACCTGGCCGCCTTCGTCGACGCCGTGCAGTCGGAGCTCGGCGAGGAGAGCCGCTGGCTCCACTACGGGCTCACCTCGTCCGACGTCGTCGACACTGCACTCGCCCTCCAGCTCCGGGACGCCGGCGCGTTGCTCCTGGACGGCATCGTACGTGCGCAAGCTGCGGTCGTCCGACGAGCCGAGGAGCACCGGCTGACCGTCTGCATCGGCCGGACGCACGGCGTCCACGCGGAGCCAACCACGTTCGGACTCAAGCTCGCCGGCTGGGCGGTCGAGCTCGACCGCAGCCGCGAACGGCTCGAGCATGCGCTCGCCGGCGCGCGCTTCGGCAAGCTCTCGGGCGCGGTCGGGACGTACTCCGTCACCGATCCGGAGCTGGAGCGGATCGCCTGCGAGCGGCTCGGTCTCGAGCCGGAGCCGGTCTCGACGCAGATCGTCCCGCGTGACCGGCACGCCGAGCTCCTCTCCGCGCTGGCGCTCGTCGCCTCCTCGCTCGACCGGTTCGCGACGGAGATCCGCCACCTCGCCCGCACCGAAGTGCGCGAGGTGCAGGAGCCGTTCGGCAAGGGACAGAAGGGCTCGTCGGCGATGCCGCACAAGCGCAACCCGATCGTCGCGGAGCGGATCTGCGGCCTCGCCCGCGTCGTCCGCGCCGCCGCGCAGGTCGGCCTGGAGAACGTCGTCCTCTGGCACGAGCGCGACATCTCGCACTCGTCGGCCGAGCGGATCGTCGTGCCGGACGCGTTCCTCGCGCTCGACTACATGCTCGACCGCTTCACCTGGCTGGTCGAAGGCCTCGTCGTCTTCCCCGAGCGGATGCGCGCGAACCTGGAGGCGAGCCACGGCCTCTTCTTCTCGCAGCGTGTCCTGCTCGCGCTGGTCGAAGGCGGGCTGCCCCGCGACGAGGCGTATCGCCTGGTGCAGGAGCACGCCCTGCGCGCCTGGGACGAGGGCCTCGACTTTCGTCAGCTGGTCGAGGCGGACGCCCGCATCACCGACCGGATCGACCTCGCCGCCGCGTTCGACCTCGGCGCGTACACCCGCCACGTCGACGCGGTCTTCGAGCGACTGCACGCCCTGACCACCAACCGGGAGGCCGCCCATGTCTGAGACGCTCACCCACGTCGCCAGCGGCAAGGTGCGCGAGCTGTTCACGATCGGCGACGACCGCCTGTTGCTCGTCGCCAGCGACCGCATCTCCACCTTCGACGTCGTGCTTCCGACCGAGATCCCCGACAAGGGGCGCGTCCTCACCGGCCTGTCGGCGTTCTGGTTCGCGCGCACGCGGGACGTCTGCGCGAACCACCTGGTCGCGCTACGCGCCGACGGGCGATCGACCGAGTGCAAACGGCTGGAGATGCTGCCGCTCGAGTGCGTCGTCCGCGGCTACCTCGCCGGCTCCGGCTGGAAGGACTACCAGCGGACGGGCGCCACCTCCGGGCACGTCCTGCCCGGGGGGCTCAGCGAGTCGGACCGGCTGCCGGAGCCGATCTTCACGCCCTCGACCAAGGCGACCAGCGGCCACGACGAGAACATCGACCCGGAGCAGGCGGTGACGCTCGTCGGCCGCGAGTGCTACGAGCAGGTCGAGCGAACGGCGCTCGAGCTCTACCGGTACGCCTCGGAGCACGCCGCCGCACGCGGGATCCTGATCGCCGACACCAAGTTCGAGTTCGGTCTCGACGGAGACGGCGCCCTGGTGCTCGCCGACGAGGCGTTCACGCCCGATTCCTCACGCTTCTGGCCCGCGGACGAGTACGCGCCGGGCGGCCCGCAGCCGTCCTTCGACAAGCAGTTCGTGCGCGACTACTGCGAGGCGCTCGGTTGGGACAAGACGCCGCCCGGCCCGGAGCTGCCGGACGACGTCGTCGCCGGCACACGCGCGCGCTACGTCGAGGCGTTCGAGGGACTCACCGGGATCGGGTTCGACGACTATCTCGCCGATCCGGCGGTGGTGACGAGGTGAGAGCCACCGTTCTCGTCCGGCCGAAGACCGGGATCCTCGACCCGCAAGGCGATGCGGTCCGCGAGTCGCTCCGCCACCTCGGCTTCACCGTCGGCGGCGCCCGGATCGGCCGCGTGGTCGACCTGGAGGTGGCCGACGGCGACCCCGCTGCCGTCCGGGCCGAGGTGGAACGCATGTGCGCGCAGCTGCTGGCCAACCCGTTGATCGAGAGCTACGAGATCGAGCTCGGCGAGCCGTGACCGGACGGGAGCCTCGCCCGGCGATCGCCGTCGTCGTCTTCCCGGGGTCGAACGACGACCGCGACGCCGCCTGGGCCCTCCGCGCGCTCGGCGCCGCGGCCGTGCTGGTGTGGCACGGCGAGCACGAGCTGCCGCCGGATACGGGCGCCGTCGTCCTGCCGGGAGGGTTCTCGTACGGCGACTACCTGCGCTGCGGGGCGATCGCCCGCTTCTCTCCGGTGATGGGCGCCGTGGAGGCCTTCGCAGCCGAAAGCGGGCCCGTGCTCGGGATCTGCAACGGCTTCCAGATCCTCTGCGAGGCCGGCCTCCTGCCGGGCGTGCTGCGCCCGAACGCCTCGCTCTCATTCGTCTGCCGCGACGTGACGGTGCGCGTCGAGCAGGCACAGCCACCCTTTACGAGCCGGTGTGAGCCCGGACAGCGGCTCGTCATTCCCGTCAAGCACGGCGAAGGGTGCTGGTATGCACCGCCGGAGCTCGTCGACGAGCTCGACCGGGCCGGACGCATCGTCCTCCGCTACGAGCCCGGACAGAACCCGAACGGCGCGACCGCGGACATCGCCGGCGTGGTGAACGAGCACGGGAACGTGATGGGCCTCATGCCCCACCCGGAGCATGCCGTCGATCCGATGCTCGGTTCGGGCGACGGAGCGCTGATCCTCGCTTCGCTCGTGGACGCCGCGCACGATCGCATCGTCGCAACCGTCTAGGCGCCTCCTCCCAGTCCGAGCGCCGCAGCCAGGTCCGGATGCTTGGCCAGCTCGGTTCGCAGACGTTCCAGGTCGCGCGCCCGCAGCGTGACCGGCCCACGCCGCGAGACGCCGCCCGTGGTGTAGGAGAAGCGCACGAGCCGCTCCCCGCCTGCTTCGAGCAACTGCACGACAGACGCGAACCGCTTCTCGCCGGCCCGCTGCTGGACGGCGAGCTCGTCGACCACGGTGGCCGCTCCCCACGGTGTCGCACTCGTCTTCGCCATGGCGCCAACGTAGCGGCGAAGGTCGAACGTGTCTGTGCCGTGAGTGCGCCGGGAGCACGACTCCGCCGCATAGGCTCGGGCCCGTGACCGTCCCGACCGACCCGACGCTGATCTGGGTGCAGCCGGCGTGGCTGGAGGAGGCAGCCGCCTGGATCCACGCGCGATTGGCCGAGCACGACCTGGATCCGGCCGGCGAGATCGAGCAACCGCACGTCCGCTGGTGGTCGACCGTCCTCCGCGTCCCGACGAGCGAAGGCGACCTCTGGTTCAAGGCCGACGCGCCGCCGCATGCCTTCGAGGCGCGCCTGCTCCCCATCCTCGAGCGCGTGCGCCCCGGCCATGTACCGGAACTGGTCGCGAACGATGCCGAACGGGGCTGGTTGCTCATGCGTGACGGCGGCCGTCGCCTCCGCGAGCTCGTCCGCTCGTGGCACGACCTCACTCACTGGCAGGCGCTCCTACCCGAGTACGCAGAGCTCCAGATCGACCTCGCACCGCACAGCGACGAGCTGCTGCGGGCGCAGGTGCCGGATGAGCGGCTGACCGTCCTGCCGAGCCACGTTGCCGCCCTGCTCGACGACAGGGCCGCCTGCATGGTCGGCCGGGAGAACGGCCTGGCCGAGGAGGAGTACGAGCGACTGCGGGCGCTCGTCCCGGACTTCGCCGAACGCTGCGCCCGCCTCGCGGCCTACGGCATGCCGGAGACGATCCAGCACGACGACCTGCACGACGGGAACGTCTTCGTGCGCGACGGCCGCTACCTGTTCTTCGACTGGGGCGACAGCTGTGTCTCCCACCCGTTCAACAGCCTGGTGGTGACCATGCGATCGCTCGTCCACCGGCTGGAGCTGACGCCCGGCGGTCCGGACGTCGTCCGGCTGCGCGACGCCTACCTCGAGCCCTTCGACCGGTATGCGGCCCGCGACGAGCTCGTCGAGGCCGCTGAGCTGGCGCACTACATCGGCACCGCCGCCCGCTCCCTGAACTGGAACCGCTTCATCCGCGTACGCGAGCCGCAGTACCGCTTCGACGACGAGGACGCGGTGCCCTACGGGCTGAAGCGGCTGCTCGACATCGGGCCGCTCGGCAGCTGGATCTAGATGCTTCGCCCGCCCGGGTCGACCGTGCGCACCGTGTACGTGTGCCTACGGGCCTGCCCGGCGGTGTTGTCGAGCCAGGTGGTGCGCCTCGTGGTCGCGAGCAGCTTCCCGTCACGGTAGACCTCGTACGAGGACGCGACCCTGACGGTACTCCAGCGGACGCGGATCACGCCGACCCGCACCGCCGACGCGGAGACCCGGGCAGGCGGGGGCGGTCGGCACTCACCCGCGAAGCGCGCCTGCCTCGAGAACCGTGAGCCGGCCACGCCGGCCCGGAAGGCGGCTAGCGCGGCCGGCGGCGAGTCGATTCGCGTCGCGGCGCCGGTGCCCACCGACCAGGTCGCCGCCCGCACACGCGCGTAGCGCTCCGAGCGCAGGCTGCGGAACGCCTCGCGGATCCACGCGGGCTTGTCGTGCGAGGCGTCGTCCAGCGTGCCCGCGACGACCGCGACCGGCCGCCGGCTCAGCCGCGTCAGGGTCGTGTAGACGCCCGAGTCGGCGAGCCTGCGGGCAAACGGGACGACCGCGGCGCCCGGGTCGATCGAGCCGTAGTCGGAGATCGCCAGCCAGTCGACGAACGCATCGCCCGGGTAGTAGAGGTTGACGGCGTTCCACGCGGCGGCCGACGAGCGTGCGCCGACGGAGAAGACGAAGCTGACGTTGCTCGCCCCCTCCGAGCGGAAGAGCGTGACCAGGCGCCGGTAGGCGTCGCGATACCGCTCGGCACCGTCCGGTACGTCGAGGTCGCCGTAGGCCTCGGTCTCGCCGGCGCCGTTCCAGCGCCCGCTCCACGGCCCCCAGTCCTCGTTCACCTCGGAGCCGAACGAGAGGAGCAACGGCACGCCGAGCGCGCGGGCGCCGTCGGCCCACGCCGTGAGCTGCCGGTCGAAGTCGCCCGCCGCGATTCGCTCGAGCGTGTACCGCCGCTCTGGGCCGCGCGCGCTCCGTCCCGGCACGTACGCAGTCGAGGTCGGCAGGAACGAGACGAGCGGGATCGCACCGTGGCGCCAGGTCGCAAGCACCCTCTGCCGCGGGAAGGCCAGGCCTCGGTACCAGGGCTGCGCAAACGCGACCCAGCCGAAACGGTGCCCCACGCGCTGCTCCAACGGCGCGAGCTGCGAGTTGCCGAGCCCGGAGACACCCAGGTAGGCGCCGGACGAGGGCGGGAGGACCTTGCCGCAGGTCGCCGCGGGCGCCCCGCGTCCGGGCGCAGCGAGCCACGCGGCCGCCGCCGCGCACGCCACCACCGCGCAGGCGATCAGCCGGCGTCTCTCTCCCCACACGTGACGAACGCTACAGCGAAACGACGGCGCCGATCGGAAGAGCGTTCACCGCCCCCGATGACAGCTCCGGACCCGACGCGGCGCTCGCCCGTGAGAGCTAGGACTGCTCGATCAGCTCCATGCGGTACTCGTCAGGTTCCCTTCGAACGTCGAGTGGGAGCTACCGGGGCGCGATCGCAGTGAGCTTCGCAGCCTTTGCTCCCTCGATGAGCCGTGCGTCGTAGGCGACCACGGCCCCGAGGGCAGCTCCCAGCACCTGCGCCGAAGCCAGGTGGATGGCGTCGAGCGTACGAAGCTCCAGCGGCCGCAGCCGTCCGGCCGCAGCGAGTACCTGCTCGTCGATCGCGAGCAGGTCGAGGCTTTCGACAACACGCTCGGCCACACGCCGGGCAGCCACGCTGACGCGCGCGCACGCCCGCACGACCTCGGCGCGCACGAGCGCGCTCGAGACGTGACGCTCCCACGCTGCGATCTCCGCTCTCAAAGCCTCCGTTTCCGGCTCGGGAACGACGAGCTTCACAAGGGCCGACGAGTCGAGGTAGAGAGCCGTCGCCCGCGCGCTCAGGCACTCTCCTGACGCTCGAGAGCCAGCGCCTCGCTCCCGTCATGCGAGACAGGCCTCGATACCGGCGTGATCTCGAGGAGTTTCCCGTTGCCGCGTCGCGCCTGACCGTCGGCGATCAGGCGATCGAGCACGTCGCCTTCGTCGGCCCACGGCGCGAGGACCGCAAGCGGACGCCCGCGCTCGGTCACCACGAGGCGCTCGCCCGCCCGCACGCGCCGTAGGTAGCGGCTCAGGTCCTGACGGAGCTCACGAACACCGACGCGATCGGTCACGCGTGAAAATGTAGCACCTTTGTAGCTACATTCTCGGACAGGCCCTAGCCGCTCTCGATGATCTCGACGCGATATTGGTCCGGTTGCCCACGAACTTCGAGTGCAACGGGCTCAGGACTCGCGAGCAAGACGCAGCGCAACGTCGACAGCCTGCGGATCCGAGAGCCCGTGATCACGCGTTAGCGTGCGCCAGGTGTCGAAGCTCAACGCGAGGCTGATTGCGGCGCGGAGAAGCTTCCGGGCGCGACCCCGTGCTCGCCAGGGCGCGACGAGAATGTCGGCGGCGCGCTGCCAGTGGGCGTGATACGGCCCCATCACCTCGTGGTCGCGTGCGTCTGCAAGTACGTGCGCGAACATCGCTTCGTTCGCATGGTGGTAGGCGTAGACCTCTGCGAGTGCAGATCGCAGGCGATCGGTCGGATCCGGAATCGCCAGCCAGCGGACAGGCTCGGGCAGAGGGTTCCGTTCCATGTAAAGACCGCTGCAGGCACGAGACAGCGTGGGCTCATCCGGGAAGTGGCGGTACACCGTCACCCGGCCCACGCCTGCGCGCTCCGCGATCTCGCTCACCGTCGTCGCGGTCGGACCGATCGTCCGATGGAGCTCGATCGTGGCCTCGACGATGCGAAGTCGCGTCGCGTCCTCCCGTTCAGCTCGTTTCTTCTTCCGGTAGTCGCGGGCCACGCGTCCATGATACATGCCGTATCGTGAAACTTGACAACGCCGGCGCCAAGCCCTTAGAGTCCTCACATCGAGAAACACTGTGTTTCTCCAAAGCGGAAGGAGCGAGGATGAGCACGACGGCGGTCAGCCCGATTGCGTTGCAGGCGGCGGAGGGCGAGGCACTCTGGTTCCTCGGCGCCCTGGCAACGATCAAGGCTTCCCGGGAGGCGACCGACGGCCGCGTCGCCGTCGTCGAGGTACTGGCGCCCCGCGGTCACGGATCCCCTCTGCACGTCCACCGGCGAGAGGACGAGTGGTTCTACGTCATCGAAGGAGTGCTCTCGTTCTGGGTCGGCGGCGAGAAGATCGAAGCCCCGGCCGGATCGTTCCTCTATGGCCCCCGCGACATTCCGCACACGTTCGAGGTGAACTCGCCCGAGGCGCGCTTCCTGCTCGTATCCGAGCCGGCCGGCTTCGAGGCCTTCGTGCGGGCCGTCGGACAGCCCGCGACCACGCTCACGCTCCCGCCTCCGGCGGAAGAGCCTCCGGCGGACATCACTCCGCTCGTGACCGCGGCCGCCGAATACGGAATCGAGATTCTCGGCCCGCCCGGAATCCCATCCTGAGCTCTCTCTTTTGACGCCCCGTCAACGACGGGGCGTCGCGCTCGAGCCCTCTGGCGAAGCTCGATGATCTCGAACGCGTTAGTCGTCCCGAAGTTCTGACGGCACTGATCGTGACCGGCACGGTCACGGTGCCAGTACCTCGATCTCGCGCCACGAGACCCAGGATGGGCTAGACGCGGTCTCGACCCTGACGTAGCGCACGTTCTTCCATGGAGCGCCGTCGGAGACGTCGAGCACCTGGGAATCGTGCGTGGTCCCTTTGAGCTCCTTGACGAGCACGTAGGGGTCGCCGGGGTTGGGGCCGCGGACGAGCACACGGTGGTCGGTCTGTCCCTCCGGGTACTGGGCGACGACGAGCCGGATGCGCGCGACCGTGACCGGTGCGCCGAGGTCGACCTCGATCCACTGCGGTGGGCCCGACCCCGAGCCCCAGAGAGTGCCGGAGTTGCCGTCGACCGCATTCGCGGCCGGGTACTGCACCTGGCTGGAGGCCGTCACCGACTTGCCTTGCGCGAGGTTCTGCGAGCCTGCCTGCGCGCACGGGTCGGGGCGCTTCGCGGGCGAGAGCGCGTTCGCGATCGCCGCTCCTCCCGAGAGCGCCGTCCAGAGCTCGGGCTGCTCGCTCGTGTCCCACGTCCAGATCAGCCAGCCAGCGACTCCGTAGCTACACGAAGAGGCCTGCCACGCCGTGAGCGCCTTCGCCGCCAGCTCAGGCGTGTCGTAGGCCTTCTTGAAGCCGCCCATCTCCCCGATCACGAGCGGCTTCCGCGTCGGGCCCGAGACACCGAAGTTCTGCATGTACTGGGGCACCGAAAGCCCCAAGCCAGGGTACGGGTGCAGGTCGACGAAGTCGAGCGCCGAGCGCTCGATCACCGCCTTCGTGTCCACGATCCGGGGGTCGCCCACCCGCGTCGTGTTGGGTCCCTGCGGCTCGAAGAAGCTGGTGTCGACGAGGGCGGTGGGATCGACGCGCCTGATCGCTGCGCGCACCCGGTCGACAAAGGTCACCAGCGCGTCCCCGACGAGCCGCTGCTTCGCCGCCGGATCCGAGAGGTCGTACGTCCTGCCGTTCGGGGCGCGCAGGCGACCCGCAGCGAGCGTGAACGGCGGATTGTCGCTCGCGAGCGCAGGCTCGTTGTTCACGTCGTACGCGAGCACGTCGTCGAGCGGGGCGCGCTGCTGTCGCAGCGCGAGCACCAGGTCGCGCCAATAGGAGGCAAAGGCCGAGATGCCGCCGTTCGTGAGGAAGATCCGGTTGACGTCCTCGACGAGCGGGTTTCTCCCGATCTTCTCCATGTACGGCTCGGGCGGGAACGTCGCGGTCAGGATGACGAGCAGCTTGTGCCGTTTCGCGCGGCGCAGGAAGTCCGCGACGTTGCGGATGTAGCGGGTGGAGAGCCCGCCGGTCGCAGGGTTGCCCGAGCAGCCGACCCGGCACTCGCCGATGACGAACACGCGGACGGTGTTGTAGCCACGCGCATGCATCTGCGCGAGCGCCGCGTCCGCGTGCCGCGCGTTGTACGCCCCGACCAGGAACGTCGAGTGATCGACACCCTGCGTGGCGAGCAAGTTCTTGCTCAGACGGATGTAGTTTGCGCCGCGCGGGACGAACCGCTTTCCCGTCGTGCGGTCGACGAGCCGGCCGATACCCTTCTCGACGCGGACGACGATGCGATGCCTGGATGTGCGCGGGATCGTTGCGCTCGACCGGGCACCCGCCAGCAGTGGCACCGTCAGCGCCGCTGCCACGGTGGCGCCCGCAGCGAGAGCGCCCAGCCTCATGCCCGCATGCTACGCCCGCGGGCGCGGGCTCAAGCGCCCTTCCGGACCTGCCAAGGCGGGCGCTCCGGATGCCGTGCTCCTACAAGCGAGCAAGCGTCTCGTTTGATGTCGTCCACCCCCACTGCAACGTGGCCATAGCCGGTGCCCAGCTCGTATTTGCGCTCGTCATGGTTGTAGGTCAGCTCGAGGACGTTCTCCTGGTCGCCGATCGAGAAGAAGTAGTTCGTCGCCTCGAGTTCTCCATTGCGGACGATGTCCATCTCGCACGAGAATCGGAACCCGAGCGCCTCGTAGAAAGCTCGACTCTTCGCCGGGTCGGTGACCCGGACCATGGTGTGCAGGAGGCTGGCCATATGCGGGACCCTGAACCGGGGCGACAGCCTGCCCGAGACGTGTCGCCCTTGTCGTGGAAGTGCTGATCAGGTTCACGGTCGGGCCTTCGTTTCCGTCGTCGGCAGCGCATTGAGCCCGGCCCGGCCGTGGCGAGCGACGGCCGGGCGGGTGTTTGCTGTTCGAGGTCTGGACACGTGCCCCGGTCGCGCTCAATGAGAGGCCGGGGCTCTCGGGCCGTTGCACCCTGAGTGGGGTCCACTGCACGCTGCGATCGTCGGATTTCTTGACGGCGATCAACTCCTGATCGCGACCGCCTCGAGGTAGGCGGAGGGAATGGCGATCGGGCCGCCGGCGAGCCGGTTGTAGCCGTCGGCCAGCGCGACGAGGTCCGCCTCGAGTGCGTCGCGGCCTTCGTCGTCGAGGGCTGCGAACGCCTTCACGGTCGGCCCGTACCAGGTGCGGAAGAAGTCGACGAACGCATGGGCGGACGGGTAGCGGAAGGTGAAGACGCGTTCGTAGACCTCCAGAGACTCGATCCCGTGGCCGAGGAGCTCACGCAGGCGTGTCTCCGTCCCCCAGAGCATCGGCGAGTCGAGCCCGGCGGGCGGTGGCACGTGTGCGCCGACCGTGCGGAACATCTCACCGATGAAGCCGTCCGGGGTCCAGCTGGCGAGCGCGATCGTCCCGCCGGGGCGGCTGACGCGCAGGAGCTCCTCCGCGGTCCGCTTCTGGTCGGGCGCGAACATCGTGCCGAACACGGAGATGACCGCGTCGAAGGAGGCATCCGGGAACGGCAGCGCTTCCGCGTCGCCCTCGACCAACTCGATGTCGAGCCCCTCGGCGGCCGCGCGGGCCCGTCCGCGCTCGAGCAGCGACGGCACGTAGTCCACTCCTACGACCTGGGAGCCGTGGCGGGCGGCGGCGATCGCGGCGTTGCCGCTGCCGGTGGCGACGTCGAGCACGTTCCAGTCGGCGTGCAGGTCGGCGGTATCGACGAGGTGCTCGGCGGTGAGCACGATTCGGGCGGCAACGGCGGAGTAGTCGCCTGTCGCCCAGGTCTGCTGCTGTCGCTGCTTGATCGCGGCGACGTCGATGGCGGTGGTCATTGTCTACCTCCTTGTTAGTTCGGACGATCGTCCGATGTATGGGATAGAGTACGTACGATCGTGCTAACTTGTCAAGTATGACCGTGCAAGGAAGCGAGCGGCGCCGGCGATCCGACGGTCAGCGCACCAGGGCGGCGATCCTCGAGGCCGCCGCGCGCTTCGCGACGCTCGAAGGCATCGAGGGGCTGACGATCGGCCGTCTCGCCGAGTACGCCGGCATGAGCAAGAGCAGCCTCTTCTCGGCGTTCGGCTCGAAGGAGGAGCTGCAGCTCGCCACGATCGAGGAGGCCAATGCGATCTTCGACCGCGAGGTCGTCGCGCCCGCGCTCGAGGCTGGCACACCGCTCGAGCGCCTGCGCGCCCTCTGCGAGCGATTCCTCTCGCACGTCGAGCGGTACGTCTTCCCCGGCGGCTGCTTCTTCGCCTCGACCGCGGCCGAGATCGACACGCGGCCGGGCATCGTACGGGAGCGGGTGACCAGCGCGGTTGCAGATTGGTTCGGCCTGCTCGAGCAGCAGATCCGAAGCGCCCAGAAGGAAGGCCAACTCGACGCCGGCGAGGATGCAACCCAGCTCGCGTTCGAGGTGCACGCGCTGTTGCTGCTCGCAAACGAACAGTTCGTGATCAGCGGCGGAGACGCATCCCCGCTCGACCGCGCCCGGCGTGGAATCGAACGACGGCTCCAACTCGCCGGTGCCGCGCCCCGAGTTCCGCCCCAACGGCGGGGCAGATCGGCTCGAGGCCACACGACGCCCGGCTGACTGCCCCCGGCAAGAACCCAAGGCAGGCAGCGCCCGGAGCCCCTCCGCAACGGCCCATCCGAGCCCAACCCCCCACACCACCGGCCGGCGGCCTCCCGCCCACCGCACTCTGCCGGAAATGCGACACGCTCGCGCCCCGCGCGTCCGCTGCACCCTGTTAGTAGTCTCACACGCTTGAACGAGTCTGGGCTGAGTCTCCGGATGAGCCGCACTCTTCCTGCTCCTCGCTCGCGCGTCTTCGACGCGTTGACCGAGCCAGAAGAGGTTGCGACGTGGTTCGGACCGAACGGGTTCACCGCCCGCAGCGTGGACGTAGACCTGCGGGTCGGCGGCGCCTATCGCATCGCCGTGCAGCCACCCGAAGGCGAGCTCTTCTACCTCCGCGGCGAGTTCCGCGCAATCGACCCGCCCGCTTATCTGAGCTACACGTTCCGCTACGAGGATCCCGATCCCGAAGACCAGGAGACGATCGTCACACTTTCCTTGGACGATCTAGGCGACACCACCGAGCTCGGGTTCTCACAAGGCGAGTTTGCGACCGAACGGCGGCGGGCCCTGCACGACGAGGGTTGGGCGAACAGCCTCGACCGGTTGCACGAAATGCTGTCTTCAGGCGCATCGGTCGACTGATGAAACGGCGGCCACTGATCCTCGGCCGCAAGCGACTGGGCGAGCCCAGCGCGAGAGCGTAGGCAGGCGACGGCGACAGACTGTCGCCTTCTGCGGGAACGGCAAAACCGCACACGCCACGTCAGAGATTGCCAATGCAACCCTGATCGCCTTCGAGTCTGTCGCGTTCCAGTGGCAATGCGACACGATGAGCTTGTGTGGCCGGGCGTTCGGTAGTTCCGAGCAGGCGGGCCGCGGGCGCGGAGCGCCCGGTCGGTTGACCGGGGCGGCCCGCGCGTGTCGGCGGCGGCTCAGGCTGGTACGGGAGCGGGGGCGCCCTGGTTGAGGACCGCGAAGCCGAACGGCTGGGCCGCCTCCTCGAAGGTGGAGACGATCTCGGACTCGGAGATGAAGCCGACGACCTTGACGGTCTCGGTGCCGACGTTGACGAGGCTGTGGGGAGACGACCGCAGTGTCGTGGGAGCCTGCCCATTTGTTGATCGGGGATGCCACCCGGACGCGCGCGTGCTTCGGGTCCGACCGGCTTGAGACCGCCCACATCAAGTTGGGCGGTTGAGATCCCGGTAAACGTCAGGTAGCCCCGGCCGGGGCGATCGAGGGAAGCCTTTACCGCGGATTGGTCCCGGGTTGAACCCCTCCTTTGCCGTCGCGCTGTCTCCTACAACGGATGGCCAAGACGACGACACGCACGAACGGTGGGTACAGGTCGGTGAGCGCCGTTCTGTTCCTGTGCCTGTTCGCTTCGCAGGCCGGGGCGATCGCCATCTCTCCCGTTCTCGCCGAGGTGGCTCGCGACCTGGACGTCTCGACTGCGGCGGCCGGACAGCTGCGAACAGTCGCCGGCCTCGTCGCGGGCATCACCGCGCTCGCGCTCGGCCGCATCGGCGGGCGGGTCGGCATCGGACGCCAGCTGTTGGGAGGCTCGGCACTACTCGCACTCGGCTCGGTCGGAAGCGCCGCGGCGCCGAGCCTGACGCTGCTCGCCGCGGCACAGGTGCCGGTCGGCGCAGGGATCGCGGTCCTGACGACGGCGGGCACGCTGGCCGCAGCCGAGTGGGTCGAGCCCGAGCGTCGCGCCGCCGTGCTCTCGTGGGCGCTCGTCGGCCAGCCCTCGGCGTGGATCGTCGGCATGCCGCTGATTGGCCTCGTCGGTGAGCGAAGCTGGCGCTACGCCTGGCTCGTGCTGCCGCTCGCCGGCGCGCTGGCGGCCGGGGCGGTCGTGGCGAAACGCGCCGGCCAGCCGCCTGCACCCACCGCGCCGTCGCGGCTCCATGTTGCGCTCGGCGCTCCCGGGGTCAGGCGCTGGCTCGCGGGAGAGCTGCTCTCCAACACCGGCTGGGCGGGAACGCTTGTCTACTCGGGCGCTCTCTTCGTGGAGTCCTACGGGGTGTCGATCGAGACCGCCGGCGTTGTCCTGGCGATCGGCGCCGGCGCATACGTCGCAGGGAACTTCGCGCTCCGTCGCTGGGCGGGACATGAGCCGCTGCGGCTCCTCATCGGGTTCGCGTTTGCGCTCGCTCTGCTCACCGCGCTCTTCGGAGGGCTCCGCCCGTCGGTCGTCGTCAGCGCGGTGCTCTTCTCGGCGGCGGCCGCCGTCGCCGGCGCGCGCACGTTCGTCTCCAGCGCACATGGACTGGCAGTAAGCCCGGAGGTCCGGCCGGCAGCGATGGCGATGCGTGCCGCCTCGATGCAGTTCGGCTACTTCGTCGGCTCGTTCGCGGCCGGTGCCGCTCTCGGCGTCGGCGGCTATGCCGCCTTCGGCGCCGTGATCGGCCTGCTCTTCGTCGGCGCCGGCCTCGCGCTCGCCACCCCCACCCCGGCTGCGCCGCCCCGCCTGCTCCCTGCCGGCCATCTGCCGAGACCAGGGCTGAGCGGCGGGCAGCGCTGGACTCGACTGTCCGTCAAGACGGTCCCGCACGCCTCCGTAGCAGCGCCCTTCGTTTCGGCTCGATTCCGTGGTAGCGTCGGCGCGCGTGAAGTTCCGGCTGCTCGGGCCGCTCGAAGCGGTCAGCAACGACTCGCCGGTGCGAGTGTCGGCAGGCAAGCAGCAGGCTCTGCTCGCGGTCCTGCTGCTGAATGCGAACCGCACGGTCTCCCGCGAGCAGATCGTCGACGACCTCTGGGGCGAAGCCGTTCCTGAGTCGGCGCAGAAGATGGTGCAGATCCACGTCTCGCAACTGCGGAAGGCGCTTCCAGAACCGCGTATCCAGACGCGCGCGCCGGGATACCTGATCGAGCTCGGAGAGGAGGAGCTCGACCTGACGCGGTTCGAGCGCCTGACCTCCGACGGTCGCGAGGCACTCTCGGCTGGTGACGCCCAGGAGGCGGCCGAGCTGCTCGCCGAGGCGCTCGCGCTCTGGCGAGGGCCGGCGCTCGCCGAGTTCTCGGAGCCCTTCGCCGTGCACGAGGGCGCCCGCCTCGAGGAGCTGCGGCTCCTCGCGCTGGAGTGGCGCATCGAAGCCGACCTCGCCCTCGGGCGCCACGCGGACGTCGTCCCGGAGCTGGAGACGCTGATCGCGCGGCATCGCCTGCGGGAGCGGCTTCGCGTCCAGCACATTCTCGCGCTCTACCGCTCGGGCCGGCACGCCGACGCTCTGGCCGCGTGCAGGGCGTTCAAGCGAGTCCTCGCCGAGGAGCTCGGAATCGAGCCCTCGGCCACGCTCCGCGAGCTCGAGCGCCTGATGCTCCGGCAGGACCCGACCCTGAGCCCGTCCCCGCCCGCCGCGGCCGCGCCCGGCGAGTCGCTTTCGGCGCTCCCCTATCTGGAAGCCGACATCTCCTACGCCCGTAGCGGCGACGTCCGGGTCGCCTACCAGGTCGTCGGCGACGGGCCTCTCGACCTCGTCCTCGTCCACGGCTGGGTCTGCACGTTCCAACCGGGGTGGGAGAACCCCAAGCTGGCCGGCTTCTACCGACGACTGGCGTCGCTGGGGCGGCTCATCCTCTTCGACAAGCGCGGCACCGGTCTCTCCGACCGGGTCTCGCTCGAGCGCCTGCCCGACCTGGAAACCCGCATGGACGACGTCCGTGCGGTTATGGATGCCGTCGGCTCGGAGCGCGCCGTCGTGCTCGGCGTCTCGGAGGGCGGGGCGATGTCCACGCTCTTCGCTGCGACGCATCCCGAGCGGATCCTGGCGCTCGTCCTGATCGGGACATTCGCGCGGATGATGAGAGCGCCTGACTACCCGATCGGGCTGGGTGACGACGACCTCCGCAAGCGCTTCGCCGTGACGGAGGAGGACGACTGGCCGTCGGGGATGACGAAGGAGTGGCTCGGACGCGCAGGGCCGGAGATCGTCGGCGACCCCGCCGCGTTTCGGTGGTACACGTCATACCTGCTGCGCGGCGCCAGCCCAGCCGCGAGCAGGGCGATCCGGATCATGAACAGCGAGATCGACGTCCGCGACGTGCTCCCGACGGTCAGCGTGCCGACCCTCGTCCTGTACCGCGCCGACGAGTACTACCGGGACGCTACGCGGTTCATGGGCGAGCGCATCCCCGGAGCACAGGTGGTCGAGCTGCCCGGGAACGACCATCTACCGTGGGAGGGCGATCGAGAGGCGCTGATCGACGAGATCGAGCGGTTCCTCTCGGGAATGCACGAGGAGGTCGAGCCCGAAAGGGTGCTCGCCACCCTGCTCTTTACCGACATCGTCGAGTCGACGGCGACGGCAGCACGTGTGGGCGATTCCGCCTGGAAAGAGCTACTCGCGCGACACCACCGGCTCGTGCGTACCCACCTGACGCGCTTTCGCGGGCGCGAGGTCGACTTCGCCGGCGACGGCGTGTTCGCGACGTTCGACGGTCCCGCCCGCGCCGTCCGCTGCGCGTCGGCGATCGCCGACTCCGTCCGGCAACTCGGCCTCGAGGTGCGGGCCGGAGTCCACACCGGAGAAATCGAGCGCTCGGACGGGAAGGTGACCGGGATCGCGGTTCGCATCGGCGCCCGGATCGCCGCGGCCGCCGGGCCCGGCGAGGTGCTCGTGTCCAGCACCGTCAAGGACATCGTCGCCGGCTCGGGCATCGGCTTCGAGGAACGCGGTGAGCGAGAACTTGCAGGAGTCCCCGGTTCCTGGCGGCTGTTCGCCGCCACGGCGTGATCGCCGGTTCCCTCCGATCACCCTCTTGAATGCCGCCAACGGCGCCCCCGCAAGCGTGTGCCGCTCGGGAAGATCAGTTCGCGATCGTCAGCTTTCTATCTGGCTGCCTTACAACGTCGAGTTCGGCGGAACGACGACGCGCAACCCGCGTACGCGGTCGAAGTCGCGTCTGTTTCGAGTGGCAACGCCGTATCCGTGAGCAAGAGCGGTCGCTGCGATCCACAGGTCGTGGGCGCCGGGAACGTCGCCTCGACGATCGAGTTCCGCCCACAGCTCGGCATGGACGCGCGCGACCGGCTCCGTGATCGGCACCGGCTCGAGCCCTGCGAGGACATGCTCGACGAACGCCCGGCGCCGATTGCGACGGGCGCCGGAGGCTCGGTACACGCCGTGCAGCAGCTCGCTGACTGTGATGACGCTGATCGCGCGCTCCTCGGAGCCGACGAGACTCTCGAGTGCGGTGCGAAGCTCGTCTCGCTCCCACTCGATCAGCAGGTCGGTGTCGATCAGGACGGCCAGGAACTCTCCGGTGGCGCAGTCGATCCACGGATCGCGCGCGCGTCCTCGGCGAAATCCTCGTCGACGGGCGGCGCCGTTGCAAGCAGCTCACGAAAACGATCCGGCGAGAGCAGCCGCGCCTTCGGAGGCGTGATCACCGCTACCGGCGCTCCCGCCCGCGTGACCTCGATCTCCTCGCCCGCCGCGACGCGGTTCAGGACGTCCGAGAAGCGCCGGGCCACCTCCGTTGCGCTCAACCGCACCACGAGCCGAGTATATCAGATAAATCTGACTCAAGAGCCAGGCCGGTCAGCCGGTCTCGATGATCTCCACACGGTAGGAATCCGGGTCGCGCACGAAGCAGAGCCGGTTGCCGCCGTCGCGCACCGTGTACGGCGGGCGCTCCGGCTCGATCCCCTGCCCGGCCAGCCGCGCCAGCGTTTCGTCGAGGTCGTCCACGCCGATCGCGATGTGCCCGTAGCCGGTGCCGACGTCGTAGGTCCGGCCGTCGTGGTTGAACGTCAGCTCGAGCTCGGCCTCGTCACCGGGAAAGGCGAGGAAGTAGTTCGTCGCCTCCAGCTGACCCTCGCGGACGATGTCGAGCTCGCGCGTGAACTCCATCCCCAGCGCCTCGTAGAAGGCCCGGCTGCGGGCGGGGTCGGTGATGCGCACCATCGTGTGCAGATATCTGCTCACGCCCCAATCCTAAAGCCGCGCGACGGTCCCACGAGCAAGGGCACCGACGTTCGGCAGGCTTCTCACCACGAGCCCAAAGGCGGATACTGCCCGAGTGGCCGAAAAGGTCTTCCGCACCGAGCTGAATCCCGTCGACCTGCTCGAGCGCGCCGCGTTCGTCTATCCGAACAAAGTCGCGCTCGTGCACGGCGAGCGCCGCTACTCGTACGCGGCGCTCGGCGAGCGGGCGTGGCGCCTCGCCAACGCGCTCCGCGGCGCCGGCCTGAAGAAGGGCGACCGGGTCGCGACGCTGCTCCCCAACTCCCCGGCCATGCTGGAAGCCCACTTCGGCGTCCCGGCCGCCGGAGGCATCCTCGTCACCGTCAACACCCGCCTCTCGAGCGACGAGATCGCCTACATCCTCGAGCACTCCGGCTCGCGATTCCTGCTGTTCGACGCCGAACTCGCCGAGCTCGTCGATCCGATCGACCTCGGCGGCATTCGCGTGATCCGCGTGGACGACACCGGCGGTGCCGACGATCCGTACGAGCAGCTCCTCGCCGGGGCGGCGCCCGACCGGCCGGTGAGCCGGCTCGAAGACGAGGAGGAGACGATCTCGGTCAACTACACCTCGGGCACCACCGGTCGCCCGAAAGGCGTCCAGTTCACATACCGCGGCGCCTACCTCAACGCCCTCAACGAGGCAATCGTCGCCGGCCTCTCGCCGGAGTCGGTCTTCCTCTGGCTGCAGCCGATGTTCCACTGCAACGGCTGGTGCTTCACGTGGGGCGTGACCGCGGTCGGCGGGCGGCACGTGACCATCCGCGCGGTCGATCCGGACGTGATCTGGGATCTGGTCGACACCGAGGGCGTGACCAACTTCAACGGCGCACCGACGGTGCAGCTGATGGTGATCAACCACGCGAAGGCACACCGCGTCGAGCGTCAGGTGACGGTCGTGGTCGCCGCGGCGCCGCCTTCGCCGACGCTGTTCGCGCGCATGGACGAGCTGAACTTCCGCGTCGTCCACGTCTATGGCCTGACGGAGACCTACGGCCCGATCACGATGTGCCCAGAGCAGGAGGACTGGCGCGAGCTGCCCGCGGCCGAGCGGGCCGTGCTTCTCGCCCGCCAGGGTCAGGCGTACCCCGGAGCCGACCTCGTGCGGGTCGTGGACGACGGCATGAACGACGTGCCACGCGACGGCGGGACGATCGGCGAGGTCGTGATGCGCGGTAACAACGTGATGGCCGGCTACTTCGAGGACTCGACGGCCACCGAGCAGGCCTTCCGCGGCGGCTGGTTCCACTCCGGCGACCTCGCCGTCTGGCACCCGGACGGCAACGTCGAGCTCCGCGACCGCGGCAAGGACATCATCATCTCCGGCGGCGAGAACATCTCGTCGATCGAGGTCGAGCAGACGATCGTCGCCCACCCGGCCGTGCTCGAGTGCGCCGTCGTCGCGGTCCCCCATCCGCACTGGGGCGAGCGCCCCAAGGCGTTCGTGGCGCTCAGGGACGATGCGAGCGCGAGCGCGGACGAGATCATCGCGTTCGCCCGCGACCGGCTCGCGCACTACAAGTGCCCGGACACGGTCGAGTTCGGGCCGCTCCCGAAGACGTCCACCGGGAAGGTCCAGAAGTACGTGCTGCGGGAGAAGGAGTGGGCCGGGCACGAGACTCGCATCGGCGCGGCGTAGAGGAGTACCGTTCAGGTCAATGGCGACAGCGACCCGCGAGCATCTGCTGGTCAGCGTCGAGCCGCCCTCGGCGCGGATCACGCTGAACCGGCCGGAGAAGCGGAACGCGCTCTCGCTCGCGCTGATGGAGGAGCTGGTCGCAGCGCTCGAGGAGGTCGGCACGGATCCGGAGGTGCGGGCGATCGTGATCGAAGGCGCCGGACCGGCGTTCTCGGCCGGGCACGACCTCGGCGAGATGGTCGGCCGCGACGCCGCCTTCTACGAGCAGCTCTTCGACGTCTGCACGGTGATGATGGAGACGATCCATCGCCTGCCGCAGCCCGTGATCGCCAAGGTGCACGGCATCGCAACCGCGGCGGGCTGCCAGCTCGTCGCCGCATGCGACCTCGCGCTTGCCGAGACGGGCACGCGCTTCGCGACGCCCGGCGTCAGGATCGGCCTGTTCTGCTCCACGCCGATGGTGCCGCTCTCACGCGCGGTCGGACGCAAGCGCGCGCTCGAGCTGCTGCTCACCGGGGAGCCGATCGACGCCAGGACGGCCTGCGACTGGGGGCTGATCAACGGCGTCGTTCCGGCGGAGGAGCTCGAAGGCGCCGTTCTCGACCTGGTGGCGAAGGTCGCCCGCTCGAGCCCGCTCACCCTCCGCATCGGCAAGCGGGCGTTCTACGAGCAGATCGAGCTCGACGAGCACGGGGCCTACCAGCTGACCCGCGGCGTGATGGCCGCGAACGCACAGGCGGACGACGCGCAGGAAGGCATGTCGGCGTTCCTCGAGAAGCGCGACCCGACCTGGTCGGGCAGGTAGCCGCAGGTCGCGGGTTCGAGCCCTCCTCGGATCATTCCGAGAGAACCTCTCATTCGCGTGTGCGAGCCCCGGTTGCGGGGTCAGGGGCGAGCGCACTGCTCGAAGCGCTCGCGCCGACCATGCTGCTTCGCGCCGCGTAGGCGAAGGGGTGGTTGAAGGCGTCGAGTGCGTCGCGGCCGTCGACCTCGAGCTCGAAGCCGTCGTTCGTTCGCTCGTCGAAGACGCTGACCGTGACGCGGCTGTCGCGCTCGTTCCAGAACAGGTAGACGTCGATGCCGTTGCCGGTTCGGTGCGCCAGTTCTGTGCTTCGGGTGATCGTCGTCGTTGCCATCGTTCTCCCCCTTTTGACTCGACAGGTGGTGAAGACTCCTCGCCGATACGACGAACGGTCGCAACCACAGGGGACACCTACCGGCGGGACGCGACGGGCCGCCCCCAAGGGCGGCCCGTCCGGCAATCGCGTGTCCAGTCAGCTCCCGGGTGGCGATCACGCCGCCTTCTCGAGTGCGACTTCGGCCTCGACCGGCTCCGCCCTCGGGGCGGCCTTCGGCTTGGACTCGACGAAGGCGGCGGCGATTGCCGCGCCGACGAGCGCGAGCCCGGCCAGCGCGTAGAAGGCGACCTGGAACCCATGCGTCAGCGCCGGTCCGCTGAAGGCGAGCACCCCGTGGCTGTCGGCGTAGCGGCTCGTCGCGGTGGCGGCGATCGTGGTCATGACGGCCAGGCCGATGGAGCCGCCGACCTGACGGCTGGTGTTGATCAGCCCCGAGGCGACGCCCGCGTCGGCAGGCTGGACACCTGTGAGGCTCGCGATCGTCACCGGCACGAACGAGAACGCGAGCCCGATCCCGCTCAGGATCAGCCCGGGGAACACGTTCCAGAAGTAGTGCCCGCCGGCGGGCATCTGGGCATAGAGCGCCCCGCCGGCCGCGGTGAGCAGCAGGCCGGCGCTCAGCACCGGCCGTGCGCCCAGCCGGGTGGTGAGCCCCTGGGCGGTGTTCGAGACGACGACGATCGTGACCGCGATCGCGCTGAAGGCGAGACCCGTCTCGATCGCCGAGTACCGCAGGACCTCCTGCAGGTACAGCGTCAGCAGGAAGAACTGTCCGAACGCGGTCGCCGCGACGACCAGCATGGTCGCGTTCGCGGCCGAGAGCGTCCGCAGTCGGAAGATCCGCAGCGGCAGCAGCGGTGCCTGCGAGCGTCCCTCGATCCCGACGAACGCCGCGATCAACGCGGCGGCGGTCGCGAGCAACACGATCGTCACGCCGTCGCTCCAGCCGTGCTCGCTCGTTCGCGTGATCGCATAGACCAGCACCATCAGGCCGGCTGTGATCGAGGTGGCGCCGGACACGTCGAAGTGCCGGTGCGCGAACGCGGCCCGGCTCTCGCTCATCAGCCACGGGGTGACGGCGAGGACGGCCACGCCCACGGGCAGGTTGACGAAGAAGATCCACGACCAGCTCAGGTACGAGGTGAGGACGCCGCCGAGCAGCACGCCGACTGCGCCGCCGATGCCGGACGCTGCGCCCCACACGCCGAGAGCGATGTTCCGCTCACGCCCCTCGCGGAAGGTGGTAACGAGGATCGAGAGCGCGGCCGGAGCGAGCAGTGCGCCGCCGAGGCCCTGCAGCCCCCGGGTGACGATCAGCGCCCCTTCCGACCAGGCGAGGCCGGAAAGCAACGAGCCGAGCGTGAACACCGCGATGCCTGCCATGAACAGCCGCCTGCGTCCGAGCAGGTCGGCAAGGCGGCCGCCCAGGAGCAGCATCCCGCCGAACAGGATCGAGTAGGCGGTGATCACCCACTGCAGGCTCTCCTGGGAGAAATGGAGGTCGTGCTTGATCGCCGGCAGGGCGACGTTCACGACCGAGACGTCGACGACGACCATGAACTGCGCGACAACCGTCACCGCGAGAACAAGCCAGCGCCTCCGTTCCGAGTTGAGAGCGATTTTCGCTGTCATCGGTTCCTCCTTGGACATTGGTTTCGTCCAGGCGACGAACGGGCGGCGCCCGAGGGGACAGCCAGCCTCAGAACCCGGCGAGTCGGGGCGGCCTGGTCGGCGGGGACACGGGCCTCGGTGATCAAGGTGGCGACGATCTCGGCGAGGAGTGCCTGCTGCTCTCGGTCGCCGAGGGCGCCGCTCGAATCGAACGCCTCCTGCGCACGCGGAACGGGCAGCTCTCGGTCGATCACCCGCGCGCCGATCGCCGCCAGCACTTTGCGCAGATCCGCCTGGTCCCAGACGGCGCCGAAGATGCTCGTGCTTGCGCCCACCACCGCCACGGACTTTCCACGCAGGCAGTTGTCGGGGAAGGGACGCGAGGCCCAGTCGAGCGCATCTTTGAGCGCGCCCGGCAAAGAGCCGTTGTACTCCGGCGTCGAGATGAGGACGGCGGCGGCCGCGCCGAGAGCCGCGCGCAGCCGGGCTGACAGCCGGGTGCGCGGGCTCGACGTCGGCGTCCTCGCTGTAGTGAGGAATGTCTTCCAGCCCCTGGAAGAACTCGACCTCGACGCCGCGGGGAAGCTCCCTCGTAGCCGCCTCCAGCAGCTGACGGTTATGGGAGCCCTGGCGCAGGCTTCCACTGACGGCGGACTAGGCGCACGGTTAGGGCTGTTTGATGAGCTCGAGCTGCACGGTCAGCTCGACGTCCCACCCGAGCACGTCCGCGCCGTCGGGAAGCGGCATCTGCCAGTTCAGCTCCCAGTCGCGCCGGTCGAGGACGGCCCGGAGCTCGAGCGCCGTGCGCAGCAAGCCGAATGTGTCCTCGACCGGGCGCGCCCACGTTCCAGTCGCTGTGATCGGCCGGCTGAGGCCCTTGATCGTCAGTTCGCCTTCGACCGTCGCCGCTCCGTTCTCGGCCAGCTCGACCCGATCGGAGCGGAACAGGATCTCGGGATGGTTGTCCGCGTCGAAGAACTCGGCGCCGCGCACGACGTGCTCGCGGAACTCGGGCGGGTCGGCGATCGAGATCGACTCGACCCGGGCCGCGCCCTCCAGGCGGAGCTGCCTCTCGTCGGCGATCAGTCGCGCGTCGACGTCTCCGAACGAGGCGCGGAAGATGGAGACCTTCATGTGCCTGACCGCGAACTGGAACGACGAATGTACGCGGTCGGCGTCGAAGACGCCGGTCAGCGGATCGGTGGTGACTGCCATCGAATTCCTCCTTCATCGAGGACTGTGTGGGCCGGGCCCGAACGGCCGGCTGTCTCGTCCACGAACGGGAGGCGCCGAAGGGGACACGGGTTGTCCCCTTTCACGGTTTACGTTCGTCGTTGGGATGAAAAACATCCCACGAAGGAGGACGACATGAAGTACTTGCTCCAGATCTATCCGCCGCACGCGAGGGAAGAGCTCGACCGGTTGTCTGCGGATGAGCAGCAGGCGATCGTGGAGGAGTACCTCGCGATCGCGCAGTCTCCGGCGGTCGTCGGCGGTGAGCGGCTGCAGCCGGTCGAGATGGCGACGACCGTGCGCGTTGACAACGGCGAGGTGCTTCTCACCGATGGTCCGTTCGTCGAGGCGAAGGAGCACCTGGGCGGCTACTGCCTGGTCGAGGCGGACGATCTCGATGTGGCGCTCGAGATCGCGGCGCGGATCCCGGCCGCGCGGATGGGCGGCGCGGTCGAGGTGCGACCGCTGGCGGAGAGGTAGCGCTGCTCGAGCAGGTCTTCCGCGACGAGTGGGGCCGCGTCCTCGCCAACCTGATCGGCTTCCTCGGCGACTTCGACCTCGCCGAGGAGGCCGCGCAGGAGGCGTTCGCGGCCGCCGCCGAGCGCTGGCCCCGTGACGGCACCCCGCCCAATCCGGGCGCCTGGCTGACGGTCACGGCCCGCAACCGCGCGATCGACCGCCTGCGCCGCGACCGTGTGCTTTCCGAGAAGACGCGCCTGCTCGAGGTACCCGAAGCCGTGGAGGACGTGATGGAGGAGACGAGCTTTCCCGACGAGCGGCTGGAGCTGATCTTCACCTGCTGCCATCCCGCGCTCGGGCTCGAGGCGCAGGTCGCGCTGACGTTGCGCGCGCTCGGCGGACTGCGCACCGAGGAGATCGCCCGCGCCTTCCTCGTTCCCGAGGAGACGATGAAGCGGCGGCTCTCGCGGGCGAAACGCAAGATCGCGGATGCGGGCATCCCCTTCCGCGTGCCGGCCGACCACCTGCTCCCGGAGCGGCTGGCGGCGGTGCTCGCGGTCGTCTACCTGATCTTCAACGAGGGCTACGGCGGCCGCGTCGACCTCGCCGCGGAGGCGCTCCGGCTCGGCGCGGCGCTCACCGAGCTGATGCCGGACGAGCCCGAGGCGCACGGCCTGTACGCGCTGATGCTGCTCGACGACGCGCGCCGCGCGGCTCGGTTCGACCGCGGCGAGCTCGTGCTGCTCGCAGACCAGGACCGCTCGCGCTGGGACCCGGCAAAGATTGCGCGGGGGCGGGAGACGCTCGACCGCGGCCTCGCGCTCCAGGGTGGCGGGCCGTACGTCGTCCAGGCGGCGATCGCGTCGCTGCACATGGACGAGCCGCACGACTGGCCCCAGATCGCCGCTCTGTACGCAGAGCTCGTCCGGGTGACCGGCTCGCCGGTCGTCGAGCTGAATCGCGCCATCGCCGTGGCCGAGGCGGAAGGGGCCGAGGCGGGCCTCGTCCTCATCGAGCGGCTCGACCTCGACGGTTACCAGTACTTCCACTCGACGCGCGCCGACCTGCTCCGCCGCCTCGGCCGTTCGGACGAGGCTCGGAGCGAGTACGAGCGCGCCCTCGAGCTCGCCGACAGCGAGCCGGAGCGCCGCTTCCTGCAGCGGCGTGTCGCGGAAGCCACCGCGTAGCTACCAGCACTTCGCTCGAAGGGTGTCCCCTTTCACGCCGCTCGTTCGTGGTTGTCATAGGCCCGCGAGAAACGCGGGATGTGAGCAGACGAACGAAAGGGAGGACACGATGCGTGTTTTCGTCACCGGAGCGAGCGGCGCGATCGGCAGCCGGCTCGTTCCCCAGCTGATCGGCGCAGGCCACGAGGTGACCGGCACCCACAACTCGCCGTCGAGCGCAGAGCTGCTGCGGACCCTCGGCGCGAAACCGGTGCTGCTCGATCTGCTCGACGCCGGCGCGGTGCGCGCCGCCGTGCTCGAGGCGGAGCCCGAGGCGATCGTCCACCAGGCGACCGCGCTCGCGAACGTGAAGTTCGCGCGCAACATGGACAAGGTCACCGCCGGGACCAGCGAGCTGCGCACGAAGGGCACCGACGCGCTGCTGGCCGCCGCGCGCGAGGCGGGCGTGCGCAGATTCGTCACGCAAAGCGTTGCCGCCTTCTCCCGGTACGCCCGCAAGGGCGGCCCCATCAAGACCGAGGACGATCCGCTCGACCCCACACCGCCGACACACTTCCGGCAGAGCGCCGCCGCGCTGGCCTATCTCGAGCAGTCGGTCACCGACTTCGGCGGGATCGTTTTGCGCTACGGCGCCTTCTACGGCGCTGCCAACGACGGCACCATCGAGCCCGTCCGCAAGAGGCAGTTTCCGATCGTCGGCGACGGCGGCGGCATCTGGTCCTGGATCCACCTCGACGACGCCGCCGCCGCAACCGTTCTCGCTCTGGGACACGACGGCCCGGCGATCTACAACATCGTCGACGACGAGCCGGCGCCGGTGCGCGAATGGCTGCCGGTGCTCGCCCAGGCCCTGGGCGCGAAGCCGCCGCGGCGCATCCCCACCTGGCTCGCGCGGCTGCTCGCAGGTGAGGCCGTGACTGTGATGTCCACCGAGGCGCGGGGCGCCTCGAACGCGAAGGCCAAGCGCGAGCTCGGCTGGACGCCGCGCTATCCCAGCTGGCGCCAGGGGTTCCCGGGCGCCTACCCGGCACTGGACCGAGCGCGTCAAAGACCGCAAATGGGTCGAGGTAGCCTGGCCGTCCGATGAGCCGCCGGCTGAAGATCGCGGTGATGTAGCACGTCGGCGCCGACGGGGGAACGCCTCGGCCGCCTCGAGCTCGGCCTCGCGCCCGATGACGCTGGTCACGCGGAGAGAGTACGACCGGCGCGGCCGGTCCCGAGCCGGGACCGGCCGCGTTTTCCGGCTACGTCACCGGCCAGCAGATCCGGGTGACGTAGCCCTGCTCGTTCGTGCGGGAGAGTCAAGCGCGTCTTCGAAGGTGACCACGAGACGTTCGACCAGCGAGTCACGCAGGGTGATGAGCAGCCGGCCGGCGGGGCGGTCCGGCTCGGCCGCCCACGAGTGTTGGGCCTCGACCCCACCCGGTCGCTCCTCGGCGGAGAGGACCCGCACCTCGTCGTCCGGCGGCCGCCCGCGATAGGCGGCCACGATCTGGTCTCGCCCGACGAACGGCCCCACCGGCACGCCCTCGAACTCGAGCACGGCGTCATCGGCGAAGCACTCCTCGAGCGGCTCCCAGTCGCCGTTGCGCACGCCCTGGTTGTGACGCGCGACGTACTCGTAGAGGATGTCCACCGCCGGTGGCAGACCGAGGTCCTCCCGGACGAGCCCGTACAGGACGCCGTCGGCCCACTCGCCGTGGCGCCGGTACGCCTTGCGCTTCACCCCTTCGCGGACGAAGCCGACCCGCTCGGCGTGGGCGATCGCGCGCTCGTTGAACCCGTACACCTCCAGCTGCAGGCGGTGGAAGCCGAGCTCGAGCAGGAGGTGGCGCTTGAAGGCGCGGGCGGCCTGTTCGGCCAGGCCCCGGCCGCGGAAGTCGGGATGGAGGGCAAGCCCGCCGAGATCGGCGATCCGGCTGCGCTCGCTGAACGTCCCGAACTCCATCACTCCCGCCGGCCGCCCGCCGGCCTCGATCACGAACACGCCGGCCGAGGCGGGCTCTCGCTGCGAGCGCTCGATCCGCTCGAGCACGTCCGCGCGCTCCCTGCCGCGGTGCACGGAGAGGAAGGGCTCGACCTCGCGGTGCGCGAGCAGCCCGGTGACGAAGTCGACGTCGGCGGGCTCGGCGCGCCGGAGCCTGACGCCGTCGCTCACGCCGCCGAGTCTGCCACCGGTCGGCGCTGCGGGCGCCAGACGCCCGAGCCGAGCGCCACCCCGCCGAGGATCAGGCCCAGCCCGATGAGCATCGACGGCCGCAGCGGCTCGTCGAGGATCAGCGAGCCGTAGAGCAGCGCGAACGCCGGTATCAGGTACGTGACGAGCGAGAGCCGGGCTGCGCCGTAGAGCCGCAGGATCCTGAACAGGAGGAGCTGCGCGATCGCGGTGCCGAGCACGGCCAGCCCGAGGAGGGACGCCACAGGCTTCCATCCGGGCGTGTGATCGGGCAGCTGAAACAAGGCGAACGGCAGCAGGAGCAGGCCGCCGTAGAGCATCGAAGCGGTCGCGAGCACCGGCCCGGATGCGCGGCGGAGCGCATGTTGCCCGTAGAGCCCACCCGCCGCATACGAGACCGAGGCGAGCACGACGGCGAGCGTTCCCGCCACTGCCCAGCCGCCGCCGTCCGGGTGGATGCCGGCGAGCACGCCGACGCCGAGGAGGCCGACGAGGATGCCGACCAGCTTCATCCCGCTCGAGCGCTGGCTCGGGTTGAACTTGATCGCGAGCAGCGTGACGAAGATCGGCACCGACGCCTGCGCGATGGCGGCGACACCGGAGTCGATGTGCGTCTCGCCCCAGGCGATCAGGGTGAACGGCAGCGCGCCGTTGATCGCGCCGAAGACGAAGCCTTCGCGCCAGACCGCGCGGACGCCCTGGAGCGCCTGGCGTCCACCGGTCGTCGCTGCCAGGAACGCGAGCAGGAGCAGACCGCCGATCAGGAGGCGCAGCGTCATCAGCACGGTCGGCTCGAAGTCGCGAACACCGACCTTGATGAACAGGTACGACGCGCCCCAGAGCGCGGCGAGCGTCAACATCAGCGGGCCGTACCGGCGGGACATCTCCTTCACGGTAACGCCGCCGGCGCCGTCGGGCTTCCCCGATACGATGGCTCCCTGAGCCAGGTCGCGGAACCTCTCCACCGCACGCTCGGTCTGACGGACGGGGAGCTCGACCGTATCCGCGGGCTGATGGGGCGCGACCCGAACCACCTCGAGCTGGCGGTGTTCTCGCTCCTCTGGTCGGAGCATTGCGGCTACAAGCACTCGGCGCTCCTGCTGAAGCGGTTCTCGAGCGAGGGCGAGCGAGTGCTCCAGGGGCCGGGCGAGAACGCGGGCGTGCTCGACCTAGGCGAGGGCCAGGCGGTCGCTTTCAAGGTCGAGTCGCACAACCATCCGACCGCAGTCGAGCCCTTCCAGGGCGCGGCCACCGGCGTCGGCGGAATCCTTCGCGACATCGTCGCGATGGGCGCCCGGCCGGTGGCGCTCCTGGACGGGCTGCGCTTCGGCGAGCCCGGACACGCGTTCGACCGGGCGGTGGCGGGAATCGGCGCCTACGGCAACTCGGTCGGCGTCCCGACCGTCGGCGGCGAGGCGTTCTTCCACGAGAGCTACGCGGACAACTGCCTGGTCAACGCGATGTGCGTCGGGCTGCTGCCGTCGGACCGCGTGACGCGGGCGAAGGCGCAGACGCCCGGCCACCTGCTCGTCCTCTACGGGGCGACCACCGGCCGCGACGGGATCGGCGGCGCGAGCGTGCTGGCCAGCCAGGAACTGGGCGAAGGCGCGGCCGAGAAGCGACCGTCGGTGCAGATCGGCGACCCGTTCACCGGCAAGAAGCTGATCGAGGTCTCCGCCGAACTGGTCGAGCAGGGGTTGGTCGAATCGCTCCAGGACTGCGGCGCCGCCGGGCTCGCCTCGGCGCTCGCCGAGATGGCGCGAGACGGCGCCGGGGTCGACGTCCACCTCGAACGCGTGCCGCTGCGCGAGGACCTCGAGCCCTGGGAGATCATGATCTCGGAGTCCCAGGAGCGGATGGTGGCGGTCGTCCGGCCCGATTTCCTGGAGGCGGTCGAGGGGGTCTGCGCCCGCTGGGAGCTGCACTGTGCCCCGATCGGCGAGGTGACCGACACCGGAGAGCTGCGCGCCCTCTACGAGGGCGAGCCGGTCGGCGAGATTCCGGCGCGCTTCCTCACCGACGAGGCGCCCCGCTACGAGGTCGAGCGTGCGCCGCGGGCGGTCGGGCCCGAGCCGCCTGCGCCGGCCGGGCCGTACGTCGAGAACGCGCTGCTCGAGCTGCTCGCGTCGCAGAACATCCGCTCCCGGACCTGGATCTACGAGCGCTACGACCACCTGGTCGGCTCGCGCACGGTCCGCCGGCCGGGGCTCGACGCGGCGATCCTGCGGCTGCGTCCGTCGTTGCGCGGGCTGGCCGTGTCGCTGGACGGGCCGGGCCGCATCGCCCGGGCGGCGCCGCGGACCGGCGGGGCGCTGGCAGTGCTGGAGGCGGCGCGGAACGTCGCCTGCGCCGGCGGCGAGCCGATCGGACTGACCGACTGCCTCAACTTCGGCAACCCGGAGAAGCCGGAGATCGCCTGGGAGCTGGCCGAGGCGATCGAGGGGATGGCGCGCGCAGCCGAGTCGCTGCGGATCCCGGTCGTCTCGGGGAACGTCTCGCTCTACAACGAGACCGACGGCCGGGCGATCCTGCCGGCGCCGGTGGTCGGCTGCGTCGGGCTCGTGCCCGACGTGCGCACCGTGCCGGGCCGGTGGCAGGAGGGTGACGTCGTGTTGCTCGCCTCGGCGCCGAAGGTCTCGCTGACGCTCGCCTGGTCGGAGTACCAGGCGCTGTACGGAACGCCGGGAGGCGGTCGGCCCCGCCTCGATCTCGGGGCGGAGCGCACGCTCGTCGAGTTCCTCTGGCGATCCGCGCCGATCCTCTCGCTGGCGCACGACGTGTCCGCCGGCGGGACGGCGGTGGCGTTGGCGCAGGCGTCGCTTTGGAGCGGCGTCGGCGCGGAGCTGGAGCTGCCGGACGACATCCTCGCCTGGTTCGGCGAGGGGAGCGGGCAGGCGGTGATCGCCTGTGCGCGAGAGGACGTGGCGCGCCTCGAGGGGGTGCCGCTGCGCGAGCTCGGCGTCGTCGGCGGCGACCGCCTGCTCGAGATCCCGCTGCGGGAGCTCGAACAGGCCTGGAGGGGAGCCTAGATGTGCGGCGTGCTCGGCGTCTGCGCCCCCGACCGCGACGTCGCGCGGCTCGCGCACTTCGGGCTGCACGCGCTCCAGCACCGCGGCCAGGAGTCGGCCGGCATCGCCGTCTCCGACCGCGGCCACCTGACCGTGCTGCGAGAGATGGGCCTGGTCACGCAGGTCTTCAACGAGCAGAAGCTCAGCGGCCTGCGCGGCCAGCTGGCGATCGGGCACACCCGCTACTCGACCACCGGCTCCGCCCAGTGGTCGAACGCGCAGCCGATCGTCCAGCACGGGCGCGCGCGCACGGTCGCACTCGGGCACAACGGCAACCTGGTGAATGCAAGCGAGCTGCGCGAGGAGCTGGCCGCGGACGGCGTGAAGCTCGGGTCGAGCTCGGACACGGAGCTGATCGCCGCGCTGATCGCCAACGATCCCGCGCCGCTTGCGGACGCGGTCGCGAACGCGATGGGCAGGCTGGAGGGCGCCTACTCGGTGACCGCGCTCGCCGAGGGCAGGCTGATCGCCTTCCGCGACCCGCACGGCTTCCGCCCGCTCGTTCTCGGACGATTGGCAGTGGCTGGAAGCGTCGGCGGCGAAGCCGCCGACGCCCGGCCAGAAAGTCGGGCCGCCTACGGCGGCCCCGGCGGCTGGGTGGTCGCCTCCGAGACGTGCGCGCTCGACCTGGTCGGCGCCGAGCTCGAGCGGGAGCTCGGCCGCGGCGAGCTGATCGTCGTCGACGAGGGCGGCGTGGAGTCGCGCCAGGCCGTCCCGGCGGCCGAAGGCGCCCTCTGCATCTTCGAGTTCTTCTACCTCGCCCGCCCGGACACCCGGCTCGAGGGCGTCGAGGTGCACGCCGCCAGGGTGCGGATGGGCGAGCGGCTGGCCGAGGAGGCGCCGGTCGAGGCCGACCTCGTCCTCCCCATCCCCGACTCCGGGACGCCGGCGGCGATCGGCTTCTCCCGCGCGACCGGCATCCCGTTCAGCGAGGGACTGATCAAGAACCGCTACGTGGGGCGCACGTTCATCCAGCCCGACCAGGAGCTGCGCCAGCAGGGCATCAGGCTCAAGTTCAACCCGCTGGCCGAGGTGGCGGGCAAGCGGGTGGTGATCGTCGACGACTCGATCGTCCGTGGAAACACGACGCGCCAGATCGTCGCGATGCTGCTGGACGCCGGGGCGAGCGAGGTGCACGCGCGGATCTCGTCGCCGCCGGTGATCGGGCCGTGCTTCTACGGCATCGACCTCGCCGACGAGAGCGAGCTGATTGCCGCCTCCCGCTCCGTCGAGGAGGTTCGCGAGTCGATCGGCGCCACCTCGCTCGCCTACATCTCGCTGGCCGGCCTGCAGGCGGCGACGCGCCGGCCCGCCTCGGCGCTGTGCCGCGCGTGCCTCACCGGCGACTACCCGACGCGGATTCCGGAGGGCCGGAAGCTGGCGAAGCTGCGGTTCGAGCCGGCGCGCGCGTAGGCACGCGCCGGCCCCGACCCTATTGCGGGACCTACGCCGCGTGTCCCGGAACGTGCACGATCTCGAGCTTGATCCCGTCTGGCCGTTCTATTGAGCCCAGTGCGTTGACATGACAACGCCCATGGAAGGCTCGTCACTTGCGTTCAAACGACCGGGAGGCGAGAACAACGGCCCGTGGCCGTGTCTCTGAACGAGTCATTGGGTCGCCTCGGCGACACGGCAGAGCCCGACGCCGGTAGCGCTCGTACACTTGAGCGATGCGGAGAGCGATGCTCGCGCTCGCTGCGTCTCTGGCGGCTCGGCGTCTCTACCGCCTGTTCGCAGCCGGTGCGATCACGATCGATCTCGGAGTCGGCAGGGCCGTTCGACCGCTCGGGCCGGTCCGGGTTCTGATCGACGCGCCGCGAGACCTTGTGTTCGACGTGATCGCGGCGCCCTATCTCGGACGGACCGCGCGCGCGCTCGAGCAGAAGCTGCAGGTGTGGGAGCGCGGTTCGGACATGGTCCTCGCCGCGCACTTCACACCGGTCAAGTGCGGTCTGACGACGACGGTCGAGACCGTCCGGTTCGACCGGCCGGAGCGGGTGGTGTTCCGGGTCGTGCGCGGCCCGGTGCCACATGTGTCCGAGTCGTTCGGCCTGAAAGAGGTGGACGACCGGACCGAGTTGACCTGGGAGGGCGAGCTCGGCACCGATCTGTGGGCGCTCGGCGCCTGGTGGGGAGCCCGGGTAGCCCGCTCCTGGACGGACGCCGTGCGTGTGTCTCTGCGCGAGATCGCCGCCGAGGCCGAGCGGAGGGCGAAGCATTGAGCTCGGTACCGCGGTCGCGAAGCAACCGACACCGAACCTGAAGCGATACGAGCCGCGAGGGCCGAGTCGACGGCGGTCGATTAGCCCGGTCGGTGGCCCGTGCACCCGGCGACCGCGAGGATCAGGTTGCGGGGAAGGGCCAGGGAGAACTGGTCGAGTATCGGTCGGGCACGCTCGACGGCGAACGAAGCGACGTCGGGCAGCGCGCGCGCCCGCCTGTCGGCCGCCAGGCTCACACGTGCGACCGCCGCCGCTCCCGAGGAGCTGGCCAGGAAGGGGCCGAAAGCGTCCCAGGTCTCCTCGAGCACCCCGTTTGCCGCCAGGGTTCGAAAAACGCTCGGGAGATGCCGTGTCCCGTAGACCGAGCAGATCTCCGGAAACAACGGATGCTCGCCACGGTCAGAGAACTCGGGCTTGGGCACCGGCGCCGCAGCCGGGAGATCCAGCTCAGGCATGGGCTGCTGCGGCAACTCCCCGCGGAGCGAAAGCTGGAGCGAGGTCACGATCAGCAGCATGAAGGGGAGTTCAGCGGCGAACGGTGCCAGTAGCTCCCTGACCCGGCGGCTGGGCTCAAAGCCGATGCCGGCCCCGGCGCTTCTTCGGATCTCCTCCGCTGCGGCGGGCGAGCGTGGGTCGTCGTAGATCGCGCGCGCCTGCAACCAGGCCGCCACGAGAGCCTCTGCGTCAGCGGCCAACGCCTTGAACAGCGCCGGCACGAACGGCATCCGCGCCCGAATATCGACGAACACCGACGAGACGACCCCCTCGACCTCCTCCTCGTGCAGCAGCCGCAATCCGATCGGTCGCATCCGGCTCAACTCTACGGCGCAGGGCCCACTATTCGACGTCGGTCAAGCACGAGAAGACCGTGGCGGGCGACGCCTCGACGGACCGCGTCACGACGACGGCGGCCACGGCCGTTCCGTCTTCTCGGCAAGCTCGGTCAGCTTGCCGCGCTGGTCGCATCGGGAGGTAACGCTGCGCGACGGCGACTCGACCGTTAGCTTCCGCCACGAAGGCTTCGCCGGCGAGGACCACGCCGGCCGGATGGCGGTATATGTGAGGAGAGGTCATGGTGCGCCTCAAGGAGTACGCAGAATCGGAGAGATTAGACCCGGTGTTCGCGTAGTCCTATGCCGGTCGACGTCCGCACGGAGGCCGAGATCGACCGGCCGCGCAGGGAGGTCGCCGCCTACGCCGCCGACCCCGACAACGCCACGGCGTGGTACGAGAACATCAAGAGCGTCGAGTGGAAGACCGAGCGGCCGCTCGCCATCGGCTCGAGAATCGGGTTCGTTGCCACGTTCCTCGGTCGTGACCTCTCCTACACCTACGAGGTGAAGGAACTCGTTCCGGCCGAGCGGCTGGTGATGAGGACCACCAACGGGCCCTTTGCCATGGAGACGACCTACACCTGGGAGGACACACCTCAGGGCTCGACCAGGATGATCCTGCGCAACCGAGGCGAACCAGCCGGTCTCTCCAAGCTCGCCGCACCGCTCATGGCGAAAGCGATGCGTCGCGCGAACCAAAAGGATTTACAGCGGATCAAGGAGATCCTCGAGTCACGCCCGACCCGTTGACACGGCATCGTCTGTGGCCTGCGAGACGGCAGTCCGATCCCCAGGGCCGCCTGGTTTGACGAACGCCCAAAGCGCTCGCGCTAACTCAATGTTGACAGGTACCTATCTGTATGCAGGAGGAAGATACAAGTGCTCCAGGGCCGAGGCACGTCTGGCACAAATCGTGGTGGGCAGCACCTTCCGGGGAGAGGACACCCCGGCGCGAGGCTGATCGGATCGTCGAATCAGTCCTGCCATTCGTCGCCTACGAGCCTTCGCCCTCGACGAGTTCCGCGTAGGTGGGAGTGGTCAGGTAGCGCTCGCCGGTGTCCGGGAGGATCGTCACGATGAGCTTGCCTTTGTTCTCCGGGCGGGAGGCGATGCGGCGGGCGACGTGGGCGGCGGCGCCGGAGGAGATCCCGACCAGCAGTCCCTCCTCGCGGACGAGTCGGCGGGTCATCGCGACCGCGTCGTCGTTTGCGACGGTCTCGATCGCGTCGACGAGGTCGAGGCGGAGCACGTCGGGCTGGAAGCCGGCCCCGATTCCCTGAATCGGGTGCGGTCCCTTCGTCCCACCGGAGAGGACGGGCGACGCGGCAGGCTCGACTGCGATGGCCTGGAAGGAAGGCTTGAGCGGCTTAATGTACTCGCTGATCCCGGTGATGCTGCCGCCGGTGCCGACGCCGGAGACGAGGATGTCTACGCGGCCGTCCGTGTCGGTCCAGATCTCAGGCCCAGTGGTAGTGCGGTGGATAGCCGGGTTGGCCGGATTTTGGAACTGCTGCAGCATTAGGTGACCGGGGCGCTCGCGGATGATCTGCTCGGCCCGCTCGATCGCGCCGCTCATCCCCTGGTCGCCAGAGGTGAGGACGAGGTCGGCGCCAAGCGCCTGCAGCAGCGCCCGGCGCTCCAGGCTCATCGTTTCGGGCATGGTCAGGACAAGCCGGTAGCCCCGGGCCGCACAGACAAAGGCAAGGGCAATGCCGGTATTGCCACTGGTCGGCTCGACGAAGACCGTGCCCGGCCCGACTAGGCCGTCGCGCTCGGCGGCGTCGATCATCGCCACCCCGATCCGGTCCTTCACGCTCGCGGCCGGATTGAACATCTCCAGCTTCGCAACCACCTCGGCGACACAGCCCTCGGTCACCCGGTTCAGCCTGACCAGCGGGGTGGAGCCGACCAGCTCCGTGACGTCGCCCGCGATCCGCACTAGATCCCGCCCCCCTCATCGAAGGTGTCGAGCTCGGAGGCGACCCGCTCGATCTCCGCCGCCCCGTTCGACCGCGTGATCCCCAGCTTCTCTTCAACCTGGCGCAGCCGCTGCTCCAGCGCACGCTCAATCCCAACCAGTCGCCGCAGCTCACCTGTCACCGGGTCGGGCAGCCGGCCATGCTCAAGATCGGGCTCCGGATGCGGCTCTTCAGGCTGGACGACCCGGCCCGGAACGCCAACAACCGTCGCCTCGCCGGGAACCGGCTTCACAACCACCGAACCAGCGCCCACCCGCGCTCCCTCGCCGACTTCGATCGGCCCCAGGATGCACGCGTTCGAGCCGACGGTGACACCGCGGCGCAGCGTCGGATGGCGCTTGCCTCGCGCGCTCGACGTCCCACCGAGAACCACTCCCTGATAGAGCAGACAGTCGTCTCCGACCTCGGCCGTCTGCCCAATCACGACGCCCATGCCGTGGTCGATAAACACCCGCCGCCCGATCCGAGCCCCAGGATGGATCTCGATCCCGGTCAAAAACCGATTGAAATGCGAGGCAACCCGCGCGGGGACGACGTAGCCGCGCGCGTAGAGCGCGTGCGCGAGGCGATGCAGCCAAAGGGCGTGCACGCCCGGGTAAGCGAGCACGACCTCTAGCGGCGAGTGTGCCGCCGGATCCCGGCCGAGCGCCGTGTGCACATCCTCCGACGCGCGGGCAACCATCCGCCCGATCAGCCTCATCGTCGGTTATTCATGTTTGGAGGCCGGCCACCACTTTCAGTCTTTGAAGTTACAGGCTGGGGCAAGACCCCGCGCCCGTCTCAGCGTCCCGTAGTCCAGCCGAGCCCGCGACGAGCGGCGTGAGTGCGTGCCTGGCCCGCGGAATACTTCATGTGCGCGAACGTATGACGCTGGATTCGATGTTCAGAACTATCCATCCGGGTCGTAGAAGAAGACCGCGTAGTAGCCCGGGATGTACGAGTACTCCTCCGGGCCGCTCTCGATCGGCACACCCCGCGCGCGCAGCCAGTCCGCCCGCTCGTCCACCTCGAACCGCGATGGCGCCTCGAACGCGACATGGTGGACGCCGATCCTGTAGCGGTCGAAGGGGCCGTCGGTGTCGGTCCGCGCCTCGCGGAGCCCGAGCGAGCTACCCGGGCCCGAGATGTACCAGATCGTCTCGCCGCGCTCGCCCTCGACCTCGCCGACCCGGTGCCAGCCGAGCGGCTCCAGGAGCTCGCGGTAGAACGGCAGGCTGCGGAGAATCGAGCTGACGACGAGGTCGACGTGGTGAAAGCCGGTGGAGCGCAAGCGCCTGACGCAACATGATCGGCGGCGAGGCGGATAGATCGCTCAGAGGAGGGGGCCCGTGGGGGAACCAGGGGTTCCCCCACGCTCGGATACTTCCCGGCCGTAGCGGACCGCGCGGGTGGCCGCGCGGCGATCGACTCCCTGGTCGAGCAGCTGCTGGCGCTCCTCGCTCTCGCGTGCCCAGCGCAGGAAGAGCCAGGCCAGCGCGCCGAGCGTGACCAGCGACCCCTCGAGCATCATCACCCCGCCTGCGATCCCCTGGTCGGCGTGCGCCGAGATCCCCCAGCGCTCGACCGGATGCTCGTACGCCGTGTAGAAGACGCCGCCCGACCAGACGAAGATGTTGCCGAGGACCGTCTCGACGATCCGGACGGCGGCGATGTAGCCGAGCTTCATCCCGGTGCCGAACCACGCAGGCCCCGGCAGCACCTCCACGACCGGAGCCCACATCAGGGCGCCGCACGTGAAGAAGAGCAGGTGCTGGACGGCGTGGATCCCCGAGTGGTGGAGCGCACCCTGGTAGGCGACCGGCAAATGCCAGAGGAGGAGGTTCGCCGCCCAGATCGGGAAGGCGACGTACGGCAGCGTCAGGAAGCGCAGGCGCATCACCGCCGGCAGCGCCAGCACCGGCCTGAGCAGCGGTCCGGTCAGCCCGGCGACGAAGCAGAGCGGCGCGAGGTCGCCGAGCAGGATGTGCTGGATCATGTGGACGAAGAAGAACTGCTGCTCGCCGAGAGCGTCGATCGGCGACGCGACCGCGAGGAACGCGAGCACGAGCCCGAGCCCGAACACCAGGCGGCGCCAGAGCTCGACCGGCGTACCGCGGGTCGCGAGCGTCGCCGCCCGGCGGTAGTAGAGGAACCCGGAGGCCGCGATCAGCAGGAACGCCGCGGGATCGAACGTCCAGCTGGTCAGGGGCGAGGGGCCCACGGGGTCAGTGTAGGAGTCGGGCCTTGCGCCCGACGAAGATCGCCCACCCGAGCAGCGACCGCTGCGAGCGGAGGTAGTCGGCGCGGCGCTGCTCGTGCAGTGTTCGGAGCTCCTCGTCGGGATGCCCGGCCAGCCACTCCTCCATCGCCCGCCAGTGCAGGCTCTCGTAGCGGTCCCAATCGTCCTCGGACGCAGCGACGAGCCCTGTCAGCGCGAAGCCTTCCGCCTCGAGACGCGCAGCCGTCTCGAACAGCGGGACGTAACCCTCGGCATCGACGCCGTCCGGCAGCGGCCACAGGCGCCAGAACGGCTCGCCGATCGCGACGAAGCCGCCGGGCCGGACCGCCGGCCGGAGCGCAGCCGCCGCGTCGGCGATCGATCCCCAGACGAAGGCGGCGCCGAGGCAGAGGGCGGCGTCGAGGGTGCCGGGCTCGAGCTCGATCCCCGCCGCGTCACCGGTCCGGATCTCCACCAGCCTGTCCAGGCCCGCCGCAACCACGCGCTCGCGGGCGGCGTCGGCGAATCCCGGCCGGATCTCGACGCCGGTGATCCGACACCCGTAGGCGGCGGCGAGGATGGCCGCCGGGCCGCCCCGGCCGCAGGCGACGTCGAGGACGCGGCTCTCGGCCGTCAGCCGCAGGTAGCTCCCGAGCAGCAGGATCTTCTCGGCGCTCGCCGGGTTCTGGATCTCGTGGTCGCGCTCCGCGATCTCGTACGGCCAGTCCATGCACCGGACCCTAGTGCGCCGGGCCGCGGCTTAGACTCGGACGCGTGGGCACGGAGCCGACCTACGAGGCGGCGGGGGTCTCGCTCGCGACTGCGGCAGCGGTCGTCGAGCGGCTGCGGGCGGCGGTCGAGTCCACCGGCGCGGCCGGGTTCGGAGCCTTCGCCGGGCTGTACCCGCTCGACGAGCGGCGGCTGCTCGCGGCCTCGATGGACTCGATCGGGACGAAGCCGATGGTCGCGCGCGAGCGCGGCCTGCTGCGCACCTGCGGTGCCGACATGGCCGCCCACTGCATCAACGACGTGGCGACGACCGGCGCCGAGCCGCTGTTCCTCCTGGACTACGTCGCCGCCAACCGGCTCGACCTCGACGAGGTCGCAGAGCTGGTCGAGGGCGCGGCCGAGGTCTGTCGCGCGGCCGGTTGCGCGCTCGTCGGCGGCGAGACGGCGGAGCTGCCCGGCGTCTACCGGGAGGGCGAGCTCGATTTCGCCGCCACCTGCGTGGGGCTCGTCGACCGGGCCGACGTGATCGACGGGTCGCGGGTGGAGGCGGGCGACTTGGTGGTCGGCTTTCCCTCGGCCGGCGTGCACGCGAACGGCTTCACGCTGGTCAGGCAGGTGCTCGCGATCGAGGAGTACGACGGGGACGACCTGCTCGCGCCGACGCAGCTGTACCTCGACGACGTCCGCGAGCTGCGGCGGGCCGGCGACGTGCGCGCGCTCGCCCATGTGACCGGCGGCGGCATCGAGGGGAACCTCTCGCGCATGCTGCCGGAGGGGCTCCGCGCCGAGATCGACTGGGACGCGTGGGCGCGGCCTCCCGTGTTCGCGTGGCTCGCGCGCCACGTGGAGGAGGACGAGCTGCGCAGGGTCTTCAACCTCGGGATCGGCTACTGCGCCGTCGTGCCGGAGGCGGCGGGGCTGCAGGTGATCGGGCGCATCGCGTGATCGGTGTGCTGGCCTCGGGAGAGGGGACGAACCTGCAGGCGCTGATCGACGCCGATCTGCCGATCGTCGCGGTCGCCTCCGACAAGCCCGGGGCGCGTGCACTCGAGCGGGCCGACGCGGCAGGGATCCCGGCGGAGCAGTTCGCGGACGAGGGCTCGATGGCCGACTGGTTGGAGGACCGCGGCGTGCGCCTGGTCGTGCTCGCGGGCTACATGCGTCTCCTGTCGCCGTCGTTCCTCGAGCGCTTCGACCCGATCGTCAACGTCCACCCCTCCCTGCTCCCCGCGTTCCCGGGCCTGCGGGCGATCGAGCGCGCGGTCGAGGCGGGCGTCCCCGAAACCGGCGTGACCGTGCATCTCGTCGACGAAGGCATCGACACGGGCCCGGTTCTCCGGCAGGAGCCGGTGCCGGTGGAGCCGCGGTCGACGCTCGTCGAGCGGATCCACGAGGTCGAGCACCGGCTGCTGCCCGAGGTGGTGAGGGAGCTGTGCCACGCGCGCTGATCTCGGTGCACGACAAAGCCGGACTCGAGGATCTCGCGGGCGGGCTGCACGAGCTCGGCTGGGAGCTCGTGGCGAGCGGCGGCACCGCCACGTTCCTCGACGAGCACGGGCTGCCGGTGACGCGGCTGGAGACCCTCACGGGCTTCGCCGAGCTGCTCGGCCACCGCGTGGTCACCCTGCACCCGGCCGTCCACGGCGGCATCCTGGCCCGGCGGGACGTTCCGGAGGATCTGGCCGACCTGGCAGCGCACGGGATCGAGCCGTTCGACCTCGTCGTCGTCAATCTCTACCCGTTCACGGAGACCGCTTCGCGCCGCGGCGTGACCGAGGAGGAGGTCGTCGAGATGATCGACATCGGCGGCCCGACGCTGCTGCGCGCGGCGGCGAAGAACTTCCTCCACGTCGGGGTGGTCGCGCGCGTGGAGCGCTACGGAGGGGTGCTGGCCGAGCTACGCGAGGCGGGCGGGCTCTCGATCGACACCCGGCGGTCGCTCGCGGGCGAGGCGTTCGTCGTGACCGCCGCCTACGAGTCGGCGATCTCGGCGTGGTTCCACGAGCGGGAGACGTTCCCGGAGGGGCTGATCCCGACGTTCTGGAAGGAACGGAATCTCGCCTACGGCGAGAACCCCCACCAGCGCGCGGCCTACTACGCCGAGGCCGGGGCGCGACGGCACCTGCTATCGCGGGTCGAGCAGCACGGCGGGAAGGAGCTCTCGTACAACAACCTCAACGACCTGTCGGCCGCCCGGCGGCTCGCCGACGAGTTCACGCTGCCCGCCTGCGTGATCGTCAAGCACGCGAACCCGTGCGGAGTTGCGGTCGCGGGGTCGATCGAGGAGGCCTATCCGCGTGCGGTCGAGGCCGACCCCTTGTCGGCGTACGGCGGAGTGGTCGTCCTGAACCGGCCCGTATCGGCCGCGCTGGCCGCACTCGTCGCCGGTCAGTTCGTGGAGGTGCTGTTCGCGCCGGGGTACGAGGACGGCGCGCTCGAGGTGTTGCGCAGGAAGGAGGCCGTCCGGCTGCTCGACTCGGCCGAGCGGCGGTTGACGCCCAACGGTGAGCGCGACTACCGGCGGGTGGTCGGCGGGCTACTCGTCCAGGACCGCGACGAGGACGTCGAGGACCGCGAGGGAATGATCGTGGTCTGCGGCGACCCGGACGAGTCGGACTGGGGCGACCTGCTGTTCGCGTGGCGCGTCTGCAAGCACGTGACGTCGAACGCGATCGTGATCGCAAAGGGGCTGCGGACGGTCGGGATCGGCGCCGGGCAGATGTCGCGCGTGGACGCGGTTCGGCTCGCGGTCGAGAAGGCGCGCGAGCACGGCCACGACCTCGAGGGTGCGTCCCTTGCCTCGGACGCCTTCTTCCCGTTCCCGGACGGCCCGGCGACGGCGCTCGACGCCGGGGTCGGCTCGATCATCCAGCCGGGCGGCTCGAAGCGCGACGCCGACGTGGTGGCCGCGGTCGAACGCGCCCGGGCGACGCTGGTCTTCACCGGCCGACGGCACTTCCGCCACTAGCGTCCAGAGGCAGTGACAGCTCAAGCCTGTCACTGCTGTTCGAAGCACGCCTCCGCTGTAGCGTTCGACGGTGGCCATCGAGCCGCCCACGTTCGACGACGTCCTGGCCGCGCGGGAGCGGATCGCGCCTTACCTCCGCGAGACCGCGCTCAACCGCTATCCGGCGCTGGACGAACTGGTCGGCACCGAGGTCTGGGTCAAGCACGAGAACCACCACCCGGTCTGCAACTTCAAGGTGCGCGGCGGCGTCAATCTCGTCTCGCAGCTCTCCGACGACGAGCGAAAGCGCGGCGTCATCACCGCCTCGACGGGGAACCACGGCCAGTCGATCGCCTTCGCAGGGCGGCTGTTCGGCGTGCGTACGGTGATCTGCGTGCCGGAGGGCGCCAACCCGGTGAAGGTCGCGTCGATCAGAGGCCTCGGCGGCGAGATCGTCGAGCACGGACGCGACTTCGACGACGCGCGCGAGCACTGCGAGGCGCTCGCGGAGGAGCAGGGCTACCGCTACATCCACTCCGGCAACGAGCCCGACCTGATCGCCGGTGTCGGCACGCACACCCTCGAGACGCTCGAGCGGCAACCCGACCTCGACGTCCTGATCGCGCCGATCGGCGGTGGCAGCGGTGCCGCCGGGGCCTGCATCGCAGCCGCGGCTCTCCGGCCCGAGCTCCGGGTGGTCGGCGTGCAGTCGGACGCAGCCCCGGCAGCCTACCGCTCGTGGAAGGAAGGCGGCCTCGCCCAGGACGAGATGCACACCGCAGCCGAAGGGCTCGCCACCAGGATCGGCTTCGAGCTGCCACAGCAGATCCTCCGTGAGCGCCTCGACGACTTCGTGCTGGTCTCCGAGGACGAGATCCGCGCTGCGACGCTGGCGCTGCTGGAACGCACCCGCAACCTGATCGAGGCCGCCGGCGCGGCCCCCCTCGCGGCGGCGCTGAAGCTCGACCTCGCGGGCCGGAAGGTCGGATTGATCGCATCCGGCGGCAACATGACGCTCGATCAGCTGCGCGACCTGCTCGCGGGCCGGGCGTAGACTCCCGCGCGTGCCGACCGAAGGCCGCATCCCCTACGCCGGCGGCGAGACCTGGTACCGCGTCGTCGGCGACGGCGAGGACCCGGGCAAGCTGCCGCTCCTCGCCCTGCACGGCGGTCCGGGCGCTCCGCACGACTACCTCGAGCCGCTCGAGGAGCTCGCCGGCACCGCCCGCCGCGTCGTCTTCTACGACCAGATCGGCTGCGGCCGCTCCTGGGTCGAGAAACCCGCCGACTTCTGGACGGTCGAACTGTTCGTCCGCGAGGTCCAGGCTGTGAGGGACGCGCTCGGCCTCGACCGCGTCCACCTCTTCGGCTCGTCCTGGGGCGGGATGCTGGCGATGGAATACGCCCTGACCCGGCCCGCCGGCCTCGCCGGCCTTCTCCTCTCCTCCTCGCCCGCGAGCATCCCGCTCTGGGAGGAGGAGACAGGCCGCCTGCGCCGAGACCTCCCCGAGGAGACCCAGCGGATCCTCGACGAGCACGAGGCCGCTGGCACGCTCGACTCGCCCGAGTACGAGGCAGCCTCGATGGAGTTCTACAAACGGCACGTCTGCCGCGTCGATCCGTTCCCCGGCTGCGTCCAACGCACGTTCGCCGGAGTCGCCGAGCACCCCGATGTCTACATGCACATGCAGGGCCCGAACGAGTTCGTGATCACCGGCACGCTGAAGACCTGGGACATCACCGACCGCCTCGGCGAGCTCGACGTCCCGACGCTGATCACCGCCGGCGCCCACGACGAGTTCACGCCGGTCCAGGCGCAGCGCTTGAACGAGGGCATCAGAGGCTCGACGCTCGTCACCTTCGAGCACGCCTCCCACATGCAGTTCGTCGAGGAGCCCGAGCGCTACCGGGAACTCGTCGCCGGCTTCCTCGACCGCGTCGAGCAGGGATAGGCTTTTCCCGGCCCGTGGCGCGCGACTACCCGACGCTGCTCGACCTGATCGGCGGCACGCCGGTCGTCCGGCTCCAGAAGATCGGCCGCGAGCTGGGCGCGACCCTGCTGGTCAAGCTCGAGTACCTCAACCCCGGCGGCTCGAACAAGGATCGGATCGCGCTGAGCATGATCGACGAGGCCGAGCGCACCGGGACGCTGAAGCCCGGCGGGACGATCGTCGAGCCGACCTCGGGCAACACCGGCGTCGGCCTCGCGCTCGCCGCCGCAATCAAGGGCTACAAGATGATCTTCGTCGTCCCCGACAAGGTCGCGCCGGAGAAGATCGCCCTGCTGCGCGCGTTCGGGGCGGACGTCGTCATCTGCCCGACCGCGGTCGAGCCCGATTCGCCGGAGAGCTACTACCTCGTCTCCGACCGGCTCGCGGAGGAGATCCCCGGCGCGTACAAGCCGGACCAGTACTCGAACGCGGGCAACCCCGAAGCGCACTACCGGACGACCGGCCCGGAGATCTGGGAGCAGGTCGGCGGCGAGCTCGACGTGATCGTGATCAGTGTCGGCACCGGCGGCTCGATCACCGGCACCGCCCGCTACCTGAAGGAGCAGAAGCCGGACCTGGTCGTCGTCGGCGCCGATCCGGAGGGGTCGATCTACTCCGGCGGCCCCGTCCATCCATACCTGGTCGAGGGGATCGGCAAGGACACCTTCCCCGCGACCTTCGACCCGGCGCTGGTGGACGAATACGTGCAGGTCTCCGACCGCGACACGTTCGTGACGACGCGCCGGCTCGCCCGCGAGGAAGGGATCCTCGCCGGCGGCTCGGGCGGGACGTCGGTCTTCGCGATGCTCGAAGCTGCGAGGCGCCACGGGCCCGGGAAGACGATCCTGACCACCATCCCCGACGGGGGCCGCGGCTATCTCTCGAAGGTCTTCGACGACAACTGGATGCTCGAGCACGGCTTCCTCGAGCGCCACGGCCCGCCCGACACGGTCGAGCAGGTACTCGCGTTCAAGCATGCGGACAACGGCGTCCCCGACCTGGTCACCTGCGAGCCGCACGAGAAGCTCGGCGCGGCGATCGAGTTGATGCAGCGCTACGGGATCTCCCAGCTGCCGGTCGTCCGCCACGCGCCCGTCGAATCGCTCGCGGACGTGATCGGCTCGCTGAACGAGCGCACGCTCCTCGACCGCGTCTTCCGTAACCCGGACGCGCTCGGCGAGGACGTCGCCGCGGCGATGCAGCCCCCGCTCGGCGCCGTCGACATGCTCGATTCCGTGGACGAGGTGTTCGCCGACCTGCGCGAGCGCAACCAGGCGGTCGTCGTCGCGCGCGAGGGCAGGCCGGAGGCCGTGCTCACCCGGTCGGACCTGCTCGAGTACCTCGCACACCGCCGCTAGGCGAGTGCGCGTCGCCCTGATCTCGGACTCGCACGGCAACGCCGTCGCACTGCGTGCGGCGCTCGACGAGATCGGGCGGCGCGGCGCCGATCTCGTCGTCGCCCTCGGTGACATGGCGCAGGGCGGCCCGCAGCCGGCCGAGTGCCTCGAGCTCCTGCGCAGCGTGAAGGCCCGCGTGGTGCTGGGGAACTCCGACGCCTTCCTGCTCGACCCGGACGCGAGCACCGATCCCCCTACCGAGCGGCAGCTGACGCAGCGCGAGTGGAGTCTCTCCCAGCTCACGCCCGCAGACGTCGACTACATCCGCTCGTTCGAGGCGACGGTGGCGGTCGACCTCGACGGACAGCGCCTCCTCTGCTTCCACGCGGCACCAGCAGACTTCGACACCGTCGTCCTCCCCGAGGATCCGCCGCACGCATTCGACGGCACAGGCGCCGACCTTCTCGCCGGCGGGCACGTCCACGTCCCGCAGCTTCGGCGGGTCGGAGCGGCGTGGTACGTCAACCCGGGCAGCGTCGGTCTCGGCTACGACCACCTCCAGCCCGACGACGACTTCCGCTTCGACGGGTGGGCCTCGTACGCGATAGTCGAGGCGGCGTCCGTGGAGTTCCACCGCGTGCCGTTCGACCTCGAGGAACTGGCGGCGGCCACGCGCGCGAGCGGCTTGCCGCTGGCGGAGGAAGTCTCCAGCCGCTACCGGCGTTCCTAGAAGGGTGCGGCTCTACAACTCGCAGCTCTCCGGCAACTGCTGGAAGGTGCGCCAGATCCTCACGCTGCGCGGCATCGAGTACGAGCGGGTCGAGGTCGACGTCTTCGATCGCTCGAACCGGCCCGAGCTACTCGGCGGGAAGAATCCGGCGCTGCGAGTGCCGACGCTCGAGCTCGACGACGGCCGGTTCCTGGCCGAGTCGAACGCGATCCTCTGGTACTTCGGCGACGGCTCGCCGTACGTGCCGGCCGACCAGCTCGAGCGGGCGCGCGTCCTCCAGTGGATGTTCTTCGAGCAGTACGAGGTGGAGCCGACGGTGGCGGTCGCGCGCTTCTGGATCACGCTGCTCGGCGAGCGGGAGACGTACGCAGAGGAGCTGGAGTCGAAGTGGCGCGACGGCAACCGCGCGCTCGCAGCGCTGGAGGGTCACCTCGACGGCCGCGACTGGCTCGTCGAGGGCCGCTTCACGATCGCCGACATCTCGCTGTACGCGTACACGCACCTGGCAGAGGAGGGCGGGTTCGAGCTCGGGCAGTACCCGGGGGTGCAGCGCTGGATCGAGCGGGTGGCGGCGGTTCCGGGCTACGTCCCGCTCGAGGAGTAGAGCAGGATGTCGCCACCGCCAGCGCCGCCGCAACCACGGGAACGAGGCACCGCTCGTAGGCGCGGGCTCCCGCCAGCTCCCCGGCGAGCAGGGTCACGACCGATCCCTGCTCTGTCGCCAACGCCCCGACCGAGACGCCGGCGAGTGCCGCGTAGACGGCCGGGCCGCTCAGGGCTGCGGCGACCGCCGCCGACGCCGGCAAGTTGTCGACGGCCGCGGCGACGGCAGCGGCCAGCGCCGCGACGGCGAGCGACCCGACGATTCCGCGCGGCTGCACCGCCGGCAGGTGCCGGGCGACCGGGATCAGGACCACGAGCAGGGCCGAGAGCTGCAGTCCGAGCCGGGCGACCGCACCGAGCCCGGCGTGGAAGCGAACCTCCGCCGGAGCGACGCAAGCCGCAGTCACGCCGCGTCCCAATCACGCGACGCCGGCGGCGGAGACGACCGCCGCCACGACGCCGGCCGGCAACGCCCGGCTCGTGTAGTCGCCGAGCGCCTGCTTGCAGGCACGCCGCCGCCTCGCCGCCCGCCCCCGCCGAAACATCCGCCGCCGCACCGACGTTGACTCAGGGCATGGAGACGGTCTCCGTCGGCCAGCTGCGCCGTTACGTCGTCGCGCACCAGCGGTACGCGACCCGGTTTCGCCGGGCGCGGGCCGACGAGGTCGCGTCGACGATCCGCCGCCTCGGCTGCATCCAGCTCGACTCGATCTCGACCGTCGGCCGGGCGCACCGGCTGACGCTGGGCTCGCGCATCGGCGCCTACCCGGAGGCATCCGTCTCGCGGCTGCTGAAGAGCGGCCGCATCTTCGAGTACTGGGCGCACGAGGCCTGCCTCGTCCCGATCGAGGACTATCCGCTCTTCAAGCGGCGCATGGAGCACCTCCGCGAGCGGCACTGGTGGGGACGGAAGCACGACCACGACCCGGAGGTGAAGGAGCGCGTGCTCGACGCGCTGCGTGCGAACGGTGCGCTGCCGACCCGCTTCTTCGAGGGCGGTGGTGGCGGGGGCATGTGGAACTGGAAGCCGGAGAAGCGGATCCTCGAGGACCTGTTCGCCGCAGGCGAGGTGGTCGTCGCCGGCCGCGACGGCTTCCAGCGGCTGTACGACCTGCCTGAGCAGGTGATCCCGCGGGCGCAGCTGGACGCGCCGGTGCCGTCGGAGGAGGAGTTCCGGCGCGGCTACGCCCTGCGGGCGGTGCAGGGGCGCGGGGCGCTGACAGAGGCCGGGATCGCCGAGCACTGCCGGTTCCGGGGCGGCGCCAAGGCGATGCGGCCGGTCGTGGACGAGCTCGTGGCCGAAGGACTGGTCCGGCGGGTCGCGGTCGACGACGGCGGGCCGCCGGTGGTCGTGCCGGCTGATGCCGAGGTCGACGGCGCGGCGACGGGCGGCGTGCTCCTCTGCCCGTTCGACAACCTCGTCTGGGACCGCGCCTTCCTCGAGCGGCTCTTCGGCTTCACGCATGTGATCGAGGTCTACAAGCCGGAGCCGCAGCGGGTATACGGCTACTACGTGCTGCCCTTCCTTCATCGCGACCGGCTGGTCGGCCGGGTCGACCTGAAGTCCGACCGGGCGGAGGGCGTGCTGCGGGTGCGCGCCTTCCACCTCGAGCCGGGAGTGCGGCGGTCTGGAGTGCTGGAGACGGCTCTGGACAAGGCGCTCGTTCGGCTGGCGCGCGTCCTCCAGCTCGAGCGCGTCGAGCAATGATCGAGGTCTCGCCGGAGGAGGCCCGGCGGATCGCCGTTCATGCCCAGCTCCTCGACGGCACGGCGAGCGGGGTCCTCGACACGGTGCGGCGACTCGGTTTCCTCCAGATGGATCCGATCTCCACGGTTGCCCCGCCCCAGTACCTCGTCCTCTGGAGCAGATTGGGGACCTACGACCGGGAAGAGCTCGACCGCCTGCTCTGGGAGAAGCGGAAGCTCGTCGAGTGGGACGCGTTCCTCTGGCCGATGGAGGTCCTGCCGCTCCTGAAAGCGCGGATGCGACGCCGCGACCGGCCGCTCGACCTACGGCAGATCGCCTGGCTGAAGGAGAACGCGTCGTACCGCCGCTACGTGCTGCGCGAACTGGAGCGGCGCGGGCCGCTCCTCTCCCGCGAGATCGCCGACCACAAGCCGACGCAGCGCGAGGCGCACCGCTGGTGGGGCGAGAGGAAGATGGGCCTCCTGCTCGGCGTGCTGAACGCGCGCGGCGAGGTCGCGGTCGTCGGCAGGCGTGGGAAGCAACGCATCTGGGACCTCGCCGAGCGCTGGTACCCGGAGACGGAGAAAGTGCCATGGCCGGAGGCGAGACGGATCTTCGAGGAAAGGCGCTTCCGCGCGCTCGGCGTCAAGCTCGAAAAGGGTCGGCTCGTCGCGCACCCCGATGCCGAAGTCGGGTCGGTGAGGGGCCGCGTCACCTTCCTCTCCCCCTTCGACCGGCTCGTCCATGACCGCGATCGGGCGGAGGCCCTCTGGGGCTTCCGCTACCGATTGGAGATGTACGTCCCGGCCGCGAAACGCGAGTACGGCTACTACGTCCTGCCGATCCTCCGCGGCGACCGGATCGTCGGCCGGATCGAGCCGGTGCACGACCGGGAGGCGGGCCGGCTGCACGTGCGCGGCGTCTGGTGGGAGGACGGCGTTCGGCCGCGCTCGCTCGACCGGCAGCTGCGGAGCCTCGCTCGTTGGCTCGGAGCTACGATCGCCTGATGGACTTCGAGACCCGCGCGATCCACGAGGGCCAGCAGCCCGACCCGACCACCGGCGCCGTCACCGTCCCGATCTACCAGACCTCGACCTACGTGCAGGAGGCGGTCGGCGAGCACAAGGGCTATGACTACTCGCGCACGGCGAACCCGACGCGGCGCGCGCTGGAGACCTGCCTCAGCTCGCTGGAGAGCGCCGAGTACGGCTTCGCCTTCTCGTCGGGCATGGGCGCGACGACGACCCTGATGCACCTCGTGTCGCCGGGCGAGCGGGTCGTGGCGGTGAACGACGTCTACGGCGGCACCTACCGCCTGTTCTCGAAGGTGTACGAACCGAAGGGCTACGCGTTCGAGTTCGCCCCGCACGACGGCGTGGTCGAGGCCATCGACGAGCGCACGCGCCTCGTCTGGGTCGAGTCCCCGACCAACCCCCTGCTGAACATCGTCGACATCGCCGCCGTCGCCGAGGCCGCGCACGCCGCCGGTGCCGTGGTCGTGGTCGACAACACCTTCGCGACGCCGTATCTCCAGCAGCCGCTCGAGCTCGGGGCCGACATCGTCGTCCATTCGACCACGAAGTACCTCGGCGGCCACTCGGACTTGATCGGCGGCTTTGCGGCGACGAACGACCCCACGGTCGCCGAGCGGCTCGCCTTCCTCCAGAACTCGCTCGGCGCCGTCCCGGGGCCGTTCGACTCGTGGCTCGTGCTGCGCGGGCTGAAGACGCTCGCCCTGCGCATGCAGCGGCACTGCGAGAACGCGCGCGCGGTCGCCGAGTTCCTCGAGGGGCATCCCGCGGTCGATCGCGTCCTGTACCCGGGGCTGGCGGATCATCCCGGTCACGACGTGGCCGCGCGCCAGATGTCCGATTACGGCGGGATGGTCTCGTTCCTCGCGCCCAGCGCCGACGAGGCAGTCGCCCTCGTCTCCCGGACGACGATCTGGAAGCTGGCCGAGAGCCTGGGCGGCGTCGAGAGCCTGATCGAGGTGCCGGCCATCATGACGCACGCCTCGACCGCCGACGCCTCGTTCGCCACGCCGCCGAACCTCGTCCGGCTGTCGGTCGGGATCGAGTCGGCAGCCGACCTGGTCGCCGACCTCGAGGCCGCGCTCGTCCGCACGGCCGCGCGCGCGTAGCGCGCGCTGTCCACAGCCGGCCGAGTGGACGTGGCAAGGGTCTGACCCCTGTCACGTCCAGGCAGGACGAGGCGGATCTGGCCCACGCGGCGAATCGTGCGCCCCGATCGTCCACTTTCGGCATGTCAGGGGTCTGACCCCTGTTGTGGCGGTTGCGTGACGATCCGTCCACAGGTCGACCGGCCCGCTGGGAGAATCAGGACGTGGACGCCCCTGACCTCGTCGACCTCCGCCACCAGACCGAGCGCATCGTCGGCTGCTACCTGCTCGAGACCACGGACGGGCTCGCGCTGCACGACTGCGGACCGACCACCTGCCTCCCGGTGCTGAAGCAGGCGCTCGCCGACCGGGGACTCGAGCTCACCGACGTCCGTCACCTGCTGCTCTCGCACATCCACCTCGACCACGCCGGCGGCGCCGGCGCGCTGGTCCGCGAGCACCCGGAGCTGCGTGTGCACGTCTCCGAGATCGGCGCGCCGCACCTTGTCGACCCGTCGCGGCTCGAGGCGAGCGCGCGCCGGCTCTACGGCGATGCCTTCGACATCCTCTGGGGCGAGCTCGCGCCGGTTCCCGCCGTGAACGTCGAGGTGGTCGGCCACCGCGTGGTCGGCCTCGAGTGTTTCCCCTCGCCCGGCCACGCCTCGCACCACGTCTGCTACCTGCACGAGGACGGCACGCTCTATGCGGGGGACGCGGCCGGCGTCCGCATCCAGCCGGGCCGGTACGTGATCCCCGTGTGCCCGCCGCCCGAGCTCGACGTCGAGGCCTGGTTCCGGACGTTCGACGAGATCGAGCGCCGGCGGCCGGCGCGGCTCGCGCTGATCCACTTCGGCGTAGCCGACTCGCCGTCCGAGCACCTTGCGCTGGTCCGCCAAGAGCTGACGGGATGGGCGGAGCGCGGCCGTGAGGCGCCGGACGAGCAGGCGTGGGTGGAAGCGGCACGACGTGACCTCGAGGCCGCTGTCGGCGCGGACGAGGCCGACCACTGGGAGCGCGCGGCGCCGCTGTGGCAGTCCTACGTCGGAATGAAGCGGTACTGGGACAAGAGGTCAGAACCAGCAGGCTAGGCCTACTCGCCGAGCGCGAGTTCCGCCTGCTCTTCGCAGGCGGGCGGTCTCCTTCCTCGGGAAGGCGATGGCGCCGATCACGCTCGCCTTCGTGGTGATCGACCTGACGGAGTCCAAGTCGGACCTCGGCCTCGTGCTCGCCCCACGCGCCGTTCTTCAGGTCGTGTTCCTCCTGATCGGCGGCGTCGGGGCCGACCGTCTGCCGCGAGACAAGGTGATGGTCGCGTCCAGCCTCGCGGGCGGAACGACGCAGCCGATGGTCGCGATCCTCCTGCGCACCGGCAACACGGGTCGGCCTGGCCGTGATCGGGCCGATCGCCGATGCCTTCGGCACGGAAGCCACGCTCGTCGGGAGCGCGGTCTTCATCACGCTCGTCACCCTGCCGGTATTCGCCGTGCGCGACGTCAGGGAGCTGCGAAGGAGGTGACCGCCAGGGTCTTCTCCTCCCGCTCGTCACGATAGTCCGCGCCGAGCTTCTCCTCGAGTGTCCGCTCGAGGTCGCCGGACGCCGCCAGCTCCTCGACGATGTCGGCGCCGCCGATCAGCTCGCCGCGCACGAAGACCTGCGGGATCGTCGGCCAGCCCGACTGCGCAGAAAGCTCCTGGCGGATCGCCGGATCCGGAAGCACGTCGACGGCGGTGACCGGCGCGCCCGCCCGCCGCAGCGCCTCGAGCGCCCGCAGCGAGTTTCCGCACATGACCATCTGGGGCGTGCCCTTCATGAACAGGGCGACGTCCTCGCCCTCGATCACCTGCCGGATGTTCGAGCTCAGGTCACTCATCAGGTCCCTTTCGTCTTGATCCGCAACTCGTGGATTGTGCCGTCCGCGAGCGGCCCCGCGAGGGCCTCGTTGACGAGGCGGTGCTGGTCGATCAGCGAGAGCCCGGCGAAGCGCGGGCTCACGACCGTCACCTGGAAGTGGTCGCCGGTGCCGGTGCGGTCTTGCACGTCGAGCTCACCTGCATCGGGAAAGGCCTGCTCGAGCAGCGCGTGGAGCCGGTCGGTCGCCACGCTGCCCATGCTAGCCACCGGCGTTTCCTACGAGCGATCGAGAACCGAGCGGAACGCCCGGAGGTAGTCGCCCACCATCCGCTCGGGCGAGAAGTGCTGCTGCGCGTAGCGGACGAGCTCGAGCGGCTCCAGCCCATCTGCCTCCTCGATCGCCGCCGCCATCAGCCGGTAGTCGTCGACGATGATCCCACTGCGGCAGTGCTCGATCACCTCGGGGACCGCCCCCCACCGGGTCGCTATCACCGGCGTCCCGCACGCCATCGACTCGATCATCACCAGGCCGAACGGCTCCTCCCACTCGATCGGGAACAGCGTCGCGCGGGCGTTCTGGAGCAGCTCGACCTTCTCGCCGTGGGTGACCTCGCCGAGGTACTCGATCTCGTCCGAGAGGTGAGGGGCGACGAACTCGTCGAAGTACTGCTGCTCGAGTGGCTCGCGGTTCTTGCCGGCGATCTTCAGCGGCAGCCCGGCCGAGAAGGCGACGTCGATTGCGCGGTGGCAGCCCTTGTCCGGGCTCATCCGGCCGATGAAGAGCAAGTAGTCGCCGCGGTGCGGCTTCACCGGGTAGAGCGAGAAGTCGAGCGCGTTCGGGCAGTTCGCCACCCAGGGGAAGTCGGGCTTCGGCTTCCGCTGGTTCATCGAGATCGAGATGAACCCGATCCTCGGCGCGACCTCGGCGATCTGCTCGTAGATCGCGCCGCCCTCGGCGTCGAGCGGCCCGTGGATCGTGTGCAGAACCGGCTTCGTGATCAGGCCCCCGATCGCCGCCGCCGGAAGGCCCGAGTGGTCGTTGATCACGTCGAACTCGTCCGCACGGGCGTAGGCCGCCAGGCAGTGCTGGAGCTCGGGGAGCGTCTGGCCGATCCGCTCGCTGGGCGCTTTCGGGAAGACGGAGGAGAGCGTCGCCTTCGAATGCGAGTCGCCGGACGCGAACAGCGTCACCTCGTGCCCGGCGTCGACGAGCCCGTCGGCGAGCAGCCAGACGATCCACTCGATCCCCCCGTAACCGGTGGGCGGCACCGGGAACCACACCGGGCTGATCACAGCGATGCGGAGAGGCCGATCGGCGCCGGTCATGCCCGCTCCACCGCCACGCGGCCGTCCTCCAGCCGGACGTCCCACGAGCGCCCGAAGGCACGAACGCCGGACAGCCGGAGCGAGCCGGCCCACTCGGGCAGCTCCCGGTCGACTGTCGCCTCGAGGCTCTGGCGCGCGCGGTCGGGCTCCAGACCGAGGAGCACCTGCAGGAGCAGCACCGGCGTTCCGGCCGCCCAGGCCTGCGGCCGCGCCGCGGTCGGATACGCGATCGGGAACGGGGTCGAGCCCCGCGGCAGGCCGGCGAACACCTCCGGCAGCTCGAAGTCGAAGAAGGCGGCGGCGTCGAGCATCCGCTGGACGATCCGCAAAGCCTCTTCGCGGTAGCCGTAGCGGGCGAGCCCGGCCGCGATCAAAGAGTTGTCGTGCGGCCAGACGGTGCCGTTGTGGTACGAGAGCGGGCTGTATCCGGCATCGTCGGTGGACATGGTCCGGACGCCCCAGCCCGACCAGAGCGAGTCTCCCGTCAGCGCGGCGACCACCTGCTCGGCCCGCCGGGGCGGCACGATCCCGCTCCAGAGCAGGTGACCGATGTTGGAGCACAGCGAGTCGACCTGCTGCTTGTCGGCGTCGAGCGCGAGGGCGTAGTACCCGCCGCGCCCGTCGACCCAGAAAGCCTCGTCGAAACGCGCCTGCAACTGCGCTGCGTCGGCCTCGAGCCGCTCGGCCAGCTCCGGGTCGCTCCACGCCTCGCGGGCGAGCTCCGCCGTCCGCAACTTCGCGTCGTAGACGTATCCCTGCACCTCGCAGGAGGCGATCGGCGCCGCCGCGAGCCGGCCGTCTGCGAAGCGCTGGGAGTCGCCGGAGTCCTTCCACGACTGGTTCTCGAGCCCGCGCTCCGTCCGGCGCCGGTACTCGACGAAGCCGTCGCCGTCGAGGTCGCCGTGCTCGTCGATCCACGCGAGTGCCCGGAGCGCCGGCTCGCGCAGCTGCGCCACGAGCGTCGTGTCCCGCGTCCAGCGCCAGACCTCCGACAGCAGGACGAGGTAGAGCGGGGTGGCGTCGACGGTGCCGTAATAGCGCGGGAACCAGACCTTCGCGGCCTTCCCGTGGCGGACCTCGTGGACGATCTTCCCGGGCTCGGCGTCGATGGACGGGTCGTCGTCGACAGCCTGGAGCTCGGCCAGCACCTCGAGCGCGCCGTAGGCGAGCTCGGGGCCGAAGAGAAGCGTCTGGTACGAGGTGATCAGCGTGTCCCGGCCGAAGACGGTCATGAACCAGGGCATCCCGGCGGCGGGCAGGCGGGCGATGCCGCCGTCGCCGCCTCGCATGCGCAGCGAGGCGAGATCGGACACCGACCTGGCGAACGCGTGCTCGAGCGGGTCCCAGGTCGCCGCCAACTGCGGCACCCTCAGCTGCCAGGCGGTGAGCGTGTCGTGGACGCGGGCGCGCTCCTCGCCGAACCGCCGCGGGCTGATCGGTCCCGCTGCCTTCCGGCGGCGGGCGCCGCTGGGGACGACGTCGGTCGTCACTTCCCAGCACGCGCGCGGGGCGAGCTCGACCTCGTAGCGCATCGTGCCGCCGTCCACCGCTCCCGTCTTGGAGAACCCGATCTGCGTCCGCGCTCCGTCGCCGTTGTCGTCGGCAATGACGAGCCTGACGCGGTCCTTGTCGAAGACCGGCGTCGCCGGCTCGGGGAGCGGCTTCGCGCGCACGGGGTCGCCGAGCGCGAAATCGTACTCCTTGACCGCGAAGATGTCGGCGAAGTCGCTGGCCACGTGGATCGCGAGCTCGAACGAGACCGGCTCGGTGGTGACATTCTCGACCACGATCCGCTCCTGCATCGCGTCGGAGACGAACCGCTCGCGGATGATCGCCACCGAGTCCTGAGCGAGCCCTCGAACCGGCGGGTTCCGCAGGTAGAACGCCGCCGAGAAGTATTCGACCTTTCCGGACGAGAGCAGGAGCGGCGCCGCCCCGTTCACGGTCAGCCGAAAGCAGGAGAGGTAGCGCGTGTCGCGCGCGAAGAACCCGCCCGTCTGCTCGTAGATGTCGCCGCGGTCGTCGCTGATGCAGAACGTCGAGCCTTCGAGAATGGTGAGTGCCAAAGCCTGCCTATTGCTGCCGGAGGATGCGCCCCCCGCTCGTCTGCGCCAGCGCCTTGACCACGATCTCGTCGACGTTCACGTGCAGAGGGCGGGTGAGGGCGAACAGGACGCAGTCGGCGATGTCGTCGGCGTTCAGGGGCTCGACTCCCTGGTAGACCGCCTTCGCCTTCTCCTCGTCGCCCTTGAAGCGGACGAGCGAGAACTCGGTGCCACCGGCCAGGCCGGGCGCGAGGTCGGTGATGCGGATGGGCCGGCCGAGCAGGTCTTCGCGCAGCGCCGCGCTGAACATCGACACCGCCGCCTTGACGGCGCAGTAGACGGCGGCGTTCTCGTACGCCTGCTTGCCGGCGATCGAATCCATGTTGACGATGTGCCCGCCGTCGCGGAGGTGCGGGAGACAGAGGCGCGTCATCCGGATCAGCCCGCGGACGTTCGCCTCGATCATCCACTCCTCGTCCTCCTCGCTCGACTCCCCGAACGGGTAGCGGCCGATCGCGCCGCCGGCGTTGTTGACGAGGATGTCGAGGCCGCCGAGCGCCTCGACCGCCGCGGCGACGAACCGCTCGGCGCTGTGCGGGTCGGTGACGTCGAGCTCGTGCGCGAAATCGCCCTCCAGGCGGTCGGAGCGGCGGGCGCCGACCGCGACCCGGACGCCCTCCTCCCGGAGCCGCTCGGCGATCACCTTGCCGAAGCCGCTGGAGGCTCCGGTCACGATCGCGGTCTTGCCTTCGAGGGGGATCGCCGGCACGGCGGGAATCTACCGTCCCCGGCGGGCTTCGCCGGGCGGGGCTGTGGAGAGCGGCGCGCGACGGCGGTACGTGGGCCCGAGCTGGACGGTGCCGGGCACGTGCTCGACCTGGAGCGTCGAGTGCTCGAGCCGGAACCGCTCGCCCAGCATCGCCTCCAGCCCGCGGCGTAAACCGTGGCAGTCGGCGCCCGGCGCCACGAGCACGTGTGCAGAGAGCACGGGAAAGCCGCTCGTCAGTGTCCAGACATGCAGGTCGTGCACCTCTCGGACCTCCGGCACGGCCACGATCGCCTGTGCGACCTCGCCAGGGTCGATGTCGCCGGGGGACGCCTCCAGGAAGATGCGCGTCGACTCCCGGATCAGCCCGAATGCCGCCCAGAACATCAGCGCAGCGACGACCAGGCCCGCGATCGGGTCGGCCCGGTCCCAGCCGGTGAGCAGCACGACCAGACCGGCGATCGCGGTGCCGACGAACGCGAGCAGGTCGGTGGCCACGTGCAGGAACGCGCCGCGTACGTTCAGGCTCTTCCGGCTCGCGCGCGAGAGCAGCCCGGTCGCGACCAGGTTCACGGCGATCGCCGCGAGCGCGACGACCAGCACGATGCCGCCCCGGACGTCCACCGGCGAAACCAGCCGCCGAATCGCGCCGTACACGATCCAGATGCCCACGAGCCCGAGCATCAGGCCGTTCGCCTGCGCCGAGAGGATCTCCAGCCGGCGGTATCCGTACGTCCAGCGCCCCTGCGCCGGCCGCGCGGCGAGGGTGGCGGCGACGACCGCGAAGCCGAGCGCGAGGACGTCGGAGACGAGGTGCCCGGCGTCCGCGAGCAGCGCGAGCGATCCGGCGACGATGCCGGTGACGAGCTCGCCGACCATCAGGGCCGCGATCAGCGCCAGGGCGGCGAGCAGAAGCTTCCGGTCGCCCTCCAGACGATGGTCGTGGTCGTGCGCGTGCATCCCGGACAGGCTAACTCTGCGGCCAGAAAGCGCGTCTACACTGCCCAAATGAGCGCAGCGGACGACGCCGTACGGCCGCCCGGGCTCGCAGCGCCGGAAGAGCAACGTGCGCTGAACGACCAGTGGCGAGCGTTGCGCCGCGCGGCAACGATCGTCGCCGTCCTCTGCGCCCCCGCCGCCTTCATCTGGCTCTGGAAATCACAGGACGTCACGTTCGGCTGGGCGCTCGTCGCCACCGCGATCGCGGTGTTCGCCTTCCGCGGGCTGCTCGACCTGATCTTCTGGCGGTTCATCCCGCGGCCGAGCATGTTCGCGCTCGACGACGACGCGACCCGCGAAGAGGATGTCCTCAACCGTCGCCGCCACTGGTTCTGGCGATCGGTCTTCCGCGTCGTTCTCTTGATCGCGATCGTGATCACGATCGTCTTCGTCGTCCAGTGGCTCTTCGGCGGCGGCAACGTCACCTGGTGGGGGACGGCCACCTCGATCTGGGACGGGTTCTGGAGCGCGATCAGCAACACGTCCACGTGGGCCCAGTTCATCATCCTGCCGATCTTCTTCCTCTTCAACTTCCTGATCCTGATGGGGCCGATGATGATGATGGGCATCTCCCAGATCAAAGGCTTCGAGCCGGGCGACGCCAACTGGGGAGTCAAGCTCGAGGACGTGCGCGGCCAGGCGGAGGCGAAGGAGGAAGTGCGGCGGATCGTCAGCCTGTGGACGTCGGGCGAGGCGTTCGAGCGCGCCGGCGGCCGCCGCGAGCGCGGCATCCTCTTCCACGGAGCGCCGGGCACGGGCAAGACGATGCTGGCGAAGGCGATTGCGACCGGGTTCAACTCGCCGTTCGTGACGATCCCGGGCTCGGGGTTCGCGCAGACCTTCATCGGGGTCGACGCCCTGATCGTCCGCTATCTGGCGCGGAAGGCGAAGCGGCTGGCGGCGAAGTGGGGCGGTCAGTGCATCGTCTTCATCGACGAGATCGACGCGGTCGGCATGCGCCGCGCGTCGCTGGGCTCGTCGATGACCCGCTCGACCACAGGGCGGTACGACGACCACTGCTTCTACGGCCCGAACGGGTCCCTCACCCCCACCGGCGACCTGATCCTGGAGACGCGCGGCTGGCGCGACCGGATGTTCGCACAGCGCGACTCGCGACCGGGTTCTCCGTACCCGGCCTGGTACACGAAGCTGGCCGGAATCGTGAACCAGGCTTTCCCGGGAGGAATGATGGGCGGAACGGGCCAGCTGGCGCTCAACCAGCTGCTGGTGACGATGGACGGGATCGACAACCCACCGTTCTGGCGCCGCTTCTGGACGAACCGGCTGAACAACTTCCTCGACGCGACCTACATCGTGCCGCGCAGGCTCGGGAACCTTCCGCTCCGCCGGCCCGCGCCGAAGCCCGCCAACAACCAGATCTACTTCATCGGGGCGACGAACGTGCCGCTCGAGGCGCTCGACCCGGCGCTCCAGCGCCCGGGCCGGATGGGCCGCCACGTCTGGTTCCGGACGCCGACGAAGCGCGACCGCGAGGACATCTTCAACCTCTACCTGGGCCGCGTCCAGCACGATCCCGAGCTCGACACCGAACGCGCCCGCGACGAGCTCGCGCGCATCACCAACGGCTACAGCCCGGCAATGGTCGAGCAGGTCTGCTCGATGGCGCTGACCCGCGCCCACCACGACGGCCGCCAGAACTTCACGCGCGACGACATCATCGAGGCGATGACGACCGTCGAGTCGGGCACGGCAGTCGGGGTCGAGTACGTGCCTGAGGAGACGCGCGCGGTTGCGATCCACGAGGCAGGCCACGCGGCCGCTGCCCACGTGTTCCTGAAGGGCGCCGAGTCGACGCGGATCTCGATCCGCATGCGCGCCGGCTCGCTCGGCCACCACCAGGCGCTGGAGAAGGAGGAGCGCTTCAGCTCCTGGAAGAGCGAGGAGATGGCGAAGCTGGCCTGGACATTGGGCGCGCTCGCCGCCGAGCAGGTCTTCTACGGCGAGAACGCGACGGGAGTCGGCGGCGACCTCCAGAGCGCGACGGGCCGCTCGGCCTGGATGGTGGGCGTGTCGGGAATGGGCCCCGACGCCATCCCGATCGACACCAAGGCGCGCCGGAGCGTCGAGCGGCGCGAGGAGGATCGGGAGCGGATGGCCAAACGGTTCGAGTCGATCGGGCTGCAGCTGATGAACCGCGCCAGCGGCGACTTCCAGCACGACTCGATCGCGGCCGTCCTCGGCGATCCGACCAAGAGGCGTCTCGCCGCCCAGATCATCGGCCAGGCGTACCTGAACGCCTACCAGCTGATCCTCCAGAACCAGGGCGCCGTCGAGAAGATCGCCGACCACCTCGTCGCCCGCAAGGAGCTCTACGGCGACGAGCTGATCGAGCTGCTCAACTCGGTCGGCCTGAAGGAGCCGACGATCGATCTGAGCAAGGAGGACACTTGGCCGACATTGTGAGCGAGCAGCCCGCCCCCCTGGCCCGGCCGAAGCCCCAGCCGTCTGTCTCGCGCCACAAGTTCGCGGTCGCGTACCTCGCGCTGGCCGCGATCGTCGGCGCCGCCGTCGGTCTCGTCGTCGTCTTTGCGAGCGACGACAACGGCACGTCAACCAGGGGACAGACGTGGTCGACCTGGAGCCCCTCGACCACCGGGACGCTCGGTGTCCGCGAGATCGCGCGGCACGTGTCGAGCCAGTACCACCTCGAGAGCGGCGCCCTCTTCACGTCGGTCGTGGCGGGCCCGATGCAGATCGAGTCGTCCGCGGGTCCGGTGCGGGTCTCGGCGATCCTCATCCGCTCCGGGAAGGCCGGCGTCACGCAGGAGCGGATCGACGTCGCGTTCCCCGTCAGCGGTGTCTTCTACCAGCTGGCCGGGACCGCCCAGAACCGCTCGATCCCCGGGCAGGCGACGCTGGCCCGGGGCCAGCTCGTCCGGCGCCAGGCGCTCGAGCTCGCCCTCTACACCTTCCACTCCATGCCGCAGGCGGACTACGTGGTCGCGTTCATGCCCCCACCGCAGGGCGTATCGGCGGACAGCCCGCTGTTCAACCGCGCGGTCCTGCTCCCCCGCGCCGCATTCGGCCCCGAGCTACAGCGGCCTCTGAAGGACGTGCTCCCGCCGGGTGAAGTGAAGATCACGCCGAGCACCCTGACGTCGAAGCAGGCCAACGGGATCGAAGCGCTGACCGCCGGGCGGGTCTTCCACTGGGACTTCCAGCAGGCGGCCGACCAGAGCGCGCTGCTGATCCTCTCCCCCGTCACGGGCTGACCGCCGCCGCCGAACGCGCCGCGCTCGAGCGCGCGAAGGCCCGCCTCGACCGGCTCGACCTCTACCCGAGCCCCGTCCGGATCGACCGGGTGCGGATCCTCGTCTGGCCGTGGTTGTTCCGGCTCACCTGGTTCAGCCGGTTCGACGGGTACGCCGCCTGGAACACCGTCCTGCTGCGATGCTCGGTCGACACGGCGGCCGACGACCTGGTCACGCACGAGCTCTGCCACGTCTGGCAGATGCAGCACCACCCGCTGCGGATGCCGCTCTCCTACCTCGGCGGGTATGAGCACAACCCGTACGAGACAGAAGCCCGCCGCGCCGTAAACCTGACGAAGTAGACGTCATGGGGTTCGCCGCCGCGCCCGACACGCGCGGGCGCGGCTCGCTTCGGCACAGGGATCCCGCCGAAGTCGTCATGGCTCCGGCGCAGCCGGAGCCGGACTTCGGCGGGTGAATAGGCCGTTCGGCCCATTGAGGGCGGGCCGCCTTCCGTCCAGAATCGCCCGCGGGAGAGAGACCTGCGGCCCTGCCTTACCCTCGTCGTGCTCTTCGCTGCGCTCGCAGCGCCGGCTGCGCACGCCGGCGGCCGGCTGGTGATCGGCGTCTCCGAGGACATGATGAAGTGGTCACCGACGCGGCCGACCGTCGTGCGCGGGCACATGGCGAGGCTGGGGATCGGCGCAGTGCGGGTGACGCTGCGCTGGACACCCGGCGAGACGAGCCCGCGCGGCTCGACGATGGTCGCACTCAGGCGTGCGCAGCAGACCGCGGTCGGCAGACGGCTCGTGCTGGCCGTCTACTCCAAGGCGCGACGGGCGCCCCTGATCGCGCGCCGACGCCACGAGTACTGCGGCTACGTCGCCAACCTGCTCGCGCTCGCACCGCAGGTGAACGACGTGGTGATCTGGAACGAGCCCAACTCGAGCCGCTTCTGGCAACCGCAGTTCGCCCCCGACGCCTCGAGCGCGTCGGCGCCCGCGTACGAGCTGCTGCTCGCCGAGTGCTGGGACGTCCTCCACGCCGCCCGGCCGGGCGTGAACGTGATCGCTGCGAGCGCCCCGCGCGGCAACGACGACCCGACGGCGGACCGTCCGTCGCAGTCGCCGGTCGCCTTCTACTCCGCACTCGCCGCTGCCTACCGGGCCAGCGGCCGGGACCGGCCGATCTTCGACACGGTCGGCCACAACCCGTATCCGAACACGTCGGCGGAGCCGCCCTGGGTACGCCACGAGGGCGGAACGATCGGCGAGGGCGACTACGACAAGCTCGTCTCGGTGCTCAGGACCGGGTTCGCCGGCACGGCGCAGCCCGTGCCCGGCACCGGGCTGACCATCTGGTACATGGAGGACGGGTGGATCGCCGACCAGACGGTTGCGGTCAGCCAGCTACTGCTCCAGCCCTGTTCGTGAGGGACGACGTTTCGCAGAGCCGGTTCTTATGGCTCTGCAACGAGTGCGCCCACGCGACCTTCGCAAGCGCAACCGCCGCGATCGTATCAGCGGCGCAGCCCGCATAGTGATACGGTTGCCTCCTCGCCGCAAAACGCTCGGCGGGAATCTTTTCCGGCCCTAGCAATCGGTCGGTAGTGGGCTAACCCCATCGTGGTCAGCCCGGAAGCCGAGGTTGGGAGCCGAGCGTGTCTGAAGCCGACAAGCACCCGATGCTCGATGCGCGACGGGCGAGTGCAGAGCGGCATCAGTGACGTCCGACGTGCGCCCCTCGCCGGGCGGCCACCGGGCGCAGCCTGGGTGCCCCTGACAAAAGGTCTAGTCGAAGGAGATTTCCATGACCGGAGCTGAGATGGTCATTGCTGCAAGTGGTTGGTGGTTTGGCTCGATCGTTCTTCTCATCCTTTGGATACTGATCGCGTTCTGGCCGGCGCGGGTTGCCGCGCGTAAGGGGCACAGCTTTTTCGGCTTCTTCCTCTTCAGCCTGGTCTTTTTCCCAGCGGCTCTGATCGTGGCGTACCTCGTGCACGATCGAGCAGAGCCGGCTGTCGCCTGACCTTCCCTCACCTGAAAACCCACGCCCATGATCGAGACAGGAGGAACGAGATGCTCAGAAGAAGACGGCCCGTGGCCAAGGTTGCAGCAGTAGGCGCTGTCGCTCATACCGCTGGGAAGGCCGGCGCCAACGCGGCGGTGGCAGACGCTCAGGCCACACAGCCTCCGGCCGAGCAGGCGGCGCCGGTGGCAGCCGCACCTGCGGCGGAGGACAGCATGGAGGAGTTGACCAAGCTGAAGGGGCTGTTCGACTCCGGCGTGCTCACCCAGGCGGAGTTCGACGCGCAGAAGCAGAGGATCCTCGAGACCATGTAGCAACCACCGTCGACCACCTCAACAATTCCATTCGAGAAGAAGGAGATCCCATGTCAGAGCAGACTGTCGAGACGCCGATCCTCGACCTCCTTGCGAGCATGACTGCCGATTCGATCGAGGCGTCGAGCCTCGATGCCCAGACGTTGATGCTGGTGCGTATCGCCGCGCTGGTCGCGGTCGATGCACCACCGGTTTCGTATGCCTTCAATCTCGAGGCCGTGGGTGAGCTCGAGATCGATCCGGAGCAGGTTCGGGGTGTCCTCGCAGCGGTCGCGCCGATCGTCGGCACCGCCCGGATCGCTTCGGCGACGAGCAAGATCGTGCGGGCGCTCGCGCTCGAGCTCGAGGTCGCCGAGCTCGAGGCGGAGACCGAGGAACAGGGCTAAGCCGATCTGGGTCGTCTCCCTCCGGATCGGAGGGAGACGACCCGGCCGAGGCCGGAAGCGATGATCGTCAACTGGGAGGAGAAGTCTGCCCATACCGTGATCGGGAGGAGCACCGATGAGTAGGCCGTTTCAGGGCGTCGTCAACGTTGACATCCGGGACTCCGAGCCGGACTGGGAGCCGTTCGAGCCGCCGAAGGCGCCCGACGGTGCGCCGAGCGTCGTGTACGTCGTACTCGACGACGTCGGCTTCTCCGCGATGAGCTGTTACGGCGGGCCGATCGAGACGCCGAACATCGACAAGATCGCCGCCGACGGGGTTCGCTACACGCAGTGGCACACGACCGCACTCTGCTCGCCCACCCGCTCCTGCCTGTTGACCGGGCGCAACCACACCCGGAACAGCATGGCCTGCATTACCGAGGCTGCGATCGGCTTTCCGAACGCGAGCGGCACGATCCCTCCGGAGAACGGGATGCTGCCCGAGATCCTCGGCGAGCTCGGCTGGAACACCTACATGGTCGGCAAGTGGCACCTTTGCCCCGACGACGAGATGAACCTTGCGTCGACCCGGCGGAACTGGCCGAGTGGGCGGGGCTTCGAGCGCTGGTACGGATTTCTCGGTGCGGAGACGAGCCAGTGGTATCCCGACCTCGTCTACGACAATCACCTGGTCGACCAGCCGCGCTCGCCGGAGGAGGGCTACCACCTCACCGTCGACCTGACCGACAAGGCGATCGAGTTCATCATGGACGCGAAGGCGGTCGCGCCAGAGAAGCCGTTCTTCCTCTACTACGCGCCCGGCGCCTGCCACGCGCCGCATCACGCGCCGAAGGAGTGGATCGAGAAGTACAAGGGTCAGTTCGACATGGGCTACGAGGCGATGCGCGAGCAGACGCTTGCCCGCCAGAAGGAGCTCGGCATTGTCGCGAAGGACACCGAGCTGCCGCCGATCAACCCGATCGGCACACCCGAAACGCGCACCGGCCCCGACGGCAAGCCCTTCCCGATGCTCGACGTGACCCGGCCCTGGAACTCGCTCTCGGACGACGAGAAGCGCATGTTCTCTCGCATGGCCGAGGTCTACGCCGGCTTCCTCGCGCACGCCGACGACCAGATCGGACGCCTGCTCGGCTTCCTCGAGCAATACGGCTGGCTCGAGAACACCATCGTCGTGCTCGTCTCCGACAACGGCGCCTCGGGCGAGGGCGGCCCGAACGGCTCCGTGAACGAAATGAAGATGATGCAGGGCATCCCCGACACGGTCGAGGACAACATGCCGCTGATGGACGATCTCGGCAGCCCGAAGACCTACAACCACTACCCGAACGGCTGGGCAATGGCCTTCAACACACCGTTCAAGATGTGGAAGCGCTACGAGTTCAACGGCGGCACGTCCGATCCGTGCATCGTCTCCTGGCCGTCCGGCCTGAAGGCGAAGGGCGAGATCCGCGACCAGTACCACCACGCGATCGACATCGTCCCAACAGTCCTCGACCTGCTCGGCGTCGAGGCGCCTGACGCGATCAAGGGCCACGTCCAGACCTCGTTCGACGGTGTCAGCATGCGCTCCAGCATCGACGACGCGAAATCGCCTTCGACGAGAACGACGCAGTTCTATTCGATGCTCGGCTCACGGGCGATCTGGCACGACGGCTGGAAGGCCGTCACGAATCACCCCACCGTCGCCGGCTGGGGTCACTTCAACGACGACGAATGGGAGCTGTACCACACCGAGGTCGACCGGGCCGAACTGCACAACCTCGCCTCGGAGTGCCCGGACAAGCTGCGCGAACTCCAGGCTCTCTGGTACGCGGAGGCCGGCGCCAACCAGGCGTTCCCGCTCGACGACCGCTCGCCGCTCGAGATCCTGCTCACGCCGAGGCCCGTCCTCTCACCGCCCCGAGACCGCTACGTCTATTTCCCGGGCGCGGCCGAGGTGCCCGAGTCCCAGGCGGTGAACATCCGCAACCGCTCCTATGCGATCGGCGCGCTCGTGGACATCCTGGCCAAGGGCGCCCAGGGCGTCCTCTTTGCCCACGGATCGCCGTTCGGCGGTCATGCCCTCTACGTCAAGGACGACCGGCTCCACTACGCCTACAACTGGGTCGGCATGGTGGAGCAGAACATCGCCGCCACCGAGGAACTGCCCACCGGCCAGAACCTGATCGTGTCGGCATCGTTCGAAAAGACGGGCGAGGATCCGCCCGGCGTCGCCAACGGAACGCTGTCGCTTTGGCACGGCGACAAGAAGGTCGGTGAGGCCCAGATCAAGACACAGCCCGGCAAGTTCATGATTGCCGGAGAGGGGCTCTGCATCGGTCGCGACGGCGGTGCTCCTGTCACCTCCGACTACCCCGGAGTCGAGCCCTTCCCGTTCACGGGGGGGACGATCCGACGCATCGCGGTCGACGTCAGCGGTGAGCCGTACGTCGACCTTGAGCGCGAGGCACAGGCGATGTTGGTGCGGGAATAGCGCCAAGCCCAGACCCAGGAGATACGAGGGGAACGACATGGCAGGCCAGGAGGCGGGACGCGGTTCGACCGGAAGGAGCGAGACATGACTGAGAGAGGCGAAGGTAACGGCTGGGATGAGACGAGCGCGGTCACTCTCGATCCACCGGCCGCTGCCAAGCCGAAGGTGGTGGCGCATTTCACGCCGGCGGAGCGGGCGGCGCGGGGGAAGGCGGCGAGAGCAGAGGTGCCGCGTTCCACCCAGGCCGAGATCGAGTTCCCGAAGCGGCGGGATCCGGTCGGGTTGCTGGAGGATCAGGCCGCATCGCGGGTGCCGGAGTTGGTGCCGATCCGCTATGGGCGGATGTTGGTGTCGCCGTTCGCGTTCTATCGCGGCGGGGCGCTGATCATGGCGGCGGATCTGGCCCGGACTCCGGATTCCGGCTTGCGGACTCAACTGTGCGGCGATACCCACCTGTCGAACTTCGGCGTCTTCGGCTCGCCGGAGCGGAACCTTGTCTTCGACATCAACGACTTCGACGAATCGGCGCCCGGCCCGTGGGAGTGGGATGTGAAGCGGCTGGCGGCGAGCTTCGCGATCGCCGGACGCGAGAACGGCTTCTCGACGAAGGAGCGGCGTGCGGCCGTGCTCGCCACGGTGCGTTCGTATCGGGAGGCGATGGCCGCCTTCGCGGACATGCACAACCTCGAGGTCTGGTACTCGCATCTGTCGATCGAGCAGGCGTTCGCCGAGTTCTCGGCGGGCGTCGATCCGAAACGGGTGAAGCGGCAGGAGGCGAACATCGCGAAGGCGCGCACCAAGGACAGCATGTCCGCCTTCGAGAAGCTCACGCACATCGTCGACGGGGAGCCGCGGATCGTCAGCGACCCGCCTCTGATCGTTCCGATCGACGAGCTCGTCGAGGCCTCGAACACTCGCGAGCAGATCATGGACGAGCTCCGTGAGTTGATCCGCGCCTACCGGCGGACGCTGGAGACCGACCGCCGGCACCTGCTCGAGCAGTTCCGATTCGTCGACGTGGCCCGGAAGGTGGTCGGGGTCGGCAGCGTCGGCACGCGCGCCTGGATCGCGCTCTTCCTCGGCGTCGACAACCAGGACCCGCTGTTCCTCCAGGTCAAGGAGGCCCAACCCTCGGTGCTGGAGCAGTTCGCCGGCAAGAGCACATACAGCAACTGCGGCCAGCGGGTCGTCGCCGGCCAGCGGGTGATGCAGGCGACCAGCGACATTTTCCTCGGCTGGCAGCGTGTCGCCAAAGGCCTTGACGGCCAGCAGCGGGACTTCTACTTCCGTCAACTCAAGGACTGGAAGGGCTCCGCCGAGGTCGAGGGGCTGCTCCCCGCCGGCATGAACGCCTACGGACGACTGTGCGGCTGGACGCTCGCCCGCGCCCATGCCCGCTCCGGCGACCGGATCGCTATCGCCGGCTACCTTGGCAAGTCGGACACCTTCGACCAGGCGATCGCCGCCTTCGCCGAGACCTACGCCGACCAAAACGAACGCGACTACAACACACTCAAGGAGGCGGTCGACTCAGGCCGACTGAAGGCCGAGACAGGGCTCTAACGAGCGCCGCAGCCCAATGCACACCATGAACGCTAACCGCGCCGGTGAACGGGGAGGTCTCCGTAATATGCCAAGAGGTGTCGTGAAGGCCCTGGTGCCGACGGCTGCAGCGGCTAGCTTGCTCTCTCGGGAGTTTCCGGTTTCCGACCTGGTCATCGACGGCACGCTCTTCACTGTCGTCACCCATGCGGCCACCTATTCGGATGCGGTCGTCCGGATCAGGGCGTGGATGAGCAGGACCCACCTTGGGCCTGTCCTCGTGACCGACGACAAGACGGCCGAGGACCTGCTGGCCGAGGTCAGGCCACCAAGGTCGCGCGCGGCTCTGGGGCGCGGCCAGGCCAATCGACCGTGAACGAAAACGCCCCGCGCCTCGCCCTCTTCCGATCAGAGGAGATGACTTTGTGACTAGCTATGTCGCGCAAGAGCTCAGCGAGTTCGAGGCCGCGCTCGAAGACTTCAAGGACCCGAGCCAGGAGTGGAGAAGGCTCTTTTCCGAGCTGCTGGGGACGTTCTTCCTGGTGCTGGTCGCCGCTGGTGGCGGGATGATGGGGCAGGCGTTTCCCGGCACGATCACCCGTACGGCGGCTGTGGTCGCTCCCGGACTGATGGTGATGGCGATCATCCTGTTCATGGGCAAGGTCTCGGGCGCGCACCTGAATCCGGCCGTGAGCATCGCGTTCTCGCTCAGGGGGGACTTTCCGTGGCGGCGGGTGCCGGGCTATGTCGTGATCCAGCTGATCGGTGCGACGCTCGCCGTGCTGTTCCTGCGCGCCGTGATCGACGTCTCCGGCACGTACGGCTCGAACTATGTGGCGCACGGGTTCTCTGGCGGCGATGGGTTCCTGATGGAGGCGATGCTGACCCTGGGCTTGGTCAGCGTCATCCTCGGCACTGCTTCCGGCGCCCAGAACGTCGGGATCTTCGGGGCCCTCGGCGTCGGTGCCTACATCGCACTCGCCGGACTGTGGGGGAGCCCGATCTCGGGCGCGTCGATGAATCCCGCGCGTACCTTCGGCCCCGACCTGGTCGGCCGGGACTTCAGCGACTACTGGGTCTACGTTGCCGGCCCGCTGACCGGGGCCCTGCTCGCGGTTGGCGCGGCATGGGTACTACGAGGGGCCGGCGGTGGTCGGTCCGGCTCGGGCGCGGCCCAGGGAGCGCTCGACACCGAGGTCCAGCACCCGGACAAGCAGTGAATCACCTCATCCACTCCGGAACTGGGCGGCGAAGCTGCGATCCGACCTGTGCTGATCGGGACACGGACGGCCGTTCCGCCCTCATCCGCGCCATGGCGGAAAGAGCGACTAGGCAGCGGACGGATCGCCGGGTGGCGTCCTGACCTGCCCGGCCTCGCGGCAAACCGCTGACCGCGCGTCCCGAAGCATCGATTGGGCTGAGGTCTCAGCCCCGCAAGGCTTGCGGAACTATGGAGCGCCGAGGTGGTCGTTCCTGCTCTCCCTCAATCGATTCCACGGCCACACGCCGTCGATCTCCACGTCGAGCGAGAAACTGAGCAGGATCCGGATCAGGACGATGATTCCGAGCACTGTCACGCTCTCGAACGTCTGATCCACGACGACGGTACGGACGATGTCCGCGACGATGAGCACCTCAAGCCCGAGCAGGATGCAGCGGCCGAGGTTGCGGCGAAGCCGTTCGTACGACCCGGCTCTTCTCGAGTCTGCGGCTGCGTCACGCAGAAACGCAAGGAACGCGCCCAGCCCGCCGATGACCATGATGCCGGTGCCGACGGCCTCGACCACCTTGACGACATCCTCAATGTACTGCTCGTAGGTCACGGGCGAGAGGCTACTCCATCCCCCGAGGCGTGCCCGCCCAGCGCAGCAGCGCAATGCCGTCTACCGCTCCGTACTGCATCTGACGATCGTGAACAGTGCGCGCGATTTCATAACGGCAA
>CAVZJU010000006.1:0-147173 GCA_963775695.1 uncultured Actinomycetes bacterium | reverse complement strand
CGAGCGTCTAGCGGCACTCGGCGCAAAGACCCCGAATCTCGACCTCGTGGGCGGTGGCGGTGAAGCCGTGGCGTCCGGCGCTGCGCTTCACCCACGCCTCGAGGTCGCAGTCGGGGAGCTCGACGACGCGGTGGCAGCTGGTGCAGACGAGATGATGGTGGTGGACGTCGCCGCAGAGCCGGTAGCAGAGCTCGCCCGCATGATGGGAGAACGTGTCGACGGCGCCGTGCTCGTGCAGGAGGGACAGCGTCCGGTAGACGGTGGCCAGCCCGATGCCGGCGCCCTTTCGGCGCAGCCGGTCGTGGAACTCGCCGGCGGTGACGTCGTTGTGCTCGCGGGCCAGCTCCTCGACGATCAGCAGCCGCTGCGGCGTCTTCCTGATCCCGTTGCCGGACGAGGAAGGCGGCTGCTTGATTCGCCGTGCTCATGTCGTCTAGCATAGCCCTCCGTTGAGATTGAGAATCATTTTCATCTTGCTCGGCGCGATCGTCGCCGGCACGGTCGCCGCCGCCTTCGCCGCGGGCGGTGACTCGACGCGCCCGAGCCGGAACGACGTCGTCGCCGCCTTCTATCCCCTGGCCTACGCGGCGGAGCAGGTCGGCGGCCCGCACGTCCACGTCACCAATCTGACGCCGGCGGGCGCAGAGCCGCACGACCTCGAGCTCTCGCCCGACGACGTCGCAGCGGTCAAGGACGCCGGGCTCGTCCTTCTGATGGGACATGGTTTCCAGCCGCAACTCGAGCGCGCGGCGCGGACCTCGAACGGCACCTCGCTCTCCCTCCTCGACGCGCCCGGCGTCGATCGGCACGGCAACGACCCGCACGTGTGGCTCGACCCGCTCCGCTACGCGCAGCTCGTGCGCGTGATCGGCAAGGCGCTGCACGCGAAGCCGGCAGCGGCACGGCTGGTCGCGCGGCTGCGCGAGCTCGACGGGGAGTTCCGCGCGGGCCTCGCGCACTGCGATCGCCGCCAGATCGTGACCAGCCACGCCGCCTTCGGCTACCTGGCACAGCGATACGGCCTGCGGCAGGTCTCCGTCGAAGGCCTGAGCCCGGAAGCCGAGCCCGCTCCGCGCGAGCTCGCCCGCGTGATCGCCCGTGTCCGGGAGAGCGGCGCCACGACCGTGTTCGCCGAGCCGCTCGCGTCGCCGCGAATAGCCCGGACGGTTTCGAGGGAGACCGGACGCCACCGTCGCCGTGCTCGACCCGCTCGAGGGCCTGACGCCGCGCGCCCTCGCCCGCGGGGCCGACTACTTCACGGTCATGCGGGCCAATCTCGCCGCCCTGCGCAAGGGGCTGGCGTGCCGCTAGCCGTCGAGCTCGAGGCCGTTCGGTTCGGGTACGACCCACGCCGTCCCGTGCTCGAGGACGTCTCCGCGGCGATCCCCGAAGGCCAGTTCGTGGCGATCGCCGGGCCGAACGGCGGCGGCAAGACGACGCTGCTCCGGCTGATCGTGGGTCTGGACCGGCCGCAGCGGGGAACCGTCCGGGTGTTCGGCGAGCCGGTCGGGACGGCGGCTCGGCGTGGCTACCTCGCGTACCTTCCGCAGCGCGCCCACCTCGGGATCGAGGCGCCCGCCACCGTCCGCGAGGTCGTCTCCGCCGGCCGGGTCACCCGCCGGCGGCTGCTCGGGCCGCTGACGGCCGACGACCGCCGTGCCGTCGACGCCGCGATCGGCCGCGTCGGCCTGACCGCTCAGGCAGACGAGCCGATCACCACTCTGTCCGGCGGCCAGCAGCAGCGCGCGTTCATCGCCAAGGCGATCGCGACCCAGCCGCGCCTCCTGATCCTCGACGAGCCGACCACCGGCGTCGACGCGGACGCGCAGGAGGCGCTGGCCGCTCTGCTCGCCCGGCTCCAGGCGGAGCTTCGGGTGACGATCCTCTACGTCTCGCACGAGTTCGGCGCAGTCGAGCACGTGGCCGAGCGGCTGCTGCTCGTGCGCGGCGGGATCGCCTTCGACGGCGTCGCCGCCGATCTGCCGGACCGCTGGCACGACCCCTCCCACTCCCATGCTTAGCCACGAGTTCATGCGCCTCGCTTTCGGGGCAGGCGCCGTCGTCGGCGTGCTCGCGCCCGCCGTGGGCTTCTTCCTCGTCCAGCGGCGGATGAGCCTGATCGGCGACGGGATCGGCCACATCGCGTTCGCGGGTGTGGCACTCGGCTACCTGCTCGGAATCGCGCCCGTTGCGACCGCGCTGGTCGCCTCCGTTGCCGGCGCGATCGCGGTCGAGTGGCTGCGGGCGAACCGGCGCACGGCCGGGGACCAGGCGCTTGCGCTCCTCTTCTACACCGGGATCGCCGCGGGAGTGGTGATGGTCTCGGCGGCGGGCGCGCTGAACGCGAACCTGTTCTCGTTCCTGTTCGGCTCGATCCTGACCGTCACCCACGGCGGCCTCCTGCTCGTCGCCGTGATGGGCGGTGCGGGCCTCGCGCTGATCGCCGCCCTCTACCGCGCGCTCGTCGCGGTGGCGCTCGACGAGGAGGGCGCGCGGGTGGCCGGGCTGCCGGTGGGGACGCTGAACGTCGTGGTCGCGGGCCTCGCAGGCGTGACGATCGCGCTCTCGATGCGAATCGTCGGGATCCTGCTGATCGCTGCGCTGATGGTCCTGCCGGTGACGGCGGCGGGCCGGCTCGCGCGCAGCATCGCCTGGACCCTCGCGCTCTCGATGGCGATCGGGCTCGGTTCCGTCTTCGTGGGCCTGACGATCTCGTACTACGCCGACCTCGCCCCCGGCGGCGCGATCGTGCTGGTCGCCGCCGGAGCCTACGTCGCAGCCGCCGCAGGCGCACGTATAGCCTCCCGGGCGTGAGCCCGGTCGCCGATCACCGAGACTGAGCCCGTGGCGACCCTGCGCGACGTCGAGAAGCTGGCCCTGGAGCTACCCGAGACCGTTCGGGGAGAGGATGAGGACGGCCGCCCCAGCTACTCCGTCAACGGGAAGGTGATCTGCTGGCACCGCTCACCGCGGCCGGACGCACTCGACGCGGAGACGGGGGAACGGCTGACCGATGTCTTCGTCTTCCGGACCACCGATCTCGACGTGAAGGAGATGACCCTTTCGGACGACCGCGAGATCTTCTTCACCACCCCGCACTGGAACGGCTACCCGGCCGTCCTCATCCGGATCCCGAACTTGAAGTACCTGCGAGCGCGCCGAGCTCCGCGACCTGATCGAAGAGGCGTGGCTGAGCCGAGCGCCGAAGCGAGTCGCCAAAGCGTGGCTGACCGAGCAGGGAGAGGCCGCTCAGTAGCCGACGTAGTTCTCGGCCAGGGAGGTCGCGGCCGCCGCCGAGCCGGTCACGTACCTCAGCTGGGACAGGCGCAGGCGGTAGCCGAACGGATCCTCGCCCGGCGGCAGGTGCAGCATCGTCGTCATCCACCACGAGAAGTGCTCGGCGCGCCAGACGCGGCGCAGGCACTCGGCCGAGTAGCGCTCGAGCACGGCGGCGTCGCCCGACCGGTACCAGTCGACGATCGTCTCGGCGAGCAGCCGCACGTCGCCGATCGCCAGGTTCAGCCCCTTCGCGCCGGTCGGCGGGACGATGTGCGCCGCGTCGCCGGCCAGGAACAGCCGGCCGTACTGCATCGGCTCGACCACGTAGCTGCGCATCCCGGTGACCCCCTTCTCGAGGATCGGCCCCTCCTCGAGCGTCCACCCCTCGAGGCCGACCCGCAGCTGGAGCTCCGCCCAGATCGTCTCGTCCGGCCACAGCGCCAGGTCCTCGTCCGGCGCGCACTGGAGGTAGTAGCGGGACAGCTCCGGCGTGCGGAGGCTGAGCAGCGCGAAGCCGCGCTCGTGCGCCGAGTAGACGAGCTCCTCGATCGACGGTGCAACCGCGGCCAGGATGCCGAGCCAGCCGAACGGATACTCGCGCGAGAACTCGGTGAGGACGCCGTCGGGGATGCTCGGCCGGCAGACGCCGTGGAAGCCGTCGCAGCCGGCGATCACGTCGCACTCGAGCTCCTGCCTGGCGCCCTCGTGGGTGAACGCGAGCCGCGGGCGCTCCGTCTCCAGATCCGAGACCGAGACGTCGGCGACCTCGAACAACAGCGGCCGGCCGCTCTCCTGCCGCGCCTCGATCAGGTCCTTGACCACCTCGGTCTGCCCGTAGATGACGATCGACTTGCCGGTCAGCTCGTCGAAGGCGATCCGGTGCCGCTCGCCGTCGAACTGGAGCTCGATCCCGTCGTGGACGATCCCCTCGCGTTGCATCCGTCCGCCCGCGCCGGCCTCCACCAGCAGGTCGGCGGTCCGCTGCTCGAGCACCCCCGCCCGGATGCGCGCCTCGACGTAGTCGCGACTGCGGCCCTCGATCACGACCGAGTCGATCCCCTCGCGGTGGAGCAGGTGGGCGAGCGTCAGCCCGGCCGGCCCCGCGCCGACGATCCCGACCTGCGTGCGGCTCACGCCGCGCCGTCCTCCTCCAGCACCCGCTGCGCGATCGCGAACGCCGAGTTCGCCGCGGGAACACCCGCGTACACGGCCGTGTGGAGGAGCACCTCCTTGATCTCGTCGGGGGTCAGGCCGTTGCGGAGCGCGGCCCGTACGTGCAGCGGCAGCTCGTGGTCGCGGCCGAGCGCGACCAGCGCGGCGAGGGTGATGCAGCTGCGCGTTCTCCGGTCGAGACCCGGGCGCGACCAGATCTCGCCCCACGCGTACTTCGTGATCAGCTCCTGGAAGTCCGCGGTGAATGCGGTCGCAGACTCGGTGGCACGGTCGACGTGCGCGTCGCCGAGCACCTCCCGGCGCACCTTCATCCCGCGCTCGTAGGCATCGTCCGTCACACGAACTCCTCCCCGGTCAGGTGGGACAGAGCACTGACACTGAAGGCCGTGGGCTGCTCGACGTTGAGCAAATGCGCCGCGTCGGCGATAACCATCGAGCGGGCTCCGGGGATCCCGTCGGCGATCAGCTGTGCCTGACCCGGTGGGGTCGCCGGATCATCCGCGCCGACGAGCACGAGCGTCGGCACGGACACCGAGCCGAGTTCGGCGCGGAAATCCCAGTCGCGGAGCGCCTCACAGCAGGCCGCGTAGCCCTCGGGCGGCGTGGCCACGAACCGTTGGCGCTGGACCGCCGTGCCCTCGTACGCCGGCGTGAACCAGCGGCCCATGGTCGCGTCCGCGATCGGCTCCATGCCCTCGGCGCGAACGATCTCGGCCCGCTCGATCCAGCGCTCCGGCGGCCCGAAGTAGGCGGAGGTCCCGGCGAGCACGAGCCGGTCGAGGCGATCGCCCGCGTTGGCACCGAGCCACATTCCGACCGTCCCGCCGAGCGACAGCCCGCAGAACGAGAACTCCCCCACGCCGAGCTCGTCCAGGAGCGCCAGCAGCTCGCGGCCCAGCAGCTCGACCGTGTAGGGGCCGGGACGGCGCTCCGAGCGGCCGTGCCCGAGCTGGTCATAGCGCAGCATGCGAAACGGTCCGGCTAGCAGGGGAACCTGCGGGTCCCAGAGCTCGAGCGTCGTTCCGATCGAGTTCGAGCAGAACGAGGACCGGCGCATCTTCAGGCCCGTCGAAGTGATGGTGGAGCGCGCTCACTCCTGCTCCCGGTAGCGGGCGAGCACACGGTCGACGAGCGCTTCGGCGGCGCCGACGTCATCGCCGAGCTCACGTGCGTTCTCGCTCATACGGTCCGCGTGGACCCGGAGCCCCTCCAGCGAGCGCCGCGCGGCCGCCGCAGACCCGCCGGCGAATGCGAGCGCGGCCGAGAGCGCCGGCCACTCGGCCTGCCACGAGCCTGCGGCCCGCTCGAGCTCGTGCTCCCCCCTGGTGAGCAGCGACGCATTCGCGTGGACGAGCCGTGCGCAGGCGCGCGCCAGGACGGCCGAGGCCGGGTTCTGCTTGTGGGGCATCGATGAGGAGCCGCCGGCGTTCGCCTCCGACACCTCGCCGATCTCGTTCTCGGCCAGCAGCACGACGTCGAGCCCCACCTTCCCGCACGCCGCGGCCGTGGCCTCGAGCGCCCCCGCCAGCTCCGCGATCGGCCCCCGGTCGGAATGCCACGGCACCACCGGCTCCTCCAGCCCCAGCTCGGACGCAAACCGCGACGCGAGCTCCGGGTCGAGCGTTCCCGCCGGCCCGCCCAGCTGGGCCGGCAGACGGGCGTCCACCAGGCGCTTCCGCGCTTCGACGAGCGCCACCAGCCAGCCGGCCGCCCTCAGTCCGAAGGTGGTCGGCCGCGCCCGCTGGAGCAGCGTCCGGCCGGCCATCACCGTCGAGCGGTGCGCCTCTGCCAGTGCGGCCGCGGCTGCGGCGGCTCCGTCGAGCTCGGCAAGCACGAGCGAGCGGCCGCTGCGCGCGACGAGCATCGCCGCGGTGTCGAGGATGTCCTGGCTCGTCGCCGGGCCGTGCGCGCCGGGAGCCCGCTCCCGCAGCGCCCGCGCGAGCGGCACCACGGGGCTTGCGTCGGCGCGACCCTCCTCGCAGAACGCCACGATGTCGTACCCCTCCGGCCGGAAGACATCTTCGTCGACCTGGACGCCCGTCACCTTCGCGAGCGCCGCCTCGGCCTCGAGCATCGCCGTCAGCCACGCCTGGTCGGACACCGCCTCGCGCAGCGGCGCCGGCACGTACAGCGCCTCGAAGGTCGTCAATGCGCGAAGAAGACGGAGTGGCGGTCGCCCTGCATGCGGATATCGAAGCGCAACGCGCCGTTTTCCGCCTCCGCGACGAGCGTCGCGCGGCTCTCCTCGTCGAGGGCCGACCACACCGGGTCGGCCGCGTTCGTCTCCGTCTCGTCCGGGAAGTAGATGCGCGTGAGCTCGTGCTTGAGCAGCCCGCGCGCGAACACGAACGCGTCGAAACGCGGCGCCTCGCCCGGCAACGGCTCGGGCTTGGTGACCACGAACGAGAAGCGTCCCTCGGAGTCGGTGCCGCTCCGCCCCCAGCGCCTGCCCACGGGATCCCAGAGCTCGACCATCCCGTCGGGGATCGGTGCCCCCTGCCCGTCGACGAGCGCGCCGATCAGGCGCACCGCCGTCGGGTCACGGGGGTCGGCGAGCTCGTTCTGCGGGTCGCGGGACAGGCCGATCGAGTAGAACGGCCCGACCGTCTGCGAGGGAGTCCGCTGGAGCGTGACGCCTTCGGCTTCGTCTCTCATGAGCTCTCGAGCGGCGTCGCGCCCGCGCCGCCGCGGCCGAGGACGATGTCCCACTGGTAGCCGAGCGCCCACTCCGGCTGCGTGGTGGCCAGGTCGAAGCGTGCGACCAGCAGCGCCCGTGCCTTCGGGTCGCGCACGGAGGTGGCGATCGGGTCGTACTCCATCAGCGGGTCGCCGGGGAAGTACATCTGGGTGACGAGCCGCTGGGTGAACTGCCTGCCGAAGACCGAGAAGTGGATGTGCTGCGGGCGCCATGCGTTCTCGTGGTTGCCCCAGGGGTACGAGCCCGGCTTGATCGTCACGAAGCGGTAGCGGCCGTCCGAGTCGGTCAGACAGCGGCCCGCGCCGGAGAAGTTCGGGTCGAGTGGCGCCGGGTGCTGGTCGACCTCGTGGCGGTAGCGTCCGCCGGCGTTCGCCTGCCAGATCTCGACCAGCGTGCCGCGGATCGCCCGGCCGTCCTCGTCGAGCACCCGCCCGGTGACGATGATCCGCTCGCCGATCGGCTCGCCCTGATGCTGACGGGTGAGGTCGTTGTCGAACTCGCCGATCGCGTCCTCGCCGAAGACCGGCCCGTCCAGTGCGTGGAACTCCTCCGGCAGCGTGACGAGCGGCCGCTCGCGCAACCCGCCAGCGCGTCGAGCGGTAGCCGGGGTAGTCGACCTGGACCTCCGGCCCCGCCGTCTCGGGGATCGCCTCGGGAGCGACTGCATCGGGGATCGACTCGTCCTGTCCGCTTCCAGCTGCGCCATCAATCGTGTCCTTTCGTCTTCAAGGCCCGGAGGGCGGAGAGCTCCTCGTCCGTCGGCGGCTCGGTCTCGCCGACGTCGTCCGCGACCTGGAGCTCCCACCCGGTCGCCGCGTCCACGTCCCCGGCGGCGACGCCGGGATGGACGGAGACGAGCGTCAGCTCGCCGTCGCGTCGCTCGAGGATGCCGAGGTCGGTGATCACCACCCGCAGGTTGTCCCCGAGGCTGGTGGTGAAGTCGAGCCGCTCGACGAACGCGCGCGGCGTGTGGCGCAGCATGACGAAGACCTGCTCGACGCCGAGCGCGATCTCCGGTGCGCCGCCGCCGCCCGGCAGCCGCACGGCCGGCTGGTCGTAGCTCCCGATCACGGTGCTGTTCAGGTTGCCGTGCCGGTCGATCTGGGCGGCGCCGAGGAAGCCGACGTCGATCCGGCCGCTCTGGAGCCAGTAGCTGAAGATCTCCGGCACCGAGACGACCGCGTCCGCGGTGTCGGCCAGCTCGCCGTCCCCGATCGAGAGCGGCAGCTCCACCGGCTTCGCCCCGATCGTCCCGCTCTCGTAGATCAGCGTGCAGCCCGGCGCGTGCGTGTGCCGCGCGAGGTTGGCGGCGACGCTGGGCAGGCCGATCCCCACGAAGCAGACGTTCTCGTCGGTCAGCCGCCGTGCCGCGGCGACCGCCATCATCTCGTCGGCGGTGTAGGTGGCCGTGGCGCTCATCACGCCGCTTCGACCGGAGGGTCAGGCTTCAGCCTGACCCCTGCCTTTCGCGAGTGCGACCGCAAGGCCCGGGGACAGGCTGAAGCCTGTCCCTTCTGATCACGACCCGCCCGGTCATGCCGGACCGGCTCTCCCAGACGCGCCCGGTACTCCGCCGTACTCGAGCACGTGCCGCTGCATCCACGCGAGGAACGTGTCACGGTCGCGGCTGATCTCGTCCCAGGCGATGTAGAAGTCGTTGTCGCGCTCGTAGTAGCCGTGCGCGTAGGAGGGGTGGGCGCCGTAGGGCGCGACGGAGACGGCGTCGATCACCCACCACGGCAGGACGACGCCGCCGGGCCGCAGCTCGAGCTCGTCGACGATCTCCTCGACGGTGACGATCGCGCGGGGGAGGCGAGGACCGCCTCCTTCGAGACCCCCGTGATCCCCCAGAGCTGGACGTTCCCGCGCCGGTCCGCCTGCTGCGCGTGGACGATCCCGACCGTGGGCCGGTGCGCCGGGACGGCCGCGAGCTCCTCGCCCGTGAACGGGCACGTCACCCGCTCGACCCGCGTCCGGGCCGGCAGGCCGCCGTCCGTGGTAGCCGCGCAGGACGCCGAACGGGCAGATCGGCCGCGCCCGCGGCGTAGGCGGCAGCCATGCCGGCGTGGGAGTGCTCCTCGAGCTCGAGCGGCGACGGCCAGCCGTGCTCGACCGCGTCCCGGAACCGGTGGAGGGAGCCGACGCCGGGGTTTCCGCCCCACGAGAACACGAGTCTTGCGCGCGCAGCCCATGCCGATCAGCTGGTCGTAGACGATGTCCGGCGTCATCCGGATCAGCGTCAGATCGCGCCGTTCCTGCCGGATCAGCTCGTGCCCGGCGGCGTGTGGAATCAGGTGCGTGAAGCCCTCGAGCGCGACGACGTCGCCGTCGTGGACGTGCTCGGCGACCGCGTCGGTGAGCGGGACGATCGCAGCCATGCGCGCTAGCTGACGCTACGGTTCCGATTGTCCACTTGTCAATACACCTTCCCAAGTATTAGAACACCAGGGGCGATGCAGCAGCAGGAACAGGTCAGAGCAGGCAGACGGGCCCACTCGCAGTCGCTCGAGCGGGGACTGGCGATCCTCTCGTCGTTCACGTCCGTCCGGCCGTTGCTCGGCGTCAGCGAGCTCGCGCGCGAGGTCGGACTGAACCGCAGCACGACCCACCGCTACATCGCGACGCTCGCCGCCCTCGGCTACCTCCAGCAGGACGGGCTGACGAAGAAGTACCGGCTCGGCCCGCGCGTCGTCGACCTCGGCTTCTCGGCGATCAACTCGATGGAGCTGCGCGAGATCTCGGCGCCGCACCTCCAGCGGCTCAGCGACGAGACCGGCCACACCGTGAACATGGCGATCCTCGACGGCGCCGACATCGTGTACATCGAGCGCTGCCGCAGCGCGCGGCGCGGCCAGCGCGAGATCGACCTCAACCTGCATGTCGGCTCGCGGCTGCCGGCGTACTGCACGTCGATGGGCAAGGCGATGCTCGCCTTCCTGCCCGACGAGGAGCTGGAGGCCGCGGTCGAGCAGCGTCCAGTTCAGCCAGCTCGGCCCGAACACGCGCACCAGCCGCCAGGCCCTGCTCGAGGACCTCGAGCGCGTGCGCGCCACCGGGATCGCCGTCAACGACGAGGAGCTCGCCTACGGCCTCCGCTCGATCGCCGTTCCCGATCCGCGGAGCGTCCGGCGGCGTCGCCGCCGCGATCAACCTCGCCGTGCACCGCACGATGGTCTCGCTCGACGACCTGATCGTGCGGCTCGGCCCCGCGCTCACCCGCTGCGCGAGCGAGATCTCGGCGCGGCTCGGTTATCGCAGCCCCTCGCATTGACGGCGCCGGGTGCGAGGTCGACGCCCCGCACCCGGCGGTGCTCGTCAGCCGACGGTGAAGGAGCCCTTCAGCTTCGGGTTCGTGTCCGAGTAGTACCGGTACGTCCCCTTCCGGAAGACGACCGTCCAGGTGATCTTCACCGCGCCCTTCACGGCGGTCTTCTTGTCCACCCCCGGCCCCTTGAGGTGGAAGTTCTGCTTCCCCGACCGGTCGGAGACGGCAACCGTGTCCGTCCCCGCCGCCAGCGTCTTCACCCCCTGCCGGTCGAGCCTGAGCGAGATCGTCGAGGCGCCGACGTCGCCCTTCAGGATCACGCCGCTCGCGATCGAGCCCGGCACCAGCTTGGTCAGATCCGGCAGCCTGCTGATCACCCCGAACTGCTTCGCCAGCTGCGCCAGCTGGAGCAGCTTCTTGCGGTCGAGCACCGGACTCCACACCGGCAGCCGGATGTCGCGTATCGCCGCCGGCAGCAGCGCCCGGATCTCCGCCGGATGACTCTGCGCGTAGATGAGCGACTCGTTCAGGGCGAGCCGGAACTGGGTCGCGAGCGCCGCGTTGTCCTTGCTCCACGACGTACGCGCCACGTACACCCCGTTCGGTAGGTACGGCATGATCACCGGCCCGGGCGCCATCACGATCCGCGCCCCGTCCTGGTTCAGCGCCTGGGACAGGAAGGGCTCGGGCGTCCAGATGGCGTCGACCTGGCCGTTCGCGAGCGCCGTGCGCATCGCCGGGAACGGGATCGCCACCAGCTTGGCCGACTGCGGATCCAGGCCGAGCTTCTTGAACGCGCCCCTGATCACCACTTCGCCGACGCCCTTGAGCGCATTGACGGCGATCGACTTGCCGACCAGGTCCTGGGGCGTCCGGATCGAGCTCGACCCCTTCACCAGGATGTTCTGCCAGTTGTCGGCGATCGACGTCCCCTCGACCTCGCTCGCCGCCGCGGTCGTGATGTCGATCCCCGACGTGGCGGCGATGAACGCCGGCGTCCAACCGACGTAGCCGATGTCGCCGTTCGAGTTGGCGAGCGCGAGGATGATGTCGTTGCCGCTCTGCAGCGTCACCTTCTTGATCTCGATCCCGTGCTTCGTGAAGAAGCCCTTGCTGATCCCCAGATCGAGCGGCAGGCCGTTCGCGATCGGCAGCGTGTCCACCGTCACCGTCGCCAGCGACCGCGCTTTGCCCGTCGGTGCTCCGGTCGCCGATCCGACGAGGACGAGCACGGCCCCGATCACGGCGAGCGCTGCCAACGTGAGAGATCGCTTCTTGCCTCGTGTCATCCCGAACCTCCCCGACCATTGCAGGCCTGTCGAAATGCCTGGAAGTTGAGTGCGGAGCGATTATGGAGCTTCGAGTGTTGAATTACTACACGCGTGTCCTACTCGAGTGGAACAGCAACGTCACTCGGCGCGCGGCCGGGTCCGGCGCGATTCGCGGGGCGGGGGCACTGCTGACGGCCCCCGCCCGGTCGTGGCGGAGCGTCGAAGCTAGCCGACGGTGAAGGAGCCCTTCAGCTTCGGGTTCGTGTCCGAGTAGTACCGGTACGTCCCCTTCCGGAAGACGACCGTCCAGGTGATCTTCACCGCGCCCTTCACGGCGGTCTTCTTGTCCACCCCCGGCCCCTTGAGGTGGAAGTTCTGCTTCCCCGACCGGTCGGAGACGGCAACCGTGTCCGTCCCCGCCGCCAGCGTCTTCACCCCCTGCCGGTCGAGCCTGAGCGAGATCGTCGAGGCGCCGACGTCGCCCTTCAGGATCACGCCGCTCGCGATCGAGCCCGGCACCAGCTTGGTCAGATCCGGCAGCCTGCTGATCACCCCGAACTGCTTCGCCAGCTGCGCCAGCTGGAGCAGCTTCTTGCGGTCGAGCACCGGACTCCACACCGGCAGCCGGATGTCGCGTATCGCCGCCGGCAGCAGCGCCCGGATCTCCGCCGGATGGCCTTGCGAGTAGACGAGTGCTTCGTTGATCGCAAGCCTGAAGTTCCTCGCCAGGGTGGGGTTCTCCCTCGCCCAGGCGCCTCGGGCGACGTACACCCCGTTCGGCAGGTAGGGCATGATCACCGGCCCCGGCGCCATCACGATCCGTGCCCCGTCCTGGTTCAGCGCCTGCGACATGAACGGCTCCGGGGTGTGGATGGCGTCGACCTGGCCGTTCGCGAGCGCCGTGCGCATCGCCGGGAACGGGATCGCCACCAGCTTGACCGACTGCGGATCCAGGCCGAGCTTCTTGAACGCGCCCCTGATCACCACCTCGGCGACGCCCTTGAGCGCATTGACGGCGACCGTCTTGCCGACCAGGTCCTGGGGCGTCCGGATCGAGCTCGACCCCTTCACCAGCACGTTCTGCCAGTTGTCGGCGATCGACGTCCCCTCGACCTCGCTCGCCGCCGCGGTCGTGATGTCGATCCCCGACGTGGCGGCGATGAACGCCGGCGTCCAGCCGATGTAGCCGATGTCGCCGTTCGAGTTGTTGAGCGCGAGGATGATGTCGTTGCCGCTCTGCAGCGTCACCTTCTTGATCTCGATCCCGTGCTTCGTGAAGAAGCCCTTGCTGATCCCCAGATCGAGCGGCAGGCCGTTCGCGATCGGCAGCGTGTCCACCGTCACCGTCGCCAGCGACCGCTCCTTCCCTTCAAGCGCGCCCTCCGCCGGACCGACCAGGCCGAGCACAACCCCGGCGGCAGCCAGGACGGCGACGACACGCACCAACCGGCGAGTTGACGTCGATGGCATCGAATCTCCTTTCAGTCGAGGGGTGGGGAATTGCGCCAAGGCATCTGATCGAGAAGACGTCCGGGAGAGCCTGATGTTCGTGGCTGTCGATTATCGGAGATCGGCCTCACGATGGCCAGGCGTCGATCCCGGCGGCCGGGACGCTCACCTCGGCCGTCCCTGCGCCCAGCTCCTGGTCGCGCTTGATCAGGCGATAGACGTGGGTGCGGAGATGCGCGAACTCGGCACGCTCCTTGGTCTCGATCTGGTCGCGATCGGGCCCGAGATCGACTGCAACGACCTCCTTCACCTCGGTCGGAGCGTTGGTGAGGACGACGATACGATCGGCGAGGTAGACGGACTCGTCGATGTCGTGGGTGACGAAGACGATCGTGACCCCGTAGTCCTTCCGGACCTTGAGCACGAGGTCCTCGAGGTCGTCACGCGTTTGAGCGTCGACGGAGGCGAAGGGCTCGTCCATCAGCAGGATCGAGGGCTGGTAGGCGAGCGCCCGCGCGATCGCCACCCGCTGCTGCATCCCCCCCGAGAGCTGCCAGGGATAGTGATCCATGAAGCGGGTGAGGCCGACCTCCTCGAGCGCCTCCTCGACCAACCGCGACCGGTCCTCCTTCTTCAGCCGCTTGTGACGAAGCGGCAACATGACGTTGGCGCGCACCGACATCCACGGGAACAGCGAGCGGCTGTACTCCTGGAAGACAAGCGCCATCTCCTCGGGAGGCGAGTCGACCTGCCTTCCGCGAAGCACGACCTCTCCGCGGGTCGGCGGGAGCAGGCCCGCGACGCACTTCAGCAGGGTGGTCTTCCCGCAGCCCGACGGCCCGACGACGCACACGAATTCGCCTTCGTCGACGGAGAAGGACAGATTGCCGATCGCGTGGGTGGCCTTCTCGCCGGCCCCGTACGTCTTCCCGAGCGACCTGATCTCGAGCATCGGCCGTCTAGTTCGGCGTGGCCGCACGCCAGCCGCGGTGCCAGGCCAGCACGCGGCGCTCGAAGAGGCTGAACAGGAGGTTGAGCAGGTAGCCGAGGAGTCCGATCAACAGGATCGCAGCCCACATCGGCCCGAGCCGGAGGAGATTCTTCGACTCCAGCAGGACGTACCCGACTCCGCTCGTGCTCGCCCAGTACTCGGTCAGCACCATCATGATCACCGCCAGCGCGAGGCTCGTGCGCATGCCGGCGAAGATCTGCGGCATCGAAGCGGGCAGAACGACGCGGCGCACGGTCTCGGGCCACGGGATGCCGTACGACCGGGCCGTGTCCATCAGCGTCGGCTCGATCGCGCGCACTCCGTCTATGGCGTTGAGCAGGATCGGGAAGAGGCAGAAGAAGGCGATGAACGTCACCTTCTGGGTGTTGCCGATCGAGTGCAGCAGCACGATCGAGATCGGGATCAGCGCGGGCGGGGGCATCGCGCGCCAGTACTCGACGTGCGGCATCACCCAGAGGCGCGCCCAGCGCGAGAGGCCGATCGGGACTCCGAGTCCGACGCCGACGACGACGGCGATCGCAAACCCGAGCAGGATGCGTTCGAGACTCGGGACGACGTGCGTCCCGAACTCGGAGAAGAGCCAGAGGTCGCGGAACTGGACGAGGATGGTCGACAGGCGCGGGAACTTCGGGTCGTTCGCATGGACGGTCCAGAGCTGCCACGCCGCGAGGATCGCGAGCGGGACGGCGATCTCCGCCGCGATCGCGAGCGCGCGGTAGGTCCGCGAGCTCACGGCGCCTTCGACCGCTGGGACGGGTGCCAGCGCAGGACACGACGCTCGACGCCGGCCAGGGCGTAGTGGAGCGCGACTCCGAGAAAGCCGGTCGCGAGCGCAAGCGCGTAGACCTGGGTGGTCAGGCCGTACGCCTGCGCGTTGTTCAACAGGTGTCCGAGCCCCGGCGTGCCCATGAACAGCTCCGCGGTGAATGCCAGGATCAACGCCACCGTCGAGGAGATGCGGATGCCGGTGAAGATGTAGGGGAACGCGCTCGGCAGGATGATCTGGTAGAGGCGCTCCCGCCGGGTCACCCCGAACGAGCGGGCGGTGTCGAGGGCGAGCGGGTCGACGTCGCGGACCCCATACATCGTTTGCACGAGCAGCGGCCAGAACGCCCCGAAGGTCGCAAGGAAGATCTCGCTGTTCAGGTTCGTGCCGAGCGTCAGGAAGAGAAGCGGGATCAGCGCAGCGGAGGGGATCGGGCGCAGGAACTCGATCGGCACGCGAAAGGCCCGCGCCGCGAACTCGCTCGAGCCGAGCGCGATCCCGATCGGAACCGCGAGTGCTGTCGCCAGCCCGAGCCCGATCGCCCAGCCGCGGACCGTCTGGCCGAACGCAACCCAGAAGCTGCCGGTCTTCACCATCGACCACAGCTCGCCGAAACTCGAGCTCATCGCCGGCAGGTCCCGCTGGGCGATCACTCCGCCGCGCGAGATCAGCTCCCAGAAGACGAGCGCTGCCGCGATCGACACGATCGGGACGGCGATCGACACCAGCCGTTCCGGGACGCGACGCCCCGCCGTCTGCGCTCGAGCGGCAGAGCCCTGCGACACAGGGGCGACGCTCACGGCAGTGTTCTACCTTGCGGGACAGCGTCTTGACAACTCGAACTCGGCCCTGACATTCACGACAGCGGTCACAATCCGCGGGTGGCGGGCCCGGCCGTGTCAGGAGAGGAGCGCAAGGTCGCGACGGTCCTGTTCGCCGACCTGGCCAACTCGACCGCGTCGGCGTCGGATGAGGACCCGGAGCGCGTCCGGCTGCACCTCGAACGTTTCTACGAGGCGATGGCCGCCGAGGTCGAGAGTGCCGGCGGTACGGTCGAGAAGTTCGCGGGCGACGCGATCATGGCCGTCTTCGGCGTCCCTGCTGCGTTCGAGGATCACGCCGAGCGTGCTCTGCACGCGACCCTCGCCATGCAGCGGCGCCTGCCGGAGCTCTTCGGGGAGGAGCCTCTGTTGCGAATCGGCGTGAACACGGGCGAGGTCGTCGTCGGCCGCCCGAGGGAAGGTTCCTCCTTCGTCACCGGCGACCCGGTCAACGTCGCGGCCCGGCTCGAGGAGGCCGCCGAGCCGGGCACGATCCTGGTCGGCGAGCGAACCGTGGCGGCGGTTCGCGGAGCCTTCGAGTTCGCCCCGCCGGAGACGATCGAGGCGAAAGGGAAGCCGGGCGGGGTCGCCTGCAGGCGCCTCGTCCGCGGCCTGTCCCTGATGCGGCCGCGCGGTGTGAGCGGCTTCCAGACGGCGTTCGTCGGCCGCGAGCAGGAGCTGGAGCGACTCGAGGAGACGTACCGCGACGTCGTGCGGGAGGCCGCGCCGAGACTGGTCACGATCGTCGGGGAGGCCGGCGTGGGCAAGACGCGGCTCGTGCGCGAGCTCTGGCAGTGGCTGGCCGGGCAGGAGCCCCAGCCGCTCCAGCGCACCGGGCGTTGTCTCCCCTACGGCCAGACCACCTACTGGGCGCTCGGCGAGGTGCTCAAGGAGCACCTGGGCGTCCGCGACGACGACCCTCCGGCGACCATCCGCGCCAGGCTCGGGGACCGGGAGATGCTCGGGCTCGCACTCGGGCTCGACGTCGCGCCGGACCTCCACCCGCTGATCGCACGCGATCGGTTCCAGGACGTATGGGTCGCGCTCCTCACGGAGCTGACCGCCGAACGGCCGGCAGCCGTGCTGGTCGAGGACCTGCACTGGGCTGAGGAGCCCCTGCTCGACCTGCTGGAGCAGATCCTCGAGCGGGTGCGCGGCCCGCTGCTCGTCCTGACCACCGCGCGGCCGGAGTTCCTCGACGCCCACCCGGGGTTCGGCCGTCGCACCAGCACGACGCTGACGCTCGAGCCGCTCGAGGTCGGCGCCGCACGGGAGCTGGTCGGCCGACTGCTCGGGGCGACCCCGCCCGACGCGCTGCTCGACGCCCTGGCACAGGCCGAGGGCAATCCGTTCTTCCAGGAGGAGGTCCTGGGATCGCTCGTCGACCAGGGCATCCTCGAGCACCGAAACGGACGCTGGACGATGAGCGAGCTGCCCGCCGGGTTCATCCTGCCGGACACGGTCCAGGCGGTCGTGGCGGCGCGCATCGACCTGCTGGCCCCGGCCGAGAAGGAGGCGCTCCAGGCGGCCTCGGTGATCGGCCGCACCTTCTGGAGCGGCCCCGTCTACGAGCTCTGCCCGGACGTCGATCCCGACCTCCGCGAGCTCGAGCAGCGCGACTTCATACGGCTCCGGCTCGACCCGTCGATCGAGGGCGAGCGCGAGTACGTGATCAAGCACGCCGTGACGCGGGAGGTCGCCTACGCAAGCATCCCCAAGGCGCGGCGGGCTCACCTGCACGCGGCGTTCGCAGCCTGGGTCGAGCGGTTCGCCGGATCGCGCGACGAGTACGCGCCGATCCTGGCGCACCACTTCGCGGAGGCGACCCGCGCCGAGAATGCCGACCTCGCCTGGGCGGGCAAGGAAGAACAGCTCGCGGAGCTCCGGCAGGAGGCGGTCGAGTGGCTCCGACGCGCCGGGCAGCTGGCGCTGGGCCGCTACGAGATCGACGAGGCGATCGCCCTCCTACGGCGCGCGCTGGCGCTCGACCCGTCCAGGCCGCTGCAGAGCGCGGTCTGGCACGAGATCGCCAACGCCCACGCCCTCAAGTACGACGGCGAGCCGTTCTGGGCGGCGATGGAAACGGCGATCGACCTGTCCGACGACCCCGTCGAGATCGCGGACATGTACAGCGACCTCGCGCGCGAGACGGTGCTGCGCGCGGGCATGTGGCGCCATGCTCCGGATCCCGAGCGGATCGACGGATGGATCGATCGCGCCGTCGAGCTGATGCCCGCCGACGGGCCGACCCGGGCGAAGGTGCTGATCGCGCGGGCACTCTGGGGTGGAACGTCGGTCGATGCGGCCGAGGCAAGCTCGGTGGCCGCACGGACCGCCGATCCGAACCTCCAGTTCTCGGCGCTCGCGGTGAATGCGAGCGTCGCCTTCCGCGAGCATGACTACGAGGAATCGATGCGGCTGTTCGAGCAGGCGTTCGAGCTCGACGACGCGGTCTCGGACCCGGAGCTCGTCGCAGATCCCGACCTGTCCGCCGTCTGGCCCGCCATGGCGCTCGGCCGCTTCGACGAGGCGCGCCGACTCGGGGTACGCGCCCACGACCTGAACATCGGTCTGACCTCGCACCACCAGGTTCACGCGATCGCGGTGCCGATGGAGATCGAGGAGCTGCTCGGCGACTGGGAGCGAATCCGGGGCATGCGGCCGGAAGCCGAGGCGGCCGTCGAGGCGAACCTGGAGACGCCCTGTGTCCGGAACCCACGCTCGTACCTGCTCTGCGCGCTGGCGGAGGAGCTCGCCGGCGACGCCGCGGCGGCCGGCGCGCTGCTGGAGCGCGCCGAGGAGCTGAGGATGGAAGGTCACGGACTGGTGCTCGAGGGCCCGCGTGTCCGTCACGCCCTGATCCGGGGCGACCTCGACGCCGTCGTGCGCCTGCTCGGCGAGGACGACCTGGTCGCGAAGCGGCGCACCGGGTACCACCTCGGCCGCATCTCCATCCGCCTGGACGCGCTCGCCGCCCTGCGAGAGCGGGCACGGATCGAAGCGGAGGCTCCGGCCTTCCTGAAACCCGGCACATACCTGGAGCCGTTTGCCCTGCGGGCGCTCGGGATCGCGCGCGAGGACGGCGTCCTGCTCGAGCAGGCCCAGGCGCGGTTCGACACGATGGGCCTCGCCTGGCACGCCGGACAGACCGAGCTCCTGCTGCGGCTGGGCTAGCTGGCCAACGACCAGCCGTCCAGCAAGCGGAAGACGCTTGCCGAAGCGGTACGTGCCGTGCGCGAGCCGGATCTTCCGGACGGTGGTGCCGACGAACGCGGCCGAGGTGCGCCCGATTGCCGGGCGTACCCGATAGGTGACGCAGCACCGGGCATGCGTCAATTCGTCGCCGCGACCGACATGGCGGGCGCGGCACCCAAACGCTGCTGAGGTGCGAGCCGGGTCGGGGAAGGGGGCCCGCGGGGGAAACCGGCCGTTTCCCCTGCGGTTATGCCCCCGGCGGGATTCGAACCCGCGCTACAGCCTTGAAAGGGCTGTGACCTGGGCCGCTAGTCGACGGGGGCAGGCGCAAGCAGGATAGCCCCGCTCCGGGAGAGGAGATAGGGGGTTCCAAACCGGACTAGCCGTGACACGTCGCTGCCACGGCCCTAGCGTGCTGACTCTGCCCGCCTGACTGAGAGGAGATAGGGGGTCTCGACCAGGGTTCGCCGTGACAGCGGGCACCGTAGCGGCGCCAGGGCCGAAACCCTCCCCCTCGTCCCCTCACTCGTTCCGGGGGCGGCGTCAGTCGACGATCGTGATCGGGATTGAGTCCTGCCCGAGCCGGGGGCTCGCCGTCAGGTGGATGTAGCCGTCGTCGCTCCAGTCCTGATGGATGTCGTCATTGATCCGGTCGATGGGGATCTGAACGGCGAGCAGTGTGGTCACCCCCTCCCTCTGTGAGGCGTGCAATTCTAGGATGGAAGGGGAGGTCGACAGATAGACGGGATCGCCGCGAAGGCAACTGGTCTCTCGCGGATTTCTAGAGCTTGTCTGGAGACGTCGCGTGGTAGAGGGTGACAGAGTCTTTCCTTCTCGCAGGACCCCAGACGGAGGAGTGCATCGACTGCGGGGGGCGCACCAGCTGCCAAAGAGCTACTCGACCCCGTCGGCGTCGTCCGGCACGCGGCCGTGATTCTCAAACCGCAGCTGGATGTGGACGAGCTCGTCGCGTTCCCGGCGCCGCTCGCGATACTCGTCAAGCCAACTGCGTGTCTTTTCCAGATGGCCGCAATTTTCTCTTCGAACTTCGCCATCTCCTCAGCGGCCGCTGGCCCGCTGGGAGATGAGGGCAGTTACGAGACCGCGCCGCGTCCTGATAACGAGCTGGGTAGCGCTCTCGTGCGGCGCGAGGCATGCTTTCGGTCATGAAGGTCGCGGCAATTGCCCGCGCCGGCCGCCGTTGCCTGGCGGCGGCGATCGTCGGGCTCGGAGCGCACGCGGCGCTTTACCAATCGCTCTGGCCGAACGACAACGTCCACGGCTACCTCGGCTGGTACACGCTGATCGTCGCCGTGGTCTCGTTGGTGGCGATCGCAGGCTTGGTGGTCGCGCTCGCCTTCGCACTGAGAATGAGGCGGCTCGGCCGGCCCGTGCCGGCGCTCGGTGTCGCTGGCCCCGAGCGGACGTACGGCCTCTACGTCGCCGACCTCGCGATTTCGGGGCTCGTGTGGGTCTACCTGCAGGAGACCTTGGAGCGAAGCATCCCAAATCGGGAGCTCGTCTTTGCCACCTTCGGGCCCGGCCAGGTGCTGGGACTGCTCCTCGGCCTCGCCGCCGGCGCACTCGTCCTCGGTTTCCTGATGCGCGCCGGCGCCCGTGCTGTGCGGGCCTTGCTCGTACGCGGGAATGCAGTGGTCGGCGAGCCGACGGCGGGCTGGACACCGAACCCGGCGGAGCGCCGTGCCTGGCGCCCCCTCGCCGCCCGCTTCGCGCTCCGCGCGCCTCCCTTCATCTCGACCGCGTAGTCGTGCGCCCCGGTCCGGGGCGCGGTCGAGAGGAGGATAGTGGATCGGTCGGCATCCGGGCGCGTGCGTCGCGTCCGGCGATATGCGTGGCTCGCCGCCGCAGGCGCGGTCCTCGCCTGGCCCGGGACGGCATCGGCGCACTCGACGGCGCCCACGGTCGCGCTCGACTTCCATCTGCGCGTCTCTTCTGCGACCCGGGCGCTGCCCGGAGTGCGGGTCGACCTCGTCGACGGCAACCGCGGCCTCCGGCTCCGCGTCGACCCGCGCGAAACCCTGATCGTCCGCGGCGATCTGGGCGAGCCCGTCATCCGATTCGACGCCGGGGGAGTATGGGTCAACACGCACTCGGTCTCCGCCGCGGCCGACAAGCTCGTCAAGCCCTCGGCGTCCGTGAGCGGGGTTGCCTGGTCGCTCCGTACCCACGGCCACACCTTGCGGTGGCACGAGCACCGCCTCGCACCCCCCGTGTCGATGCGGCCGGGCATGACCGGACGCTGGTCGGTTCCGGTGCTGCTGAACGGCAGTCTGCGGACTGTCGGCGGGACGTTCGTTCGGGTCGCGTCGCCGCGGTGGTGGCTGTGGGGAGCCGCTGCCCTCGCGCTCGCTGCGGCCATCGTCGCTGTCGCCTGGCGTGCACCTCGGTTGCGCCCCCGCCTCGTACTGGTGCTCGGTGCTCTGGCGGCCGTCGGCGCGCTGGCGAGCGCGACCTCCTTTGCCCTGGCGGACGAGATCAGCGGCGCCGGCGAATGGGTCGAGGTCGCTGCGGTCGGATTGCTCGTGGCGCTCGCCGCCTTTGCGATCGTCCGCCGCCGCGAGGGCTGGCGGGTCTGGATCGGCGCGGCGATCGGGATCGTCTGTGCGACGTTCAGCCTCGGCGCGCTCGGTGTCTTCGCCCACGGCTACGTGATCTCGACCCTGCCTGCAACGCTGGCCAGGATCTCCGTGCTGCTCGCGGTCGTCGCCGGCGGCGCGACGACCGCTCTTGCGATCACGGCCGAGTTCGACAGCGAACGCGCGCGGGCCGCGCGGGCCGCCCGCTTGCCGAGGCAGCCCCCGCCGAGACCCAGAGCGAGGACGCGCTGATGGCGCTCCGCAGTTCCCTTCTCACTTACCCCAGGAGGACCCTTTGATGAAGATCGCCTGGCCGCTCGCCGTCGCAGCGGCCGTCGTCATGCTCAGCGCCTGCGGCGGATCCGGCTCCTCGCAGCCGCAGACCCCGACGATCCAGGCCGCCCGGACATTCGAGCTCGCCGGGTTCCAGCCGGCTGGGCCGGTGGTGCCCGGCAAGTCGACGACGCTCGCCTTCACGATCCGCCAGCCGAACGGACAACCGCTGACGCGCTACCACCGCGGAGCAGGACCGCACAACGGCGTCCACCTGATCGTCGTCTCGAACGATCTGTCCACGATCATCCACCGCCACCCGCCGGTCCCTTCGAACGGACGGGTCACCGAGCGGATCGTCCTGCCGAAGCCCGGGCCGTACCGTGTCGTCGTCGACGCCTATCCGGCGACGGGGGCGCAGCGCAACTTCCAGCTCTTCCAGACGATCCGCGCGTCCGGGACATCCAGGCCGGCGTCGCTTCCGCCGTTCCGGGCCACCGAGGTCGTCGACGGGTACCGGGTGACGTTGCACGGCAACCCAAACCTGCATGCCATCCAGCCCAAGTTCATCACCGCCACGGTCAAGGATCCGCAGGGCCGCCGGGCCAGCTTCACGCCGTGGTACGGGGCCCTTGCGCACGCGATCTTCTTCCAGCGCGGCTCGCTCGACTACTTCCACACGCACATCTGTGCTCCCGGCGCCAGCGGCTGCACGAGCGTGCTCGGCGGCGCCAGTGTGGCGGGGACGTCATCCACCCCCGGGAAGCTCACGATCGGCGTACTCGTCCCCGTCCCCGGGGTCTGGCGGCTCTTCCTCCAGTTCAAGGTCGACGGCCACGTTCTGACCGCTCCGTACACGCTGACGGTGAAGCCCTGACCCGGCGGGCTGCCAACACTGCGTCCTGGTGCGCGATCGGCGCGATCGTCGTTCTCGGCGCCCGCTCGATTGCGCACGCGCTCTCGCCGCCGACGCTGCTTGCGCTCGAGCTCGGGCGGTCGCTCGGCGGTCCTTCGCTCGTCGTGATCGCGGTCGTCGCGATCGGAATCGCACTGGCCGTCTCGGTCAGCGCCGTCGGGATCGCCGCGCTCGCACTGCGCGAGCGGGCGGTGCTCGACCCCGCGCTCGCGATCGCGCGCCCACGACTCCGGCCGGCGCGTCTCTTGCTTCACGTCTCGGCCCTGTGGGCGGCGACCTGCCTGTGCTTCGCCTATCTCGAGTCGTACCTGCACTGGCGCCAGGGCCTCGGCTGGCACGGGCTCCACTGCCTGGTCGGCCCGGTCCACCGCGACGCGATCCCGATCCTCGGTGCGCTCTCGCTGGTTGCGGTGGCGCTCCGGCTCTGCGCCGAGCACGTGATCGCGTGGATGCGGAGAACGATCCGGCGCCTGCTCGCCCGGCCGCTGCCGCGTGCTGTGCGTGCCGGTGGGCAGGTCGCGCCGGCCGGGCTCCGCAGCCCGGGCGATCACGTCTGCTCACTGTCCCGACCGCGAGGTCCACCTCGGTACGCGATCGCGTAACCCGCGTAGATCTCGAGCAAAAGGAGAAACCATGAGACACGTCCCTGCGCGACAGCGGGTGCTGGTCGGAGTTGCCGCTGCCACGATCGCCCTCGCGGTCGGCGTCGGCGCCGCGTCGGCGCACGCGCGTGTAAGCCCGCCCGTTTCGTTGTCGAAGATGTTGCAGCTCTACAGCCTGGCCGTTCCGACCGAGAAGGAGGGCTCGACGACCACGAAGATCGTGTTGACCGTGCCGAGCGGGTTCGGGATCGATTCCTTCGTACCCGCCCCCGGCTGGCAACAGCAGCTGCAGCAGACCGGCTCGGGGGAGGAGGCCGTGATCCAGAAGGTGACCTGGAGCGGAGGCAACGTGCCGACGGGGGAGGATTCGCTGTTCCAGTTCCTCGCCCAGCCGGCCTCGAGCAAGACGTACACGTTCCAGGTCGAACAGACCTACTCGGACGGCTCGATCGTCAACTGGTCCGGGCCGGAGTCGTCGGACGCGCCGGCGCCGACGATCGAGGCGAAGAGCTCGCTGGGCGGCGGCGGCACGTCGACGCTCGAGATCGTCGCTCTCGTCCTCGGCGCCGCCGGCGTGATTCTCGCCTGTGTCGCTCTGTTCACCCGCGGCGGGAAGCGGCAGCTCGCATGAGGCTGCGGGGGCGGGTCGTTCTCGCACTGGCGGCCGTCTTGGCCGCGCTCGTCGTGGCCGGGACCGCGTCGGCGCACGCGTACCTGGTCAAGACGGTGCCGTCGGCGAGCGGCACCCTGAACGGCCCGCCCTCGCAAGTCGCTCTCACCTTCGACGAGGCGGTCGAGCCCCGCTTCGCGATCATCTCGGTCACCGACGCGGCCGGCCGCCAGGAGACGACCCACGCGGTCAGCCGCTCGCCTGCGAACCCGGACACGCTGTTGGTACCGCTGCGCCCCCACCTGCCGGAGGGCTGGTATCTCGTCTACTGGCGGGCGATCTCCGTCGACGGGCATCCGGTGCAGAGCGCGTTCACGTTCGCCGTCGGCCCGAACGAGGGACCCCAGCCGCAGTTCGTGGTGCCGAAGATCTCCGGGACCGCGACCACGACGCGGCTACTGGTCGCGCGGTGGGCGATGTTCCTGACTGTGATGGCGGCGATCGGTCTGTTCGTCCTGCGCATCGCCATCGCCCGGCCTCTCGTCGGACGCGTCCCCGGGTCGAGCCTGCGGCCGGTCTCGATCGCGTTCGTGGTCGCGTCGATCCTCGGGCTGATCGCGATCCCCGCCTACCTCGACCTCGCAACCGCGATCGACTCGTTGCGCTCCGCGTTCGCGATCGGGGCGCTCCTGCCTCTCTTTCGCGTCACTGCGTTCGGGCGCGGCTACGTGGACATGGAGATCTGCTTCGCGCTCTTCTGCCTCGCAGGCTGGATCGCCCTCTGGGTCGACCGACCCCAGCGCGAGCAGCGGTCGATCGCCGAGATCCTCGCCAGCCTTGGCGCGCTGCTTTCAGCCGCCGCCGTCCTGGTCATCCCCGGCACCGCGGGACACGCGGCCCAGACCGCACCGCGCGGCCTCTCGGTTCTGCTCGACTGGCTTCACCTCGTGTCCGGCTCGCTGTGGATCGGCGGCCTGATCGGGCTCCTCGTGGTCTGGGGCAGTCTTGCCGCAGGCACCAGGGTCGCCGGGCTCGCCGTCTGTGTCCCGCGCTTCTCCAACGTCGCCTTCGTCTCCGTCGTCGTCCTCGTCGGCTCGGGCGTCGGCGCGACCGTCCTGCACATGCCGATCCTCACCGCCCTCTGGCAGACCTCCTACGGGAAGGCGATCCTGGTCAAGGTCGGGTTGCTCGCCTTCGCACTGGTGCTTGGTGCCGCCAACCTGTTCGTGACCAAGCCGCGTCTCGTTGCAGCCCGAAGCCGTCCTGCGGTCGGAGCGTCTGCTGCCTCGCTGCTGCGAGGGGCGATCAGCGGCGAGACAGCCCTCCTGGTGTGCGCGATCTTCGCCGCGGCCGTTCTCTCCAGCCTCGCTCCACCTGCCGCAGCGCTGGCGAAGGAAGGTTCCGCGCTCGCACACGTCGGTCCCGGCCGCGTCGCCGCCACCGTGCACAAGAATGGGTACACGCTCCAGGTGCTCGTCAGCCCGAACAAGGCCGTCGTGGCGAACTCGTTCGCCCTGAAGCTGACCAAGAACGGCGTCCCTGTACGCGGCGCCGACGTCACCCTGGGCTTCGCGATGCTCGACATGCAGATGGCCAATCAGGAATACCGGCTGGTCGAGACAAGGCCGGGGATCTACCTGCATCCCGCTCCTGCGCTCGTGATGGTCGGCCGCTGGGCGCTCTCGTTCAACGTCACTCCCAGGAACGGCCATACCGTTCACCGCCCTTGTCGTCGACCACGCCACCGCATGAATCGCGCCCCCAATGCGGCCCGTGCCGCCCGTGTCCGGCTCCTCGCGGCGATGCTCGCGCTCGCCGCCGGCTCGACCGCGGCGATCATCGCGATCATCCTGCTCCACACCGCCCTCGGATGAGTCTGCGTCGTGGTGCCCTCGTCGTCACTGCGATCGTCGCTTTCTTCGCCTGCGTCCCCGCCGCGCTCGCCGACGGCGACCCGGCAAGCGACTACCTGATCAGCCAGCAGACGTTCCTCCCCTTCGACGCGAAGATCCCAGCCGCGTCGAGCGAGCAACTTGCCGGCCTTGTACGGAACGCCAACAAGAACGGCTACAAGATCCGCGTCGCCGTGATCGCCACTCGCTACGACCTCGGCGCGGTCACCGCCCTCTGGAAGCAACCGAAGACATACGCGTCGTTCCTCGCTGCGGAGATCGCGTTCTTCTACCGAGGGCCGCTCCTGATCGTCATGCCGAACGGCCTCGGCTTCCACGCCCCGAAGGGCGCGACCAAGGCCGGGTACCGGTCGATCGCCGGTGTCCGGCCTGCCCCAGGCGCCTCGGGACTGATGACCGCAGCCGTCTCCGGGGTCGAGCGCCTCGCTGCCGCCCACGGCGTGCACGCGCAACCGCCGGCCGTTGCGGCCGCGCCGAAGCAGAGCTACGGCATCGACAGGATCGTCATCGCCGTCGTCGTAGGTCTGATCGCGATCGTCCTCGTCCTCGGCGCCTTCGGCTATCGGAGATTCAGTCGGTGATCTCCTCGCGTCCCGGCCTCCGTCACCGCAACCTCCTCCTCGTGCTGCCGCTAGCGGCGGCAGGGATAGCCGCCGTCGCGACGGCAGTCTTCGGCGGACCGGTTTCCTCGCATGCGGGGTCTTCGGCGACCCCCGATACGAGCTGGCCGAGCGGCGTGCGGCCCGCGCCGGCCTTCGCTCTGCACGACGAGAACGGCCGATCCGTCTCGACCACTGCCCTGCGCGGGAAGGGTAAGGCGGGGTCGATTCGAGCACGTGCGGCGGGAGTCACAGGCCCGTCAGGAGGGCGCGTCAGCTCCGCCGGTGATCAGCCACACGCTCCCGAGGAGCCCCGCGGCGGCTCCCGCCCCGATCGATAAGGTCACGAACACCCGAGCGGCCGTTCCCGGGAGCGCCGACAGCACCTCGGCGTGGAGGAAGACTTGCCCCTTGCTGAGGCCAATCGCAAGGCCAAGCAAGCCGAGTCCGAGTCCTGCTGCGACGTGGGCCCTCGGCGGCGCCCAGATGAGGACGGCAGCGCCGGCCGCGGCAAAGACGGCCTCGTCTGCCCCGCCGATCCAGGTGCCGGGCGAGGCGTAGGCGTCGAATGCGAAGCTCAGAGCGGTGACGACTGCTGCCCCGGCAGCGATCGCGCCAAGTGCGATGCAGCTTGTCGCAAGTGGACGCGGCTGTCGCACCCGCGCAATAACGGCGCCGCCCCCACAGAAAAGCGCGAGAACGATCAGCCAGGGCCAGAGCGTGGGATTGCGCAGACGCTGGACCCCACCGGTGATCTCGGCGCGCCGGCCGTCAACGAGTATCGGGACCACCCAGTGGCCGCTCCGTGCGCCCGGCGCCAAGCTGCTGACCCTTGAGTCGTGCCAGACGACCGAATGGCCGCCGTGCAGCGGATGCCACGCGGCGGGCCGCCCACCTGCCGCATACTGCCCTTTCTTCAGCAGTCCAGCCGCGGCTGCGGTCGGCGAGGCCCAGTTCACACGCACAGCGGAGGGGCCGACACGCAGGAACGGCTCGCCGAGGTAGCCGATCACCACGACGCTGTGACCTCGGCCGACACTGAGGTGGAGCGCGAGGTCACTTGCATAGACGCCTACGCTGAACGGACCGGCGGCCGACGACCGGGGGCTCGACACCGACGCCTCGTAATCGACAGCGACGGTGCCGGTACGCAGGTGCGCACCAGCCGCCGCCGGCGTCAGCAGCGCCCCGAGAGCGGCAACGACGGCCGTGCGGCCGATCGGGAGCAGCCCGCGCACTCCGGATGCATCTGATCACGAAGTACGCTGCGACTTCAAGGGTTTCAAACCAGAGTCCCTGCCCAGCCACGCACACGGTCCGCAATACTCGTGCTCTCGGTGTCCGAGCAGCAGCCACTGGTCTCCGAGGACGTACCAAGCCGGAAGCCTCTCCGCGCGGGCCTGCTCAGGCCGCGCTGGCTAATCTGGGGCACCGCGCTCATCGTCGGCGTCGGCGGCGGGGTTCTGATCGGCATGCTGCGGACGTCGCACAAAGCGGCGGCGCCGTCTGGACAACTAGCCGGTCCGAACGCAACGTGGGCCGTCGGGGCCAAAGTCGCACCCGACTTCTCACTCACCGATCAAATCGGCAAGCCCGTGTCCATCCGCGCCTTTCGTGGCAGGCCCGTGATTGTGACGTTCATCGACCCGCTCTGTCGCAACCTCTGCCCGCTCGAGGCAAAGGTCCTCGCGTCGGTCGAGACGCGCTTGCCAGCGTCGAAACGGCCAGCGATCCTTGCAGTCAGCGTCAACCGGCGGGGCGACGCCCGCGGGATCTTGCGAGAAGACATCAGAAAGTGGAGAGTGTCCCCAGACTGGCGTTGGGCCGTAGGGAAGTCGTCCGCGCTGAGGAAGGTCTGGCAGGCGTACGAGATCGGCGTGCAGGACACCCCGAAGACCGTGGCCGGCATCACCGTGCACGAGATCAGCCACACCGAGGCGGCGTTCGTCATCGACCCGAAGGGCTACCAGCGCGCGCTGTATCTGTACCCGTTCCGGGCGGCGGACGTCGCGCGGACGGTTCAGCAGCTCACGGTTACGCAGTCCGGCTAGCGTGTTTTCTCGACGCTCGAGTTGCTGGAGACGAGAGCGCCGGAGGATGCACGGGAATGCATGACGTTGCGATTCGCGACTCCCGGCGATGGTCGGAGCAAGGCATGATCGCTCCCGGGGCCGACGCGCAGGATGACGCGCCGCCTGGCTCTAGATCTAGAAGGTCAACTCACTCAGCCGTTGATGGATGGAGCGCGGAAGCGATGCCCACTGGCAGCAGCGAGTTTGACGACCGCGTTGGTCGTCGCCCGGACAAAACTGTTCGGGTTGTGACCACGCGGCAGCGGCCTGAGCAGTGCTTGCTCCTTCTTTGCTTCCTTGCCGTTGTAGAAGCCGAAGCCGTTGGGCATGGCGACGAGCAGACGGCCTCTATACAACCCGCTCAGTTCCTGCCAGAGGAACTTCGCGTACAGCTGCGGCTTGAAGTAGAGCGACCTTACTGAGCCCAGATCGTACGCGGAGCCGATCACTGCGACCTTGATTCTGTATCCGGATTGACGAGAGACCTTTACCGTAGCGACGAGCTGCCGCTTGACCGCTGGCGAGATTGGTGCCTCGTAAGGGAGGAACACCTCTGTTGAGGAGAGGAAGTCACTCGCTGGGTCGCCGTCAGCACGCGCCGCTCCTGCAACACCCCCCATGATTGTGCAGAGACAAGCCGCTGCCGCCAAACTGCGCCGGAGTCCTACCATCGCCACGGTCTCACGTTAGGCGATGTGGGATGCCCCCGCTTTCGTGGGCCTCGTGTGGTCGAACATTCGTGGGCAATACGGGAAGGTCTGAGCGCGTCTGCATCCGCGTTATCAGCGGGTGACGACGAGAGAGTTCTGGGAGAGGTGCCAGCGCAAGCAGGCCGCCGCACGAGCGGCATTGACTGGCTGTCGATCAAGGTGGAAGCGACCTACCGGGACAGACCCCGTCAACTACCAGTGACGCTCCCCGGGTTCCCTGGGGCGGCGACTGACCCTCGGCTCTGGTCCTCTCGGGTGTGGCTTTGCGGGCTGTGACCACGGCGGCCGGCGAAACGCCGCGAAAGGTGGACACCGGCCGACCTGACAACCCGGGCAGAATGACCGTGTTCGCTACGCCCAATGATCCCTGCCAAAAATCTATAAAGCTCTACTTGAGGTTGAGCTAGCCCCAGTGGCTCGAGTTCTTTCGGCTTCTCGGATCGTTGCGCGGTTTGCGCTTCACCTGTCAACTGCGATACTTCAAGGCTCGAAGCACGACCGCCGCCATCGCGAGGGGAGGGCTGTGGAGCAGAACCGGCTTGCTGTTCCGGCGGGCAACCTATGGCTCCGGATTCTCGGTTGCAGCGCCGCACTGCTGGCTGCTCTCGGTTGCGCGTCGTTCTTCGCCCACACCGCGCGAGCCGACGTTCCTGCGCCGCCCCCCGCCACGCCACCCGTCACCGCCGCCCCGCCAGGCGCGTCAGGTACCGCGACGGACGCCGCAGAGCCCTCCGACACCACGGCGGCGGCAGTGCCCGCCGCCCCCGACACTTCCGCGAATGCAGCAGACGGGTCACAGACCGCGACCGACTCGGCGGACACCTACGGCACCCCGTTTGGCGCCACCGATCCCAGCACCGGCGCCACAGACCCCGCCGGCACCTCGACCGACCCAAACGCCACCCCGACCACGGATGCGCCCGACACCCCTCCGGACACCACGGGATGCACCGGCGCCACAGACCCCGCCGGCACCTCGACCGACCCAAACGCCACCCCGACCACGGATGCGCCCGACACCCCTCCGGACGCCACGGGATGCACCGGCGCCACAGAGCCCGCCAGCACCTCGACCGACACGGAAGCCACCGCGGGGTGCACCGACGCCACAGAGCCCGCCAGCACCACGACCGACACAGACGCCAGCGCGACCACGGATGCGCCCGACACCCCTCCGGACGCCGCGGGGTGCACCGGCGCCACAGAGCCCGCCAGCACCTCGACCGCCACAGACCCCACCGCGACCACGGTTGCGCCCGACACCCTTCCGGATTCCGTCGGGTGTACCGGCGTCGCAGACACCACGAGCGCACCCGCTGGCGCAGTGCCGGCAGCCGGGTCCGGCGACTCGACCGCGCAGGCGTCCGCCAGCCAACCATGTGCGCCGCGCCGTAAGGGCTCGCATGCGGTCAGCGGCAAAACGGATTCCGAGCCTCCGCCGACCGAACCTGCTCTCGCCGACGCCGGACCAGACAAACCCGGCGGCTCAGGGACGGTCTCCGGACCGGTGGGTGGCTCGGCCGGCTCCTCCTCGACGGCGAGCTCCGCAAGGCCGGAGGCTCCGAGCCATCTGACGGTCGATTCTCTGCTGGGCGGGTCCTCTCTTGACGGGTCCACGGCGGACTCGGGCCTCGGCGGCCGAACCGGGTCGGGTGTCGGCACCACGGGCGGTGGAGCGATGCTCGTGCCCGCTTCCCCCCTTACGCTCACGGCTGATCTCGCCGGCATGATCCGCCCGCCGGTCGATCATCGCGTCCTCCCCTGCGAGTACGCCGTCTCTGCGGGCGTCCGCTTCGACTCCGAGCGGATTCTCCTGGCTCGGTTGCCCACCCGCGTCGACACGACTCAGGCTGGGCGGCCTGGAAAGACGACCGGTGAAAAGCACGGCTACCGAGATGGCTCACGGAAACCGGGATCGCCGGTGCCTCCTGCTCCTGCCCCCAACAACGACACGCCTCCAATGCCGCCTGCCCCCACTTCCTTGCAGGGGTCCGGCGGCGCTGGAGGGATGCAGGGCCATGGCGTCAAAGGCGTCGTCACGGCCCGCGTCAGTCTCGTCCCGCCGCGTGATCGACGCCTCGTCGCCCTCGTCGAGCAACGGCGGCGAGCGCTGCGCCTCTTCTTCCTCCTCGAGCGCCCCGGCTAAGGCCCGGAGGGCGGTCGTTGCCGCGTGCGCGCGGCGCCCCTCTGCGCCCCGCTGCGCGGACCGAACTCGAGGACGAAAGGAGTGCTGCAAGATGAGGGTCGAACCTGCACATCAAGAGTTGAGCCGACCTGTCGACAGGATGGCAAACGACGAGGACTCGGGTCTGGAGCTCGAGGACTCGCTCAGTCTCTATTTCCGCGGAGTCGGACGTGCACCGCTTCTCACCAGGGCGCAAGAGCGCGAGCTCTTCCGTCGCAAGGAGGCCGGAGACGACCGGGCCAAACGCCTTCTGATCGAGGCGAACCTACGTCTGGTGATCTGGATCGCACGCCGATACAGGCATCACGACGTTCCGGTGCTCGACCTCATCCAGGAAGGCAACCTCGCGCTGACGCGAGCAGTCGAACGGTTCGATTACCGGTTGGGTTTCCGGCTCTCGACGTACGCCACGCTCTTGATCAGACATGCGATCGAGCACGCGGCGGACCGCCACATGCGGGTCGTTGCCGTGCCGATCCATGTCCGAAGGCAGATTCGGGCAGTTCGGAGATCGCAGCAGATCCTCCGGGAGCGCCTGAATCGCGAGCCGCTGCTGAGCGAGATCGCCGCGGAGGCGGGGGTCGATCGGCGCCGCGTCGCCGAGCTCATCGACTACGAGCAGAAGCCCATAAGTCTCGAAACCCCCATGGGAGAGGAGCAGAGCGCCCAGAGCGAGCTACTCGAGGACGACACGAAGTCGGCGTATCCAGAAGCGACCATGGCCGAGCGCGTGCAGAGAGAGGAGGTTCAGAGTGCCCTCAACTCGCTCGACGATCGTCTGCGCCTCGTGCTCCAGCTGCGCTTCGGTCTAGCGGGGCAGCCTCCTCAGTCGCTCGCCACGGTAGGAAGGGAATTGGGCGTGACGGGCGAGCGGGCTCGTCAACTGGAGGCGAGGGCGCTCGACAGACTGCGCAACCTTGCGCCGGATCTCCGTGACTATCTCGAGGTTGCGTAATGCGGAGAGGCCTGGCGACGTGACATGGGACACAAAGCAGGTCAAACTAAGAGGTGCGCCCAGAAGTCGGTCTGCCTCTCCCCTTCTGGGCGCACCTCTTCCTCTCTCCTTCTGGGCGCACCTCTTCCCTTCTGGGCGCACCTCTTCCTCTCTATTGAGTCCAGGAACTGTAAGAACGCAACCCCACGTGCTACCCGAACCCTGGCGGCCGGCCACGGGTCGTCGGGGGAACGCGAGCGAGCGCAGGCCCTTGGTCATTCTGACTTCCGCAGGAGCGATCCGGCAGCCACACACCCCGAGGTCGTGAACTCCCTGATCGGCGATCCACTTGCCTGTCCGGAGTCTCGTCCGACCGCGCCGGGGTAGACGATTAGGGCTCCGTAGTCCTTGTCGTCCTCGTAGCCCCCGCTGACGACAATGGAGCCGGCCACCGTCCTGCTGTGCGCCGGTCATTCCGCGCTCGAGTGGATACATGTCCACCTTTCGCGGCGTTTCGCCGGCCCTTACCGCCGAGTGTCAACTCGGTATCGCTGGTCCATCAGGAGTGGCCGAAGCGGACGTCGGGGAGAACGCGGGCGAGCCAGTGCGGTCGCGCCCATGCCCAGTGGCCGAACACGCCGAGCAGTGTCGGGATCAGGATCAGGCGGACGAGCATCGCGTCGAGGAGGACGGCGATCCCGAGGATGACGCCCATTTCCTTCGGGGGAAGCGGGCCGGAGAGAGCGAAGGTGAAGAAGACCGCGACCATCACTGCGGCGGCGGCGAAGATCACGCGGCCGGAGTGGGCGAGGCCCTGCACCGTGGCCTCGTGTGGGTCGCCGGAGCGGTCGTAGTGCTCCTTCGCCGAGGAGAGCAGGAACACGGTGTAGTCCATTGAGATCGCGAAGATCATCGCGAAGAAGAACACCGGTCCCCAGGCATCGAGGAAGCCCTGTGACTCGAAGCCGAGCAGACCGGCGCCGTGACCGTTCTGGAAGATCAGGCGTGCGATCCCGAACGCAGCGCCGGTGGCGAGCAGGTTGGTGGCGACGCCGAGGGCCGCGATCAGGGGGGCCTGAAGTGCGACGAGCAGGAGCAGGAAGCCGAGGCCGAGCACGATGCCGATCACGAGTGGTGTCTTGGCGGCGAGCGCCTGTTCGAGGTCGTGGTTCTCGGCCGCCGCTCCGCCGACGAGCACGGGTGCGGGCAGTGCGTTGCGCAGGCGGTCGATCGTGTGCCCGGTCGTGCTGCTCGAGGGATCGGTGGTCGGGACAGCCTGGATCAGCGCCGTGCCCTGCCGGCCCGGCTGGGCAGGCGAGACGCGGGCGATGCCGGGGTCATGCCGAGCGGCGGCGGCGGCTGCGGCGGCTTCACGCCGCGGTGTGACGATCTGCAATGCGCCGGGCGCGCCGACGCCGAAGGCGTTCTGCACCTGTGTGTAGCCGACGCGGGACCCGTCGTGGGCGGGGACGACCTTGATCGAGGGCATCCCCGTCTTCAGTCCGAAGATCGGGAGTGCGAGCAGGACGAGGATCAGCGTCGCCGCCGACCCGTACAGGTATGGGTGGCGCCAGAGCCGCTCGCCCCAACGGGCAAACCGGGCCGAGCGATGCTCCCCGGAGTGCACCCAGCGCAGCGGGAGCGCGTCCACCTTCGACCCGAGCTTGGCCAGCACCGCCGGCAGGAGCGTCAGGCTGGCGGCAAGGACGAAGAGGACGCTGATCATGATCCCGAGTGCCATCGAGCGGAACGCCGGGCTGGGCACGAGCATGACCGCCGACAGCGAGATCAGCACGGTGACGCCGGAGAAGAGGACGGCCTTTCCGGCCGTGTCCATCGTCACCGCGACCGCGTCGCGGACGTTCAACTTCGAGCCGAAGAAGGCGCCGCGGAAACGGTGCACGATGAAGAGGGCGTAGTCGATCCCGAGAGCGAGCGCGAACATGAGCGCGAAGTTCATCGCCCAGATCGAGATCTCGAAGCCGTGCGTCAGCAGTGCCAGCAGGCCCGCGGAGGAGATGAGGCCGAGGATCGTCAGCAGCAGCGGCAGACCGGCGGCGGCGAGCGAGCCGAAGGCCAGGACCAGGATCGCCAGGGTCACCGGCCAGGAGAAGAGCTCCGAGCGCATCATCGCTTTGCGATTGGCGGTGTTGAAGTCCGACCACATTCCCGAAGCACCGGTCAGCGAGACGCTCACCCGGCCGGTGCCGGCCTGGTGGAGCTTCGGCTTCAGCTTGTCGGCGGCCGCGACCATTGCGGTCGGATCGCCCTTCGCCCCGGCCATTACGATCGCGGTCTTGCCGTCGACGGAGATCGAGGAGCCGGCCCGTGGCGGTAGCACCGAAGCGACCTGCGCGTTCGCGTGGAGGATCTCTTCGACGCGTGTGACCGTCTGCCGGAATCCGGGGTCGCTGACCGTCTGATCCGAAGAGTGGACGACGACCATCAGCGCGGAGCTGGAAAGGCCTGCGAAGTTCGCTTGGATCAGCTTGCGGGCCTGCACTGATTCGGAGCCGTTCGCCTGCCAGCCGGCACCGGAGAGGGCTGTCTCCACCTTGGGCGCGAAGAACCCGAGCGCGACCGCGACGACGACCCAGGCGATCGCGACCGCGCGGAAGTGGTCGGCCGTCCAGCCTCCGAGCCGCCCGACCGGTCCGACCACCGGACGATCGACGGTCTTCTCGGCGGAACGCGGGGCGACAGCGACGGCGCTCATCGAGAACATCGCCGCTCGACACCGAGTCGCTCGAGCACGAGCGAGGCGGGGCAGGCACCCGCCGTCACGAACAACCACTGGTTGACACCGACGAACGCGGTCAGCAGCAGGAACCAGGGGCTGACGAGCGCGGCGAGCAGCACGCTGAGCAACGTCATCGAGCCGGCGAGCGCGAACAGAACGCGCTCCAGGGGCCAGGCAGCGGCCATCAGTTGCTCGCCCCCGCGACCAACTCGCTCAGCGTCTGCAACTGCCGCTCGACGGAACCGCAGACCAGCTCGCAGAGCGAAAACACGCCTTCGTCGACGACGCGGTAGTACACGCGGTTGCCATCCTTGCGCCGAGCGAGGATGCCCGCATCGGCAAGAACGACCAGGTGCTTGGACACGTTCTGCTGCGAGGCGCCGAGGGCCTCGGAGAGCTGGCCGACCGTGGCCTCGCCTTCCCGCAGGCGGTCGAGCAGCCGGATCCGCATCGGCTCGCCGATCACGCGGAAGCGACGCGCGATCAGGTCGGCCAAATCGTCGGGAAGCGGATGGACAAGCGTCATGAGCACTCCTCGGGATTAATCTACTATTAGCTTGTGTAGTTGTATAGCACAAATCCAGCCCAGCGCAAGAGATCGCCTCGGCGACTTACCTCTCCCGATAAACCCGCGCCGTCCGGTGCCGTAGGGACCATTTCGGGATGCGGGGCGTGGCGCCGAGGACGCGCGACCGACCGACGGCCGAGGAACTGGCCGACCGCTCGCTGCGGCGGCTTGCCCGCGGCGGCACCTGCGAGGGACTCGCCAACGAGATCGCCTGGAAGGCGGTCGCCGCAACCGGCGTCGACACGTCCTGCCTCGAGTGGCTGCCGGAGCTGGTCGACGGCGCCCTCTCGGAGCGGGCAGAGGGCCTCGAGTTCGCGCTCGACCGTGAGCAGGTCGAGGCGCGGGCGGAGCACCTGCACGAGTGGCCGCAGGACGTCTCCGGCGCCGAGACGGCGGCTGCGCTGGCCGCCGACGAGGAGAGCGCACGGCGGGCGAGCCTCGCCTACCTGGACGTGCTCGAGTGGGCGATCGGACTGCTCGACCGCCGGCTCGCGCAGGAGCCGCGCCCGCGCCGATCGCGGCTGCGCGTGCTCGGTCATCGGCCGGCGGAGACCGAGGTCGAGCTGCCGCCGCTGATCGAGGAGAGCCTCGAAGGCAAGCCGCGGTACGGCTGGCCCGGGCGACCGGCCGAGCGCGAGCGGCGGCGCCCCGAAGCCGCGTAGAGCCGCAAGGAATGGGTTGGGGAACGGAGATCGAGTGGTCCGATCTTCAGCGAACGTCGGCACTGAAGCTGGGCATCGTCGACGCGGTTCGCATCGATCATCTGGGGGCTGTCGGCGTCGCATATTCGAGCGAAGACGAATTCGCGCGACTCCGCGAGATATTCGCCCACCACGGGATTGCTGCGCGACACCGTCAGCGTACTCGAGCGAGTCGTCGAGCAACGCGAAAGTACGCCTGAGCTGATCCGCTGCGGCCGGCCCCGAGCGACGCCGAGCCGCTCGAAGACTGGTGCCGGTTGCCGGCACCCCGCCGGTCGAGCCCGGCGCACCCTGGCAGAATCGTACATCGCGTCCTTCAACGGCCACCTGCGCAGCGAGTGCTCGATCTCGAGAGCTTCATCACCGTCCACGAGGCCCAGCTCCTGCTCGATGACTGGCGGCTCGAGTACAACCACTACCGACCCCACGGAGAACCAACCCCGACTCTCATAGCAGATGCCGACGCGCCGCGGCAAGCGGGCCGACCGCCAGGCGCTGCTGCCACGGTTGGAGCGCCCGCATCTCGCCGCCGAGCTGGCGGACACGTTCGATCGCGTGCTGGCCGCGGACAACCGGCTCGAAGTAGGCCGCCACCGCCCCCGCACAGTAGGCCGGAAGGCCCTGTCACCTCTCCCTGCGAGCGAGAACCCTGAGCGACGGGCATCAGCCGACGCCGGGTCCAGAATCCCTCTCTCCGAACCATGGAAGCGACGAACCAGAACGCAAGCTCGAACACCCCCCCGGCGGACACGGCTGTGTCGCGCGGGCGGCAGATCCGCATCGGCGCGGTCGTCGCGGTTGCGCTCGCGATCGGCTTCGTCCTGTGGCTGGTCCTGCGCAATGGAGACTCGTCGCCTTCGGCGCGCTCCGACGACGACAACCGCAACCACGACGTCCGTGCCGATCTCGGTGAAGGGCCTGCACAGCCTGGCGGCCCTCGGAGTCCCGATCTACTGGGCCGGGCAGCAGTCGGGCGTGACGTACGAGCTGACGAAGACCGCTGACAACCGGGTGCTCGTCCGCTACCTCCCCGCAGGCGAGAAGATCGGCACGAAGACGCCGTACCTGACGATCGGCACGTACCCGGTGAAGAACGCGTTTGCCGTCACGAGCCGGGTCGCGCACTCGAGCAGCTCCGTGACCGTCCCGGTCGGCCACGGCGGCGTCGCGTTCTACAGCCGGGCGGCGCCGACCAGCGTGTACGTCGCATATCCGGGCTACGACTATCAGGTGGAGGTTTTCGATCCCTCGCCTGCGCAGGCCCGGTCGATTGCGTCGGGCCGTCTCGTGCCGGTCGGCTGAGCGGGCGCGGCACACGGCGCTCGGCCTCTGACCCGGCCCGATGACCCTCTTCGTCGCCTGGCTCGTCTTCCCGGTCGTCCTCGGGCTGATCTCGCTCGGGTGCGGGCTCCTGCTCGAGAAGGTCGCCGGCCTGGAGCTGCCCGCCGCGCTGCTCCTGCCGCTCGGCTTCGTCGTCTTCTCGCTGGCGACGCAGTTCGCACACATGAGCGACGCAACGGCGGAGCTCGCGACGCCGCTCGCGGTCGTGCTGGCGCTCGTCGGCTTCGGCCTTTCGCTGCCGGGGAGCCTGCGGCGCGTCGACGGCTGGCTGGTCGCGACCGGGGCGGCCGTGTACGGCGTATTCGCCGCGCCGACGGTGCTGACGGGCCGCGCCACGTTCCTCGGCTACATCAAGCTCGACGACACCGCCACGTACCTGGCGATGCTCGACCGGGCGACGCACCATGGGTACAACGCGGCCGGGCTCGCGCCCTCGACCTACGAGACGCTGCTCGACGCCGCGTACGTGAACGGCTATCCGCTCGGATCGCTGCTGCCGCTCGGCGCCGGCAAGCACCCTCGTAGCGCGAGGACGTCGCCTGGCTCTGGCAGCCCTACATCACCTTCCTCGCCGTGCTGGTCGGACTCGCGCTCTACCAGCTCGTGTCCGAGCTGATCGGGTCGCGCGCGCTCCGCGCCGTCGTCGCGTTCGTCGGGGCCCAGGCGGCGCTCGCGTACGGCTACGCCCTCTGGGGCGGCGTCAAGGAGCTCTTCACGACGGCGACCGTGGTCACGATCGCCGCGCTCGTGCCCCTGACCGTCCGGCAGCCGCGCGTCAGGGCCGTGCTTCCGTTCGCCGCTGCCTCCGCAGCGCTCGTCGCCGCGCTCAGCGTCGGCGGAGCGGCCTGGCTGGCGCTGCCGCTCGCCGTCGCCGCCTTCCTGCTTGCTCGGGCGGCCGGCGTTCGCCGGGCGGCGTCGGACTGTCGCTCGCCTTCGTCGCGCGCGACCGCCCTGTTCGCGATTCCCGCGCTGGCCACGACCGGCACGTGGCTGTCGCGGTCGGGCATCTCCACCGTGGCGACCGCGGACGAGTACGGAAACCTCATCCGGCGCCTGAGCTGGCTCCAGGTATTCGGCATCTGGCCGCACGGCGACTTCCGGACGCCGCCGAAGAGCCTGGCGGCGACCTACGTGCTCGTCGCGCTCGTCGGCGCGGGAGCGGTGGTCGCGGTCGTGGTCGCCTGGCGGCGCCGGGCGTGGAGCCTTCCGGTCGCGCTCGGCGCTGCCGTCCTCGCCTGTCTCGTCTACGTGGGAGAAAGGCTCGCCCTGGATCGCCGGGAAGGCGCTCGCCTCGGCCTCGCCGATCGTCCTCGCCGCCGGCCTCGCCGGCGCCGCGATCGTCTTCGAGCGCGGCCGGCGGACGGAGGGCAGCCGTGGCGGCCGTTGCGGTGATCGCCGCGGTCGCTCTGGTCGAACGTCCTCCAGTACCACGACGTCTTCGTCGCGCCCAGCGGCCGGCTCTCGGAGCTCGAGTCGATCGGCGAGTCGCTTCGCCGGGCAAGGCCCCACGCTGATGACCGAGTTCGACCCGTACGGGGCCCGGCACTTCCTACGCAGGATGGACGCCGAGGGCGCATCCGAGCTGAGGCGGAACTACGTCACGCTCAGGACCGGACAGCTCGCGGAGAAGGGCTCATCTCCGGACGTCGACGAGATCCAGGCTCGACGCGGTGCTCCACTACCTCGACGCTGGTCGTCCGCCGCTCCGGCGTCGCCAGCCGCCCGCCGTCCGACTACTCGCTCGTCTCCAGCGGCAGTTACTACCAGGTCTGGCAGAGGACCCAGGAGGGCGAGCAGGATCCTCGAGCACCTCTCGCTCGGCAGCCGCATGCAGCCGGCGGCCGTCCCGTTGTGCAGCGAGGTGCTCCGGCTCGGCCGGCTCGCCGCCGCGAACGGCGGCCGCCTGGCGGCCGTCGAGCGCCCGCGGGCGATCGTGATCGGCGGCGACGGCTCGATCGGCGCTCCCGACTCCTTCGCGTCCTACGGCGAGTACCGCAACGCGATCTACGTCCCGGGCTCGTCGGCCGAAGCCCGGTTCGACGTCCCCTCGACCGGCAGCTACGGCGTCTGGGTCGGCGGCTCGTTCCGGACGCGTGTCGGCGTCTCGATCGACGACCGGTTCGTCGCCAGCGCCTGGAACGTCCTCCAGTGGCCCGGGAACTTCGTCCAGGTCGCCGACGAGCGGCTAGGGGTGGGCCGGCACACGTTCCGTGTGACGGTCGGCAAGTCCGACCTCCGCCCCGGAAGCGGCGGAACCCCGCCGTGGGGGCTCGGCCCGTTCGCCATCGCGGAGGGAACCCAGAATCGGCCGGTCACCCACGTGGAGCCATCCCGCGCGCAGACGCTCTGCGGCAAGAGCCTCGACTGGGTCGAGGCGCTCCGGGGCTGACGGGCGAACGAACCTGGAAGGACGGCGGGAGGCCCGAAGGCCTCCCGCACACGCTCCTTCTACGTTCCCGTCGGCAGTCGCCTAGCTTCCGCAGACCGCGTAGGCGGTCACGGACCAGCGCTGCCCGTTGCTGCCATTGTTCGCGAACTGGTAGCCGACCGCAGTCCAACCAGTCGCGGTGCCGGACGTGGCGTTCGGAGACGACTGCAAGAGGAACCCCTGGGCATTGTTGCCCTGCACAAGGGTCGCACCACCACCGAGCAGCTTCTCACCGCCCATGCATGTCGCCGTCGAGGTGGCCGTCGCACCGTTGCTGGAGTTGCCGGCGGGCGATGCCGCCGTTCCGGCGGCCACCCTCGAGCTCCCGATTACGCCGGTCGGTCCGGTCGCACCGTCGGCACCCGTTGCACCACTCGCACCGTCGGCACCTGTCGGACCCTGCGGACCAGTCGGCCCCTGAGCACCATCAGCACCAGTTGCACCCATCGCGCCATCGGCACCGGTCGCACCCGCAGCACCATCGGCACCCGTCGGACCAGTCGGCCCCTGAGCACCATCAGCACCAGTTGCACCCATCGCGCCATCGGCACCGGTCGCACCCGCAGCACCATCGGCACCCGTCGGACCAGTCGGCCCCTGAGCACCATCAGCACCGGTTGCGCCGGCGGGACCCGTCGGGCCAGCCGGACCGGTCGGACCCGTGCCGCCGCCGACGGTCCAGTCGAGCTCCTGCTCACCGTTCTTGCAGACCTTCGGGACCTTCTTCCAGTGGAGGGTCGGCGTTGCACCTATGACCCGGACCCCGCCGCTGCTGAGATTGACGCAGGTCTTGACCGTCGTCGCGTTCACGACGGGTTCGGTCGACGGCTTGGTCGGGGGCGGATTAGCCGCCCACGCCGCGCCGGTCAGCACAGCCGCGACGAGCACGACTCCGCCGGCCAATAGCACTTTTACTTGCCGCATCTAGATACTCCTCCCGGGGGGTTCCGCAGTGCGTGCGCCGGGAGAACGAGAGCACGATTTACCACCACGGCCGATTTTTCGATCGAGGACACGTCTCTGTCCCTGTTTGATTCCTGCGCGCGGCAACTTACGCCGCGCTTCGGACGAACAGATCGTCCGTTTCGCCGGACGAGTCGATACACCTTTCGTGGATACCCTGTTTCTCGATGCCCAGGGGCTACATGGAAGGACCCGCGAGCGAGGAGCGCGAAGCAGAGCTGGAACGGCTCGAGCGGCCGCAGCCGCCGCGGCCCGAGGAGCGGCCGGCGGTCTACGGCTCGACCGCCGACGAGCCCGAGAAGCACTTCATCGGCTGGCTCGACGACGTCGATCCGGACGAGCTGTTTGCCTCCGGCGATGCGTGGGGCCTGTCGGTCGTGCGCCGCGCGGTCTAGGCGCGCCCGGCCTTCTCGCGCTCCCAGGCGTCGAGCACGTCCTCCACGTACAGCCGCTGCGCGGCGGAGAACGGCGCGCCGGCGAGCAGCCGCCGCGCCTCGACCGGATCGTCGTTCGCCACCGCGGCCTCGAGGTGCTCGCGCGTGGGAAGCGGCTGGCGCAGCTGCCGCCGGAGCCAGCGCAACAGGCTGACGCGAGCCTGATCCATGGGCCGTTTCTATACTCGCACGGCCTGGGCCGGTAGCTCAGTTGGTAGAGCAGGGGACTTTTAATCCCAAGGTCGCAGGTTCGATCCCTGCCCGGCCCATACAAGATCCCTGGTAATGGATGGTTTCTCCAAAGCCCCTACGACCGTCAGCCGAAGCGGAGTACGAGTGGAGTACGGGTTCAGACCGGAAAAGCCCCCTCCATCTTGGCGGCCTGGAGTCTGCGCTCAGCTCGTTCCCAGTGCCCGTAGATGTCGGTCGTCACTTTGAGCGTCGAGTGGCCGAGGTGCCTGGAGAGCCACGTGATCTGGGCGCCGCTCTCGAGCGCACGCTTGGCGAAGGTGTGCCGGAAGCTGTGAAAGGTCCGCTTCTCCTGTGTCGGCCCAACGCGGGGGATGCCCGCACGAGCCATCGCTGGATAGAGGTGGCGGCGGAGCACAACCGAGGGCTTCGCCGAGCAGCACGCAAACGGTACGCGGGTCTGGGCAGTCGAGGGCGTCGGACACTACGGCGCCGGACTCGCACGCTTTCTCAGTGGCCACGGCGAGCCGGTGCTCGAGATCAGCCGCCAGCCACGAGGCGAGCGCAGGCTGCGCGGCAAAGACGACTCGCTCGACGCGATTCGGACGGCGCGAGCGGCACTCGCCAGCGAGACGCTCGCGCTGCCGCGCTCGGGAGAGCGGCGTGAAGCGCTGCGCCTGTTGCTGATCGCGCGCCGCAGCGCCGTCGACGTCGGTCGCGAAGCACTCGTACAGCTGCGCAGCGTGATCGTGACTGCTCCCGAACGGCTGCGTGAGGAACTGCGCGGGCTACCCGTACAGCGGCTCCTCGAACGCTGTCGCCGGCTTCGCCGCTCGAGCAGGGCAAGCGCCGACGAGCTCGCGACGCAGCTCGTGCTGCGCTCGCTCGCCCGCCGAATCGACGCGGCCACCGCCGAAGCCGCCGAGCTCGAACGCGAGTTGCTCGGACATGTTCGTGCACTCGCACCACAACTACTCGACGAGCCAGGAGTCGGCCCGATCGTCGCCGCGCAGGTGATCGTCGCCTGGTCGCACCGAGGCCGCCTCCGCTCCGAAGCCTGCTTCGCCCGCCTCGCCGGCGTCGCGCCGGTCCCGGCCTCGAGCGGACAGACCACGCGCCACCGGCTCAGCCGCGGTGGCGACCGCCAACTCAACCGCGCACCGCACACGATCGTCCTCCACCGACGCCACCACGACCAGGCGACCAAGGACTACATCGCGCGACGCATCGCCGAGGGCAAGAGCAGCCGCGAAACAGTCCGCCTACTCGAGCGCAACCTCGCCCGCCACCTCTACCGATTGCTCCAGCAACAGGAGCCGCTGATGGCTTGACACGTCATAGGAGCATCATTCCCGAACACTCGGGCAGCCCAGTCCACCGCGTGTCGGAGCGGTTGCGAATCCTCTCGACATCTCCTTTGGACCTTCACGACTGCGTGTAACGGATTGCAGCGCTTCCCGTCCCTGGGTCAAACGGAACGAGAAAGGACGGTGGAAGATGAGCCTGCTATGGAGGTGAGGGCGCTGCTCAAGGCGCCTGCGTTGCCGACGCGCACGTTCGATCCGGACGCGGCCTTGGTTGCGGCGGCGCGGGAGGATCCGCAGGCGTTTCTCGCGTTGTACGACCGCTACTTCGACCGTGTTCTTGGCTATGTGCGGCTGCGGATTCGTGACGCGTCGACCTGCGAGGACGTCGCGAGCACGGTGTTCACCACTGCGCTCGGGCAGCTTCGGCGCTTCCGGGGGGATGGCACCTTTGCGGGTTGGTTGTTCCAGATCGCGCGGAACGCGGTGCGGGACGTCCAGCGGAGACCCGCCGCCGTTGCGCTTCCCGACGAGGCGACCGCTTCAGAGCCGGACGTGGAGGAGCGGTTTCTTGCGTACGAACGTGCGGCGGAGCTGCACACGCTGATCCGTCTGCTCACGCCGGAGCAGCAACACCTGCTCGGGCTGCGCTACGGCGCCGCCCTCGCTTTCGACGAGATCGGAGCGATCCTCGGCGCGACGCCTGGAACGGTGCGCGTTCGCATGCACCGGATTCTCGAACAGCTACGACGGAGGTATCCCGATGACGACTGACCAGCTCGAGCGCGACCTGAAGACGCTCGCCGAACCGCAGGCCGACGACGAGCGTCTACGCCTTGCGATTCGCGCGACACTCGGCGAACAACTGCAGGAGCGTCCGAAGATCCGCCGCCGCGCCCGTCTCCTGCTCGGATCGGCCGCGATCACGGCCGCAACGCTTGCGGCAGCGGCTGTCGCACTGATCGGAACGGGCGGATCCGGCCCCGCTTCTGCGAACGCGGCGATCCTGGCGCACGTGGTCCGGGCGATCAGCCCGCCGGCCAACATCATCGTTCACGTCAAGCAGGCCGGGCTGCAGCACGACGGGACGCAGGTCGCGGCCGAATGGTGGCAAGAGACGAACCCGCCCTACGCAATACGGCTGATCAAAGGAGCCGCCGGCCAGCAAGTCGATGCCAAAGGAAATGCGGGCGGCCAGCAGGTCGAGAGCGCGGCCGACGGCACCACCTTCTCCCAGTACGACGCCGGCACGAACACGATCTACCAGCGTCCGGACTCCACCTCACCGACGCTGATCGATCCGATCGAAACCGTTCGCGCCGGGCTCACCCACGGGAAGGCGCAGGTCGCCGGAACGGTCACGATCGACGGCCAGTCCCTCTACAAGATCGAGCTTCCCAACGGAGTGGTCGCATACTTCGACCGGACCGATTACCGACCGGTGTATCTCGACAACCCGCAGCGAGACGGAAGCGTCGTCCGCACCCGGGTGATCACCTACGAGGAGCTCTCGATCACTCCCGAGAACGAAGTCCTCCTCAACATCACCGCACAACATCCCAGGGCCTCGATCAAAACAGGCACGCCCGCCACACCGACCAAGCAGAAGTAGGCCCGACGCCCGCCGCAGACCCCAGTGAGGGCAACTTGCTCGCGCAAGTTGCCCTCACTGCTCATAGAGAGTCCACTGGGACTAACAATCCCGCTCGCCAGGATTCGCAGACCCAGCCAACAGCCAGGCATGGGTCCGAGCACACGAAATGTGCCGAGTCGACAAGGCGTGCGCGAACGGGGAGAGCGCAGCCAAGACGTACTTCAAGATCAGATAACGGGCGTCTCCGACAACTCGAGTGGGGTTCCCCCCGGCTCGATCAGTTCAGGAACGAGGTTGGAGAAGGCCGTGCGGCGCGCGGTCATCCCACCCGCAAGGATCATCGATCTCGCGATTCGTGCGCGCGACCATTGACGCGGCTGACGAGTGCTCCGTCCGCTACGACGAAGGCTGCCGCGACGTCGCGTTCGAAATGCGATCGAGAAGCTCGACACAGGCGTGAATGGTTCGTGTGTGTGGCACAGGTATCTCGAGCTCGTCTGCGAGCTCGATGACAGCGCCGGTCATGCAGCCGAACTCGAGCGGTTTACCGGCTTCAAGATCCTGGAGCATCGAGGTTTTGTGATCGCCGACGCCGAAGCCTGCCTCAAGGCGTCGTTCGAGCGAGACGGGGAACTCGATGTCGAGCGCGGCGGCGACGGAGGCACATTCGTCGAACATCGCCCGCAGGAGGTCGACCATCGCCGGCAGCTCACCGAGCTCTCCGAGCGTCGCGCGGGTGAGGGCGCTGACGGGATTGAAGGCGACGTTGCCGATCAGCTTCAGCCAGATCTGGTCTCGGAGGCGCCGCTCCACCGGGCACTTGAGCCCGCCGGCGGTGAAGACCTCGGAGATCCGACGGCAGCGCTCGGTCTCCGTGCCGTCTGGCTCGCCAATGGTGAAGCGTGTTCCTTCGACGTGCCGGATCACGCCGGGCTCGGTGATCTCGGCCGAGCAGTAGACGACGCAGCCGACGACGGACTCGGGCGGGATCGAGGCGGCGATCACCCCGCCGGGGTCGACGCTCTCGAGGTGCTTGCCGGCGAGCGGTCCCGGGTGAGACTGGAAGTACCACCAGGGGATGCCGTTCTGGGCGGGGATCACGGCCGCGTCTGGCCGGAGATGCTCGCCGATGCGGGGAGCAAGCTCGGGGAGGCTGTGGGCCTTGAGGCCGAGGAAGACGGTGTCGGCGTCGGCAATGGCGCCGAAGTCGTCGGTGGCAGCAGGGTGGACGTGAAAATTGCCCCGCGGGCTGAGCACCTGGACGCCGTTCGCCTGCATGGCGTGCAAGTGAGGGCCGCGGGCGATCAGAGTGACGTCACTGCCGCCCCGGGTAAGAGCAGCGCCGACGTAGGCACCGATCGCACCGGCCCCGACGACCGCAAGTCTCACTGCTGCCTCTCGTCGAGCATGGCGGCGACGCGGCGGCGCTGCAGCTTGCCGGTGGCGGTGCGCGGGATGTTCTCGACGATGCGGATCGTCTTCGGCACCTTGAACGGAGCCAGCCGCTCGCGGCAGTGGTCTCGCAGCGCGCGTTCGTCGGCGTCGCAGCCGGCGACGACGGCGGCTCCGACTTCTTCGCCGTACAGCTCGTCGGGCAGCGCGTAGCAGACGGCGTCCTTGACGAGAGGGTGGGCGAGCAGCACGTCCTCGATCTCGTAGGGGGAGATGTTCTCGCCGCCGCGCAGGATCATTTCCTTGATCCGACCCTGCAGATACAGGTAGCCGTCCTCGATTACGCCTCGGTCGCCGGTTCGGAACCAGCCGTCGCGGAACGACTCGGCGTTCGCCTCAGGGCTGTTTAGGTAGCCGGGGGTGACCCCCGGCCCGCGGATGACGACCTCGCCCGCGGTGCCCGCCGTCACCTCGGCGCCGCCGCTGTCGACTACACGGATCTCTGTCCCGGTCGCGACGCCCACTGACCCAGGGTGTCGGGGATCGGGCGGCAGCGGGTTCGAGGCCATCTGGTGGCTCGCCTCGGTCATGCCGTAGGCCTCGAGCAGTGGCACGCCGTACACGTCCTCGAGGCGCTGCATCAAGGCCGGCGACATGGCCGAACTGCACGAACGCGTGAACCGCAGCGTTACCGGCGCGGGCTCACTTCCCTGCTTGTCCAGAATCATCTGGTGCAGCGTCGGACCGGCCGAGAACCAGGTCGCTCCCTGCGCGCGCGCCTGGCCCCAAAAGCGCTGCGCACTGAAGCGCCGGGGGACGATCGCCGAGCCGCCTCCGGCGAACGCTCCGAGCACGGACGCGACCAGCCCGTGGACGTGGAAGAGCGGCATCGCAACGAAGGACACGTCGTCGGCAGTGAGCGCGTAGTGGGCGGCGATCATGCGTGCCGAAGCAAGCAGGTTGCGCTGGAGCAACGGCACCTGCTTCGGACGGCTGGTCGTCCCGCTCGTGTGTAGGAGCAGTGCGATGTCGTCCGCCCCGCCCGCGTCGAAGGGCCGCTGCTCGACGACAGGGCGCCCGTCGACCGACAGCCCGGGCGCTCCCTGCTCGGTGATGAGGATCTCGACGATCGCCATCTCGCTTCCCGCCGCCTGCCTGGCCGCCTGCATCTCGCCCTCCGGCACGACAAGGACGCGCGGCTGCAGGTCGCCGAGGTAGAAGCTGTGCTCGTCGACCGTATAGGCGGGATTCAAGGGCGCTGCAGCGGCACCGAGCGCGGTGATCGCGAGCAGGATCTGGACGAGCTCAGGCCCATTGGGGAGCACGAGCGCGACCCGATCGCCCCTCTCGACACTGGTCGACGCAAGCCGGCCCGCGAGCTCGAGCACGTGCTGCTCCAGCGCCGCGCAGCTGATCACCTTGCCGTCTTCAGGCGAGATGAGCGCCGGGCGCTGCCGCTGCCCCGGCCTGGCGTACAACGCGGCCAATGTCTGGCCGCCGGTAACGCTGGATGTGCTCAAAGGCCGGCAGCGTACCCGTCTTTTCGCGGGTCGGAGCCGCCCAGCAGCGCCTCGCCATCGACGACGATCGCCTGCCCGCCGCCGAAGCCGAACGTGTCATCGTCCTGGGTGGTCTGGTAGCCCAGCTGCTCGAGCTCCGCTGCCTGATCCCACAGGCCTTCCTCGAGACGCACGAGGTCGCCGTCGACCCAGAATCGCGGCCGGTCGAGCGCAGCCTGAGGATCGAGTCCGTCGTCGACGAGTGCGGACACGAGCTGCATGTGCGCCTGGGCCTGGATGAATCCTCCCATTACGCCGAAGGGGCCGACGAGCTCGCCGCCTCGCGAGAGCATGCCAGGGATGATGGTGTGATATGGCCGCTTCCCCGGCGAAACCTCGCCGTGCACCGCGAAGCATCCGCCCCGGTTTTGCAGCACGACGCCGGTTCCCGGCGCCACCCGGCCGGAGCCGAAGCTGCCGAACAGGCTCTGGATGAACGACACGGCCATCCTGTCGCGGTCGACAGCACAGAGATAGACGGTGCCGCCGGTCGGTCCCGACACCGGGGCGGCCCCTTGTGGTCTGCGCTGTCTGAGGAATTCCGGCGCGAGCAGTCCGCCGACGTCCGCGCCGTCGCGCACGTGGTCGCGGGCATCCTCGAGCGCCAGCCGGATGCAGTCGATCTGAGCGGGCAGAGTGGGCTTCAGTCCCTCGAGCAAACCAAGCGCCTCGAGCGCTGCCACGCCCTGCGTCGGCGGCGGCAGCTCGAGCACCTCGTAGCCGCGATAGCCGACGCGGAGCGGCTCGACCCAGCGCGGCCGGAAGCCGGCGAGGTCGTCGGGCTCGAGCCAACTGACCGAGCAGATCGCTTCGGCGACGCCGCCTTCGTAGATCGCCTGTGGGCCGTCGACGGCGATCGCCCGAAGCGTCGATGACAGCTCAGGCATCCGCCAGCGGGTCCCAGGTGCAGGCGGCGGCGACAGCTCCGGCGGCACGCGCGCCGCCGCCCAGGCCGCGCTCGTCCCCGAGGTCGCCGCCCAGGCGGCGGCCGTTCTTGAGGCGACAGCGAAGCCGCGCTCGGCTATGTCGATCGCGTCTGCCAGGCAGGTGTCGAGGCCAAGCCTGCCGTGCCGGGCCGCCAGCGCGGCCCACCCGGCGACGGCGCCCGGCACCGTGACCGAGCGGGGACCGCGGTCCTCGACCGGCGCGACCGGATCTGCGTTCCGCGGCGCCGGACCGGCCGCGTCCAGACCATCGACGATTCCGTTCTCCGACCAGACGATCGCGAACGCGTCGCCGCCGACCCCGGTCGACATCGGTTCGGTCACCGACAGTACGGCCGCTGCCGAGAGCGCCGCGTCGGCAGCGTTGCCGCCTCGCTCGAGCATGCGCAAGCCTGCCCTTGTCGAGAGCGGCTGGCTCGTGGCGACCATGCCCTCGGCGGCGACGGCAGGCGGGCGCCCGTATGCGAAGCGGAAGCCCACTAGTCGTGTCCGCTCAGGTCGGCGCCGCGACGGCGGGCTCGTCCCAGATGCCCTGCCCGACCTGGTTGCGCCGCCACTCCTCGGCCACGTCCAGGTGCGTTGCGAACCAGACGTCGGGGAAGCTCTTGATGTAGCCGAGCAGCTCGTCGAGCATGGCGATGCGCGGGTGGCGGCCGATGCAGAACGGATGCACGACGAGCAGGAAGCAGCCGCCCACCTGGTAGGAGCCGTCGAACTCCGCCTTCCAGATCTCCAGCACCTGGGACGGGGTCGACAGCCCCGACATGTACGGGAAGAAGCTGAACAGGAAGTAGGGAGCGTCGTCGAGCTCCCAGCTAACGGGCAGCTCGACGAAATCGCGCAGCGGGCCGTTCCCGATCGGCACGCGCGGCCGGTACGGCTCGTCGTGCCCGAAGAGGCTCGAGTCGTAGGCGAACCCGAACTCCTCGAGCAGATCGGCCGTGTTCGGCCCCAGCGCGAACGGTGGCGAGCGGTTCCCCCGCGGCTGGCTGTCGAAGGTCTCCTCCAGTCGGGCCATGCCCCGCTTCATCAGCTCGCGCTCCTCCGCGATCGGCAGGTCGAGCACGCTCTCGTGGTAGTAGCCGTGGTAGCCGATCTCGTGGCGGCCGCGCGCCGCGATCTCGGCGCACGCGTCCGGGTGCTCGTCGGTGACCTGCGCCGGCACCATGAACGTCGCCGGGATCTCGTGCTTGTCCAGCAGGGCGTGGATGCGCGGCAACGCCGCGCGGACGTCGTAGTCGCCGCGCGAGAGCGGACTCGGGGTCATCAACTTGAACGTGCCGCTCCACAGCGTCTCGGCGTCGAAGTCGACCGACAGGGTCACGGCGCACCGGGAGCCGTCCTTCCACATCGAAGCCCAAACCCTGCACGACCGACGCGCGATAATCAAGCAGTGACGGAGCTCGTCGGTCTCCCGGCATCGGAGCTGCTCGATCGGTATCGCGAACGGCAGCTCTCGCCGGTGGAGGTCATCGAAGCGCTCGCCGAGCGGATCGAGGAGCTCGATCCCTGGTTGGGGGCGTTCACCACGCTCTGCCTCGACCGTGCGTTGCAGGAAGCCCGCGACGCCGAGCAGCTGTACGCGCGCGGTGAGCCCGTGGGCCCGCTCACCGGCGTCCCCTTCGCCGTCAAGGATCTGTTCGACTCCGAGGGTGTCCGGACGACCTACGGCTCGCCGATGTTCGCCGACCACGTTCCGGCCGCCGACGCCGAGGCAGTGCGCAGGGCCCGAGCCGCCGGCGCGATCCTGATCGGCAAGACGCAGACGCACGAGTTCGCCTGGGGTATCACCTCCGTCAACTTCCTGATGGGCTCGAGTCGAAACCCCTGGAACCCGCGGCTGATGTCCGGCGGCTCCAGTGGCGGCTCGGCCGTCTCTCTTGCCGCCCAGCTCGTGCCGCTCGCGCTCGGCAGCGACACCGGCGGCTCGATCCGCGTCCCCTCCGGCTTCTGCGGCACGGTCGGCCTCAAGCCGACCTGGGGCCGGATCAGCGCCGCCGGCGTCTTCCCGCTCGCACGCTCGCTCGACCATCCGGGGCCGATGGCCCGAACGCCTGCCGATGCGGCTCTGCTCCTGCAGGCGATTGCCGGCGTCGATAGCCGAGACCCTGCGACCGAACCGGTCCCGGTCGGCGAGCCGGCGTCTGCGCTCGACAGGGGCCTGGTTGGGATGCGCGTCGGGCTCTGCCCTGACCTCCATCTCGTGCCGTTGAACCCGGACATCACCGTCGCCTTCGAATCGGCGATTGGGACCGTCGAGGGTCTGGGCGGGCAACTCGTCGAAGTTGAGCTGCCGGACGCCGACCGGATCTACGAGACGTTCGGCGTGATCCAGCGGGCGGAGGCGCTCTTCTCGCATACGCAAGCCGGCCTGTTCCCGGCACGCCGCGACGAGTACGGCGCCGATGTCCGCGGGCGCCTCGAGTTCGCGACCACGGTCGAGCTCCCCGGCTACCTCGCTGCGTCGGCCGAGCGGCAGCGCCTACGGGCAGCCTTTCGGCGGGTATTCGAGCAGGTCGACGTGCTGCTGACACCGGTCAGCGCCGGCTCGCCGCTGCCGATCGGCGAGGAACGAACCGTCCATCTCGGCAAGGAGATCGACTTCCGCGAACTCGTGATGAGCTACACGGTGCCGCAGGATCTGACGGGACTGCCCGCGTGTGCCGTACGGGTGGGATTCGACGATGGCGGCATTCCCGTAGGAGCCCAGTTCACCGGGCAGACGTGGGCCGAGGCGAGCGTCCTTCGAGCCGCCCAGGCGCTGTTCGAGGCGACACCTGCGATTCAGGAGCGCTGGCCCGAGGTCGTTATTCGAACACTTGAGCCGTAGCAATCCTCCGTCATGTTCAGTGGGAGACTGCTGCCGCAGCAAGTTCGAAGCGGAAGTGCGTTTGACTCAGCACAAGAACGTAGACCACGGCTGGGGAGTCGTACTATCCGCGCATGCCGATGAGTCAAAGGATGCAGGCGATCGAGGGGCGCTTTCTGTACGAGATCATTTCGACGGTCGGGTCGTCCCTTAACCTCGAGGAAGTCCTGGACGGGGTGGTAAAGCTCCTCTCTGACGCAAGCTCAGTTCACGCGTGCTTCGTTTACCTCCTCGACCGCGACAAGAAGCGACTCATCCTGCGTGCGGCGTCCGACCCCTACGCCGACCTTGCCGGTGCGATCGCGCTCAAGCGCGGCGAAGGGCTTGCCTGGTGGGCACTCGACCGCGGCGAGGCTGCATTCATCCGGGAGAAGGCACTTGACGACCCGCGAGTGAAGTATGTGCCGGAACTCGAGGAGGAGAAGTTCCAATCGCTCGTAGCGATTCCGGTGCTTGGCAAGCGGGGCGATCCGATTGGCGCCTTTACGCTCCACACAGTTGCCCCGCGCGAGTTCACCGACGCCGAGGTCGAGTTCCTCGTCTCGAGCGCATCCCTTGTCGCAGGGGCGATCGAAAACGCGCGTCTATTCGACGAGTCGCAACAGCGCGTCGGTGAGCTCGAGCACCTGACGGACCTCGCCGAGGCGGTCGCCGCAGCGGATACGCTCGATGCGCTCGGCACCGAGGTGACGGGACGTAGCCTCGACCTGCTCGGCGCGGACAAGGTACATCTCTATCTCCTTGACGCAGCAGCCGAGCGCCTGACCCTTCGTTGTTCGACACCCGCGGATGTCGTGGCTCCGGCCATGATCAAGCTGACAGAGCTCGGACCGGAGCTCGCGCGGAGCGCACATGCTCCCAGGGTGGCCGTCACGCTCGTTGCCGGCGGGGAGCTGCTCGGTGCGCTCGTTGCCACCGGCACCCGTGAGGTCGATCTGGCGCGCACGGTCGCAAACCAGGCTGCGGTTGCCGTCAAGAAGATCCAGGCACTCGAACGGCTTGCGGAGAAGAATCTCATCAAGGACTTCTTCGAGGACCTCGCAGGTCGGCGATTCGGCGCCGCCTTCGAGGGACGAGCTGCGCGACTCGGCTGCGAGCTCGACAAGCCGCATGTGGTGATCGCAGCGGATCGCGCCGACGATTTGCTCGAGAGGGCGCTCGGCTCGCTGGAACCAGGTTCGATCTTCGATCGGAGCGACCAGGCGCTGCGCGCGCTGATTCCGGTCGTGTCGGGGGATTCGACGCACCTGATCGAGGCTCTTAGGCGAATCCACGCCGACCTTGACACTACCGCGGCGCTCGGCGTGTCCAGCTTATGCGTCGGTGCCGAGGCGCTTGCCCACGGAATCGAGGAGGCGCACCATGCGCTCCTCGGCGAGTCGGTGATGCGTCGGCACAGTGGCGTCATGAGCTACGAGGAGCTCGGTTCGTACAAGTACCTCCTCCGGCTCGCCCTCGAGCCCGCTGGCCGAGACGCGACTATCGACGCCGTTGCTCAGCTCGCTGAGTACGACCGCGAACGCAGCAGCTCGCTGCTCGCGACGCTCGAGGAGTTCCTGGCGCGACGCGGCAGCATCAGCGGCACCTCGGAGGCGCTGTTTGTGCATCCGAACACGCTCCGCCAGCGGTTGCGACGGATTGGCGAGCTGACGGGGATCGACCTCCGTCTCGACGACTGGCTGATGATCGAGATTGCGGTGAAGCTCGTCCGTCTACGGAGCGCTCTCGGGGCGACGAGGTCGAACACATAGGCAGGGGCGAGATGTGGAGGATTCGGCTCTCACGCCGGCCTGTCTAGGGTGATAGAACCGGGCGGCGACCGCAGAAGGAGGACCGCCATGACAGTCCCGGGGGACCGGAGACTGGAGGAGATCAAGAGGATCGCAGAGGAGCGAGGGGTCGAGTTCTTCTTTGCGCAGTTTGTTGATCTGTATGGCCGCCAGAGCGCGAAGCTTGTTCCCGCCATGAGGCTCGAAGATCTTGTGCACGACGGTGCCGGCTTCGCCGGATTCGCTGCGGGGGAGATCGGTCAGATGCCGAATGATCCGGACATTTCCGCCGTTCCCGATCTGGACAGCTTCACGCTGGTCCCTTGGGAGCGGAGCCTGGCACGGTTTGCATGCGACATCACTGTCGAGGGCGAGGACTGGCCCTACTGTCCGAGGACTATCCTCCGCCGGCAGCTCACCCGGGCAACAGAACTTGGCTACGAGTTCAAGATCGGGATCGAGCTCGAGTACTTCCTGGTCAACCGTAACGAAGACGGCTCGATCGAGATCGCTGACTCAGCCGACACTCTTGAGAAGCCGTGCTACGACATGGCGGGCCTGACGCGGCAATACGAGTTGTTGACCACCGTCTCGAGGTACTGCAACGAGATGGGCTGGGGCAACTACGCGAACGACCACGAGGACGCGAACGGCCAATTCGAGCAGAACTTCCAGTTTGCCGACGCGCTTACGAGCTGCGACCGAGCGATCTTCTTCCGGTACATGCTGCACACGCTCGCCGAGCAGCACGGGATGATCGCGACCTTCATGCCGAAGCCATTCACGAAGCTGACCGGGAGCGGCTGCCACTTCCACATGTCATTGTGGCGCGACGGAGAAAATATCTTCCTCGACGAGGCGGATCCGCGTGGCCTGGGGCTCTCGGATGTGGCGTATCGCTTTGTCGGCGGTCTGATAGCTCACGCTCGCGCGTACAGCGGCGTGACCGCGCCGACAGTGAATTCGTACAAGCGCCTGAAATTGGGTTCGACGACGAGTGGGGCGACGTGGTCGCCGGTCTGGATTTCGTACGGCTACAACAACCGGACGCAGATGCTTCGGATCCCGGCCCCGGGACGGATCGAAGACCGCACCATCGATGGGTCGGCGAATCCTTATCTCGCGGCCGCGGCCGTGCTCGCGTCGGGTCTCGACGGGATCGAGAAGGGACTCAACCCCGGTGACCCGAACTCGGAGAACCTCTATGCCAGGTCGTACGACGAGCTGTCGGCGAGGGGTCTGCGCTCGTTGCCCGCGAACCTTCTGGAAGCAATTGGCGAGCTAGAACAGGATCCCATCGTACGCGAGGCGCTCGGGCGTGGTCGAGGCGAAGATTACGTTGACTACTACGCGCGTGTGAAGCGTGACGAATGGTTCCGCTACCACGAGCAGGTAACGGACTGGGAGATCAAGGAGTATCTGACCCGGTTCTGACCTCTATGGAGGAAACCTCCATAGAGGGTACGCCAAGAATGGCCGAATATTCAACTCGGTCGGCCTACCCTGTGTGCGAATCTTCTACAACGGTACGGAGGAGAGGGCGGTATGTGCGGGATCGTCGGGCTGTTTTGCAAATCGCCTGAACTCGAGTCACGGCTTGGCGAGTACCTCTCGGCGATGCTGGTGCAGATGGACGAGCGCGGGCCGGACAGCGCCGGCGTCGCCGTCTACCGCGACCCCGCTCCTGCGGGATGGAGCAAGCTGACGCTCTACTCGGCCGACCCCGCGCTCGACTGGCGTTCGCTCGGCCTCGAGGTGACCAGTACCCGCGCACGACACGCGGTCGTGCTTGTCGAAGGCGACGCAGACGAGGCCGAGAGATGGGTCAGGGAGCGCCATCCGGATCTGCGCGTCATGAGCGCGGGCCGCGTGATCGAGATCTACAAGGAGGTCGGCCGTCCTCGCGCGTTCGCAGACGCATTCACGCTCAGGGACTTCCAGGGTACGCATGGCCTCGGCCACACAAGAATGGCGACCGAGAGCCGGGTCACGACGGAAGGCTCGCACCCCTTCTCGACCGGCCGAGACCTGTGCCTCGTGCACAACGGCTCGCTCTCGAACCACAACCGCCTGCGCCAGAACCTCCGGCGGGAGGGAATGGAGTTTCAGACCGAGAACGACACGGAGGTTGCCGCCGCGTACCTGACCTGGCGGCTGCGCGAAGGCGCGTCGCTCGAGCAAGCCCTAGAGGGCTGTCTCGAGGATCTTGACGGCTTCTACACGTTCCTCGTCGGTACAGAGGACGGCTTTGCCGTCCTCCGCGACCCGGTCGCATGCAAGCCGGCCATTCTGGCCGAGACCAACGATTGGGTCGCAATGGCGTCCGAATACCGCGCGATTGCAGTCCTCCCGGGCGCATCGGACGCGCAGATCTGGGAACCCGAGCCGAGCATCGTCTACGCATGGGACAAGGCGCCCGTCTAGATGGCCGTTGGTACGAGTAGCCATGTCGAGGCGATCGACCTCGCCACCAGCTCCCTGCGGCAACTGAACCAGCGCCTTCACGACGCCTCGGGAGACGCTCAGGGGCCGCAGCACTGGCGAGTCCTGAACCCGAATGGCGCCCACGCCGTGGCTTGCGGTCTCGAGGCTCCTTTCGAGGTCGAGATCATGGGGCACGTCGGCTACTACTGCGCCGGCATGAACCAGCGCGCGACCGTGCGCGTGCGGGGCAACGCTGGCACGGGCCTCGCGGAAAACATGATGTCCGGCACGGTAGTCGTCGACGGAAATGCGAGCCAGGCCGCCGGGGCAACCGGGAGAGGCGGGCTGCTTGTTGTCCACGGAGACGCGGGCGCGCGCTGTGGAATCTCGATGAAAGGAGTCGACATCGTCGTCCGTGGCTCAATCGGGCACATGAGCGCGTTCATGGCGCAGCGAGGCACTCTCGTGGTGTGCGGCGACGCAGGCGAGGGTCTCGGTGACTCGATCTACGAGACCCATATCTACGTGCGTGGTGGCGTTGCGGCCCTGGGTGCGGACTGCGTCGAGAAGGAGCTTCGCGACTATCACGTCGCCGAACTGCAAGGGCTGCTCGCTGGAGCGGGCTTTGACGACCTCGATCCGTCCGAGTTCCGCCGCTATGGCTCGGCACGACAGCTCTACAACTTCAAGATCGATAACGCGGGGGCGTACTGATGTCCGCGAGAGCGACGGAGGGATGGCAACCGGGGCTTCGCGAGTCGCATCTCTACGACCGAAACGTGATCGCTGAGATCCAGCGCGCCGCGCGGGAGGGGATCTACGACATTCGCGGCTTCGGGGCGAAGCGAAGGCTGCCTCATTTCGATGACCTTCTGCTCCTCGGCGCCAGCATCTCCCGCTACCCGCTCGAGGGCTACCGAGAGCGCTGCGGCACCGATGTTGTACTCGGCACGCGCTTTGCGAAAAAGCCAATCGAACTGAAGATCCCTATCACGATCGCCGGGATGAGCTTCGGCGCGCTGTCCGCCCCTGCGAAAGAGGCGCTCGGCCGCGCCGCAACGGAGGTCGGCACCTCGACGACAACGGGCGATGGCGGCATGACCGCCGAGGAGCGGCAGAGTTCAAAGACACTCGTCTACCAGCTGCTCCCCTCGCGCTACGGGATGAACCCCGATGATCTGCGCAGCGCAGATGCCATCGAGGTCGTCGTCGGCCAGGGCGCAAAGCCGGGCGGTGGTGGGATGCTGCTCGGCTTCAAGATCTCCGACCGCGTTGCGGAGATGCGTGCCCTACCGAAGGGAATCGACCAGCGCAGTGCGTCTCGGCACCCCGACTGGACAGGACCCGACGATCTCGAGATCAAGATCACCGAGCTGCGCGAGATCACCGACTGGAAAAAGCCGGTCTTTGTGAAGGTCGGCGCGACGCGCCCGTACTACGACGTGCAACTGGCGGTGAAGGCGGGCGCCGACGTGATTGTCGTCGACGGCATGCAGGGCGGGACCGCCGCCACACAGGACGTCTTCATCGAGCACGTCGGCATCCCCACACTGCCGGCAGTGCGACTCGCGGTGGAGGCGCTGACCGAGCTCGGGATGCATCGGCAGGTTCAGCTGATCGTGTCGGGCGGCATTCGCACCGGCGCGGACGTCGCAAAGGCTCTTGCGCTCGGCGCCGACGCAGTATCGATCGGCACAGCTGCGCTCATCGCAATGGGCGACAACAGCCCGGAGTACGACGAGCAGTACCGCGCGATCGGCAGCGCGGCTGGCTACTACGACGACTGGCAGGCGGGTCTCGACCCCGCAGGCATCTCAACGCAGGACGAAGCGCTTGCCGGAAAGTTCGACCCCGTCGTGGGCGGTCGCAAGGTAGCGAACTATTTGCGCGTGCTCACGCTCGAGGCCCAGACACTCGCGCGCGCGTGCGGCAAGTCGCACCTGCACAACCTCGAGCGCGAAGATCTCGTTGCCCTGACGGTTGAAGCCGCGGCGATGGCCGGGGTGCCGCTGGCCGGCACGAACTGGATCCCCGGCGCTGACGGGACCGGGTAGCCCGTCCCTCATGTCCTTCCTCGTCCCGTGTCCGAACTGCGGGCCTCGCGATGTGAACGAGTTTCGGTTCCAGGGCGAGGTGACACTGCGACCCGGCTCCAACCCGACCCTCCGACAGTTGACCGAGTACGTCTACTTTCGCGACAACGTTGCCGGAGTGCAACGCGAGTGGTGGTATCACCGCGCGGGGTGCGGGCTCTGGTTTCTTGCAGAACGTGACACGCAGACGAATGAGGTACTGCGTACCGAGCTTCCTCAGCCCTCCCGGCCGGGAGGATCGCCGGCCGGTGACGGCGCTCAAGGATCGTCCGCCGCATGAGGCTCCCAACACAGCCCAACGAGCGTCTCGACCGTGATGCCCCGGTTTCGTTCAGCTTCGAGGGCGACACCATCGACGCGTTCGCAGGCGACACGTTCGGCTCAGCCCTGTACGCCAGCGGGCGACGCGTCTACTCTCGCAGCTTCAAGTACCACCGGCCTCGCGGGCTGCTCTGCTGTTCAGGCCAATGCCCCAACTGCTTGATGACGGTCGACGGCGTGCCGAACGTGCGCGTGTGCACCGAACCGGTGCGCGAGGACGCAGAGGTGCGCGGCCAGAACGTGATCGGGTCTCTCGACCGCGACCTCCTCTCGATCGTGGACCGCTTGGGCGGTCCCTTCACACCTGTTGGCTTCTATTACCGCACGATGATCCGGCCCCGCCGGCTCTGGCCGCTGTACGAAAAGGTGCTACGCAACATCGCCGGGCTCGGCCGAATCGATGAGGAGCAGAGTCGCTCGGGCCGCTTCGACACCGAGCATCTCCGAGTGGACGTGCTCGTGATCGGCGGAGGATCGGCTGGGCTCGCGGCCGCTGCGGCCGCGGCGACGTCCCGGCGGCGCGTCGTGCTTGTCGATGAAAAGGGTCCCGACGAAGGGATCAGCGGCGGCGGCTACAGAGTGATCGCGCCAGCGTGCGCGCTCGGCATCTACGAGGGTGGCCTCGTGCCGGTGGACGCCGGCAATGTCCTGTACCGCATCCGCGCCGAGCGGATCGTCGTCGCGACCGGCGCGCTCGAGCAGCCGCTCGTCTTTCCGGGAAACGATCTGGTCGGTGTCATGCTTCCCGGTGCGGTGCGGCGGCTCGTCGATGACTGGACGATCCGACCGGGGTCGCGTGCAGTCGTGATTGCCGCAGATGCACCCGGCCTCGCCGTGACAGAGCAGTTGGCGCGTGCTGGCGTCGAGGTCGCTGCTGTCGCCGATTTGCGCAGCTCGAAGACGCCCAGTCTCAGGGCGCGGGGCCGACGTGGCCACCTCGCGTCGGTCGAGCTCGATGGGAAGCGGATCGATTGCGATCTGCTCGTGATGTCCGGTGGCAGGCAGCCTGCGTACTCGCTGCTCTCGCAGGGGGGTGGCCGAGTGGAATTCGAGCCAGGGCGCGGCATTTTCGTGCCGGTGTCGTTGCCCAGCGGGGTCGAGGTCGTTGGGTCAGCGGCGGGAGAGTTCGACCAAGCCATCCCGCACGCGAGCCTCGGCGGTGACGGCGAGCGGTCCTTCGTTTGCGTGTGCGAGGACGTCACCGTGAAGGACATCGAGCGCGCCGTTGCCGAGGGCTTCGATTCGATCGAGCTTGCAAAGCGCTACACGACGACCACCATGGGGCCGTGCCAGGGCAAGCTTTGCCATCTCGCGTCGGTTCGGCTGATTGCTCGCGAGACCGGGACCGCCGAGTCGGCAATCGGCACGACGACCGCCAGGCCGCCGTGGGAACCGGTCGAGCTCGGGCTGCTGGCTGGCCGCCACCACGAGCCGATGAAGCGCTCGCCGCTGCACCATCGCCACGAGGAGGCGGGTGGTCAGATGATGTGGACGGGCGCGTGGCGCCGTCCGTACTCCTACGGCGATCCGGCGGCCGAGGTGAGCGCGGTGCATGAGCACTTGGCCGTGATCGACGTTTCGACGCTCGGGAAGATCATCGTGGAAGGCCCCGATGCGCCTGTGCTGCTCGAACATCTCTATCCGAACCGTTTTGTCGATCTCGCGGTCGGCCGCGTCCGCTACGGCGTGCTCACATCCGACGGCGGCCGGATCATGGACGACGGGACGGTCGCTCGCCTCGGCAACGAGCTCTTCTACGTGACGACGACCTCCACCGGCTCGGAGGGGGTGTATGAATGGTTCGAGTGGTGGAACGCGGTCTGGGGCTATGACGTCGACATCGTCAACGTCACCGGCGCGCTCGCTGCGATCAACCTTGCGGGCCCTTATGCGCGCGAGGCGCTTTCGCAGCTGACCGAGAGTGACGTGTCGAGCGAGTCCATCGGCTATCTCAACGCCAGGGAGATCAGGGTCGCGGGCGTTCCCTGCCTTGCGCTGCGGATCGGGTTTGTTGGAGAGCTTGGCTACGAGCTGCACGTCGCGGCTAGCGTCGCCGAGCATGTCTGGGACTCCTTCATTGCCGCCGGCGCTGTGCCGTTCGGGCTGGAGCCGCAGCGTGTTCTGCGCCTGGAGAAAGCGCATGTAATCGTCGGCCAGGACACCGATTCCGAGTCGAATCTCCTCTCGGCCGGGATGCCCTGGATCCTGAAACATGAGAAGGATGACTTCGTCGGCAAGTGGGCTGCCAAGCACGTCGCGGAGCGCGGTGTGCGCGAGCGGCTGGTCGGTTTTACCCTCCCGTCCGGGGTGCTGCCGCTCGAGGGCGCGCAGATTGTCCGGGGCGGCCGAATCGCAGGCCGCGTCACCAGCGCGCGTATTAGTAGGCGCGTCGGGCTGACCGTCGGTCTCGCCTGGGTCGAGCCCGATCAGGCCGAAGAGGGATTCACGATCGACATCCGGATCAACGGTGAGCTGCACGCCGCGACCGTGACGCTCGCGCCGTTCTATGACCCCGGCGGGGAGTTGCTTCGGTCGTGAGTAGGTTGACGTTCCTCTCGCCTGACGAGTCGGACGCCGAGGTGCCGCGGGTCTCTCCGTTGCGGCACGTTCTTGCTGATGCGTTCAGTGACGCCTCCGCGCTTGGCAAGCTTGAGGTGCGGGGCAACGTGTCCCAGCTTGAGCCGCTGGCCGGGGAGGAACTCGTTCCGATCGGGCCGGATCGCGCGCTACTTGTCGTCGACGCGCATACCGGTGCGGCGCGGGAGCGGCTCTTGGCCGAGGGCTACCGCGTGTACGACATGAGCAGTGCGCTCGCCGGGCTCGAGGTCGAGGGCGAGGGTCTGATGCGGCGGCTCACCGAACTCGACCTCGACAGGCTGCCCGCGATCGGCGCGATCGCTCGCGGCACAACAGCCTTGATCGAGCGTCGAGGTGGCGAGCGGTTCCGTCTCTTCGTGCCGCAAGAACTTGGCCAGTACGTCGCCGAGGTCATCTCCGACCTGGACGCGGGGTTGCGCGGATGAAGGACATTTTCCGCGTCAAGCGCATGTGGCGTCCGCGTGGCGAGCTCAAGCGGCGCTATGACGTCGTGATCATCGGGGGTGGTTCGCACGGTCTTGCGACGGCGTACTACCTCGTGAAGAACCACGGCGTGAAGGACGTAGCCGTCCTCGAGCAGTCGTACATCGGCTCGGGCGCGTCCGGCCGAAACACGACGATCATCCGCTCGAACTACCGCACGCCCGAAGGGGCAGCGTTCTACGGGAAGAGCGTTGGACTGTACGAGAAGCTCTCAGGGGACCTCGACTTCAACCTGATGTTCTCGCAGCACGGGCACCTCACTCTCGCCCACTCCGACCGCGCGATGAATACGATGCAGGAGCGCGCAGAGGTCAACCAGCTGCTCGGGATCGACTCGCGGGTCGTACTGCCAGCGGAGATCGCGCGGCTCTGTCCACAGATCGATCTCTCCGACAAGCCGATGTGGCCGATCATGGGCGCCCTCTATCACGGACCGGGCGGGACCATCCGTCATGACGCCGTCGTCTGGGGGTTCGCCCGCGGCGCTGACCAAGGTGGCGTGGAGATCCACCCGTACACAACGGTGACCGCCATCGAGCAGTCGAAGGGTCGTGTCACCGCTGTTCAGACGAGCCGGGGACGGGTCGAGACGGACGTAGTCGTCAGCGCGACCGCCGGTTGGTCCACACTCGTCTGCGGCCTCGCAGGCGTTCGACTCCCGATTACGACCCACATCCTGCAGGCGTTTGTGACCGAGCCCGTGAAGCCCTTTCTCGACGTGATCATCGTCTCGGCGCAGATGCACGTCTACGTGTCGCAGACCGATCGCGGCGAGTTCCTCATCGGCGCCGAAATCGAGCCCTACACGACCTACAAGTCGGTTGGCACATTCTCATTCCTCGAGTACTCAGCGCGCCACGTACTCGAGCTCTTCCCACAGCTCGAACGCATCAAAGTGCTGCGCACCTGGACGGGCCTCTGCGATCTCTCGCCCGATTACAGCCCGATCCTCGGTCAAACCGCACTTGCGAACTTCCATGTCTCGGCGGGATGGGGAACGTACGGCTTCAAGGCGGCACCGATCGTCGGTACGACGCTCGCGGAACTTGTCGTCACAGGACGGACACCAGACCTCATCGCGCCATTCGCCCTGGAGCGATTCCACACCGACACCTTGGTATCGGAGCTGGCAGCCGCCGCGGTATCCCACTGACTCGCTGCAGGCGGGGACTCGCCGGCGGAAAATCGATGAGGTAATCGCCCTTCCAGCGGGGAGGGAAGTTATTCGAAAGGACCACCTGCCCCGAGCCGGACAAGAGAGACGTGGTTATCCGCCTGATATCCCCGAGCTACGCCTCGTCATCAACTTTTGGCTCTGGCTCTGTGGGGGCAACCGACACAGCCCGGCGAGCGCCAGCCCTGCGCTGCCGGTTCCGACGTGCTAGGGGGTGTTGCCAACAGGCCAGCCTCACTGAGCGCAGTGATGATCTGCGCCGCCGGTTCCGACGTGGTTCGGGCAGCTCGCAACACACCCGCCTCGTGCAACGCGCCGATGATCTCGATCGGCTTGTCCTGCTGAGTCGTCCGCCATCTCGGCTCCTTTCCCCGTTCTGGGTCAGAGGCCGGAGCCTCGCATCACTTGTCAGTCGTCGTCAAGGGTCGCCGGGCTCGGTTCTTGGCGGTCGCGCAGGAAGCGGCGGAGCTAGGGTGCAGGGGCCTAGATGAGCCGAGTGGGATGGGTGCCTCTCCGGGCATCGTTGGACTGGGGTTCAGCCGTGGCTGACTACCGGGACTACTGCTTGTGCAGCTCGTTGAGGAGCCGCGTTCCCGCGATCACACACCGGCTAAATGGCGATCCCGTCTGACCTGAGATGGGCTTCCTGCTCAGCAGTCTGCATGCTGTCCAGGGTGCGTTCGTCACTGCGGTTGCCAGTTTTGCCATCGCGGTCAAGCACAAGCGGAACTGCGTGCCCTCCTGGCCAGCCACATAGTGCTTGCTCTGATTCTGGCACCAGCGCCCGTAAGCCTTCGCTTTGGCAGCCGGGGTCGCACCCGGGGCCGGACGCGCCTGGGTCTGGGGCTGATGGGCAGCCGAGTTGCCGGGACTGCTTGGCTTGCCGGGATTGCCCGAGTTGCCAGAGCTGCCCGGACTGCTTGGCTTGCCGGGATTACCCGAGTTGCCGGAGCCGCCGGAGTTGCCCGAGCTGCCCCCGGATCCGCCGGGAGCCGCATTCTCCGATTGGCCGGAGTTACCCGAATGCCCCGGATCCTTCGGAGGTTTGTCTGCAATAGCTGGCGAGACGAATGCAGCCGCGACAAGCACGGGGGTCAGGATCCCGAACAGTTTCATCTCCGGCCTCTGTGTCCCATACGACCGCGCCTCCTCCCAGGTTCTTATCGGCAGATGTGAGGTCAGCCTCTACCCCGGGTCACCTGAGGGGGGCGGGTCGGTCTCCTGCGGCATCTCGCCTCGGGGTACCCGCCCTAGCCTGGTGGCTCCGCGTCAGGGCCTTCCGTGGTCGGTTCAAGTTCGACATGTGTCCCTGGTCTTCGCCTCGGCCGGTCACCGGCACAACGAAGGCGAGCCAGAACACCTCATAGCTTGGGAAGCGATCGGCGACAAACTCACGCCACCAGCGCTGCTCGAAGCGGTCGCCATCCGTTGCTAGGCGCACACGTCAGACGCTATCGCTCGCAGGCGATGAGGGTCCCTCGTGGGGCCACGCCGGGGCCACCAGATCCACCGAAACCGGCCAAGGTCGCAGGCTCGCAAGGCGCGACGCAAATGAACCGCGAGCGAAAGTTGCAGATCCGGTACACGATCAACGGCCGGAAGCAGCAGGGGTTGGCGTGGACGATGCAAGATGGATTCGATCCGGATACAGCTGACGGCGCCGTGCCGGTCGAAGTGAAAGTTGACGGGCTGCTGGCCCACCCCATCATCGGCATGGGATCTGAACAGGCAACGGTCGCTGACGTGATCAGGTACGGAGCCTACGTGGCCGGTGCCGTGCACGCCGGGGTGGCGTCGGGCCCTATTGAGGAGTCGCTAGACGACTTCGCCAAGTTCATGAAGATTGGCGGTATCGCTCCACATGCTGGCGCCCTTAGGGCAGTCGGTCGAGTCGTCTACAAGGGACTCGCGCCGCTGGCCGACCTGATCCGGGCAGAAAGCGGATTGCCACCCGACGACCTTGTATTGCCCAACGTGGCGAGATGGCAGGCGGAAGCCTCGGAATCTAGGTCACAGGAATGACATGAGACACAACTCGTAGTCCAGTTCCGTCTCGTCGGTCAGGACGTGCGTGTACGTGTTCGCGGTAGAAATGGCGATTAGCAGGGGTGTCTGATCCCTGCCCGGCCCTCGATCCCCTCCCGGCCCAACACCCGAACTCGATTCGACCGATCCATCGAAGTTGGCTCGAAATCGGCCACAGATTGGGCCTCTCGGCTCATGCCCAACATCCAGGTCACGGCCGAGAATCACTTCAATGCACCGATTCAGGAGGGGCATCGGTCGCGCCTGGCTCGGGTCAGTGATTCTCGTCGTCGCCGGGTTCTGCGCGATCGCCCAGGGCAGCTCGGCCGCTCCTGAAGGCCAGTCGCTCCGCAACGTAGCCGTTTCGGCTCTGACGGTGACGCCGGTCGCGGACAGCTACGTCCGGTCAGACTCAGCCGGCTCGAACTACGGCAGCTCCACCAAGCTCAACCTGGACGCCTCCCCGACCACGCGGAGCTACCTACGCTTCTCCGTCCCCGCTCTTGCAGGCGCAGTGACCAAGGCGACGCTGCGCGTCTACGCGACCTCGAGCCAGAGCAGCGGCTTCGACGTGTACGCGGTCGCGGACACGACCTGGTCGGAGAAGGGAATCACCTACGCGAATGCGCCGCCGCTGGCCGCAGCGAAGACGACCTCCTCGGGCGCGGTCGCCAAAGGGACCTGGAAAGCAATCGACGTCACCCCGCTTGTCACCGGCGACGGCCTGTACAGCTTCGCGCTGACCACGCCGAGCAGCACCAACCTTGCGCTCGCCAGCCGCGAGACCGGAGCCACCGCACCCCAACTCGTCGTCGAGACCGACGCGGTCGCGGACGTCGAGCCGCCCAGCGTCCCAGACGGGCTGGTCGCAGCGGCGGTCAACTCGTCCAGGGTCGATCTGAGCTGGAACGCCTCGACCGACAACGTCGCGGTCAGCGGCTACACCGTCTTCCGCGACGGGCTCGCCATCGCGAAGGCCACGCAGTCGTCGTTCAGCGACACGGCTGTGGCCGGCAGCACGAGCTACCGCTACAGCGTCGACGCGTACGACGCGGCCGGGAACCATTCGAGCCCGTCGGCCGAATCCGCGGTCACGACGCCGGCGGGCGCCCCGGTATACAGCCAGACGGTGACGCCGGTGGCGGACAGCTACGTCCGCTCGGCCTCGGCCGGCTCGAACTACGGCGCCTCGGCCAAGCTGAACCTGGATGCCTCCCCGATCACCCGCGGCTACCTGCGCTTCTCCGTTCCTCCGCTGGCGGGCGCGGTGACCAGGGCCACGCTCCGCGTCTACGCGACCTCGAAACAGACCACCGGCTTCGACGTTTACGGCGTCGCGGACACGACCTGGACGGAGAAGGGAATCACCTACGCGAACGCGCCACCCCCGGCCGCGACGAAGACCGCCTCTTCGGGCGCCGTCGCCGCCGGAACCTGGACATCGGTCGACGTCACGCCGCTCGTCACCGGCGGCGGCCCTTACAGCATCGCGTTGACCACGCCCAGCAGCACAAACCTCGCGCTTGCCAGCCGCGAGACCGGAGCCACCGCACCCCAACTCGTCGTCGAGGCATCCGACACGACGGCGCCGGACATGCCCGCGAATGTCCGCGTCGTCGACGTTACCCAGACGAGTATCACGCTCGGTTGGGATCCCGCCGCCGACAACGTCGGCGTCTCCGGCTACCGCCTGTTCCTCGGCGGGAAAGACGTCGGGACGACTCAGGCGACGCAGTACACGTTCGCCGACCTCGCCGCCGACACTCCGTACCAGCTTGCCGTCACGGCCTACGACGCGGCCGGCAACATCTCCGACGAAGCGACCGCCGCGGCGAGGACCATGGAGCTCGCGTTCCCGCTCCGGGCGGCTTTCTTCTACCCGTGGTTCCCGCAGGCCTGGAGCCAGCAGGGCTACCGCTGCGGCTTTGCTCCCCCGACCGGCTATCCGGCAACACCCAGCGGTTGCTTCACAAACTACTACCCCACACCCGGATTCTACGACCCCGACGCGGACCCGACCGTCTACGACCAGCAGATCCAGGCGATGCAGTACGGCGGGATCCAGGCGGCGATCTCGTCCTGGTGGGGCGTCGGAGACGACACGGACGCGCACTTCGGCGCCATGCTCGCCCATGCCGACGCGCTCGCGACCGGCTTCAAGCTGGCGATCTACTACGAGCCCGAGGGAAGCGGCAACCCCAGCATCGACACGATCCAGACCCAGCTCGCCTACTTCACCAGCCACTACACCGGCGAACCTGCGTACCTCCGAGTCGGCGGCAAGCCAGTGATCTTCGTCTACAACGCCGACCTTCACGAGGATCAGACCTGCGCGACCGTCGACAAGTGGAAACAGGCCACGGCCGGTGGCTGGTACGTCGTGATGAAGATCTTCCCCGGCGCGTTGACGTGCGCTTCGCAGCCTGACGCTTGGCACCAGTACTCACCCGACGTTGCCGTCCAGCACAAGGCGGGTTGGCACTCGTACGCGATCTCACCCGGCTTCTACAAGGCGAGCGAGGCAGTCCCGCGCCTCGCACGCGACCTGACCCGCTGGCAGCAGAACGTCCGCGACATGGTCGCCTCGAATGAGCCCTGGCAGCTCGTCGTCAGCTTCAACGAGTGGGGAGAGGGCACAGCGGTCGAGTCCGCCACCGCCCAGACCGGGCCGTTCGGAACCGCGGACGGATGGGCCTCCGCCTCAGGGTACGGCGACTACCTGGACGTGCTCCACGCCGACGGAGCGCCCTAGCCTCAGTTCCGAGCGCAGTAGATCTGCTGGCGAGTCGGGCAGCCGACGTCGCCGACCGACCCGCCTGCCCCCTCGGCCGCCTATGACGGCCACTGAATCACATCACACATCCAGATCTTGGGAAGAACAAACCCAACGTCGGACACATGCGGATGGCCTTGGATCAGTCTGCGAATGCCAGCAGGGCATCTGGCGGTGGGGGACTCGCAGAATCTCCATCTTCCGAGCGGGAGGCTTCGGGTCGGCGAGCGCGGTCACACCAGCCACCAGGTCAGCACCCCGACCCCAACCCAGCAGGCAAGGCAGAACAGAACGCAGTAGAGCAGGATCGTCGCGCTCGACGACCTCATTGTCGGACGGCTCGCGAAAAAAGGCCGACTTTCCGGAGAAACGCCGGAGGAGCAGGCACGAGGGATGAGGTTAAGGTTCTGACGCGCGGGCACCTCCGAGGCGTCCTCGCCCGGAATCGACGTCGCGGAGGCGATGTAAGCGGCCGACGCTCCTGCCACGAAGCGGACCTCGCGCACGCCTTCAGCGGGCCGCGGAACCCGATTGGGCTCTACCCCGTTCTCTCGAGGCGTGTGGGCTTCGTAGAGCCGGCCCAACGCCTCTCTCTGCTGTCTGCTCCCTGCCAAACCTCTCCCTACCTCTCAGTTTTTGGGCCCCTCGGGAGGAGTGCCCTTACGCAATTCTCGACGGTGAGCCGAGCGTTGAGAAATGGGCCGAACGGCGCAATTCGTCGACGATTTCGCGCCAACGCCGGTGGACCGGTCGGCGTCGTCTACGGAGCCGAGCTTCTTCGTAACGGGAAGCCGTGCGTCCGCAGCGAACGCCTACGGCGAGCCCTGCGTGTCCCGGAGCGCCCCCCGTGTTCGAACCCGGTCGCGCTCCAGATCAGGAGTTCCTCGCCCCTCAATGCCGTCTACAGCGAGTCGACCGACGGCGGGGCAACCTGGTCGTCGCCGGTGCCGATCTTCCCGGCATTCGACGCCTCCACCCGGACGGCGATCCGCTACCCGGTGACCCAGCCGAACGGCTCAACGCTGAACGCGCCAGCCGCCCGCCGGGTCGACACGCTATGGCCGGCGTGGCGATCTCTCCGTCGGGCCGTGTGTACATGTCCGCCTACGCCGCGGACGTCGTCTCGCCCGGGCAGACCTGCGCCAGCGCGCCGCCGCCTCCCGAAGGTTCCCCACTCCCGCCGCACGGCTCCGAGGGGCGCGCACCGGGCGCGTTTCGATGCTGAGACGTAACGGGCGCCACCGCGACATCAATCCTGCGGGGCGAGTCGACCTATGCGGGCGACCGGGTGCGGCCGTGAGCGACACGCACCGGGGGGAAAGGGGTTGCCAGGGCGGGTTCCGGCTGCGCTAAACCCGCCTCCCGGAACTGGCTCCTGCAACGACCGACCGAGGATTCTGAGGACGCGACCGATGAGTAGGCCTAGGGGTGGTAGCGATAGTCCGATCCAGCAAGCGAGGCGATTAAGAGGTTTCTCCGCCCCAGCCAACCACCCGGCCCCTGCGTCGGGCTCTTTCTCCACCGGATTCGGCCGAGACCTCGGTTTCTCGCGAATCCGGACCGGAAAGGATCATGAATTTTGGACCTTGCGCTTTCAGCCAAGAAGTCGTTATCTAAGGGTGGATCGCAGGAGCCGTGTTTACCTGCTGATTCGTTGTGTCGTTTGGACCGTAGTCCCATCGAAGGAAAGCCGGGAGGGGAGTCTAGAGGGTGCTCGTCACCCGCAAGCGGGGATCGTTCGCGCTATTCGCGCTTCTGGTCATATCGCTCCTGGCCTCACCCGCGGCGTCGCCTGCTCCGAAGGTCTCGCTGTCGTTCTCCACGTCCGCTCAGACGCTGACTGCAGGGGCGCTCTCCGGCACGATCAGTGTCCGGCTCAGCGGCGGTTCCGGTCCCGCGACGGTGACTCTCTCGAGCACGTCGCAGAGCGGCACGTTCCTCGACGCGACCGGCTCGACGACGGTGACCTCGGTGACCATCCCGAGCGGCCAGACGTCGGTGAGCTTCCGCTACCGGGACACCGCGGCCGGAAGTCCGAGGATCACCGCGACCGCGAGCGCCCAGAACAAGCAGTTCCCGGGCAAGCCGAGCGCGACCCAGGGGGAGACGATCAGGGCCGGGGCCCTCGACCATCTCAGCCTTTCACCCGCGAGTGGGAGCGTCGGCCCCGGGACATCCCAGACCTACACCGCCACGGGCCTGGATGCCTACGGCAACAGCCTCGGCACCGTGACCGCGTCCACCACCTTCACGATTGCGCCGGACGGCTCCTGCAACGGCGCATCGTGCACGCCCCAGGCGTCGGGTCCCCACACGGTGACCGCGTCGGATCAGGGGAAGACCGGCACCGCCACACTCAACGTCCTGTCGCCCTGCCAGACGAGCGGTCCGTCGGGTGGCAACTACACGATCACGGTCTGCCTGAGCCCGAGCGGCGGCACCGTCACGGGTCAAACGACGGTCACGGCGTCGATCAGCGTCAACGGCACCGATCCCCACACGGCGAAGGTGGTCTTCTACCTCGACGGGCAGTACCTGCTGACCGACTTCGAGACCCCGTACACATTCACCCTCCCCACCGCCAACTGGGTTGACGGTTCGCACACGCTGGAGGCCGAGGCGATCGAGCGCGACGGGTTCGTCGCCGACCACGCCGCGGTCAGGCTGACGTTCGCAAACGGGGTGACCACTCCGCCGAAACAGCCGACCGGCTTCAAGCCCACATCCGGCACGACTCCAGCTGCCGGGCAACCGTACGTGCTCGCCGCCGTCGGCGACGGGGCCGCCGGCCAGACGAGCGCGGGTGACGTGAGCGACCTGATCGCGAGCTGGAACCCGAACGCCTTCCTCTATCTGGGAGACGTGTACGAGAAGGGCACAGCAACCGAGTTCATGAACTGGTACGGGGTGGCCGGTGCGTCGTTGTACTTCGGGCGTTTCAGCAACATCACCGATCCGACTGTCGGCAACCACGAGTACACGGCGGGGAAGGCTCCCGGGTACTTCGGCTACTGGAAGACACCGAAGGACTACTACAGCGTCAACACGCCTGCCGGATGGCACCTGGTCTCGTTGAACTCCAACCTGGACGGATCGGTCGGCTCGGCTCAGTACAACTGGCTCTCCACCGACCTGACGAACAACACGCAGCCGTGCACGCTGGTGTATTTCCACCACCCGCTGTTCAACATCGGAGTCGAGCCGGTGCCCGCCCGTTTCACCGCGATCTGGCCGCTGCTCGCGCAAAAGGGAGTCGACATCGTGCTGACCGGCCACGATCACGACTACCAGCGCTGGGTGCCGATGGACGGAGCCGGCAATCCGAATCCCGCCGGACCGACCGAGTTCGTGGTCGGGACGGGCGGGCATTCGCTTCAGAGCTTCGTCGCGACCGACAGCCGGGTTGCGAACAGCGACTCGGGCCACTTCGGCGCGTTGCGGCTCGACCTCGGCTCCGGCGGAGCCTCGTATCGTTTCGTCACGACCGCCGGCGACACGCTCGATTCGGGCACGGTCGCCTGTAATCCATCGGCGACCGACACGACACCTCCGAGCGTGCCTGCCAACCTGAGCGCGACGACCGTCGCCCAGACCAACATCTCTCCTGGCATCGTCAACCTGTCCTGGGCCGCATCGACGGACAACGTCGGCGTCAGCGGCTATGCGATCTACCGCGACGGCAGCCAGGTCGGGACGGTTGGAACCCAGACGGCCTACGCCGACCAGACAGTCCAACCGAGCACGACGTACAGCTACCGGGTCCTCGCGATGGACGCGAATGGCAACAAGTCCGCTCTCAGTACACCGGCGCTCAGCGTGACGACGCCGCCGATCGGCCCGATCTTCAGCGACGGCTTCGAGTCCGGCGACCTCTCAAACTGGACGACCGTCGTGGGTCTGCAGCCGAAACAGGGCGACGTGTCGAGCGGCAGCTATGCGGCCGAGGGGACGGCACCGACGGGGACCGAGGCGGCGTACGCGTGGAGGACGCTCCCCGCTTCGCTGACCGGCATCAGCTACAGCATCCATTTCAAGATCATCAGCAAATCGGGCTCGTCGCTTTACCTGGAACGCTTTCGGAGCGGTCCCACGGCGGTGTCGCTGCTCGGCGTCTACGTCAGCAACACCGGCAAGCTCGGCCTCCGCAACGACGTCACCGCCACGAGCACCGGGAGCGCAACCGCCGTCACCCTCGGCGTCTGGCACACGCTCCAGGTGCAGGTCAGCATCGCAGACGCGTCGAGCCAGGTCGGGGTCTGGCTCGACGGGGCAGCGGTTCCCGAGCTGACCGGCACCCAGTCGCTCGGCACGAACCCGGTCGACCGCATCCAGCTCGGCGACAAGGACAACGGCGGGGCCAATCCCACGACCTACGACGTCCTCTACGACGACGTCGTCGTCGACACGGCCACGGCCGACAGCCAGCCTCCGAGCGTGCCTGCCAACCTGAGCGCCACGACCATCGCCCAGACGCAGAGCACTCCGGGCGCCGTCGACCTGTCCTGGGACGCCTCGAGCGACAACGTCGGCGTCAACGGCTATGCGATCTACCGGGACGGGACCCAGATCGGAACCACGGTGGGAACCCAGACGACCTACGCCGACCAGACTGTCCAGCCGGATACCACGTATGGCTATCAGGTGCTCGCGACGGACGCGTACGGCAACCAGTCCGCGCTCAGCACACCGGCACTCAGCGTGACGACTCCGCCGACCGGCGTGCTCTTCAGCGACGGCTTCGAGTCCGGCAACCTCTCCAACTGGACAACCGTCAACGGTCTGCAGACAGAGAGCAACGACACGTATGGCGGCAGCTATGCGGCGGAGGGAGCGTCAACGGGCACGGTCGCGTACGCACGGAAGACACTCCCCGCCTCGCAGACCAGCCTCTACTACCGCATTCGATTCAAGATTGTCAGCCCGCCCTCTTCGGGGTCGCTCTATCTCGGACGCCTCCTCACCGGTGGGGGGACGTCGATGCTCGGGGTCTACGTAACCAACCTCGGCAAGCTCGGCTTCCGCAACGACGTCGCCGGCAATAGCACAACGAGCACGACGGCCGTCGGCCTGCTGGGCGCCTGGCACACCCTTCAGGTGCACGTCACGGTCGCGGATCCGTCGAGCCAGGTCGAGACCTGGCTCGACGGGGCACCGGTCCCCGACCTGACCGTCAACCCGGGGTCGCTCGGCGCGAATCCGATCACGATGATCCAAGTCGGGGAGAACGCCGCCAGCAAGACCTTCGACGCCCTCTTCGACGACGTCGCCGCGGACACCGCCGCCATCCCGTAACGTCAGTAGTCGTCGCGATGGCGATGCGGATCCACAAACGCGGGATTCGGGCGTGCCTGATCGCGCTGATCGTCGTCGTGCCGGCGCTGGGTACCTCCGCGTGCGGGAGCTCGACGGCGGCACGATCCACGACGTCGTTCGCGGGCCTCGCCGATGCAACTCGCGCACCGGCCCCGGTCATCGCCCCCGGCGTACTCGCCTTCTTCTCCGGCATGGCCGCTGGTCCTGTCGGCAGCGACGGCGGACACGTCGTCTGGGAGAGCGGGCCACTCGAAACGGACTCGTCGCAGCCGATCCTCCGCGATCGCACGCTCTCGACGGGCACGACGAGGACGATCGCCAGAAGGGTCGACCCCCTCTACGGCGTCGCCTCGACGGCACGATGGGTGTTCTTCGCACGGACGACGGTGAGCGGGACGCAGCTCCTGAGGGTCTCGCACGAGGCCGCCCCGAGCAGCGTGGTGACGGACTCGCTGGCCTCGCCGGTCGCCTCGCGTGGCGACGTGGTCGCGTGGGCGGAGGAGTCCGGTTCGTCGCAGCGGGTCGTTGCCCTCGACGCCGTCCATGACGTGCAGTGGACGGTAGCCCGCATGCCGAGCTGCTCGGTCTCCGGCTGCTACCACATCGGCGCCGTGACGGTCGCAGAGAACGGGATCGTCTTCACGCGCGACGCGGTCGGCTCTCAGCCCTCCCTCGTCGTACGGCGCGCATTCGGAGCAACCGGGACGCAGTCGGTCGCAATCGCCGACGATCCGCAGCCGGACCTCGTGCCCTCGTCGTCGGGCGCGCTCTACTACGCGCTGTCACGGGGCTGGTACCGATGGGACTTCGGAGACTCCCGTCCCCGCCCGGTGGCGTTCGCCGACGATCCCGTGAAGAGCCTGATCCGGCACGAGGACGGGCGCTGGTACTGGCTCTCGCGACAGGGCTGTAATTACCGGGTCGAGTCGGTTGCCGCCGTCGGTAGCCGCGCCACATTCGTCGTCCCGGGCCGGTTCGAGCGTCTCACGCCGGACGCGCCCTGCACGCACCTCGGAGGGTTCGCGTGGACGGGGAGACAAGCGATCATGTCCTGGGTGATCGCCTCGGCCGCCGCGGTAGGTGCCCACGAGGATGAAGAGCTACGGGGGGCCGTCGTCGCCGGTCCCCGAACGACCGAGTAGGCGAACCGTGACGTCGATCAGGAGAACTCGGCCGGGCATATCCGGCAGTGCCCCCTTGCGCAGATCCGCGTTGGAGCGGACAGCCACGTGACCGACGGCCTCAGGCCCCCGAGATCAAGGCGCTGCTACGACCAGGGCGTTCGCTCCCACGATCAAACTCGGACGACCCCGCCTACTCCCCCGGTTAGCTCTCGCTCCGATGGCAATAGAGCGTCCGAACCGTGTAGGCGCCGAAAGCTCTCTCGCCTGGTTCCATGGCGACGTAGTCGCGAGGAGGCGGCAACGAAACCGCCAGATCGAGACCTACCCGCGCGGCCGACTCAGAGGCCGAAGGCCTTCCGCATCGAGGCTGTCCCGACATCGCAGGCGAAGCCGAGGCAGTGGAGGCCGAGGAGGCTCTCCTGCGTCTTCAGAAGTGAGTAGTGCGTGAACATGACGTGTGAGACGGTGCCCTTACGCGTCGTCGGGCTGACGACGACGGTGTAGACGCGGTTGTCCGAGTCCGAGCCTTCGTCGTAGGTGATGAACAGTGCGGTGCCACCCGCCCGGTAGGCGCGGGAGGCGAGGATCTTCGGCACCCAGCGCGCGAGCCACGCGTCGCCCACGCTGATCGAGCAATCGTGCTCGTCGTTGCAGAGATCGGGCGTGATGAAGCTGTAGCGGGGCAACCGGTTTGCGCGCAGATCAGAGATCAACGCGCCCGCCGTCGGCGTCCCGAGAGGAACGGCGTTCCGGGCGTACGCACCGGCGAGCTTCGAGTAGTACGCAGCCGGGTTGTGCTTCTTCGCATAGGTGCCGGCCTGGCTGCCGGTGAACCCGGTCGCGGGCATCGACTCCTCGTAGGCGCGCCAGCCACGGGGTCCGACCTGGCCGAAGATCGAGCTCGTCGAGACCGAACAGTCCGTGCAGTCGTCGGTGATCCCGGCGGTGTCGCCGGAAGTGACCGCGATGTAGTTCGGAAGGCTCGGATGCGTGATCGCCGAGTAGTTGTCGCCGAGACCACACGCGCTCGCAAGCCGGTTCAGGTACGGAGACCGGCCCGCGATCTCGGCGAACGCATGATTCTCCATGACGATCGTGATCACGTGCCTGTACACCCGCGGCGGCTGATGCGGGCGAAGGAAGCCGCACGGGGCGCCCGCGGCCGACGACGCCGCGACCGTGGTCGGAACGACCGCGCCGAGCGACAAGAGCCCGACGGCAAGCACCCACAGCAGAGCAACGCGCGAGGCCCTCACCCACCGCCCACACTGGGCAACGGTGCCGTCCCCCATCCCCTGCCGCCGGAGGCGCGCCTCGACGGCGTCCACGACCTTTGTGTGTGTGTCTGCGGCTCCGTTTGCATCCACGAATAACGTACGCGAAACCGAGGCGAAGCCGGGGGTTTTCCTAGACCCACGGGCGCAAGTTCGATTCTGGCCGGGGCATTCTAGGGTCTGCGGGACATCCGACGGCATGCCCGCCCGCCGGGAGCGGCGCCAAGGGCGAGGGCCCATTCGCGGCGCGTTCGGATCGGTGGCTCCATGCCCTCGAACGAGCCCAGATCCAGCATGGGTCAGTCCACCCAAGATGGCCTCTTCGCGTCACGAGTCGGGTCGATCGAATGGTCCACCGGAGCCGCGGGTCGCGCGACGCAGTGAGTCGGCCAGGAGCACGAGCACCGCGAGCGGGAGCAGCCACCAGGCTGCAACCGATTCGTGCACGAGAAGTGCGCACAGCCCGAGCGCGGCGACCAGGCCGACTGCGATTCGCCAGTCGTCGCCGGCGACGAACTCCCACCAGAAACGGGCGAACGCCGTCACCGATCTCATCACGGCGCCCCGAGTGCTACTGGAGTCGGGCGTTGCAGCCGCAAGAGTCGAACGAGCGCCAGCGACAGGGCGGTCACGAAGGCGAGGACGCCGAGGATCGCGAGGTCGCCACCGGGCCAGTCGACGCCCGCCCCTTCGGCGCCCCAGAAGATCCCGAAGGTCGTCAGCATGATCCCGACTCCGAACTTCATCGTGTTCTCCGGGACACGGCTGAGCGGAGCGCGGACAGCGACACCGCCGGCGGCGACGAGGACGAGAGCGGCCCCCGCCGCGGCGGCCGCGAGCGGAACGTTGCCCTGGGCGCTGCCGAACGTGACGACGATGAAGACGACCTCCATCCCCTCGAGGAACACCCCCTTGAAGGAGAGGACGAACGAGTACCAGTCCACGCCCCAGCGCAGAGCACGCGTCGCACGTTTCGCCTCCTCGCTCTCCCTCCGGAAGATCTCGTCCTCGTCGTGCAACGCCTTGAAGCCGCCCGCGCGGAGAATCGCCTTGCGAAGCCACTGGAGGCCGAACGCAAGCAGGAGGAAGCCGACCGCGAGGCGGAGCGCGTCGATCGGCACACGATCCAACGCCGGCCCGATGAGTGCGACCACGGCTGCGAGCGCCGTCGCCGCGACGGCGACCCCATAGAGCGTGGACCGCCAGCCCCGGGTGACGCCGACCGCAAGCACGATCGTCAGTGCTTCGACCATCTCGACGGCACTGGCGAGAAACGCTGCGAGAAAAAGGAATGCGGCGCTCACCCGACAGCCCTACTCGCCGGACACCACGCGGCGGTGCAACGGCACCATCCGTTCCACGACGGGGACCCTATCTACGCTCGCACGAATGGCTGAGTTGTTGGTCGTCACGACAATCCGCGATTCGGCGCGCGATGGAGCGAACGCCGGCCGCAGAAGGCAACGACCTGCGAACTGCCGCCGACGCAGACGACACTGTCAGGCTCACCGCATTTCGCGCTCGATCGCAGAGGCGACCGCCTGCGGGTTGGCGAGCATCGACAGGTGGGCCGCGTTCGGAATGACCTGAACGGAGACACGCAGCGCCTGGGCGGTGAGGCGGCCGCTCGCAAGCGAATCGACGGTGTCGTGTGCGCCCCAAACGACTGCGCGCGGAACCCGCAGGCGTCGGAGCGCGGCGAGCGGCACGCCCGGAATCCCGCGGCCGGCGAGCTGCCGGAGCGCGCCACCCGTTCCCCGCACACGGAACGGCCGCTCGAAGACGTCGAGGATGCGGTCTCCGAAGTGCGGATGGCCTGCTCCCCAGGCGTTTGCGAGCACACGGCCCACAAGCAAGTCTGAGCCCGTCGCGAGCCGGAACAGCGCCGGGTAGTACGGGAAGACGAGCAGATGCGCGAACCAGCCGATCCCGTGGCCGAACGGGACCGCGTCACCGTCGAGGAGCACGATCGCGGACACCTCCCCTGGACGGGCGAGCGCGTAGGCAGCGGCCACGCCCGCACCGAGCGAATGACCGACGACCAGGGGCCGGCGGATGCCGAGGCGCTTGTCGAACCCACGCACGAGCGCAACCCAGCCAGCCATTGTGTACGGCCCGCGACGCTCGGTGTAGCCGAAGGGAGGCAGATCGATCGCGTAGACGCGGTGGCCCTGCGCGGCCAGGAGCGGCCCGACCGTGTGCCAGACCCAGGAGGGCTCGGCGGCCCCGCCGATCAGGAGCACCGGACTTCCCGACGTGCCCCAGCGCCGGTAGGCGACGAGCGTGCCTCCGACGCGGACGAACGGGCCCGCGTAGAGCTGTCGCGCAGGACGCGCGTCTGCGGCTGTGGCGATGTCGAACCCGACTGCCGCCAGCGTCAACACAACCGCGAGGGCGAGCAACGCCAGGCCGATCCTGCGCAGCCAGCGCGCCACCGCATGCCCCCACCGCCGCGGGCGCACGGACTCGGCACCGATCACGTTCGACTCGATCTCCAACGCCCTGCCAACCGTAGCCGGTCGACTATCGGTGCTCTCCGGCGGGACATTTTGGTTGCGTTAAGCGTGGGCTCCGGCGACTCCGGCGAACGCCGCCGACGGCTAGCGTGTGAGCCATGATCGAGGCCCGGGGTCTCACGAAGGACTACGGGGAGAAACGCGCCGTCGACGATCTGACTTTCACGATTCGACCCGGCATCGTCACCGGCTTTCTCGGTCCGAACGGCTCCGGCAAGTCGACGACGATGCGCCTGATCCTCGGCCTCGACGCGCCGACCGAGGGCGACGTGACCGTGAACGGGAAGCACTACCGCGACCACCGCTCGCCGATGCACGAGGTGGGCGCGCTACTCGAGGCACGCTCCGTGCACACTGGGCGCTCCGCTTACAACCACCTGCTCGCGCTGGCGCAGACGCACGGCATCGCCAAGCGGCGTGTCGGTGACCTGATCGACCTCGTCGGCCTCCACGAGGTCTCACGGGGACGCGCGGGCAAGTTCTCGCTCGGCATGGGCCAGCGCCTCGGGATCGCGACAGCGCTGCTCGGCGACCCGTCCACGCTGCTGCTCGACGAGCCCGCGAACGGGCTCGACCCGGAGGGCATCCAGTGGATGCGCAACCTCCTGAAGGGCCTCGCCGCCGAAGGCCGGACGGTGTTCGTCTCCTCCCACCTGATGAGCGAGATGGCGCTGACCGCAGATCATCTGATCGTGATCGGGCGCGGCCGCCTGATCGCCGACACGAGCGTCGACGAGTTCGTCCTGCGTGCCTCGCACAAGCTCGTGTACGTCCGCTCGCCCGACGCGACCCGGCTGGGCAACGCTGTGGCCGGAGAGGGCGTGACGGTGACGAGCGTCGATCCCGGGGTGCTCGAGATCGCGGGCCTGACGGCCGAGCAGATCGGCGAGGTCGCCGCCACCCACGGGATCGTCCTTCACGAGTTGACGCCGCGGCAGGCGACGCTCGAGGAAGCCTTCATGACGCTGACGAGCGAAGACGTCGAGTTCCGGGCCGCCGAGACGCTCTCGACCCCGCCGCCCGACGAAGCGGAGGCCGCATGACCAGTACGCCGGCGGCGGTCGATGTCCCCCGCCTCGGGCCGGTCGGCCGGGTCACCCAGGCCAGAGTCGCGGTGTCCGAGTGGACGAAGCTCCATTCGCTGCGCTCGACCCGCTGGTCGCTCCTGATCGCGACCGTTCTCGCGATCGGGCTGCCGGCACTGTTTGCGGCCGTGACCTCTTCCCACTGGGGCTCGATGAGCCCCCACGAACGGGCCGACCGGCATCCCCTCGACATCGCGCTCGCGGGGGTGAACGTCGCGCAGCTCGCGATCGCCGTCCTCGGGGTGCTCGTGATCACCGGCGAGTACTCAACCGGCATGATCCGCGCCTCGTTCACGGCCGTTCCCAGGCGGCTCCCCGTGCTATGGGGGAAGATCGGCGTCTTCGCCGCGGTCACGTTCGTGCTGATGCTGCCGGCGGTCGTGATCGCCTTCTTCATCAGCCAGTCGATCCTCTCGAAGCACGACATCCTCCAGATCTCGTTCTCGCATCCGGGGGTCGCGCGGTCGGTCGTCGGCGGCGCCGGCTACCTCGTCCTGATCGGCGTCTTCGCGCTCGCCATCGGAGCGATCGTGCGAAACACGGCCGGCGGCATCGCCGCATTCGCCGCGCTGTTCTTCGTGATCCCGCCGCTGATGAACATCCTGCCGGCACGGTGGAACAACGCGATCTCGCCGTTCCTGCCCGACGCCGCGGGACGCCGCATGTTCTCCCTCCAGACCGGCGCGCACGACCTCCACCCGTGGCCCGGCTTCCTGCTCTTCCTCGGGTACACCATCCTGGCCGTCGCGATCGCCGCCGTGCTGATCGTGCGCCGGGACACATAGGCGTCCGCCCCGCTCTCTCCGGATCCGCCCAGACCGCCTCCAACCTCAGATAGAGAAGGGACGGAAGAGATGCGGGGGTTCCTGTGGTCGACACCCCGTCGCCGGGTGGGCGTCGCGGCCGCCGCTCTCGTGGTCGTCGCGGCCGCCGTTGCGGCAGCCGCCTGGACCGCGAGCCCCACGCCAGCGCGTCTCGACGCACGGGTCGCTGCCCGCCTGGCCGGCACGACCGGGCGGCCGGTTTCGCTGAGCGCGGTGGCGCCGATCCTGCGTCATGCGGTGGTTGCGACGGAGGACGAGCGCTTCTACCAGCACCACGGCGTCGACCTGCTCGGTGCACTCCGCGCGCTTCCGTACGATCTCGTTCACCTCTCGCTCGCCCAGGGGGCGAGCACGATCACCGAGCAGGTCGCCAAGGTCCTCTACCTGGGCGGAAACGACCACTTGCCCTGGCGCAAACTCGAGGACGCGGCCGTGGCGCTAAAGCTCGAAGGCCGCTACGACAAGGAGCGGATCCTGGCCGCCTATCTGAACAGCGCCTACTTCGGCGAGGGCGCCTACGGGATCCGGGCCGCGAGCGAGCGCTACTTCGCCCTTTCCCCCGCACGGCTCGATACTGCGCAGGCGAGCCTTCTCGCCGGCCTGATCCAGGCGCCCACCCTTTACGACCCGTTCCGGAACCCGAAGCTTGCGCGAGCACGGCAGGTGGAGGTCCTGCGTTCGCTGGTCCGGAACGGCTTCCTCACCGCCGAGGAGGCGTCGTCGGTTGCGCGCCGGCCGCTTCCGCTGCGCGGCGGATCGGCGCTGCCGCCAATCCGCGGCGTCGACTTCGTCCCTGGCCCCGCGTTCGTCTGGTGGGAACTGGCAGCCGGCGGGGCGGTCGTCCTGCTCGGGACAGCGGCGCTGATGGCATCCCGTCTTCCGCGCTTTCGCACGATCCACGGCCTGATCGCGATCCGCGCAGCCTGCCTCGTCCTCGCTCTCCTCGGCGCCGCTGCCGTCGTCCGCTCCTTCCGCAGCGCCTGAGGCGGCGAGCCTAACGGCCGTTGACTACTCGCCGGCGAAGTCGCGGCGAAGGAAGATCCAGAAGGCAGAGAGCGCTTCCTGGGAGAGCTCGTACGCGACGTGTCACTCCAGTGGTCACTCGCCACGGCCCTCCTGAAACGGTACGGCATGCGGACCGAGCCCTGACGAGTGCGGCCGGAATGGACCGGTGTCGACAAGACTTGCTACACGCGCCAACGGAACGAGCGGCGCGCCGACTCCACGAGCGGGTCGGAGAGTCTGCCCAGCTGCCGGACGAGCCAGTGAACGTATGGGCGCCCCGCAGTCGTGACGAGGGCCACCGACGCCAGCGCCACGAGTACGCTGGCAGCGACGTCGACGGGATAGTGCACGCCGACGAAGATCCGGTCAACTGCTACGCCGACGGCACCCAGAACGAGCAGCAGACCCACCCGCCGGTAGAAGACGAAGACGGCGAAGGCAACGGCGAAGGCGACGCTCGCATGATCGCTCGGAAACGAGTTGTCAGCCGCGTGGTGGACGAGCAGTACCGTCGCCCGTGGATGACCGACGAACGGCCGAGCGTGGTACCAAAGCTGGGAGGCGACGACGTTGACAGCCAGCGCAAGCACAGCTGAGATCGCCGCGGACACAGAAGCCAGCTTCGGGCGCAATGATCCACCCGGCCGGGCGAGAAACCAGAGTGCTCCAGCCACAGCTACCAGTACGAAGATTGCCCAGGTATTGAACGTCTGAGCCGCATCTTGAGCGCCATCGCGATGGCTGAGCAGGCCGTTGAGCGCATGAAACAGCGACCAATCCACGACCAGCCCTACGGTAACGAAATGGTGAACAGCACCACCGGCAGACCTTCAAGACCGGTAAGGCGTGGTAGCCCCAGGCTGGGTAGGTTCGACTCCCACGCCGCTCCGTGAAGTCGAATTCCCGCCTTCGCGAGCCGCCCGGCGCCGACGATGGTCGGAGCGAGGCGGGGTCCGGCCCGCTCAGAGCGAGCGCTCGCGTACTACCCGGGCCACGTCGAGCCTGCCGACCGCGCGCACCCCGGGCCACTGCGAAACAACTGCGACGCCGAGCATCGCGAGCGCCGAGAAGACGAGCGTGCTCGGCCGGACGTGCAGCGTGAACGTGAAGAGATCGCTGTTGAAGGAGGACATGAAGACGGCGGCGAGCGCGTAGCCGACCGCGAGGCCGGGGACGATCCCGATCGCCGTCACGAGCAGGTTCTCGCGCGTGAGCAGCCCGGAGATCGTCCTGTGGCCGACCCCGGCGGCGCGGAGCGTCGCCATCTCGCTCGCGCGCTCGGCGACGTTGGCCGACATCGTGTTGAACATGAGCCCGAAGGCCATCAGCCCGCCGAACAGGAGCATGATCCCCACGAAGGCGTAGAAGAGGCCGAGGAACGAGCGCGCCGAGCGGGCGAGGCCCTGCGAGTCCGTGACGACCGACACGGACGGCAGAGCCTGCAGGCGGGCCAGGACCCGCGCACGGTCGGCGCCCGGCGCGAAGCGCGCGAGCGCGGTGTTCTCGAGGCCGCTCCGCCCGACCGCCCGCTCGAGGCCGGGGAGCGAGACGTACGCCAGCGTTCCGAGCGGCTCGTCGACGAAGCCGGAGAGGGGAAGCCGCAGCGGTGCGGGCAGCGCCGCCGAACGAACCGTGACGCCCTCGCCGCTCGACACGCCGATCTGGCCGCCGAGCGCCCGGCCGGCAAGGATGCCGCTCCCCTCGAGCCTCGCCGTCCCCCCGCCCGGGCGCAGGAACGTGTGCATCGCCGTGTCGGGCTCCATCGCGACGAGCGTCGTGGCGTAGCTCCTGCCGCCCTTCGAGATGGCGACGTCGAGCTGGGCCGCGGGCTCGACCGTGGCCACGCCCGGCACGGCCCGGACCGACGAGAGCTCGGACGCCGACGGCCTTCCTTGGCTGAAGTAGAGCTGCGCGTCCTGCCGCTGCACCGTGTCGAACTGGCGCGAGACGAGGATGTCGGTCGTGTCGAGCATCCCCCACGACACGAGCACGAGGCTCAGGGACAGCACGACGCCGACGACCGTCGAGATCGTCCGGCGCCTGCTCCGGCCGATGCTGCGCAGGGGGAGCTTCCAGCGCCCGGGGAGCCGTCCGAGCGGCGGGAGGACGCGCTCGAGGAGGCTCCCACCTCCCCCGGAGGGGGGCGAGAAGCCGCGCATCGCCTCGGCCGGCATGACGCGCGCCGCCGCCCGGGCCGGGGCGGCGGCGGCCACCGCGCCCGCGAGCAGGGCGATCGCGACGCCGATCAGCGCCGTCCACGGGGAGAACCGGATCACGGTGAGCGGGACCGAGATGGCGGACGTGTACACGTGCGTGATCCACCGGCCGAGCAGGGCGCCTGCGATCGCCCCGGGCACCCCGCCCGCGAGCCCCGTCCACACGCCGTAGCCGAGGTAAGTACGCAGGATGGTGCGCGGAGCGAATCCGTTCGCCGTGAGCATCCCGATCACCGGCCGCTGCGAGCGCACGAGTCGGCTCAGGAGCACGAAGGCGGCCATGGCGCCGGCGGACAGGAAGAGGATGGGGAAGAGGAGCGCGAGCTCTCCGAAGCCCTTGACGTCCTCCTGCAGGGCGGCGTTCGACGCCTGCTCCGAGCGCGCGGCCACGTCCAGCGCCCCGCCCGCGCGGGCGCTCGCGCGCAGGCTCTCCAGCAGCGATCGGCTCGCCCCCCACACGGCGATCTGGGCCGGGGTCGCCGGTGGGGCCAGCCGCCGCGCCAGTGCCTCCGGGACGAACAGCACGCCGAAGCTGCCGGGCGGGGTCAGGATCTCCTGGCGGCTGCGCGCGGGCCACAGGTACTCCGGCGAGGCCGCGACGCCGACGACCTCGGCGTCCACCCAGCCGCCGCGGCCGCGGACGCGGACCGTGTCGCCCACGGCGAGGTGGAAGTGGGACGCCATGTGCTGTTCGACGAGAACCCCGTGCGCGTGTGCGAGTCGAAGGTAGGTACCGGAGAGGACCCGGACGCGGTTCACCGAGGGCTGCTGATCGACCGGCATCCCGACCACCCGTCCCAGGAGCTTCGAGCCGCCGACCTCGAAGGGCACGTCGGCCACGGTCCGGATCGTCGCCGCGGCGCCGCCGGCCCGCGCCCGTCCGGCCAGCTCGCCGGTCGGCCCGCCGGTCACCGTCAGGTCGGCGAAGCGGAGCTGCGTGTAGAGCTCCCGGTAGGAGGCGTCGAGGTTCCGGTAGGCGTCGTACGTGGCCACGAACAGCGCCACGCCGAGGAACAGCGTGGCGACCACGGCTCCGAACTGGGCCCGCTGCCGTCCCAGATCGCGGCGGCGCTTCAGCCGCAGCAGTCTCACCAGCGCAGCGCCTCCGCGAGCACCGGCGCGGGGTTTCGCCGGTCGTCCTCGAGCGCCCCCGAGCGCATGCGGATCACGCGGTCGGCCATCTCGGCGATGGCGGAGTTGTGCGTGACCAGGAGGACGGTGCACCCGCGCTCCTCGTTCACGCGGCGGAGGAGATCGAGGACGGCGCGCCCCGTCTCCTGGTCGAGTGAGCCCGTAGGCTCGTCGCACAGGAGGAGCGGCGGGTCCTTCACGAGGGCGCGGGCGATCGCGACGCGCTGCTGCTCGCCGCCGGAGAGGCCACCCGGGAAGTGATCCATCCGCCCGTCGAGGCCCACCTCGCGCAGCACCGTGGCCACTGCCTGCTCGTCGGACATGCCGGTGAGCTCGGCGATCAGCCCGACGTTCTCACGTGCGGTGAGCGTCGGGATGAGGTTGAAGAACTGGAACACGAAGCCCGCGTGGCTGCGCCGATACTCGGTTCGCCCGTCGGCGTCCAGCGACGTCAGGTCGACGCCGTCGGCGACGACCCGTCCCGAGGTGGGGGACTCGATGCCGCCCACGACGTTCAGGAGCGTCGTCTTCCCCGACCCGCTCGGCCCGAGCAGGACGGCGAAATCGCCGGCGCCCACGTCCAGGTCGATCCCTCGCAGGGCGTGCACGGCGATCTCGCCGCTGCCGTAGGTCTTGACGACGTTCTCGAGCCGCAGCGTCGCGCCGCGGCGCGGCTCCTCACGCATCGGACGCCCTCCCGCGTCGGTCCCGTTTGGCGGCGGGTGTCGGCCGGAGCATCGCGTCCAGGGGCTCGGCCGCCCGCCTGACGTCCAGCTTCGGGTCGACGAGGCGGTGGAAGAGGAGGCCGTCGAGCGCTGCGGCCAGCAGCAGGGCGGTGGCCTCGAGGTCGAGATCCCGATCGAGCTCGCCGCCGTCCCGAGCGGCCTCGAGCCGCTCCAGGAGCAGCGCGCGGAAGCGGCGCGAGGCGTGCCGCGTCCACCGGCGGAAGGCGGGGTCGCGGGTGGCCTTCACCATCGCCTCGGCGAGGATCGTCGAGCCCGGGGTCCGCTCCCCGTGGCACTCGATCCACTGGAGGATCGCGCGGACGCCATCGTGGATGGTGGCGCCCGACTGCAGCGCCTCGATCGACGGCCCGAGCTCGCGGACGAGCGAGTGCTCGGCCGCCTCGAGGACCAGCGCCGACATCGAGCCGAAGTGGTAGTGGACGAGCGCCGGGTTGACGCCGGCCCGCTCGGCCACCGCCCGCGTCCGGACACGGTCGATCCCGATCTCGGCCATGAGCTCGGAAGTCGCGCGCAGGATTCGCTCCCGCGTCGGGCGAGCCGCCCCGCCCGCGACGTCTTCCTGCGGGGAGTTAATCACTTGCCTAAAGCATACGACCAAGAAGATGAGGCGTCAAGACGGTCTCGATCCAGGCGCCTGTGAGGGTCCAGTCGATAGGCCCGGTCAAGTGCCCGAGGTCTGCCTGCCCCTCGAGGGAAAAGGCACAGTCGCGAGGACCATCGCGCACTCTCACTGCTGCCACCTGTACCGCGCTGGGGTTCGTACGTAGCGCGTTGGTTCTTCCGACTCTCCCTGGAAATTGAGGGAATTGGAACTAAACGGAGCACTTTCGAACCCCCTTGAAAGAAATAAAACCCTGCTAAAGAGGCTCAATCAACTCCAGGGCGAACTCCTAAAGAGGGCGGCAGGCAATCTGCGGGAGCCTCGAGCCGCCCCGCCCAAGCCGATCCGAGTATTCGACCTGGTCAGCCTGGTGCTCACGGGTGCTGGTCAACCAATGCGGGCACGGGAAATCCACGCTGCGGCCGAGCGGGCTGCGGGTGCATCCCTTCTGTGGCCGTCGGTAAAGGCAGCCCTCGCCGCGGGTGCTTCAGGCGACCGGCCGACGTTCCAGCGCTTACGTCATGGCGTTTACACGATTGCTCGACAATCGACATAGCCCTGCTGGCGGGAACTGTTGGCAGCGGTCAGATGGCGATGACGACCTTGCCGTGTGCGCGACCGTCTCTGAGGTAGCGGATCGCGGCAGGCACCTCTTCGAGCGGGAACGTCCTGTCGACGACGGGCCTGATCGTGCCGGCTTCGAGCCGCTTCCGAAGCTCTTCCAGGTCCTCCCGCCGCTCCTTCGAGATGAAGAAACCGAGCTTCTGCCGGACGAACGGCGAGAGCGCGGCGGCGCGCAGCTGACGGCGGATGCCGAGCCAGTTGCCTGCGTCCTCCGCGCCCACGATCACCAGTGTCCCCCGCGGAGTCAACGCCCGCCGGAGTTCCGAAAGCGGGCGGTTGCCGGCGATATCGAGAATGACGTCGTACCGGTTGCGACCGTCGGCGAAATCCTCTCGCGTGTAGTCGATCACGTGGTCGGCGCCGATCGAGCGCACGAGCTCGGTCTTCGACGCACTGCTGACACCGGTCACCTCGGCCCCGTCCGCCTTCGCAATCTGCACTGCGAACGTCCCGACGCCCCCGCCCGCACCGATGATCAACACCTGCCGGCCGGCGCGGACTCCTCCGTGGCGGACCGCCTGCAGTGCCGCGAAGCCGGAGATCGGGACGGCCGCAGCCTGCTCGAAGCTCACAGTGTCCGGCTTGGGCAAGAGGCGATCCGGGCGAGCGACGGCGTACTCGGCGAAGGACCCGCGGCAGGTGCCGAACACCTCCTGCCCCGGCCGAAACTCCGTCACCTGCGCCCCAACTGCCTCGACGCGTCCGGCCACGTCGTACCCGAGCAGCGGGTTCTTCGGAGCGCGCATGCCGAAGCCCGCCAGGCGCATCGCGTACGGCGTCCCGGTCATCAGGTGCCATACCCCCTGGTCGAGGCCCGCCGCCTGCACGCGCACCAGCACCTCGCGTTCGCGCTCAACAGGCGTGCCAGTCTCGGCAAGTCGCAGAACCTCGACCGAGCCGTACGCATTCCGAATGATCGCCTTCACCGACTACCCCACTCGAGTCGTCAGCTCGTGCCTCAGAGCCGTACAGCGACTGCGCCGTAAGGCCTTGCACAGACGCCAAACCCGGCAACTCCGAAGAGCCACCGGGTTTGACCCAACCACCATCTCACGAGTGCGTTTTGCATGTCAAGCAGGACGTGCTATCTGCGCGCTGAGCAGTAGAACATCCCGGCACCTGCGGCAGCGATCACGCCGAACCCGAGAAGGGCGGCGCCGATCCACCACAGCAGGTCGGTGCGAGCACCGAGCTTGAGAGCAGCGGTCACGCCACGTGATCCGTCGGCGTTCATGATGATCGCCCGCCACTTGCCGGGCTGAGGCTTCCAGGCCAAGGCCACGTTTCCGGGACCGGTCGTCGACTTGATCCAGAACTTCTCCTTGCCCGGAGCACGATGAGGCGCCTGGCCGTTCGTGTGGTCGTAGCTGACCTGGAACGGGTTGTAGCTCAGGCTCGAAACGTCGTCGTGCTCAGTGCCGCGGAGGTATCGCTCGAGATCGTCGGCGCGGGCGATGCCGATGAACAGCCGGCCGTCGCTGTGGCCTTGACGCGGACGCTGTCCAGCCCTGCCTTGTCGAATGCCCACTTCGGAGCGTGGGAGATGTCGACGGTCTTCATCGTGATCGCGTACCCATTGCTGGTGAAGGTCTCGGTCGGCCAGTTGAAGTAGCCGTTGCCGTCGCGGAGAGCGTTCGCGCCGAGGGCGACGGCTCCGGTCACGGCGAGGACGAGGGCGGTGATTGCCGTGGCGATCGCAGCGATCCTCTTGGTGCGTCCGGGCTGCGCCGGGGTCTGGATTGTCAGTGCCGTTGCTTCCATTTCTGTTTCTCCTTTCGATGTGATCGATCTGGGTTTGGTCGAAGGTGGTGCAAAGCGGTCAGTGGGTGGGCATCGCCGGGGCAAGCCGAAGCTTCGGCAGGAAGGTCTTTGCTGCCGGAAGCAGGGCGAGGGCCGCGACGCTGGTGATCAGGGCGACGAAGCCGGCGATCAGGAACGCGTGGGCGATCCCGGCTGCGGCCGCGGGGCCGACCGCGATCCCGCCGCTGGCGGCGGCAGCGATGCTGGCGTAGATCGCGATTCCGAAGGTGCCGCCGAGCTCGTGCGTGGTTGCGCTGGCCCCGGAGAACATTCCGGCCTCGTCCGGGCGAACACCTGTCATGACGCCGATGCCCATCGAGACGCCCGAGAGGCCGAGGCCGAACCCGGCCAGGACCATTCCCGGCAGGACGTCACGCAGGTAGGAGCCGCCGGCGGGGATGCGGGAGAGGAGCAGCAGTCCGGCGGCGGCAACGACGAGCGCCGGGCTGACCGACCAGCGCAGGCCGTAGCGGTTGATCAGGTGGCCCGAGGCGTGGGCGCCAGCGCCGGCCGACAGAGCCAGCGGGATGAACGCCAGGCCGGTAGAGAGCGGGCCGTGGCCGAGTGCCATCTGCAGGTAGAGGGAGCAGAGCAGGAACAGCCCGAACATCAGTCCGGCGTTGATCAGCGCCAGCAGCAGCCCGCCGCCGAGGGCCCGGTCGCGGAGCCGCTCGATGCGAAGGAGCGGCTGCGCCGTGCGCCGCTCGCAGGCGGCGAAGGCAGCGAGGCCGGCGAGGCCGAGCCCGCCGATAGTCAGCGTCTGAGCCGAGATCCAGCCGGCCTTGTCCGCCTGGGTGATCGCGAAGACGATCGCCGCCATGCTGGCTACTGCCAGCAGTGCGCCGCGGGTGTCGAGGCCGCGCCAGCGCGGCTTCTCCGAGTCGGCGGGTATGGTCTTCGTCGCCGCTGCGAACAGGGCGATGGCGACCGGCAGGTTGACGAAGAAGATCATCCGCCAGTCGGCGACCTGGGTGAGGATGCCGCCGAGGAGGACGCCGAGCGCTGCGCCGGCTCCGCCGACGGCGCCCCAGGCGGCGAGCGCCTTGGCGCGGGCCTCGCCGTGGAATGAGCTGGAGATGATCGACAGGGCGGCCGGGGAGAGCATGGCCGCGCCGAGGCCCTGGCCGGCGCGGGCGGCAAACAAGGTTGCCGCCGAGGTGGCCAGCGCGGAGCCGAGAGAGAACGTGGTGAATATGGTCAGGCCGGTCACGAACATCCGGCGGCGGCCCAGGAGGTCGGCGGCGCGGCCGCCGAGGAGGAGCAGGCTGCCGAAGATCAGCGAGTAGCTGGTGATCGTCCAGCTGATCGTCGCGCCGGCGATGTGCAGATGCTTGGCGATGCTCGGCATCGCGATGTTCACGGCGGTGATGTCGAGGATGACCATCAGCTGCGCGACGAGCAGGATCGGCAATAGCCACTTCCGCGGCTGCGAGTCGTGGCTGTCGGCGAGGGTCTTGGTGCTCTTCTTGTGATGCATCGTTGCCTCCTTCTCGTAGGTGCGGTGCATGGGAAGGAGGGTGCTTCCGAAGGGCCTGCATTCGCGATGGGGCGCCCCCGTAGGAAAAGCCGCAGTCTTTGGTTGCAACCGAAGCGCGGTACGGTAGGCACGTGCCCGATCGGACACTGCCGCAGGGGACGGTTACGTTCCTTTTCACGGACATCGAAGGGTCGACGCGGCTGCTCGAATCGATCGGCCGCGACCGCTATGGCGAGCTGCTGGAAGCGCATCGCGACGTTCTCCGCGCCGCGTTCACCCAGGCCGACGGCGTCGAGGTCGACACGCAGGGCGACTCGCTGCTGGCCGCCTTTTCGAGCTCCGGGGGCGGCGTAAGCGCGGCTGTCGGTGCCCAGCGGGCGCTCGCCGCCCAGGCCTGGCCCGGTGATGTCCAGGTGCGGGTGCGGATGGGACTGCACACCGGCGAGGCGTCGCTGAGTGACGAGCGGTACGTCGGGATCGCCGTGCACCGCGGCCGACGTGTCTGCGAGGCCGCCCATGGCGGGCAGATCCTCGTCTCGAGCGCGACGCAGGCGATCGTCGCCGCCGACCCGCCGGAGGGGATCGGGCTCCGTGAGGTCGGCGAGGTGCGGCTGGCGGGTTTCGAGCAGCCAGAGCGGTTGTTTCAGGTGATCGCGGAGGGATTGCCGGAGGCGTTTGCCGGGCCGCGGGCGGCGAGGCCGTGGCGCGACGAGCAGCGGGCTCTGCTCGAGCGCGCCGAAGAGCTGGCTTCGATCGACGCGGCGATCGCCGGTGCCCAAAGTGGTGCCGGGAAGCTGATCATCCTTGAGGGGCCGGCGGGCATCGGGAAGACGTCGCTCCTCGCCGAGGGAAGGGTTCGCGCGGTCAACTCAGGCTTGGCCGTCCTCTCTGCGCGTGCGAGCGAGCTGGAAGCGGCTTTCTCGTTCGGGGTCGTCCGGCAGCTCTTCGAGACGGCGGTCGCGACGGCGCCCAATGAGGAGCAATCGAGACTCCTGGGTGGCGCTGCAGGCCAGGCCGCGCGCTTGTTCAGCTCCGGCGGGAGCCCGGAGGGTGCCGAGGAGGACGTCTACGCGCTCCTGCACGGGCTTTACTGGCTGACGGTCAATCTCTCCGAGTCGGGGCCGCTTGCGCTCGCGGTCGACGATCTGCAGTGGTCGGATCCCTCGTCCCTACACTGGCTGACCTACCTGGCGCGGCGGCTCGAGGGCATGCCCGTCTGCGTCTTCGCAACCCTGCGTCCGATCGAAGAGGAGCATCCACTGCTTACCGATCTGCTGGCGGATGCCGCGACCGCGATCGTGCGGCCGAATGCCCTGAGCGCCCCATCGGTCTCCGAGCTCGTGCAGCAGGAGCTCGGCGCCGACGCGGAGGAGGCGTTCTCGCTTGCCTGCCATCACGCGACCGGCGGCAACCCGTTGCTCCTCCGCGAGCTGCTGCGGACGCTCGCCGGCGAGGACGTGGCTCCAGTGGCCGCATCCGTGCCCGTCGTAGACCGGCTGGCGCCGGATGCTGTCACCCGATCGGTGCGACTGCGACTTGGGCGTCTCCCGGCAGAGGCAGCGCGGCTTGCCCGTGTGGTCGCCGTGCTAGGCGACCGGGCCGAGCGCGAACAGGCGGCGGCGCTCGCCAACCTCGAGCGACGCGAGATTGCGCCGGCAGCGGCTGCACTCGCCCGGATGGATCTGCTGCGCCCTGAGCCTCCGTTCTCGTTCGTGCACCCACTCGTCCGCAACGCGGTCTACGAGAGCATTCCGGCGCAGGAGCGCGAGGCCGAGCACGCACGTGCCGCCGAAGTCCTCGCCGAGCTTGAAGCGCCGCCGGAACAGATCGCTGCGCAGCTCCTACTCGCAGCACCCGAGAGCGTTCCGCGCGCGGCCGAGTTGCTGCGTGACGCGGCTGACCGCGCCGCAAGCGAAGCAGGGCTCGACAGCGCGGCGCGGTATCTGGCGAGGGCGCTCGAGGAACCGCTCGAGGACGACGAGCGGGGAGAGCTGCTGCTCGAGCTTGGAGCCGTCGAGGCGAACCTCGGCGCTCCGAACTTGATTGCGCACCTGCGCGAGGCCGTATCGCTCGCCCGCGAGCCGAACCGGCGCGCCGAGGCGTCGCTCGCGCTCGGCCACGCCCTCTATTGGGCCGGCGAGGAGGAAGAGGGCGTCGACGTCCTGGACCGGGCGCTGGCGGAACATACGGGGCTGAACGTCGAGTTGCGACATCGACTGGAGGCGGAGCTGGTCGTCAATGCAACGCGGGTGCCCTCCCAGTACGTGCGCGCAAGGGAACGACTGGCACAGCTCGACGTGACGGTCGACGAGGGGCCGGGAGCACGGGTGCTGGTTGCCGGGCAGGCATACCATGAGACCGCCGGCGGCGGAGACGCCGAGCGGGCGGCCACAGTCGCGCTCGCCGCGCTGACGGCCATGTCCGAAGAGGAGCGCGCACGCAACTACACCGGCGGCGCCTACGTGCTGCTCCGCACCGACCGGCTCGACGAGGGCGTCCGTCTGCTCGACGCGACACTCAGCGATGTGCGCAGGCGCGGCGCCGTCTTCCACTTCTCCAGCCTCTCGATGACCCGCGCGATCTTCCAGTACATGCGCGGGGCGCTCATAGACGCCGAGGCGGACGGGCGCGCCGCGCTCGAGACGCTTCCACATCGAGAGGTCTGGATCAGGCCCGCCGCCCACGGCTGGCTCGCCCAAATCCTGGTAGAGCGGGGCGCCGCCGAAGAGGCGGCGGGCCTCCTCGATGCGGTCGAGGCGACTGTGTCATCCGATGCGTTCTCGCGAGCGCCGCTCTTGCGAGGCCGGGCGCTGGTCGAGGCGGCACGGGGTGATCATCGAGCGGCGCTCGCGCACGCCCTCGAACTCGGCGACGCGCTGGCCTCCTTCGGCCACACCATCCCGGCGGCGTCGTACCCTGCCTGGCGCTCTCTGGCCGCACTCGAACATCACGCGCTCGGGGAGACGCAGGATGCGCGTCCATTGGCACAGGAGGAGGTCGAGCTGTCCCGTGCTTGGGGGGTAGCCAGCACGCTGGGCCGGGCCCTCCGGATCTGCGGCCTCATCGAAGGAGGCGAAGGCATCGGACTCATCCGGGAATCAGTCGCAGTGCTGGAGCCGTCGCCTGCGCGGCTCGAGCACGCCTGCGCCCTCGCCGACCTCGGGGCCGCCCTGCGCCGAGCCAACCGCCGGGCCGAAGCCCGCGATCACCTTCGGCAAGCGCTCGAACTCGCCGAGCGCTGCGGCGCCACTCTCCTGGCCGAACGAGCCCACGAGGAGTTGATTGCGACCGGCGCCCGGCCGCGCCGCGTCGTCCAAACCGGAGCAGCCGCGCTCACCCCAAGTGAGCGCCGGACGGCCGCCATGGCCGCCGAGGGACTATCGAACCGAGAGATCGCACAGGCGCTGTTCGTCACGCTGCGCACGGTGGAAATGCACCTCTCGAACGCCTTCCGGAAGCTCGACATCTCGTCGAGAACCCAGCTTCCGGCCGCTCTCGCCGCCGGCGCAGAACCGCTGGCGACAACCGAAGCCTGAGCCCGGAAAACCTGTGGTTGTTCCTTCGGTCGCCCTACGTGGCCGCCGGGTCCGGTTCGGCGCATCCTCATCTCATCGCACTCAACACTCACGAAGGAGGCATCGAGATGACCGAACTGGCACACCGCAGAAACCACGACTTCGACGTCGCTCTCTACTGGGACGCGAGTCGCGACGAGCTCTTCGTCGTCGTCGAGGACATCGGTGCCGGCGATCGCTTCTCGATCCCGGCCCCGCGGACTCGCGCGCTCGACGTCTTTCATCACCCCTTCGCCTACGCGGAATCCCGCTAGGGCCGGCCCAGAGCTCACCTCGACCAAGGAGACCGCCATGAACGAGACAATCACCTACTCGGTTCCCGGCATCAGCTGCGGCCACTGCCGGGCCGCGATCACCACCGAGGTCACCACAGTCGCAGGCGTCAAGTCGGTCGACGTCGACCTCGAGACCAAGCAGGTCACTGTCAGCGGCGACAACCTCGACGACACCGCCCTTCGAGCGGCGATCGACGAGGCGGGATACGAGGCCGAATGAGCAGCCGCACGCGCATCTCGATCGCCCTGGCCGGCACCGCAGCAATCTGCGCTGCGGCAGCCGGCCTCGGCAAGGCGGTCGGCCCGCTCCACCGCGAGGATCGAGGTCCTGGGCGAACTCAGGGACGTGAGGCGTCTGGAATGGGCCTAGGTCAGTCGCGAAACGGCGCGAGGCGGATGCTTAGGTCGGTCAGCGCGAAGCGGTGCAGGAACCACGCTCGACCACGAGGCACCTGCCGGGCCTCGGCCCGCCAGAGCCCCGAGAACTCGCGCTTGAAGCCCAGCCGCGGGAACTCGCGGATTACGCTCCGGCGAACGGCGTCCGGCACCACGTCGCTGCGGAGCCCGAAGACGTCGACCCCCGCCCCGGCGGAGAGGAGGAAGGCCTCGGCGCCGAACTCCAGACCCACCCCGGGAGTGTGGTGCAGGGCGATGGCGTTGGCGACGAGCTCGCGGCCGTCGGCCGATACGCCGTGGCGGGCGGTGAACTCGCGGGCCAGCTCAGCGCTGCGCACCGTGAAGTCGACGCGGGACACCGGGCTCGGCAGACCGGTGTCGTGGAACATCGACGCCACGTAGAGGAGCTCGCGGTCGAACGTGATTCCCTGCAGCGCCGCGATGGCCGAGCCCCACACGAATGCGCGGCGCGAGTGGTTGAGCAGGACCGGGCTCAGGAGATCCCCGGCCGCCATCTCGGCGTCTCGCGCGATGGACGAGTCCGGCAGCACGAGGGCTGCCGGGTCGACGGTACTCCGGCGACCGGAGTGCCGGCGCAGCGCCATCGCGAGCAGCCCCGCGGCGATGCGCAGCTCGTCGCGCACCAGCGGCCCAGCCAGCGACACGCATTCGCGCGCGGTCAGGACCCCGCCGGTGCGCTCGGTCCATTCGATCGATCCGATCGTGCTCAACGCGGTCCTGTCGACCTTCGTCACGCTGCGGCCGCGATTTGCTCGGCGATGTACGCGGCGTCGTCTTTGACCCAGCCGAGCAGTGCGGAGCCCCGGGTGTGCTGCCAGGGGAGTCCGAGGAAGTAGAGGCCCTTCGTGTCGGTGACGCCACGCCGGTGGCGGACGCGGCCCTCCTCGTCCTCGACGGGGACATCGATCCAGGAGCGGTCGAAGAGGTACCCCGTGGCCCAGATAACGGCGTCGACCACGAGCGTGCTCTCGTCGGCGAACGTGATCGTTTGCACGGCCGCTCCGGCCGCGCGAGGCCGAAGGACGACACCACGCCGCTTTGCCCTGCGGGGGGACGAGCCGATGAGCGTGTCCTTGTACTGGAGCCTTCTCCCCAACCGCGAGTCGACGGACACTCCGAGCAGGCGGCTCTTCACCAGCCACCAGAACAGGTCGCGTCCGAGAAGCCGCTGTGGTAATGGGGTCTGGCGCGTGCCGACGGAGAGGTGAACCTGGCGAGTGCGGGCGAGTTCTTCGGCGATCTGGAACCCTGTGTTTCCTCCGCCAACGACGAGCACCGTCCCCTCGGGAATAGCGCCGGGGTTCCGATAGTCGGTGCTGTGATCTGGACCACCGCGGGATCGAGGTTCCGGGCGAACTCGGGGATTCGCGGCACCTCGAAGGGGCCGGTCGCCACTACCACCTGACCGGCCTCGACCACCCGGCTGTCGAGTTCGAGCACGAAGCTCGCACCGTCGCTTGTCAAGCTGCGCACCTCGTTGCCGAGTTCGATTGGAAGCTCGAAGGTCTCCGCGTACCGCTCTAGGTAGCTGATGACCTCGTCGCGCGTCGGGTACCCGTTCGGATCGCCGGGGAAGTTGAGTTCGGGTAGCGCGTCGTACCGGCGTGGAGTGAAGAGAACGAGGGAGTCCCAGCGCGACCGCCAGGCCGCGCCGATCGAATCGGCTCGGTCGAAAATGACGAATCGCCGCCCTTGCCGCGCGAGGTGATGGCCGATCGCCAGCCCGGCCTGCCCGCTCCGACCACGGCGACGTCGTAGCGGGCGGGCGGCTGGTTCACACGGGGTCAACGTGGAAGCTGAACATCATCCCGCTCTCGTGATGTTCGGCGATGTGACAGTGCGCCATCCAGATCCCGGGGTTCGTGACGTCGAGCAGGATGTCCACGGTCTCGCCGGTCGCACGAGCACCGTGTCCTTCCAGACGAGGTTGGGCTCGACCACGCCGTCGCGGCTGAGGACGAGGAACCGGCCCGCTCCGTGGATGTGGAACGGGTGGTGCATCGGATGGTCGGAGTCCATCTCGTTGACGAGACGCAGCTTCACCTGGTCGCCGACCCGAAACCGCCAGTCGATCGCGTGGTTCTCGGCGTCGGTCGAACGGTCGACGAGCTTCCAGCGCATGTTCTCCGGCGTGGTCATCTTGTTGACCTCGACCATGTCGTCTTCCCACTCGATACCACCCGCGGCCTCGTGGTTGTGACCCCCGGTCTCGTGTTCGTGGTGGTGCTCGCCGTGATCCGCGTGTCCGTCGTCGCCGACGAGGTGGGCGGCGACCAACTTCATCCCGCACTGAGGACAACGGTCGGCCGGGTTCTCGCTGACGACTTCCGGATGCATCGGACACACGTAGGTCACGGCCGTCGCGAGCAGCTTCATCCCGCATTTCGGGCAGCTGCCTTCCTCAGCACGGACCACCTCGGGGTGCATCGGGCGCGTACACGACCGCGCCCTCCGGTGTACCCATGTCCATCTCCGCGACAAAGGCCAGAGTCTTGTCCGGCTCTGCCTCCAGGTACGTGGCTATCCGCGCCCGCTCGGCGGCCATGTCCTCATTCCGGCGCAACACGTCGAAGATCTCGCCCAGTGAAGGTTCGGCCCGGCTCTCCCAGACCGTGATCGCTGCCAATGGATAGCGCCGATCGGGCGTGGCGTGAATGAGCGTTGCTACTCCTGCCGTGTCGAAGCGGACGTCGATCACCACGCGCTCGGACGGTGCAAGGACGACCGCATCGACCAGCTCTTCCTGCTCGACCCTGCCGCTGTCGCCACCGACAAGCTTCATCCTGGCACCTTCGATGGCGACGTCTAAGACCCGGGTGTTCGCGGTGTTCGTCAGGTACAAGCGAACGACCTCACCCAGCCGCGCCTCGAAGGACAGATCAGACTCGCCAGCGACGAGCAAGACGTTCCCAAAACGCCCCATCGCTACGTACGTCGTCTCAGAGCGGCTGAACGGCGCGATCTTTCCGTCCTCGATCAAGACGTCATCGAGCGTAAGTGCGATCTCGCGGTTGACTGGCGCCCAGTAGTCCGGGTCAGCCGGAACGACGAGGATGTTCCCGTACAGACCTAGCTCCTGGCCGTAGTCCTCGCGAATGTGCGGGTGGTACCAATACACACCGGGATCAGGGAACTGCAGCCGATAGCTGAACTTCTCCCCGACCAGCATCGCGTCCTGGGTCTCATGGGTGCCGTCATAGCGGTTCTCGACACGGAGGCCATGCCAGTGCACAGTCGCCTCCAAGTCGCCATCGTTGAGGACGTTGACCATCATCTCCCAGCTCGTTGCACCCTGATCGTCGGGCCAGGAATCGACCCGTTGTACGCGAGCATCCGCACCGTCGCATCGCCGATCCGTTTCGCCACCGGGCCAATACCCAGTTCAAGCTCACTTCCACCCGAGAGTTCGACGATCTCGGTCTCCACAGCCGACGGGAGGCCGGTGATGTCGGTCGAAAACGCCTCACCTGCCGTCATCGCAAATCTTCTTTAGTTGCCGGCATCATCATGCGATCCCCGCGGACCTGCGGTTGGAGCAACGGCGACGAGGGTCTGAAGCCCTTGAAGGTGCAGTAGAGGCCAAGGAACAGCTCCGACAGGAACTCCGGGACCGTTGCGATGCCCTGAAGCGAGCCCTGCTGGTGGTCGACGCCGAACATGACGAGGGTGCCGGACACGATGATGAGCGGCCCACCGACAAGGCCCAGCCAGGCCGCCTGACGTGGCACCAGTTCCGACTTGTACATGAGGTAGCCGAGGATCAGTCCATTCCCCCAACCAACAACCCAGCCCGGCCCGAGAAGGAACGTCCAATCCTTGATCGCCGCGAGCGTGTAGGCGACCGTGCCTTCAGACGCGCCCGCGACTTCTTGACGCAACGTGACGACCCCAAGGACGGCGACGATGCCGAGGAAGATGAACATGCACTCGAAGATGCGGGCAGCCACATACCCGAGCGCCAGTTCCTCGCTCTGTCGCCTGCCGATCGGGTAGAGCACGACGGCGGTGCCGATGTTCGCGATGATCAGCAGCAGCTCCAAGAACGCTCCGAACAAGATCCGGTTGTCGTTCCCCGCGCCTGCGATGTATCCGACGGGGTCGTCGAGTACCGGCTGGTAGAGCCAGAGCGCGAGGATCGACGTTACGAAGGTGATCAGGAACAGCAGGCCGAAGAGGCGCGCGCGTTGTTGATCCGAGAGCATCTATCACCCCTTTGCCTGTGATGAATAGGAGCCGAACCTAACACTCGGGGTCTCCTCGGTTTCCAATACCAGGAGCGAAACTCCTTGAACGCGGCGCCGCCTGGCAGGCTCTGGGCGTTCCCTCGGCGTCTCGAGGTGGACCCACCGGTGAGATTCGTTGGGCCGCGTTGCGAGATCGCCGGTGTTAGAAATTCGGGCTGAGCCGGCAGCGAGGCCGGCGCCGATCGGGATCGCGATCCAACCGAGCAACCACGAGACGTCACCGCTTTGCACGACAGCGACGGCAAGAGAATCGCGTGGACAGACGTTGGGGTTCGTACCTGGCACTTTGGTTGTTCGCGTGACCCCTGGAAATCGTGGGAATGGAAGACAACGGGGCACGTTCGAACCCTCAAGCCAAGGTTGAGCTCACCCGGCTCGCGCAGCTCCACGGCCGGCTGGTGGCCAAGGCGGTGGCCGATCCCAGGCCGCCTCGCTCCGCTCCGCCGAAGGCGAGCCCGGTGCTCGAGACCGTCACACGGGTGCTCGAGCAGGATGGTCGGCCGCTGCGAGCGTGTGAAATTCACGCGGCGGCCAAGCGGCTCGCCTGCGGGCCGCTGTTGTGGTCGTCGGTGAAAGGGACACTCGCTGCGTACTCGTCCGGCGAGGCCCCGCGTTTCCGACGGGTCAGCCGAGGTGTCTACCAGCTAAACAGATGACGCGCGGCAGCCAGGCAAGGACGCCGTGAGAAAGGGCGCCCCGCCGTCAGCGGCCCGTCAGTCGACCGTAAGCGCGGGCCTGTTCATTCGTGACGCGACGCTCTATGGTCGGGCGTCGGAGGAGGGACATGCCTGCTTCAGCGGACTCGCGCATCGGCACGGAGCTCGCCGGTTACCGGCTGGAGGCGCTGCTCGGCCGCGGTGGGATGGGGGTGGTGTACCGGGCGCATGACCTGGCGCTCGATCGTGATGTCGCGCTGAAGCTGCTCGCGCCGCATCTTGCCGACGACGTGTCGTTCCGCGAGCGGTTCCTCACCGAGTCGCGGGTGGCTGCCTCACTCGAGCATCCGAACGTCGTCCCGATCCACGACGCGGGCGAGATCGACGGGCAGCTGTACATCGTGATGCGCCTGGTCGAGGCAGCGACCTGAAGGCGGTGCTGCGCGAGGGGCCACTCGAACCGGCGCGCGCCGTGCGCATCCTGGAGCAGATCGCTGGTGCACTCGACTCCGCCCATGCGCGCGGGCTCGTGCACCGTGACGTGAAGCCGTCTAACGTCCTCCTCGACGAGCGCGAGCACGCGTACCTGGCCGACTTCGGCCTGAGCCGCTACCTCGGCGACGCGGCCCTCCCGCTCGGCCCAGCCAAGTCGCTCGGCACCGCCGACTACGTCGCCCCGGAGCAGATCCGCGGGGAGGAGGTCGACGGCCGCGCCGACGTCTACGCGCTCGGCTGCATGCTGTACGAGTGCCTGGCCGGTGAGCCGCCCTTCCGGCGCGGCACCGACGCGGCCACGCTCTACGCTCAGTGGGACGCTGAGGACGCGCTCGCCGCAGGCGACCTCGAGCGGGCAAGGGCAGCGGCTAGGTCGGCGGTGTCACTGGTGCGCCGGCCGTTCCTGCCCGGGGAGGAAGGCACGTGGGTCGAGGAGAAGCGAAGCGAGCTCGCCGATCTCCGCGAGTGCGCGCTGGGCGTGTTTGCACCGATCCACTTCAATGCGTGGCGGGCGGTCAAGTGTAAGGGGCGGACCCCGCCAGTCTGCAGGTCCGCCCACTGCTATCGCTGCTCTACGGGCCTTGCAGGTACGGCACGAGGACGTCGCAGAAGAGGCTGTCGTCCAGGAGGTCGGGATGTGGCCCATGTAGCCCAGACGCCGTCTCGGAGATCTGGTCACCGATCGGATTGTTTGGATCCCCGGTGTACTCGAAGACATCGACCAAGGCGACAGGCCCAGCATCACGAGTCAACGTCGGACCACCGGTGATCGACAACTTCTCAAACAGACCCCCGGCGGTACTCATGATCGTGACCGTCCCCGCCCCCGCGTCGATCACGGGCGGCGACGTTGGCCTGACCGGCCCGGCGAAAGAGAGCGTGGCTGACTTTCCACTGTCGGCGGCCGTGAAGACGCCGAACCAGGTGCCGCTCATGAAGAACGTGCCGTTCCCCGCGTCGCGTACGACCGACGTGCCGTGAACGACGGCCGTTCCCAAGATGCCGCACTGGAGGTGGGGAGGGGTGGTGAACGAGAAATGCGTGACCTTCGTCGATCCCGCGGCAAAACCCGTCGCCGCGGTGACGCACGCCAGCACCGTCGCGATGGCTAGCGGTAGAAGCTTCCTTCGCATGACCTTGCGCATGACCTTGCCCCCTTCGTGTCGGATGTGTTCATGCCCGGGACCGAAGCTAGGACTCCGCGCCTAGAATCCGGCAAGATCACGCCTAGACCGTGGCTAAGTCATTGCAGCTGAAGGTGTTTCTCACGGGTCGGGTCGCAGCCGAGGCGAACGGACGCGTGCTGGACGAGGCGCGCTTCCCGGGGCGTCAAGGTCGGCTTCTCTTTGCCTACCTGGTCGTAGCCCGGAGCAGGCCGGTGCCCCGGGACGAGCTCGTGGACGCGATCTGGGGGGAATCGCCGCCCGCGACCTGGGAGAAAGCGTTGACCGTAATGGCGAGCAAGCTCCGCGGCCTGGTCGTAGAAGACGGGATCACGCTCACAAACGCGTTCGGCTGCTACCGGCTCGACCTGCCCGAGGGGACATGGGTCGACCTGTTCGCAGCCGCGAGCGGCGCACAGGACGCGGAGGAAGCGCTCGCCGCAGGCGAGCTCGACGAGGCACGGGCGGCGGCCGAGTCGGCGGAGTCACTGGCGCGCCGGCCGTTCCTGTCCGGTGAAGACGGAACGTGGGTCGAGCAGAAGCGACGCGACCTCGCCGACATCCGCGAGCGCGCGTTGAGCGTCCTTGCCGATGCGTGCCTGCGTTCGGGCGCCGCGCGGGAGGCGGCACAGTGGGCCCGAGGAACTGATCGCGCTCTCGCCGTTTCGCGAGGCTGGATACCGCCGTCTGATGGAGGCACACGTCGTCGCGGGAAACCGCGCCGAGGCGCTTCGCGTCGAGCAGTGCCGGCAGCGCGGAGGAGCTCGGCGCGTATCCGTCGCCGGAGACAGACTCGATCTACCGTGCACTCCTGGAGGCACCGCAGACGCCCGTTCGAACGACGCCAGTCGCCGAGCCGACGGTCGAACCCGGCAAGTCCGAGCTCTCGCGAGCCCATACGGAGGCTCCACCGCCGAAGAACGATGAGCCGCCCCCAGAGGTCGCGGCAGGTCGCGCCCGTCATCGCCGGCGCCTTGCTCGTCGGCGGCAAGTGCGACGACTGCGGAGCGACCCTGCCCCAGTACTCCAAGTTCTGCCCTGGGTGCGGGCATGCCGTCGAGGCCACCCCGTCCCCGGCGACCTACACGCCCGACCATGGCGAGCGCAGATTTTTCGCCATCCGCAGCGCGATCGAGGGCGAACGGAAACAGGTGAGCGTCGTCTTCTGCGACATCGTCCGCTCGCCCGAGCTGGCGGCGCAGGCTGGGCCCGAGGAGTATCACCGGATCGTCGACAGCTTCTTCGCACTCGCCCTGGCCGAGGTCCACCGCTACGAGGGCACGGTCAACCAGTTCCTCGGCGACGACTTTTCCACCGCCCTCTTCGGCGCCCCGATCGCCCATGAGGACCACGCACGCCGCGCCGCGCTTGCCGCACTCGCGATCAAGGAGCGATCCGAGATCGACGTCCGGATCGGGCTCAACTCCGGCTCGGTAATCGGGAGCGCTATTCGGCCATGGACCTTCGGATGGATTACACCGCCTCGGGTGACACGACTGTGCTTGCAGCTCGTCTGCATGGGGCGGCTCGCCCCGGAGATGTGCTGGTGAGCACCGCGGCCGCGGGCTACCTGCGTGGTTACTTCGATCTCGAGGAGACAGAGCCGGTGACGGTCAACCAGCTCCCCGTCCAGGCATTGCGCGTCATCGGGCGCGGCCCGCGCACGTCCCCGATCGACGAGGCACACCAGCAGCTGACTCCCTTCTCGGGACCACACGAGGAGCTCGAGTCGCTGCGGCAAACCCTTCGCTCCGCGGCCGGGGGGCAAGGACAGGTCATCGGCATTTCCGGCGACCCCGGCCTCGGCAAGTCGCGCCTGGCCCACGAGCTGCGGCTCGCGGCCGAGGAGGACACCGTTGCGCTTCAAGGTCGCTGCTTGCCGTTCGGGACCGCCGTTCCCTATCTCCGATCCTCGATCTGGTGCGGGACGCGTGCGGGATCGCACCGGAAGACGACCGTGAGAGCGTCGCCGGAAGATCAGCGCGACGCTCGAGGAGCTGCGTCTGGATCCGGATTCCCGTCGCTACCTCCACCACGCACTCGACGTCACCTCCGGTGACGCTCAGCTGGTCGCGCTCGAGCCGGCAACGCTGAAGGGCCGAACGTTCGAGGCGCTGCGCAGGCTTCTGGTCGCGCAAGCCAGTCGCCGCTGCTCGTAGTGATCCAAGACGCGCAATGGATCGACCGCACGTCGGAGGAGTTCCTTACCGAGCTCGTCGACGAGCTGCCCTCCGTCCCGGCTCTCTTGCTCGCGACATACCGCCCTGGTTACAACCCCCCATGGCTCGGCAAGTCGTACGTAACCCAGATCGCCCTCCGGCCTCTCTCGAGGGAGGCCGGCGAACAGATCGTCGCAGCGATCCTCGGCGACGCAAACGACGCAACCGAGAGGATCGTCGGTCGGGGCGAGGGAAACCCCTTCTTCTGGAGGCTCGCTGAGCCGCAGACAGGAGACCGACAGCCGCTCTGACGGCTCGATCCCGAGAACCGTGCAGGACGTTCTGGCCGCACGAATCGACCGGCTCGACGCCGGAGGCAAGAGCGCCGTCCGCGTCGCGTCCGTACTCGGGCGCGAGTTCTCGCTCGACCTCATCGAGAGCGTCTGGGACGGTGACGGAGCGCTGCTCCCGGCCCTGGACGAGCTCAAGCGGCGCGAGTTCTTGCACGAACAGCATGGAGGGACTGAGCGGACGTTCGTGTTCAAGCACGCGCTGACCCGCGACGTTGCCTACGACGGCCTACTGGAAGACCGGCGCCGCTCTCTCCACGCACGCGCCGGCGCGGCGGTCGAGAGCTCCTATGCGGGCAGACTCCACGAGAAGTACGAGCTCCTCGCGTTCCACTACTCGCGGAGCTCCGAGCGGGAGCGGGCCGCAGACTACCTCGAGCTTGCCAATCGCAAGGCCTCAGCACAGCATGCGATGGAGGAGGCTCTCGGCTACTTCTACGAGGCGCTCGCGATCCTCGAAGACCTACCCGACTCCGAGGACAACCGCAGGCGCAGGCGCAGGCTCACGCTCGTGCTCGACCAGCAAGGTGGATTCCACTACCTCCATCGTCACGAGGAGTACTACGAGCTGCTGCTCCGCCACGAGCCGCTTGCGCTGGAGCAGAGCGATCCCGGCCTCCTCGGGGCATTCTACGATCGCTTGGCGCACCGTCAGATGGTCTTCGGCGACTACGAGCAGGGGAGAGAGACCGCGGACCGAGCACTCGAGCTCTGCGAGCGGTCCGGCAACCACGAGCACGCGGCACTCTCATGCAACCAAGTGCAATGGGCGCACATGCTGCTCGGCGACTACGGGCGCGCCCACCGTTACGAGGAGCGGGCGCTCGAGCACCTCGCCGTCAGCTTCGACCCGATGGCGTACATGCACACACAGCCGGCGCCGCGCTCACCTACATGATGGCGGGACGCTGGGAAGCCGCGCTGCACGAGCTCGACGAAGCTGTGGCGACAGGCACGGAGCGTTCGGACGCCGGCATGGTCTCGTTCTGCAACGCGATCGGCGCACTCGTCTGCGTCGAGAAACGGGACTGGTCGACCGCCCTCGAATACGGCAACGCCGCGAAGGAGACCGCCCCGACCGTGTACTTTCGCGGTTTCGCCTTCGGCTTCATGGCGCCGGCGCTGTGTCATACCAGGGCCGTTGACGAAGGCCTGCCAATCCTCGAGCAGATCGTCCCGATGGCCAAGGCGGCGCGCCATGAGATGGCGTGGAGCTTCCTCGCGCCGCGGCTGGCTGACGCGTACGTGACCGCCGGTGACTACGCGCGGGCACACCAGACGCTCCTGGAGATCCACGGCGCGGCCGCGAGGAGCGGGGCGAACTTCTTCCTCGGCGCCAGCGGACGGCGCCTGGGAGAGGTGGCCCTGGCTCAGGGCGACGCTGAAGAGGCGGTGCGCTGGCTCGAGGCAGCAATCGAGACGCTGCGGGCGAGCCGCTCCGAGAACGAACTCGGACTCGCGTTAGGAGCCCTGGGCCGCGCCGAACGGCTCATGGGTAACGACATTGAGGCCACGGCGGGCGCGCAGGAGGCGCTCGCCATCCTCGATCGCCTTGGCACGCTCGAGGAACCCGATCGATTGCGGCACGAGCTCGCTGCTGAGCCGGTCTGACGGACACGAAGGCCATTTGAGGCCCTGAGCGACGAACGCTGCCGATGAACGCCTCGCGGGTCTCGCCCTTCAACCGCGGCTCGCATGTCCACGCCTTGTCGTTGGTGGTTGGGCCGGATAACTACGAGGCTCGCGACGAGAGTGGGTCGAACTGGACTCGAACCGCTCCTGGGGTTCGTACGCGGCAAGTTGGTTCTTCCCGTCACCCCTGCAAATCGAAGGAATGGAACTAAACGGAGCACTTTCGAACCCCTTCGAAAGCGATAAAGACCTGCTCAGACGCCTAGATGAGCTTCACCGTGAGCTCCTCGACAAGGCGGAAACAGACGCGCGGAGACCGCGGCAGGCGCCGGCGAAGACCACGCCGGTGCTCGAAACGATCTCTTCTGTGCTCGCGTCAGCGGCACGGCCGATGCGGGCGCGGGAAATCCACGCAGCCGCTCAGAAGCTGGCCGGAATGCCTCTTTCCTGGAACACGGTCAAGGACTGCCTGCACAAGAACGCCCGCCGGCCGAGCGGCCTGGTCGAACGTGTCGGCCACGGCCGCTACCGGCATCGCTGAGCGACGCCGTTGCAGCCATTGTGGGCGCCTGGACCGTTGAGTCCCGCTGGACAGCGGAGCGGCGTCGCTCCATGATCGTGTGCGATGGCGCGCGATCTCCCGACCGGTGTCGTGACGTTGTTGTTCACGGACGTGGAGGGCTCAACGCGGCTGCTGTACGAGCTCGGCGAGGAGTACGGGGAAGCGCTGCATGAGCATCGGCGGCGGCTCCGCGCGGCCTTTGCGACATGAAGGTGTCGAGGTCGACACCCAGGGTGACGCGTTCTTGATCGCCTCGCCCGCGCGTCGGACGCCGTCGCCGCTGCTTCTGACGGCCGCGCGCGCCGGCAGGTGGGCTGATCCGCGTGCGGATCGGGCTGCACACGGGCGAGCCGCGGGTGACCGACGAGGGATACGTCGGCATCGACGTGCACAAGGGCGTGCGCATCGCAGCCGTCGGTCACGGCGGCCAGGTACTGCTGTCCAGACCACCGCGCTGTCGACTACGAGGTGCGCGACCTCGGCGCACACCGGCTCGGACCTCAGCGCGCCGGAGCGCATCTACCAGCTCGAGATCGACGGCCTGCCGGGCGAGTTCCCGCTGCTGAAGGACGCTCGAGGCGGGGATGAAGAACCTGCCATTGCCACGAACATCGTTCGTTGGCCGGGCGTCGGAGCTCGAAGCGATCGACCGGCTATTGGATACCCCGGATGCCGCTTGCTCACGCTCGTCGGGCCGGGCGGGGCAGGCAAGACCAAGCTCGCCCTCGAGGCCGCCGCGCGCCGCGTCGACCGCTACCCGCACGGCGTGCACTTCGTCCCGCTCGTCTCGGTGGCATCACCGGACTTCCTCGCGCCCGCCCTCGCCGAGTCGATCCAGTTCGCCGTCGACGGCGCGCACAGCGGCTTCTCGGCGCAGGAACAGCTGCTGGATTACCTCAGCGGGCGCTCCACGTTGATCGTGCTCGACAACTTCGAGCATCTCGTCGAGGGCTCCGGGTTCCTGAGCGAGGTGATCGAGTGCGCCCCGCATGTCGAGCTCCTGACGACCTCTCGGGAGCGGCTCAACGTCCAGAGCGAGTGGGTGTTCGACGTCGAGGGCCTCGGTCTCGCGGAGAACGGGAACGGGAGCGCCTCGGCAGTGCGCCTGTTCGTCGAGCGGGCCACGCAGGTCGTACCGGGCTTCGCCCCGGACGACGCCGCTTATTCGCATGCGCTCCGCATCTGCCGGCTCGTCGATGGCATGCCGCTCGGAATCGAGCTCGCCGCCTCGTGGGTGTCCGTGCTCTCCTGCGCGGAGATCGCGGACGAGATCGAGGGCAACATCGACTTCCTCGCCACGTCGATGCGTGACGTGCCGGAACGCCACCGCAGCCTGCGAGCGGCCATCGACCAGTCGTGGCGCCTCCTCACCGACGAGCAGCGCAGCGCGTTCTCGCGGCTGTCCGTGTTCCGCGGCAGCTTCGATCGCGACGCCGCGGTTGCGGTCACGGGCGCTGACCTGCGCCTCCTCTCCGACCTCGTCGCGAAGTCGCTCCTGCGCCGTCCGGACTTCGGCCGCTTCGAGCTGCACGAACTCCTGCGCCAGTACGCGGCCGAGCAGCTTGCGGCCTCACCTGCCGAGGAGGCGGATGCCCGGGAGCGGCACGCACGTCACTACACGGCGATGCTCCTGGAACGTCAGGCGGCACTCATGGGCCCGGAGCTCGCGGTCGCGCGGGACGAGCTGCGGGGCGAACTGGACAACCTTCGCGCTGCGGTCGAGTGGATCCTGGTCGAGGACGACGCCGGGGCGCTGCCGGCACTCGAAGCCTTCTACACGTTCTTGTGGATGCACAGCTGGTTCGAAGGGGCCGAGACGCTCGAGCGGCTCGCCCGCACGGCCCGCTTCGACGCCAACGACCCCGGAAGCGCGAGCGCCGTCGCGCTGGCGGCGGCAGCGTGCCGGATCGCGATCGGCGCCCGACTCGGGTACGACCCCGCCGCAGAGGAGCTCGCCCTCCGATGCGTGCCCGTCCTGCGGGCGCGGAACCTGGAACGAGAGGTTGGACGCTGCCTGTGCGCGCTCGGCATCGGGGCGGTGTATCGGGACGTCTTCCCGGAGGCGGTGGCGTTCCTCGAAGAGGGGATCGACCTCGCGAGAGCGACCGGTGACACGCTCACCGAGCCCGGAGCACTGATGGACCTCGGTTTCGCCCGCCTCCTAATGGACGACCTCGACGCGGCACGCGACGCGTTCGACGCCGCCAATGTCCTCTGCGACAAGCTCGGGAACCCGCTTCTCCGCGCGTACGGCAGGAGCAAGCTGGGCCTCCTCGCCGACGCCGAAGAGCGCTACGGCGACGCGCTTCGCCTGCACCTGGACGGATACGACCTCTTCGCGTCCGTCGGCGAGGCCGGGGGAACGGGCTATGCGCTCACCCGCGCGAGTTCCAGCGCGTTCGGGCTGGGCGAGTACTCCGAGGCCTTGCGGCTCGGACGCGCCGGCTACGACGCCTTCTCGGAGAGTAACCACCGCTGGGGGCTGATCACGGCGCTCTGCCGCATCGGCTTCGCCACGCTCGCGCTCGGAGACGGCGCCGAGGCGCGCGAGCGCTTCGGCGACGCGCTCGAACGTGCGCACGCCTCGCAGGCCGTCTCGCTCGAGCTTCTTGCACTGAGCGGGATCGGCGCGTGCCTCGCGGAAGATCCCGCCGAACAGGACCGCGCCACCGTGATCCTCACGTTCGCGATAGGTCACGAGCAGCTGCCCCTGTCCTACTCCTTCGCCGCCCGCCCGACCCTCGAGCGGCTCGAGGCGGAACTGCCGCAGGAGCAACTCGCAGCCGCCCGCGAGGCGGCCGCCGTCGCGACGCTGGAAGAGCTCGAGCGGACGGCACGCCGGTCCGTCTTGAGGACCTGAAGGCACCAAAGGAATCGGCAAAGGCATCGCCCCCCAGTTCTGCAGGCAACCCGGTGCGCAGGCCCGGCGAGGATCGCACCCGATTGGCTTGGTCTCTGCCCTTCACGCGAAGGCCGACTCGGCTGCACAAGCGTGCTATGGACTCCCGGAGGAGATCAACAGGGGGGTGAGGTGAGGGTTCGTACCTGGCCATTTTCCTAGTCAGCGAACTAGAGCGGTCTACGGCGATAGTTTCAGCGGCTACTAAAGCGGACACACCCTCGGGGACGCGATTTCACCCTAGGCGGGCGCCTCCCGTGCCCAACTCGTGTGCCGGAGCGCCCGCTGCGAAAAGGTCTCATGGCCACCACGATGTGCGAGATCGACGGGCGTCGGCCCGCCGTCGCCACGGTTCGGATCAGACACAACGGCGAGGAGCGAACGATCGCCGTCTGCGAAGAGCACCTCCGGGAGCTTCAGGGTCAGAGCCGCGGAGCGGCGCGATCGCCCTTCGGGGGCCGGAGCAGCCTCTTCGACGAGTTCTTCTCCGACTTCTTCGGTGACAGCGGCCTCGGCAGCCGCACGCCCGGCGCCGCCGGTGGCACGACCACGACGCGCCCGCGCCGCCCGGCCGAGCAGATCGACGTCACGCAGTACTTCAGCGACGCCACCCGCCAACTGCTCCAGCATGCCGCGCAGAAGGCGATCGAATGGGGCAGCCTGGACGTTGACTCGACACACCTGCTCTGGGCCGCGACGCACGACGAGGTTGTCCGGCACGTGCTGCAGCAGGTCGGCGCCGACCCCGTCGCGATCGCGGCGCAGATCGAGGAGGAAGCAGACGTCAAGGAGCGCACGGACGTTGCGCCGTCGCTGTCACCGGACGCGAAGGCTGCCCTGTTGGCCGCCTACGAGGAGTCGCGTCAGATCGGCGCGTCGTACGTCGGACCCGAGCATGTGCTGCTCGCCCTGGCCCAGGACACCGAGACTGAGGCGGGCGAGCTGCTCGAGCGATTCGCGATCAGCCACACGAAGCTGCGCGGCGCGGTCATCCGCAGCGTCGAGAGCGGCGAGGCGGGTGGGCGCCCGGCGAGCACGACAAGGACGCTCGACGAGTACGGCCGAGACCTCACGGAGGAGGCCCGCCAGGGGAAGCTCGATCCCGTAATCGGCCGGGCCGATCAGATCGAGCAGACGATCGAGATCCTCTCGCGCCGCACGAAGAACAACCCGGTGCTGCTCGGCGACCCCGGCGTCGGCAAGACCGCGATCGTGGAGGGCATCGCCCAGCGGATCGTCAACGACGACGTGCCCGAGACGCTCACCGGCAAGCGCGTGGTGGCGCTCGATATGGCAGGAATGATCGCCGGCACGAAGTACCGGGGCGAGTTCGAGGAACGCCTGAAGGGCGTGATCGACGAGATCACCGACAACGCGGACAGCCTGATCGTCTTCATCGACGAGATCCACACCGTCGTCGGCGCGGGAGCGGCCGAGGGCGCGATGGACGCCGGCAACATGCTCAAGCCGGCACTCGCGCGCGGCGAGCTGCACATGATCGGCGCGACCACGCTCGACGAGTACCGGAAGAACATCGAGAAGGATCCCGCGCTCGAGCGGCGTCTCCAGCCCGTGCTGGTCTCCGAGCCGACGGTCGAGGAGACGATCGAGATCCTCACCGGCCTCAAGGACCGCTATGAGGCGTTCCATCGCGTGCGCATCACGGAGGAGGCGATCGTCGCAGCGGCGGAGCTGTCCGATCGCTACATCCGCGACCGCTTCCTGCCCGACAAGGCAATCGACCTGATCGACCGGGCGGGGGCCCGCGTCCGGCTCCGGTCGAAGGCGAAGCCGGAGGACACGCGGGCAGCCGAGGAGGAGCTCCGCCACATGGGGCGCGAGCGCGACCAGGCGATCTCGGCCGAGGACTACAAGCGGGCGGACGAGCTGAAGGCGCAGATCGACGAGCGCCGCGCCCAGCAGGAGGGGCGGAAGGAGGCCCGCTCGCGGGCGCCCGAGGTCACGGTCGAGGACATCGCCGACATCGTGTCGCGGCGCACGGGCATCCCGGTGTCACAGCTGACCCTGGAGGAGCGCGACAGGCTCCTGAAGCTCGAGGAACGCCTGCATGAGCGTGTCGTCGGTCAGGACGAGGCCGTCGAAGCCGTAGCGGAGGCGGTTCGTCGCGCCCGCGCCGGGCTCGCCGACCCCAGCCGTCCCGACGGGAGCTTCCTGTTCCTGGGCCCCACCGGCGTCGGCAAGACGGAGCTCGCACGGACACTCGCGGAGGCGCTGTTCGGCAGCGAGGACGTGATCGTCCGCCTCGACATGAGCGAGTACCAGGAGCGACACACCGTCAGCCGGCTCGTCGGTGCGCCACCCGGCTACGTCGGCCACGAGGAAGCCGGACAGCTGACCGAGGCGGTCCGCCGGAAGCCGTACGCGGTGCTCCTGTTCGACGAGATCGAGAAGGCGCACGCAGACGTCTTCAACATCCTGCTCCAGATCCTGGACGACGGCCGGCTCACCGATTCGCAGGGCCGGACGGTCGACTTCAAGAACACGATTCTGATCATGACCTCCAACCTCGGAGCCGAGCGCATCCAGGCCTTCGCGCGGAAGGAGAGCGGCTCGTTCGACGAGCTGAAGGAGGACCTGATGGACGTGCTGCGGCACAGCTTCCGGCCGGAGTTCATCAATCGGATCGACGAGATCATCGTCTTCCAGGCGCTCACGATGGAGCAGCTCAAGCAGATCACGCGGCTGATGCTCGACCGCGCCGCGAGGCTCCTCCGCGCGCAGCACATCGAGGTCGAGTTCTCGAACGAGGCCGTCGAGCACCTGGCCGAGATCGGCTTCGACCCGGAGTTCGGCGCGCGGCCGCTGCGTCGTGCGATTCAGCGCGAGCTCGAAAACGAGGTCTCGCGGCTGCTGCTGAGCGGCGCGCTGCAGCCGGACGATCGCGTTCGCGTCGACTACGACGACGTCCAGCTCACCTTCGATATCGACAAGGGGGCCGCCGAGGCGATCGAGGAGGTCGAGGAGCCGGAGTCGCAGCCGGCACACGTCTAGCAGGGACACAAAAGCGCGCGACGGTGGAGAGGTGATGATGGTTTGGACCCGCTGAGCTTGCTCTGCTTCCGTGAGTCAGGGGTTCGCACCTGACACTTTGGTTGTTCGCGTGACCCCTGGAAATCCAGCGAATGGACCCAAGCGGGCTCGAACCCCCGTGGCTGGGGGATTGACGATCCCACGCCGGGGATCACCGTCTCCGCCGACCCCCGAAAGCGGAACTCTCCTTTCAGCAGGTAGACAGCGCAAGCGCGACCGAAGATGCCCCGGCACCGACCGCGAAAGCCGCCTGTGGTCGCATGGGTGAACGGGATTCGAGGCGGCGTATGCCTTGCACGGCAGTTCGCGCGACAGCGCCGGGAGTCTCAGGCGATATCCGCTTCGGTCTCTTGCACCTTGCCTTCGTCCGCGCTCGGAGGCTCATCGCGGAAGAGGGAGACGTACGGCGTGTAGCTGAAGATCCGATCGCGCTTCCTGCCTGTGATCTCTTCGAGGATGCCGAGGCCCTCGAGTTGCTCGACGAGCTTGTTGGCGGTGACAAAGACGATGCCGAGGCTGTCCTTCACCAGGTTCACGTGCACGAGCGGCCTCTCGAAGAGCAGGTCGAGCAGCCGGAGCCCGTTCACCCCCGACGTCTTCTCTTGAATCAGGCGTCGGTGCTCCTCCCGGAGATCGAGAATCGCACGCGCGGTCGCGGTGGCCTCTTCTGCCGTCTGAGCGACGCCGGCCAGGAAGAACCGCAGCCAAGACTCCCAGTCACCGGAGTTCCTAATGGCCATGAGGCGGTCGTAGTACTCGGCGCGGTTCCGCTTGAGGTAGACACTCAGGTACAGCAGTGGCCGGTGGAGGACCCCGCCGAAGACGAGCAGGAACGTGATCAGGAGGCGGCCCACTCGACCGTTGCCATCGAGGAACGGGTGGATCGTCTCGAACTGGGCGTGGGCCAGACCCGCGTGGACCAGCGCCGGAACCTCGTCTTCGTGCAGGAAACGCTCGAAGTTGTCGAGCGCCTGCTTCATCTCGTGCACAGGCGGAGGGACGAATGTCGCCTCCTCCAACGTGGCGATCTCGGGCCCGATCCAGTTCTGCGATCGTCGAAACGCTCCGGGGAGGCGCTGAGAGCCGCGGACACCGGTGAGTAGCTCTCGGTGGATTTCAGTGATCAGGCGGAGCGAAAGCGGAAGATCGCCGAGGCGACCGAGGCCGTAGTTCATGGCGTGACGTACCGAACGACCGCCTCGACGTCTTGCGGCAACTGGCGCCACGCCGGCCGAGGCTCGAGCTCCACCGCAAGAAGGTCTTCGAGCGTGCTCTGCGTACCCTCGATCTGCGAGCTGAGGACAGCTTCCCGCCGGACATACATGTAGACGAAGAAGTCCGGATTCGGGACCGTCTGGATGACGCCATCGAGCCGTCCAACAGCTTGATCCGCCCGGGAGAGAAGTGCGTGCAGCGAACCGTCGAGGGCGATCGGCGGGTCGGGTGGCAACGCGGCGGGGACGAACGCCGCGTAGCCCGTACGTTGTTTCACATAGCGACCGGCACGCGCACTAGCTGAGACACTCGTTCTCCTTGCTTAGTGCTCCCGGCCGTAAGTAGCGTCGCGGTCATGCGGCCAGTCGGAGCTGAGGCTCGTGAGCGGCGAGCCGCTCGATCAGCGTGGCGAGGTCGTGGCGGGTGAAGTTCCACTCGAACGGCTGTGCGACGTCGTTCCAGTGGTGCTCGAAGTCGTTGAGCGTGCGGGCGAGCACGGCGAGGTCGGGGTAGTCGTTGGGCTCGAGCAGTTTGCGCTGGACGATCGAGAAGAAGATCTCGGTCTGGTTGAGCCAGCTGGCGTGGACTGGGAGGTGGACGAGGATCAGGTTCGGCCAGCGGCGCTCGAGCCGCTCGATCGCCTTCTGTCCGCGATGGGAGGAGCCGTTGTCGACGATCCAAAAGACCCGGCGCGCGGAGGCGTAGGGCTCCTTGGTCATCACCTGGCGGACGAGCCGGTCGAAGGCGGCGATGCCGCCCCTTGGCTCCGAGCGGCCGAACACCCGGGGGCGTCGGCGCCCTCGTCTGCCGATGTCAAGCGCAGCCAGGTAGGTGAGCGCGCCCTTGCGCTCGTAGGTGTGTTCGATCCTGAGCCCGCGCGAGCCGGGGGCGGGCGGGAGCGGCTCGTGGATCCGCCGCCGCGCTTGGATCGACGGCTTCTCGTCCGCGCAGATCACGAAGTCGCCCGGGTGGAGGAGCTTGCCCTCCCAGCGTCCCTGGTAGAGATCGAGCACCGGGCCGGCCCGCTCGAGGAAGTCGGCCGCGATCGGGAAGACCCACGAGCGGTGCTGCCACGGCTTCAGCGAGTCCTCCCTCAACCAGCGGGCGATCGTCGAGGCCGACGCCTCGGTGACGCCGCGTTCGATCACGAGCCGGTGCAGCTCAGCGCGGGAGAAGCACGAGAGCGGGACGCCCTGCTCGAGCGGCAGCTGGCACGCAACCGCCTTCACCTGAGCGACCTCTTCCGGGGGGAAAACGACGCGGGCGACCCGTTCGCTTCACATCCTCGAGCCCCGCGAGCCGCTGCTCGCAGAAGCGTCTTCGCCAGCGGCCGACCGCCTCCCTGCTCATCCCCAGCCGCTCACCGATCTCGACGTTCGTCTTACCCTCCGCCGCCAGCAGCACAAGCCTCGCCCTCTGCACCTCCCGATAAGGACGGGTGTAGCAGAGGACACGGTGCTCAAGCTCGACCCGCTCATCCCCACCCAGCACCACCTCGTAAGGGCTCCGGCCCGGCATCGCCGCACCAGTTCGCCGCTCCTGCCGCACCTCCTTCAAGCGCGACAGGATTTACGGCCGGGAGCACTTAGAGCTCATTCCGATAGGCAGGGACCCGGACCGAGATAGCGAAGTCCGACTCGTTGCTGAAATCAACGAGGGAGGGCGTGATGGGTCTCGTTGTCAAAGACGACGGTTGGCGGATCCCGGACCGGGTGTGGGCGCAGATGGAGCCGCTGTTGCCGGAGCCGCCGGCGCATCCGCTTGGCTGTCACCGGCCGCGCATTCCTGACCGGGATGCGATGAACGCGATCCTGCTCGTGTTGCGGACCGGCATGCAGTGGAACGCGCTCGATGCGACCGGGATCTGCTCGTGCTCGTCGGCGTATCGGCGCTTCCGCGAGTGGGCCGGGGCGGGCGTGTTCTTGGAGTTTTGGCGGCAAGGGCTGCTCGCCTACGACGCCAAGCACGGAATCGAGTGGGAGTGGTTAGCGATGGACGGCGCGCTCGGCAAGGCCCCTTTGGCTGGTGAGCTGACCGGTCCGAATCCAACTGACAGAGCTAAAAAGGGGCGAAGCGATCGCTCCTCACCGAGGGTAAGGGCGTCCCGGTCGGGATCGCGCCAGCGGGCGCGAACCTGAACGACTTCAAGCTCGGCCGCGCCACGCTCGACTCGATCCCGATCGAGCGACCGACGCCGACAGCGGACTCACCACAAGGGCTCTGCCTCGACCGCGGCTACGACTATCCCGAGGTGTACGAGCTCGCCGACGAGTTCGGCTTCACAGCGCATGTCCGCGGCCGCGGCGAGGAGGCCCAAGCAATCAAACGCGAGGCTGGCTTCCGTGCACGACGCTGGGTCGTCGAGCGCACCCACTCCTGGCTCAACCGCTTCCGCCGCATCCTCACCCGCTGGGAGAAACGCGCCGACACCTACCTCGCGATGCAGGCGTGTCTCCGTCCCCCAGAGCATCGGCGAGTCGAGCCCGGCGGGCGGTGGGCACGTGTGCGCCGACCGTGCGGAACATCTGACCGATGAAGCCGTCCGGGGTCCAGCTGGCGAGCGCGATCGTCCCGCCGGGGCGGCTGACGCGCAGGAGTGCCCGGCCGCGTGTCGATCTCGGCCGCCGTCGAGGCGAAGAAGCAGCCGCCGGGGAGCGGGTGACCAGCGCGGTTGCAGATTGGTTCGGCCTGCTCGAGCAGCAGACCCGAAGCGCCCAGAAGGAAGGCCAACTCGACGCCGGCGAGGATGCAACCCAGCTCGCGTTCGAGGTGCACGCGCTGTTGCTGCTCGCAAACGAACAGAGCCTGGGCTCTCGCACGGGTCAGTCCACCGAAGGTGGACCTCTTCTCATCTCCGGTGCACGCCTTTTGGGCCGCGCGGCCCATGTGCCGACGGCGGGATGGCCTCTACGATCGAATCACCGAATCAGGCCTGCGCAGAGATCGAGGGAGAGGAATCGTCGTGACGTACGTCCGGAACTGGAGACGGAGGTCCTGGGTGTGGCTCGCGGTGGCCGCCGCGACAGGGACCCTGGGAATCCTGCTCTCGGGCGGCGCAACCGCCGCCGCGCTCAGCTCGTGTCAGACCAGCGGGCCGGCCGGCGGGACGTACACAGCAACCGTCTGCCTGACCACGCCTTCCGACGGTGCGACGGTCAGCGGTCCGACGACCGTCACCGCGACGGTGACCCGAAGCGGGACACCGACTCCCCCGGGCGCCCAGCGAGTCGTGTTCTACCTCGACGGTGTGTACCAGCTCACCGACTACCAAAGCGCCTACACGTGGACTCTCCCGAGCGACCGTTTCGTCGACGGCTCGCACACGCTCGAGGTGGAATCGCTCATGCGCGACGGCTTCACCACAGCCCGCGCCAGCATCAACCTCACGTTCCAGAACGGCGTGACGCAGCCGCCGGTGAACACGAACCATTTCACGCCGACGCCGGGAACGGCCCCGGCACCCGGGCAGCCGACCGTGGTGGCGGCGGTCGGCGACGGCGCCGGCGGCGAACAGGGCGAGACCGACGTCGTCAACCTGATCCAGTCCTGGAACCCGAACCTGTTCCTCTACCTCGGCGACGTCTACGAGAAGGGCTCGATGCCGGAGTTCTACAACTGGTATCGACCGAGTACGTGGTACGGGGGCCTCCGCTCGATCACGGATCCGGCTGTCGGCAACCACGAGTACTCGACGCCGCAGGCGACCGGCTACTTCGACTACTGGGACAACATCGCGCACTACTACAGCTTCAACGCCGGCGCCTGGCATATCGTCAGCCTCGACTCGACGAGCCAGTTCGGCCAGACGCAGCCGGGGAGCGCGCAGTACAACTGGCTGTCGACCGACCTGGCCTTCAACCGCCAGCCCTGCACGCTCGTCTACTACCACCACCCCGTCTTCAACATCGGCCAGGAGGGCTACACCTCGCGCTTCGACGCCATCTGGGCGCTGATGGCTCAGCACGGCGTCGACATCGTCCTGAACGGCCACGACCATACCTACCAGCGCTGGCAGCCGCTCGACGCGGGCGGCGCAGTGACGGCCAACGGCATCACCGAGTTCGTCGCCGGCACGGGCGGACACTCGCAGGGCAGCTTCGTCACCACCGACAGCCGCGTCGCCGCGTCCGCCACCGGATTCGGCGCGCTCCAGCTGACCCTGAACCAGACGGGCGCCGGGTACTCGTACGTCTCGTCCTCGCGCACCGTCCTCGACTCGGGCTCGATCGCGTGCCGCTCCATCAAGGACACGACGCCGCCGGCGGTACCGAGCGGGCTGACAGCAGTTCCGGCCTCGAAGTCCCAGATCGACCTGAGCTGGAACCCCTCGTCCGACAACGTCGGCGTAACGGGCTACGACGTCTTTCGCGACGACACGCTGCTGACCTCGCTCGGCCCGCAGACGACCTATTCGGACACGAGCGCCTCAGCCGGCACCACGTACAGCTACCAGGTGAGGGCGAAGGACGCCGCGGGCAATCTGTCCGCGTTGACGACCCCGGCGGCGGCGACGACGCCCACGACCGGCGCTCTGTTCGCCGACGGATTCGAGTCCGGCGACCTCTCCAAGTGGACGACCGTGAATCGTCTGACCGTCCAGCAGGGGCAGGTGTTCTCCGGGCTCTGGGGTGCCGAGGCGAGCGGCAACAACACGAGCGCCTACGCCTGGAAGGACCTCCCGTCTCCGCGGAACGAGCTCTACTTCCAGGTGCACTTCAAAGTCCTCTCCCAGGGGGCCAACTCGGTCTACCTCGCCCGGCTGCGAACGGGCGCAGGGGCCCCGCTCGTGACGCTCTTCGTGTCCAGTACGGGGAAGGTCGGCTATCGCAACGAGGTGACCGGCGTGGCCAACACGAGCACGAGCGCCGCCACGAGCGGCGCCTGGCACACGGCGCAGCTCCACGCCGTGGTCAACGACACCTCCAGCACGGTCGAGGTGTGGCTCGACGGGACGCGGCTCGACTCGATCTCCGGCGCGACCTCACTGGGGACGACCGGGATCGGCCGCGTCGAGCTCGGCAACAGCGTCACGAACCAGGTCTACGACTTCGCCTTCGACGACGTCGCGTACGACGCGGGCCCGATCTCCGACGCGACGCCGCCCAGCGCGCCGGCCAACCTCGTCGCCAGCGCCAAGTCGGGCTCGGAGGTCGACCTCGCCTGGTCGGCCAGCTCGGACGACGTCGGCGTCGTCGCCTACGACGTCTACCGCAACGGCGTGAAGGTCGACGAGACGAACGGGTCGACGACCACGTACGCGGACAAGACGGTGACTCCTCTCACCTACTACTACTACTCAGTGCGCGCCCGGGACGCGGCCGGCAACGCCTCGGCTCCGTCCAACCAGACGGCCCTCACCACCCCGGACGTCTTCGCCGACGACTTCGAGAGCGGCGATCTGTCCCACTGGTCGACCGTGAGCGGGATGGTCGCCCAGCAGGACAACGTCTTCGCCGGTGCCTGGGGCGCTCGCGCGACGAGTGCGGGGGCCGCGGCCGCGTCGAGCACCGCGATCTTCCCGCAGGCGGTGCCGTCGCTCGAGACGAGGGTTCAGTTCTACATCGAGAGCCAGGGTCCGAACTCGGTCACCCTGGTGCGCTTCCGCACGGCGACGGCCGCCTCACTCGTCAGCGCCTTCGTCTCGAGCACCGGCAAGCTCGGCATCCGGAACGACACAACCTCGCCCGCGACCACGACCACCAGCACGGTCACCGTCGCGCCCGGCACGTGGCACCTGCTCCAGTTGCACGCCACGGTCGGCGATCCGTCCAGCCGCGTCGACGTCCTCCTCGACGGCAGCGAGATCGCCGCACTGAGCGGACCGACGACCCTCGGTACGGCGCCGATCGGCCGGCTCGAGCTCGGCGAGTCCGCGACCAGCCGGACGTACTCGGTCGCCTTCGACAACGTCGTCGCCAACACGACCTTCAGCGGCGACACCAACCCTCCAAGCGCGCCGACCGGGATGACCGGCACGCCAGTGTCGGGTACCCGGATCGACCTCAGCTGGACGGCGTCGACGGACGACGTCGGCGTCACCGGCTACCGCGTCGTCCGGGACGGGAGCCCGGTCGCCGACGTAAGCGGCACAACCTACAGCGACACGACAGGACCGGGCGAGACGCACACCTACGAAGTGCGGGCGTACGACGCCGCGGGCAACGTTTCCGACCCGAGCAACTCGGTCACCGTCTCGTCGTCCGACACGACCGCGCCGACCGCCCCGCCCGACCTGAATGCGACGGCGGCCTCCGCGACGAAGGTCGACCTCTCGTGGACGGCCTCGACCGACAACGTCGCGGTCGACCACTACCAGATCATCCGCGGCGGGACGAAGATCGCCGAAACGACCGGGGCAGGCACGACGTACAGCGACACGACCGTCGTCGACACCACGACCTACAGCTACACGGTGAAGGCGGTCGACGCCGCCGGGAACGTCTCGGCGCCGAGCCCGGCCTCGACGGTGACGACCCCGGACGGGACGCCGCCGACCGCGCCGACCAACCTGGCCGCATCCGCGTCCGCCCCCAACCGTGTGCAGTTGAGCTGGGGGACCTCGAGCGACAACGTCGGCGTCACCGGCTACCGGGTCTACCGCGACGGCGCGAAGATCGCCGACGTGACGTCGAGGTCCTACACCGACCAGAGCACGCAGCAGTCGACGACGTACGTCTACACCGTGACCGCCGTCGACGCGGCCGGTAACGAGTCGGCACCGAGCGCGGCAAGGAGCGTGAAGACGCCCCGCGACTCCAGCGCGCCGTCCACGCCGAGCAATCTGAGAGTGAGCGGCCAGGCGCCGGGCGAGATCGACCTGTCCTGGAACGCGTCGACCGACAACGTCGGGGTCGCCGGCTACGGGGTCTACCGGAGCAACGTCAAGATCGCCGACGTGACGACCACGAGCTACGCGGACAGCTCGGTCCAGCAGGGCGTCACCTACAGCTACAGGGTGAGAGCGTACGACGCCGCCGGCGACACCTCGTCCGCATCGAACTCCGCCTCGGTCGTCGCCGACTGGACGGCGCCGAATGCCCCGACCGGCCTGCGGACGACCAGGGTGTCCCAGAACAGGGTCGACTTCACCTGGGACACGCCGTCGGAGAACGTCAAGGTGACGGGCTTCCTCCTGTTCCGCAACGGCGTCCAGATCGCGAACATCACGCACAACAGCTACAGCGACCGTTCGGCACCGCGCGGCAGCACGGTGGCCTACACCGTGAAGGCGTACGACGCGGCCGGGAACACCTCCGCTTCGAGCAACCCGCTCAGCGTCGGGGTGCCCTGAACGACTGCCTTCGGGGCCCGGTCTCAGGCATCCGAGACCGGGCCCATCCGCTTTCCGGAGCCGTTCTCGACATCTGGACCAAGGTCCAGTCGATAGTGCTCGCAGACCGTGGTAAGAAGCGATCTGTACGACCTTCATACGGCAGGGGAGAGGGATCGAGATGGACTCTGTGACGGGCGCGCCGGCCGCTGCTCGCCTCGGGACGAGCGGCAAACGGCATCGAATCCTGATCGCCGACGACCACGAGATGCTGCGCCGCGGCGTGTGCATGACGCTGGAGCGTGCCGGTTTCCGCGTGGTCGCCGAGTGCGGCGACGGCGAGACGGCGGTCGCGGCCGCATGGCGCCTTCGGCCGGAGCTGTGCCTGCTCGACGTCCACATGCCTTTCGGGGGCGTCCGCGCGGCCAGAGAGATCCACCGCCGCCTCCCGGGGACGAGGATCGTGATGCTGACCGTGTCGTCCGAGACCGACGATCTGCTCGCCGCGGTCGAGGCGGGAGCGTGCGGCTACCTCCTCAAGGACACCGACCCGGAGCGCCTCCCACTCGCTCTGCTCGGCGCCCTGAACGGCGAAGCTGCCCTGCCGCGGACACTCATGCTCCGTCTCATCGAGGGGCTCCGCGGGCGCGAGGACGTCGTTGAGAACGGCAACGCTGCGCGACGTCTGACGTGCCTGACCGGTCGTGAGTCGGACGTTCTCGAGCTGCTCGCCGCGGGATACTCGACCTCGCAGATCGCTGCGCGCCTCTCGATCGCCGAGGTGACGGTGCGCTCCCACATCTCCACGACCATGCGCAAGCTGGATGTCCACGACCGCGACGGGGCAATCCGCAAGCTGCGAGATCCCGATTACGGCGTGCAGCCCGTTGAGGTCCTCAACGGGCACCTGCGGTAGTCCGCGCAGGCTCGCGGTCGAAAGGTCGTCGCCATGGACCGGTGAACCGCGGAGATCGCGGCGGCCGGACCATTCTCCTTGGTCCGAAAATCGCGCACCAGCCGGGAAAACACCGCATGGCGGCCCCGGAGACGTGCCGATCCTGCCCCGAAGACCGGCCGATCGGCCTATTGCTCAACGCGCGGACGGCCGACCACTATCCGTCCACCGGAGCGCCACCTTTCCTTCACGAACGGGACACATTGAACACCACCAGCGGACACGAGGATCACACCACCCGGCAGGCGCACCGTGCCCGCCGAGTCGATGGAGAACGTCCAGGAGAACGGAAGAATCGACACCCGGGCGGAGGCGAGCGGCCTCTCTCGCACCTCTTACCTCACGCCGCTGACGGTGTCGACGCGGAGGGGCTCACCCGGTCGGGCGCACGCCACGGCGACAGCGGACACACCAGTCCTGCACGCAGACGCTCGGCCGGGTCACGCCCCGCGGAGAGGGTGACGTCGGTTGTCGTCGCGGACGCCGACCACGTCCTGCGGACCGCGGCCAGAATCGTGCTGACCGCGACGTGCGACTTCGTCGTCCATGAAGCGACGAACTACGACGAGCTGCGCGCCGTCGTGGCGGCACGGCGCCCGGACATCGCGCTCGTCGACTCAGAGCTACCGCCGGCGGGCGGCCTCAATGCCGTCACGCTGCTCGACGAGCGATACCCGCTGAAGGTCGTGATCTGGGGGTTCGAACCCCAGCCGGACAGCGTCCTGAAGGTCGTGTCCGCGCGTTCGCACGGCTTCCTGCCGAAGACGGTCACTCCGGAGGCGCTCGTACGAGCGCTGCACGGGGTGGCCGAGGGCGAGGCGTGCCTCTCGCGGGAGATGACGTTGGAGCTGATCGCCGAGTTGCACCGGTTCGCGCAACGCGAGCGCTCGCGGAGGCTCGCGGGGACGCTGTCGGCTCGCGAGGCGGACGTGATGAGGCTGGTCTCGAGCGGCTTCACGAACAAGCAAATAGCCGCCGCGCTCTACATCTCGGAGTTCACCGTCAAGCGGCACGTCCACAACATCCTCGCCAAGCTCGGCGCCTCGTCCCGCCGCACCGCCGCCGCCGCCTTCCGCGAGGCGCAGGCGGCCGAAGAAGTCCTCGACGCGCTGGTGACGGCATGAGCCGCCGGTCCGGCCTCCACACCCTCGGACCGGGGTCGCCGGTCGTCCTCGCGGTGACGGAGACGCCGCTCCTCACCGAGACCCTGAAAGCGGCGCTCGACGGCATCGCCGTCCTTCGCCTGCTCCCCGCCGGACTCAGCGACCTCGACGACCTGGTGCGTCACATCGCCCCGGATGCGGTCGTGGTCGACACGGAGGAGGCCGCCGCCTGCCTCGCTCCGGCTGCCGCCGAGTGCGCGGCGCCTCTCGTCCACATCTCGCTCAAGACACGCGAGCTGCGCGTTTTCCGGGAGAGCGAGTGGCGCGCATTCCCCTCGTGGGAGACGTCGCCGAACTCGATTCGCAACATCCTGATCGGCGTGATGTACGCGTCGACGACAGCCCGGCGCGAGGTCGGCGAAAGGAGCCTGAATTGACCCTACACACAGAGCCGCTGTCGCCCGCGGCTGAGACGAAATGGTCGGATCCGACCGGATCGAACGGCCACCATCCGGCCGCCCGGCCCCGCCCGGCACTGTCTGTGGTCGTCCCGACGAGGAACGAGGCCGGCAACATCCGGCCGCTGCTGGACGGTCTCGAGGAGGCGCTGCCGAGTGGCTCGGAAGTCGTGTTCGTCGACGACAGCGACGACAACACGCCCGAGATGGTCGAATCGGAACGGGGGCACCGGTCGCTCTCGATCGTCCTGATCCACCGCGAGAAGCGCGACCGCACGGACGGTCTCTCCGGCGCAGTCGTACGCGGCCTGCAGGCCGCCCGCGCGGATTGGGTGTGCGTGATGGACGGCGACCTCCAGCACCCGCCGGCGGTCGTTCCGGATCTGCTCGCCCGCGCGGAGGCAGGCGATGTCGACGTGGTCGTCGCCAGCCGGTACCGCAAGGGCGGCGAGCTGAACTTCAAGGCCGGTCGAGCAGCTCTGTCGCTCGCCTCGACGGGGGCGGCGCGAATCCTGTTCCCGCGCCGCCTTCGCCGCGTGAGCGACCCGATGAGCGGCTTCTTCCTCCTCCGCCGATCGAGCGTGCCGCTCGACCGCCTGCGCCCGCGCGGCTTCAAGATCCTGCTCGAGATCCTCGTCCGCGCGCGAAATCTCCGCGTCGACGAGGTGCCGTTCGAGTTCGGCGTCCGACATGCGGGCGAGAGCAAGGCGTCCCTCGCCGAGGGCACGCGCTACCTTCGCCAGCTCGTCGCGCTGCGCGCCAGCGGGAACCTGGAGCGGTTCCTCGCAGTCGGTGCCACCGGCCTCGCCGTCAACACGGCAGCGTTCGCCCTCTTCGCGAACGTCGCCGGGCTGAACTACCTGCTCGCCGCCGTGCTCGCCACTCAGGTCTCGACGACCTGGAACTTCGTCCTCGCGGAGCGGTGGGTCTTCCGCGACCGGCGCCGGCGCTTGCGCTCGGGCTCGACCCGGTTCTTGGCATTCCTCGCGTTGAACAACCTCAGCCTGCTGCTGCGCGGCCCGATGCTCTACCTCCTCGTCTCCCTCATCGGGATGGACGCCGTGCTGGCGAATCTGGTCAGCCTGGTCGTGATTTTCGTCATCCGTTTCGCGGTCGCCGACACGCTCATCTGGGCCGGCGGCGGGGGCAACGCCGCCGCTGCGGACGACGATGTCGAGTTCTTCTGGTATCGCATCCACGACGAGGTGACGGTCGAGTCGCCCGTCAGGCTGCGGGAGCTCGAGCGCTTCCGCGTTGTCGAGGCGATCGACAGGCCGACGATCCGGGTGCGGCTCGGGCGCCTGAACAAGACGCAGAGCGATCTCGTCTCGACCCTCGTCGGCTCGATCACGCACAGACGCTACGACGAGGGGCTTGGCCGGCTCGGGTTTGCGGTCGATATCAGCTGGAGGGACATGATCGACATCGTCGCCACACCGATGCTCCGCTACTCGCCGCACGTCCTGTACACCAACGTGGTCGAGCCTACCCTCCGCTGGTGCTTCGTCACCCGGGGCTACGCCCTCGCCCACTGCGCGTGTATCGCCGTCGACGGACAAGCACACCTGATCACGGCGAGAACGGACACCGGAAAGACGACGACGATCCTCAAGCTGCTCGACCGCCACCCGGTCTCGTTCCTGTCCGACGACCTGACGCTGATCGCGCCGGACGGGCGGGTGCTGATGTACCCGAAGCCGCTGACCGTCAGCCGGCATACCGTCGCATCGGTCCAGACACCGTTGCTGTCGCGCCGCGAGCGGCTCGCGCTCGTCGTCCAGAGCCGCGTGCACTCCCGCACCGGCCGGCTGTTCGCGCAGCTCATCGCGAGCCTGCGGCTCCCAGCGGCGACGATCAACATGTTCGTCCAGCTCGTCATCCCGCCGCCGAAGTACGACGTCGAGCGGCTGGTGCCGGGCGTCGACATCGCCACCGAGGCGACGATCGCCGGCTTCGTGGTGATCGAGCGCGCGGCCGGCGACGACCGCAGCCTGCTCCCCGACGAGGCGGTGGACGTCCTCGGCGAGAACTCGGAGGACGCCTACGGCTTCCCGCCCTACCCGGCGCTCGAGGACTTCCTGCACAGCCAGAACGGTCGGAACCTCCAGCCGTCAGAGCGGCAGATCCTCGCGAGCGCGCTGTCGTCGGTGCCGGCGGTCGTGCTGCGCAGCGAGTCCATGGACTGGTGGCAGCGTGTCGCTGCTCTGGCCGGGCTTTCGGTCGCCCATCCGGAGCCGGAGCCCGCGCACGCCGGCGTGATCGAGGCGCTGCCGGTTCCTGTGGAATGAACGGTGCCGGTGTGGAGGCCTCGGTCGTCGACGCCCCGCAGGCGCGGGGCGTTCGCATGCGCGCGGCAGTTGCGGGGCAACTCGCGGCGCTCAGGGCGGTGGACACCGCCCTCGTCGTCCTCGCTGTCGGCTCCGCCGCGTTCCTGCGCGTATGGCAGATCAATCATCTCGGGTTCAACAGCGACGAGGCGGTCTACGCCGGGCAGGCGGCTTCGATCGCAAACGTGCCCGAGCTCAAGCCGTTCTTCCCGATCTTCCGCGCCCACCCGCTGCTCTTCCAGACGATCCTCTCGGTCGGCTACCGCCTCGGTACCGGCGACCTCTTCGCGCGGCTGCTCGCCGACCTGTTCGGCCTCGGGACGGTGGTCGTGACGTTCATGCTCGGAAAGCTGCTCTACGGCCGGCGCGTGGGCGTGATCGCCGCGCTGCTGCTCGCGCTGATGCCGTACCACGTCGTCGTCAGCCGCCAGGTGCTGCTGGACGGCCCGATGACGTTCTTCGCGACGCTGACGCTCTACCTGATCGCGCTCGCGATCGTGACCGGCAGGCCGGCGTGGCTGTACGCGGCGGGCGCCGCGATGGGGCTGACGATCCTCAGCAAGGAGACGGCCGTCCTGCTGATCGGAGGTGCCTACGTCTTCTTCATGCTCTCGCCGGAGATCCGGGTCCGCCACCGGCTCCTCGCCGCCTCGGCCGGCGTGATGGTCCTCATCACGCTTGCCTACCCGCTGGCGCTCCGCGTCGCGGGGCACTCGAGCAGCGGCCAGCACTACTTCCTCTACCAGCTCTTCCGCCGGCCGAACCACTCCTGGCTGTTCTACCCGACGACCGTCCCGCTGGCGATGGGGCCGCTCGTTATCGCCGTCGCGATCGCGGGCCTGTGGCTGCTCCGCCGCGAGATCTCCTGGCGGGAGACGCTCCTCCTGTCCTGGATCGCCGCCCCGGCGCTCTTCTTCCAGCTCTACCCGGTCAAGGGCTTCCAGTACCTGCTCCCGTGCGCGCCGCCGGTGGCGGTGCTCGCGGGCCGGACGCTCGCCCGCTGGCAGCCGTCGCGGACGCTCCGCCTGTGGAGACTGCACGTGCCCCCGCGGCTCTTGATGACGGCCGCGGCCGCCGGCGTCGCGATCTCGATCGCGATCCCGACCTGGCACCGGATATCGCCGACACCCTCCGAGACGTTCCTCGCCGGCTCGGGCGGCGTCCCCGGTGGCCGGGAGCTCGGGCGCTGGGTCCGGGCAAACGTCCCGAAGGGGGCGGAAATGCTCGCGGTCGGCCCGTCGATGGCGAACATCGTCGAGTTCTACGGCCAGCGCCGCGCCTGGGGTCTGTCGGTCGGGCCGAACCCGCTCCGCCGCAACCCGTCCTACGACCCGCTGCCGAACCCGGATCTCGCGATCCGGACGAACGAGGTGCAGTACCTCGTGTGGGACGCCTTCTCGGCGTCCCGGACGTCGTTCTTCTCGAACAAGCTGCTCTCGTACGTACGCCGCTACCACGGACGCGTACTCCACACGGAATCGGTGCCCGTCGGTGACGGCTCGACGAACATCCGCAAGCCGCTGATCGTCGTCTACGGAGTGCGGCGATGAGGCTGTCCGCGGCGTTCGTCGTCTGGCTCGTCTGCCTCACCGCCGCCGGTGCGAGCCAGGCTGCCCCCGCACGGCACCAGGCACGGACGCCGATCAAGCACCTCATCACGATCCTGCAGGAGAACCACACGTACGACAACTACTTCGGGACGTACCCGCGCGGCGACGGGCTTCCGCCGAACGTGTGCGTCCCGGTCGATCCGGCACGGCCGAAGGGGCCGTGCGTCCGCCCGTTCCACATCGGCGACAACGACGTCCTTCCCCGCGACCTGGACCACAGCCAGGCGACCTTCCGGCTCCAGTACGACGGCGGCCGACTCGACGGCTTCGTCCATGCCCTGAACGCGCGGAACCAGGACGGTCGGCTCGCGCTCGGCTACCGGGACGGGCGCGACGTCGGCTACTACTGGAACCTCGCCGACAAGTACGTCCTCTACGACCGCTTCTTCAGCTCGGCCAGCGCCGGCAGCTTCCTGAACCACATCTACTGGGTGGCCGGTCAGGCGGCAGGAGGCTACGACTCTTTCCCGCGAGCCGGCTACAAGAACCTCACCACCATCTTCGACCGGCTGGAGGCGGCCGGCGTCTCGTGGAAGTTCTACGTCCAGAACTACGAGCCGCGGCTGAACTTCCGGTCGCTGCGGAACTTCCCCGGCAACCGCGCGTCGCAGGTGATCTGGGTGCCGCTGCTCAGCATCCCTCGCTACCTCGACGACCCGAAGCTGCGCAGCCACATCGTCGACCTCGACCAGTACTACACCGACCTGCACGACGGAACGCTCCCGGAGGTCGCCTACATCGCCCCCTCCGGCCCGAGCGAGCATCCCCCGTCGAACATCCAGTCCGGCCAGGCGTTCGTCGGGACGATGATCAACGCCCTGATTGCGAGCCGCGAGTGGAAGAGCTCGGCGTTCCTGCTCGCGTACGACGACTGGGGCGGCTGGTACGACCACGTCAAGCCGCCCCAGGTCGACCGCCACGGCTATGGCTTCCGCGTCCCGGCGCTCCTCGTCAGCCCGTACGCCAAGCGCGGCGTCGTCGACAACACGACGCTGGATTTCACGTCGATCCTGCGCTTCATCGAGGACAACTGGGACCTGAAGCCGCTCGCGACCCGCGACGCCCGCGCGAACAGCATCGCCTCGGGCTTCGACTTCAGCAAGGCGCCGCGTCCCGCCGAGTTCACGTCCCGGACGCGCGGTACGCCGAAGGAGTTCGGCGTCAAGCGAGATCTGATCTACGTGCTCTACTTCGGCGCGATCGGTCTGCCCATCGTGCTCGTCGGTTGGGCGATCTGGCGGAGCCGTGGCCGGCCCCACGAGCCACTGGCGGCCGGGGAGGAGACGACGTGAGCGCGACGCGGATCATGATCCTGCTCGCGACGACGGGCGTCGCGCTCGCGTCGGCGCCGATTGCACCGGCGGCCGGCCCGAAGCGGGCAAGCGCGCTGCAGGACCAGCTCACGATCGCGACCGTGCCGCCGCTGGCGGGAATCCGGTTCCAGTCGGCCGGACAGGCATTCGCGACCGACCGCAGCGGCGTCGCACGAGTCACTCTCCCCGCAGGCGAGCACCAGCTCCGGCTGGTCGACGCGGTCGTGGAGAGGAACGGCGTCCGGTCGCGCTTCTCGCGTTGGGGCGACGAAGCCTTCGCCCCCACCCGCAAGCTCGAGCTCCGCGGTCCGGTGAGCTTGGAAGTCGGCTTCGAGCAGTCGGTTCAGGTCGAGTTCGGCTTCGTCGACCGCGCAAACCGGCCGGTCGACACGAGTCGGGTCAGCACGGTCACGCTGACGAGCACGATCGGCAGCCGCGAGTCGTTCCGGCCGGACAAGCCGCGCTGGCTGATCGCCGGACGGGTCGCGCGCCGCTTCCACGGGCTCGAGCAGACCCGGATCCAGTACGCGTTTCAGCGGACTGTGTTCGACGGCTCGAACGTCGTCCACAAAGCGCAGCAGCGCTTCTACCCGATCGACAACCGGCACATCTCCGTCCATCTGTTGCTCTTCTCCGCCCGCTTGGGCGCGCACGACCTGCTGTTCGGCTTCGGGGTCGGGAAGAAGCTCGACCTCGTCTACCCGGACATGCGGAAGGTGTCGTTCCCGATGCACGGCCGGCCGATCGTGCTGCGCTCGCTGCCCCGTGGCACGTACGGGATCAAGATCCACGCCGCGGGCTACTCACCGACGGTCCCGCTCGCTCTCTCGAAGGACCAGGTGATCGACCTGCGGGTTTTCTCGTACCTCGACATGCTCGTGGTCGTGCTCGCCGCGGTGGCGGTGTCCGCGTTCCTCGTCCTGGTCCGGCGGCCGCATCTCCGCCGGCGGCTGGCCGACGCCTGGCGGGGCGTGCGGCGCGTGCGCCGCAGCGCCAACGCCGTCGACGCGAACGGCGCGCAGCCTGCGCTCGCGACCCGTGACCCCGCCGAGGGCGCGGAGCTGTGCGCGAACGGTCACGAGCTCACCGTCGAGAACCTCCACATCAGGCTCGGCAGCAGGCGGCGCGAGTGCCGCGTATGCAGGAGCGAGCGCCGGGCCAGGCAGAGGAGGCTTCGCAATGCTTGAGTACTTTCACGGCCTGAGTCACCGGCGCGTGCTCGTTCGCGCCTCGACGGCTGCAGTTGCAGCGCTGGCGGCCTCCGCCGCGTTCCTCTGCACGCCCCAGCAGTCGCGGGGGGCGAACCCGATTCCCGCGCTCGCCTACTACTACATCTGGTACGACACCGCGTCCTGGAACCGGCCGAAGACGACCTACCCGCTGCTCGGCCACTACTCGAGCGACGACGTTCGGATCCTGCGCCGCCACGTCGCGCTCGCGCAGGACGCGGGGCTGGGCGGTTTCATCGTCAGCTGGAAGTCGACGCCGAAACTGAACCGGCGCCTGGCCGCCCTCGTCCGCATCGCCGCGGCCGCCGACTTCAAGCTGGCGATCATCTACCAGGGGCTCAACTTCTCCCGCAACCCGCTCCCAGTCGAGCGTGTCGCCTCCGACATCAAGCTCTTCGCGCGCAGGTTCGGCTCGGCAGCGCCGTTCAGTCTCGAGGACAAGCCGGTCGTGATCTGGTCGGGCACATGGAAGTTCACGACGGAGCAGGTCAGGTGGGTCGCGAAGCAGGTGCGGTCGCGCGTGCTGCTGCTCGCCTCCGAGAAGTCCGTCGCCGGCTATCGCCGGCTCGAGCGGTTCGTCGACGGAGACGCCTACTACTGGTCGTCGGTCGACCCTGAGCGCACGCCGGGCTACGCGGAGAAGCTGCAGGACATGTCGGCCGCGGTCCACGACCAGGAGGGGCTCTGGATCGCGCCGGCCGCGCCGGGGTTCGACGCCCGGACGATCGGCGGCACGCGCGTCGTCGACCGCCGCGGAGGAAGGACGCTGCGGCAGGAGTGGAACACGGCGCTGGCCTCGTCGCCCGACGCCGTCGGCCTGATCAGCTGGAACGAGTTCAGCGAGAGCAGCGAGGTCGAGCCGACGCTCGCCTTCGGGGCGGAGTACCTCCATCTGGTAAAGGCGATCGTCGGTGGCAGGTTCACGGTCAAGGGGGACTTCGACTCCAGCGACACGCCGCCTAAGCAGTTCGGCTACGCGGTGCCGCTGTTCATTGGGATCGGCGCTGTCCTGTTCACAGGTTTTGCGGCGTTCGTGTGGCGCCGTGAGCTGAAGAAGGCGCTTGGTCGCGTCGCGTGAGGAAGGAGTTGAGATGACGGGTTGGGGATCGGGAAAGCGGACGGGCGCCGTCAGGCGCAACGCACTCAGGGTGATGGTCGTGCTGGCCCTCGTCGGCCCGCTCGCCGTCGGCGCGCGCGTAGTCGCCGGGCCGTCGAGCGCGGCCGCAGCCGGCGACCCCGTCATCGCAACCGCGGGGGACATCTCCTGCGACCCAGCGAACAAGAACTGGAACGGCGGCAACGGGACGTCGAACGCCTGCCGCCAGCTGGCGACGTCCAACCTGGTCGTCAACGGCGACTTCGCAGCCGTTCTGCCGCTCGGGGACAACCAGTACGAGTGCGGCAGCCTCTGGGCCTACCAGAACTCCTACGACCTGAGCTGGGGCCGCTTCAAGTCGATCACGCGACCTTCGCCGGGTAACCACGACTACCTCACGCACGGCGGGACCGACTGCACGACGGCGAACACGGGCGCGGCCGGCTACTACAACTACTTCGGCGCTCTTGCGGGCACCGTCGCGCCCGGCAAGGGCTACTACAGCTACGACATCGGGGCGTGGCACCTGATCTCGCTGAACTCGAACTGCAGCAACGCCGGGGGTTGCGGCTCGACTTCGGCTCAGGGGAAGTGGCTGGCGGCGGACCTGGCCGCCCACGCGAGCCAGTGCATCGCCGCCTACTGGCACATCCCGCTGTTCAGCTCCGGAGGGCGGGCGTCTGCGAACTCCCAGTCGTTCTGGAACGCTCTCTACGCTGCCCACGCCGACGTCATCCTCAACGGCCACGACCACATCTACGAGCGCTTCGCCCCGCAGACCCCGGGCGGGCAGCTCGACAACATCGCCGGGATCCGCCAGTTCACAGTGGGAACCGGCGGCAACAACCACACCTCGATCGCAAACGTCGCCGCGAACAGCCTCGTCCGCGACACGACGACGTTCGGCCTGCTCGAGCTGACCCTCCATCCGGGAAGCTACGACTGGCAGTTCGTCCCCGCGGCAGGAGGTGGGTTCACGGACGCGGGCTCCGGTACCTGCCACAACGCGAGCACCGACCACACGCCCCCCACCGACCCGTCGAACCTGAACGCGACCACGGCGGGCACGAGCGAGATCGACCTCACCTGGACGGGCTCGACGGATGACACAGTCGTCGCCGGCTATCGGATCTACCGCGACGGCAACGAGGTCGGGACGAGCACGACCACCAGCTACGCGGACAAGGGCCTCGTCCCCGGGACCGCCTACAGCTACCAGGTGCGCGCGTACGACAGCTCGGGCAACCAGTCGGGGTTCTCGAATACGTCCGGGGCGTCGACCGACACCGACTCGATTCCGCCGACCGCGCCCGCGAACCTGACGGCTGCTCCGGGGGTTACGAGCGGAATCGACCTCTCGTGGGGCAAGTCGACCGACGATTCCGGCATCGACCACTACGTCGTCGTCCGCGACGGTGCGCAGATCGACACGGTTCCCTCCGGGACGAAGGCGACGTACACCTACTCCGACACGGCCGTCATCCCCGGCACGACCCATGCCTACGTCGTCGACGCCGTCGACCTCGCCGGCAACGTCTCGCCGGACTCCAACTCGGCCGTCGCGACGGCTCCGAACACGATCACGGTCACGGCCGTCGCTGACACGTGGGTCCAGAACACGACGCCGACGACGAACTACGGCAGCAGACCGACGTTCGGCGTCGACGCCAGCCCGGATGTGAAGCACGTCCTACTCAGGTTCGACGTCTCCGGACTCCTCGGCAGGCCGGTGGTCAGCGCGAAGCTCCGTCTGTACTGCGTCGACGCGTCGGGATTCGGCGGCGAGTTCCACCGGGTTCCGGACACGAGCTGGAACGAGTCGGCCGTGAACTGGAACACGGCGCCGGCAGCCGACGCGGCCGTGCTCGGGACGCTCGGCAGCGTCCAGGTGGGCAACTGGTACGAGGTCGACGTCACGTCGGCGGTCACCGGCGACGGTCTCGTCTCCTTCGAAGCGCTGTCGACGTCGACCAACGGCGCCGACTACTCGTCCAAGGAGGGGACGGCGGGACTCGCTCCGGAGCTCGTGGTCACCACCACGGCGGGCGGAGGGGACACCACTCCTCCAGGCGACCCCGGGAACCTCTCGGGGACAGGCGTCAGCGCGAGCGAGATCGACCTCTCGTGGACGGCCGCGTCCGACGACAACGGCGTCGACCACTACGACGTCCTTCGGGACGGCGTCAAGGTCGGCACCGCCGCCGGGCTGAGCTACCAGGACACCGGCCTCGCCGCCGACACCTCCTACAACTACGTCGTCCAGGCGGTCGACCTCGCCGGCAATCACTCGACCGGCGCGGCAGCCTCGGCTTCGACCCAGCCCGACAGCACTCCGCCGTCGGTCCCGGGAGGAGTCGGGGCGTCGGCGGTCGCGGCGAACCAGATCGACGTCTCGTGGACGGCGTCGACCGACGACGTCGGCGTCGACCACTACGCGATCGAGCGGAACGGTCAGCCGCTCGCCACCGTGCCGGGCACGGCGACGAGCTACAGCGACACGAGCGTGCTGCCCTCGACGCAGTACTCGTATACAGTCGAGGCCTTCGACGCCGCCGGCCACGGCTCGGGCCAGTCGCCGCCCGCGACGGCAACGACGCCGTCGCCGCCGACAAGTCTGACTTTCAACCCCGAGGCGGACTCGTACGTGAGTTCGTCGAGTCCGACCAAGAACTACGGCTCGGCGAACACTCTCCGAGTGGACTCGTCCCCTGTCGTCAACACCTACCTGCGCTTCGCCGTGCAAGGCGTCGTCGGCACGGTGACGAAGGCGACGCTCCGGCTCTACGCCAACTCGACCGGCAACACGGGCCATCAGGTGAGTCAGGTGGCCGACAACACCTGGGCCGAGAGCGGGATCACCTACGGGAACGCTCCCGCGATCGGCAGCGCGATCGGCTCGAGCGGCAAGTTCAGCTCCGGGGCGTACGTCGACGTCGACGTCACCTCCTATGTCACCGGTAACGGCACCTACTCACTCGCGGTCAGCGACCTGAGCAGCACGGCGGTCAGCTACGGCAGCAGCGAGTCCGCGAATCCACCTCAGCTCGTCCTGGAGATGGGGCCATGACCGATCGGGCGCGCATCCCGGCGGTGATCCTGGTCGGCGGCGAGGGCACTCGGCTTCGGCCGCTGACGAACTCCCTGCCGAAGCCGATGCTGCCCCTGCTCGACCGGCCGCTGCTCGCCTACACGTTCGACCACCTGCGGTCCGCCGGTGTCGAGCGCGTGGTACTCGCCTGCGGCTACTTGCCGACCGCGATCGAGGAGCACTTCGGCGGCCGCTACGACGGTGTTGACCTGGAGTACCGGGTCGAGCCCGAGCCGCTCGGGACCGGCGGCGCACTGCGCTTCGCCGCAGCCGGGCTCGACCGCACCTTCATCGCGCTCAACGGGGACTCGCTGCGGGAGGCGGACCTGCAGCAACTGCTCGCATTCCACCGCGGCCGCGGCGCGCGGGCGACGATCCTGCTCACGCGGGTCTCGGACCCCAGCCGCTACGGGCTCGTGCGCACCGACGACCGCGGCCGCGTCCTCGGCTTCGTCGAGAAGCCCGCACCCGACGAGATCGACACCGACCTGATCAACGCCGGCCTGTACGTGCTCGAGCCGGACGTACTCGAGCTCGTGCCACCGGGCCGGGCCGTCTCGATCGAACGGGAGGTCTTCCCGCAGCTGGCCGAGGAGGGGTCGCTCTACGCACTCGCCCTACCGGGGTACTGGCTCGACGTCGGAACGCCCGAGAGCTACCTGCAGGCGCACCTCGACCTGCTGGAGCGGGACGGGCGGATCGTTGTCGACGCCTCGGCGGATATCAGCGCCGACGCGATCCTGCTCCCGCCGGTGATCGTCGGCCCTCACGTGCGGATCGAGGCGCAGTCGAGCATCGGGCCGTTCGTTCACCTCGGGCGCGGAGCCCGCGTCGGCAGGGACGTCTCTCTTCGCTGGGCGACCGTCCTGCCCGGGGCGGAGCTGCCGCCCCGCTCCCTGATCGCACGCGCGATCGTCCACCCAGAGCTAGGAGCACTCACGCCATGACCGAGACCGCAAACGAACCGACCACCTCGGCGCTCGAGCAGTTCGCAGCATCGGTGCGCCGCGTCGAGAAGCCCTGGGGCCACGAGCTCATCTGGGCGCTCACCGACCGCTACTGCGGGAAGCTGCTCGTCGTCAACGAGGGCCACGCGCTCAGTCTGCAGCTCCACGAGCGCAAGGACGAGACGCTCTTCCTGCAGAGCGGCCTCGCAGAGCTGGAGATCGGCGAGGGCGCAGGTGCGCTCGAGACCGTCCTCCTAACGCCCGGCGCCGCCTTCCACCTGCCGGCGAAGACAGTGCACCGGATGCGGGCGCTCGAGGACTCGGTGTTCCTCGAGGTCTCGACACCCGAGCTGGACGACGTCGTGCGACTCGATGACCGGTACGGACGAGCTTGAACAACAGTGGAGGAGGCACCGTGACCAGACGCATTCCGAAGAAGACGATCCCGGGGCTCGCAGCGCTCGCGCTCGCCGCGCTCGCGTTCGCCCCCGGCCCGCAGGCTGCCCGGCTCATCGACGCGAACCTGAGCGTCTCGCTCACGAGCTCGTCCGCGACGCCGCTCGTCGGGGAGTCGGTCTCCTACACGGCGACCGTGCTGAACAACGGGCCGGACCGCGCCACCTCCGTGAGCCTGACCGTCACCGCCTCCGGTCGGCAGGCGTCGATCACGGCGGCATCCGGCTCGATCCCGGAGGGCTCTTGCACGATTGCCCAGGGCACGAAGAGCGCGCGCTGCCTACTCGGCACGCTCGACCCGGGCAGCTCGACCCAGATGACGTTCTCGGTCGCGGCCGGTGCGTCCGGAACGGTCACGGTGACGGCGAAGTCGCGGTCGCGCGAGTACGACCCGGTCGCGGCCGACAGCGCGGCGCAGGAGAGAACCCACTTCGCGGAGCGCGTGGCGCCCGTCACGGATCCGCTCTTCAGCGCAGAGTTCGTGCCGGGCGGCTTCTCCCCGCACCATGTGTTCTCGCTCCGCTGGCGCGCGACCGACACGGGCAGCGGCGTTGCCACCTACGACGTCCGTTACCGCGCCGCGACCGTCGCCGGTGACCTGGGCCCGTACAAGACGTGGCTGGCCGGGACTCGGGAGCACGGCGGCAAGTTCAGCGGCAGGGCGGGGAGCACGTATTGCTTCTCGTACCGCGCGACGGACGCCGACGGCAACGCGTCCGCGTGGACCGCGGACCGCTGCGTCGCCGCCCAGCTCGCGCCGATCGCGCTCCGGCGGACATCCGGCTGGATCAAGGCAAGCATCGACGGCGCCCTCCGGACGCAGCGCACCGGTGCCGCCCTGAACCTGGCTCCGGTCGCCGCCCGGCGGATCGTCCTCTCGGCGCTCGTCGGGCCGAACTTCGGCCGGATCGAAGCACGCTGGAACGGTCAGCTGCTGAGGACGATCGACCTCAGCGCGGGGAAGCGCCAGAAGGTCGTCTTCACCCTCGGCGCCTTCCCTGCCCTGCGCCGCGGCACCCTCGCGCTGAAGGTCGTCTCGCTGCACGGCGCCGTCACGATCAGCGCGCTGGGAGTCGGAAAGCAGTGAGGCGCAGCGACATCCGCCTTGCCTTCTCCCGGATCCGGTTACGGTTCCGGGCGCGTGACGCCGTCAGGGTATCGAGCGATGCGGGTGCTCCGCGTGCCTGTCGTAGCCGCCAAGTGGTTGCTCGTCGGGCTGGGGGCGGTGCTCTGGCTGGTGGTCGTCCCGATCGTCGACGTCGTCTGGGACGCAATCCGTCGCTTGGCGCGGTTGGTGTCTCGGCGGCGCTCGCCGCAGGGCTAGCACTCTCGCTAACGCTCGTCTCCGGTGCGTGGCCGTTCCGCGCCTCCCCGTCGCCGATTGTTGCGGTCAGGGCGTCGGCGGACGCGTACGTGTCGGCTGACCGACCGCGGGCGAACTTCGGCGCCGCGCGCGTCCTCCGCATCGGCGGCACGGGCTCGCGCGCGTACATCGCCTTCACGCTCCCTGCGGTCTCGCCCGCGCTCGCGGTCGCGCACTTGCGCATCTTCGTCGAGCAACCGGCGGCGTCCGGGTTGACGGTGCAGGCCGCGGCCGGACGATGGGCCGAGCGTACGATTCGCTTCCGCGGCGCGCCCGCGCACAGCGGCCTCTCGATCGACTCCGGCCCCCTGACCACCCGCGGCTGGCGCGATGTGGACGTCACAGCGCTCGTGCACGGGCGCTCGCCGACGCTCGTGCTCGCCGCCCCAAGCGGGACGCTCGCGATCGCGAGCCGCGAGAGCCGCCAGGCGCCGCAGCTCGTCCTGACCACCGGCGCTCCCCAGCCGATGTTGCCGATCCGGGCCGCACTGTACTACGACTGGTACCCGGAGGCGTGGCGGCAGCGGGGAGTGGCGCGGTACAGCCACTACGCGCCGTCGCTCGGCCAGTACGACTCGGGCGACCCGAGCGTCATCGGCAAGCACGTCGCGGCGATGCGCTACGCGAACCTCGACGCCGCCATCGTCTCCTGGTGGGGCAGGGGGACGCCGTCCGACACGCGCCTCCCGCAGCTGCTCGCTGCCGCCCCGAACGACTTCCGCTGGGCGGTCTACTACGAACCGGAGGGAACCGGCGACCCCTCGCCGAAGACGATCCGGAACGACCTGCTCTACATCCGCGACCACCTCGCGTCGAGCCCGGGCTACCTCCGTGTCGGAGGCCGATTCGTCGTCTTCGCCTACGGCAGCGGCCCGGACGGCTGCGGGATGGTGAACCGGTGGAAGGAGGCGAACACGGTCGGCGCCTACGTGGTCCTCAAGGTCTTCCCGGGCTACCGCACCTGTCCGGCCCGGCCCGACGGGTGGCACCAGTACGGGCCTGCGCAGCCGGAGGACGACCACTCTCCGTGGGCGTACTCGATCAGCCCGGGCTTCTACCTGGCGAGCGAGTCCGCGGAGCGGCTGCCCCGCGACCTCTCCACTTGGCGGAAGGCGATCCAGGACATGGTCGGCTCGGAGGCGAGCTTCCAGCTCATCACGACCTTCAACGAGTGGGGCGAGGGCACCGCGGTCGAGAGCGCCGACGAGTGGCAAACCTCGTCCGGCTACGGAGCGTACCTCGACGCCCTCCACGAGCTGGTGCCCGTCAGGCCGCCCCCACCACGCGCGGCCGCCGCGCCGTCACCCTCGAACTCGAAGGACCCCGTGATCGCCGCCGCCGGCGACATCGCCTGCGACCCCGCCTCCGGGTTCTTCAACGGCGGTCGCGGCAACGGCTCGAACTGTGCCCAGGCGCAGACGGCGGCGCTCCTGCGACCGAATCTCGCCGCCGTGCTGACGCTCGGGGACACGCAGTACGAAGACAACCAGTACGGGAAATTCATGGCGTCGTTCGACCCGAGCTGGGGCGAGTTCAAGAAGCTGATCCGGCCCGCGATCGGGAACCACGAGTACCTGACCACGCGTGCCGCGGGCTACTTCCAGTACTTCGGGAGCGCAGCGGGCGACCCCGACAAGGGCTGGTACAGCTACGACCTCGGCAAGTGGCACCTGATCTCGCTCAACTCCGAGTGCGGCTTCATCGGCGGCTGCGGGCCGGGCTCTCCGGAGGAGCGGTGGCTTCGCGCCGACCTCGCCGCCCACCCCGCCCGGTGCACGCTCGCCTACTGGCACGAGCCGCGCTTCTCCTCCGGCGAGCACGGCGACGCACTCCAGATGGGCACGATCTGGAACATCCTCGCCGCCGCGCACACCGACGTCGTCCTTTCCGGCCACAACCACGACTACGAGCGCTTCGACCCGTTAGGCGCCTCTCCGCCCGTCCCGGACAAGTTCCAGGACCCGACCCCCGCCCCCGACGGGGTCCGCGAGTTCGTCGTCGGCACCGGGGGCCGCAACCACTACCGCTTCGGCCACCCGCCCCTCGCCGGGGAGGTCGTCCGGAACTCGACCACCTACGGCGTCCTCGAGCTGACGCTGCACCCGACGAGCTACGACTGGCGCTTCGTTCCGGTCGCGGGCGCCGGGTTCACGGATGCCGGCTCGGCGTTCTGCAATTGAGCGACAGATGCGCGCACTGGTCGCAACCGTCTTCGCGGGGCTCGTAGCGGCGACCGCCGCCCAGGCGGCACGGACGGATGAGGGCTCCGCGATCTACACCGTCGGCGTCTCCGACCGGAAGCTGGTCGAGCTCGTCGAGGATCCGACCGGCGACGGCGCGCCGATCGCGCCGTCGTGGGCAGGCGACGCCGGCTCGATCGTCTTCGCACGGCTCCCCTGCGACGGGTGCGCGTCCGAGATCCGGCGGGTGCCGGTGCACGGCGAAAGCGACGGCCTCGGCGTCGTGATCGCGAACGGCCTCTCACCCAGCGTCTCCGCCACGGGAAGGGTCGTCTTCGTCGGGTTCGACCGCGGGCTGTACGTCGTCCCCCTGCGAGGCGGGAAAGTCCGCCGCGTGCTCGCGCCCCGGCCCGGCGCGCCTGCAGTCGACCAGCCGAACGTCTCGCGGGACGGGCGCCGCGTGGTATTCGTGCGCCACGACCTCCGTGGTCGCGGCTGGATCGAGACCGTGCGGATCGACGGTAGCGGGCGGCGGCGGGTGACGCGGTCGGGCGCATACGCGAACCCTGCCTGGTCGCCGGACGGACGCCGGCTCGCGTTCGCGCGCCAGGATGCAACCGGAAGGTGGGGGATCTGCGTGACGAAGGCGGACGGCAACGGCCTCCGGGTGATCCACCACGTCGCGGCGAGCGACAGCTATCCGACCTGGTCACCGGACGGAACGCGGCTTGCATTCGTGCGCGAGCTCCGCTTCGGCCACGCGCTGTACGTCGTCGACGTCGACGGCTCCGGACTTCGCCGGTTGACTCCTCCGTCGGTCGACGCGATCGAGCCGGCATGGTCACCGCACGGCGACCGGATCGCCTTCGCCGTCAACGGCGTCGACTGAGGGCGCCCGGCCGCCCGTTTCGCTCAGCCGATCCGGCCGACGAACAGGAGCTCGTTCTGCGGCGACCAGCCCGGCTGCAGCGCTGCGACGACCCCCGGCGGCAACGCAACCCGCCGCGCGCCGCGTCCGTCGGGCCGCATGATCCAGATCGTCGTCCAGAGGCCGGTCTGGCGGACGAAGGCGAGCCGGCGGCCGTCCGGCGACCAGGCGGGCTGGGTGTCGCTCGAGCCGGAGCGGAGGCAGCGGACGGCGGTCCCCGTGAGCGAGCCGATGCAGAGCTGCCAGCGCCCGTTCGGCTGCTGCTGCGCGAACGCCAGCCGTCGTCCGTCCGGCGACCAGGCGGGATCGACCGCGGAGCGAGGACCCGTCGTCACCTGCTGGAGACCCGTGCCGTCACCGCGGACGGTGAACACCTGCCAGCTCGACGCCGTCAGCTGACGCGCGAAGGCCAGCCGATCGCCGTCCGGCTGCCACCTTGGCGTGGCGTTTGCGAGCCCTCCGCGGACGATCACGCGCGGACGCGAGAGTGCCTTGCTCGCGATCGCAATCGCGCCATCGGGCCTGACGAACACGAGGCGGCCGTCCGGCGCCCAGGTCGGCTGGAAACCCGGGGCGACCCCCCGTCCCTGCCAGTTCGTGGCGCCGACGGTGGCCACGCGGATCGTCGTCGAGCAGTAGTGGCAGGACGTCTGGGCGAACGCGAGGCGCATGCCGCTGCCCGAGAGCGCCGGCGAATACGCGAGCGCGTCCTCCTCGGTCGGCTGGTTGTAGGTGAGCTGGCGAAGCTTCCCGGTCGTGACGTTCAGGAGGTAGACGTTCGTCGTCGCCGCCCCGTGCGTCGTCCGGAGCGGGGTCGCGCCGGCCCCGGCGGGGATTGCCCAGACGATCACCGCCGCAACCGTCACGGCGTGCCGCATCACTGCGGGCTCCCGATTGTCGCCGGGCCCGTCGACGATGCGAGTCCGTGCTCGTAGGCCCAGCGTGCCGCCTCGGTCCTGTTGGACACGCCGAGCTTGCGGTACGCGTTCGTCAGGTGGAACTTGACCGTCTGCTCGCTCACCCAGAGCTCCTTCGCGATCGCCCGGTTGGGCAGCCCGCGCGCGACGGCGCGGAGGATCGTCAGCTCGCGCTCGGTGAGGCCGGAGCTCGCGACGACGTCCGCGTGGTTACCGATCCCGAGCGGGACGGTGCGGGGGCTTTCGGCCTCTGCCAGAACACGCAAGGCGTACGGCAGGTCTGCCGGGTCGATGCTCTTCGCGATGTAGCCGTTCGCGCCGCGCGCAAGCGCACCTTCGATCACATCCTGTGCGGTCGAGACGGAGAGGATCACGACCCTCACCCCGGGATGGTGTGCGCGAATCCACTCGAGACAGCGGAGCCCGCCCGCAGCCGGGATCCTCAGGTCGAGCAGGACGAGGTCGGGGTCCGTGCGGCCGACGAGCGGGAGCAGCTCGCTCGACGACCGTGCTTCGCCGACGACCTCGAACCCTTCCGACTCCTCGAGCACGCGCCGGATACCGACCAGCACCAACGGATGGTCGTCCGCCAGCAGAACTCTCATTCGCCTCTCCCTTGGCTCTCTCCGCGCAGCAGGCGCGTGGCCCGTGCGCTCGCTCTCATTTTACTCAAGTTGCGGCGCTTTTCGAGCGAAGCGGTCGAGCGTCAGCGGTGAGATCGCGACGGCGCCGTCCGCGACCGCGGCGCTTTCCGCGATCGCGGCGACTCCTCCACGCGCCCTGCCGGGACGACCGCCGTGATCGTCGTCGGCCCGCCGCGCTGGCTCGCGATGTCGAGCGTGCCGCCCAGGAGTCGCATGCGCTCGGCCATCCCTGCCAGGCCGATCCGCCCTTGTCTCGCGGCACGCGCAGGCGTTCTTTTCGGATCGAAGCCCTTGCCGTTGTCGCGGATCCGCAGACGCGCGTGCTTCTTCTGGACGTGCACCGAGACCGAGACCCGGTTGGCGCACGCGTGCCGGTGGGCGTTCGTCAACGCCTCGGTGAGCACACGGAATAGGGCGATGCGCTGCGACCGGGTCAGAAGCGACGGGTCGCCGGTCATGCTGAGGGTGGCCGTGATCCCCGTGTCGCGGGAGTATTCGCGAACGTGATCGCGGACGACCTGCTGGAACTTGGCCTCCACCAGGGATGGCTTCTCGAAGGAGTCGATGAGCTCGCGCAGTTCGCGATAGAGCCTCTCGAGCCGGGTGTCGACGGCGTCGGCGACCGCGGCGACGTCTGCCGTCGTCGGTTCGGTGCCGGCCCCGCTCGGGCCGCTGCGCAGCACGTGCAGGTGCAGCCGTAGCGCGGCGACCTCTTGCAGCGGGCCATCGTGGAGGTCGAGTGCGAACCGCGCCAGCCGCCGCCTTGTCCTCTCCGCGGTCACTGCGACCTCGGAGAGGAGCTGCGAGACGGCCTCGAGCGTCGAGCGATCCTCCCCCTCGTCCATGTGCGCGGCGATCCGCCTCGTATCGCCCGCACAACGCTCGAGCGCCTCGATCGCCTCCGGGGCGTCCTCGACGGCGTGGAGCGAGAGCCGCGCGAGCAGTTCGGTGAGACCCTCGCGGGACGATTTGAGGTCCTGGTGCGCAGTCGCCACGTGTACGGGACCTATCGGTTGGCGCCCTCTCCCTCTTGAGAGGGATACCGGCCGGGTTCGCTGGGGCCTGCTCGGAGTCCACGCTCGGCGTTTCAGCCCGGGCGAGCGAGGTCGACCTCGGCGTCTCCTCGATGCGACCGGCTCCGACACGGAGGGTCTGGGCGAAGTAGTCGAGATTCTCGCGGACGGTCAGGTCGCCGTACACCGAGGGCGCCTGGGTCACGTAGCCGACCTGCGGCCGGAGCTCCCTCGATCCCGCGCACGCTCCGAGCACCCGCACGTCGCCCGTGCGGATCTCCCGGTCGCTGGCTCTGTCGTGATCGAGGCGGCGCTCCTGAGCACCTCCCCGGCCACCCTCAATCCCCCCGGGAGGTCGACTGGTTTCGCCCACCGCGCGGTGGCGTAATCGTGCTCTGCGCGCACGGCTCCGAGGTGCACTACGACGCGCACAAGCCCCGCCTGGTCGTCGCTGAAGCGGCGGCCCTGGAACGAGGACGGACGCCGGCTCCGCCCGCCCTTCGTTGCCGCGTCCGGCGCGAGGAAGGCCGAGCCGCCCGCACGTCGAACAGCGTGGGACGACCGACGAGCGAGGAGCGATGAGGGTGACGGGCGGCCGAAGATGAGCTGGGGCGTTCTGTTCCGTGTGCGGCAGTACGTGAACGGAAGCCTCTGGGTCATCCCCGTGCTGGGCGCAGCCGCCGGCTCCCTCGTCGGCGCAGTCGCCGCTGACACGGGGAGGATCATCACGCTCCGCATCAGCTGGGACTATTCAGCGGGCACGGCGGAGACGGTCCTCGCGTCGGTCGTCGGAGCGAGCGTCGCGCTGACGGGGTTCGTCGTCACCGTCAGCGTGCTGATCGTGCAGATGGCGACGGGCACGTTCTCGGCCCGATACATGCGGATCTTCTATCGCGACGGAGTGTTCAAGGCCGTGCTAGCGGTCCTGGTCGGCACCCTGACATTTTCCTACGGGCTGCTCAGGCGTGTCGAGGCGAACTCAGTCCCGAGCTTCGGCGTCACGCTGGCCGGCTTCTTCCTCGCGGTCGGCGTTCTGCTCTTCCTGGTCTTCCTCGACCGCGCCATCCACCGGCTGCGTCCTGTCGCGGTCGCGGCGCTTGTCGCCCACGCCGGCCGGCGTTCGTTCGCTGAGGTGAGGAAGCTTGCCGGGGAACCCGGCGCCCCCGTCTTCCAGCCCGACCCCTACGAGACCGGCGCGAAGCCGGATCTCGTGGTGCGGAGTCGGCGAGCCGGCGCCATCCAGGCAATCGACGCGCGTGGACTCGCGCGTTTCGCGCGACGTCACAACTGTCTCATCGTCGTGCCGGTAGCAGCCGGCGACTTCGTTCCGGAAGGGAGAGCCCTGGTCGAGGTCTACGGCGGCAAGGACATCGGCGACGGCTCGACGGGGCGTCTGCGCTCGATGGTCGCGCTCGGCGTAGAGCGAACTATCGACCAAGACCCCGCGTTCGCGATTCGCGTGATGGTCGACATCGCGATCAGGGCGCTCTCCCCGGCCGTCAACGATCCGACCACGGCGGTCCAGATCCTCGACCACCTGGGCGACACCTTGCAGCTCATTGGCGCGACTCCGGTGGAAGGGAGGCGCGAAGCGTCGGTAGACGCAAGACCGCCGGCGGTCATCGTGCGCGCCAGGCGCTGGGAGGACATCGTGGCCCTGGCGGTGACGGAGATCCGGGAGTACGGCTGCTCATCGATCCAGGTCGTCAGGCGCTTGCGCGCCATGCTCGACGAACTGCTCGAGAGCGTTCAGTCCCCGCAGCGACGAGCTGTGGAGGACGAGCTCGTTCGACTCGACGCGATCCTCGCCGACACGTGGAGGAACTCGATCGATCTCGACCGCGCTCGGATCGCTGATCGGCAGGGCATCGGCGGGCCGAGCGTGGCAACAGGCGATTCGTGATCTACCGGCCATCCAGGCCACGGAGTGGCTCAGCGACGTGATCTCTCGCCTTCAGGGCCCCATGCCGAAGGCGGCAGAGCTGTTCGAACGCGCCGAAGAAGCCTTCTCCGACGTCGTCGGCATCTTCCCCGACGACGTCTCTGCGATCCCTCCAGACGGCTGACCGGCGCAACTTCCGACGTGAACTGTGACTGCGACGCGCGCGCGGTCCTCAGGCGCCACCGACTGCGCCCGACGTCGCATCATTGGGTGCAGCAACCAGCGACCAGCGACCAGCCCGTTACGTTTCCGCTATCGATCATGGCCCTCCAGCACCGTGATGCGTCGAGTCGGCTCGAAGCCTCCTCCGCCACCACCTGATGGGCTGGGCGCTTCCGGCCACACCGAGCGGCTCGACAGGGCCGGTTTGCGCAGCCCTGATCACGCACCCGCAGCTGCGATCGGTCGTGGTCGTCCTTCTTGCATCGACGCTCGCTGCGCTCCTGGCGCGACTGCACGGTCGCGTCGTTCTTCCGACCGTGGTCGTGGAGATCGTGCTCGGAATCCTCATCGGCCCTCGGGTGCTGCGAATCGCGAACCCGAACGCGTACGTCGAGGTCCTTGCCGACTTCGGTCTCGCGTTCCTCTTCTTTATCGCGGGCGTCGAGGTCGTCGAGATGCGGGTGCCACGACGCCTGCTGCGTCTCGGCACGGTCGGCTGGACGATCTCCCTGGCGATCGCGCTGGTGACCGGCTTCGTTCTGCAGCAGGCGGGCCTCGACGCCGAGTGGTGGCTGCTCGGCATTGCGATGTGCACGACCGCTCTCGGCACCCTCGTGCCGATTCTCTCCGATGCAGGCCTCCTGTCGACGCGGCTCGGCTCAGCAGTGATCGGTAGCGGGATCGCCGGGGAGTTCTGGCCGATCGTCTTGATCTCCATCTTCCTCACCGGCGCCTACGGCGCCTGGGAAGAGGTGTTGCTCCTGCTCGCGTTCGGCGCGGTCGTGATGCTGGCGGCCTCCGCTGTCCTCAGCGCCCGGCCGAACGCCGTCATTCGCGTCCTGCAGGAGACCGTCTCGACAAGCGGACAGACCGCGGTACGGGGCTCGATCTTCCTGCTGGCGGCGCTCGTGCTTCTTTCAGTCGACTCGGGCTTCGACTTCGTGCTCGGCGCGTTCGGCGCGGGCCTCGTCGTCGGCCTTGCCCTCGACTCGCCCGACGGGAAAGCCGTCCGGTTGAGGTTGGAGGGAATCGGCTTCGGATTCCTGATTCCGATCTACTTTGTCGCTACCGGGTTGACCTTCGACGTCGGGAGTCTCTTCACCGCGACCGGCCTCGCACTCGCAGCGCTCTTCCTCGCTCTCTTCCTGCTCATCCACGGCGTACCGGCGCTCCTCTGGCGCAACGCACTCGGTCCACGAGAGTTGCTCGGTCTCGCCCTCTGCGGTGCGACCGGGCTTCCGCTGATCGTGGCGATCGTCGGGATCGGCACCGACCACGGAAGCATCTCTACAAGCGTTGGCGCCCCGCTGGTAGGCGCCGGGATGGTCTCGGTCCTCCTCTTCCCGCTGCTGACGACCTTTCTCGCGCGTCCGCTCGCGGCGGCTCCGGTGGATGACCGGCACGACATCGCCCGGCTGCGACCGAGCGAGGATGCGCCCGGGAAACGAGACCAGCCGTGAGGGGAGCTAGCGCGCTGACCCGAGAATCTCGAGCGTCGCGTCGATAAGCTTGTCGCTCTCCGACCGACGTGATGCGCGCCGCGCATCTGGCCGTTTCCCATGCACAGGTTGATGATCCACCTCAGTCACGTGATGCGTCGGCGGCGCTGGATCGTGGTCGCGGTGTGGATCGCACTTGTCGCGGTCTCCGCGGTGTTTGCGCAACGCAACGGCGAGAACCTCAGCGCGGGCTTCTCGGGCGTCGACGGATCGGAGTCGCAGACCGTCCAGAACGCGCTCGACGGCGGAGTGTTCGGGGCTGTCGGCAATCCTCAGATCGGCGTCGTCGTAGTACCCGCGACCGGCGCCACCCCCCAGGACGTTCAGGCTGCGGTCGGCCGCGTCGAGGCGGCGGCCAAGGACACGGACGGCATCGTGCTCACACCCCAGGCAGCCGAGCAAGCCCAGCAGGGGGCGCTGAGCGGGCAGCCCTTCATCGTTCCGCTGGTCATCGACGCGACGCTGAACGGCTCGGTCGCGATCACGCAGAACTTCTTCGACCGGCTCGACCCGGGCTCGCCACAGGGCGACGTCACGACATACGTGTTCGGTCAGTCGGCACTCCAGGCCGAGCAGGTGAGCGAGGCGCAGGCGGGCGCGCAGACGGCGGAGGACGTCTCGCTGGTGGTGATCCTGATCCTGTTGCTCGTCACGTTCGCGTCGCTCGTGGCGTCCTTCGTGCCGCTCGTCCTCGGCTTCTCCGCCGTCGCGGTGACCGGCATGGTCGTCTACTTCCTCTCGAAGGTGTTCACGATGTCGATCTTCACGACGAGCCTGGCCGCGATGATCGGTCTCGCCGTCGCCGTCGACTACACGCTCTTCATCCTGCTGCGCTACCGGGAAGAGCGCGCCGCCGGTGCCGACCGGGAGCATGCGCTCGAGACCGCGATGAGCACCTCGCTGATCGCGGTGATCTTCTCGGGGACGACGGTCATCGTGTCGCTCCTGGGGCTCTTCCTGATGCCGAACGCGACCGTGCGCTCGATGGCGGTCGGGTCGATCATCGTCGTCGCCGTCGCGCTGCTCGCCGCGGCAACCCTGCTCGCGGCGCTGATCACGGTGCTCGGGCGCACGGTCGAGGATCCGGGCCCGGTCGTCCGCCTCGTGGGCCGCGCGCTCGGTGGCTCGTCCCGCGGCAACGATGACAGCTCCACGTTCTGGGAGCGGCAGACGGCCCGCGCGACGCGCCGTCCCTGGGTGACCCTGGTCGGCACGCTCGTCGTCCTGCTCGTGATCGCCTTTCCGACCGTGCGGATCGCGCTCAACGAATCGAGCCTGCTCCAGCTCCCCGACGACAACCAGGCTCGCCGGGGGACCCAGCTCGCAGGGCAGATCGCCGGGCCGGGGGCGACCGGACCCACACTCGTCCTCGTCCAGTTCGACTCGGGGACGGTCTCGAGCCCGCCGAACCAGCAGGCGCTCGCCGAGGTCAACTCCGTTATCTCGGCACAGCCGCTGGTCGCCGGCGAACAGGGTCCGCAGGCCTCGACGAACGGGCAGGCAGCCCTCTACAAGGTGCAGCTGAAGGACGACCCGGAGTCGGATGCATCAAAGAGCGCGGTGAAGACGATGCGGACCGACCTCGCCGCCTCACCAGCCGCGACGGCCACCGCGATCTCCGTCGGCGGCCTGACGGCGTCCGAGGTCGATTTCCGCAACTCGATCGCCGACTCGATGTGGAAGATCGTCCTCTTCATCCTCGCTGCGTCGTTCCTCGTCCTCTTCGTCCTGCTGCGCTCGATCATCCTGCCGATCGTCGGGGTCGCGATGAACGTCCTCTGCGTCGGCGCCGCCTACGGCGTCCTGGTCGCGGGCTTCCAGTGGGGCTGGCTGTCCTTCCTCGGCATCACCGACTTCGGGTTCGTGAATTCCGTGGTCCTGCCGCTACTGCTCGCCGTCGTCTTCGGCCTCTCGATGGACTACCAGGTCTTCCTGCTCACGCGGATCCGCGAGCGCTATTTGCATGGTGTGCCGACGGCCGAAGCGGCCCGGACGGGGACGAGCATGTCGGCGCGGACGATCACCGCGGCGGCCTCGATCATGGTCGGCGTCTTCATCGTCTTCGTGATCTTCGGTGTGCCGACGATCCAGGCGGCCGGGCTCGGGGCCGCGATCGCCGTCGCCGTCTCGGCGCTGCTCGTCCAGCTCGCGTTCATGCCGTCCCTGATCATCCTGCTCGGCGACCGTGTCTGGTGGATCCCCGGCTGGATCGACCGCCGGCTCCCGGCGATCGAGCTCGACTAGAGGACTCGCGCCTAGGGACGCGTGGTGCTCCTGGAGCAGGTTGCCCGAGACGGGGTTGCCGAACGCCCGGGTGGATCGGGCACCGCAGTCCTCGATGGGAACTCCAGCGAGAGCCGGGCTCGAGCTCGCGTCGCTTCAGCGGCCGGCTTCGGTCTCCGCTACCTCGAGCTCGTCTTCGTCGACTGTGAGCTCCGCGTGTCGGAAAGCCTCGGTGTCGGGGAGAGCGAGGCTGAGATGGGTCGTCTCATCAGCCATGAGCGTGCCTCGAGCGACGGTGAGGCCGAGGACGTGGCCGCCCGCATCGCGGTCTTGCGTGATGAAATGCAGGTGCAGCCCTGGCACGCCCACATGGGCGAGGAAGGCAGGGGTGAAGAACCCGACAAGCGTCCCTTCGCTGCCGTCGAAGTCGCGAACGGTTTGCGACCGCGTCGCATCGACGAGGCGGTCCCCGGCCTGCTGAGGCTTCACGCTTCTCACCGTGATCGACCTGAACAGACACTCGGCACGCACCGCGTAGAGATAGTTGTGCGAAGACATGAGCGTGTCGAGAGCAGACTGAAGTCCGACCAAGTCGGTGCCGGGGGGAACGCTCACCGAGTGCTTCGCGGTCCAATGCGTCACCGTCGCGAACGGCGTTCGTGCCTCGTCGGAGGCTGGACGCGCACGGCAGTCGGCGTCGATGCGATACGCGGATCCGTCCACCATCACCATCTCGCCGTCGAGCGCGTCGAAGGTGCCGATCCCGAGATCTCCGTGCTCGCGTAGCTCACCGACCGTGATGTCGCCCTGGTAGACGCCGTCCATCACGGCGCCGATCGTCGAGGTCTGAAAGGCCGCGTCGTCAAGCCCCAGGTACCTCTGCAACGACGCCACGACGACATCCCGCGTCGTCATCTCCGCCGCAGCGCTCCGCTCGCGAATCGCCTCCCACAACCGATCGCTCACCATCAGGTGGATGAACCGCGATCCAGCCA
>CAVZJU010000005.1:0-107403 GCA_963775695.1 uncultured Actinomycetes bacterium | reverse complement strand
CGCCGACACGTGGAGGAACTCGATCGATCTCGACCGCGCTCGGATCGCTGATCGGCAGGGCATCGGCGGTCCGAGCGTGGCAACAGGCGATTCGTGATCTACCGGCCATCCAGGCCACGGAGTAGCTCGGCGACGTGACCTCTCGCCTTCAGGGCCCCATGCCGAGGGCGGCAGAGCTGTTCGAACGCCCCGAAGAAACCTTCTCCGACGTCGTCGGCATCTTCCCCGACGACGTCTCTGCGATCCCTTCAGACGGCTGACCGGCGCAACTTCCGACGTGAACTGTGACTGCGACGCGCGCGCGGTCCCTCAGGCGCCACCGACTGCGCCCGACGTCGCATCATTGGGTGCAGCAACCAGCGACCAGCGACCTGCCCGTTACGTTTCCGCTTCGATCATGGCCCTCCAGCACCGTGATGCGTCGAGTCGGCTCGAAGCCTCCGCCACCCCCTGATGGGCTGGGCGCTTCCGGCCACACCGAGCGGCTCGACGGGGCCGGTTTGCGCAGCCCTGATCACGCACCCGCAGCTGCGATCGGTCGTGGTCGTCCTTCTTCATCGACGCTCGCTGCGCTCTGGCGCGACTGCACGGTCGCGTCGTTCTTCCGACCGTGGTCGTGGAGATCGTGCTCGGAATCTTCATCGGCCCTCGGGTGCTGCGAATCGCGAACCCGAACGCGTACGTCGAGGTCCTTGCCGACTTCGGTCTCGCGTTCCTCTTCTTTATCGGGGCGTCGAGGTCGTCGAGATGCGGGTGCCACGACGCCTGCTGCGTCTCGGCACGGTCGGCTGGACGGTCTCCCTGGCGATCGCGCTGGTGACCGGCTCGTTCTGGAGCAGGCGGGCCTCGACGCCGAGTGGTGGCTGCTCGGCATTGCGATGTGCACGACCGCTCTCGGCACCCTCGTGCCGATTCTCTCCGATGCAGGCCTCCTGTCGACGCGGCTCGGCTCAGCAGTGATCGGTAGCGGGATCGCCGGGGAGTTCTGGCCGATCGTCTTGATCTCCATCTTCCTCACAGGCGCCTACGGCGCCTGGGAAGAGGTGTTGCTCCTGCTCGCGTTCGGCGCGGTCGTGATGCTGGCGGCCTCGGCTGTCCTCAGCGCCCGGCCGAACGCCGTCATTCGCGTCCTGCAGGAGACCGTCTCGACAAGCGGACAGACCGCGGTGCGGGGCTCGATCTTCCTGCTGGCGGCGCTCGTGCTTCTTTCAGTCGACTCGGGCTTTGACTTCGTGCTCGGCGCGTTCGGCGCGGGCCTCGTCGTCGGCCTTGCCCTCGACTCGCCCGACGGGAAAGCCGTCCGGTTGAGGTTGGAGGGAATCGGCTTCGGATTCCTGATTCCGATCTACTTTGTCGCTACCGGGTTGACCTTCGACGTCGGGAGTCTCTTCACCGCGACCGGCCTCGCACTCGCAGCGCTCTTCCTCGCGCTCTTCCTCGCTCTCTTCCTGCTCATCCACGGCGTACCGGCGCTTCTCTGGCGCAACGCACTCGGTCCACGAGAGTTGCTCGGTCTCGCCCTCTGCGGTGCGACCGGGCTTCCGTTGATCGTGGCGATCGTCGGGATCGGCACCGACCACGGAAGCATCTCTGCAAGCGTTGGCGCCCCGCTGGTAGGCGCCGGGATGGTCTCGGTCCTCCTCTTCCCGCTGCTGACGATCTTTCTCGTGCGTCCGCTCGCGGCGGCTCCGGTGGATGACCGGCACGACATCGCCCGGCGGCGACCGAGCGAGGACGCGCCCGGGAATGAGACCAGCCGTGAGGGGAGCTACCCGCGCTGACCCGGGATCTCGAGCGTGTCGATAAGCTTGTCGCTCTCCGACCGACGTGATGCGCGCCGCGCATCTGGCCGTTTCCCATGCACAGGTTGATGATCCACCTCAGTCACGTGATGCGTCGGCGGCGCTGGATCGTGGTCGCGGTGTGGATCGCGCTTGTCGCGGTCTCCGCGGTGTTTGCGCAACGCAACGGCGAGAACCTCAGCGCGGGCTTCTCGGGCGTCGACGGGTCGGAGTCGCAGACCGTCCAGAACGCGCTCGACGGCGGAGTGTTCGGGGCTGTCGGCAATCCTCAGATCGGCGTCGTCGTAGTACCCGCGACCGGCGCCACCCCCCAGGACGTTCAGGCTGCGGTCGGCCGCGTCGAGGCGGCGGCCAAGGACACGGACGGCATCGTGCTCACACCCCAGGCAGCCGAGCAAGCCCAGCAGGGGGCGCTGAGCGGGCAGCCCTTCATCGTTCCGCTGGTCATCGACGCGACGCTGAACGGCTCGGTCGCGATCACGCAGAACTTCTTCGACCGGCTCGACCCGGGCTCGCCACAGGGCGACGTCACGACATACGTGTTCGGTCAGTCGGCGCTCCAGGCCGAGCAGGTGAGCGAGGCGCAGGCGGGCGCGCAGACGGCGGAGGACGTCTCGCTCGTGGTGATCCTGATCCTGTTGCTCGTCACGTTCGCGTCGCTCGTGGCGTCCTTCGTGCCGCTCGTCCTCGGCTTCTCCGCCGTCGCGGTGACGGGCATGGTCGTCTACTTCCTCTCGAAGGTGTTCACGATGTCGATCTTCACGACGAGCCTGGCCGCGATGATCGGTCTCGCCGTCGCCGTCGACTACACGCTCTTCATCCTGCTGCGCTACCGGGAAGAGCGCGCCGCCGGTGCCGACCGGGAGCATGCGCTCGAGACCGCGATGAGCACCTCGCTGATCGCGGTGATCTTCTCGGGGACGACGGTCATCGTGTCGCTCCTGGGGCTCTTCCTGATGCCGAACGCGACCGTGCGCTCGATGGCGGTCGGGTCGATCATCGTCGTCGCCGTCGCGCTGCTCGCCGCGGCAACCCTGCTCGCGGCGCTGATCACGGTGCTCGGGCGCACGGTCGAGGATCCGGGCCCGGTCGTCCGCCTCGTGGGCCGCGCGCTCGGTGGCTCGTCCCGCGGCAACGATGACAGGCTCCACGTTCTGGGAGCGGCAGACGGCCCGCGCGACGCGCCGTCCCTGGGTGACCCTGGTCGGCACGCTCGTCGTCCTGCTCGTGATCGCCTTTCCGACCGTGCGGATCGCGCTCAACGAATCGAGCCTGCTCCAGCTCCCCGACGACAACCAGGCTCGCCGGGGGACCCAGCTCGCAGGGCAGATCGCCGGGCCGGGGGCGACCGGACCGACACTCGTCCTCGTCCAGTTCGACTCGGGGACGGTCTCGAGCCCGCCGAACCAGCAGGCGCTCGCCGAGGTCAACTCCGTTATCTCGGCACAGCCGCTGGTCGCCGGCGAACAGGGTCCGCAGGCCTCGACGAACGGGCAGGCAGCCCTCTACAAGGTGCAGCTGAAGGACGACCCGGAGTCGGATGCATCAAAGAGCGCGGTGAAGACGATGCGGACCGACCTCGCCGCCTCACCAGCCGCGACGGCCACCGCGATCTCCGTCGGCGGCCTGACGGCGTCCGAGGTCGATTTCCGCAACTCGATCGCCGACTCGATGTGGAAGATCGTCCTCTTCATCCTCGCTGCGTCGTTCCTCGTCCTCTTCGTCCTGCTGCGCTCGATCATCCTGCCGATCGTCGGGGTCGCGATGAACGTCCTCTGCGTCGGCGCCGCCTACGGCGTCCTGGTCGCGGGCTTCCAGTGGGGCTGGCTGTCCTTCCTCGGCATCACCGACTTCGGGTTCGTGAATTCCGTGGTCCTGCCGCTACTGCTCGCCGTCGTCTTCGGCCTCTCGATGGACTACCAGGTCTTCCTGCTCACGCGGATCCGCGAGCGCTATTTGCATGGTGTGCCGACGGCCGAAGCGGCCCGGACGGGGACGAGCATGTCGGCGCGGACGATCACCGCGGCGGCCTCGATCATGGTCGGCGTCTTCATCGTCTTCGTGATCTTCGGTGTGCCGACGATCCAGGCGGCCGGGCTCGGGGCCGCGATCGCCGTCGCCGTCTCGGCGCTGCTCGTCCAGCTCGCGTTCATGCCGTCCCTGATCATCCTGCTCGGCGACCGTGTCTGGTGGATCCCCGGCTGGATCGACCGCCGGCTCCCGGCGATCGAGCTCGACTAGAGGACTCGCGCCTTGGGGCGCCTGGTACCGAGAAAACAACTTCCACGGCCGCCCCGGCCAAGGTCGGCCTCGAGATCATGCTTGCGGACGCAGGCCAGAGCCCGGTGCACGCTCGGTCTCGTATGCCGGCGACGGTGTTCGGGACCGAGCCGCTGTCGCGGACCTGCACAACGGCGGTTGCTCCTGGAGCAGGTTGCCCGAGACGGGGTTGCCGAACGCCCGGGTGGATCGGGCACCGCAGTCCTCGATGGGAACTCCGGCGAGAGCCGGGCTCGAGCTCGCGTCGCTTCAGCGGCCGGCTTAGGTCTCCGCTACCTCGAGCTCGTCTTCGTCGACTGTGAGCTCCGCGTGTCGGAAAGCCTCGGTGTCGGGGAGAGCGAGGCTGAGATGGGTCGTCTCATCAGCCATGAGCGTGCCTCGAGCGACGGTGAGGCCGAGGACGTGGCCGCCCGCATCGCGGTCTTGCGTGATGAAATGCAGGTGCAGCCCTGGCACGCCCACATGGGCGAGGAAGGCAGGAGTGAAGAACCCGACAAGCGTCCCTTCACTGCCGTCGAAGTCGCGAACGGTTTGCGACCGCGTCGCATCGACGAGGCGGGTCCCGGCCTCCTGAGGCTTCACGCTTCTCACCGTGATCGACCTGAACTGACACTCGGCACGCACCGCGTAGAGATAGTTGTGCGAAGACATGAGCGTGTCGAGAGCAGACTGAAGTCCGACCAAGTCGGTGCCGGGGGGAACGCTCACCGAGTGCTTTGCGGTCCAATGCGTCACAGTCGCGAACGGCGTTCGCGCCTCGTCGGAGGCTGGACGCGCACGGCAGTCGGCGTCGATGCGATACGCCGATCCGTCCACCATCACCATCTCGCCGTCGAGCGCGTCGAACGTGCCGATCCCGAGATCTCCGTGCTCGCGTAGCTCACCGACCGTGATGTCGCCCTGGTAGACGCCGTCCATCACGGCGCCGATCGTCGAGGTCTGAAAGGCCGCGTCGTCAAGCCCCAGGTACCTCTGCAACGACGCCACGACGACATCCCGCGTCGTCATCCCCGCCGCAGCGCTCCGCTCGCGAATCGCCTCCCACAACCGATCGCTCAACATCAGGTGGATGAACCGCGATCCAGCCAAGCCCCGGCAATCTACCAACCGGTCTAGCAGAAGCGGCTCAGGCGTTCAGCTGGTCCCGGGCGAACTTGGTGAGCTCGGACGCCGCGCCCGAGCATTCCCCGTTTCGATCGGAAGGTTGGTCGTGTCCTCTCTCGGGGATTCGCCGCGTGCCTCTCTCCGCTCGTGGCTGTGTTCCCGATTCGCCTCACGGGACAGACGGCGCCCCGGCCCCCGCGGTCGCGACGGCGCCTCGGCGGGTGCTAGAGGGACGCGTGATGCCGGCGTTCAGCTGGCACCCCGGCTGTGTTCTCGAACCCGGAGCCACAAGAAATCGTCGGAGCACATCGCATGACGATTGGTTATGGTCTTCTCCGTCAAGCCGCGGCCGGCCGGTCGGTCAAGTACACGATCCCGACGCAACACCGCGCTGAACAGCCAGTGCGCAGTGATGGCCACAGCAGACATGACGAGGAGACCGGAGGCGGGCTGATGGCGGTCGCGACGGACCTGGACGGCCGCTGCATCGACACGGTCCGGATGCTGTGTGTCGATGCGATCGAAGCGGCGCGCTCGGGCCATCCGGGGACGCCGCTCGGGATCGCTCCTGTCACGTACACGCTCTGGCAACAATTCCTGCGCTTCGACCCCTGGGACCCGATCTGGCCGAACCGCGATCGCTTCGTCCTCTCCGCCGGACATGCGTCCGCGTTGCTCTGGTCGCTCCTTCACCTCTCGGGCGTCCGAGCCGTGGATCCCGATTACGAGGTCCTCGGCCAGCCCGCTGTCTCCCTCGACGACCTCCGGAGCTTCCGCCAGCTCGGCTCGAAGTGCCCCGGCCACCCCGAGTACCACTGGACGAGCGGCGTCGAGACCACCTCGGGGCCACTCGGGCAGGGAGTGGCGACGTCGGTAGGGATGGCCCTTGCCGGTCAGTGGCTCGCCGCGCGCTACAACGGGGACGGGTTCACCATCTTCGACTTCGACGTCTACGCCCAGGCGGGAGACGGCTGCATGATGGAGGGCGTCTCCTCCGAGGCAGCCTCATACGCCGCGCACCAGCGGCTCTCGAACCTGTGCTGGATCTACGACTCGAACCGGGTGACGATCGAGGGTCACACCGATCTCACGTTCTCCGAGGACGTGGCGGCGCGGTTCACCGCGTACGGGTGGAACGTGACGACCGTCGCGGACGCCAACGAGCTCGAGCAGGTCCAGCGTGCGCTGCACACGTTCAGGGCGGAGCACGACCGACCCACTCTCGTCGTCGTGCACAGCCACATCGGCTACGGAACTCCGGTAGAGGACACGCCGAAGGCGCACGGGGAACCACTCGGCCCGGACGGCGTCCGAGCGGCCAAGCGGTTCTACGGCTGGCCGGAGGACGCGCAGTTCCTCGTACCCGACGGCGTCTACCAGCACTTCTCCGAGGGCATCGGGACACGCGGCCGGGAGGCCCGCGAGGAGTGGGAGGCCAGATTCGAGGAGTACCGCGCAGCTCGGCCGATGCTCGCGGACGAGATCGGGCGGATGCAGCGGCGCGAGTTGCCGGATGACTGGGATGCGGAAATCCCGACCTACCCCACCGATTCGAAGGGACTTGCCAGCCGCGACTCGTCCGGACAGGTGCTGAACGCTGTCGCAAAAAACGTGCCCTGGCTCTTGGGAGGCGCGGCCGATCTCGCGCCGTCGACGAAGACGCGGCTCGTCTTCGAGGGCGCGGGTGACTTCGAGCCGGACGACAGGACTGGACGTAATCTGCACTTCGGGATTCGCGAGTTCGCAGCCGCCGCGATCGCCAACGGGATGGCCCTGACGAAGCTGCGGCCGTTCTGGTCCGGGTTCCTGATCTTCTCCGACTACGCCCGCGGTGCGATTCGGCTCTCGGCTCTCATGGAGATTCCGGTGATCCACGTCTTCACGCACGACTCGATCGGGGTCGGCGAGGACGGCCCGACGCACCAACCGGTCGAGCAGCTCGCCTCGCTGCGCGCGATGCCGGGGCTGCTCGTCTTCCGCCCGGCCGACGCCAACGAGGTCGCGGAGACGTGGCGCTACGTGATGCAACTGCGGCACGAGCCGGCGGTGCTCGTTCTCTCGCGTCAGGCGCTCCCGACCGTGGACCGGTCGATGCTCGCTCCCGCCGCGGGTATCGCGCAGGGCGCCTACGTCCTGGTCGACGTCGAGCACGGAGATCCGGACGTCATCCTGTTGGCGACCGGCTCGGAGGTAAGCCTCGCCCTGGCCGCGCGCGAGGAGCTGGCGACGGAGGGCATCGGGGCGCGCGTCGTGAGCATGCCGTGCTGGGAGCTGTTCGACCGCCAGCCGCAGGCCTATCGTGACGACGTGCTGCCGCCTGCGGTGAAGGCCCGCGTCGCCGTAGAGCAAGCATCGACACTCGGCTGGGACCGCTATGTCGGAGACGGAGGGGCGATCGTCGGCATGCACACCTTCGGCGCCTCGGCGCCACTGAAGATGCTCATCGAGAAGTTCGGGTTCACGCCCGATGCGGTGGCGCAGGTTGCGCGGCAGCGTGTCGCCGCAGCCTTTCCCGATCGGGAGGACGCAGCGTGAGTACCGACCGAGAAACGTCACGATCCGGGCCAGAGCATCCGGCGCCGGAGCGCAGGTCTGTCTGGGAAGCGCGCTGGCGGACTCGGACCTCAACGTCACGTACCCCGCTGCAAGGAAGGACGAGGTCGTCAGGCTCTTTCAGCGCTGGCCCGAGATCCCCGCCGGCGCAGACCGGCGACATTCCGAACGACGTGCTCGTTCATTCCGAACTCGGCATCGCCAAGTGGCAGAGCAGTCGGGAAGTCAACCGCGGCCCGGCGGGCGACCTCGTCGAACGCGCCGGCGGCTGGGCGAATTCCGTGACGCGGTTCGTCCAATGGGCGACCTGACACGGACCATCGAGAGCGTCGAAAGGAGCGAGATGGCTACGGACACTCCTATGCAACTCGGGATGGTCGGATTGGGTCGAATGGGCGCCGGCATCGTCCGTCGGCTCATGCGCGACGGTCACAGCTGCGTGGGCTACGACGTCGACGCGCACCCGGTCCAACAGCTCGCGGGTGAGGGTCTCGACGGGGCGCCGTCACTCGAGGAGTTCGCCGCCAAGCTCGAGAAGCCTCGCACTGCCTGGGTGATGGTTCCGGCGGGCGAGATCACGGAGAAGACGATCCGCGCGCTCGCCGACGCCCTCGAGCCCGGGGACGTGATCATCGATGGTGGAAACACCCACTACCACGACGACCTCCGCCGAGCCGCCGAGCTGAAGGAGGCCGGTCTCCACCACGTCGACGTGGGGACGAGCGGCGGCGTATGGGGTCTCGAACGAGGCTTCTGCCTCATGATCGGCGGTGAGAAGGAGGTCGTGGACAGGCTGGGGCCGCTCTTCGCTTCGATCGCCCCGGGCGTCGAGGAAGCACCCCGTACGCCCGGGAGAAGCGGCCCACCGAGCCCGTCGGAGCACGGCTACCTCCACTGCGGCCCGAACGGGGCCGGCCACTTCGTGAAGATGGTGCACAACGGCGTCGAATACGGGCTCATGGCTGCGTACGCCGAGGGCCTGAATGTCATCGCCAACGCCGACATGGGCATGCGGCAGCGGGAGCTGGACGCGGAGACCGCACCGCTCGAGAACCCCGAGTGGTACCGGTACCAGATCGACACCGCCGAGGTAGCCGAGGTCTGGCGTCGTGGGAGCGTGGTCGGGTCGTGGCTCCTCGATCTCTCGGCCGCCGCGCTGCTTGCCTCGCCGAAGCTCGAGGAGTTCGCGGGCCGGGTCTCCGACTCCGGCGAGGGCCGCTGGACGTCGATCGCCGCGATCGAGGAAGGCGTGCCGGCTCCCGTTCTCACGACCGCGCTCTATTCGCGCTTCGGCTCACGAGGGCTGGACGACTTCGCCGACCGGCTCCTGTCGGCGATGCGAACCGCTTTGGAGGCCACGCGGAGAAAGCCGCCCGCTGACGCCCCACGGTCGAGGTGCTGCCGGGGCGCCAGTTCCGCAAGCGAGGCGTTCGACGATCAGAGCACGGCGGGTGCCGCGGCAACGTCGTGCGACTCCTCGGCGTCCTCGGTCGCCCGCGTGATCGCCACGGCGGCAAGGAGGGCGAGCGCGAGCCCGGCGTAGGCGACGACCTTGTGCCAGGTCGGCGGCGCGAGCCTCTCCTCGAGCACGAGAGTGCCGACCGCGATGCACACGAGCGGGTTGACACGGAGGTCATCGCAACCGACGGCGCCAGGCTGCCGGCGGCGAGGGAGACCTGCTGCACCAGAAACGCGAGGATGCCGGCCGCCGCGAACACCCAGAACTCCCAGCTCGAGAGCATCCCGCCCAGCCCGTCGGCCTCGAGCAGCGCCCCGCTCGGCTTCCACAGAGAGGCCGACAACCCGTAGAGCAGCCCCGCGCACGCGCCGTAGGTCCCCGCCTTCTGGGCCGTGGAACCTCTCCCGCCGGCGACCAGGAGCGCCCCTGCGCCGGCCGCGAGCACGGCGATGGCCATCGCCCATTCCCACCCCGGCGCGCTGTCGTTGCCGGCGGCAGCGTCCCCGACGACCGCGAACACGGCGAGCCCGGCCACCACGAACGCGGCGGCAACGATCTCCGCCCTGTTCACGACCTGGCCGGTGAGGAGGTACCCGAGCGGCAGCGCGAACACGATCGTGGTCACCAGCAGCGGCTGGATCACCGCCAGCTTTCCGTGGTCGAGTGCGACCGCCTGGCAGACGTACCCGCCGAGGAGCGCGACCGAGCCGAGAAGCCACCATGTCTGGCGAACCAGCCGAAGGAACGATGCGGGCGAGCGGAGCGACACCTCGCCCATGCCGAGCGCTCCCTTCTGCTGGAGCGTGGCCGCCAGCGCGAACAGAAACGCCGCACAGAGGGCCAGGGCGTCAGCCACGTCGCGAGAGCCCAGACGGCCGCCTGTACGCCAAACGGCGGCTCACGGCCGTGCCGGGACGCGGGTGGCGATCGCGCGCTGGCCGGCGAGTGTGACGGTGCCGCCGACGAGCATCATCGCAACGTTGACGGCGAGGACACCGAGCGCCGAGAGCGCCTTTCCGCCCTCGCCCAGTCCCACCGCCACCCCGAGGTAGGCGACGGCCGGGATCGTGGTGACGGAGATGGCAACGCCGACGGCCGCGCTGGCGCGCGTCTCGAAGGCCAGGATCCCGGCCACGCCGGCGGCGAGCGCAACCGCGATCGTCGAGGCCCCGACGTGGGTCTGGGACGCCGGGATCTCGCTCAGCGCGAAACCCGCCGGCAGGTCGTCGAAGACGTCGAGGAGGCCGGCGACCGCCGCGCTCACGAGACCGACGACGGCGAGCCCGAGAACGAGGCTCGTGAGCCCCCGCCGCACGAGCCGCGGCCGCAGGAGGGCGATGCCGGTGCAGACGGCCATGATCGGCAACAGATCGGGACTGATCGCCATCGCGCCCACGATCAGCACCGAGCTCCTGTTGATGACAGCGAACGCGCCGACCACGCCGGCCGCCGCCATCAGCAGCAGGTACCGCCCCGGAGCACGGGCCCGGGCTCTCGCCTGGCCGAGCACGTCTGCCCAGACGAGCGCGAACGGCCCCGTCTCCTACGGGACGTCCGCGATCCGCTCGAGTCGCGTGAGCACGATGTCGTCCGAAGTGACACCGAGGCGCTCGAGGGTCGCGAGCACGGCATCGGCTGCATCCGCCCTGACGTCCGCCGTGACGATCGCAGTCGCGGAACCCGCCCCGGCCACGCTGAGATGCCTCACGCCGTGCAGACCGGCGAGCCCCTCGGAGACGGCCGCCATCGCCGCAGGATCCCCGTATGCGCGCAGCTCGAACACTCTCGCCAGGTAAGCCTGGCTACGGGGTCGGCCGGATCTCGTAGCGGCTGATCTTGCCGCCGCGGATCAGGACCTCGATGTGGAGGTCGCGCTGGTAGGCGAAGTCGCCCGACCCTTTCATGCGGTAGATCTGGCGGACGTCGATGGCCGCACGACCGCCTCCGAGGTCGGCCCAGTCACCGACCTCGAACTCCAGGTCGAGATGCTCCGGTGGATAGCCCCAGATCCGGTCGTGCTCCACCTCCTCGATCCCGCTCAGGGTCCGTCTGGGAGTGACCCATTCGACGTCGGCGGCCAGCAAGGGGTAGACCGCTGTCCAGTCGCCCGTCCTGGCAGCTCCTTCGAGCGCGGTTCCGAACTTCATCGCGATCTCGAGGTCGCCTCGACTCATCGCTGCCTAGAGTCGACGAATGGCATGGTTGCGCAACTCGAGCAGCTCGTCGGCGAGCTCGAGCCCCTCGGGCCGGTGGGTGATCAACAGGACGGCGGAATCGCCCGCCGCGGCGAAAACGTCCCGGATGAGCGCATCCGCGGCCGGCGAGTCGAGGTGGGCCGTCGGCTCGTCGAGCACGAGGAGCGCCGGGCGCACGAGGAGCGCACGTGCGACGCAGACGCGCTGGCGCTGGCCTCCCGACAGCGCCCGCCCCTGCTCACCGACGAGGGTATCGAGCCCATCCGGAAGCGCTCGAGCCCAGTCTCGGAGACCGACCAGGCGCAGCACGCGGTCGAGCTCCTCGTCGCTCGCCTCGGGGCATCCGAGCTCTATGTTGTCCCGGATGCTCGCGGAGAACAGGTGCCCGTCCTGCCCGGCCACCGCGATCGTCCTGCGGACGTCCTCCTGGCGCAGCTCACGGATGTCGCGGCCGCCAATCGTCACCCGCCCCTGCTCGGGGTCGAGGAACCGCAGCAGGAGATTCGTCACGGTCGTCTTCCCCGCCCCGCTCTCCCCGACGAGAGCGACGCGGCAGCCCGGCTCGAGCCGCAAGGACGCTCCCGCCAGTACCGGCGGGTCGTGGGGCCCATAGCGCGCGAGGACGTCCTCCAGGCAGACGGCGGCCGGGAGCGCCGGCAACGCAGCGGGCCAGTCGGGATCGGCGATCCGGGGACGACGGTCGACCAGCTCCAGCACGCGCTCCCCGGCGGCGACCGTCGCGCCCAGGTCCCGGACCGCGCCGGCGAGGGGCTGGACGGCGTCGAAGGCGGCGAGGCGAGCAGCGCCAGCATCGCGATCAGCACCCGGTCGAGCCGCCCCTCCGCGTGTGCCTCGACGGACACCCAGAGGACGCCGGCCACGGTCGCGCCGACGGCGCAGAGCTGGAGGCCGTCGCCGATGCCGGCGGCGAGCGCGTCGCGTCGCCCGATGCGTACGAGCAGGCGGTCGGCTGCGCGCACGCGCGCGAGCCGCTCCCCCTCGCGCCCGTAGACGACCAGCTCCGGCGCCGACTGCAGCAGCTCGACCAGCTCGGCCGCCAGCCGGCCGCGGGCGACGGCCTGCCGCTCGGCCGCCCACCTCGCCAGCCGGCCGGAAACGAGCGGCACCGCCACCCCGGCCAGCAGGAGTCCGCAGGCGAGCACGAGCGCCGCGACGGGCAGGAAGGCCGCGGTGACGCCCACGCACACGGCCCCCGAGACGGCTGCGACGAGCAGCGGGTGGAAGCCGCGCAGGTGCAAGTTCTGCAGCGAGTCGACGTCGGCGACCAGGCGCGAGAGCAGGTCGCCACGCCGGTACCCCTCGAGCTCCGCCGGCGCCAGCGGCTCGATCCGCTCGTAGGCGCGGACCCGCACCCGCGTGAGCACGCGGAGGGCGAGGTCGTGCGAGACGAGCCGCTCGAGGTAGCGGGCCAGCGGACGGGCGAGACCGAAGAAGCGAATGGCGACGATCGCGACCGTCAACGACAGGATCGGGGGCTGTTCGGCGGCCCTGGAGATCAGGTAGCCCGCCGTCGCCATCAGGCCGGCGCCGAAGACGACCGTCGCCGCGCCGAGCAGCACCGAGAGGGCCACACGCGAACGCGGTACGTCCGTCAGCGCGACGAGACGCCGAAGCGCGGCCGTCATGCCGCCACCTCTTGCGCGAGCTCGACGGCGCGGCCCGCCTCCAGGCGAACGACCCGGTCGGCACGCAGGACGAGTTCCGGCCGGTGCGCGATCACGAGCACCGTGCGGCCGGGGCTGTGCCGTTCGATCGCCTCGGCGACGATCCCGGCGCTCTCGTCGTCGAGGTCGGCGGTCGGCTCGTCGAGCACGACCAGCGAGGCCGAGCGCAGAAACGCCCTGGCCAGGGCGATCCGGCGGCGCTCGCCGGCCGAGAGCGGCCGACCGCCGTCGCCGATCCCGGTCCGGTAGCCGTCCGGCAGCCCTCGCACGAAGGCATCCGCCCCGGCGAGCTCCGCTGCCTCGCGCACGCGTTCGTCCGAGGCCGAGGGGTCGGCGAGCCGGATGTTGTCGGCGACAGTTCCCCGGACGATCGCCGGCCGCTGGGGGACCCAGGCGAGGCGCTCGCGCCATGTCTCCGCGCGACAAGCGGCGAGATCCATGCCACCGACCGTGATCCTCCCGCCCTGCGGGTCGGCCAGCCGTAGGACGAGGTCGGCGAGGGTGCTCTTCCCCGCGCCGCTCGCGCCGACGAGCGCCACCACCTCTCCCGGCCGAAGCTCGAGCTCGAAGCCATCGAGCACCGGCTGGGACCGACCCGGGTAGCTGAACGAGACGCGCTCGAACCGCACGACCTCGACCGCCGGGTCGGGAGCCGCGAGCGTTCCCTCGTCACGCACGGCGGGCGGCGACTCCAGCAGCCCGAGGATTCGGTCGGCGACCGCGAGCCCGTCTGCGCTCGCGTGGTACTCGGCCCCCAGCCGCCGGAGCGGCAGGTACAGCTCGGGGGCGAGCACGAGAACCGTGAGGCCGGCCTGCAGGCCGAGCCCGCCGCCGACCAGACGGACGCCGACCGTGACGGCGACCAGGGCCACACCCAGAGTCGCGGCCAGCTCGAGGACGGAGCCGGACAGGAAGGCGACCCGGAGCGTCCCCATCGTCGCGCGGCGATAGCGCTCGCCGACGTCCGCGAGCGTCGCCGCCTCTCCCCCGGCCCGGTTGAAAGCGCGCAGCGTGGGCAGCCCGCGCACCACGTCGAGAAAGTGGGTCGACAGGCGCCGCAGGGCGAGCCACCGCTCCCGGGTTCGCTCCTCTGTGTAGCGCCCGATCAGCCACATGAACACCGGGACGAGCGGGAGCGTGGCGAGCATCACCAGTGCGGAGCGAAGGTCGATCGCGGCCACGAACGCGACGACGGCCACGGGAACGACGCAGGCGAGAACCAGCTGCGGCAGATACCTGGCGAAGTAGGCCTCGAGGCCGTCGACCCCCTGGACCGCGGCCGCAACGATCTCCCCTTCTTCGGCCCCGTCCGCCGAGCGCGGCTGGCCGCGGAGGCGCCCCTCGACGAGGTCGAGCCGAAGCTCGGAGAGCACCGCGTGGGCCGCGCGACGCCCGGCGACCTCGAACGACCAGGCGAGTGCGCCGCGGGCGGAGAAGGCGAGCGCGAGCAGGAGCACGTCGGTCCCCAGCGCCGCCGGAGGCGAGCCGTGGAAGGCTCCGGCCACGATCCTCGCCAGCAGGAACGCCTGCAGCAGCACGACGAGGGCGGTGGCCACGCCGGCGGCGACGTCCAGAGCCAGCAGTCGCCGTGCGGCACTCGCGCGTGCGAGCAGCCGTGAGTCGAGGGCGCGCACGATCTGGCCTAGGCCGTGGACTCGACGCCCGGCGGATCCGGCGTCGGCGGGCCCGGTTCGGGCTCGTCGCCGCCGAGCCGTTGCCGGAACACGTGATAGGTCCAGCCCTGGTAGAGGAGGATCACCGGGAGACAGATCGCGGCGACGATCGAGATCACCTTCAGCGTGTAGTGGGCGGACGCCGCGCCGGAGACGGTGAGGCTGTTAGCAAAGTCGGGGCTCGAGACCATCACGCGCGGATACAGGCTCGTGAACATGGTCGCCACGAGCAGGACGGCCCCGAGCGCCGTGGCGGCGAAGGCAAGCCCGCTCCGTCTCCGATGGACGAAGACCACCGCGACGACCAGGGCGCCGGCGCCCAGCGCGGCCGGCAGGACCGGCGGGAAGACGTCCTTGTCGTTCCGGTCGACGGCGACCGCCACCGTCCACGCGAGGAAGCCGCTTCCGACCAGCCCGGCGGCGACGGACAGGCCACGCGCCGCGCGGGCGGCACGTTCGCAGAGCTCGCCCTGCGTCCTGATCGTCAGGTACGTGGCTCCGTGGAAGGCGAACACGAGCACGACCGTGACACCGGCGAGCACCGAATAGCCGGTGAACAGGTCGGCGAAGCTACCGGCGAAGTCGCCCTTCGAGTCGAGCGGGACCCCGTGGAGCAGGCTCGCGAGCGCGATGCCCCAGATCAGCGAAGCGCCGGCGCTGCCGCCCGCGTTCGCCCACGTCCAGACCCGGCGCCAGGCCGGGCTCTCGCTCTTCTCGCGCCACTCGAACGAGAGCACGCGGACGATCAGCAGGACGAGGATCAGCAGCAGGGCGATGTAGAAGCCCGAGAACATGGTCGCGTACCAGGCCGGGAACGCGGCAAAGGTCGCTCCGCCGGCGATCACGAGCCACACCTCGTTGCCGTCCCAGACCGGCCCGATCGTCTCGAACATCGTCGACCGCTGACGCTCGTTCCGTGGCAGGAACGGCAGCAGCATGCCGACGCCGAAATCGAAGCCCTCGAGCAGGAAGTAGCCGCCCCAGAGGACAGCGATCAGGACGAACCAGAGGATCTGGAGATCCATCGCCTCGCTCCTACGCCGCCGGCTCCGGGGCGGCCGCCGGTGACGGCGGGGCCTCTGGCGCAGCGCCCAGGTCGCGCCCCCCGAACCTGCGCATCAGCCAGACGTCGAGGACGAGGAGCAGGACGTAGAGCGCGACGAACACCGTCAGGCTGATCGCGAGCCAGGTGGTGCTGACGCTGGGCGAGTTGGCGTCGGAGGTCTTGAGCAGGCCCTGCACGATCCACGGCTGCCGGCCCATCTCGGTCAGGATCCAACCCGCCGTCGCGGCGATGTACGGAAACGAGATCGCGACGATCGCCGTCCGGTGGAACCAGCGCGCCCGCTCGAGCTTCCTCTTCCAGTACAGCCAGGCGCCGACGACGGCCACGAGGAGCATCAGCATCCCCATGTAAGCCATCACCCGCATCGACCAGTAGATCACGCGCACGTTCGGCATGTAGTTGCCGCGGCCGTACTTGCGCTGCTCCTGCGTCTGGAGCTGGTTGAGGCCCTGCACCTGGCCGTCGAAGGAGCCGGTGGCCATGTACGAGAGGAGTCGCGGGACGGTGATCGAGAAGCTGGGGGTCTGATCGTCCTTGGTGAACCCGCCGATCTGGAAGAGCGAGAAACCGCACGGCTGACAGGTGTTCCACTGTGCCTCGGAGGCGGCGATCTTCATGCTCTGCGCGCTCGTCACGGCCGCGCCGAAGCGATTGCCGACGACGAGCTGGAGGAGCGTGACCGGCACCGCCACGATCAGCGCCAGCTTCGCCGCCTTCAGGAAGAGGTCGACGTCCTGGCGGCGTAGGAACTGCCAGCAGCAGATCCCCAGCATCACGATCGACCCGAAGATCAGGCCGGCGAGCATCGTGTGCACGTACGCGCGGAGCGCGAACCCGTTGGACAGGAGCGCCCAGACGCTGGTGAGCTGCGCCTCCCCGTTCACGAGCTTGTAGCCGACCGGGTGCTGCATCCACGAGTTCGCGACGAGGATGAAATACCCCGACATCCACGTCCCGAGCACGGCCACCCAGAGCGTGGCGAGATGCAGGCGCGGCGACAGCCGATCCCAGCCGAAGATCCAGAGCCCGAGGAACGTCGCCTCGAGCATGAACGCCGCGAGACCCTCGATCGCGAGGGGTGCGCCGAAGACGTTGCCGACGAACTTCGAGTACACCGACCAGTTCATCCCGAACTCGAACTCCTGCACGAGCCCGGTGGCGACCCCGATCGCGAAGTTGATCAGGAACAGCGTCCCGAAGAACTTCGTCAGCCGCAGCCAGCGCTCGTCCCGCGTCCGGTGCCACCTGGTCTGCATGACCGCGACGATCGGCCCCAGCCCGAGCGTCAGCGGCACGAAGAAGAAGTGGTAGATAGACGTGGTGGCGAACTGCGCCCGTGCGAGGTTGACGACGGTCGAGGCGAGCAACCCCACGCCCGCTGCCTAGTCGCTCTCCACGGTGATCCGCCCGACGCGCTGGTGGGTCATCGCCGCCCCCGCCCAGCTGACCACGGCCTTGGCGCGGTCCTCGTTCGTCGGTAGCAGTGCCAGATGCACGGTGCCCCAGGCGAGCTGCGCCTTTGCGCCCTTCATCGTGCGGCCGCGGAGGAATTGCACCACCGCGGCGCCCCGGCCGATCGTCGCCATCGTGCCCTTGTCCCGGTACGCGAACGGCTTGGTCTTCTTGCCCGCGATCCGTTGGGCAATCGTCTCGCCGGCGTGCTCTCCCGACTGGAGCGCGACCGACCCGAGCTGCGGCAGGACCTGGCCGGTCTTCGAGTCGGGGATCGCGGCCACGTCGCCGATCACGTACACCTCGGGGTGGCCGGGCAGGGTGAGATCCGGCCCGACGCCGATGCGGTTGCCGCGCTGCAGCTCCAGTCCGAGCGACTGGACGAGCTCGTTACCCTGCAACCCGGCGCCCCAGACCAGCGTGTGCGCGGCGAGCTCGTCGCCCGACTTGAGCGTGACCCGGGTCGGCGACACCGAGGACACGGCCATCCCCGTCTTCACGTCCACGGTTCGCTTGGCGAGTGCCTTCGCCGTGTACTCGCGCAGGTTCGGTTTGAACATCGGGAAGAGCTCTGGCCCGGCCTCGACCAGGGTGATCCGGGCGTCGTCCTCGGCGACGTTGCGGTAGTCCTTGGCAAAGGCTCCCCGGTAGAGCTCGGCGATCGCCCCCGCGGTCTCGACGCCGGTCGGCCCCCCGCCGACCACGACCACGTTCAGCGCTCCGTCCGCGACAAGGCTCGGATCCTTGTCGGCGGCTTCCCAGCGCTCGAGCAGGTGGTCCTTGAGGTGGACCGCGTGAGGAAGGGTGTACATCGGAAAGGCGTATTCCGCCGCCCCCTCGGTGCCGAAGAAGTTGACCTGGGCACCGAGACCGAAGACCAGGTAGTCGTACGAGATCGGCGCGAGCTCCTCGAAGCTCACCGTTCGCCGGTCGAGGTCGACTGCGGTCACGCTCGCCTTGTGGATGGTCGCCTTGCCGTGCCCCTCCAGCAGGTCGCGCAGCGAGTGTCCCACCCCGGTCGTGTCGAGGAGGCCGGTGGCGAGCTGGTACAGCAGCGGCTGGAAGGTATGGTAGTCGTGCCGGTCGACGAGCACGACGTCGGCGTCCGCGTCCTTCAGCTTCTGCGCGGCCCCGACCCCGGCGAACCCGCCGCCCAGGATCAGCACCCGTGGGCGGGCGGCGTCAGCGCTCACGACGGCGTGATCCCCCAGGTTGAGGTAGTCGACCCGCCCGGCTCGAGGCGGATCAGCGAGTCGCCGGTCCGGAAGGCGTTCGGCGGGCAGGTCATCGGCTCGACCGCGAGGCTGCGTCGGTTCACGTCGGGCCGCGTATCGCCCGTGAACAGCATCAGATACCCGTAGCTCTCGTCCACCCAGAGCGTCACCGCGCCGCCGTCCGGATCGCGCAGCCGAACGCGGGCGCGGCCGTCGTCGTCTCTCGCCAGATCGGTGAACGCGTTGTCGAGCTTCGTCGTCCCGATCGCGCGTGCGGCGCTGAAGTCGTACTTGGTTCCCTCCACCGGCTCGGAGCCGGTCGGAAGGTCGCGCTCGTCGGAGATCAGCACCCGCCGACCCGGCGCGTGAAGCTCGACCGTGTCCACGGTCGGGGTTCCGAGCGTCAGGTACGGGTGCTGCCCGCAGCCGTAGGGACACGCGTCCGGGCCGCGATTCCGGGCCGTCGTCCGCACCGACAATCCCTCCTCCGTGAGCGCGTATTCGATGCCGAGCCCAAGAGTAAACGGATAGCCGGGCTGGGGGTGGATCACGTACTCCATCAGCACGCGATGGCCCTCGCGCTCGCCGATGCGCCACGCCGTCCAGCGGACGAGGCCGTGAATGGCGTTCGCGTGCTCGGGCTCGGTAAGCGGGAGCTGGTGGCTCCGCCCGTCGAACTCGTAGCTCCCGTCCTGGAGCCGGTTCGGCCACGGGACGAGCACCTGGCCGCGTCCCGACGCCGACGGCTCGTCGACCCCGTAGCCGTCGAGGAGGTCGCGCCCGCCGGCCGAGTACGAGCGAAGCCCGCCGCCAACCTCGACGACCACCGCCCGCTGGTCTTCGAAGGAGATCTCGACCTGCTCACCCGACGGCGCGACCGTCCCATCGCCGGCACTCACAGCCGCTCGAGCAGGTGGTCGCCGACCCGCAGCGAGTTCGCCATCGCGGTCAGCGCCGGGTTCACCGCGCCGATGCTCGGGAAGATGCTGGTGTCGACGACGTACAGGTTGTCGAGCTCGTGGGCCTTGCAATTGGCGTCCAGCGCCGAGGAGGCCGGGTCGGTCCCGAACCGGCAGGTGCCCGCCTGATGTGCGACACCGGCGACCGGGATCTCGGTCTTCATGTACGCGAAGCGATGGATGAGGTGGTCGGGGTTCATGTCCAGCTTGCCCAGGATCGACTTGAGCTTCCCGTAGAGCCGCTTCTTCGACTCGTCGTTGGTCGGGGTGTAGACGAGGCGGATGTCGCCGTCGGGGCCGAGCGTCACCCGGTTCTCGGGCCGCGGCAGGTCCTCCGTCGAGAGCCAGAAGTCGATCGCGTGCTTGGCCATCCGCTCGAGTGTCCACTCGGGCGCGAGCTTCGTCTCTGTCGGCTTCTCGCCGCGGAACATCTCCGGCTGAGACTTCCCGATCATCTGGATGTTTCCGAGCGGGAACTCGAAGTCGTCGGCGCCGAAGTAGAAGTCGTTGAGGCCGAGCGTCTTCTGGAAGACGGTCGGGTTCTCGTCGCGGGAGAGGGCGAGCACCGCCTGGCTGGCATGAAACATGTAGTTGCGTCCGACCTGATCCGAGCTGTTCGCGAGGCCGTTCGGGTGCCTGTCGTTCGCCGAGCCGAGTAGGAGCTTCGCGGTGTTGGCGGCGCCGCAGGCCGCGACGACGATCGAGCCGTCGTACCGCTCGGTGTTCCCGTCCCGCTCGACGACGACCTCCGTCACCGTCGTGCCCGGCGCGTCGGTCTCGAGCTTCACCGCCTCGGCGTTCGTCAGCAGCGTCACGTTCGGGTGCTCGAGCGCCGGTCGGACGCCGAGCACCTCGGCGTCCGACTTCGCGTGCACCAGGCACGGGAAGCCGTCGCAGGTGGAGCAGCGCACGCAGTGGCTGTAGGGCATGTTCCCCTCGTCCAGGCGAACGCCGCATGGCGCATGGAACGGGTGATAACCGGCGGCCTCGAGCTGGTCGGCAAGCCGCTGGATTCGGGGCTCGTGCGAGACGGCCGGGAACGGGTACGGCGCGCTCGCCGGCGGCTCGGTCGGATCCTCGCCCCGCGCCCCGTGCACCTCGTAGTGCTGCTCCGCGAGCGTGTAGTAGGGCTCCAGGTCGTCGTAGGAGATCGGCCAGGCCGGAGAGATCCCGTCGTGATGGCGCAGCTCGCCGAAGTCCTCCTTCCGAAGGCGGTAGAGGGCCGCGCCGTAGAGCTTGGTTGCGCCGCCGACGAAGTAGTGGATCTGGGGCTGGAACGGCTTCCCCTGCTCGTCGTACCAGGTGTCGGCGGAGATGTAGCGGTTGTCGACGAACACGTCCGCCGTGTCCCAGTTCTGCGGCTCGCGCGTCAGCCAGTCGCCGCGCTCGAGCAGCAGGATCCGCTTCCCGGAGGGCGCGAGGTGCCGAGCGAGCGTGCCACCGCCGGCGCCGGTTCCGATGATGATCACGTCGTAGGCGTCCATAGCGTGGGACCTCCCGTCAGTACTGGGCCATCAGCTCGGGGACGATGATCCGCGCCGCGGCCTCCATCAGCGCGAGATGCGAGAACGCCTGCGGGAAGTTGCCCAGGTGACGACCGGTGTCGGCGTCGAACTCCTCCGCGTAGAGGCCGAGCGGGGAGGCGATCCGGAGCAGGCGCTCCATCAGGTCGCGCGCCCGCTGGAGCTCGCCGACGATCGCGAGCGCGGAGACGAGCCAGAACGAGCAGATCAGGAACGTGCCCTCCTTCCCGGAGAGCCCGTCGTCGGTCTCGTCGGTTCGGTAGCGGAGCACGAAGCCGTTCTCGGTCAGCTCCTCGGCGATCGCGTTCACGGTAGCGCGCAGGCGCTCGTCGTCGCCCGGGAGAAAGCCGAAGATCGCAGCCAGCAGCACCGAGGCGTCGAGCGAGTCGGTCTCGTAGTGCTGGCGCAGGACGCCGCGCTCCGAGACGCCGTGCTCGAGGATGTCCGCGTGGATCTCGTCGGCGGTGGCGCGCCACGTGGCCGCCTGCTTGGGGTCGCCGCGGATCTCCGCGAGCTGCGTGGCGCGATCGAGCGCGACCCACCCCATCAGCTTCGACGAGACGTAGTGCTGGGGAGCCCCCCGGGCCTCCCAGATGCCCTGGTCCGGCTCGCGCCAGACCTTCGTCGCGCACTCGGCCTGCGACTGGACGATCGGCCAGAGCCGCCTGGGCAGCCGTTCGCTGTGGCGCGTATGGAGCAGGATCGAGTCGAGCACGGCGCCGAAGACGTCGTTCTGGCGCTGGTCGAAGGCTCCGTTTCCGATCCGGACCGGACGGGCGCCGGCATAGCCCGAGAGGTGATCGAGCGTCGATTCGGTGAGATCTCGCCTCCCGTCGATCCCGTACATGATCTGCAGCGACCCGTCCTCGGTCGGCTCGATGTCGGCGACGAACTCCATGAACTCGTCGGCTTCCCAGTCGAGGTTGAGCCAGTGGAGCGCCTGGAGCGTGAAGGTCGTGTCGCGCATCCACGTGTAGCGGTAGTCCCAGTTGCGCTCTCCGCCCGGGGTCTCGGGCAACGACGTTGTCAGCGCGGCCACGGTCGAGCCGGTCGGCATGTAGGTCAGCCCCTTGATCGCGAGCGCCGAGCGCTGGAGCGGCTCGCGGAAGCGGTGGTCGGGGATCCGGGCGCGGCCGAGCCAGCCGCGCCAGTAGCGGGCCGTGGCCGCGATCCTCGCATCTGCCTCCTCGGCGTCCTTCGGAGCGTCGAGCGCTTCCGCCCAGGAGAGGACGCAGAACGCGCGGTCGCCGGCGTTGAGCGTGTGCCGCCCCCGCACCCGGTTGCCCTCGATACCCAGAGCGAGGTCCGAGACCAGGCGGACCGTCAGGCCGGCCCCGCTGGCGTCGGCCATGTTCCGGCTCCCGTCGACGAGCGCCCACTCGGCCGGCGCGCGCCCGTAGTCGAAGATCGGCTCGCACACGAGCTCGAGCTCGACAGAGCCCTCGGGGCACTCGACCGTGCGCACCAGCATGTGGTCGCCGTCGTCGTCGGCGGGCGCCCGCGTGTGCGGCGTGATCTCGTCCTCGCGGCCGCGGGGCCCCATTGTCAGCGCGTCGCGGACCACGATCCAGCCTCCGGGCGTCTTCCACGTCGTCACCAGCACGTTCGTGCCGGTCTCGTACGCCCGCGAGGAGGGATGGTTGATCCCGAAGGGCGCGACGCGGAAGAAGCCGGCCTCGCGGTCGAGCAGGCTGCCGAAGACGCTCGGCGAGTCGAAGGCCGGCACGCACAGCCAGTCGACGGCGCCGTCGGCGGCGACCAGCGCGCCGGTGTGGCAGTTCGAGAGGAAGGCGTAGTCGGCGATCGGCGGGAACGGCGACGGCGCCGCGGCGCTCTGCGGCGCCGTCTGCTCGGAGGCGGTGTCGGTCACGACACGATCCAGGGCCCGTACCAGCGTCCGCGGCCCGCGACCAGCTCATTCGCGGCCTCGGGGCCCCAGGAGCCGGGGGCATAGCCGTGGACGGGCGACGGATTGTCGAGCAGGGGCTGCATGACCCGCCACGTCTCCTCGACGCCGTCCTGCCGGGTGAAGCGGGAGCTGTCGCCGACCAGCGCCGCGTGGAGCAGCACCTCGTACGGAGTCGGGCCTTCCCCGCCCTGCTCCGCGAACTCCATGTCGAGCTCGACCGGCTTCTCGCCCGGCGCGTCAGCTCGATGCGCCTCGACGATCAGCCTGACCCCGGGCGAGGGGTCGAGCTTGACCACCAGCTGGTTCGGCTCCAGTGCCCGGTCGAGCACACGGAAGCCGAGGTTGGGCGGGTGCTTGAAGACGATCCGCAGCTCGGTCTGGGTGACCGGCAGCCGCTTGCCCGTGCGGATGAAGAAGGGGACGCCTGCCCAGCGCCAGCTCTCGATCTCGAGCCGGAGGGCCGCGTACGTCTCCGTCGTCGAGTCCGGTGCCACACCGTCGATGGACTGGTACCCGTCGTACTGACCACGGACGTAGTGCGCCGGGTCGGCCTCGACGACAGACTTGAAGAGAGCGACCTGCGCGTCCTTGATCGTCTCGGGCTCGCCGCGGGCCGGCGCCTCCATCGCACAGGCGGCGACCACCTGCATCAGGTGGTTGACGACGACGTCGCGAAGCGCCCCGACCGGGTCGTAGAAGTGTCCGCGATCCTCGACGCCGAAATCCTCCGCCATCGTGATCTCCACCGCGGCGACGTAGTTCCTACTCCAGAGCGGCTCGAGCATGGTGTTCGCGAAGCGGAGGTGGATGATCTCCTCGAGCCCCAGCTTTCCGAGGTAGTGGTCGATGCGGTAGAGCTGCGACTCGTCGATCGACTCGTGCAGCTCCGCGGCGAGCGCGCGCGCCGAATCACGGTCGTGCCCGAACGGTTTCTCCACCACCACGCGGGCGTTCTTCGTCAGCCCCGCGTCCGTGAGGCCCTTGACCACCCGGCCGAAGAGGAACGGCGGGATCTCCAGATAGAACACCGGCTGCTCGGCGTCCGGGATCGCCTTGGCGACGCGCTCGTACGTCGCCGCGTCGGAGAAGTCGCCCGAGACATAGGAGAAGCGGGCGGCCAGCCGCTTGAACACGTCCTCGTCGAGCGGCTCCCCAGTGCCGACGATCGACTCCCGCGCGCGCTCGACGAGCTGGTCGACACTCCAGTCGTCGACGGCCACGCCGACAATCGGACAGTCGAGCAGGCCCCTTCGTTCGAGCCGGTACAGCGACCGGAAGGTCATCACCTTGGCCAGGTCCCCCGTGATCCCGAAGACGACGAAGACATCAGCCGCCCGCTGTCCGCCGGTACTCATACCGCACTCCTCCCGAAGGCGTCATTCCCGGGCGCCGTGCCTACAGCGCCCGACCTGGGTAGGGGGAGAATTACTGCAGACCAGGCCTACGTCAAATGATCAGAGCCGCCCGCCCGGGGCCTGGCTCCGCAAACTCGGCGTCTCCTCCCTCTCCCCCACAGATATGTAAACCTCGACCTTGCGATGGGGAGTGATCGCACAGACGGCGCCTCGCGGCCCCGCGTCGTGGTCCTGGGCGGAGGCTTCGCCGGTGTCGGCGCGGCCAGGAAGCTGAAGGATGTCGACGTGGACGTCGTCCTCGTCGACAAGCACGACTACCACACGTTCCACGGTGGGCCCCGACCTGTCCGTCCCCGGTCGCCCCGAGGTGTTCGCCGTGAGCGACGTCGCCTGGATCACCGACACCGGAGAAGACGAGGTGCTGCCTCAGCTCGGGTCGGTCGCGCTCCAGGCAGGGGAGCAGGCCGGCGACAACGTTGCACGGCTGGCGGCCGGGAAGCCGACCGAGCCCTTCGTCTACAAGGACAAGGGCACGATGGCGACCATCGGTCGCGGCGCGGCCGTGCTGCAGTTCCGCCGCGGGCGCACGATGAAGGGGAAGGCGGCGTCTCTCGCCTGGGGAGCGGTGCACCTCGCGCTGCTCTCGACGGGCGAGGACCGGGGCAAGGCGCTGATCGACTGGACGTGGGCGGGCTTCACCCACGAGCGCTCGCCAGGATCACGGTACGCACCGACGAGCGTGACTGAGGACAGCGCGGCGGTCGCGCCCTCGGTCGACCAGGTCGAGCTCGCCTTCGGAAGCCAGCGGGCAGTGGTCGTCGAGGTGGGCGGCGGCATCCGCACGTACTCGGCGGACGGGCACGAGATCCTCGACGGCTACGGCGTCGACGAGCGCTGCCCCTCGGGACGCGGCCAGCTGCTCCTTCCCTGGCCGAACCGCATCCAGGACGGAAGCTACGAGTTCGACGGGCGGCGCCATCAGCTGCCGCTCACGGAACCCGAGCTCGGCAACGCCATCCACGGCCTTTCCCGCTGGGCCGCGTGGCGCGTCGGCGAGCGGGAGCCGAGCCGGGTCGTGATGGAGCACACCGTCCACGCGCAGCCCGGCTATCCCTTCACGCTCGCGCTCCGGGATCGAGTACGAGCTCTCGGACGAGAGCCTCTCGGTCCGGACGATGCGCGGACGGCCACGCGTACGTCACCCTCCACGATCCCGACACTGGGCGCACCGTCACCCTCTCGGTCGACGAGCACTACGGCTACCTCATGCTCTTCACCGGCGACCCGCTGCCCGACGTCAACCGACGCGCTCTCGCCGTCGAGCCGATGACCTGCCCTCCGAACGCCTTCCGCACAGGGGACTCCGTCATCCGCCTCGCTCCGGGCGACTCGGTCACCGGTGTCTGGGCGATCGCAGCCCATTGAGATACGCAGGTGAGTTGGATCGATGCCGAGCTCGCGCTGATCGCCGTCGGAGCGATGCTGTCACCGACCACGCTGACCTTCTCCGTGCTGGCGCTGGTGCTCGGTGAGCGCCCGCTGCGCACCGGCTCGTGGTTCTACCTCGGCGCCTTCGGCGCAACCGTCGCCGTGGGGATCGCCGCGGCGTTCGTCCTCGGCGACACCGCGGCCTCGGGCGACTCCTCGCCCAAGACCTGGGTTGCGATCTTCGACGTGGTCGCCGCCGCGCTGCTGCTCGGGTACGTCGCGAAAACCAGGAACCGGCCGCTGGAGCCCGCGAAGGTCGACGGCATGGTCACGCGCATGAGCAAGGTCGCGTCCTCGCCGGCGGTCGCGATCGTCGGCGCGGGCGCGGTGCTCGCGAACCCCGGCGCGTTCATCCCCCTGGCGCTGAAGAGCATCTCCGAGACCGATCCCTCCGCCGCCGGGTATGCCGTCGAGTGGCTCTTCTTCACGCTGGTCGCGCTGCTCCCGCTCGCCGTCGCGCTCCTCCTGCTGCTGGTAGCGCGCGAGCCGGCCGAGCGCCTCCTGGGGCGCGTTCGCGACTGGCTGATCGCCCATGCCCGCACGGTCTCGAGCGTGATCGTCTTCATCCTCGCCGTCGCCCTGTTGCGGAACGGCATCGCCGGGCTCGTGTAGGCCGCGGCTAGATCTCGATCCGGCCGCGTCCGAACGCGTCGATGCGGCCCCAGCGCCCGGGGATGTCGAGGAGCTCCAGCCGGCCGATGCTCGTGGGCAGCGCGGCGTCGATGATCAGATCGTCGCCGTGGGGTTCGAGCCCGAGCATGGTCCGCAGCAGCAGCAGCGGCGCCCCGGTCGACCACGCCTGCGGGCTGCACGCGGTCGGGTACTGGACCGGGTACTTGGTGAGGGATCGCTCGTAGCCGCCGAACGCCTCCGGGAGCCGTCCGTCGAAGAACTCGGCGGCGTCGAGGATCCCCGAGGCGACGCGGGCCGCCTCCTCCTTGAAGCCGTAGCGCCGCAAGCCCCAGGCGATGAAGGAGTTGTCGAAGGGCCAGACGGTGCCGACGTGGTAGCCGATCGGGTTGTAGCGCCCCTCTCCTTCCGCGAGCGTGCGCACGCCCCACCCGGAGAAGAGCCGCGAGCCGAGGAGGTGCCGGGCGACGGCCTTCGCCTTCGACTTGTCGACGATGCCGCTCCAGAGCAGGTGCCCGTTGTTCGAGCCGAGCGCGTCCACCTGCCGTCCGTCCTGATCGAGCGCCAGGGCGAAGTACTCCTCGCCCTCGATCCAGAAGTCCCGGTTGAACCGCCGCTTGAGGTCCGCGGCCTCCTGCTCGAGCCGCTCGGCGAGCGCACCGTCCTTCCACACGAGCCGGGCGAGACGGGCGCCGCGCGCCTTGGCGTCGTAGGCGTAGCCCTGGAGCTCGCACGTCGCCCGCGGAAAGCCCGGCAGCTCGCCGTCCCGGAACGAGATCGAGTCCCACGAGTCCTTCCAGCACTGGTTCTCGAGACCCGTCTTCTCGTTGCGGCGCCTGTACGAGACGTAGCCGTTGCCCAGCAGGTCCGCGTAGTCGTCGATCCAGGCGAGCGCCGAGCGGGCCTCGTACTCGAGCTCGCGCACGAGCTTCCGGTCGCCGGTCCAGCGCTCGTACTCGTCGAGCAGTACGACGAAGAGCGGCGTCGCGTCCGCGCAGCCGTAGTAGGGCGAGTGCGGCCGCTCCTCGAACGCCGTCATCTCGCCGTAGCGCATCTCGTGCAGGATCCGGCCGGGATCCTCGTCGCGGAAATCGTCGAGGCTGCTGCCCTGCCACTCGCCGAGTGCACGGAGCGTGCCAGCCGCAAGCTCAGGCGTGAACGGCAGCGCCTGCAGGCTGGTGAAGATGCTGTCGCGCCCGAACATGGTCATGAACCAGGGCAGCCCGGCCGCCGGCAGGCTCTTCCCGCCCGCCACCTCCGGCGCGAACCTGAGCGCGGCCAGGTCGACGAGGCTCCGCCGGTAGATCGACTCGAGCGGCTGCCAGTCACACCTGAGCCGCGGCGCCGCGCCCAGCCAGCGCTCGAGGCTTCGCTCCATCGTCAGCTTCCTCCGGCGGCCCGTCCCCATGGCCGTCTCCATCCCGCCCATGCCGGCGACCACATGGAGCTCGGTCGACCAGGAGCCGTGCGGGGCGATCCTGATCGTGAAGGTGAGGCCGTTCTCGTCGAACGCGGCGCGCTCGGATGCAGAGATCACGGTCTCTCGCCGGAAGGTTTCGCGCTCATAGCCGAGCACCAGCCGCCGGCGCTCGGCGCGGTTCGAGTACGCGCCCTTCTTCTTCAGCGCGTCCTTCACCTCGAACAGGTCGGCGAAGTCGGAAGCGGCATCCAGCCGCACGGTCAGCTCGATCGGCTCGTCGTCGTGGTTGAGGATCGTCAGCTCCTCGTGGAAGCCGCCGCCCACGGTGCGCCGCCGGATCACGGACAGCTTCGCGTCGATGTAGACGGTGCCCGTTCCCGGCACGAGGAAGAAACGGGTCTCGAAGTACTGGAGATCGTCGACCGAGAGCGCGCCCAGCCGCTGCCCGTTCAGCGACAGGATCCACCGCGAGAGGAAGCGCGTGTCGAAGGAGAACAGGCCGGCCGCGTCCGTCGGCGACGCCTCGATGTCCCCACGGGAATCGCTGACGACGAAGGTGTTGCCGTCGAGGATCTTGACCTCGCGGTCGTTCATCGCTGCCTCGCCGCCCACCCGGCCGCGCGACCCTTCCGGCGCGACGCAGGAGGCCCCGGCAGCAGCCGCTGCACCAACACGATCAGCTCGGCGTCCCCCTCGATCTGCAGCGCACCACGCAGAAACGCCGCCGTCGCGTTCGTCTTCCCCCGGAAGATCTGCTCGAAGAGCGCGCGTGGAGCGCGCAGCGTGACGTCGGCGTGGGCGTTCTTGCGTGAGACGGCGAGTTCGCCCCTGCTCACCGTGAGCAGCCAGCGCTCGGTCTGCTTGCCGTCGACCACCTCGAAGCGCAACGTGCCGGTGGCCTTGGCGAGGGAGGGCTCATGCCCCCGCGAAGCCACGCCGTCCATGAACTTCGCGATCGGGTCGATCCTCGCCATTCCTCCCCTCTCAAACCGCGACCAGGCCGCAGAATAGTCGGCCCGCCTGGAATAACGTACACGCGTGGCGAGCGAAGCCGGCACCTCCGACCAGGTGGTCACGCGTGGACCTGGGCGGAACGACGAGCAGGTGATCCTCGCCGAGCCGCGCTGGCCGGTTGCATTCGCAATCCTGACCTTCATCGCCTTGTCCGTCGCCCTGCGGATCGCCCTGCCGAACCGCGAGACGCTCGGCCCACGCTGGCTCGTTCCCGGGATCGAGTTCGGCTTGCTCGCCTGCCTGATCGCAGCCGATCCGGTGCACATCATCCGGCGGCGGCGCTGGCTGCGCCGGATCTCGATCGCGCTGGTCTTCGCGCTCACGGCAGCCGTGCTCGTCTCGACAGGAGTCCTGATCCGCGATCTGATCGTCGGCGGAAAGGTGACGAACCAGGCAACCTCGCTGCTCGCCTCCGGCGCCGTGATCTGGCTGGGGAACGTGCTCGTCTTCAGCCTCCTCTACTGGCTGCTCGACAGCGGCGGGCCGGTCGCGCGGTACCTGGGCGAGCGCCCGCATCCCGACTTCGCGTTCTCGCAGCAGATGAGCCCCGAACTCGCCCCGCCCGGGTGGCGCGCGACCTACGTCGACTACCTGATCCTGGGGCTGACGACGAGCACGGCCTTCAGCCCGACGGACGTGATGCCCATGACCGCGTGGGCGAAACTGACGATGGCGCTGCAGTCGATCGTCTCGCTCAGCGTCGTCGGCCTGGTGATCGCGCGCGCCGTGAACGTCTTCTCGTAGCCGTGGAGTCGTCCGACACGAGGAGTCGTCGGATCGAGCTGCTCGCCACGATCCTGCTCGCGGCCGCGGCGCTCGGGACTGCCTGGAACACGTTCCAGTCCGGGCGCTGGCGGGGCTTGCAGGCGTCGAATACCGGCAAGTCGACGGCGGCGCGGGTGCAGTCGTCGCAGGCGTCCACGCGCGCCGGCCAACTCACCCAGATCGACATCGCCACGTTCATCCAGTGGGTCAACGCGGAGACCGCAGGCAACCGAAAGCTCGCCGGGTTCTACCGCAGGCGCTTCCGCCCCGAGTTCCGGCCGGCCTTCGACGCGTGGCTGGCGCGCCGGCCGCTGCAGAATCCGAGAGCACCGTCGAGCCCGTTCGCGATGCCGCAGTACCGGCCGGCGGAGAGCGTGCGGGCGACGCAGCTGGAATCGACGGCGGAGCTGCGCTCCGCGGCAGCCGGCCGCGCGGCCAGGAACGCCGACGACTACCTCCTCGCGCTCGTGCTCTTCGCCTCGGCGCTCTTCTTCGCCGGCATCTCCACGAAGGTGCGGTCGTCGCGACAGCGAGAGGCCCTCCTCGGCTCGGCTGCGTGATCTTCCTCGCCGCCCTGATCTGGGTGACGACGATCCCGGTCAACTTCTCGTTCTAGACGAGCGACGCTCGTTCGAGTGATCTTCGCGTGGCCTAACCCTTTCTCGGGATGCCCTCGAATGCCCCGCGCGTACGTTGAGAGCAGCCCTCGGGCGTTGGTGGAATGTCGACAGCGCAGGCCTCGCCTCGCAGACAGGAAGGACGGACACGTTGCTCGGACGGAGTCGGTTGGAGACACTGCCCCGCCCCAGGCGCAGACTGCTGACGATCTGGCTGTGCCTCGTCGCCGGGCTCTCCGTGCTCGCGCTGGCATGCGCCGGGGCGAGCTGGGGCGGCAGCGGCTACGACCCGGCGGCCGACGTGAACTCGATGTACTCGACGACGCTCTACTCGGGCGCCCAGGCCTGGTGGAACGCAGGCTTCACCGGCAAGGGAGTCGACGTCGCCGTGATCGACACCGGCGTCTCGCCGGTCGCGGGCCTCGACGCTTCGGACAAGGTGATCTACGGGCCGGACCTGTCGCTCGAGTCGCAGGCCCCGAACCTGACCAATCTCGACACGTCCGGCCACGGAACCTTCATCGCAGGGCTGATCGCCGGCCGCGACGCGGGCCTGAACGCCCCGTACACCGCAGCGCCACCCTCGTCCTACCGGGGCATGGCGCCGGATGCCCGCATCGTCTCGCTCAAGGTCGGCACCGCCGACGGCGGCGTGGACGTCAGCCAGGTGATCGCTGCGATCGACTGGGTGGTCGAGCACCGGCACGACCGCGGCCTCGACATCCGCGTGCTCAACCTCTCGTACGGGACGAACTCGGCGCAGAGCGCCGAGGTCGACCCGCTCTCGTACGCCGTCGAGCAGGCCTGGAAGCGAGGCATCGTCGTCGTCGCGGCGGCCGGCAACAGCGGCTACCAGGTCGGCGGCGGAGCCCCCGGGGTGGCGGACCCGGCCTACAACCCGTTCGTGATCGCCGCCGGCGGCTCCGACTCGATGGGGACGCCCGCGCTCTCGGACGACACGGTCGGCGCCTACTCGGCGAGCGCGCGCTGCGGCCCGTGCAAGCGGCCCGACTTCGTCGCGCCGGGCTCGCACCTGCAGGGCCTGCGGGTGCCGGGCTCGTACATCGACCGGACCGAGCCCCAGGGCGCGATCGGCAGGCGGTACTTCCGAGGCACCGGCACGAGCGAGGCGGCGGCGATCGTCTCCGGCGCGGTCGCACTCGTCCTCGACAGGTACCCGAGGATGGAGCCCGACGAGGTGAAGGCGTTCCTCAAGTCCAACGCCGTCGACTTGCAGGGCCAGAGCCGGCTCTCCCAGGGACGCGGTGAGATCGACCTCGGTGCGACGCTGGCCGACCGGCCGCCGTGGGGCCGCAGGCAAAACCACGACGAGGCCAGGGGCACCGGCTCGCTCGAGGTCGCACGTGGCCAGGATCATCTGACCCGCGACGGCGTCGTCCTCAGTGGAGAGCAGGACATCTTCGGCAAGCCGTTCGACTCGGCCGAGATGGCGAAGCTCGAGGGCCGGGCCAACAGCTGGCGCGGCGGCCGGTGGAACGGCACCACCTGGACCGGCAACGACTGGGCCGGCACCAGCTGGTCGGGCACCGTCTGGGCCGGCAACAGCTGGTCGGGCTCGAGCTGGTCGAGCGGCACCTGGTCCGGCAACAGCTGGTCGGGCGACGGCTGGAGCGGAAACAGCTGGTCGGGCAACAGCTGGTCGGGCTCGAGCTGGAGCGGGAACAGCTGGTCGGGCTCGAGCTGGTCGGGCTCGAGCTGGTCGAGCGCCGGGTGGCTCGGCGCCAGCTGGGGGAAGTAGCCCCGCCCGTCAGGGCGAGGCTCTCCCGAGAGCAGGCGACGGCGCCGTGCACGCGATGACCACGATCACGAGGGCGACGGCTCCGAGGCGCTTCATGCTCTGGCTGGGGCCGACGCGTGTCTGGCTCTGCATCGCAGCGGTCGTCGCCCTGTCGGCGGAGGTCTGGGTGCCAATCCTCGCCCACGGCGGGCCACCCGCCGCAGGCGGGATCTCGATCCCGTGGTGGGAGCTCGCCGTCGCCTTCTACCTGGCCGAGGTGTTCGTCGTCCATCTCCAGTTCCGGAAGCAGGCGCACACGCTGTCGCTGACGGAGATCGGCCTCGTCCTCGGGCTGTTCTTCGCGTCACCGGCCAACCTGCTGGCGGCGCAGCTCGCCGGCGCCGCCGTCGCGCTCTCCGTGCATCGCCGCCAGCGGCCGATCAAGCTCGCCTTCAACCTCGCGCAGATGCCGCTCTGCACCGGCATCGCGCTGCTCGTCTTCCGCTCGTTTCCCCACGAACGCGCCGAGAGCGTGCAGACGTGGGCCGTCGTCCTGCTCGCGGTGGCGATCGCCCACACGGTCGGGGTGGGGCTCGTCTCTGCCGTGATCGGGGTCGCGGAGGCGAAGTTCGTGGCGCCGCAGCTACACCGAACGCTCGGCGTGTCCCTCGTCGGGGCCCTCGCGACGGCCAGCCTCGGCATCGCAGGGGTGGTCTTGATCGCCTACCGGCCGCCGGCCGGGCTGCTGCTGGTGGTTCCGGGAATCGCCTGCGTGGCCGCGTTCCGGGCGTACATGGGGCAGCGGGAACAACGCGAGCACCTCGAGTTCCTGTACGAGTCGATGCGCGAGACACAGGGCGCGCCCGAGTTCGGTCTCGCGATCGGACAGCTGTTGATCGCGGCGCGGCGCCTGGTGCGTGCCGAGTACGCCGAGATCCAGCTGCTCGCGCCGAAGCCGGGCGAGCCGGTTCTCCGCAGCATCAGCGGTCCGGCCGGAGAGGCGCTCATGCACCCGGAGACGGTGGCGCCGGCCGACCAGCTCGCCTTCGAGCGGATCGCTCAGGCGCAGCGGCCGCTACTGCTCGGACGCCGCCGCAACACCCATCCGCTCGACCGGTTCCTCGCCGAGCGTGGGCTGGGCGACGCGATCGTCGGCACGCTCCGCGGCGAGGAGCGCGCGCTCGGGTTTCTGATCGTCGGCAACCGCGCCGGCGACATCGGCACGTTCACCGAGACCGAACGCGAGCTGTTCGAGACCTTCGCCGGCCACGCCAGCGTCCTGCTCGAGAACAGCCGGCTCGAGCAGTCGCTCGCGCAGGTGACCGACCTGCAGGAGGAGCTCCGCCACCAGGCATACCACGACGCTCTCACCGGCCTCCCGAACCGCGTGCTCTTCACCGATCAGGTGACCGACACGCTCGCCCGGGAGCAGCACGCTGGGGCCACCCACGCAGTCCTCTTCCTAGACCTCGACCACTTCAAGAACATCAACGACAGCTGGGGCCACGCCGCGGGCGACGAGCTCCTGGTGCAGGTGGCCGACCGCCTTCGCGGCCAGATCCGCCCGTGCGACGTGGCCGCCCGGCTGGGCGGCGACGAGTTCGCCGTCCTGCTCGAGAACACCGACGTAGCCGAGGCGGAGGACGCCGCGCAGCGAATCGCCGAGAGGCTGAACACGACGTTCTCGGTCGTCGGCAGGGAGGCCAAGATCCACGCGAGCATCGGGATCGCGGTGACGGGGCCGCACGCGGGCACGGCCGAGGAGCTGATCCGCAACGCCGACACCGCCATGTACGCGGCGAAGCGGAAGGGGCACGGCCGGTCGGCCCTCTACGAGCACGCCCTCCACAGCCGGCTTCGCCAGCAGGGGCGCCTCGCGCTCGAGCTCGAGCACGCAGTCGAGCGCCGCGAGCTCATAGCCCACTACCAGCCGGTCGTCTCGCTCGTCGACGGCACGATCCAGGCGTTCGAGGCCCTCGTCCGCTGGCCCCACCCCGAGCGTGGGCTGCTGGCGCCGAGCGAGTTCATCGAGACGGCGGAGGAGAGCGGGCTGATGTTCGACGTCGGCCGCTGCGTCCTCGCGGAGGCGTTCCGCTCGGCCCGGATGTGGGAGGAGACCGTCCCCGAAGCCGCCGACATCGGCATCTGGGTCAATCTCGCACCCAGCGAGCTCACGAACGAGCGTCTCGTCGAGGAGCTCGCGATCGCGATCACGGGCACGGGGCTCGACCCCCGCCGCATCACGCTCGAGATCACCGAGTCGAGCATGAGCCGCGACGAGCAGGGCGCTGTGCGGGCGCTGAGACGGCTGCGCGAGCTCGGCGTCCGCGTCTCGATCGACGACTTCGGAACGGGCTACTCCTCCCTCAGCCGGCTCGCCGAGCTCCCCATCGACATGCTCAAGATCCCCAAGACGTTCATCGACCAGCTCGTCGGCGACGACACGAACGTGGTCGACGCGATCCTGCGGCTGGCCGGCTCGCTCGACCTGATCACCGTCGCCGAGGGGATCGAGCACGTCGCGCAGGCGGAACGGCTGCGCGAGCTCGGCTGCGGGCTCGGCCAGGGCTACCTCTTCAGCAGGCCGATCCGCGCCGGGGAGGTCGTCGAGCTGCTGCTCCGCGCACGGCAGCCTGCCCGCCCCGCGGTGATCGCGGCGGCCTGAGCCCGGCTCAGCGGGCGGACGAGCGAATCGTGCCGGTCAGCGTTCCCGTGTCCGCGGTCTCGTCGACGAACACGCCGTTCACCCACTCGTGCGTCCACACCGACTCGTAGGAGAGGCTCAGCCGGCCGCGCATGTTCGCGTAGCGGCGCGTGCCGCCGACAATCAGCAGGTGGAGGCGGAAGTTGCGGAACGAGTGGCTGGCGATGTCCTCCATCGACACGATGCCGCCCGGCTGGACGGAAGCCGTGAAGTCGCCCGACCGAGTGGAGAAGGTGATGCCGCCGGTCACGGCCGCACCTCGGCGGCCGGTTTCCCCGAAATGTCGTATCTTCCGACAGGTTCTGCGGTGACCGATGTACATGGGGGGCGAGTGGCAGGGTGCGGACGGCACCGCCGTCCTCGCCGTTTTGCCGGCGCTCTGCTCCGACCGGCGCTCGCCCTGACGGCGGTCGGCGCGGCAAGCCTGGTCGCAGCGGGGCTGGCGCTGCCCGCAGGAGAATCCCAGCGGACGATCCGCTTCCTCGAGATCGCCAGGACGACGCACGCGCGCCTGATCGACCACAACCACAACGGGCAGCCGAACATCGGCGACTCGATCGTCGTCGCTTCGGACCTGTTCCGCTGGGAAGGATCACGCCGGGGGGCGAGGCTCGGTCACCTGTGGCGGGTGTGCATCTTCGCCACGCCGACCACCGGCAACTGCGCCGCCAGCATCTTCCTGTCGGACGGGACGGTCCGGATCGTGGGCTACGTCGACTTCGACCGCGCCCCGGACGAGCTCGCGATCGTCGGCGGCACCGGAGCGTACCTGGGCATGCGGGGAAGCTTCACCTCGCAGCCGCTCGGCAAGGGAGCGTCGACCAGGTCGTCCGACCTGGTGCGTCTCTTGCGCTAGGTTCCCGCGTCGCTCTGCTCCGGCGCGCCGGTAGGGTTGCTGCGCCGTGGACATGCGCCGCTTCCTCCCGATCATCCTGATCGCGTTCGCGGCGCTGTTCATTCTGCCCCAGCTGTTCAAGCACGGCGGCTCCAAGACCCTTTCGTCGAAGGACCGGGCGGTGATGACCCGCGACGCCATGCTCCGCATCGACAAGGCCCAGAAGGCCTCGTTCGCAAAGACCGGGAAGTACACCGACAGCCTCGCGGACTTCGTCGTCGCCGACAAGGTGCTGGCGAGGGAGCTGACCGTCCCGCTGACGATCGACCTCAGCACGAGCGGCAACGGCAGGAGCTACGTGGTCACCATCTCGAGCGACGTGCTCAGCGTCGCGCGGGCGCGGAAGGGCCCGAAGGTCATCTCGAGCAGCTGCCGGACGCTGAAGTCGGGCACCGGCTTCAAGTGCCCTGTGCCGCCGACGCCGACGACGACCACCACGACGACGGGGAAGTGACGACCGCCCGCTGGTGGGAGCTCCGGCGCGCGCAAAACCTCAAGCCCGCCACGTACACGTGCCCGCTGTGCGGCAGGCGGCTCGCCTCGATGAGCGACCACGTGCTGCTCTTCCCCGAGGGCGACCACGCGCAGCGGCGCCACGCGCACACCGAGTGCGTCCGTCGGGCGCGCGAGGCCGGGCAGCTGCCGAGCCGCTCGGAATGGAAGAGGACCCGGCCGCGGCGCGGCTGGCTGCGACGCGGCCGCTAGACCTCGGGGACGGTCGCGATCAGGCAAAACACGCGACGCGTCTCCTCGGGGTGGTGCGCCGCGTCGCGGTCGCCGGTGTACTTCTTCAGGACGGCACCGAGCTCCGCGTCGAACGCGGCCGCCTCGTCCTCCGTCAGCCAGAGGTAAGCACGGCTGACGCCGGCGAGGTCGCGCCACGCCTTCGACTCGCCCTGCTCGACCGTGGCCCAGCGGCGAAACTCGTCCCGGAGGTGCTGGAAGGTCGTGCCTGCGACGACGTCGACGGCCGCCGTGGAGACCGTCTCGGGGTCGAACCTGAGCGTGCGGCCGGCGGCGCGCCAGGGCCGTTCCCTGCCGTCCTCGCGAGGCGCGCCCCGCTCGACGATCGCCCAGCGCTCGAGCGCGCGCAGGTGGTAGCTCATCGCGCTCGCCGACAGGCCCGTTAGCTCGCCGAGCTCGCTCGACGTCCGCTCGACACCCTGGTAGAGCTCGTCCACGACCGCCAGCCGGGCGGGATGCGCGAGGGCGCGTAGGGCGCCCGGATCGTCGAGCTTGACGTCGCCTTTGAGACGTGCCGGTGAGCCCATGCCGGGATCGTACGTCGCGGCCTTGACGACGTGAAGCATCTACTTCATAATCGTGAAGCGAATGCTTCACGATTATCTTTCGATCTGGCGGCACCGCGACCTGCGCGTGATGATCCCGGCCCGGGCGATCAGCGCCTTCGGCGACGACATGGCGCTGCTGGTGCTGACGCTCCGCGTCTACGCGGACGGTCGTGGCCCGTGGTCGATCACGATCCTGCTGCTCTGCGCGACCTTCCCGATCGTCGTGCTCGCACCGGTGGCCGGCCGGCTCGTCGACACCATCCCCTTCCGGACGCTCGCTTCCGTCGCCGCGGTCTGGCAGGCGGCATGCTGCGCCGCGCTCGCCTTCGCCGACCCGCTGTGGCTGGTCTACGCCCTCGTCGTCGTGCTCCAACTGGGCCAGGTCGTCGCCAACCCTGCCTGGGTCGCGCTCGTCCCGGAGATCGCCGAGCCGGACGAGGTCGGGCACGCGATGGGCGCGTCCCAGTCGATGTCCACGCTCGCCGCAGTCGCCGCGCCCGCCGTCGCCGGCGTGCTGGCCGGGGCATTCGGGTACGGCGCTCCGCTGCTGGTCGACGCCGTCACGTTCGCCGGCCTCGCCGCGGCGGCGCTCGCCATCCGGGCGACGCGCAGGCACGCTCCGCCGAGCGAGGCCGCCCCGGGCGAGCGGGCTTTCGGCTTCTCGCTCCGGAAGGACGCGCTTCTCTGGCCGCTCGTGCTCGGAGTCTGCGCGCTCGTGCTCGTCGGCGAATCGACGAACGTCGTCGAGGTCTTCCTGCTTCGCGGCACCCTCGGCGCGGGCACGGTCGTGTTCGGGCTGGTCGCCGCGGTGCTCGCCTCCGGGGTGGTCGCCGGCTCCCTGTTCGCCGGCAGGAAGGCGCCGGATGGAGTCAGGGCGGTGCGCACGGCCGTGGCCGCGCTCGTCCTCGCCCTGATGCTGGGCGTCGCCGGGTTCGCCCCCGTCGTCTGGCTGTTCGCCGCGGCCTGGGCGTTCGTCGGCGTCGCCAACGGCGTCGCCAACGTGGACGCGAGCACACTGCTGCTGAGCCGGACGCCCGACTTCTGCCGCGGCCAGGTGCTCGCGACGGTGAACGGGATGGTGCGCGGCAGCTCCCTGGCTGCGATGCTCCTCGGTGGGCTCGGGGGGACGCTGCTCGGTCCTCGCACCACGTTTGTGGTCGCGGGGGCCCTGATGGCGGTCGTTGCCGTCGCCCTGCTCCTTCGCCTCACCAGGACGCTTTCCGTTGGCTCCGCGCGAAGCGCCGCCGCTCCTTGCGGGCCTCCGAGCGAAGCCGGGCGTCCTGCTTGACCTCGAGCCAGCGCAGCTCGTTCTGCAGCTTCCTCCAGCTCTCGTAGCGCTCCCGGTCGAGCGTGCCCTCGACGAGCGCGACCCGCACCCCGCAGTCCGGCTCGCGCTCGTGCGAGCAGTCGCCGAAGCGGCATTGCGCCGCGGCGGCAGCCACGTCGTCGAACGCGGTCGCGAGCCCCTCCTCCGACTCCCAGAGCCGCAGCTCCCGCATTCCCGGGGTGTCGAGGAAGAGGCCGCCGCCGGGGAGCAGCAGGAGCTGGCGGTGAGTGGTCGTATGGCGCCCGCGGCCGTCGGCGCGGAGGTCACCGGTCGCCATCAGCTCCTCGCCGGCGAGGCGGTTGACGAGCGACGACTTCCCCACGCCGGACGACCCCAGCGCGGCCACGGTCCTGCCTTCGCCGAAGTAGTGCGCGAGGGCGTCGACGCCCTCGCCGGTGACGTTGCTGACCGGATGGACCGGCACCCCGATCGCGACCGACTCGACCTCGAGCAGCGCCGCCTCGACGTCCACACAGAGATCGGTCTTGGTCAGCACGACGACCGGGGAGGCACCGCTCTCCCAGGCCAGGGTCAGATAGCGCTCCAGTCGGCGGGCGTTGAAGTCGCCGTCGAGACCGGCGGTCAGGAAGACGACGTCGACGTTCGCGGCGACGACCTGCTCCACCGTTCCGCCATGGTCGCTGGCGGCCAGGCGCGAGAACTTGGTGCGGCGCGAGAGGACCGCCTGGACGAAAGCCCGCTCGGCCCCGTCGGGATCGGCGATCGCAACCCAGTCGCCGACCGCCGGCAGGTCGCCGCGCTCACCGGCCGTATGGCGGAGCCGGCCGGACAGCTCGGCCCAGCGCTCGCCGGACTGCGAATAGACGAGGAGGGCGCCCCGCTGCTCCACGCCGACGCGCGCGGGCGCGAGACCTTCGGCCGCGTACGGGGCGAACTGTTCTTCGATGGCTGGATCCCAGCCGAGATGCTCGAGCAACGCACTACTCCTTTGCAGCTAGCAGGAGCGTCGGTGCCAGACTTCAGTCTGGCTCCGACTCCGTTTCGGCAGCCGAAGGCCGCCGGGACACGAACGGGCAGGGTGCTGCGTGCTCTAGCCGGAGCTAGCTACGCGCCCTGCGCCGGAGGCAATCGGCAAGCGCGGTCTTCGTCATCTGTGCCACCTCCTGGAGTCGCAGGGCGTCGGAAGGTCAAACTGTACCCGATCCGGTCAATCATCTACGGCAGCCGGAAGGCCCGCTCGCCCAGGAGCCGGTAGCCCTCCACCGACGGGTGGTCGCCGTCCGATGTCCACTGCTCCTTCATCCGACCCGTCCTGGCCGGGTCCTCGACCGTGGAGTAGAAGGGGAGCACCGGGACGTGCTCGGCGCCCGCCAGCCTGTGGATCAGCTCGTTCAGCCGGCGGATCTTCGGGTCGGCTTCGGGGTAGCCGTTGTTCCAGGGCAGCAGGTTCGCGACCGCCACCTCGAGACCGAGCGCCTTGCCGCGCCGGACCATCAGGCGGAGGTTCTCCGCTGCGGTCTCGACCGGCCGGCCCTGCGCGATGTCGTTGATCCCGCCCTGCACGACCAGCACGCGCGCGCCCTGCGCGCACTCGTCCAGCCGCCGGGCGATCTCGTCGGTGCGCTGGCCGTAGACACCGCAGTTGCGGAAGCGCACACCCGGATGCGCTTTCTGCGCCCAGTACTGCCACTGGCTCTTCTCGTCGGCGCCGAAGCCGAGCGTCTCGCGCATCCGCGGGTCGGGGTCGTAGCCGGGCGAGCCGGCGGTGATCGAGTCGCCGAGCGTGGCCACCAGGGTGGTGCGCGCAGGAGCGCTCGAGCCGCCGCAGCCTGCGAGGACGAGAACGGCGCTGAGCGTCACGGCCGCATGCCTCACGTCAGGTCGAGATACTCGTCGGCGCCGCTGACGGCCAGGCCCGGCGTCGGCCCCCCGCCGACCGCGTAGACCCGGGTTCCGACCGCGACGACGCCGAGACCGTGCCGAGGCGTACGCAGGTCGGGCAGCCGCCGCCAGCCGCCCCGGGCGAGGTCCCACGCGTACACCGAGGCGATCGTCCCGGCCGGCTCCTCGCCGCCGACCGAGACGAGACGGCCTGCGGCCACCGCGGCGCCGGTGCCCCCGCGCGGGCGGGGGACGTCGAGGAGCCGCCGCCACCGCTTCTCTCCGGGCGCCCAGCTCTCGAAGGTGGCGACGTTGGTGTCGTAGCCGGCCCTCCGCCCGCCGAGGGCGTAGATCCGCCCGCCGGCCGCGGTCACCGCGAGATGCTCGCGCGGCGTCGGCGCCGGCACGACCGACCAGCGCCTCGCGCCCAGGTTCAGCGCGAAGGCCCGCCGGGCGAGGCCGGCGGCGCCGACGCCTCCGACCACGTACAGCCGCCCGCGGACGACGGCGGCGCCCCCGGCCGCGCGCGGCTCCGGCATCCGCGGAAGGGCACGCCAGCGGGCGCCGTCGAAGGCGAACACGGTTCGCAGCCGCTCCCCCGCCCCGAGCCGGCCGCCGTAGCCGCCGGCGACATACACGCGGCCGCCGCCCGAAGCGACGAGTGGATGGTGGACGGCGGTCGGCAGGTCGGGCAGGCGTCGCCAGCGACCGGTCGCCGGCGAGAACACGTCCGCCCGCGCCGAGGGGACGCCCTCGGCCGTCAGCCCGCCGACAACGACGATCTGGCCGCGGAGCACCGCCGCGCCGACCTCCGTTCGAGGCTGCGGGAGCGGCGCGGCGGTCAGCCAGGCGAGGGCGGCGACGGCGAGCTTCGCCCAGATCACGCGCCGATCTCCCCCACCCGTTCCCCGCGGCTGTTCAGGAGCGGCACGGCGCCGAAGACGTCGCCCAGACCGAGGAAGGTTGCGAGCGCCGGCCGCAGCGCCCGCATGTTGCCGTCCTCGACCTTCAGCGCGATGCCGACGCCGTCGGGCGTGGCGGCGCAGATCAGGCCCTCGGCCCCACCCTTCGCGATCCAGCCCGGGCGGAGCCGCATGAGATCGGTGTCGGTCGCGCCGCGCTCGTAGCCGATCAACTCGGGGTGGGCGGTCATCGCGGCCGCGATCCGCGTGCCGCCCTCGAGTCGGGCGAGGCGCGAGAACGTGTACGCCATCCGCTCGAGGCTCATGCCGAAGGTGGGAACGCCGCAGCCGTCGACCGCGATGGCGACCTCACCCTCGTCGAGGTCTGCCGCGGCCGCGATCTCACCCAGGAGCAACTGCTGGAGCGGATGGGCCGCCAGCCCGTAGCCCTCGATCGGCCAGCCGCGGGTCCGACAGACGGCGAGGAAGGCCGCGTGCTTGCCGGAGCAGTTGTGCGAGAGCAGGCTGGGCCCGCGACCCTCCTGCGGGCCGAGCTCGAGGTCGGCCTCGGTCGCGAGTGCGCGCTCGAGCAGGCTGCGCGCGGCCTCGAGTTGCGGCGGTTCGGCCCGGTGAGACGCACAGGCGATCGCGAGCTCGACCTCGGTGACGTCGTCGCGCTCGCGGGCGAGCGGCAGTGCCTGGAGCGGCTTCGACGAGGAGCGGTAGAACGTGACCAGCCCCGGATCGCCCGCCGATTCGGTGATCCGCCCCTCCTCGACCACGACCGCGTGCACGCGGTGGACGGCCTCGACCAGGCTCCCGCGACGCACCGTCACCGCGATCGCGCTCACGACCTGACCCTACGTGGCCCCGGCTCCCGGGGTGGTGCGTCCGGGTGACCCGCATTACGATGTGGCTCGAGAACGCCGGGAGGGAGCAGCATGGCCGCCGACGCCCTGTCCACGAGCATCTGCGACGCATTCGTCTTCGACCTGCCGGTGCTCGCGGCCGCCAAGCAGGCAACCCCGAACCGCTACGGCGCCCTCGCCGGCCCCTTAGGCTCGACCGAGCGCTACGGCGTCGTCCTGCCGAAGGGCTCGAAGCTGCGACCGGTCGTCAGCAAAGCGGTGCTGGCGCTAAAGGCGCAACGGGACGATCCGGAAGGCTGCCGCGGCGAGCTTCGAGCCTACCCTCGGCTCGATCCCGGTCAACCATCTAGGCGGGTTGCACCGTCACTTCAGGAGGCGCGACAGGCGCCGGTCCTTGAGGACGCGCCCGTCGGTCTGGCAACGGCTGCAGTAGAAGACGGTGTGTTCCTCGTAGTCGACCCTGGCGATGGCCGTGCCGCAGACGTAGCACGGCTCGCCCAGCAGGCGATGGACGCGGTAGACCTGCTTGTCGCCGGCTCCGCGCTCGCGCAGCTCGAGGCCCCGTTCCAATTCGGAGTCGATCGCGTCGGCGAGCCGTTCGACCTCGTCCGGCTCGAGCTGCGTCGAGAGCGCGAAGGGCGACAGCTTCGCGTGATGGAGGATCTCGTTCGCCCAGGCGCGCCCGATTCCGGCGATCGCCCGCTGGTCGCGGAGCAGCGAGTGCAGCCGCCGCGAGTCGGCCGCGAGGATCTCGCCGAGCCGCTCGGCCCCGAGCCCCAGGGCCTCCGGCCCGAGGTGCGCCAGCTCCGCCTGGGCCTGCTCGGGGGTCAGCAGCCAGACGCCCGCCCGCTTCTTCGGGCCTGCCTCCGTCAGGACCAGCTCAGCTCCGTCCTGGAAGCGGAGCCTGAAGGCGGGCGTCTTCGGCCCCTTCTCGCCGGGCCGCAGGTACCGGAGCCGGCCCGCGCTCATCAGGTGAATCAGCAGCACGAGCTCGTCGTCGTCGGTCGGGAAGAGCAGGCGCTTGCCGCGTCGCTCGGCGCCGGCGAGCCGGCGGCCTTCGAGCGACGACAGCGGCGGGTCGAAGGTCTTCAGCGTCGCGACGTGCCCCGGCCCGGCCTTCTCCACCGGAAAGGCCCGCACTGGGTCGTCGAGTGCGCGGCGCCAAGCCTCCATCTCGGGCAGCTCGGGCATCGTCCCATGAGGATAGGCCGCCGCGGCCGGGCCATGCCAGACTCCCGATCATGGCAATCGGGCTGGTCGAAGTCTGGACCGACGACGGCGAGACGAGCCGCGAGCGGCCGATCGCCCCGCTGCACCTCCACCACAGCGAGGACGAGGCCTGGTACGTGCTCGAGGGTGCGCTCGGGTTCCGGGTCGGCGACGACGAGGTGGCGGCCGAGGCGGGGCAGTCGGTGATCGTGCCGGGCGAGACGTCGCACTCGTACTGGAACGCGGCAGGCGCCCGAACCCGCTACGTCATCGTCATGGGGCCGCGCACGGCGGCGCTCGTCGCCGCGATCCACGCGATGGATCCGTTCGATCCCGCTCGGCTCCCGGCGCTGTTCGAGGAGCACGACTCGGAGCTGTTCGTCTGAGCCGGCTGCAGCTCAGGCGAACCGGATCGTCAGCGTCTCGCCGTCGAGCGAGACCGAACCGCCAAGGCACCTGAGGTGGATCACCGCGACCGCGGCGCCGAGGTCGCGGAGGTCCTCGCCGAGCACGACCGGCGCCGAGGCCGGCGTGATCGGTGAGACGCGCAGCTCGGTACCGTCGGCGTCGACCGCCACCTGCTCCAGGCCGCCGTGCCGCAGCGCACACTGGACGAGCGCCGCGACCGAGCGCGCGGCGTCCGCGTCGGTCTCGACCGCGGCCCCGTCCCCGGAGACGGCGACGCGCTCCGGCCCGAGCTTCGCGGCGACCGACTCGGCGAGCTCGCCCGTCGAGATGGGAAGCAGCTTCGGCTCGTAGCGGTCGCCCTCGATCCGCGCCGCCAGCGAGAGCTCGTCGACCAGCTCGGCGAGCTGCTGCGACGCCGTCTCGATCATCTCCGCGTAGCCGCCGAGCTTCGGATCGAGCCCGTCGGCACGCGCGATCGTGCGCGCGAACCCGTACACGGTCGCCAACGGCGTGCGCAGGTCGTGGCAGGCCAGGCTGACGAGCTTCGGGAAGGTGGTTTCGTCGGTCACTTGCGCCCCTGGTACGTTTGAGCATAGATGGAGCGTTCGGACCTGCTGAGCACCGCCACCGACCTCCAGTCCGCGGAGCCCGAGGTCCGCATCGGCCTCTCGCGCGCCGGCGTGCGCGGCGTGAGCAAGGCGATCCGTCTCCGCCGCGGCCCCCACGAGAAGCTCGTGTTCGCCGAGATCTCGTGCTCGGTCGACCTCGACCCGCAGCAGCGCGGCGTTCACATGTCGCGCTTTCCGGAGCTGTTCGAGCAGACCGTCGACCAGCTCGTCATGGACGAGGCGCTGCTGGTCGAGGAGCTGGCCGAGCACATCGCCACCGCCGTCGCCGCCCGGCAGCACGCGCTGCGCGCGGAGGTCGAGGTGACCGCCCGATACCCGCTCCAGCGGGAGACGCCCGTGACCCGAATGCGGACGCAGGAGATGGTCTCCCTGATCGGGATCGCGGCCGCGTCCGAGACGGGGACGCGGCGCGTGATCGGCGTCGAGGCGACCGGGATCAACGCCTGCCCGTGCGCGCAGGGTCTGGTGCGGGACCGGGCCTCCGAGCGCCTGATCGAGGCCGGGTTCGGCGAGGGCGACGTCGACCGCATCCTCGAGCTCGTCCCGCTCGCGACGCACAACCAGCGCGGCCGCGGGACTCTCTACGTCGGCACCAAACGTCCGGTGAACGCCGAGGACCTGGTCGAGATCGTCGAACGCTCGATGAGCTCGCCGATCTACGAGCTGCTGAAACGCCCCGACGAGCTGTTCGTGGTCGAGCACGCGCACCTCCAGCCGCGCTTCGTCGAGGACTCCGTTCGCGTCGCCCTGAAGGAGGCGCTCGAGACCTACGCCGAGCTCGCGGACGGCGATTTCCTGTGGTCACGCCAGGTCAACCTGGAGACGATCCACACCCACGACGTGCTCGCCGAGCGCTACGGCACCGTCGGGGAGCTGCGCGCCGAGCTGAAACGCGGCGAGCGGCCGTCGAGGCACACCGAGCTCAGGGAGTGGCTGACCCGGTGAACGAGACGAAGGAACGTCTCGACCGTGGCACCGGCACCGGGCTCGGGCCGCCGTGGCACGTGATCGTGCTGAACGACAGCCACAACACCTTCGACGGCGTCGCGGCCGCGCTCGCGACCGTCCTGCCGAACGTCTCGTTCGAGCAGGGCCTGGCCTACGCCAACCGCATCCACACGATGGGCGACGCGGTGGTCTGGTCGGGCCACCGCGAGGTGGCTGAGCACTACTGGAACGGGCTCAAGCGGCGGGGCCTGACGATGGCCCCGCTCGAGAACTAGACTGCCCGTCTTTGCGTCGGCGCCGGGCTTTGCCCGGCACCGACTGCGGACTAGTAGACCTATCGCGCCGGAACGACAGCCGGTGCTCGGTTCCGTTCAGGAGCCGGCCGATGTTCTCCCGGTGGAGGACGAAGATCGCCACCGCGAGGACGATCGTGAACGCGACCACTTCCCACGGGCGTCCGGTCAGCACCTCGAGCACGGGCATCAGGACGGCGACCGTCAGCGAGGCGACCGACGCGTAGCGGGTGACCAGGGCGACGAGGAGCCAGATGCCCGCCCCGATCGCAGCCGCCTTCGGGGCGAGCCCGAACAGGACGCCCCCACCGGTGGCGACCATCTTGCCGCCGCGCTGGAAGCGCAGGAAGACCGGGCGGTAGTTGCCGAGCAGCGCGGCGCTGCCGGTGGCGACGGCCGCAGCTGCACCCGAGACCTCCATCGCGACGTACGTCGGGGCGAAGCCCTTGGCCGCGTCGATCGCCATCACCGCGACCAGCACCGCCAGACGGGTTGGGCCGCTTCCGAACGCCCTGGCCGCGTTCGTGGCCCCGATCGTGCCGCTGCCGATCCTCCGGATGTCGACGCCCCGGAGCCCGCGGACGAACCAGTATCCCGTCGGGATGCTGCCGGCGAGGTAGCCCGTCGCGATCAGGAGTGCAAGCGTCACCGTCCTGAACTATTGCGCAAGCGACGCCGGCAGAGCCGGCATCGCGCAAACGGCGATTCTGTCAACGCAAGGGGATACCGTACCTCGCGACCCAGTCGTTCACGACGCTCCAGTCGAGGTTGTTGAAGAACGCCTCGATGTAGGACGCGCGGTCGGTCTGGAAGTCGAGGAAGTAGGCATGCTCGTACACGTCGAGCGCGACGAGCGGCGTCGCGTTCCAGATCGGGAAGGTGTTCTGGGCGTCCCCGAGATAATTGAAGAGGCGTCCCTCGTCCCAGTCGTAGGCCGTCCACGCCCAGCCGCGGCCGCCCATCCCCGTGGCCGTCAGGTCGGCCCGCCAGGCGTCCGCCGAGCCGAAGTCGCGGGTGACGAGCTGAGCGACGGCGCCGTCCGGCGCGCCGCCGTGCCCACCGAGGTGCTCGAAGTAGATCTCGTGGTTCTTGATCCCGCCGATCGCAAAGGTCAGATCGACCTTCAAAGACCGCAGGTCGGAGTACACCTGGTTCGCGCTCGAGAGATCGACCTCGGCCAGCTTGCCCAGAATCTCGTTCCGCTTCGCGACGTACCCCTGGTAGAGCCGGTAATGGGCCTCGACGGTCTCGCGGGAGATCCCGTCGAGCTCGAGAAGGCCTGGCTTCAGCTCCCGGGCAACGATCTGCTCGTAGGTGCTCATCGGTTCCTTTCCTTTCCGCAAGCGACGCCGGCAAAGCCGGCGTCGCAGCGGAGAGCGATTTTACCGGTTCGGCGCGAACGCGCGGCCAGCATAGTCGCTCGTCAAACCGAGCGGGTACGAAACGCGTAGAAGAACGGATGGGCTACTCCGATGCCTTCGCTATCCGCTTGCCGTCTCGCGCCGAAGGCGCGACGATGCCGCAAGTGTCCGCGATCCAGCCGACCGACGAAGAGCTGCTCGCGCGCGTCGCGGACGGTGACCGCGACGCATTCGCCGACCTCTACCAGCGCTATGCACGCGCCGTGCTCGGCCTCGCCATCCGACGACTCGGAGATCGCGGCCGCGCCGAGGATGCCGTCCAGGAGGCGTTCGCGTCGGTGTGGCGGGCGGCTCGGAGCTACAAGCGGGACCGCGGCCCGGTCGCGCCGTGGCTCTACGCAGTCGCCCGGAACGCGATCGCCGACCGCGGGCGCGCTCGGACCGAGCCGCCGGCCGAGCCGAGCGACACGCCGTCCGACGAGCCCGGCCCGCCCGAGCAGGCCGAGCAGTCCTGGGTCGCCTACCGCGTCCACCGAGCGATGGAGGAGCTCCCGGAGACGGAACGGACCGTACTGGAGCTGGCGTACTGGAGCGGGCTGTCGCAGAGCGAGATCTCCGACTTCCTGGCCATCCCGCTCGGTACTGTGAAGACGCGCACACGGAGCGGCCTACGGCGGCTCTCCGAGGCGCTGGAGGAGGAACTGGGGTGAGTCCTAGAACACCGGATTTCTTCGACCTCGTCGGCGACGAGGGCACGCCCGAGGAGCTGGCGCAGCTCCGCCGAGCGCACGACATGCTGCTCACGGCAGGTCCACCACCCGAGCTTTCGCCGCGTCTCGCCGAGGCCCCGAGGGCACAGAGCCGCTCGTCCGCGTTGCCGCGCCGCCGTCGAAGCGCAGCCTTCCTCCTCGCCGCTGCCGTCGTCGCAAGCGCCTTCGGGATCGGCTTGCTGATCGGCAACCGCGACTCGTCAGGCTTTACGCAGAGCCGGGCGGTTCCGATGCACGGAGTCGGCCAGCTTGCGTCGGCGCGGGCCACGCTCGCCGTCGGCGAGCAGGATTCCGCGGGGAACTACCCCCTGAAGATGACCGTGCGAGGCCTGCCACGCCTCGGCGACAGCCGCTGGTACGAGCTGCTGCTGTCGAAGGGCGGCCGGCCGACGCTCTCCTGCGGGTCGTTTGCCGCCGCCGCGCAAGGCGTGACCGTGCGCCTCTCGGTCCCGTACGACTTGAGCAAGTTCCCGAATCTCTTCGACGGCTGGGTCGTCGTCGTACGCGAGCCGAAGCAGCATCAGGCCCAGCTCGTGATGACGACGTAGCGCTTACGGCGCCGTGCGGTCGTTCGCCACGAACGCCGCGTGCGTGACCGGCATGTGCTCGGCGAAGAACTGCTCGACCGCCTCCGCGTAGCGGCGGATCTCCCGCTGGGCGGTCTCGGCCGCGCGGAGCGAGACGAAGTTCATCAGCGAGCGAGCGTTGATCGTCCAGTAGAACTCGGTGTAGGCGCCGACCGGCATCACGCAGCGGGCGAGCTCGCGGGCGACGCCGAGCTCGACCAGCCGCTCGTAGGTCTCGAAGGCGGCGTCGTAGACCGCCCGCAGTTCCTCCCGCGTCCGCTCGGCGAGCTCGGGCTCGACCGGCTCGAAGGTGTACGCGCCGGGCTTGCCGACCTGGGTACGGACGTCCTCCGGCTCGGGCAGGTAGAAGTCGTCGGTTGCCTTTGCGTAGCGCATGCTGAACTCGTTGAAGGAGCCGACACGATGTCGCATCCACTCCCGCGCAACGAAGATCGGGCAGCGGATGTGGAAGCGGAACGAGTTGTGCTCGAAGGGCGTTCCGTGGCGATCGCGCATCAGGAAGCGGATCAGCCCCTCGTCCGAGTCGTCCATCTCGTCCTTGCGGCGTGCGAACGACACCCGCGCGCCGTTCACCACCGACAGGTCGCTCGCCATCACGCCGTCCAGGCGCACGAACCCGTGGTCGAGGACGCGGATCGTGTTCTCGGATATCACGTCGGTCGTGACCGCCACCGGACGCCCGAGTCTAGCGGCGGAACAGGTCGGCGCCGTTATCGTCCTCGGCGATGGCCTGGCTGCCCGGCGACTTCGTGCATCCCGAGCGGACGGAGCTCCCGAGCGGTCATCACCTGCGCCCGATCCGGGAGGCCGACGTGGACATCGACTACCCGGCCGTGATGGGCTCGCGCGTCCGGCTGTGGGAGAAGTACGGAGAGGCGTGGGGCTGGCCGCCGGCGGACATGACCTTCGAGGACGACCAGAAGGATCTTGCGCGCCACGAGCGCGAGATCGCCGCCCACGAGACCTTCAACTACGCGGTCCTGGACGAGGCCGAGACCGAGCTGCTCGGTTGCGTGTACATCGATCCGCTCGAGCTCGAGTCGCCGGCCGGGACGGATGCAGTCGTGTCCTGGTGGGTGGTCGACGACCAGGTCGGCAGCGAGCTCGACCGGTCGCTCGACGAGTTCGTCCCGCAGTGGCTGGCCGGGACGTGGGGGTTCCGCTCCGTGCACTTCTCGCCGTGACAGGCGCCCTGTATGTCGGAACGTCAGGGTTCTCCTACCCGACCTGGAAGCCCGGCTTCTACCCGTCCGGGACGCCCCAGCGTGAATTTCTCCGCTCGTACGCGGAGCGCTTCAACTCGGTCGAGCTGAACACGACCGGTTACCGGCTGCCCGCGGAGGAGCAGTTCCGCCGGTGGGCCGAGGAGACTCCGGACGACTTCCGCTTCGCGGTCAAGATGCCGCACCCGAACCGGCTCGGGGCCTTCACCGACCGCGTCCACGCCCTCGGCGGCAAGCTCGGCCCGGTGCGAATCGTCGTCCAGCAGGCCCGCGACGATGCGTTTCTGACGCGTCTGCTCGACTCGCTCGACCCGGCGCTCCGATGGGCATTCGACTTTCGCCACGAGTCGTGGGCGGGGGCGGAGACGGGTAGCGCAGCGGTCGTCGGCGCCCTCGAAGGCGACGCGCCGTTCCGGTATCTGCGCCTACGGGAACCGCCGTACGACGAGGCCGCCCTGCGCGGCTGGGCGGCCCGGCTCCTCCCCCTGCTCGCCGACGGGATCGAGGTGTGCGCGTATTTCAAGCACGAGGACGAGCCGACCGCGCCCGGATACGCCCGGCGGCTGCTGGAACTCGTCGCCGCCAACAACGCCGATTGATCCGCGTCGTAGTGGGCGATGCGCAGGCTCCTTGCGACGATCGCTCTTGCGTGCTCCGTGGCGGCGACGGGCGCCACGTCGGCGCACCTCTATCCGGGCTGCCCCGGCGCCCGCGGGCCGGATCTCAACCTGCGCGCGGCCGACAACACCAGGATCGTCGCGCACCGCTGGGGCACCGGGACGACGGCCGTCGTGCTCGTCCACCAGTCCGGCGCCGATCTCTGCCAGTGGGCCCCCTACGCGACCCGCCTCGCGAGCCTCCGCTACCGGGCGTTCGCGCTCGACCTGCGCGGAGCCGGGCGCTCGCAGTACCGTCCGCTCCCTGCCGGCCTGCGCTTCTCGGCCGACATCGCCGCAACGGTCAAGGAGGCCAGGCGTGAGGGCGCGAAGAGGGTCTTCGTCGTCGGCGCATCCCTCGGAGGAAACGCGGCGATCGTCGCGGCCGCGAACATCCGTCCGCTGATCAGCGGGGTGGTCAGCCTCTCGTCGCCGGCAAGCTTCCGGCTCGACGCGGTCAACGCCGCGAAGCACCTGCAGGTGCCTGTGCTCTACGCCGCAGCCGAGGTGGACGAGGGCGGCATCTACGCCACCGACGCGAAGACGATGTTCGACGCCACGCCGGTGACGGACAAGTCGGTCGCGGTCGTGCCCGGCGGCAAGCACGGCGTCGCGCTCATGGCCGGGCCGGGCCGGGTGCGCAGCCTCGTCGAGAGCTTCCTGCGCAGCCACTCCGCGGGCTGACCTCCCGGGGTGAGACGGCTCGCGCTCCTGGCCGGCGCAGCCTTCGGGCTCGCTGTCCTCGGCGGCGGCTCGGCCGGCGCCGCCGGCTGGTGGAAGCCGCCGCTCGGCTCCACGCTCCAGGTGCAGTTCGACGGGGACGTCGACCAGACCGTGCAGGCGTCGGTCTACGACCTCGACCAGGTGTCGCAGCTCGTCTCGTCGTTCGACTTCTCGCTCGACGAGCAGTGCGCCCAGTACAAGGAGTGCGACGCGCTGCGCCCGTTCATCACCGCGGGCTAGCCCGTCTTCGAGATCGAGTACAAGCTGAACAAATCGCGGTTCTGCGCGCAGCGGCTGCGCTCGGCTTCTTCTCGACGATGCGCAAGCACCTGTCGCTGAACGGCTGGCGCAACCCGTGGCCCTAGAGCGCCTGACGGAATGGTGTTCGGACACAACCGCTGATTGCTCAGGCGCTCTACGGCCCCATCCCGTCGCCGGTGCCCATGTCCATGTCTGCGGGCGCTGCGGGCGCGGCCGGCATGGGCTCCATGTGCATCATCCGGTCTCTGGCTCGCCTGGCCGTGCCCGAGTCCGGCTGGACGAGACCGGGCACGCTGCCCGGTGAGACGGCGATCCAGACGCCGGCAGCGACGAACCCGACCGCGAACAGGCGCGTCGTCGCCTCGCCGCCCGGGATCACCTTCTGGACGAAGACGAGCGCGGCGACGACCGCCATCCACGTGAGGCTCATCACCCCGACTGCGAAGAGCACCAGCATCAGCCCCCAGCAGCAGCCGACGCAGTAGCTGCCGTGCACGGCACCCATGCGGAGAGCGCCAACAGGGCCTTCCCGCCACCCGCCGACGACGAACGCGAGCGGGCTCCGGCAGTGGCGGAGGCAGGCCGATTTCAGCGGCGTCAGCTCGTACAGCCCGGCGACGCCGACGGCGGCGCCGGCGACGTACGGGCCGGCGCGGTCCCACGCGAGCGGACCCCCGATCGCGTGCACGACGATCCGGTAGAGGCAGTAGGCGACGAGCCCGTAGGCCGCCCACACCAACAGGTACGCCAGGACGAAGATCCACGTCGGCACGTGCGCCTGTCCACGCCGCGCCCGCTCGGCGGAGACGCGGTCGAAGAGGACGACCATCGGCACCGTCGAGGGCAGCATCATCGCCGCCATCATCGTCACCCACACGCCGAGGTACCAACCAAGCCCGCCGAGGCTCGTCCCCGGGCCCGCGTCCATCCCGCGCATCCGGTCTGCCGTGACGATCCAGGCAGCGAGCGCGGCGGCGATCAGGGCCACCGTGACGCTCGTCCTAGAAACGCGCGGCTGTACCCACGTGCTGCTCATGTGCCCTCGAGACGACGATCTCCTCGATCTGCGCGACGGCGAGGTCGAGCTCCTCCTCGGTATTGAAGAAGTGCGGCCCGAGGCGAAGTCCGACGTCCGGGCGGAAGTCGCAAAGAATCTCCCGCTCGGCGAGCTCCCGGTGGACGCCCTCGAAGCCCTGCATGCGGACCGTGACGCTCGCGCCGCGGCGGGACGGATCGCGCTGCGAGGTCACCTCGAACCCCGCGGCGTCGGCCAGCCGGATCAGGTGCCCGGTCAGGTCGAGCGAGCGACGGCGGATGGTCTCGACGCCGACCTCCTCGATCACGTCGTAGCCGGCGGTCGCCGCGAACAGCGCGGGCACGTTCGGCGTCCCGGTGAGGAAGCGCGCGATCCCGTCCGCGTACTCGAGCTCCGGCTCGAACGCGAACGGCCGCGCGTGGCCCTGCCAGCCGACCAGGGTCGGCTCGAGCCGCTCGATCAGGTCCGGGCGGACGTGCAGCCAGCCCGCGCCCGGGCCGCCGCAGAGCCACTTGACCGAGCCGCCGGTGGCGAAGGCCACGCCGAGCCGCCGGACGTCCAGCGGCACCGCACCCGCCGACTGGTACGCGTCGAGGATCACGTGTGCGCCGACCTCCTCCGCCCGCCGCTGCACCGCCGCGACGTCCTGGAGCTCGGCCGTCTTGAAGAGCACGTGGCTGATCGGGACGAGCAGCGTGCGCTCGTCGATCGCCTCCAGCAGCGCATCCAGGTCGGGCACGACCTCGAGCTCCGCGTCCGGCTGCGCCTGGAGCAGGTAGCGCACCGACGGGAACTCTCCCTCCAGGTAGACGATCCGGTTACGGGGCGGGACCGGCCGAAAGCAGGAGAGGATCACGGCGACCGCCACCGTGACGTTCTGGTGCATGCAGGTCGTCCCCGGCGGCGCCCCGACGATACGTCCGACCTGGTCGCCGGCCGTGAGGGGCAGGTCCCACCAGCCCTCGCCCCAGGCGCGGATCCCGCGCGCCCTCCACATGCGGGCGTACTCGACGACGCGGTCTTCCGCGGCGGCCGGCATCGCCGCAAGCGAGTGGTTGATCAGATACGTGGTTTCGGCGAGGATCGGAAAGCGGTCCCGGTAGTCGGCCACGTCCACGCGGCGAGTATAGGCCCGGCCGATCGAGTCCTCGACGCGCGTAGCTTGAGCGAGGGACTCGTCCACTCGGCCCGCGCAGCCGATACGTGTTGAATGTTTCAACCGCCGACGGCGGTCAGAGCCGCCTGGGAGAAACCGCTCGATTCACGCTGCGGCACTCGTGCCGAGCTCTTCGACGCCCTCCGCTCGCTGGAGCAGCATGGGCATGCCGAGCCGCGTGTGCTGCTGGTCGCAGACGTCGACGGGTTTCGCGCGTTCAACACGCGGCACGGATACGAGGCCGGCGACGCCATCCTGCAGTCGCTCGAGCGCGCGGCCACCGGAGTCCCGCGCGCCTTCCGGGTGGGCTCTGACGCATTCGCGCTTCTGCTCGAGGGCGACGCCCCCGTGCTGATCGAGAAGGTCGGCCGCGCGCTCGACCGGCTGACGGTCGGGCACCCGGAGCCGCTGCACTGTTCCTTCGGCGTAGCGATGATCCCGCTCGAGGCGAGCGGGCCGGCAGCACTCGCGCTCACCGAGGAGCGTCTCGAGGACCAGCGGCGCCGCGGACTCGTCTTTCCCGACCGCGTCGGGGAGGTGCTCCTGACGCTGATGGAGGCATACGACCCCACGCTCGGGCGCCACGCTCGCGAGGTCGCCCGCCTCGCCGACGCGGTCGCGGCGCGGCTCGGCCTCAGCGTCGCCGAGCGCGGCCTGGTCAAGCGGACGGCGGAACTGCACGACATCGGCAAGCTGGCGCTGAGCGACGCGGTGCTCACGAAGACGGGACCGCTCGACCGGGACGAGTGGGAGGAGGTGCGACGCCACACGCTGGCCGGCGAGAAGCTCCTGCGCTTCTTCCCCTCGCTGGGTCCCGTCGGCGCGCTCGTGCGCTCGACGCACGAGCGGTACGACGGAAGCGGGTACCCCGACCGCCTGGCGGGCAACAGGATCCCCCTCGTCGCGCGGATCGTCGCGGCCTGCGACGCCTTCGACGCCATGGTCTCGGCCCGGGCCTATCGGCCCACCCGGACGAGTGGCGAGGCCGGCGTCGAGCTGGCGGCCTCGGCCGGGACGCAGCTCGACACCGACGTCGTCGCCGCCCTGATGGCCGAGGTCGCACGCGAGCGGCGCTCCATGGGGGAGGTAGAACCGCACGGCGTGGTGCCTCCGGACGAGAGCGATCTGCACAGGCTGGCCCGGCTGCACGCCCTGCTCGAGAGCGCGACCGTGGTCGAGCACGCCGACGACCTGCCGCGGGCCCTCGAGGCTGTCGCGCGCGTCGTCGCCGAGAGCCTCGACTACCGTGCCGCGCTGATCAACCTCTACCGGCCGCAGTGGGACGACTTCGAGGTCAGCACCGTCTACGGCGACGACCCCGGCCTGCCGACGCTGCTGGGCGCCACCTACGACTGGAGCATCTGGGAGCCCATCCTCCAGCCGCGGTTCTTCCGCGCCGGGGCCTACCCCGTGTACGCCGGCGAGTACGACTGGGCCGAGCAAAGCGGCCACCGTGTCGTGCCCGACGTGGCCCACGACGGCCACCCGGACGCCTGGCAGGCCGAGGACGAGATCTTCGTCCCGTTCCACCACACCGACGGCCATCTGCTCGGGGTCTTCAACGTGGCCCAGCCGAAGTCGGGGCGCCGCCCGTCGGACGAGGAGCTCCACCTGCTCGCGACGGTGGTGCGCCACGCGGCGCGGGCGGTGCAGCGGGCGCAGGAGATGGCGGTCTCGGCCGCGCACCGGCGATCGCTGGAACGGCTGCTGGAGATCTCGTCGAAGCTCACCGAGACTGCGGCGGGGACGGCCGTGCTGGAGTCGGTCGCGACCGGCATTGCGGAGGCGCTCGGCTTCGAGCGCGTCGTGGTCGATCTCCACGAGCCCGAGACGGACAGGCTCGTCCCGGCCGCCGCAGCCGGGTTCGAGCTGGACGATCCCCAGCTGCGCCTGCCGTTCGGGCTGTCCGAGCTCCGCCGCCTCTTCGACCCGCGCTACGAGCGTGAGGGCTGCTTCCTCGTCCCGTACGAGGAGGCCGAGGCGCACCTGCCGGCGCTCGACGGCGTCCACCATTCGTACCGCAACGGCCGTGGACCGTGGGCCTGGCAGCGCCACTGGCTCGTCGTCCCGCTCGTCGACCGCCAGGGTTCGTGCCTCGGGGTGATCTTCGTGGACGACCCCATCGACCACCTCCTCCCCACCAAGGAGACGCTCCAGGCGCTGCGACTGTTCGCCAACCAGGCGACGGTAGCGCTCGAGTCGGTTGCGCAGTACGAGGCCCAGCGCTACCTGGCCGAGCACGACGCGCTGACGCGGCTCCGCAACCGGCACTCGTTCATGGGCGAGCTCGACGTGTGCCTTCGCCGGTCACAGCCGAGCGGCGAGCAGGTCGCGCTCGTCTACTGCGACCTGGACGGGTTCAAGGAGCTGAACGACGCGCACGGCCACGCCGTCGGCGACCAGGTGCTGGCGCGCTTCGGCCGCGTGCTCGCAGCCTCAGTCCGCGAGGACGACGTTGCCTTCCGGATCGGCGGCGACGAGTTCGCGCTGGTGCTCAGGGGCTGCAGCGAGCAGGACGCGCGTGCGGTTGTCGAACGTGCCCTGGCCGCGTGGGACGAGGAGCGGAAAGACGATCCTGCCGCAGCCTCGGTCGAGGCCAGCTTCGGAATCGCGCTCTCGCTCGCGGGCGCCTCGCCGGCGGTCGAGCACCTGCTCCGCCGGGCTGACGAGGCGATGTACGAGGCGAAGCGCTCGCACACCCGCCTCGAGGTCGCGGCCTAGGTCTAGCTAACCTTCTTCAGCAGCGCGAGCGCCTGCTGGTTCCACGGCACGCGGTGCGTCACACCCGCCGATTTCAGCGTCTCGCGATGCGCGAGATACCAGTCGTACGTCCGGCAGAGGGCCTCCGCGTTCGAGAACCTCGGCGTCCAGCCGAGCAGCCGCTCGGCCCTGCCGACGTCGACAAACGAGTCGCGGTGCGCGGTCTTGTAGTGCCACTCGGCCAGCGGCGAGACACGCAGCAGCTCGAGCGCGCGCAGCGCGACCTCGGCGGGGCGAGCGGGGACCGCCGTCAGTCGGGACGACGAGCCGGCGTGGTCGATCAGCGCCTGCAGGTCGGAGCGAACCGTTCCGAACTCGCGGGCGCCGACGTTCACGGTCTCGCCCGCGGCGTCGCCGCGCTCGGCGGCGAGCACGATCGCGTCGACGAGGTCCTCGACCGCGAGCAGCTGGTACCGGTTCTCGCCGGTGCCGAGCATGTAGATCCTGCGGTCGTCGCGGATCCAGTCGAACAGGATCTCGAAGACACCGAGCCGTTCCGGGCCGATGAACGTCTTCGGCCGGACGATCGTGAACTCCAGCCCGCGCCGGCCGAAGTCGCGGGTCACGTCCTCGGCCTCGATCTTCGACTCCCCGTACCAGCCGACGCCGACGAGCGGCGCGTCCTCGTAGATCGGGTGCACCTTCGGCACGCCGTAGACGGCCGTCGACGAGACGAGCACGTGGCGACGGACACCCGCCTCGGCGGCGGCGGCAAGCAGCGTCGCGGTCCCGCCGACGTTCACCGACCGGATCGACTCGCGCGACGCCTGGATCGGCAGGGCGGCCGCGGCGTGGACGAGCAGGCCGGCTCCCTCGACCAGGCGGCGGACGTCCCGGGCCGAACGGACGTCGCCGCGCAGCTCGTCGACCGACCGCTCGAGCTCGGGGTCGTCGAGCGGCGCGAGGTCGAGGGTGCGCACCTCGTGCCCGTCGGCGAGCAATCGCCGGGCCAGGTGCAGCCCGAGGAACCCCGCCCCGCCCGAGATCGCCCACAGCATCGGCCGGGACGTTATCGGTGAATAGGTGTTGGGGACAGGCTTGAGCCTGTCCCCAACCCTATCTCCAGGCCGAACCCTTGTAACAACGGTGTTACTTGTCCGTGACGCGCCGGAGCTGTGCGGTGTTCCGAGCTTGTAACGCCGTGATGCTTGGCTCAGCGGCGCGGGCGCTCCGCGACGGCGCGGGCTTCGCCGGCGGCTTCGAGTCGACCAGGATCGCGGCCAGCAGGAGGATCGAGATCGCGACCGTGGCCTCGCCGGCCAGGGAGCGCGACACGCGCGCGGCGACGGCCGGCCGGTCGAGCCGCGGGCGGATCACGAAGTGGTGGAACGCGCCCCAGGCGAGGGCGAGCGAGACGAGCCCGAGCTTGACGATCAGCAGCCGTCCGTAGCCGACCGTCCAGAGGTCGTGCAGCGCCGGGAAGCGCTCGAACGTCATGTAGACGCCGGCGGCGACGACGAGCGCGACGAGCGGCCCGGCGATCTCCGAAAAGCGCCAGAAGGCGGTCCGCCGGAGCTCGCGGTCGCGCCAGACGACGACCCCGAGCGAGAGCAGACCGCCGATCCAGAGCGTGGCCGCCGAGAGGTGCACCCAGTCCGCGAACGACGGCAGCCAACCACGGTCGTCGGCCTGGTGGCTCGCGAGCGACAGGCCGGAGCCGAGGCCGAGCGACAGCAGGAACGCCGGCCAGAGCAGCCACCGCCGCTCCGTCAGCCAGGCGAGGAAGAGCAGGGCGGCGACGAAGGAGAACCCGAGCTCCATCACCACGAACGCCTCGCCGAAGCGTGTGTCCTTCGCGAACGGCGACAGGTCGCCGTACAGGAACGAGGTGAACGGAAGCTGGAGCGCGTCCTCGGCGCGGAGCAGGAAGGCGACGATCCCCACCTCGAGCGCGCCGATCACGCCGGCACCGGTGAGCCGGTAGAAGCGCCGCTCCGCGTCGGGCGTCACGTCGCCGCGCAGTACGAACAGCCGGAAGCCGAGGCCGCCGGTGAGCAGGGCCAGGCAGATGAAGTAGAGCCAGCGGACGACGTGCTCCGTGGTCGTCGGGCCCGACGCGCCGAAGGCCTCGCTCAGCGCCGGCGCCTTCACCCGGACGCCGAACGTGAACACTCCGTGGGCGACGTGGCTGTCGTTGGAGATCGCGCTCCAGCGGACGGTGTATGCGCCCTTCGGCAGCCGTCGCAGCGTGACCTCGACGGCGCGCGGATCTCCCGGCACGCCCTGGGCCGCGCCGGAGACGAGCGTCCCGGTCTCGTCGTAGACACGGATGCCGTTCGGCAGCGTCTTGACGCTCTCGTCGAAGGAGAGCGTCACGACGCGCGGCGACTCGGCGAGGCGCTGGCCGACCCCGGGCGCTGTCGTGAGCAGCGTCGCGTGCGCCCACGCCGTACCGGGCAGCACCAGCGCGGCGAGCGCGAAGACGGCGGCCGCGCGCTTCACCGGTGCGGCACCCCCGCGGACGGGTCGAGGTGGCCGAAGACGGGCGCGATGTCACGCGAGCTGAAGAGAGCGATCGAGACGGCGACGAACACGAGCGCGAACCCGCCGGCGAACACCAACGAGCGCGGCTTGAAGGCGGCGCCGAGCGGGAAGAGCGCGCCGACGAGCAGGACCCAACCGCAGGCGTGGTGGACGAATGCCGACCGCGAGTACAGCCACGGGTTCGCCTCGTGAATGAGGAACGCCGCGCCCGACACCGCGAACGCCGCCGGCACACAGAGCCGCCACCACTCGCTCTTCAGCTTCCCTGTGACCAGGCCGAGCTCGGCCGCCCCTCCCAGCATCATCACCTGCGCCCACGCCGAGTGGGCGAGCATGTGCACGGTCGAGGTGGTGAAGAAGACCATCACCGGCCACATCAGGACGCCGAGCCCGAACAGGAGCGCAGGCCACAGGTAGGCGCGCCACCTGCGCCGGCGCCAGACCTCCTTGCCGACGATCGCTTCGGCCAGCAATAGGAGCGCCAGGAAGAGAACCCCCGTGGCGAACAGCCAGTGGACGTGTTCCGCAGGGGGTTCCACTACCTCGACCCCTCCAGATCCTGGACGAGCGGCCGCGCGACGAAGGCGTGGAAGAGGATCCCGGCGAGGATGACGAGCAGGGGCGGCTCGACCACCAGCCACCAGAAGCCCTGGTCGTAGGGGTGCAGCAGAGTCACCCGCCAGGGCTGGACGAACGCCCAGACGATGCCCGCCACCGCCACCAGCGGCCCGAGCGAGAGCACTGCGATCGCGCGCGCCGAATGGCGGGTACGGGTGCGTGAAAAGTCGGTTGCGTACTGCGTCATGCAATGCCTCCGGAAATCGGCGGGGTGGACGAACCGGCCCCGCGGAGCCAGATCGCGGGATTACGCGGTCAGCGGAGGCGGCCGGATCTCGAGCGCGAAGCCGAAGATGCGCCGGGGCGGCCCGTCCTGGACGACCCGCCGAGGCCGGGCGACCCGCAGCGGCGCCCTCCCGGCAAGCCTGCGGGCGCGGGCCACGGCCGCGTGCGCGTGCTGCTCGTAGTCGGCGAGCCAGCTGCGCACGGCGCCCCAGGCGAGCGCGCAGACGACACTGATGACCGCGAAGGCCGGCAGCGCCGACGAGTGCAGCCAGGGGGAGAGCAGCGGCCAGCGGCCGGCCTCGAAACCCTCGGCATCGGCCTGAAGGAGGTAGATCACGGACGTGAGGACGAAGAAGGCGAGCCACAGGCGCGCAGAGAGCTGGAAGCGCATCCGCGGCAGGTGGGCCCGCCCGCCCAGGAGGCGCAGGGCAGCCGCCTCGGCTGTCCGCGCCTTCACCACCCGCCACAGGAGACGGGCCAGAAGGAGCGCGAGGCCGATCTTCACGACGACGAGCAGCACCGGGTAGTAGTCCGTGTGCGCGTAGCGGGGGCTGGCCACGTGTCGGCCGACGTCGACGCCATGGGTCAGGCTGCGGCCGAGCAGCTCGGCGACGAGCGCCAGCAGCCCGAAAGCAAGGACCGAGCAGAGGCGCTGATGACGGCGCGCCCGTTCCATATGCGGATCATAACGATCGGGAGCGGGGCGTATTTCACGACACTCGGCCAGCGACCATGTCTCCTTTCGATCCGGCGTGGCAGCAACTCCATCCGCCAGCCCAGAGCCATGCGCGGCCGGAGCCGGGCGTTGCCCGGCGGGAGGCCAGCGGCGGCAAGTCAGTAGCTGCGCAGAAGGAGGGGGCCCGTGGGGGAACCCTGGGTTCGCCCCACGTCTAGCCCAGCAGCGTCAGCGTGAACTCGGCACGCGTGTCGCCGTCGAGGCAGAAGAGCAGCACCCGCTGCCATTGGCCGAGGCAAAGCCGGCCGGCATCGAACGGAATCTGCTCCGTGCGCGGTCCGAGCAGCGCGAGCAGCATCCGCTCGCGGTCCTGGCGCGCCCGCGGCACGAGGTTCTCCAGCAGGGCCTCGATGTCGCAGAAGAAGCCCGACTCGCGCTCGCTGACCCGAACGAGCGAAGTCGGCATCGCCGCGGTCACGTAGGCGATCCCGCTACGGGCCGGACCGGAGGCAACGCCCCGGGAGACCTCGTTCGTGATGTCGAACACGGACAGGGTCGGCAGCGCCGCGGCGACGGAGTGCGGGATCTGGACCGAGGTCACCGCGCCACCACCTGCCGGGGCAGCCTGAAGTGGACGTCCTCGCGGGCGACCGTGACCTCCTCGTGGTCGCCGTAGCCGACCTCGGCGAGCCGGGCGACCACGGCCTGCACGAGCTCCTCGGGGGTCGAGGCACCGGCGGTGAGGCCCACCGTCTCGTGGCCGTCGAGCAGGTCGGCGTCGATCGCGTCCTCGTCGTCGATCAGCGTCGCCTCGGCCCCGCGGGCGCGCGCGACCTCGACCAGCCGCTGCGCGTTCGAGCTGGTCGGCGAGCCGATCACGAGGATCAGCGTCGCGCCGATCGAGACGATCTCCTTGACGGCATCCTGGCGGTTCTGCGTCGCGTAGCAGATGTCGTCGGCGCCCGGCCGGCGCAGGTCGCCGAAGCGGTCCTCCAGCACGTCGACGGTGGAGGCGACGTCGTCCAGGGAGAGGGTCGTCTGGCTGATCACGGCGAGCGGCTTTCCGTTCGTCTCGAGCGCGCGTGCCTCCTCCGGAGACTCCACCACGACGATCTGGTCCGGACGCTCGCCCTTCGTCCCGATCACCTCGACGTGGTCGCGGTGGCCGACCAGCGCGACGAGGTGGCCGCTGTCGGCATAGCGCCGCGCCTCGGCGTGCACCTTGGACACCAGCGGGCAGACGGCGTCGACGACGCGCAGTCCGCGGCGCTCGCAGTTCTCGAGGACGGCCGGGGCGACGCCGTGCGCCGAGAGGACGCAGATCGCGCCCTGCGGAACGTCGTCCTCGCCGTCGACGAACACGGCCCCGAGCGCCTCGAGCCGACGGACGACGTGGTCGTTGTGGACGATGTGGTGACGGACGTAGATCGGCGGCCCGTGCTGCTCGAGCAGCCGCTCGACGATCTCGATCGCGCGGTCGACGCCGGCGCAGAAGGACCGCGGAGCGGCCAGCAGCACCCGGCCCATCAGCGCGCGGCCTCCAGCGCCTTCAGCGCCCGGCGGACGTTGCCGAGCGCGTGGAGCGTGCCGGAGGGATGGGTGGCGAGCGCCTTCAGGAAGCCGAGCGGGCGCGGCCGGCCGTCGGCCGTGACCGCTTGCGCGAGCGGGCCGAGCGGCTCCGCGGGCGTGTCGCTGATCGCCCGCACGCAGCCGCGCAGGCGGCCGGTGGCGGCGAGCACGCCGCTCTCCATGTCGACGGCGTCGGCGCCCGTTCGCGCGTGCAGACGCCGGAGCTCGGCCGGATCGTCGACGAGGCGACTCATGGCCAGGATCGTCCCGGCCCGGGCACCCGCGAGGCCGAGGCCGTCACCCTCCCACAGCATGGCGCCCTGCTCGTCGACGACACGCGTGGCGTCGATCACCGTGCCGATCGGGCTCCCGTTCATCCCTCCGGCGACGCCGAAGGAGACGAGCTCGCCCGCCGGCGCGCCACGACGAACGCACACGCCGACCCGTACGGTGCGATGCCCGGCCCGGCGCGCGGCCCGCTCCTCCGGGCCGGTCGCGCAGGCGAACGTCAGCCCGTCAATGTCCACGCCATGCTCCGGACGGTCTCCTTCACGCTCGAGGTCGCGGCGTAGGCGGCCGACGGCTCGAATCCGGAGTGGATCCCGCAGTGCTCGCAGCGCGGATCGTTCCCCGGCCCGTAGGAGTCCCACTCGATGTTCTCCAGCAGCGCGTCGTAGGTCGGGAAGATCCCGTCGGTGAGGAGGTAACAGGGTCCCTTCCACCCGTAGGGATTGCGCGTGATCGAGCCCCACGGCGCGCATGGGAGCTTCCGGTCGCCGGTGAGGAAGTCCTGGTAGATCGGGCTCGCCAGCCAGCGGAAGCCGTGCTTGCGGACGGCGCTGCGGATCTCCCGGAACTTCGCCTCGTGCTCGTCGCGCGTCATCGTCAGCGCGGGATCGATCTGCGAGTACTGGTAGCCGGGAGCGATCAGCATCCCGTCGATCCCGATCTCGTTCGTCAGGTAGCCCATCATCTCGATCACGTCGTCGACCGAGCTCTCCTTGAACACGGTCGTGTTCGTGGTGACGCGGAAGCCGGCCTTGCGCGCCTGCTTGATCGCGTCGACGGCGATGTCCCACAGCCCGGGGTAGTCGCAGACGTAGTCGTGGATCTCCCGCATGCCGTCGAGGTGGACGACGAAGGTCAGCCGCGGATCCGGCGCGAAGACCTCGAGGTACTCGGTCAGCTTCAGCGCGTTCGTGCACAGGTCGATGTTCTTCCGCAGCTCGAGCATCCCCGCGACGACGTCCTCGATCCCCTTGTAGATCAGCGGCTCGCCCCCGCAGATCGAGACCACCGGCGCGGGGCACTGGACGCCGGCGTCGATGCACTCGTCCACCGACAGGCGCGCCTTGTTCGACTCGTACTCGCGGATCTTCCCGCAGCCGATGCAGGCGAGGTTGCAGGCGAGCGTCGGCTCGAGCATCAGGACGAGCGGGTAGAGCTCTCCCTTTCGCTTCTGCGAGGCGACGTAGCGGCCGATCTGGACGGTCGAGCGCAGCGGGAACTTCATGTATTGAGCCTTTCTCTGAGGCGGCCGAGGGCCATGAGCGGGAAGTGGAGCCGGTAGAGGTGGTAACGAATCATGAAATCGGTCGGGAACCCGGTGCCGGTGTAGTGCTCCTCATTCCAGTCGCCGTTCGCCTCCTGCTTCGCGCAAAGATAGTCGGCCGCTTTCGATGCCGAGGCTCTCCGCGCTTCGCCTGCCGCGACGTAGCCTAGTAACGCCCACGCTGTTTGTGAAGCAGTGGCCGCCCCGCGGCCGCGCATGGTCGTCTGGTGGTAGGAGCGGATGTCCTCCCCGAAGCCGCCCCCCGCGTGCTGGACCGAGTCCAGCCAGTCCACGGCCTTCCGTACCACCGGATGCCTCGGCTCGAAACCACAGGCCTCCAGCGCCGGCAACGCCGCCCCGGTGCCGTAGACGTGGTTCACGCCCCAGCGGCCCCACCAGGAGCCGTCCCACTGCTGCTCGCCGACGAGGTACTCGAGACCTCGGGCGACGGTCTCGGCGTGGCGCGGCTCCGGCGCGAGCGCCTCGAGCGCGTGGGCCGAGACGTCCTCGCTCGGCGGGTCGATCACGTAGCCGAAGTCGCAGAAGGGCAGCTTGTAGAGCCAGTGGCTGGAGTTGTCGACGTCGAAGGCTCCCCAGCCGCCGTCCGCGGACTGCATGCCCTCGATCCAGCCGAGGGCGCGCCCGACGGCCTCCTCCCCCATGCCCAGCTCCCGGAGAGCGAGCGCCACGACGGCGGTGTCGTCCACGTCGGGGTAGAGGTCGTTTTCGAACTCGAACGCCCAGCCGCCGGGCGCGAGGTCGGGGCGACGGATCGACCAGTCACCCTTCACGGTCACCTCTTCCTGCAGGAGCCACTCGCCGGCCCTCCGCAGCTGCAGGTGATCGGCCGCCACCCCCGCCGCGCGAAGCGCGAGCACCGCCAGGCCGGTGTCCCAGATCGGAGACTGGCAGGCCTCGGGCCTCAATCGGTCGCCGTCCTCGACCATGAACGTGCCCCAGCCCTCGACCGCCCGTCGCAGGGTCTCGTCCTCGAACCCGCGGCCGAGCGCGGCGAGCATCACGATCGACCAGACCCACGGCGGCTGGATCCCGCCCCACGAGCCGTCGGCCTCCTGGCGCTCCTTCACCCATGCCTCGGCCGCGGCGAGGGCACGGCGCCGGAGGCTGGTGGGGCGCGGCGGCCGCCTCGTCTCGCCGGGGCGAGCGCCGATCTCGCGCAGGTCGACGTCGGCGTGCCTGACCGGCCTCAGCGCCCAGACCACCGACAGCGGCACGACCGTCTGCCGTGCCCAGCAGGCGAAGTTGTAGATCGAGAACGGCGCACTCGGCGGGAGCAGGATCAGCTCGGGTGGGATGGGCGTGACCCGCTGCCACGGCCAGTGCCCGAGGAGGGCCATGAAGCACTTCGTGAAGACACGGCTGCGGGGAATGCCGCCCTCGCGCCGGATGTAGTCGAGCGTTTTCCCGCCGGGGTCGACGCCGGCCATCTTCAGTGCGACGTACGACTCGATCGTGGTCGAGAGGTCGGCCGGGCCCTCCCACCAGTTCGACCACGTCCCGTCGTCTCGCCGCCGCGCGAGAAGATCGTTCGCGAGACGGCGGTCGGTCCCGGCGTCGCGCAGGCCGAGGACGTGGAGCCAGAAGAGGTGCTCGGCGATCATGGTCGCGTTCGACTCCAGCTCCCCCACCCACCAACCGCCCGGATGCTGGAGCTCGAGCAGCCGAGCGCTCGCGTTCTCGACGGCAGTGTCGAGCCTGGTCAGTTCCTCGACGGCGGTCACGCGTTCAGCGCCCGCGCGGCGGCGACGCCGCTCCGAACCGCAGCTTCCATCGTCGCCGGCCAGTCTGAGGCGACCCAGGCGCCGGCGAGGACAACGTTCGGCCTCGTGGTCCGCATCGTCCAACGCAGCCTACGTGTCCCGGGACGGGCGGCGAAGGTCGCGCGGGGCTCACGGCTCACCCGCGACCAGAGCAGCTCTGCCTCGCCGAGTCGGTCGGTGAGCGCGTCGGCCATCAGGTCGACCAGCCCTCGTCCGCGAACCTGGAGCAGGTCGGGGACGCCGCTGGAGACGACGGTCAGGTACTGGCCCCCGTCCGGCGGCGAGTGGCCGGTCAGCGCGCCGCGGTCGAACACCCAGTGGGCGGGGCTGTCGAGCAGGGCGGCGAGCCGATGGTGGAGGATCGGCCGGTCGAAGAGCAGGTGGACGCTGACGATCGGCGAGTCCTCGAGCGCAGGCGGACCTGCGCCGAGGAGCCGCGCCGCCTCCGCCGAAGGCAGCGCGAGGATCACGGCGTCGGAATCGAGCTCGTCGAGCGTCTCGACCCGCGACTCGAGCCGGACGTCGGCGCCGATCTCGCGCAGAGCGTCGCCCGCCGCGTCGCCGTGCATCGCGCCGAGCGGCTCCACCGGGAGCAGCAGGTCGCCGGCGCCGCGCCCGCCGAGCAGGGCGGTCTGCACGGTGAAGATCCCGTAATCGGCACCGGCCTCCGCGGTCGGGAGGTTGAGGGCCGGGCGGATGAAGATGTCCCAGAAGCGGTCGATCTCCTCCTGGCGCTGGCCGAGGCCGACCAGGAGCTCGCCGAACGTCCGGTCGGAGTGCTCCTCCGGGGACAGTCCCCGCAGCCGGAGGGTCACGCGCGCGATCCGGAGCCGGGACGACAGGGGCAGGTGCGAGTACCCGAGGAGCCGGAGTCCCGGCCGCACGAACGACTCTCGGGCGTGCTCGTCGATCACGGGGAGCGCGAGCGGCTCCCGTCGGAGCGCCTCGCCCTTGCCGATCCGCTCGACGAAGCGCCTGTACTCGGTGAAGCAACCGAGCGCGATGTGCTGGCCGTTGTCGGGGGGCGGAGGCGGGTCGCCCTCGCGCTCGGGCAGCGTCTGGACGGCGCCCCCGAGCGTCGGTCGTGCCTCGTGGAGGACGACGTCGTGGCCGGCGTCCGCCAGTTTCAGCGCCGCGGCCAGGCCCGCGAGCCCGCCGCCGACGACAGCGACTCTCGCCGACCGTGAAATCGTCACGCTTTCGTCACAGGTTTCATGGGCCGTTTGGGGCAGGAAGGGGTCAGACCCTTGCCACGTCCAAAAAGGACAGCCGCCGTCACAGGAGGTTCGCGGCGACGATGCGGAGCTTCGTCACGGTCGTGAGCCGTGGCGAGCCGTCGAAGACGTCGAACCCGCGTGCCTCGATTCGCTCCAGCGTCGCCCGGTAGAGGCCTGCGAAGGTGCCCACACAGGCGGCGCTCCGGCGGTCGAGGTAGCCCAGCAGCGTCAGACCTTCGTCCAGGTACGACCGTGCCCGGGCCGACTGGTAGGCCATCAGCGCCTGCCATGCGGGAGTGAGCCGGCCGCCTGCGATGTCCTCCTCGCCCACGCCGAACGAGGCGAGCTCGTCCTGGGGCAGGTAGACCCGCCCCAGCTGCCAGTCCTCTTTGACGTCTCGCATGACGTTGATCAGCTGGAGCGCGATTCCAAGGGCCTCTGCCCGCTGCGGCTGGTCGGCGCCGTAGACGCCGATGCAGGCCACGCCGACCGCCCCGGCGACGTGGGCGCAGTAGTCCCGCAGCTCGTCGAAGGTCTCGTAGCGCTGCCGGTCGAGATCGGCCAGGCCACCGTCGACGAGGTCGTGCAGGGCCTGGCCCGGGATCGGGAAGCGGCCGCGGGCATCGGCGAGCGCGAGCCACATCGCGTCCCCGTTCGGCGGCAGGTCGAGGCGGCGGTGCAGGTCTTCGAGGCGCGCCCGCTTCTCGTGCTCCGCCGCGTCACCGTCCGCGATGTCGTCGACCTCGCGTGCGAACGCGTAGATCGCGGCGATCGCCCGCCGCTTGGGCCGCGGGAGCACCATGATCCCGTATGCGAAGTTCCGCGCACGCGCGCGGGTGAGCCGCTCGACCTCGGAGTAGGCAGCGTCGACCGCGGCGGTGTCGACTTTGGGCTCGATTTCGCCTTTCATCGGCGCAACGCCTCGCGCGCAAGCCGGAGCCGGGAAGGACGGGGCCGGCGGGTGAAGATGTCCCAGCCGGCGTCCTCGAGCGCCTCCAGCGCCGCCAGGCCGCCGCGGGCGAACAGCCCGACCGCCCGTCCGACGCGGCCACCGATCCTATCCCGGAGGAGCCGTCCACCGGAGAGCAGCCCACGGGCGCGATCGGCCTCGAACCGCAGCAGCCGGGTCAGCGGCTCGTTGGGCGCGTCCAGCACCGTCACGTCGTAGCGGCGGCGGTCCTCGGCGGGAAGGTAGATGCGGCCGAGCGCGAGATCCCGGGGGACGTCCTGGAGGAAGTTGACGAGCTGGAGGCCCGTGCAAACGTCGTCGGAGGCAGCAACCAGGTCGGCGTCGTCGGCTCGCCGAAGCAGGCCGAGGACCAGGCGGCCGACCGGGTCCGCCGAGTGGACGCAGTAGTGCTTCAGGTCGGGCCAGGTGGCGTACTCGGAGATCCGCTGGTCCATCCGGTTGGCCTCGATGAGACGCAGGAACGGCTCGCGGGGCAGGTCGAACTCGCGAATCGTCGGCTGGAGCTGCTGCATCACGGGCCAGGCCGGAGCGCCGGCGCAGTAGCAGGCGTCCACCTCGCGCTCGAGCTCGTCGAGCAGCGCGAGCCGGTCGCCCTCGGCCTCGTCCCCGAGGATGTCCACGAGCCGGGCGAAGCCGTACACGGCCCGCAGGTGCGGGCGGAGCGCACGCGGGAAGAGGAGCGACGCGACCGGGAAGTTCTCGGTCTGCGCGCGGGCGGCGACGACAGTCGGATCCACGCCCGTATTGAAACAGCGTCTGCCACGATCCGGCCGTGAGGGCAATGGTGCTCGACCGGCCGGGACAGCCTCTCCGCGTGGCGGAGGTGCCCGATCCCGAGCCGGGCCCTGGTCAGGTGTTGCTCGACGTGCGCGCGTGCGGGGTGTGCCGCACCGACCTGCACGTCGTCGACGGCGAGCTCCCGCACCCGAAGTTGCCGCTCATCCTGGGCCATCAGATCGTCGGCGTCGCCGAGGACGGCCGCCGCCTGGGGGTGCCGTGGCTCGGGTGGACCGACGGCGACTGCCGGTACTGCGTGCGCGGGTTGGAGAACCTCTGCGACCGCGCGCGGTTCACCGGGTACGACCTCGACGGCGGCTACGCGGATCGTGTGGTCGCCGACGAGCGCTTCTGCTTCCCGATCCCCGACGGCTACACGGACGAGCAGGCAGCGCCGCTCCTGTGCGCCGGGCTGATCGGCTACCGCTCGCTGCGCATGGCCGGCGATGCCGAACGCCTTGGCCTGTACGGGTTCGGCGCGTCCGCGCACATCGTCGCGCAGGTCGCGCGACACCAGAGCCGGCGTGTGTTCGCGTTCACGAAGCCCGGCGACGGCGAGGGGCAGTCGTTCGCCCGCGAGCTCGGGGCAGAATGGGCGGGAGGCTCGAACGAGCGGCCGCCCGAGGAGCTGGACGCGGCCATTCTGTTCGCCCCGGCCGGGGAGCTCGTGCCGACCGCGCTCTCCGGGGTGGCGAAGGGCGGCACGGTCGTCTGCGCGGGCATCCACATGACCGACATCCCGTCCTTCCCGTACGAGCTGCTGTGGGGCGAGCGGCAGGTGCGCTCGGTCGCCAACCTGACCAGGGCGGACGGCGAGGAGTTCCTCGCGCTCGCCCCGCGTGTGCCGGTCCGGACCGAGATCGAGACGTTCCCGCTGGCCGACGCGAACGAGGCGCTCGAGCGCCTACGCGCCGGCCGGATCCGCGGCGCGGCGGTGCTGACCATCCAGCAGTAGGGCCGGGCAAGAGCCCGGCACCACGCTGGAACCGATCTTACGTCTAGCTGCACTCCGGCGCGTTGAGCGCGACGTACACCGCCTGGGTGCCGAGGCCGAGCCCGACGACGCCGACCCGCTTCCCGCCCTCGACCGTGAAGATCAGCCGCCCGAGCCGGTAGGCCATGATCCTGCCGCCTTGCCGGAACGGGACGAGCCGTGAGCCGTACGCGCGCTTCAGCGCCGCGACGGTCGAGCACGGCCCGATCCGGTCGGCGGTCTCGAGCCGGCGGCTCCAGGTCGTGACGACGGCGACGCCCCGGGTGCCCGTGCGGAAGTAGCTCTCGACCTTTTGCCTCGTGGAGGCGAGCCGCGTGTAGCCGTCCTCGAGGCGGTCGAACCGCACCGGTGCGCTCATCCGCGCCGTGGCCTGCGCCCGCGTCATGCCGAGGCGGAGGCCGGCGATGGACGAGGGCGCGATCCCCGGCGCCGGCTGCGCCGCGGCGGGCGGCGTCGTGCCGAGCGCGACGACGGCGACGAGCAGGAGCGCGGCCCGCATCGTGCGGCGCACCTTACCGTCGGCTAGCGGATCCGACGGAGACGGTCGGACCGGATCAGCTCGAGCACGGTCGAGCCGACCTTCTGCAGGTTGGCCTGCGAGACCTGGCTCAGGTCGTCGCAGAGCTTCTGCCAGCAGCGGTAGCGGAAGTCGATCAGGTCGATCGCAGGGATGCCCGCGTCGAGGAACGGGGTGTGGTCGTCGATCACCGCTCCCTGCTCGCCGGCCGGGAAGAGCGCGCTCGTCCTCGCGCGCACCGCGGCGCCGCGCAGGCGCGACCAGAGCAGCAGGTCCGACGTCCGGTCGCGGACGAGGCGGAGGTCGTGCAGGGCGATGAAGTCGAGGACGATCACCTCGCGCAGCTCGCGTCCGTGCGCGGCGACATATGCCTTGCTCCCGCGGACGCCCTCCGCGTAGAAGTCGGAGAAGCCGGCCGGCGCCTCCTCGCCGTCGGTGAGCAGGAAGCGGACGGCGACCTGTCCCGGCCGCGCCGGGTCGCTCCTCAGCGCCTTCGCGATCGCGATCACCGCCCCCACACCCGCCGCGCTGTTGTTGGCGCCGAGGTAGCCGGGAACGGGCGTGGTGTCGTAGTGGGCGACCAGCAGGATGGCGGGCAGCCGGCCGGGAAGCTGTCCCACGATGTTACGGAGACCACCCGGAACCGCCTCGAAGTGTCCACCCGGGAGGAGCTTGACCAGCCGCGTCGCCGCCGCCCGCTGCGCCGCCGACCCCGCCGGGCGAGGACCGAACGAGAGCTGGAGCTTCGTCAGTTGGTAGGCGTACCGCCCGTCGAAGGGCGCGCCCGGCTGGACACGGTTTTCCGCGCCCGGAGCCGCCGTGGCCAGTACCCCGAACAGGAGCATCGTTCCGAGCAGACGCTTCAACGGGAGCCGACGTTCTGCTGATTGACGATTCGTGGCACTTGTGTCGTTTGCGTGCCGTCGGGAGGGCGCCGGTCGCCGCTACTCGTCGGTGTCTGCGATGGCGACGAGATCCGTGACGTCTTGCCTGTCGCCTCGGCATCGCGCGCCTGCTCCCAGGTGGCGACGTCGAGATTGATGCTCCGCAGAAGCTTCACGTCGTCCGCCTGGTCGCGTCCCACGACATCTCCTTCCACGCGGTCTGAGTGGCCGACGGGCAGAGCCGACGCCCGGACTCGAACCGGGGACCCCTTCATTACGAGTCACGTACCCGATGTCCCCTGGTGGCCCGATCCGGCTTTCTAAGCGGTTTTCGCCCGGTGCGAGATTCCGTCACGTAAGGCTTGGGACAGGTTGAACTTGCCGCAAAACTTGCCACGTCCCGAGCCGCGAGGGCTGTCCCTGCTGGCTGTCCATTGAGTGTAGGGCAGGCTGCGGGCAAGAACATCAGGTCCGTGATCGTGGTCTGTGCCGCGCGAACCCGCTCTGCCACATTGGACTTGTCGAAGAGCCGGTAGTAGTGGCGCCAGGTGACCTGCGGATTCTTCTGGCCCATGACCTTCGCCGTCTCTTCGAGCGTCAGTCCGTTGGCTGCGTAGAGGGAGATCGCTGTCGGAGCGCAGGCTGTGGATTGCAAGCTTGAGCGTCTGGATCGACATGTTCGTCTCCTCTGGGTGGTTTGCATGACCAGCGCAGCCTCGCCCAGTCGCTCGCGGCGGAGAATCGGGCCTCCGGGCGTCTGGAGGTGCGGCTAGCGGCACCCCACCGGATCAGCGGATGCCGCGTTTGGTGAGCGCGAGGACGCGGGCCGCGTTCTCCTTCGTGACAAACACGGGCCCGGTCGGGATCAGGGTTCCCTTCGCAGGCAGCACGCCGTAGCGCGTGTACTCCGCCAGCAGCACGATCGGCAGGTGGCCCTGTAGGTAGGGTTGCTGGTCGACGGCAAATTGGATTTTGCCGGCCAGCACGGCCCGCAGCACGTCGGCCGAGTCGCTCGCAAAGGTGGCGTAGGGAATCTTGTTCTGCATGCCGGTCGCGTTGAGGGCCTCGAGGGCGGGCGTGGCGATCTCGGCGCCCATGGTGAGTAGGCCGTCGATGTGGCCGCCGCGCAGGGCGGCGGCCATCGCTCGCTCCGCCCCTGCCTGATTTTGGAGGTTCACGATCAGAACACGCGAGCTTCCTCCGGCCTCGGCGATCGCGTGTGCGAAGCCCCGGTAGCGCTCTTGCAGGCCGACATTGCCCGCCTCCTGGATGACGCAGAGCGCGTGTCTGACGCCTTCCGCGGCCATGCGCTTGCCGGCGCCGAGGCCAGCCGCGTACTCGGGCTGGCCGATGTGCAGGAGGATGCCGAGCGCGCGGAAGGAGTCGCTGCCCGAGTTGATCGAGATGACCGGAATCCCGTCCCGGACCGCCTTCCTGATCGCGGGCGCGAGCCCCTGCGGGTCGGGCAGTGAGACCACGAGCCCCGCCGGGTGCGCGGCGACGGCCGCGTCGATCAGCTGGCGCATCCGGCCGACGTCGTAGGTGTCAGGTGCCTCGTAGGCGACGGAGATGCCTTGCTCGCGTGCGGCGTCGTCGACGCCGCGACGGACGACGGCCCAGAAGGGATCGGACGCCTGCCCGTGCGTGACGACGACGATCCGCTCTCGCGCCACCGTCCCCGCGACCTGCGTCGGCGTCGCCGAGCCGCCCTGCGGCAGCGGTGGAACGGCCGGCGCATTTGGTGTGCGCACCTCGCCGCAGGCCGCGGCGATCAGCGCGAGCGCGACCGCCGCTGCGGCAACCGCGAGGCGCCTCAAGCCGCCGTCTCCTCGAGTGGGATCGTGGCGACAAGATGGGTTCCGCCGCCAGCGGGACTATCGATCGACAGCTCGCCGTCGACGGCGCCGAGTCGGTCCTTCAGACCGCTCAGCCCGCTGCCCTTGCCGGGATCGGCGCCGCCGACGCCGTCGTCGGCGATCTCAACGCGCAGCGCCCCGTCCACCTGCGCGAGCCTGACGCGCGCGTGGCCGGCCTGTGCGTACCGCGACACGTTTGTCAGCGCCTCGGCGCAGACGAAGTAGGCAGCTGCCTCCACGCTCGACGGTAGCCTGCCCTCGACCTGGACGTCGAGCTCGACCGGTACGGGCGTCCGTGCCGCCAGGGCCTCGAGCGACGGGCGGAGGCCACGGTCGGTGAGGATCGCCGGGTGGAGGCCGCGCGCGAGCTCGCGGAGCTCGGACACCGCCACCGCGAGCCTCTCGGCGGCCTCGTCGACGAGCGCCTGTGCCTCCTCGTCGGCGACCTTCTTCCGCAGCAGCTGGAGATCGATCGAAAGCGTGACGAGCTGCTGCTGTGCGCCGTCGTGGAGGTCGCGTTCGAGACGGCGCCGCGCTTCGAAGCTCGCCTGGACGATCCGCCGGCGCGAGTGGCGCAGCTCCTCGAGCCGGGCACGCAGGTCGGCCTTCAGCCGCTCGTTCTCGAGCGCGAGCACGGCTCCGGTGGCCGCCGCCTGCACGAGCTCGGGCCGCGCCTCCAGCTCCGCGTCGTGGACGATCGCGGCAACGCGGCGTCCCCCGTTCTCGACCGCCGTCCAGGACCGGCCCGACCCAGGCTCGGGCAGCTCGACGGGGTGGCCGTGCTCGTCGACGAACTCGCCGCGCTCGGGCAGCCAATAGGCAATGGCCAGCGTTCGATCGCCGAGGCTCTCCGCCAACGCATCGCGAACCGCGCCGCCCTCGAGGGTGGCGGCGAGTGCCTGCCGGACGAACCGTCGGGTGGTGGTTCCCGCCAATTCGAGTGCCGCGATGCAGAGGATCGCCGCCGGGAGGATGAGAAGCAGCGCTACCGCAGCCACGGGGCGGTCGAGTGCCACTGGGCCGAGATAACGGTCGCCACCGGCGGCAAGGCTGCGAATCGACTCCGTGGCCACAACTACGGCGATCGCGATGGGCGCCGCGGCCGCGGCCAGGCCAAGCAGCGCGCCGGGCAGGCGCGCGACGAGCGGCATCGTCACCCTTCGCGGTAGGTCGTCGGGGACGGGTGGGATCCGCGCCCGCAGCAAAGTGTTGAGCAGAGACCGCTCGACTGTCAGCGCCCGCCGCAGCGCCTCCGTGCCGACGAGCGGCGCCGCTGCGAGCGCGAGCAGGTAGAAAAGCCCGAGCGGAAGCCCTGCGAGGAGGTAGGCGGCGGCGCGCAGAGCGGCGGCCGCGTGCGCGCCAAGCTGCGAGGAGCGCGGCGAACTGGCTACCGCGTGCGTGGTCATGACCCCGCCTCGATCGTCACGTCGCCGCTTGCGCTGAGCGCCTGGATCTCCCACGGCGCGTTCGGGTCGGACGTCAGACCCCGCACGATCGCGGGGCCGCCGCCGGCAGAGGCGTCGATGCGGTAATGGCCGACCGGGACAGTCGCCGAGACGTTGCCGCTCGTCGAGCGCAGCTCGAGCCGCTCCGGCGAGCAGGAGGTAACGACCGAGACATCGCCGCGTGCAGTGGTCGCGCGCAGCGTGTACCCGCAGAATGCGTCGACCGTCACCGATCCGTCTCCGGTCGCAAGCGAGGCGGAGCCGCGATAGCCCTCGACCCTGAGGCTGCCGTGGTCGGCGCGTACGCTCACCGGCACGTCGTCCGGGACGGCGACGCGATAGGTGGCAGCGCAGGCGCCGACGACGAGCTTTGGACAGATCGAGGCGATCTCGAGCCGCTGGTCGACGCGGTGCCGCCACTCTATTGGACCGTGACCGAACGTCGATTGGTCGGTGCGACGCACGGACACGCCTCCCTGGGATCCGCCCACGATGACGACGTCTCCGGAGACAACACGGATCTGAACGCCCGCCAGGGAGCCGTGCGCGGTGTACGACGTCGTCCGTGTGCGTCCCGAGAGCAGCCACGCGGCTGTGAACGCCGTGGTCCCGCCGACCAGGAGCACGAGGGACACCGCGACCAGCAACGGCCACACGGGCACCTCCAACTGCGCGGTCTCCGCGAGCGGCTCGGCAGACCCTGCGTCGCCCACCTGGCGTCAGCCTAAGCCGTCGGAGGCGGGCGAAGGCCGTGATGCGGACAGCAGCGCCCGGACCGTGTCTGCCGACAAGTCCCGCTTGCCGACGAAGCCGCGGGCCGGGGCGGCAGCGATCAGCGAGCCGAAGTCGCCAGCGTCACGGGTCGAGGTGAGAATCACCTCCGGGGGGTGTCTCCATCGTCCGCAGCCGCTCGGCGCCCTCGGAGCCGTGAAGGTCGGGAAGCTGCACGTCGAGCAGCACGACTGCGGGCTGGAGCTCGTCCGCGAGGGCGATCGCCTCCGCGCCACTCGCAGCCTCGCCGACGACGCTGAAGCCGTCGCGGTCGAGCAGCGAGCGGGCGCTCGCTCGGAAGCCGGCGTAATCGTCGACGATGAGAACGGTCTGCGTCATCGCCTGCATCCTGGCACAGCTTCCCGCGTGCCGGAGTCGGCTAACCCCGTCTTGGCCGCGCAGGAACGCGAGCACGGCCAGCACGCGCCGATGTGTCTCCGGAGCGTTAGGCAGGCGTATCTCTGGGAAATTGCTGGTGACGTTCTTCTCGACTGTCCGCTCGGTGACGACGATGCGGCCCGAGGCTGCCCGCAGCCAAGCGTTGGCGGGCTTCAGTCGAGTGCGCCGTCGACGCCGCCGGGCACGAGGGCGCGGACAGCGGCTCCGAGCGCAGACTGGGCGGCCTAGCGGGCGGGTGTCGTTGGTGACTTCACTCCGGCGTGCTCGTCTGCGCCTCGCGCTCGGAGAGCGTGAGGGCCTTGCGAGCGCGGTAGCGTCGAACTAGCCGCACGATCGGTCGAATGAGGAAGGGGATGAGAAGGAACATCAGCTGTCATTTTTTCGCTCGGCGGTGCGCGCAAGAGGCTTGTCGAGGGCGGTTGACATCAGGGTCGTCCGGCCGAGTAGGTCACGCGGCTTCGGGGAGACCGACGGGGTCTTGCTCGAGTTCGCCGTATCGGTGGTAGGCGTACGGGTGGTGGAAGGCGTCGAGTGCGTTGCTGTTGCCAACGGCGACTCGAAAGCGCTCACCTCGACGTTCGTCGTCGACGAGCACGAACACGCTGTTCGTCCCTGAGTCCCAGAGCAGCGTGACGTCGATGCCGTCGCCGGTGCGGCGCGCCAGCTCACGGAACTTGTCGGTGGTGGTCTCGCTGTTGCCGATCGTCGCCATCTTCTTCCCTCCTTGCGTCCGTCTCTGTGTCACGTCAGGCTGTCAGCCGTTCTGCATGCGGCCAATGGGGCTGGCCGACTTTCGAAGGTGTGGCTAGCCGAACTCGTGTCGTGGCAGCTCCGACGCCGAGGGAGACGCAGCCCGAGAGTGAGCGGTCCGGTTCGCGTCTTCGGCTGAGCGAGCCGCCGCGCGAGCAGAACGCATCGTCCGCGCCCGAGTTCGGATAACCGCACCCGCGAAAGCCTGGGCGCCGTACTGCTCGGCGCACGCCCAGCAGCAACCCTGCTTCGGTGCCTGTCGAGCGCGACGTTGCGAACACGGGACGCACGCCGGCCGAGCTCCGGAATGCGCGTGCCGAGCTGCGGGCCTGGTATCTGGCGAGGCTGCGGCCGAAGCTTGCGCGCGCCGCGAGTACGGGCGTCGTCGCGCCGCCGGCGGCGAGTGCGCTCGACCGGCAGCTCTGCGACTTGCTCGACATGAGGGCTGGAGCCAGCGAGGAGGCTGCGTGATGTTCGCCCTCTGGCCGGCCCGCCGCCGCTCGGTACTAGCCTGGCTCGCCCAGCAGCACTCGCTCCCCGTTTGAGCCGGCCGCCGTCGTCGCGCTCTACGGGGTTTACGAGACCAGCTGTGGTCTCGTCGCCGGCGACTCGGCGACTGCGGTCCGGCACGCCCGCACGATCGCTTCGCTGGAGCGTTCGTTGCACGTCTTCGCCGAGGTGCACGTCCAGGTTGCGGCTCGGGCTGTCCCGCGGGGTTGCTCAGGACGCTCGGCGTCCTCTACCTGACGCTCCACCTCTCGGTGACAGGCGTGTATCTGCTCTGGTTGCATCGGCGCCGGCCTGCGGCGTTCCCGCTCGTTCGCACCGCACTTCTCGGGGCGAGCCTGCTCGCGCTCGGTTTCCTCGCCTTCCCGACCGCGCCGCCGCGGCTGGCTGCGCTCGGTGTCGCCGACACGATCTCGCAGGGAAGCGTCGACCTGAACCACGGGCTCGTCAGCGGGCTCTACACCCCGTATGCGGCGGTCCCGAGCATGCACATCTGCTGTGCGGCGATCGTCGGCGCGAGCCTGTTCCGGCACGGCGGGCGGCCAGTACTTCGCGTGCTCGGCGCGATCTATCCGGCGCTGCAGCTGTTCGTGATCGTCGCGACCGGCAACCATTTCTTCTTCGACGCTGCTACGGGCGGCACGGTCGCAGCGGTTTCACTCGCCGCCGCCGCGGCACTCCTGGGCCGGCTTCGGGAGCCGCGCGAGGAGGCGACGCGGCTGCGGCCGGTGCACGAGTGCGGTTAACCGCACTCGCGAAAGCCTGACCGCCGTACGGCGCTCGGCACCCGTCGGCGGCCAACCTGGATTGAGACGAAGACCGAACGTAGAGAGGAGTTGGAGATGAGCGTTCTCGCAAGCCCTCCGCTTCCGGCGGAACAGGATCGCCGGCGCTGGATCGTGCTGGCGGTGATCGTGGCCGCGCAGTTCATGGTCGTCCTGGATGTGGCGATCGTGAACGTTGCGCTGCCGACGATCAAGACGGACCTGCATTTCAGCCAGGAGAGCCTGCAGTGGGTCGTGACCGCCTACTCGATCCTGTTCGGCGGCGTGCTGCTGCTTGGCGGTCGGATGGCCGACCTGCTCGGCCGGCGACGGGTCTTCATGGTGGGGCTCGCGGTCTTCACTGTCTTCTCGCTGCTGGACGGGTTGGCGTGGTCGGCGGGCTCGTTGATCGCCTTCCGTTCGCTGCAGGGTCTCGGCGCGGCGCTGCTCTCGCCCGCGGCGCTTTCGATCTTGACGACAACCTTCGTGGAGGGACGCGACCGGAACCTGGCTCTCGGTATCTGGGGAGCGGTTTCCGGCAGCGGTGGCGCGGCGGGCGTGCTGCTCGGCGGCGCGCTGACGAGCTCGCTCAGTTGGTCCTGGATCTTCTTCATCAACGTGCCGGTGGGCGCGCTCGTGTTCGCGCTGGCGCCGCGTTTGGTGCGTGAGAGCCGGGCGGAGGTGGCGCACCGTCAGTTCGACCTGCCTGGTGCGGCCTCGATCACGGGCGGCCTGATGCTGCTCGTCTACGCGATGACGCGGGCCGTCCAGCACGGCTGGAGTACGGGTGAGACGGTCGGGCTGCTCGCCGCGTCCGCCGCGCTGATCGTCACGTTCGTCGTTGTCGAGGCGCGCTCGAGCGCGCCGCTCTTGCCGCTGCGGATGTTCCGGCTGCGCACGCTCACGGGCTCGAACGTCGGCGGGCTGCTGCTGGGCGGCGCCGTGTTCTCGCAGTTCTTCTTGCTGACGCTCTACATGCAGCAGGTGCTGCACTACACGGCCCTTCAGACCGGGCTCGCCTACGTCGCGTTGACGCTCGCCGTGATCGTGTTCGCGAACGTCTCGCAGGCGCTCGCGCTCCGAGTCGGGGTGCGACCGGTGCTCCCAGTGGGCTTGCTGCTCGCGGCTGCGGGGCTCGTGCTGTATGCCCGCCTGCCCGTCGACGGCCACTACTTCTGGGATCTGTTCCCGGCCTTCCTGCTCAGCGGGATGGGGATGGCGTTCGCGTTCATCCCGATAACGATCGGCGCGCTCGCCGGCGTCCGCTCGGCTGATGCGGGCATCGCTTCCGGGTTGATCGGCACGACCCAGCAGGTCGGCGGTGCGATCGGCGTCGCAGCGGCCACCACCATCGCCGCCACCTATACGAGCCGCTACCTCGACGTGCACCCGGGTGCGGGCGCGGCAAGCGGCGCCGCCCTGACGCACGGCTTCGAGATCGCCTTCTACGCACTCGCCGCCGTCGCGGCGCTCGCCGCAGCTCTGTGCGCGCTCGTCGTCGAGTCGAAGCCTCGGCTCGGCGCCTCGGCGGAGGCCCCCGCCGAGGCGCCCGCGTTCGAGGCTGCCGCATGAGCAGGCGAGTTCGGACTACCGGGGTCGCAGACCTAGTTACGGCAAACGCCAAGGAGGAGGAGATGAATCTCAACGTCGCCGCGCGCGCCGGACGGTGGAGCGCGGCTCACTGGAAAACCGCCGTGTCGACGTGGCTCGCGTTCTGCATCGTCGCGATCGCGCTCGGCGCGGTCGCAGGAACGAAGCTGCTCAAGCAGGCGGACACCGCCGCGGGCGGGAGTAAGACAGCGGAGCGCCTCCTGCGTGACGCCGGCTTCCCGGATCGCGCCGGCGAGAGTGTGCTCGTCCAGTCGCGGAGGCAGAGCATCGGCGACCCGGTGTTTCGCGCCACGGTCGCGGATGTCGTGCGCAGTGTGTCGGGGCTGCCGCAGGTTCAGCGTGTGCGTTCTCCGCTCGATCCGACGAACTCGGGCCAGGTCGCGAAGGACCGCCGCTCGGCGCTCGTTCAGTTCGAGATCCGCGGCGACGTGGACAAGGCAGACAAGAAGGTGCAGCCTGTCCTCGATGCCGTCGACGGCGTGCAACAGCGACACGCCTCGTTCACGGTCTCCGAGTTCGGGTTCGCGAGTGCGACCCACGAGCTGAACAACACGCTGAGCAAGGACTTCAAGCGGGCCGAGTACTCCTCGCTGCCGGTGACGCTGGTCATCCTGCTGGTCGCGTTCGGAGCGCTGGTCGCGGCGGGGCTGCCGGTGCTGCTCGCCTTCTCGGGCGTGCTCGCGACGATCGGGCTCTCCGCGCTCGCGAGCCACGTCGTCGCCGCCGGCAGCGCGACGCAATCCGTGATCTTGCTGATCGGGATGGCGGTCGGGATCGACTACTCGCTCTTCTACCTGCGCCGCGAGCGCGAGGAGCGGGCGCGTGGCCTCTCGCCCCGGGATGCGCTGCTGAAGGCTGCGGGCACCTCAGGACACGCGGTCTTCATCTCGGGCCTGACCGTGCTGATCGCGATGGCGGGGATGCTCTTCACCGGCAACGCCGTCTTCACCTCGATCGCGGTCGGCGCGATGCTGATGGTTGCGGTGGCGCTGATCGGCTCGCTCTCGATCCTGCCCGCGCTGCTCGCGAAGCTCGGTCACCGGGTCGACAAGGGCCGGATTCCTCTCCTCGCCCGCCGCGGGACCGGCGAGTCGCGGGTCTGGGGCTTCGTGCTCGACCGCGTGCTCGCCCGGCCGGTCGTCTCCGCCGTGCTCTCGGGAGGCGCGCTGCTCGCGCTGGCACTGCCGACGCTCACGTTGCACACGCAGCTGCCGAGCTTCACCGACCTCCCCAAGTCGCTGCCGATCGTGCGCACCTACGAGTCGATCCAACGCGCCTTCCCCGGCGCCCAGACACCGGCCAAGGTCGTCGTCGCCGCCAACGACGTCACCGCGCCGCGGGCCCAGCGGGCGATCGCCGACCTGAAGCGGCGGGCGCTCGCGAGCGGGCAGATGTTCGAGCCGGTCTCGACCGAGATCAACCCGGCCCGGACCGTCGAGACGGTCTCGATCGCGCTCCAGGGCAACGGCTCCAACGGCGCCTCGGTCGCCGCGCTTCAGACGCTTCGTGACCGCGTGATCCCCGCCAGTCTCGGTCGCGTCCCGGGCGTCCGGGCAGCCGTGACCGGCGAGACGGCCGGCACGCACGACTTCAACCAGCAGATGAAGAGCCACGCGCCGCTCGTGTTCGCGTTCGTGCTCGCGCTCTGCTTCCTGCTGCTGCTGGTGACGTTCCGCTCGATCGTGATCCCGATCAAGGCGGTGCTGCTCAACCTGCTCTCGGTCGGCGCCGCCTACGGGCTGCTGGTGCTCGTCTTCCAGCACCGCTTCGCGGAGGGGGTACTCGGGTTCCACTCGAACGGGGCGATCACATCGTGGCTGCCGCTGTTCATGTTCGTGATCCTGTTCGGCCTGTCGATGGACTACCACGTCTTCATCCTCAGCCGGATCAAGGAGCTCGTCGACGGCGGCATGGCGACCGAGGACGCTGTCGCGACCGGGATCAAGCGCACCGCCGGGACGGTGACGAGCGCCGCGGTCGTGATGGTCGCGGTGTTCGCGATCTTCGTAACCCTGCGAACGCTCGACCTCAAGCAGATGGGCTTCGGGCTCGCGGCCGCGATCCTGATCGACTCGACCGTCGTCCGGGCCGTGCTGCTGCCGGCGGTGATGAAGCTGCTCGGCGACTGGAACTGGTACCTGCCCCGCTGGCTCGACTGGCTGCCCAGGCTGAACGCCGAGCCTGGGCACACCGGCCCGGAGCGGCCACGCGACCGCCGCACGCCGGAGACGCCGCCCGCCTGGGAGTACAAATAATGTGTCGGGGTAGGGGGTCCCAGTGAGCATGCTGCAACCGGAGGTGCTCGACAGCGCGCGGCCGGCCCGGCGCGTCTTGGTCGTCGACGACCATGCGAGCTTCCGCCGCCGCGCGAGCGAGCTGCTCAGCTCGGAGGGATACGACGTCGTCGGCGAGGCCGTGGACGGCGCCTCCGCGCTCGCCCTCACGGCCAGGCTGAAGCCCGAGCTTGTCCTGCTCGACATCCAGCTCCCCGACACCGACGGCTTCGACGTCGCCGAGCGGCTACTCGCGAGCCAACCGGAGCTGAAGATCGTGCTCGTCTCGAGCCGCGACCGCTCGACCTACGGGCCGCTGATCGAGACGAGCGGAGCCTCCGGTTTCATCCCCAAGGCGGAGCTCACAGGCGCGGAGCTCGAAAGGCTGCTCGAATGAAGGAAGCGGCGGACGATGGGCAGGAACGTTTGACGCTCACCTTCTTCTTCAGCGACATCGAGGACTCGAGCGGGCTCGCCGACCGCCTCGGCGGCGGCTACGCCGCCGTCCTCTCCGAGGCCCGTGAACTGCAACGATGCGCCGTCGAACGCGCCGGCGGCCGCGAGGTCGACTCCCGCGGCGACGAACTCTTCAGTGTCTTCGACCATCCCGTCCCCGCAGCCGCAGCCGCGCTCGAGATCCAGCGCGCTCTCATGACCCACGCCTGGCCCGCGGACGAGCGCGTCCGCGTGCGAGTCGGTCTCCACAGCGGCGAGGCAGAACACGCCGGCGTGGGCTTCGTCGGACTCGACGTCCACCGCGCCTCCCGCATCTGCCAGGCAGCCCACGGAGGCCAGGTCCTCGCGTCGAAAGAGACCTCCGCCGTTCTCGGCGCGGCAGTGCGGGAGCTCGGCGAGTTCGACTTCCTGGGACTGCGCGAGCCCGAACGGATCTTCCAACTCGTCGCCGATGACCTTCCCGCCGAGTTCCCGCAGCTGCGCAACGTCCGCGCCCACGAGCGCGGTCTCTCCGTGGTGATCGCCGACGACTCGACGCTGCTGCGCGAAGGACTCGCGCGACTGCTCGCGGAGTCAGAGATCGAGGTCGTCGGGCAGGCCCGCAACGCAGACGAGCTGCTGCTCAAGGTCCGCAGCTACCACCCCGACGTCGCCATCGTCGACATCCGCATGCCACCAACGCAAACCGACGAAGGAATCCGGGCCGCCCGCGAGATCCGCGCCAAACACCCTGACACCGGAGTGCTCGTCCTCTCCCAGCACGTCGCGCACACCTACGCCGTCGAGCTCCTGGAAGAGAGCGCGCAGGGGCTCGGCTACCTCCTCAAGGACCGGGTCTCCGACGTCGACGAGTTCACCGCCGCCGTCCACCGCGTCGCCGAAGGAGGATCTGCGCTCGACCCGCTCGTCGTCGCGGAACTCGTCGGGCGCAGCCGTCACGATGACCCGATCGGGACGCTCTCGCCGCGAGAGCGTGAGGTGCTCGAGCTGATGGCAGAGGGCCGCTCCAACCAGGCGATCGGGCAGCGGCTCTTCATCTCGCCTCGCGCAGTCGAGAAGCACGTGACGAGCATCTTCGGCAAGCTGCGCCTCCCTGCCGCAGCAGAGGACCACCGGCGCGTCCTCGCGGTCCTCCGCTTCCTCGGCTCGTAGCTGGGTTCGGGTAGCCGCACCCGTGAACGCCTGATTGCCGTACGGCGCAGGCCGCTGGGTCGTCGCAACACTTGGAGGGACGGAAGCACCCCGACCGGAGGAGTCCCACGTGAATACGGCACAGCAGTCCCGCCTCTCCATCCCGAAGCTACGCACCGAGATCGCCGGCGCCGTCGTCGGCCCCGGGGACCCCGGCTACGACGCCTCGCGGCGCGTCTTCCTGCCCGCCGTCGACCGCCGTCCGGCGGTGATCGTGCGGCCCCTCGACGCCGGCGAGGTCGCCCGCGTCGTCGCGCTCGCCCGCGAGACCGGTCTCGAACTTGCCGTCCGCGGCGGCGGCCACAGTTACGCCGGCCACGGCACGAGCCAGGGCGGGATCGTGCTCGACCTGACCGGCCTCGCCACGCTCGAGATCGATCCCGACGAGCGGGTCGTGCGCGGCGCGGGCGGCCTCACCACCGGCGAGGTCACAGCCGCCACGGCGCCGCACGGCCTCGCCGTGAGCTTCGGCGACACGCCTTCCGTCGGGATCGGCGGGCTCACGCTCGGCGGCGGCGCCGGCTACCTCGTGCGCAAGCACGGCCTGACGATCGACCATCTCCTCGGCGCCGAGGTCGTAACCGCCGACGGCCGCGTCCTTGAGATCGACGCTGACGATTCTGCGGACCTCTTCTGGGCGATCCGGGGCGGCGGAGGCAACTTCGGCGTCGTCACCCGCTTCGACTACCGGCTGCACCCGGTGGACATGGTCACCGGCGGGATGCTCGCGCTGGCGGCGACTCCCGAGACCCTCGCCGGGCTCGTCGCCGAGGCCGAGGCCGCGCCGGAGGACCTGTCGGTGATCGCCAACGTCCTCCTCGCGCCGCCGCTGCCGTTCGTCCCGCCGGAGCTCGTGGGGAAGCCTCTGCTGCTCGCGCTGCTCGTGCACGACGGGCCGCTCGACGACGGGGTGCGGGCGGTCGCGCCGCTCCGCGCGCTCGCGCAGCCCGTCGCCGACTTCGTCCGGGCCATGCCCTACAGCGAGATGTTCCCGGCAGAGGCGCAGGACGTCCCGCCGCGCGCCGTCGTGCGGACGTTCTTCGCCGACGCGCTCGACGAGGACGCCGCCCGCGAGCTCCTGGTTCGGCTGCAGGCGTCGACGGCTCAGGTGGCGGCTGCGCAGATCCGGGTGCTCGGCGGCGCCGCGGCACGCGTCCCGTCCGAGGCGACCGCGTTCGCACACCGGCAGCGGCGGCTAATGGTCAACGTCGTCGCTGCCTACGCCTCTCCGGAGGAGGATCCCGTTCACCGCGGCTGGGCCGAGGACGCTGCGGCCGCGCTCCGTCAAGGGGGGGAGGCCGCGTACGTCAACTTCCTGGGCGACGAGGGCGCTGAGAGGGTGCGCGCCGCCTATCCCGGCTCGACGTGGGACAGGCTCGCCGAGGTAAAGCAGCGCTACGACCCAGAGAACGTGTTCCGGCTGAACCAGAACGTCCCGCCGGCAGCGCGCTGAGTCCTCGGGGCGGCCGGAACCCGAAAGGAGCAACGATGTCCCCGAGCACAACCAGTGTTCCGAGAGAAGCGAGTCACGGCCTGAGTCGCTGCCGCTCCGAACTCGAAGTCGCGATCGCACGTGAACCGGCCGCGTTCCGTGTCATGACGGGTGACCGGCCGACCGGTGCGCTGCACCTCAGCCACTACTTCGGGACGCTCGAGAACCGTGTCCACCTGCAGGCGCTCGGCGTCGAGCTGCTCGTGCTGATCGCCGACTACCAGACGATCACCGACCGAGATTCCCCAGCGAGCCTGCCGCGAGATGTCACCTCCCTGGTTGCCGACTATCTCGCGGTTGGGCTGGATCCTGAGCGCGCGACGATCTTTGCGCACAGCCAGATCGAACCGCTGAATTAGCTCCTGCGGCGACAGCTCCGCCAGCCGCTTCTCACCGAGCGCCGCGGTCGCCTTGCCGAGCAGCCAGCGCAACTTCGCAACCGTCACCGGTGCCGCCTGATGCATCTCCAGATACTCGTCCACGAACTCCCCAAGCGTGATGGTTGCCCGCCCGCCTCCTGGGCCGAGCCGGTCGAGCACCTTGCGCAGCGCCTTCTTGGCCTCTTCGCGCGTGGCGAACCCGCCGACCTGCGGCCGCTCTGAGCCGCGACCTTCGAGCCGGTACCGGTATGCCCACAACGGCTCCCCGTCCGCGCCCTTCGTCTTCAGCTTGAACACCTGTCCGTGCTGGATCATCACGAGCCTCCTCGATCGAACGACGGATCGAGGAATCTCGCGCAGACCACCTCTCAGTTACAGAGAGCGTCGACGTGAGATCTGCCAGGGTCATCTCGGCCAAGCCAGCCTTCAGTGCGATCTAGGGACCCCCACGCCCGCGATCTCACAGGCGTTTGTCCAAGTGCACGTCCTCGGGTTCCAGCTCGACGAGCTCGGGCAGCGGATTGGCGGTTGGCTCGTAGCCGTGACGCCGGTAGAAACGGACGGTGTTCTCGGATGGTGTCGCGGAGACGACGATCATCGTGGCGCCGGCGTCACGTGCGAGCTGCTCGAGGTCTGCCGTGAGCCGGTCGCCGATGCCGCGCCCGCGGTAACCGTCGCTCACGTGGAGGTAGGCGAGCTGCGCGATCCCGGGCCGCAGGTGTGGCGTGACGACACCGATCCCGACGAGCCGTTCGCCGTCGAAGGCGCCGAGTGCGGTCGCGCCCGCCGCCAGATACCGCTCGCATTCCTCTCGCTGGTATGCGACTGAGTGCGCACCACTTCCCTCGGTGTGCCATGGCGTGGCGCTGAAGTCGCCGGCAATCTCCTCGAGCTCCGCGCCGTGCTGGACGTAGATGCGCTCGATGCGCTCCGTGCGGTCGATGTCCGCGGGCCGCACGAGTTCGGCCCGCTCGAGCCGCCGGTAGACAAGCTGGACTTCGGGCACCTCGTCTCCTTTCCCAAGAGTCGTGTCCGCTGCGCCGCTCGGCGCTCGTGCTCACGCGTCCCTCGTCACCGTCTTCCAGCATCCTGCGGCGAGTGCCGCGACCGTCCAGACAGCCAGCACAGCGGCGGCGGTGGTGTGGCTCATCGCCAGGTCGCTGTGCGGTGCGCCGGTCTGGACGATCTCGGGTGCGAGCTGCCAGATCGCGACGCCGAGCACGGCCTCCCGCGGCGCGTACAGCCCGTGGACGCCCTGCAGGATGGGGGTGATTGCCAATTGCAGACCGACGAGAATGGCGATCGTCGTCGACCGCGAGCCGATGAGCGAGCCGAGCCCGAGGGCGACGAGATAGACGACGCCGAGGTATGCGATCACCCACGCGCCGGTGTGCGCGTACAGCTGCATCGACGGTGTTGGCTTGCCGCCCGCGAAGACGGCCGTCGCCGCGGCGACGACCGCGTAGTCGAGGGCGGCGAGCACGAGCACGACGCCGAGCCCGGAGGGGACGCGGGCAGCGAAGAGGGCCGCACGCGAGCGTCCTGTCACAACCAGCGTGCGGAAGAAGCCGGAGGCGACGTCGCCGGCGCCGGCGGTGCCGCCGATGAGGATGGCCGCGATCGAGCCGAGCTGGGTGATCAGCCACATCGCCTGGCTGAAGTTGTGCGTCCCTCCCGCCGGGCCGTGCTTGGCCGGGTTGCCGAGATGAAGCAGCTCGAGGAGCGCGTAGGTGGCGATCGTCGTTCCCACGGCGAGGACGAGCGCGGCGACCATCAGGCCCCGGCGGGTTACCAGCTTCAGCACTTCCGCCCGGATCAGCTGCAACGACGGGAGCGGGCTGCCAGGGTTGGCGCCCGTGGGCATCATCACCTTCGCTCCTTTGCGTGCTGCGGTTCGGTGTCGCCGAGGCGGGAGGTGACCTGCAGGAAGCGCTCCTCGAGGGTCGCCTGCTCGGGGTCGACGCGGTAGACGGGGATGTGCGCCTGCACGAGCTGCTCGACGATCGCCGCCGTCAGGGTTTCCGCCGAGGCGCCGTTCTCGAGCGCGACGGTCAACTCGGCGCCGCGTCCGGCGACGTCGCTGACATCACGGCGGTCGAGGAGCAGCGCGCGTGCGCGCTCGTTGTCGCCGGTCGCCACCACGAGGCGATGCGTTCCGCCCGCGGCGAGTTCCGCGATCGAGCCCTGGACGATGACGCGGCCGTGATCGACGATCGCCACTGCGTCGCAGGTCTTCTCGACCTCGTCGAGCAGATGCGAGGAAAGGACGACGGTGCGGCCCTCGTCGACGAAGCTGCGGATCATGCCGCGGAACTCGAGGATGCCGGCCGGGTCGAGTCCGTTCATCGGCTCGTCGAGGATCAAGAGCTCGGGGTCGGCGAGCAGGCAGGCGGCGATGCCGAGCCGCTGCCGCATGCCCATCGAGTAGGTGGCCACGCGGTCGTCGCCGCGCGCGGCGAGCCCGACCCGGTCGAGAGACGGGTCGATCAGCGCTGCGGCGGCACTGCCACGCGCGGCGGCGACCGCGTACAGGTTTTGACGTCCTGTCATGTGCCCGTAGAAACGTGGTTCCTCGACGATCGCGCCGACGCGGGCTAGCGCCTTGTCGCGCTCTGCCGGCACGGTGCGTCCGAGGACGGTCATGTGCCCTTCGCTGGCCTCGGTCAGGCCGAGCAGCATCCGGATCAGCGTCGTCTTGCCGGCGCCGTTCGGACCGAGATATCCGAACGCCGAGCCACGCGGTACGCGCAGCTCGACATGATCGACGGCGGTGACCTGGCCGAAGCGCTTGGTCAGTCCGTCTGTCTCGAGGACGAACTCGTTTGTGTGGGTCGCGAGGGCCATTGCTCCAGGCTAGGTGTGCGTACAGCGCCGTCACCTCCGACGGAAGTCGGATCGTCGCTCCGACAAACAGCGGTGTGTGGGCGGACTGCTGCCCGCCCACACACCGCTCGAGCGTGCGCCTACTGGAGGAGCTGCAGGTCGGGATCGATGGCCTGCGGGTTGTTGAGAACGTTCGTGCCCGCGGTTTCCCCGGTCAGGAATCGTGTGAAGAAGCCGTCGAGCACGAGCCGGGTGGCGGCGGTGTCACGGTCGGGGTCGATTGGCCCGTAGTAGCCGCTTGGGTCGGTCGTCTGGGGGTTGAGCTGGTGCAGGAACGAGGCCTCGTCGCTGAAGTCGCCGTGTCCTGCGCCGACGAGGTGGATCTGGCGCCGGAAGCCTTTGAGGGTGTTCCAGTCGCTTCCCCAGCTCGGGTCGGTCGCGTTGTTGTGGTCGTCTCGGGCAAGGAACAGGAACGGACGCGTGAGCGGCACGGTGAGCGACTTGCCGTACAGGCTTCCGTCGAGGTCGAGCCCGGCCCGGATCTGCGGCAGGTCGCGCATCGCCTCCGCGGTGGCCGCGCCGCCGAGCGAGAAGCCGAACATGCCGAGCTTGCGGAGATCGAGGCGGCCGCGGAGTAGTCCCTTGGCCTCGATCGCCGGCAGTGCGTGCAGCACGGCCTTGATGTCGCCGACGCGAGACTGCACGGCTGCGGCGCGCAGTTGCGCCGAGGTTGTCGGGTCGTTGCTGTCCTGGAAGCGGCTGAGGATCAGCTGCCCGTCGGTGAGTTGCACGATCGCCGACTCGTAGGGGTGATCGATCGCGACGACGATGAAGCCGCGGCTTGCCAGCTCCTCGGCGAGTGCGGTGTCGTCGCTTCGCAGCTCCTGCAGCCCGGGGCTGAAGAGAACGACCGGCCGCTTGCCGGCGGCCGACTTGGCTGACTCGAACGCGCCGGTGGCGATCGATTCGAGGAGCTGCGGCGGTTGCTGCAGCTGCTGTGCGGCCAGATCGGCGGTCTTCTTCGGCATGTAGGGAGCCGGCGCGCCGGCGCTCGCCGATGTCGGATAGAAGAGCTGGATCATCGTCGGCACATGCCGTGAGGGATCGGGCAGTTGACGCGAGACCGTCCCGACGTGGAACGGGCCGGTCGGTGCCAGGATCTGCAGCGGCGCCGGATCTGCGATCGCGGCTGAGACCCCGGCCGCGATCGCGGCTCCTGCGATGAGCGCGGCGACGGCGGCGAGCCGAAGCGCGCGAGATAGGTGAAGCATCGTCGTACCTCCCACTGGTTTGTTGTGCGGAGGCGACGCTAGGTCTCGCTGGACGCGGCGGCCTCGGGCGAACGTCGGAACGTCAGAGCGACGAATGTCGGAACGCTCAGCGCGCAGGCAGCTCGTTGCGTACAGGTTCGGCGAGGTCGATGCCCATCACGGGCAACGGTCTCCCCCAGTCGCCGATCTGCTCGCGCAGGTAGCGCCCGCCCATTCGCTCGTAGAAACCGACCGCATTCAGCTCCGCCTCCCACTCCAGCGTGTGGCGCCGAGCCGCCGCGCCTGCTCGCATGCCATTGCGAACAGACGTGAGCCGACGCCTTTGCCGATCCAGGCCGGCTCGACCCACAGATCGTCGAGCACCGCAACGCCACTCTCGTGCGGCGGAATCAGCGCGGCCCAGGCGACGATCTCCCGGTCAACCTCGGCGACGAAGACGAGATGGGTGGTGAAGAGCCGCGCGAAGTCATAGCTGCCGGACCACTCACGCACCCACGCCAGCTCGTCGCCTCAATGCGCCTTCGCGTGAACGAGGATCTGGTGAAGCCGCCGGGCATCGGCGGCGTCTGCCGCAACGATCTCCGACTCCAGCACGAGCCGTTACGAACGCTCGGCGTGCACGGCGGGACGAACAATGCCGACGTCGTAGGCCGCGATCACGGCCTGCACGCGGTCCCGAACATGGAGCTTGCGGAAGACGTGGGTGAGGTGCGTCTTGACCGTCGCTTCGCTGACGAAGAAGTGGGCGGCGAGCTCGGCATTGGAGAAGCCGCTCGCGAGCAGCCGCAAGACTTCGAGCTCGCGCGGGCTGAGCGACTCGATCGCGGCGGCGAGCTTTCGGTCGACGGTCGGAAGCTCGGGCGTGAACCGCTCGAGCAGGCGCCGCGTGACCGACGGCGCAAGCAGAGCCTCGCCGCCGGCGATCACGCGCACGCCGTCGACGAGCTGCGCGGCGCTGACATCCTTGAGCAGGAAGCCGCTGGCGCCGGCGCGAAGCGCCTCGTAGACGTACTCGTCCACGTCGAAGGTCGTCAGCATGAGGACCCGCGTCTCGACGCCGCTCTGCATGATCCGCCGTGTCGCCTCGAGGCCGTCCATCACATCCATGCGCACGTCCATCAGCACGACGTGCGGCAGGAGCCGCTTCGCTTGATCGACGGCCTGGCGTCCGTCGCTCGCTTCTGCGACGACCTCGATGTCGTCCTCGTGATTGAGGATCATCCGGAAGCCGTCGCGGACGAGCTCTTGGTCGTCGGCGAGCAGAACCCGGATCGTCCTCAGCGGGGATACAGCGGCACCCACCTCGTCAAGGCTACGCCCGGAACGGGGCAGCGTCATCCGACGAATGGATGAGGTCGGCGCGCCGGGCGAGGAGTACTTTCAGTTCGTGAACTTCGGCGGCAGTCTCGTCAGAGCGGCTCGCGTCCATCCGTTGACGCTGGACGTGCTGCTTGCTGCAGCGGTTGCGGTCGCCGGCTTCACCGCGGCTTCGACCTACGTCGGGCCGCGTCCGTGGCTGATCGGGATCCTCGCCGCCCTCGCCACCCTGCCGCTGGCCGCCAGGCGTCTGTTCCCGATTCCGGTGCTCGTCGTCGTCGTCGCGGTTGCAGCGGTTATCGAGGTCGGCTACCGAAACGGCTGGTGGCCGTTCGCGGTCATCATCGCCCTCTACACGGTCGCCGCCCACTGTCCGAGACGGACCGCAGTCATCGCCGGCGGGCTCGCGATGCTCGCCCTTCTTGCGGCGATCAGCTACCGCGTCAATTGGAGCCCGCTCAGCTGGCATGCCTTCGCGCTGCTCGCCGGGCGGCTCGCCCTCCTCATTGCAGCGTGGCTTCTTGGCGACAACATCGGCACCCGCCGGGCCTACCTTCGGGCCGTCGAGGAGCGCGCAGAACAGCTCGAGCGAGAGCATGAGGCGAACGCCCGCCGCGCGGCCGCCGAGGAGCAGGCGCGGATCGCGCGCGAGGTGCACGACGTCGTCGCGCACAACCTGAGCGTCATCGTCGTGCAAGCGACCGCCGCCGAACGAGTGTTCGCCTCCGATCCGGCCGACGCGGAGACGGCGCTGCACACCATCGGGCTCACCGCTCGCCGCGCGCTCGACGAGCTGCGACTCGTGCTCGGCCGCATCGGCGAACAGGAACACGACCTTGCACCGCAACCGACGCTGCGCCGCCTCGACGATCTGCTCGACCAGGTGCGGGCAGCAGGTCTGGTCGCCGACCTCGAGGTCAAGGGCGACTGCGTCGATCTCACGCCGGGACTCGAGCTCTCCGCCTACCGCATCGTGCAGGAAGCGCTGACGAACACGCTGCGCCACGCGAACGCGCAGCACGCAAGCGTCACCTTGGAGTATGGCTCGGAAGCGCTGAAGGTCGAGGTGACAGACGACGGTCACGCATCCGCCAGCGCCGACGGCGACGACCGCGGGCGTGGCCTGATCGGGATGCGCGAACGCGCCGCCGCCTACGGCGGCGAGGTCGAGGTCGGGCGCAACGGCAGCGGCGGCTTCCGCGTCGCAGCCACGTTCCCACTGATTCGCGAGTAGCCCACCGCTGAACTGAAGGTCCAGTCTCGTGCGGTCGCAGAACCCGCCGATCGGATGACGCGTCGATCCGACCTTTGTTCGAGGCCGCGCCCACCCGCGCCGCCTAGTTTCGACGGCATGGCAGAGACCACCCAGAACGCCGCCTCTCATCCGCTGCGCGGGCCGTTGCTCACCGCCGCTGCAAGCCTCGTGCTCGCCGGCGCCTGCCTGATGGACTGGGCAGACGTCCAGGTCGTCGTCTTCAACCGCTCGTACAGCGGCCTGCACTTCGGCGAGGGCCACGTCACGCTCGGGCTGGCCGTCGCGGGAACGCTCGCAGCTACTGCCTCGGTGCTGTGGCTCTCGCGCATCGCCTACCTGCTGCCGCTGATCGCAACCCCCGCGCTCGCCCTCACCACGCGGAAGTACCACACGGTCGGGCATGCCTTCTCGTCTTTCCACGGCTTCCGGCTCGCGCACGCATCCGCCGGCGACGGCCTCCTGCTCGCCGTCGTTGCATCGGCGGCGCTCCTAGCCGCCTCGCTCCTCGCCGCCGCCGACTGTCTGCGTCGCGAGTCGTGGCCATCTCGAACCGCCTCGGAGGTGCAGTGATGATTGGACGCTCGAACACCCACGACCGCTCCGGCGCGATCACCGCGATCGCCCGCTGGAGCACCCGGCACCCCTGGCGAGCACTCGCCTGCTGGCTGGTCTTCGTCGCCACCTGCGTCGCCGCCCTCTCGCTGACCGGCTCGAAGAGCCTGAGCAGCGGCGCAACCGGCAACTCGGCACAGGCCGAGACCATGCTCAAGGTCCACCAGGCACGTCCGGCCCAGAGCGAAAGCGCCTACCTCCACAGCAACTCGCTGAACGCACACGATCCGGCCTTCCGCGCCGCGATCGCCTCCGTCGAGCGGAGCATGGAACGGGCTTTGGGGGGTCGGCTGACGATGCACATCGCCGACGGCGGCCACTCGGTGCTCGTCTCCGGGCCGATCGGGCGGGGCTTCTCGACCGACGCTCTGGCAGCCGCGGTCGCCAAGGCGTCGAGCCCGCAGATCACCGCCGTGCTCGACGACAACAGTCGCGACGGCGGCAACAACGATCTCTCCCGGGCTGAGCGGCTGTCGATCCCGGTCACCCTGCTCGTGCTGCTGATCGCCTTCGGCGCACTCGTCGCCGCGCTCGTGCCTGTCCTGCTGGCCGCCACCGCCGTCGTCGCCGCCTTCGGACTCATGGGACCGATCAGCCAGATCTTCCCGCTCGACAGCAGCGTCAAGACGGTCGTGCTCCTGATCGGGATGGCGGTCGGCGTCGACTACGCCCTCTTCTACGTCGTCCGCTCACGCGAGGAGCGCAGCCGCGGACTCGGCTCGCACCAGGCGCTCGAACGAACCGCCCGCACCTCCGGCCGCACCGTCCTCATCGCCGGCGCCACCGTCGCGATGGCGATGGCCGGCCAGTTCGCAATCGGCTCGAGCATCTTCAACGGCATCGCCAGCGGCACGATCGCCGTCATCGCCTGCGCGGTCGCCGGCTCGATCACCGTCCTGCCCGCACTGCTCGAGCTCCTCGGCCCACGCATCGACCGCGGCGAGATCCCCTTCCTGCCGCACCTGCACGCCGACACGTCCGAATCGCGCTTCTGGCCGGCCGTGATCGACCGTGTCCTGCGTCGGCCGGCGCTCTGGGCTGCAGCTTCTCTGGCGGTGCTTGTCGCGCTGGCGATTCCTGCTGTAGGCCTGCGCGCCGCCTACCCGAGCTCCGAGGCGATGAACCCACGCGTGTCGTCTGCGCTGCAGTCCCAGATCAGCCGCGACTTCCCCGGCACCTCGGCGCCGGCCCTTGTCGTCTTCTCCTTCCCGGCAAACGAGCGCGCGCAGGTGAAGCGGGCCGCCGCCCACCTGGAGAAGCTGGCGGCCGCCCAAGGCGTGGCGCATCCGCCCTTCACGCTGGGCGGCGGCCGCGACGGCCGGGCCGGCACGATCGAGCTGCCGCTGACCGGCCTCGGCGACAACACCGCCAGCAAACACTCCGTCGAGAAACTGCGCGCGACCCTGATCCCGGAAACGCTCGGCCGCCTACCCGGCCTGCAGGCCGCGGTCACCGGCGACACGGCCCGCGATCTCGACTTCACCCACAAGCTCATGCACGGGCTGCCGTACGTGATCGCCTTCGTGCTCGCACTCGCGTTCCTGATCCTGCTCGTCACCTTCCGCTCGCTCGTCATCCCGATCAAGGCGATCGTGCTCAACCTGCTCTCCGTCGCTGCCTCCTACGGCGTCTTGGTGCTCGTCTTCCAGCGGCACTGGGCGGAGAGCATCCTCGGCTTCCACTCGGTCGGCTCGATCATCTCCTGGCTGCCGGTCTTCCTCTTCGTCGTCCTTTTCGGACTGTCGATGGACTACCACGTTTTCATCCTCAGCCGCGTGCGCGAAGGCGTCGACGCCGGGATGAGCACCGACGACGCGCTCCGCCACGGCATCACCAGAACGGCGGGCGTCGTCACCGCCGCAGCCCTGGTGATGGTCGGCGTCTTCTCGCTGTTCGGAACCGCGAGCTCGCTCGACCTCAAGCAGGCCGGCGTCGGACTCGCGGTCGCCGTTCTGCTCGACGCCACCGTCATCCGCGGCGTGCTGCTGCCGGCTTCGATGAAGCTGCTCGGCGACTGGAACTGGTACCTGCCCAAGTGGCTCAGCTGGCTCCCGGGCGCAGGGCTGCACGACACCGCCGCCGGCCGTCATCCCGACGCGCTGCCGCTGCCGGCAACCGACTGAAAGGAGGTGAAGGCGATGCGTACACGCATGGCGATCACAGTCCTGGCCGTCTTCCTGACCCAACGAAACGGCCAAAGGTCTGCAGCTTTCCCGCGTACTCCGGATCAGGCCCGTTCGCCACCAGCACCGAAACAAGATCCTCAATCATGCTCTCTCCTCTTCTCGCTACGAACCCGGCTCTCCGCAGCGTGTCCCGTTCAGCGCGAGTTGAGGTAGGACACGACCGCGAGGACGCCGCGGTGGTCATCCGCTGAGACAGGTCGACGGAGGCTGTTGATGATGTTCTTCACGTGCTTCTTGACTGTGTGTTCGGTGACGTACAACCTCTCAGCGATCGCCTTGTTCGATCGTCCTTCGCCATCAGCGCAAGCACCTCTCGCTCCCGCTCAGTGACCCGTTTGATCGGACGCGCAGGCTCAGGCATCGAGCGAGTACAGATGCGTCGGGTGTCCTTTGAACACGACGTCCCGTTCGTAGCGCTCGCCGATCCGCTCGGCGACGTAGATTGACTGCACGTTTTCGGGCCGGATGAGCGAGATCAGGCGCGTTAGTCCCTTCTCATCGTGCGCCCAATCGCGGAGCGCGGTTGCTGCCTCCGTGGCGTAGCCCTGGCCCCAGTGTTCTCGGGCCAGTACCCAGCCGAGCTCCGTCTCGTCGCCGCCGGTCTGGGAGGTCTCGAGATTCCAACGGACGAAGCCGACACGGCCGAGAACGCGACGGTCGGCTTTACGCTCGACCGAGCAGAACCCGACGCCCCAGCGCTCCCACCGTTCGAGCCACTCGACGATCCCCTCTTCGACGTCGGTCATGGTCGCCGTCGTTCCATCTCCGAGGTAACGTGGGCTTCCCCCGCTTCGGTGGACACGTAGACGTTAGGCAGCTCTTGCTTGTTCTTCAATGAAGATCGTCTCGTCCTCCCGCACGCAGTCAGTCTCCTTTCGGTCGTGGTGGTCTTGCTCGTACTCGGCGGGCGAGCGGTAGCCGAGCGTTGAGTGCAGCCGCTCGCGGTTGAAGAAGACCTCGATGTAGTCGAACACCGCCGTGCGTGCCTCCTGCCTGGTGCGGAGCGAGCGCCGGCGGAGCAGGTCCTTCTCGAGCGAGGCGTGGAAGCTCTCGCAGACGGCGTTGTCATAGCAATCGCCCTTGGAGCCCATCGACTGGGCGATCCCGGCCTGGCGGCAGCGGTGCCCGAACGCGAGCGAGACGTACTGCGAGCCCTGGTCGGAATGGGCGATCAGCCCGGCCGGTGGCCGCCGGCGGCTGACCGCCATCTCGAGCGCCTCGACGACGAGCTCGGCGCGCATGTGGTCGCGCATCGCCCAGCCGACCACACGTCGTGAGTAGCAGTCGATCACCGACGCGAGGTACAGCTTGCCCTCCCAGGTCGGGATCTCCTTGATATCCGACATCCAGAGCCGATCGGCAGCCTCGGCGGTGAAGTCGCGGTCGACGAGGTCATCGGCGACGCGGACGCCCTGGACGCGGATCGTCGTCTTGCCCTTGCGGCGGCGGTGACTGCCGGAGAGCTCGGCGGTCCGCATCAGCCGCTCGACGCGCTTGCGACCAATCCGAACACCCTCGCGGCGCAGCTCGGCATGCACGCGCGGCGAGCCGTACGTGCCACGCCCGCGCCGGTGGCTGACCCGGATCAGCGGCAACAGCCGCGCGTCCTCGACCGCACGGGCCGAGGGCGGGCGGCACTCCCAGGCGTGGAAGCCCGAGCGGGAGACGCCGAGCAGCCTGCACATCAGCGAGACACGATGGTTGGCCCTCTCCGCCCGGATGAAGCGGAAGCACTTCACCGGGTCTCGCTCTCCCTCGCGAAGAAGGCCGCGGCTTTTCGCAACACCTCGCGCTCCTCGCGCAGCACCCGATTCTCGCGCCGCAGCCGGCGCAGCTCCTCCCGCTCCTCGCTCGTTAGCCCCTCGCGCTGGCCAGCGTCGATCCCGGCCTGCCTGACCCACACCCGCAGCGACTCCGTCGCGACGCCGAGATCGCGGGCGATCTCGACCAACGACCGACCGCTGCGCCGGTACAGCTCAACAGCCTCACGCCGAAACTCCGGCGGATACGGCCTCCTGAAGTTCGATCCCCTTGGCATGGTGGCGCATCCTTCCCGCCAGATCGGACACTGCCGACCCAGCGCTCAGGTGTCCACCAAACCGGGGGAACTCCAACGGATGACCTCGGGATCAGCGAGCGCACCGAGCAGATCAGGTGCGTCTTCAATGCGAGGCAGGCGCAACCGCAGCCGCTCGGTCTCAAGCTTTGGGTTCATGCCACTCCTCAGCCAACAAACCCATGATCAGCGCGTCCTCGAACGACCCAAGCGACCAGCTGGCCTGTCTCAACACACCTTCTTCGACAAAGCCGACCTTCTTCGCCGCACGGATCATCGGATCGTTCGTCGGCTTCGTCTCGAGTTGCAGCCGGTTGAGGCCACGAACCTCGAACCCGTAGCGGCAGAGCAGCTGCAGAACCTCAGCTCCAAAGCCGCGGCCGCGGAAGCTCGGGAGGAAGGCCAGGCCGACGTGGGCCGAGCGGTTGTGGGTGTCAATCCCCCACAACAGCGCTTCCCCGACCAGTTCGTCTTCGACTGTGACGACGGAGAAGAAGCTGACGCTCTCGGAGACACTCTCGACGGCATATGGCGAGAGCGCCGAGTCGCCGGCTGGAATCGGAATCCACGGACGCGAGTCCGCCTGCGCACGAGTAGCGACGTCGTTGTAGAGACCGTCATGCAGGACGGCGACATCGTCGGGGTGGCGCGGGCGAAGCGCGACGTGCGCGCCCCGCAGCGGGTCCTGCTGCGGCCCCGTACCAGTTTCGGTCTTTCGCTCCTCGCTGGGATTCACGCTTTCACACCACCCGTCGTGAAGCGCGTTCCGTGATCAGTGTGCCATTCGAGGAGGCCGTACCGATGCTCGGCATACCGGCAGAGAACGACCCTTGACCGACCGGAACCATGCTGACGTCCGCTTACCGGATGACCTTCTCCGGTACCGCAACCAGTCCCCGGAAAAGGGGGAGCGTCGTCGTTTGGGAATGGACGGCAGCGAGATGGAGCTCCGGCTCACTTCGATTCAGCGCGTAGAAGGCGATCCGCCGATTCTGACGCAGCGCCCGTAATGCTGCGCTCTAACGAGCTCTGGCTCAACCACCATCGATTCTCGTGGGGCGTCACCGGTTACGGACTGATCGCACCCCAGGAGGCGCCCCGGCTAGCTAACGCCAGCGGACTTGAACCGTCTCGATTCGCTGGCCACTGAGGGAGTGCGACCGACGACCGTAGCTGGCAATCCAAGAGCTGGGATTGTTAGTCCCGTCCGAATGAGACGTGCACGACACGCACCAAGACAGGTCACACGACCCCCCGGTCGCACATGACATGGGGTCGCGTCTGGTCAGTAACCAGGAGGTCGCGGGCCAGGGCGCACTCCCAGGAAGTCACTAGCCCTCCTTTTGCAGAAAGGCGGTTGGCATGAGGAAACCGATTTAGGCAAGCCGTTCTCCGCTTCGTTGTTGCCCGACGTGGTAACGGTAGGCTCGCTTTGAGACACGCGATTCCTCTGGAACTAGCGGGGCACTCTGGCTCCCCCGTCGAGGAGCGGCTGCTCGAGCCTCCAGGCCATGTCCCAGAACGCGAGCTCGAAGCGGCTGCTGACGAGGAACGGCTCGCGCAATCGGTCTAGATCGGCGGCGTCTGCGACTGCGTCCAGCGCCTCGCGACACCAGCGGGCCAGCTCCGCGAACTCGTCGCTGGAGTAGGTCTCGATCCAGGCGCGGAAGGGATGGTCGTCGCGGTTTCGCGGCTCGAGCGCCCGGCCGAGCTCGCTGTAGCCCCACATGCAGGGCAGGAGGCAGGCGAGCAGTTCATCGTAGTCGCCCATCGAGGCGGTCCGGATCAGGAAATCGCTGTACGAGCGCGTCGTCGCTGTTGCGGACTCGTGCTCGAGCTCGTCCGGTTTCACTCCCCACTGCGCCGCGTACGCGCGGTGGAGATCCATCTCGTCGGTCAGCGTCGCCTGGGTCAGCTCCGCGAAGCGCTCCATCAGATCGAGTCGCGGCGCCCGTGCGCAGGCGAGGGCAAGCACGCGCGCGTACTCGACCAGGAACAGGTAGTCCTGGCGCAGAAAGTGGCGAAACCGATCGGAGTCGAGCGTGCCCTCAGCGATCCCCCGAACGAAAGGGTGCTCCAGTTGCGCCCGCCAGAGCGGCCCGGCCGCGCGGTGGAGCCGCTCGCTAAGCGCCGTCAGGAGCCGGCCTCGGAGAGCGTGTCCCAGAACGCCAGCTCGTACGCCTGCAACAGGCGGGCAGCCCGCCGGGCGGCGACCGGCGAGTCGCCGGCCTGCAGGCCAGCGGTCGCGACGGCCTCGATCTCGCCGCGCAGCCCGCTCGGTGGGCTCGCGAAGAAGTCGAAGAAGCCGAGCGCCTCGGCAGGAACTTCGTAGACGTGCTCGAGTGCCTGTCGCATCCGGGCGCAGTTGGCACCCCAGGCGTCGAGGTTGACCAGGAACGCGAGCGTCACGTCGAGTCGCGTCCCGTTGAGAGCGAGCCAGGCGACGAACGCTGGGTAGCTCTGACATCCAGGCCGAGGCTCGTACCCGGCCACCTCGGCGGCAGTCAAGTCGAGCGCGGCCGAAAACGACGCCAGCCGGCCGAGTGCCTCGCCCTCCCCGCCGGCCATGGCGAGGAAGAACGCCCCGGCTGGATCGTGCGGGTAGCGGGCCGCCAGCTGGACGAAGCTCCGCCGGTCGCTCGAGAGCACCTGTTGCTGCTCGCACGCGAAGGCGCGTAGCCGCTCACTCGCGACTGCCCCGGCCTCGAGCCCGGAGAGGAACGGGTGCGAACGGATCGCCCGCTCGACCGGCGCAAGTTCACAGGCGACGTCCTCGACCACCCCCCGAAGCTCCCCCGCCATGACCCGATTCTCTCAGGACGGGCTGGGGAAAGGCCGGCATCGCGGCCGTAGCGGCCCCTGACAGGGGGAGCCAAAGGCTCTCGGAGACGTTGCCTCCCGGGACACGACTCCGGAGGGCGGCCGCCGCGGTACGGCACAGTAGGCCGGCCGTACCTCATTGGCCTCCTAGTCACCTAGCAGGAGGTCGCGGCTCAATGCCGGGCCCGAAGCCGCTTCCTGCACTGCGTGGTGAGTGAGTGGTGAGTACATCCCCTGCGACCACCCGCACCCCGCGCGCGATGAGCGTCTCCGCAGGCGGAATCCTGCCCTCCGAGGTGTGTGCGGGACGTCCCTCAAGGTCGCAGGCCACGAGCCTCATGCCATGCGGGGGTTCGCTGACGGCCGCGGCCGGGTGACGCGGACGTTAGAGCAAGCCCGCACGCCCTTCGGACGCGCTGGTCACAGGCCGAGGCCGATGCCCAGATGGTCGGGATCGAGTGCGACGTGCACCTGTACTGTGCCGGGCCCGGACGGCATTTCGCGGGTGACCTCGACACCGGCGAGCGCGCCGAGGAATGGAGCGAGGTAGTGGCCGACGATCTTCGCCGGTGGCCACCAGAGGGGATCGGAGCTCGCCGATGAGGTCTCCTCGCTCTTGGTCAGGTCCCGGCGCAGGTAGCTCGGCTCCGTTCCGGTCAACAGGAGCCCGCGCAGGACCGGCCGGAACGGACGCGGAGTCAGGTCCGCGCCGGCCTCTGCGGCGATCGCCTCGGCTGCCACCTCAGCCTGCTGTGCCGCGATCCCGCCCTGCTTGACGGGAAAGCTCGTGACATCGCCCGCGGCGTACACATCGGACACACCGGTCACTCGCGCGTGCGTGTCGACGGGGATGAAGCTGTCGGCCGTCTGTGGGATGCCTTCGATCCGCTGACCCTGGAGGCGGGGCGTTGCCACGACCCGGTCTGCCGCGACTTCGCTCTCGGGGACGACGAGTAGCTTGCCGTCGCGGGCCTCCACCGGGTGGGAGCGACCGTGGAAGACGATGCCTCGGTCGTCGAGCAGCGCCTGGATCGCACGGCTCGCCTCGTGGCCGAAAAGCCCGAGCGGCTCGTCCTCGGGCGTGACTAGCGCGAGCCCCACTCCTACGATCCCGCGCGCAGCGAGCCATGCCGCGGTCATGAGCGCGAGCTCATAGACGGGGAGGCTCCAGACAGCGCCCGATGGCACGGCAAAGACCACGCTGTGTACCTCGCGGGCCTCGATCTCTGCCAGCAAGTGCTCGACCTTCTCCACATCTGCCGGCCCGCGGAACGTCAGCGCGCCGGGAACCGCCGGCTTGGAGACTGCCCCACAGGCAATCAGGAGCATGTCGTAAGGGATGGCGCCCCCGGGCGAGATGTGGGCGAGATGATGTGCCGGGTCGACCGAGACGAGCGTCCCTAGCGCGAAGGTCGCGCCCGCGGCTGCGGCCAGCTCCGGCAACTCGAAATGCATCACCTCTCCGAGCCGGAACGGCTGGGCGACTGCGAGCGGCCGGTACCAGAACAGAGGCTCTGGCGAGATCAGCTCGACGCTGACGCGCTCCTCACCCAGTGCGCGCAGCGCAAGCGCGGCCTCGAGGGCGGCGACTCCCCCGCCCGCGATAAGCACACTCGCCGCCCCGCCGCTTCTCACCATGTGACTCATCTCCTCCCGAACCAGACCCCCTATCCGCCGCGCCCATGGATGCGCACCTGGAACATCGGTCAATCGTTCCAGGAGAGAAGGCGACTGCCGTCGGGAAGATCCCGTCATTCGACGGCGGCTTTCCCGCATCGCTTCGCCATGCCGGTGGCAGGCATCTGCCCCCGCGACCCTGCGGTGATGATCGCGTGCTCGGCTCCGGGCGCGCTCCCGCTGCACCCTCTGCAACATCCTGACGTAGGAAGTGGTCTCCCCTCCAGCCCGCATGGCGAGCGGGGTCACGGCGAGCTCGCCAAGTCATTGGGCAGTGCAGGGCGGCTGCGTGAAGAAGGTGGCGGGCATGTCCCTCCCGGCCGCCCGCGGACGCGGAGGCCACCCTGACGTGTAGGAGTCCCGGGCCGCGGGTGGCACCGGAGGCCTCGCGCCCGAGGCATGCAGACGGCCAGAGAACGTCCGTACACGGTCCGTACAGGCCCCTCGAATGGCGGCGTGTCCGTACAAGCTGTACGTACCGAATCGAGCACGGCGAGTCCGTTCATGCGATGTCCGGGTAGCTCGCCCTGTTGCTCGACAGCGCAGCTCCCACCTCCTAGCTGCGCTCAGGTGCGCGGGAGCGGCTGACCTTCCTCCTTCGGGTGCTCCTGCTGTGCCTCTTCGTTGACTGCGAGTGCTGACTTGAGGATGGGAGCTGATGCTCAGGCGGCCCATTCTCGGTCTGCTCGAGCGATCGCTGGAAAGAGGCGACCGCCTATCGGCACGGCAGGCGGTCAACCCGCTGACCTCTCCGCCCCGCCTCGATCCCGGCCGGAAGTACCCCACCCCCCGAACGCGAAGGAGTCCTGCGCCGGAGTCACACCGGAGTCCCAGCGAGAGAGAGACGGCGAGCCCGAAAATGCAGTGAACGCAGGGTTCTAGAGGGCCGGATGGCGCTCGGACGCGTGCCGTCAGACCCTCATCGACCTCCTGTACACCGAGCGCGAGGTCTGAGCGCAAACCGGCTTCGGAGCTCGATCTCCGGCGACGTGGTGAGTGTGTGGTGAGCACGGCGCCGTTCGGTGGGTGGGAGTAGGACATCCCCTCCCCCGCGTGCGATGAGCCTCTCCCCCGCCGGAGTCCCGCCGTGGCCGTCACATCGCGATCACGTCACGCTCCCCGCCGACCAGGCCGCCGTCTTCGAGGCGATCAGGGAGAAGGCGAAGACCGGCAATCCGCAGGCCGTCCGCGAGTACCGGGAGTGGCTAGCAGGTCAGCTCTGGTCGTCTGTCCGCTGCAGGATCGTGACCAGGCCTCTGGCGCCGTCGACACGCAGTCGATCGCCGGTCTGGATCCGCTTGCTGGCCGTGCCGGTGCCGAGGACTGCGGCCAACCCATACTCGCGGGCGATGATGGCCGCATGGCACATGACGCCGCCGGCGTCCGTGACCGCGGCCGCGATCCTCCCGAAGACGGGTGTCCAGCTTGTCGAGGTGAACGGTGCGACGAGGATCTCTCCTGCCTCGACATCGATGAGCTCGTGAACGTCGAGAATCACACGGGCGGGGCCCTCGGCGATCCCAGGTGAACCCGCAACTCCCCGCAGCGTCTCAGGGGCGGTGCCGGCGGAGGACTCGAGCCATTCCTGGACGCGTTCTGTCGTGACGCCCCAATGCATGATCGTGACCGGCTCCGTCACGGCTTCGGGCACCGCGCCGAGAGCGGGCGGGGGCGCCCATACGCGCATCGCCTCGTAGATCGGCTTGCGCCGCTCGACGATCTCCGGCCAGTGCACAGGGCCGAGAGGGGCGCCTGCGCCGCCCGAGCTCCAGAACAACCTGAGCTCGTCGAGCGCCGAACGCACCTCGTCGTGGCGCAAGAAGAAGATGTCGTCCTCCTCGACCAGAAACCCGTGCCGGGCGAGGAGCGCGCCGAACTCGCGCACCTTGTTCCAGAAAACGGTGTGGTACCAGTGATCGACGTAGAAGTTGTGGTTCTCGATGTGGGGGAAGACGGTCCGGGCAAGCACGAGCTGCTCGTCGAACGCCCCTCGACTTTCCTCGGGAAGCAAGGCGCGGTGCTCGTCCGTGATCCGGTTGCGCTCGGCGACCACCTGGTCGCGGGGTCGTGAGATGTCCTCGCCTATCTCGAGGTGCTCGATATAGGAGCCGATCATCGCGATCGGGAGCGTCGAGTCGTCGATCCAGGAGCGGTGGTGATGGTAGAACCCGTTGCCGTAAGAGAAGTTGAACCAGGGGTGCTTCGTCTGCTCGAAGTCCCCCAACCACCGCTCTCCCGGCTCGGCCCCGGCCAGCGCCGCCCGCAGCGCCTTCTCGTCGCGGGCGCCCTTGACCTGCGCGGCGACGCCGAGCTCGACCGCCAGACGGGCGAGACGCCGGAGCTCGTCGTCCGGCCGCAGCGCGACGACGTCGAGGCCCGCGACCATCTTTGCGATCGTCTGGTCGGAGATGTCCGGGAACGCCTGGCGGCAGACCTCGTAGAAGGCGAGATATGCACCGTAGCCGAGGTTGACCAGCTCGAAGTGGTAGTGGCAGATGCGGTCCAGTCCCTCGAGTAGATGGTCGTAAGCGATGAGGAGCTTGTGGGCTGACCCCCAACCGCGGCCCTCGCGCACGATCGACTCGTCCTCGACCTCGCATAGCTCGGATACTTCGAGCGCCTCGAGCGCGTTGATCTCCGTCTCCACCTTTTCGCGCCACTGCGCGTCCAGCTCGTCCCAGTGGTCGTAGTAGTAGCCTCCGCGCGTGCTGAACAGCTCGGCCCGTCGCGAGATCGTCGCCTCGTCCATTACCGAGTTGCCACTCAGGTACACGTAGCCGTTCAGGATCCGGCTCTCAAGACCGAGCGAGGGCGGGATGACGAACAGGCGCGCGCTCGCCTGGCTGAACCCGACCAGGGTGAACTCGAGCACGACGGCGTCGAACGGGTAGTACGGCTCCGCGTAGTGCACGGCATCCTGGAACCAGAAGCGGCCCTCCTCGAAAGCGCGCCGACTCTCGGCGAACTGGTGGTAGCGGGGATACAGCTCCTCCCACCCCTCACAGCCTTGAGGAACCGGGAGCTCGAACGGGCTGGGGAAGCCTCTGCGCGACGTGTCCACTGTGCGGTTCATCATCTTCTCAGTCCGAGATGCGCCGTCAACCCCGCCAGGAGGGGAGAGCGTGATCTCCCCTCCTGGGGGACGTCGGCTACGGGTGGCCAGCGCCTCCGGCCGCGAGCTGGGCGAACGTCAGGTTCATGATCGCCCTGGTGTACTCCCGCGTCTGCGGGCTCATCGAGGCCAGGATCGACGCGGTGGTCGGTCCGCTCTGTGCGGTCGGCAGGGCATAGCCGGTTCCGAGCGCCCCGCCGGCGAGCCGGGCGGGGGTCAGGGACATGACCGACGGGACGTTCCGCCCGTCCTGCGCGGCGGAGGTGGCCGAACCGGGCCCCCCCACGACCCTGAAGTGCAGGGACGCGGGCGGAAGCGGATTGCCGATCGCGCTCGCCTGAACGCCGCTCGACGCAGTGGTCGTGCTGCCGCTGTCGAACGCGAACGCGACTAGGACCCAGGTGACGGCGGCCGCAGCCACTGCGACCGCTGCCACCAGGCCGACTAGGCGACCGCGCTCGATCTCGACGGTCGCGGGGATGGACGGGTAGACGCTCATCTCTGCTCCTTTCGGATTGACAGTCACTGCGGGGACGATCCGGTCGAACGGGAGGCCTGCTAGCCGGTTCGCCTCGGCGACGGCCGCCTCGGTTGGCCCTTCGAACTGGCAGTAGCAGGCCTCGTCCCGCAGCACGATGGTCGAGCCGAGGTAGCGCACCCGAGGCCTCTCGCCCGCCTGTTCCCTGAGCTGCGTGAGCTTCGAGAGCCCGCACAGCAGGTCGGAGCGGTGAAGGCCGGGGAGGTATCGCTCGACGACGTAGACCATGCGCCCAAGCTACGTCTCAGGGACGCAGGCCCGAAACCCCGGAAACCCTAGGTTTGGACGGGGTCTCCCCCCGCTTTGGCGGAGACACCCTGGGGGGCTGCGAGCCGTGCAGCCAGCCCGGCCCGGCGGACGCCGAGCTTGCGGTACACGTGGGAGAGGTGAGCCTCAACGGTGCTCACCCCCATGAACAGCTCGGCCGCGATCTGTTTGTTCGTGCGCCCCTGGGCGGCGAGTTCGGCCACCCGCCGCTCGGTTTCGGTTAGCTCCTCGGTGGCGGGAGCGCGGCCGCTGATCCGCGCCAGCTCGGCCCGGGCCTTATCGGCCCAGAGGCGCGCCCCTAACTCGTCGAAGATCGCAAGGGCCTGCTCGAGCGCGTCCCGGGCCGCGCGCTTCTGCTGCGCCTGCCTGCGCACGATGCCGAGGCAGAGCAGCGTGCGGGCCCGCTCGAGCGGGTAGGGGTGCTGGTCGAGCTCGGCGAGGGCGCGATCGAACGCTTCGAAGGCGATCCACGGCTCGCCTTCGGCAGCGGCGAGCAATCCGCGGCAGCGCGCAGCGGCTGCCAGCGCCCAGGGGCTTCCGAGCTGCTGCGCGTGTCCCTCGTAGGGTCCGAGGTGGGCGCGCGCAGGGGCGAGCTCGCCGAGTGCGATCAGTGTCTCGATCGCGTCGGCCCAGACGGTCTGCGTTGGATCGTTGACCCCTCTCGCAAGCAGCCGCCCGGGCAGCTCGCGAAGGTGGCCGCCTGCTGCCTCCAGGTTCCCGAGCGCCAGCTCGAGCCGGCCGAGCACGCCGAGCGTGATGTAGGAGAAGACATCATTCGAGTCCGCATGTGGCGCGGCGAGGCCTTCTTCGACCGAAACGCGCGCCTGCTCGACGAGGCCGAGGTCCGTTTCCACCAGCGCCCTGACACGTCCGATCCAACCACTTGCGTTCACCAACATGATCTGCGCAGCGAGCTCCTGCGCGGCGTCGGCGTGGCCAAGGGCCTGCTGCCAGCGGCCGGCAAACCACTCGAGCGTGCTCAAGTACCAAAGAGCGATCGCGCGAGTGCCCTCATCGCCGCGCGCTGCCGCATTCCTCTCCAGCTCTTCAAGAAGTGCGCGAGGTCTTTCGATCTCCCCCTGGCGCATCAGGAGCCGGGGCAGGTAGACGCGCGGGCTCGCTCGGTAGTCGAGCACGAGCCCCAAGCGGTCTTCGATCTCGACGCCCCGTTCGAGCAGCCCGGGCGTGACGTCGGCGGCCCACGATTCTGTCTGCGCAACCCGCCCGATCACGGCAGCGATTAGGGCGGGATCGCCAACTCGCTCCGCCTGTCCGAGCGCCGCGCGTGCATCGGCGAGCGCCGAGTGTGCATCGGCCGTCAGCAGGTGATTCCAGGCTCGGAGAGCCAGGATCCTGGCAGAACGCGCGTCGTCGCCCGTCGCCTCGGAAAGGGCCTCCTCGCAGAGCTGGATCCTCGCTTGCGGGTCGCCTCTGAAGGTCGAGGCGAGCGCGACGAGAACGTCTGCCCGCTCCGGGCCGCCCGGCACTTCGGTCAGGAGCTGATCGAGGATCCCGACGCTCCGTTCCCGGTCGCCGGCGAGGAAGTGGAAGTTCGCCGACCGCAGGCGACGCTCACGCGCCAGGGCGGGATCGGTGGGTGTCAGCTCGGCAGCAAGCTCGTAGAGCTCGGCCGCTGCCGCAGTCGCCCCCCGCCCCGCCGCTTGCTCGGCTGCGGTGTCCAGCTCCGAAGCGATCACTGCGTCGGGGCCGTCGGCGGCCAGCGCCAGGTGGCGGGTTCGCTCTTCGACGTCTGTGACCGCATCGGCGAGTTCCCGGTGCACCGCGCGGCGCTTCCAGAGTGGCGCCCGCTCGTAGCAGATCGACGCGAGCAAGGGGTGTGAGAAACGGACCCGCGAGTCGTCGAGCTCGACGACTCCCTCTCCCATGGCCGCTTCCAGCGCCTCGAGTACGCGCTTCCGGTCTCCATGGGCGGCCGCGACGAGGTCGATCGTCGGTCGGGCCAGCGCCGCGGTCAGGAGTAGCACGTCGAGGGTCTCGCCGGGAAGGCGAGCGAGCCGGCCCCCGAGCAGCTCGCGCAGGCTGTCCGGAACGTGGAGCGCCAGGCCTGGCGCCGGCCGTGTGCGCGTGCGAACGAACTCACGCCCGAGCTCGAGTGCAAAGAAGGGATTACCCGCTGTGGCCTCCTGCACCCGCGCGAGCTCCGGCCGGGTCAGTTCGAGCTCCAGTCGGTCCCTGAGCAGATTATGAACGGCCCCGAGGCTGAGTGGGCCGAGCGTCAGCTGCTCGAGCCGTTCCTCGGGGAAAGAGCGCTCGAGCTCGAAGGGGATCGCGAGCTCCGGTCCTGTCCTGATCGTCACCAGCAGCCCGACCCGCTCCTCGTGCAGGCGGCGCAGCGCGATCTGGATCACTCCGGCGGAGGCTGGATCGAGCCATTGCGCATCGTCCAGGGCGATCAGGAGCGGCCCCCCCTCGGCACGAGCGCCGAGAACGTCGCGCACGGCGAGCCCGATCGCGTGCGGATCGGGAGCCTCGGACTCCGGCTCGACCCGTAGCAGTGCGATCTCGAGGGCCCGCCGGCGGGGTGGCAGCAGCGAAGCGGCGACCTCGTCGAAGACGGGCGCCAACAGCTCCGAGAGCCCGGCGAAGGAGAGCGAGGCTTCGGCCTCGACGCCCCGGCAGATCAGTACGCCGCCAAAGCGCCGCTTTGCCTCCTCGAGGCCGGTCTCCCAGAGGATCGTCTTGCCAATCCCCGGCTCGCCGGAGAGGACCAGCGCGGTCGGGCCTTGATCGACATCGGCGAGGAACGCCTCGATGATGCCCAGCTCGTTGTCGCGCCCTATGAGACGAGTCGCAGACATAGCGAGTGTCGATTGTGACGTGTCGAACTGGACTCCGGCTGGCGCTCCGCTTCTTCCTCGTTGACTACGAGTGCTGATCAGCCCACACTGGGGCCCGAACATGGTGGCGGCACCGCTCGCGCGAGTCCGTGAGGCGGCGAGAGCGATGCGAGCCGCGGGGGCGACCCTCGTGGCCGGCCATTCCGCACATGTGTTCCACGGCGTCTCGGAGGGCGTGCTCTACGACATGGGCGACTTCCTCGACGACTACAGAGTTGTCTTTATCCCTGACTGTCTCTCGAGAGACAGGACTGGCGCAGGCGACGGACTAACCGCCCGGCCTTACGCCCCGCGGGGGGAGGCGGCGCGCCAGCAGCACGACGGGAGAGAGCACGGCCGCTGCAGCCGCGACGACGATCCAGTATCGACTACGTCATCAGGCCGAAGCGACGACCTCTCGGACCTCGACGCCATCGAGCGTGACGTCGTCGGGTGCGTCAGCGGCGATCGCGCTTATCCGATCGCCCGCCGCGCGTGCGTTCTCCTCCGAGTCAAAGATGATCATCGAGAGCCCGTCCAACTCCCCACCACCAGTCGACCACGTCCAGTAGCCCGCCTTGAAGCCGGGCGCGCCCGAGACCTGCGGCACTACCTGGCCGTTGAGCACCTCCCGAGTGCGGTCGGCATTGTGGATGGTCACGCGCACGACGACAGCATGCATCTCCGCCTCCTTTTCGCGTGTTTCTGGAGCGGCGAGCTT
>CAVZJU010000004.1:0-290552 GCA_963775695.1 uncultured Actinomycetes bacterium | reverse complement strand
GGGCCATGGCAGTAGTCGTCGCGCTGGTGGTCGGCTTCGTCTTTCTTGTTCGGGCGCTCGTCTGATTGACGTCTAGTCCTGCAGGGCCGCGACGACCTCGTCGTACAGCGGCTTCAAGGCGGGAACTTCGAGCACGAGCTTGGGATCAACGGATAGCGCGTCGGCGATTTCAGCGAGTTCGTCCCGTTCGAGCTCCACTTCTCCCGCCTCAGCCCCATCCAGCAGGCTGCGGTTGATCTTCGCGGCGAGCCTGACGGTGAATGGAGTCGCGTCGGCTGCGATGAGCGCGACGAGTGCCTGGGCGTCCTCCGGGGCGAGGGTCGGTCTTGATCCGATCGCGAAGGCGACGTCGCGCATGTGCTCGATCTAGCCAACTCGCCAGTTCCGAAACGAGAACGGTCCCGGCTGACCGCTCTGCCGTCTGGGTCGCTGTGTCGTCAAACGTCTTTTCGAGCCTCAAGGGCTCGTTTCGTTATCTGTGGCGGGAGGAAGGCTCTGATGCGGCGTGCTCCCGGACAAGAGGGGAGTGGCTGGTTTCGGTGGCTGCGGCCACCAGCCCGGCACCCTGGGGCGCCCGCCTCAAGTCGAAGACACAGGAGTGGGCGGGCACGCCCGTCCATCAGACCGCCTGGGGCGGGAGAGGCAGACACCAGGCGGCAGGAAGGAGCGCCCGCCCCGGTCTCCTTCTCGCTTCGGGAAGCGGATTCCTGTGCGGCCAGCGTGGAGGCGGCTGCCCGACCCGGCCGCCCGAGCATCTGAGGCGTACACTCGCCTCACCATCGGCGTCGAGCGGCGACGCCGAGGACACGAGAGAAGGAAAGAGATGATCCTGGCAACGACAAGAGTTGAGGATTTCGACCGCTTTTTGAATACCTTCTCGACCAAGGGCGCTGAGAAGCGAAAGCAGCACGGGTCCAAGGGTTCGCACGTCTTTCGCGATCCCAATGAGGACGACCGGGTCTGGGTGCTCTTCGACTGGGATGCGGAGGGTTGGCAGAGCTTCGTCTCCGACCCCGAGGTCCCCCCGATCTTGCAGGAAGCTGGACACAAAGGTAAGCCCCAGGCGGCGGAGCTCGGCGGCCAGTACGACGCCTAGCGCGTCCCCCATGCCGGCTGCTGAAAAAGAGGGCGGTTTCGACCCTGAAGCTCCACGCGAGGTCGCTGTCGCTGACGGCCCGGTGCGCCAGCGATCTCGCACCGCGTCGTGTCTGTCGGTTGCTCGGCGGCCCGTCTCACGAGGAAGCAGTCGAGATGCTCCTGGCCATGCCCGAATCGGCCAGAGGCGCAGCACGACCGGGGTTCGAAGTCGCAAGTGGGGGGCGGGCGGCCGCGTGACGGTGGGCCGCCCGCTCCACTAGTTGCTCACGCGCCGCGGAACGTCATTCAGTCGGTGTGCGGCGGAAGCCGTATCGTGCCACGACCCACGTGCCGAAAAAGGCGAAGAACGCCACGACGACGACAGTCGGAACGGTCGAATTGTTTCCGCCTGCTGACACGGTCACGATGTCGCGCCCGTAGATCGCCGTGAACAGCACGGACAGCCACATTACGGCGATCGCCAGGCTCGCCCACATCTCGGCAACGAGGAGCCGTACAGCCCAGCGCTGCTTCTCCGGAGCGACGCGCACGGACTCGTGCGGGATGGTCGTCATCTCACACCCCCTTTCGCAAGGATGACGCTCGCACATCAGCCGTGCCGGGCCATCCGGGCGTGCCCTGATATCAGCTCCGTCCGGCCCCACGGGAGGGCCGTGACAGCGCAAGGGCATCCGAGGGCGAGGCCAAGAGGAACGATGGAGGAGTTGCTGCACCGCATGCGCGGCGACGAGAGCGTGGTCGAGCGCTGCGCGTTCTGCGACTTCAGCGTGTCGGCGCCGCTTGACGAGGCGCGGCAAGCGTTCGTGCGGCACGAGTGTCGGCGGCCTGCCGTGGCGTAGGAAGTGAGCCGCGCGGTCTGTCCCATTCGGCCGCCCGCCGCATCGACGATCTCTAGCTAGCTCAGGAGCGATGACGAGCTGCTGCCATCAGCCGGTCTCTTCGAAGTTGGAGGCCTCCAAGAGATTGAGAAGCTCTTTGATCTCGACATCGCTCTGGGCGTCGTGTCGCATCTTGGCTTCGAGATTTAGCCGATAGCGGTTGCGTCGTCCAATCTTCTCGCGCTCCACGACCCCGGCCGCGGTCAGATCGGCCACGATCCGCTGTGCCGCTCGTTCGGTGATCCCGACCATCGGGGCGATGTCCCGAATCCGCACGTTCGGATCGCGAGCGATGCAGAGCAGCACCTGTGTGTGGTTAGAAAGAAACCGCCACTTCTTATTCTCACTTGACATGTCTTTTGTGTCGTGTATTCTGTGACCCGTTAAAGATCACGTGTCATAGTAAGCCCGACTTCCTTGGGAGGATATCAGATGACTCGCTCCCTCGACGGCCGCCCCCCCGACACTGAGCCTACGGTCGATCTTCGCTGGCTCAAGCCAGACATCGCCAACGTTGTACTTGGCGGAGAGCATGACCTCGCATCCGCTCCCACCGTGGAGCGCGTGGTCGGCGAGGCGCTGCTCACCTGCTCGCACCTGATCATCGACATCTCGCCCGTCGAGTTCATCGATTCCAGCATCATCAAGCTGCTCGTCGATACAAAGCAGGACGCCGACAATCGAGGATGCCACTTCAACCTGGTTCTCGACGGAGCACCCCTGATAGAGAGCACGCTCGAGATCTGTGGCGTCTTGCCCGCGTTGAACCGGGTTGCCGATGTCCAGTCGGCGCTTGAGTCCGCTTCAGAGCATGAAGCCGCACACGCGCCGCTCAGCATCCCGGCAACTCGCATCGCTGGCTAACCGTCCGGACTAGCCGGCCCCAGTCGACAGTCGAGACGCCCGTCTAGCGTTACCCGGCTGATGCGGCCGGGTAGATCGGGCGCATGCCGCGGAAGCAAGCTGTCGAGGTGGCGGTCCTCCTCGTGACGATCTACTTGATCGTCAGCGCGATCCTCGTCGGGTTGTTCGCATCACCAGGCTGAATACCCGGTTCTTTTCAGGGGCGAGGCGCTAGGCTGCTTATTCCATCCGGCCCCACCGGGAGGGCCGTGACAGCGCAGGGGCATCCACGCCGGATCTTCGCCACCGCGATCGAACGCGGGAACCTCGTCACGGCGAAGGCGACCGCCCGGGAGCTCGGCAGGATCACCCTCGACGAGGCCTCGCCCTGACCGCCCTGGTCGCGGAGAAGGAGCCGGAGCGGAGGTCGCGGTTCGCGGTTCGGTGGCTGCGTCGGCTGCTCGAGGAGGACGAGAGCCTGACGATCGAGGAGGCGGCGATGGCGGACGGGCTGGACGCGTAGCGTGATGAGTGGCCCGGCGATTGCGGGGGAAGCGCTCGTCCGGCCGGCGTAGTGTTCGACCCCGCGCCGGGCCGTCTGTCAACACGCGGCCAACCAGCGGGCGAAACCAGCGCAGCCCGATCCGTGGACCAATCCTGGGCCAATCGTGCGCCGAAATGACCCTCCGTGCGCCAATATGACCCTTCGGCGGTGAGGCTCAGTCGAAGAGAAAAGCCCCGCTTTTGCAGGGCTTTTCGTGCTAGGCGCATACGGGATTCGAACCCGTGCCGCCGCCGTGAGAGGGCGGTGTCCTAGGCCACTAGACGAATGCGCCGCGGCGGCCAGTGTAGCGGGCAGCCGCCGTCACGGAGAGGCGGGATCCGGGCGCGGGCCCGAGTCCGGGTACCGCTCGGTGACGAAGTACAGGTAGGCGTTGAGCTGCCCCTGGTAGCGGAGGGCGTAGGCGCCGAGATCGCGCAGACCCTGCGGCATGCGGCCGAGGAACAGGCCGACGAACCAGCCGAGAAAGGCAGCCACGAAGCCGGCGCCGCCGAGCCCGCTGGAGACGATCAGAGCGGGGACGGCGAGGAAGACACGGAATCCTGTGACCCGCCGGCTCTGCCGCTCGAGCGGCGGCAGCTCGAGGTCGACGGGATAGGAGCCCGGCACGCCCAGGAAGCCCGGGAACGGGTTTCCGACCAGGAAGAGAAAGGCGTAGACGTGGGTCGTGTAGCGGACGTAGCGCGAGAGGAACCGGTGGAACGGACGCGGCGGCTGTCCGGTGACGAGCGCCCAGATCCACGTCAGCACCGCGACCAGGACGGCGACGATCGACCAGAGCAACAGCCAGATCAGATGGGGAATGGCGAGCAGCAGCCGGAAGAAGACGAGCAGTCTCGACCGGCGGAGGTCGTCGGTCACCTCCATCGAGACCGGGTGCGGAGCGGGAGCGACCTCGACGTCGGCCTCGGCCGACTCCACCGGCGCGGGCCGGCCGACGAACCCGCTCGGGCTCGCGAACGGGTAACGGTCGGTGACGAGAAACAGGTAGGCCGAGACCTGCGCGCTGTAGCCGAGGCAGTAGACGAGCAGGTCGCGGAGCCCGCGCGGCGCGCGGGCCCGGAACAGGGCGACCCACCAGACCAGGAAGGCGACGAGGAACGCGAGCCCGCCCGAGAAGTAGCTGCCTCCACGCGGCCCGCCCCAGAGCAGCGTGCTCGCGAGCAGGACCGCGGGCACGGCCAGGAAGAGCCGGAACACCGTCTTCCAGCGGCTCTGTGGCTGCGGCGGGTCGATCTCGAGGTCGACGGGGTACGGGTCGCTTCCGATCAGGTAGAAGCCCGGGTAGGGGTCGGCGGCGAGCAGGAAGTACGCCTCCAGATGCGTCAGGTAGCGGATGTAGCCGGCTACGAACCCGTGGATCCCGTCTGGTGCGCGCGCCTTGACCAGGAGGATGAACCAGTTCACGAAGACGAGCAGGGCGACCACCGTGCCGAGCAGGAATGCCCAGATGTAGTGCGGGATCGCGAGGATCGCCCGGAAGAAGACGGTCAGCCGCGAGCGAACGAGGTCGTCGGTGACGACGATCCGGACCGGGTATGGCTGCATGCTCATGGACCGCGAGCATACGCCTCTTCCTCGTCGGGCACGACTCGTTTCCAGCGAAGCGTGCCGACCATCAGGAAGAGGGCGACGAAGCCGATGACGATGTTCTCGATCGTGACCGCGATGTACATGCCGACGCTGAAGCTGAGCAGCAGCGTTCCGGCGATGCCCGTCGCGGCGCGGTCGAAAACGTAGACCAGCAGCCCCTGCTGGGTGCCGACGCCGCCCGGCGTGAACGGAAACAGCGTCGAGAGGCTCTGCACCACCAGGACGAGCAGCGCGTTGTGCAGCGTCGCCGGAACGGTGAAGGCCTTCAGGAAGAAGTAGACGGAGGCGATCCGGAAGCCCCAGGAGAGCAACTGCCAGCTCGCGACCTTCGTGACGTATGCCCAGCGTGTGCGGAAGATCGCGAAGCCCTGCCGGACCCGCGCCTTGAACTCGCGCGCCCGGCGGATGCCGATCACGGCGAGCATCGCCAGCACGGCGATCCAGACCGCGGCGATGATCAGGGCCTCCCGCTTGTGCCGCAGCGGCCAGCTCCAGTCGACCTGGGGCAGATGGGGCAGCACGTCCAGCCCCGGCAGCACGCCGATCGTGAGCGCCCAGGCGAGGATGGCACCCGCGACGACCATGTCCAGCAATGTCTCGACGATCAGGGTCGCGCCCAGCGTCGGGTACGTCGTACCCGGTACCCGGTCGTGCACGAGGTAGAGCTTGAGCACGTCGCCCGCCCGGGCCGGGATGATGGCGTTGACGCCGACGCCCGACAGGTACGCGCCTGCGATCGTGCGCCGCGGCACCTTCAGGTCCGGGTACGAGGCGCGCACGATGTTCCGCCAGGCCGGGATCCGCGCGAACAGGCGGAGCGCGTTGAAGCCCAGGGCGATCGCGAGCGCGACCCAGTGGACGTCGGCGAGGTGGTGGAAGAACGTCCCCGCCGCATCGATGACCTTCCCCACGGTGATGAGGGTAGCCCGACGCGGTAGCGTTCACCCCGTGGCCCAGGACGACTGGCGCGTGACCGTCACCCTCCCCGTGGAGGATCACTCCGGCATGCTCGTCGCGTCGCTGGCCGAGACCGAGGTCGAGGACGACGCCCGCGCCACGCTGGGCGACCGCGTTGTCGTCGGCGGCGGCGACGATCCCGGTGTCGTCTTCCTGTACACGGGCTCCCTGGAGGCTGCCCGCGAGGCCGAGAACGTCGTTCGCGGCCTGGTCGCCGAGCACGCGCTCGACGCCGAGTACGCGGTCCACCGCTGGCACCCGGAGGAGGAGCGCTGGGAGCCGGCGGGAACGGCATTGCCCTCGACGGCGGCCCAGCGCGAGGCCGAGCGCGAGCGACTCGAGCAGGACGAGGCCGTGGAGTCGGAGGAGCTCGACGAGGCGCTGTGGGAGGTGCGGATCGAGTTCGACTCGCACCGCGACGCGGTCGCGATGGCCGACCGGATCGAGTCGGACGCGGACGATCTCCTCTCCGGGTACACGGTCTCGGTCGTACGCCACTGGCGCTATCTGCTGATCGGGGCCGACAACGAAGACCAGGCCCACGAGATCGCGGAGGCGGTCGGCGACGAGTTGCCTGCCGGCGCGGAGCTGAAGGTCGAGCCGAGCGGGGCGCTCGTCTGGCAGGCGGTGAAGCCGAGCCCGTTTGCCGTGCTCGGCGGGCTCGGCACCTAGCCGCCGAGCCGCAGTCCGCGGAACGGCCTGACCACGACGGTCCCGTCCTCGCGACGGACGAGGACGTTGCGCGGGCCGCCTCCCGCCCAGCGCGCGAGCACGACCACGGGCCGGCCGCGCTCCAGATACCTCCGACCGACCACCTTCGCAGGGTAAGTGACGCGCAACGCAGTTGGGGGAACACCGGAACGTCGTGGAACCCGACACCGCGCCGCCCACCGTTCCCGAGCCGGTCAGGACCGGCCGCCCGAGCCGCGCATTCGCCTGGCTGGTCGTGACGCTCGGCTGGCTGGTGGTTCCCGCCCTCTGCGTGGCCGCATTCGCCGCCTGGAAGGGCCTGCCCGGGATCTCGACGCTGCCGACCTCCGGCGTGCAGGCCCTGCTGCCGAGAGAGACCTCGGCGGGGAAGGCCGAGCTCGAGGCCGACCGTCTGTTCGGCTCGGCGCTGCTGCCGCGGATCGCCGTCGTCCAGCGCAACCCGAACGGCCTGCCGCTCGTCCAGCAGCGGCGGATCGTCGGACTCGCGATCCGGCTCGACCGCGGCAGGCTTCCCGGCTTCCCGGCCGGGTCGCGTGCGCTTCCGTACGTGAACGCGTTCGGCGTCGTCCCCGGCGCGCGCGAGCGCGGTACGACCGCCATCACCTACCTCGGCTTCCCGTCCGAGCTCACGCCCAACCAGCAGGACGAGCTCGCCCAGCGCTACGCGCGCGTGGTTTCGGTACCGGATGCGTCCGCCGCCGCAACCGGGTTCCTCCCGGGGTCGATCGCCCAGTCGGACGCGATCGACGACGGGCTGGCCTGGGTGGAGATCGCGGCGATCCTGGTCGTCGCGGTGATCCTCGCCATGTACCTGCGGTCCCCCGTCGCACCGCTGGTCGCGCTCGGCGCGGCGGGGCTCGCGTACCTGCTCGCCATCCATGTGATGGCGTACCTGGCCGAGGTCTCGGGTCTCCAGGTCGAGCACGAGGTCGAGCCGATCGTGGTCGTGCTCCTGCTCGCGGTCGTCACCGACTACTCCGTGTTCTTCCTCTCGGGTATGCGCGCCCGGCTTCGTGCAGGTGAGGAGGCGCGACCGGCCGCCCGGCGTGCGACCGCCGAGATCCTGCCGATCGTCGTCACCGCAGGACTGCTCGTCGCGGCCGGGCTCGCCACGCTGCGGCTGGCCGACATCGGGTTCGTCCGCGCCCTCGGCCCGGCGATGGCGGTCGTCGTCCTCGTCAGCCTGGCCGTGTCGATCCTGTTCGTCCCGGCCGTCATGGGTCTGCTCGGGCGGGCGGTGTTCTGGCCCGGGCTGACCGACGACCGGCTCGACCCGTTGCTGACGCGGATCGGTGCTCGCGCGCGCCGCATCGTGGCCGCCGGGACGAGCAGGAGGCTCGGCGCCGTTCCGATGCTGGCGGTCGCCGCGGTCGCGCTGGTCTGCGCGGCGACCGGCCTCTCTCGGCTGACGCTGGCGCTGACGCCGATCCGAGGGCTGGCGCGCGACGCCCCGGCCGCCGTGGCCGACCGCGAGGCCGCCCGGGGGTTCGCCGCGGGCATCGTCGCGCCCACCGAGCTCGTGGTACAGGGGCACGACATCGGCTTCCGGCGGAAGGCGCTCGAGCGGTTCGGGCGCAGCCTGTATGCAGAGCCCGGCGTCGGCGCCGTGATCGGTGCTGCTCTCCCGAACGTTCCGAGGCGGGCGCGGACGGTCTTTCGGGCACCCGATGGGGGCGCGGTGCGCTATTTCCTGGCCTTCGACCACCATCCGTACGGCTCGGCGGGGATCGACGACCTGCGCCGGCTCCAGGCGGCGGTGCCGCGTCTGCTGGCCGCGGCCGGGCTGGGCGGGGCGACGGCGACCTACGCCGGTGATACGGCGATGGCCGCCGAGACGACCGACCTGATCGGCCACGACCTGCTCGTGGTCGGGATCGCCGCCTCGATCGTGAACCTCGTCCTGCTCGCGCTCTTCCTCCGCTCGCTGGTCGCACCGGTGCTGATCGTGGCGACCAGCCTGCTCGGGATCGCGGCGACGCTCGGCTTGACCGCCTACTTCACGCGTCTGGTGCTCGGCGAGACCGACGTCACCTTCTACGTGCCGCTCGCGGTCGGCGTCCTGCTGCTCTCGCTCGGCACCGACTACAATCTGTTCGTCGTCGGGCGGATCTGGCAGGAGTCGGACCGCCGCGACATCGGTGCGGCGATTCGCGCCGCCGTCCCCCGCGCAGGGCGGGCGATCTCGATCGCGGCGCTGGCGCTGGCGGCGTCCTTCGCGACGCTGGCGATCGTCCCGATCGCGCCCTTCTGGTCCTTCGCCTTCGCGGTGTGCGTCGGCGTGCTGATCGACGCGTTCGTCGTGCGGACGCTCATGCTTCCCGCGCTGCTCGCCGCGTTCGGCGAGACGAGCTGGTGGCCCGGCCGCCGCCGGGTCGAGCCGGCGTTCGCGTCGGCCGCGTCGAGGGCCCGAGGCGACTCTGAAGGGTCAGACCCCCGAGGGGGCTTGTCCCTGTAGGCGAACTGCTCAGCCGTCGTTCCCGTGATCGTCGGTCGTCGTGCCCACGGCCGGGGCGACGCCGACCGTGAAGTGTCCCTTCATCGATTGCTCGTGCGGAGCGCAGTAGTACTCCCAGCGGCCGGTGGTCAGCCGGACCGTCATCGTCCGCAGGCCCCTGAAGCCGACGGAGGTGAGCGTGCGCTCGAAGGCGCCCCCGGACTTCTCGAGCTTGAAGTTGTGGATGGCAGAGCGGTCTGCCACGGTGATCCGATACAGCCCGGGCTTGAGCCGCACGACGCGGGCGCCGTTCCTGGTCAGGCTGATCGTGAAGCCCGGGCCGACCGTCGCCCGGAGCGCCGTCACGTTCGTTCGACCGCCTGCCACGCCGGTCAGTGCGAGTGCTGCTCCGGCCGCCGCGAGCGCGGCGCCGATCGCAATCAAGCGCGTCATTCCGACCCCTTTCGTCGAACGTACCTGCAAACCGTACTCGGGTCCTGCCGAGTCGGATTGCCGCCGAACGCGTCGGAGAGCGGTCGAGGCTCGGGAGAGGCTGCGGGGCAGGGATTCGAACCCCAACTTCTCGGTCCAGAGCCGAGCGTCCTACCATTAGACGACCCCGCAACGGGCCGCGGGCAATTGTAGCCGCGGGTCGCGGGCTAGGTTTCGAGCCGGTAGATGGGGACGAGGCGCTTCTCCGCCTCGGTGTCGATGTGCGCGATCACCTCGACGTAGGGCTCGAGCCCGGAGCCTTGGAGCTTCGCCTTGAGCAGGCCGTCGACCTGGTAGAGGCCGGCCGAGTTGTTCATCACGATCTCGATCTTGATCGGCTTCTCCTCGCCGTCCGAGATGTTCACGTCGTCGATCGCCGCCGCGGAGAGGGAGTGCATCGAGACCCTGCCCTTCTCGAACGGAATCCGCGAGCGCCCCTGGGCCATGTCCAGCGCGTCGGCCACGCGGACGACGCCGGCCTCGAGTGAGAACGGCTCACCCCCCGAGCGGTGCGAGATGATCGCCTGCAGGACCTCGGAGGTGATCACGGTCAGCTCTGGCTCCTCGTAGATCCCGTCCAGCAGCTTGCGGATCTCGGGCTCGACGAGGAAGAGGCTGAACTCCTCGTGCCCCTCCCGGTGGATGGACATGCCGACGTCGTGAAGCAGGGCGCCGAGGACGACCACGACCTCGGCATCGTCGTTCGTCATGTTGAAGTCGCGGACGACCGACGGCTCGATGTGGTGCTTGGTCAGCTGGCGCAGGAGCTTCAGCGCGATGTTCGTGACGATCTGGATGTGCACCCAGGAGTGGTCGTTGATCTCCATGCGCACGGTCGCGTTCACGTTCGCGACGTGCCACCAACCCTTCAGCCGCCGGTCCGCGTTCACCCGCTCCAGCAGCGTGCGCAGCATCCGGTTGGCGCGCTCGGGCGCATGGATGCGCATCTGCTCGACCGCCTCGGAGGGCGCCAGCCGCGTCTCCTTCTCGGCCTGCTCCGAGACCGGCTGGTCGATCCGATCTTCCGTCTGCTTGTCGAGCGCCATCCACGCGGACTCTACTCCGCGCAGTGCTGACGGCTGCCGGGGCGCCTTGGGTAGCGTGAGAACGTGACGCGCGAGCTCGCGATCGAGGCGTCCGGCTTGCGGAAGCGCTACGGGAGCGTGGTCGCCCTGGACGGCGTGGACCTGGCGGCGGAAACCGGGATGGTCCTCGGCTTGCTCGGTCCGAACGGGGCGGGCAAGACGACCGCGGTCCGGATCCTCACCACGCTGCTCGCTCCCGACGGGGGGACGGCGCGGGTAGCAGGGGTCGACGTTCTCAGCGATCCGGCACGGCTTCGCGAGCGGCTGGGGCTCGCCGGCCAGTACGCCGCGGTCGACGAGAACCTCACCGGTTTCGAAAACCTGGAGATGGTCGGCCGGCTGTACCACCTGAGCCGCCACGAGGCCCGCGGGCGTGCACGAGAGCTGCTCGAGGAGTTCGACCTCGCGGATGCCGGAAGCCGGCTCGTGCGGACCTACTCCGGCGGGATGCGCCGCCGGCTCGACCTGGCAGCCGCCCTCGTCGCACGCCCGCCCGTGCTGTTTCTCGACGAGCCGACCACGGGCCTCGATCCGCGCAGCCGGCTCGCGCTCTGGGACACGATCGAGGGGCTCGTCTCGGGAGGGGCGACCGTGCTGCTGACGACGCAGTACCTCGATGAGGCCGACCGGCTCGCCGACCGGATCGTCGTCATCGACCACGGGCGCGTGATCGCCGAGGGGACGTCGAGCGAGCTGAAGTCCAACTGCGGCGGCGAGCACCTGGAGGTGCGGCTCGCGGACGGGTCCCAGGGCCGGCGAGCGCTCGAGGCGCTCGCGCCGCTCGCGGCCGGGAGCCCGTCGCTTCTGGACTCGACCGTGCGTGTACCACTCCGCGAGCGAAGAGGCGCGATCGCCGAGGCGGTCCGGCGGCTCGACTCGACTGGAGTCGCGATCGACGACGTCGTCGTCCTCAGCCCGACGCTGGACGACGTCTTCCTCCAGTTGACCGGTCACGGCGCGGAGTCGGAGGAGGACGGCGACTCGTGACGGGTCTCGCGTACACCGTCTCGGACACGCTCGTACTGGCGAAGCGGAGCCTGCTCAGGATCCCGCGACAGCCGGACCTGCTGGTCGGCTTCACGGTCCAGCCGATCATGTTCGTGCTGCTGTTCGTCTACGTCTTCGGCGGCGCGATCTCGACGCCGGGCCTCGACTACGTCGACTACCTGATCCCGGGGATCATCGTGCAGTCGATGACCTTCGGCGGCTTCGTCACCGCCCTGGGGCTGTCAGAGGATTTGAAGAAGGGGCTGATCGACCGCTTCCGCTCCCTGCCGATGTCACGGGCGGCCGTGCTCACCGGCCGCACCCTCGCCGACGGAGCGACGAACGGCGTGCAGCTGGCCGTGATGCTCGGCGTCGGTTTCGCAGTCGGCTTCCGCTTTTCCACCAGCGTGCCGGAGGTCGTCGCCGGCCTCGTGCTTTGCCTGCTGATCGGCTACGCCTTCTCGTGGGTGTTCGCCTTCATCGGTCTGACGGCCTCCTCGCCGGAGGCGGCGAATGCCTACGGCTTCATCTTTCTCTTCCCGCTCACGTTCGTCTCGTCCGCCTTCGTGCCCGTGGCCTCGATGCCGGCCTGGCTGCAGCCGATCGCCAGGCACAACCCGTTCACGAACATGGTCAACGCGGTCCGGGCGCTCTTCGTCGGCACTCCGGCCGGCAACCAGATCTGGCTCGCGGTGGTCTGGTCGCTGGCGATCGTGTTCGGCTTCGGCTCGCTCGCGGTCTGGCGCTACCGCCACGCGGTCGGCCGCTGACGGCGCCGCTCAGGCGACGTCCGCGGCCCAGTCCCCGTACAGGCTCGTGTACAGCCCGCGGCGGGCGAGCAGCTCGTCGTGCGAGCCCTGCTCGACGACGCGGCCGTGCTCGAGGACGACGATCAGATCTGCCTCACGAATGGTCGAGAGGCGATGCGCGATGATGAATGCCGTCCGGCCGGCGAGGAGCTTGCGCAGGGCGACCTCGATCCGCCGTTCGGTGCCGATGTCAACGGACGAGGTCGCCTCGTCCAGCACGAGGATGCGTGGGTCGGCGAGCAGCGCCCGCGCGAAAGCGACCAGCTGGCGCTGTCCGACCGACAGGCGCGAGCCGCGCTCGCCCAACTCCGTGTCGTAGCCGTTCTCGAGCTCCCTGATGAAGTCGTCGGCGCCCACCGCCGTCGCGGCGGCGACCAACTGGTCGTCGCTCGCGCCGGGCCGCCCGAACGCGATGTTCTCCCGAACGGAGCCGGCGAACAGGAATCCTTCCTGCGGGACGACGCCGAGCTGACAGCGCAGCGAGGCCTGGGTGACATGCCGCAGGTCGGCGCCGTCGAGCGTGATCCGGCCGTGCGTCGGGTCGTAGAAGCGGGCGAGCAGCTTCGCGATCGTCGACTTGCCCGCGCCCGTATGTCCGACGAGGGCGACGGTGGTGCCGGCGGGAACGTCGAGGTCGATCCCGTGTAGCACCTCGTCGCCACGGCCGTACCTGAAGCGAACACCCTCGAAGCGGACGTCGCCGGCGAGGTGGCCGAGGTCGCGTGCGCCCTGCTCGTCCACGACCTGCGGCTGCTCGTCGAGCAGGTCGTTGATCTTGTCCAGCGCGGCAGTGGCGGAGAGGAACGTTCCGTAGAGCTGCGAGAGCTGCTGCACCGGGTCGAAGAAGTTCTGGACGTAGAGCATGAAGGCGAAGAGGGTCCCGATCTCGACGGCGCCCTCGAAGTAGAGGTGGCCGCCGTAGCCGAGCACGATCGCAAGCGCGACCGTCGAGAGCAGGTCGACGAACGGGAAGTACCAGCCGCTCAGGACCACCGTTTGCTGGTTCGACCGGCGGTAGCGCTCGCTCACCTCGCGGAAGTTTCGGATGCTGACCTGCTCGCGGGTGAAGGCCTGGACGACGCGCATGCCGGCGATGTCCTCGGCGAGGGTCGCGGTCACGAGACCGAGACGCTCTCGCACCGCCCGGTAGGCGCGCGTCGAGTAGCGACGGAACAGCACCGTGCTGACGCTCATCACCGGGATCACCGTGAGGGTGGCGAGGGCGAGTCGCCAGTCGAGGATGAACAGCAGGATGGCGGTGCCGACCAGCGTGAGCGTGCTCTGGACGAGCGTCGAGATGCCGTCGGTGACGAGCTGGTCGAGCGCCTCGACGTCGTTGGTCAGCCTGCTGATGATCACGCCGGCGCGATTCCGCTCATAGAAGCCGAGGGACAGGCCCTGGAGATGATCGAAGAGAGTGGTGCGCAGGTCGGCGAGCATGCGCTCGCCCACCCAGCCCGTCAGGTACGTCTGCGCGTACGTCATGCCCCAGTTCGCGAGGCCGGCGAAGAGGAAGAGCGCGACGATCAGGTCGAGCTTGCTCCCGGCGTCACCGTTCACCGCGTCGTCCAGCGCGAGCTTGGCCAGGAACGGCGGCGCGAGCGCGATCGCCGTCGCCAGGAGGAGAGTGAGCACGGACAGGATCGCCCGGCCCCGATACGGAACAACGAGCCGGCCAAGGGTCGAGAAGCGCCGGCGTGTCTTCTGCCAGGACCAGTCCCGCACGCGGACTCCGCGCTCCTCGAGCAGATGGCTACCGGGCTGGTGGACTCTCACGAACCCGGCTTTTCCGGCCCTGTCGGTCGGGGCCTAGTCCAGCCCACGCCCCCACCCAATGGGTGGGGAGCCGTCCCGCCGCCCTCGGCGTCGACATTACCGGGACGCGGCGCACGCGTCTGAGTCGAGTCTGCGCCGATTTCGCGTAGTTGCGGCGCGGCTGTGAATCCGCTCGGCTGCGGCGTGGTCATGCCACCTCTTCGATCTCGGCGCGAGCCTCGACGGCGTCGGCGAACTGGCGCTCGAGCAGGCCGTGCTCGTAGATCTCGCGGTACACGGTGCTCGTCGAGATCAGCTCCTCGTGCGTGCCGCGCGCGGCGATCCGGCCGTGGTCGAGGACGACGATCTCGTCGGCGAGGGCGATGGTCGATAGGCGATGCGCGATCACGAACGTCGTCCGCCCGGCCATGGCGCCGCGCAGGCCGATCCGGATCAGCGCCTCGGTGGAGGCGTCGACCGACGCAGTTGCGTCGTCGAGAACGAGGATCCTCGGGTCGACTGCCAGCGCCCGAGCGATCGCCAGTCGCTGCCGCTGGCCGCCCGACAGCGTGATCCCGCGCTCGCCGATCACAGTGTCGTAGCCCTGCGGCAGTCGCTCGATGAACTGGTGCGCCTGCGCCGCGCGCGCGAACGCCTCGACTGCCTCCTGAGGCAGGTCGTCGGCGCCGAACGCGATGTTCTCGCGCACGGTCGCCGAGAAGAGGAACGGGTCCTGCGAGATGACACCGACGGCCCGCCGCAGCGAGGCGAGCGTCAGGTCACGGACGTCCCGGCCGTCCACCGTGACCCGGCCGGCGGTGACGTCGTAGAAGCGAGGGACGAGCGAGGTCAGAGTCGTCTTGCCCGAGCCCGTGTGCCCGATGAGGGCGATCGTCCGCCCCGCCGGCACGTCCAGGTCGACGTCGCTGAGGACCGGTCGCCCGTCGAGGTAGAGGAACGAGACGCCCTCGAAGCGAACCTCGCCCGGTCCCGCCGGGAGGTCGACGGCGCCCGAGCGGTCGGCGACGTCTTCCGGCTCGTCCATGACCTGGAAGATCCGCTCGCCGGAGGCGGTCGCCCGCTGGGCCTGTCCGATCCACATCCCGAGCGAGCGCAACGGCAACACGAGCATGCCGAGGTAGAGGTTGAAGGAGACGAAGCTGCCGATCGAGAGGCTGCCGTCGCCAACCATGGTCGCGCCGACCAGGAGCACCGCAGCCTGTGCCAGCATCGGCACGAACGAGATCAGCGGCACGTAGAAGGCGCGCTGGCGGTTCGCGCGCACGGTCTGCCCGAAAACGGCCTCCGACCGGTCTCGGAACTTCGCCTGCTCGGCCGGCTCCTGCGCGAACGCCTTGACGACGTGGACGCCGACGATGCTCTCCTGCGCGACGGTGGCGACGTCGGCGAGCTTCTGCTGGACGTCGCGGAGGGTCGGGTGCGAGAGGCGGCTGTACCGGTAGGCCAGCACGATCAGGAAGGGCACGATCGCGAGCGCGATCAGCGCGAGCTCCCACTTGACGAAGAAGAGCACGACGGTGACCGAGACGACGACGAGGACGTTCTGGAAAAGGAAGATCAGGCCGTAGCCGAGGAAGAAGCGGACGCCCTGGAGGTCGACGGTCGCCCGCGACATCAGCTGGCCGGTCTGATGGGTGTCGTAGAAGCGGAACGACAGCCGGACGAGCCGGGCGTAGAGCGCGTTGCGCAGGTCCAGCTCCACGCCGAGCGCCTGGCGCCCGGAGATAAGGCGCCGCCCGACCATCAGTCCTGCCTTGAGCACGCCGAGGCCGACGATCGTCCAGACGTAAACGGTGAGTTGCTGCCGGTCGTGCGCGACGATCGCCTTGTTGATCACGCCGCCGACCACCCAGACGAGCGCGATCTGCGCCGCCTGCGATCCGCAGGCGAGCACGATCGAGACGATCAAGGAGAGCTTGTACGGCTTCAGAAAGCCGAGCAGCCGGGCGAACGTTCGGCGGTGGGGAACCGGCTCCGTCACTATTCGAGTCTAGCCGCCGCTTTCGGGGCTCCCTTCGGCTGCGAGACGGGCGTGGATCAGGCCGACCGCGGCCTTCAGCAGGGTGCGGTTCGCGGCCGTGTTCAGCCAGCGGCTGACGCCCGACGGGTGTGGGAGCGGTACGACAGTGACCGCGCCGCGCTCCAGGCTGGTGCCGATGGAGTCGCCCAGGCTGCGTCCCGGTAGAAGCCGGCGAATCGCGAGCCCGCCGACCGCGACGATCAGCTCCGGCTGCAGCAGTCGCAGCTCCCATTCGAGCCAGAAGGAGCAGAGCTCGCGCTCGAGCGGCGTCGGAACGCGGTCCCCGGAGCCGGTCGGCGACCGGCCGGGATAGCAGCGCGTGACCGAAGCGCAGTAGAAGGTCGCGTAGAACTCGTCCTCGTCGAGGTCGAGCCACCGGCGCAGCGTCTGGCCGGCGCGGCCACGCCACGGACGGTGCTCCGCTCCCTCGACGATCCCGGGAGCCTGGCCGTAGATGTACGCGCGCTGGCCGAGGTGTCCCTCCAGCACCGGCCGGGACTCGAGCGGAAACCCTGCCTCGGCACAGGCGCGGCAGCGGCGGTTGTCGGCCTGGAGCGATGCCAGGGAGCGGTACGCCGACCGGCGCCGGGTCACCCGCGGCGGAGGATCTCGTGCCGGACGAGACCGCCATGCGGCATGAACCGCATGCCGTCCTAGCGACGGCCGGTCACGGCGAGCAGACCATGACGAAGTAGTGACTCTGGTGGAGGACGCGGCCGTCCAGCTCGCCGGCGAGCGCCTCCGGATCGAACACGCGCTTGAAAACCCGCCAGCGCGTGCCGTCGTTCAGGACGCGCTCGTCCCAGCGTTCGGGCTTCTCGTCCGGTTGGAGCCGGCTGCCGACGATCACGAGCTCGGGCGCGACCCGCCGGGCCTCGGCGAGGAAGCGCAGGCGGTCGTCGTCCTCGAGATGGCAGTAGAAGTAGCTGGAGAAGACGCGCTCGAACTCACCGTCGTCGAACGGGAGGTCGAGGGCATCGCCCTCGACGAAGGTCGCGGCCGGGACCTGCGCGCGGGCGACGTCGAGCATCGCGTCGCTCTGGTCTAGGCCCGTCACCTCACCGCGCAGGCGGCGCGTCATGAAGCCCGTTCCGCAGGCGACGTCCAGCGTGCGTTTCGGCGGCAGATCCTCGATCCAGCGCTCGAGCTCTGCGCGCTCCTCATCCCAGCCTGGACGGTGCTTGTCGGCGAACAGGTTGTGGCCGAGCCACCAGTCGTCGTACTCGCGCGCCCGCGCGTGGTAGTAGGCCTTCACCGCGGTCTAGGGTACGTGACGTGCTGCCGCTCGAGTCGGTGCCGAACTTCTCCGAAGGACGGGACGGTGGGACGATCGAGGCGATCGGTGCGGCACTGGCGAGCGCGGGCGCCCGCCTACTGGACGTGCACGCCGACGCGGACCACAACCGCTCCGTGTTCACGCTGGTCGGCTCGGAGGCGGAGCTGGTCGGAGGGCTGGTGGCGGGTGTCGGGCGTGCGCGAGAACGAATCGACCTGCGCCGGCACCAGGGAGCACATCCCCGGATCGGGGCGGCGGACGTCGTGCCGCTCGTCCCGATCAGGCCCGAGGACATGGATCGTGCGCGGGCAGCCGCGCGCGAGGTGGCGGCCCGCATCGGCGAGCTCGGCTTGCCGGCGTTCCTCTACGGCGGTTCCGATCGCGGCCCCGCGTTCTTCCGTCGCGGCGGCCCCGCGGAACTCCAGGCGCGGATCGATATCGGCGAGGTCGCCCCCGACTTCGGGCCGCCGAGGCTCGACCCCGCCGCGGGCGCCGTCCTGGTCGGGGCCCGCCGGCCGCTCGTCGCGTTCAACGTGAACCTCCGGACGGACGACGTCGAGGTGGCACGCGCGATCGCCACGATCGTACGCGAGCGGGACGGGGGCTTCGCAGGCGTTCGGGCGCTCGGTTTCGCCCTCCCGCGCGCCGGGTTCGTTCAGGTGAGCATGAACGTGGAGGACTGGGAGGTTGCGGGACTGCACGAGATCGTCGCGCGGATCGCCGAGGAAGCCGGTGCGCGCGGAGTGGAGGTGGCCGGCTCCGAGCTCGTCGGGCTGATGCCTGTCGGCGCCGCCGCCGCCGCCGCGGGCGCAGCACTGCACATCGAGGGCTTCGACACCTCGCGCGTCCTCGAGGTCAGGCTGCTCGACGACTGACACGCTTCCGGCTCGATTCGCACTCAGACACGTCACGCGGCCAGCGATATCGTGCGTGCAGGGGGTCTCAGCACCCCCTTCCGGGGCGAGGGAGCAGGAGCGGCTGCGAAGCTAGACTCGGCGCGTGCCCTCGGGAACGGCGATCGGCCTCACGGGCGAGGACCTGGCCGTCTACGACGTGTGGGCGATCGCGGTCGAGGGAGCCGCGGTAACCCTGTCCGAGACGGCCCGGGGGCGGATGGTCGAGGCGCGAGCCGTCGTCGACCGCGCTGCCCACGGCCGGAGCGAGCACACCTACGGCGTGAACACGGGCTTCGGGCGCTTCGTCTCGCAGACGATCCCGGAGGAGCTGACCGAGGAGCTTCAGCTGCGGCTGCTGCGGAGCCACGCATGCGGCGTCGGGGAGCCGTATCCGGACGAGGTCGTCCGCGCGGCAATGGTGCTCCGGGCCAATGCACTCGCCAAGGGCCGCTCAGGCGCCCGGCCCGAGCTCGTCGAGCTACTGCTCGGCTGTCTCGACCGCGGGGTGTTGCCCGTTGTGCCGAGCCGAGGCTCGGTGGGCGCGAGCGGCGACCTGGCGCCGCTCGCGCATCTCGCGCTGCCGCTCGTCGGGGAAGGCGAGGCGTGGTTCGGCGGCGACCGGCTCCCCGGCCCGGAGGCGCTCGAACGCGCCGGACTCCAGCCGGAAACCCTTCAGGCCAAGGAGGGGCTGTCACTCGTGAACGGCACGCAGTTCATGGCCGCGTTCGGGGCGCTCGGGCTCGTTCGCGCGCGGCGGCTCGCCAAGACGGCCGACATCGCCTGCGCGCTGTCGCTCGAGGCGCTGCAGGGGTCACGGACGAGCTTCCTCCCGCAGGTGCACGCCTTGCGCCCGCTGCGCGGCCAGCAGGACTCGGCGGCGAACGTGCTGGCGCTGCTCGAGGGTTCGGCGATCAACGAGGCGCACCGCTGGTGCGACAAGGTGCAGGACGCCTACTCGCTGCGCTGCGCGCCGCAGGTGCACGGGGCCACCCGCGACCTGCTCGACTACGTCGACTACACGGTCTCGGTCGAGCTGAACGCCGCGACCGACAACCCGCTCGTGCTCGTCGAGGACGACCTCCTCGTCTCCAACGGCAACTTCCACGGCCAACCGCTCGCGTTCGCGCTCGATGCGCTGGCGCTCGGGGTCGCCGAACTGGCGAGCATCTCGGAGCGCCGCGTCGAGCGGCTCGTCAACCCGAGCCTCTCGGGAGGGTTGCCACCGTTCCTGACGGTCGAGGGCGGCCTCAACTCGGGATTCATGATTCCCCAGTACGTGGCGGCCTCGCTGGTCAGCGAGAACAAGGTGCTGGCCCACCCGGCGAGCGTCGACTCGATCCCGACGAGCGCAGGTCAGGAGGACCACGTCTCGATGGGCAACGCGGCCGGGCTGAAGGCCTGGCAGGTGCTCGGCAACGTCGAGTGGACGCTGGCGATCGAGTTGCTGGCCGGCACGCAGGGGGTCGAGTTCCTGGCGCCGCTCGAGCCGGGGCGCGGGGTCGCCGCCGCGCACGGCTTCGTCCGCTCGCTGTCGCCGCGCTTGACGGAGGACCGGCCCCTCGGCGGCGAGATCGAGGCCGTTGCCGTCGCGATCCGCGACGGGTCGCTCGTCGCGGCCGTCGAGAACGCAGCCGGAGAGCTGCGGTGACCGACCGTCCCAAGCAGAAGCGAAAGCTGCGCTGGGACGGGACGCCGCGGACCATTCCGAGACACCCCTATCGCGACAGCGCGATCGTCTATGCCGTGCTCGCCGGAATCGTAGTCGGCGTAACCGCCCTCACAGGCGGCAACATGCGTGCGGCGCTGATCATCGCCCCGGTCCTCTTTGTTGTCGCCACCGGGTACAGCTGGTGGCGCTGGCGGCAGCGCGAACGAGAGCAGGCCGAAGACCGATGACGACGACCGAGACGACGGAGGCCGCGGTCGAGTCGCTCTGCGGTGATCTCTCGCGGGTTCGGGCGCCGCGCGGCACCGACCTCAATGCCCGCTCGTGGTCGACCGAGGCTCCGCTCCGGATGCTGCTCAACAACCTCGACCCGGAGGTCGCCGAACATCCCGAGGCGCTCGTCGTCTACGGTGGCAGCGGCCGCGCCGCGCGTAGCCACGACGCGCTGAAGGCAATCGTGCGGACGCTCCTCCGTCTGGGCGACGACGAGACGCTGCTCGTCCAGAGCGGCAAGCCGGTGGGCGTCTTCCGAACGCATCCCGGAGCGCCTCGCGTGCTGATCGCCAACGCGATGCTCGTCCCGCGCTGGGCCACCTGGGACGAGTTCCGCCGGCTGGAGGCGCTCGGCCTGACCATGTTCGGCCAGATGACGGCCGGAAGCTGGATCTACATCGGTACGCAGGGGATCCTCCAGGGCACGTACCAGACCTTCGCGGCCGCGGCCGAGCAGCACTTCGGCGCCGCCGACCTCGCCGGACGCTCGATCCTCACCGCCGGGCTGGGCGGGATGGGCGGTGCGCAGCCGCTCGCCGGGTCGATGCTGAACGCCGCCGTTCTCTGCGTCGAGGTCGATCCCTCGCGGATCGAACGGAGGCTCGAGTCGCGGTACCTCGACGAGGCGACGGAGTCGCTGGACGACGCGCTTGCACGCGTCCGCGCAGCCCAACGGGACCGGCGCGGCCTCTCGGTCGGGCTCCTCGGCAACGCGGCCGAGGTGGTGCCTGAGCTGGCGCGCCGCGGCGAGCCGTTCGACCTCGTCACCGATCAGACGGCGGCGCACGACCCGTTGACCGGCTACGTGCCCGTAGGGCTCGACGTCGCCGCCGCCGCCGAGCTGCGCGCGGCGGATCCGGCCACGTATCTGCAACGAGCGCGTGCCGGCATTGCGACACATGTCCGCGGGCTGCTCGAGTTCGTCCGGGCGGGTAGCTATGTTTTCGATTATGGCAACAACTTGAGAGGTGAGGCCTTAGAGGCGGGCGTCGAGGATGCGTTCACATACCCGGGCTTCGTCCCGGCCTATATCCGGCCGCTCTTCTGCCGCGGCGTCGGGCCCTTCCGGTGGGCTGCCCTCTCCGGCGACCCGGGGGACATCGCCGCGATCGACGCGATGCTGGTGGAGCTGTTCCCGGAGGACGGCGTGCTGCAGCGGTGGCTCGAGCTGGGACCCGAGCGGGTCGGGTTCCAGGGGCTGCCTGCACGGATCTGCTGGCTCGGCTACGGTGACCGCGCCCGCGCCGGACTGGCGATCAACGAGCTCGTGCGCAGCGGGCGAGTGAGCGCGCCGGTTGTGATCGGGCGCGATCACCTCGATTCGGGCTCGGTCGCGTCACCGTACCGCGAGACGGAGGCGATGGCCGACGGCTCCGACGCGATCGCCGACTGGCCGATCCTGAACGCTTTGCTGAACGTCGCCGCCGGTGCGACCTGGGTCAGCGTCCACCACGGCGGTGGGGTCGGGATCGGCAATTCCATCCATGCCGGCATGGTCGTCGTCGCGGACGGCACGGCCGACGCTGCCGAGCGGCTCGAACGGGTGCTGACCACCGATCCCGGCACGGGGGTCATGCGCCACGCCGACGCGGGCTACGCGGAGGCGATCGAGCACGCCCGAGAGCACGGGCTCGACCTGCCGAGCCTCGACGTCGGTACGCTCGATCCCTGATGCCCGACGAGGCGCGCCTCGAGCAAGCCGAGAACGGCCTCGTCCCGTCGGGCGAGGGCTGGTTCGTGGTCAACGCGGCGGACACGCCGTGGTGGCAGAGTGACTACTTCGGCGCGTCCACCTCGTTCGAGGGCGAGCCCGAGTTCCCGGAGTACGGGATGAACATCCACGTGCTCTGGCCGGGCCAGCCGAACGGGCTCTACCACCGCGAGAGCGTCCAGGAGGACTTTCTCGTCGTCTCCGGTGAGTGCCTCGTCCTGATCGAGGGCGAGGAGCGGCGGCTGAAGGCGTGGGACTTCGTCCACTGCCCGGCCGGAACCGACCACATCTTCGTCGGCGCGGGGGAGGGGCCGTGCGTGATCGTCATGGCCGGCTCGCGCGCGCCGAACACGATCACGTATCCCGTCCTGGAGTTGGCGCAGCGGCACGGCGCGTCGACGCATGTCGAGACGAACGTGCCGAGAGAGGCCTACGCGCCGTTCGACCGAGGCGGAGTTGGCCCCATGCCGAACGGCGCGCTTCCGACCTGAGACTGCGCTAGGCGGCTTCCTCGAACGTCGGCACGGCGGTCAGCGCCGTCTCGGGCGTCGCCGCCTCGACGGCCGCGGGCTCCGGCCGGCGCACCCTGCCGATCGTGACCGCGGCGACGACGGCGCCCGCGAGCAGGATCGCGGCGCCGACCTGCAGCGCCCGGTGATACCCCTCGACGAACTGGCCGTCGTACGCGGGGCTGGCCGCGCTCACGCTGATGTGCGTCGCGACGAGCGTTCCCATGATCGCGATTCCGAGCGAGCCGCCGACCTGGCGCATGCTGTTGATCACGGCCGAGCCGACGCCGGCCTGGGCGACCGGCACCGAGCCCATCGCCGCGGCGGTCGTCGGTGCCATCGTGATCGCCATCCCGAATCCGCCGACGAGGAGGCCCGGGAGGATGTCCCAGAACGACGAGCTCGCGTCGAGCGTGCCAAACAGGAGCAGCGACCCGGTCAGCAGCGTCATCCCGGCGACCATCGGCCACCGCGGCCCGATCCGGTCGGTGAACCGGCCGGCGAACGGCGCGACCAGGATGATCAGCAGCGTCATCGGCAGGAACGTGGCGCCGGTCTTGATCGCGCTGTAGCCGAGGACGTTCTGGAGGAACAGCGAGTTGAAGAAGAAGATCCCGAACATGGCGAGCCCGACCAGGCCCATCACCGTGTTCGCACCGCTGAAGCTCGGGTTGCGGAACAGAGACAGGTCGAGCATCGGGAGGCGCTGGCGCGCCTCGAGCAGCACGAACACCGAGAGCGCGGCGACCGCGAGCACGAGCAGCCCGACGACGCGGGTCGAGCCCCACGGATGGGTGTTCGTCTCGATCAGACCGTAGGTGAGGGCGAAGAGGCCGACCGCGGAGCTGACCAGGCCCGGTAGGTCGAGCCGCTGCTCGCGTGACGTGTCCTTCGTCTCGTCGACGAACGCTCGAGCCGCGAGCACGCCGGCGATCCCCACCGGCACGTTGACGAAGAAGATCCAGCTCCAGCTGATCCGCTCGGTGATCACGCCGCCGACCAGCGGGCCGATCGCGAGGGCCAGCGCGGAGACGCCTGCCCAGATCCCGATCGCGGTGCCGCGCAACCGCGGAGGGAAGGTTGCGGTGATGATCGACAGGGTCGCGGGGTTCATCAGCGCCGCGCCGACTCCCTGGACGGTGCGGGCGGCGATCAGCGACGCGGCGCCGCCGGCGAGCCCGCACCAGAGCGACGCAACGGTGAAGATCACGAGGCCCGCGATGAAGATCGCGCGCCGCCCGAGCAGGTCGGCGAGCTTGCCGCCGGTGAGCAGGAGAACGCCGAACGTGAGCGCGTACGCGTTCACGACCCACTCGAGCTCCGACACGGAGATCCCGAGATCCGACCGGATCGACGGCAGCGCGACGTTCACCACCGTGTTGTCGAGCATGATCATGAACAGGCCGAACGAGACGGCGACCAGCGTCCACCACTTGCGGTTCTCGTCCGTGAAGAGCCGTGCTTTCATCCATTCCCCCTCGAGGCTTGGCGGGCGCGGGCGAGCTGTGTCAGCTCGCCGCGCACCCGCTCGATCGCGTCACTGTGCAGGGCCACCGCGTCGGGCGGCGCGCCGTTCGTCTCGAGCAGGGCCCGGACGTGGACGAGCCCCTTCAGCTGCAGCTCGAGATCGTCGAGGTGCCGTTGCCGGGTCGGCCCGCTCATGCGGCCTCCAGCTCGAGCGCGGCCTCTTCGGTCAGCTGCGGCTGCACTTCGGCAGGCTTGGACTCCAGCATCAGTGCGGACAGCACCGCGCCCGCCGCCGCCAGGCCGGCCAGCACGAAGAACGCGACCTGGAAGCCGTGTGTCAATGCAGCCCCGCTGAAGGCGTTCGTTCCGGCATGGCCGTCGACGTAGTGCGTGGTGAAGGTCGTCGCGACCGTGGTCGCCAGTGCGACGCCAACCGCACCGCCGATCTGCTGCGTCGTGTTGATCAGGCCCGAGGCGATGCCGGCATCCGCCTCACGGACACCCGTGAGCGCCCCGATCGACATCGGGACGAACGCGAGCGCTAGGCCGAGCCCGCTGATCATGAACGCCGGGAACAGGTCGGTGAAGTAGTTGCCGTCGACCGGAAGCCGCCCGAAGAGCACGAGCGCAACGGCGGAGAGTGCGAGGCCCGCAGGCAGCACCAGCCGCACGCCGATCCGCGTGGCCAGAGCCTGAGCCACCGTTGAGAAGACGATGATCGTCAGCGTCAGGCCGATGTAGGCGACGCCGGTCTTCAGCGCCGAGTAGTGCAGAACCTCCTGCATGTACAGGGTGAGCAGGAAGAACTGCGCGAAGATCGCTCCGCCCATCAGCAGGCCGGCGACGTTCGACGCCGTCAGCGTGCGATTCCGGAAGATCCTGAGCGGCAGCAGCGGGGCCTTCGAGCGGGCCTCGATCACGAAGAACGCCACGATCAGCACCGCCGAAACGGCCAGGAGCCCGATCGTCGAGCCCGTGCCCCAGCCGTGCTGGGTCGCCCGGGTCATCGCGTAGACGAGCAGCATCAGCCCGCCCGTGATCGAAGCGGCTCCCGAGAAGTCGAACCGGCGATGGCCCAGGTCGGCACGGCTCTCGCGGAGCAGCACCGGACTCAGCGCCATCACGAGCAGACCGACGGGCACGTTGATGAAGAAGATCCACGACCAGCTGAGCGCGCTGGTCAGTGCGCCGCCGAGCAGCACGCCGGCTGCACCGCCGCTGCCGGAGGCCGCGCCCCAGATCCCGAGGGCGACGTTGCGGTCTTTGCCCTCACGGAAGGTGGTGGTGAGGATGGACAGCGCCGCGGGCGAGAGCATCGCCGCGCCGAGCCCCTGCAGGGCGCGGAACGCGATCAATGAGCCCTCCGACCAGGCGAGCCCGTCGAGCAGCGAGAAGACCGTGAAGACCGCCAGGCCGGCCATGAACAGCCGGCGCCGCCCGAGCAGGTCGGCGAGGCGTCCGCCCAGGAGCAGGAACCCTCCGAAGAAGATCGCGTAGGCGGTGATCACCCACTGCAGGCTCTCCTGCGAGAAGCCCAGATCGGTCCTGATCGACGGCAGGGCGACGTTCACGATCGCCACGTCCAGGACGACCATGAACTGCGCGACCACGATCAGCGCCAGCGCCCACCAGCGCCGGGAGTCGCGGTCTTCCTTTCCGACTGCCGGGTATGCCACAATATCTGCAGTCATCTTTTGTCCCCTCCAATCATTGAGTTCTGCCACGATAACAGAACCCAACGTTGGTGCGCTACACTTATTCCTGATGGCAACTCTTTCCACCACTGATCATCCGATCCGCCCGATTCACCGGGTGGCGAAGGAGCTGGTGGCGAGCAGCGGTTTTCTGCTCGCCCGCCTCGGCCTCGGCTTCAAGGCGAGGGCGATCGCCACGATGGAGGAGGCGGGCTTCGAGCTCTACGACTACAGCGTGCTCGCGATCCTCGCCGAGGGCGTGCGGGAGACGCAGGGAACCATTGCCGATGCGCTGACGGTCGATCCGAGCAGGTTGGTTGCGCTGCTCGACCGGCTCGAGGAGCGCTCGCTGATCGTTCGCCAGCGCGACCCGCTCGACCGGCGCCGCCACGTGGTCAGCATCACTCCCGCGGGCAAGCGAGAGCTGGGGCGGCTGCGCGAGCTGATCAAGCAAGCTCGAGGACGAGTTCCTCGCGACGCTCGACTCCGACGATCGCAAGGCGCTGCACGGGCTGCTCCTCCGGCTGGCGGAGGCGAACGACCCCCGCTGCGCGTTCAAGCCCGAGTCGGTGACGACCGTCGTCGCGAAGCCGGTCTGACGCTCCGACCGGAGCGGTCGGCGTGACCCGCCTCCTCGTCCGGGATCTCGCCCAGCTGGTCACCCACGCGGGAACCACAGCACCGCTGCGCGGGGACGCCCTCGGCGACGTCGAGGTGCTCGAGGACGCGTACGTCCTCTGCAATGACGGCCGGATCGAGGCGACCGGGCGCATGCGCGACCTCGGCCCGCTCGACGGCGAGGTCGAGGAGGTGGACGGCCGCGGCCTTGCGGCCATTCCCGGGCTCGTCGACTGTCATACGCACGCCTGCTTCGCGGGCGACCGCGTGGACGAGTTCGCGCTCCGCGCCGGCGGCGCGACGTACGAGGAGCTGCACGCGGCCGGGGGCGGCATCCTGTCGACCGTCCGCGCGACCCGCGCCGCCACCGAGGCCGAGCTGGCAGCGCGCACGGACGAGCACCGCGACTGGATGGCGCGCGCGGGGACGACCACGTTCGAGGCCAAATCCGGCTACGGGCTCGACCGCGACACCGAGCTGGCGCAACTCCGGGCGATCCGTGCGGCCGGAGGCGTGCCGACCTGGCTCGGCGCTCACGCCGTGCCGCCCGAGTTCTCCGACCCGGACGCCTATCTCGACTACGCGCTGGCCGAGGTGCTCCCCGAGGCGGCCGGGCTCGCGGAGGCGGCCGACGTCTTCGTGGAGGACGGCGCCTTCGACGCGTCACAGGCGCGCCGGTACCTGGCCGCCTGCGCCCACGCGGGGCTCGCGCTCCGTCTCCACGGCGACCAGTTCACCGAGCAGGGAGCGGTGCCGCTCGCGATCGAGCTCGGCGCGCGCTCGGTCGACCACCTGGAGGCGACCGGGGACGACGGCGTTCGAACGCTTGCCGGCAGCGACGTCACCGCGGTTCTGCTCCCCGCAAGCGCGCTCTTCCTGGGGCGCCGGATGCCGCCGGGGCGGACGCTTGTGGACGCGGGCGCCGCAGTCACCCTCGCGACCGACTTCAACCCCGGCAGCGCCTTCTGCGAGAGCCTCCCGCTCGTCTGCTCGCTCGCCGCCACGCAGCTGCAGCTCTCGCCCGCTGAGGCGCTCGGCGCGTGCACGGTCAACGCCGCTCACGTGCTCGGCCGGGCGGACCGCAAGGGTCGGCTCGCGCCCGGCTACGACGCCGACCTCGTCCTGCTCGACACGCCCGACTGGCGCTACCTCGCCTACCACCTCGGCCACGACCATGTCCTCACGGTCATCTGGGGCAGGGCGGCGCTACCCTAGCCGGCGATGCCGACCCGCAAGCAGAAGCGGCGCCGCCAGAAAGACCGGCGCCACGAGTACGAGTACGTCTACGTCGACGAGGAGGGTCAGGAGGTCGAGGTGGACGAGTCCGAAGCCGTCGACGCCCCGCCGGCGAAGTCGGCCAAGGCGCCCGCGAAGGACAAGCCGAAGAGCGGCGGCCGGGCGCTGCGCGAGCCGCCGGAGCCGTCCTGGTCTCGCAGCATCAGGCGAGCGGTCCCGTGGCAGATCGGCATCCTCGTCCTCATCGTCGTCGTGCTCCGGAACAGCCCGCTGGTCAGCCGGCTCGCGGTCGCGATCCTGTACGGCGCGCTCTTCGTGCCGCTGATGTACATGACCGACCGCATGGTGCGGAACCGGTGGCTGAAGAAGCAGGGCCAGCAGCCGACGAGGGACAAGCGGACCAAGACCCCTCGTTAGACTCGCCGGCAGGATGCCTCTCGCCGTCGATCGCTACGAGCTGGGCCCGATCGGGACGAACTGCTACGTCGTCCGGACCGAGCGCGGCGCCCCGCAGGCGGTCGTCGTCGACCCCGGGGACGATGCGACCAGGCTCAGACTCGAGATCGCCCGGATGAGCGTGAAGGTCGCGGGCATCCTCGTCACCCACACGCACTACGACCACATCGGGGCCGTCGCCGACCTGGCCGAGGCTTCGGGAGCGCCCGTGTACGTCTCGGAGGAGGAGGCGCCGGTGCTCGCGCGGCCGTCCGACTTCTACCCGGGTCAGGAGATCCGGCCATGGGAGGCCGAGGTGCAGCTCGCAGGCGACGAGACGATCGACCTGGCCGGGCTCAGCTTCGAGACCGTTCAGGTGCCCGGCCATTCGCCCGGTCACCTCGCGTACTACGCCGGCGAGGCGCTCTTCTCGGGGGACGTCCTCTTCGCCGGCTCGGTCGGGCGGACCGATCTGCCGCTGGCGAGCTGGGACACGCTGGTCGAGTCGATCCGCGCCCTCGTCGACCGCTTTCCGGCCGACACCGTCGTCTACTCCGGCCACGGCCCGCCGACCACCCTCGGCGCCGAGCTTTCGCGAAACCCGTTCCTCGCCGAGCTGCGCGCGTGAAGTTCGAGGCTCCGCGTGGCGCGCACGACATCCTCCCCCACGAGCAGCCGGCCTGGGAGTTCGTCAAGCGGGAGTTCGAGCGGCTGTGCGCGCTGTACGGCTATCGCCGGATCGACACGCCGGTGTTCGAGGACACCGAGCTGTTCGCACGCACGTCGGGCCACGGGTCGGACATCGTCTCGAAGGAGATGTACACCTTCCTCGACCGTGGAGACCGTTCGCTGACGCTGCGCGCGGAGGCGACGGCGCCGATCGTCCGGGCGTACCTCGAGCACGGCCTGCACCGCGAGCCGCAGCCGCAGAAGCTGTACACCGTCGAGACGATCTACCGCTACGGGCGACCCCAGAAGGGCCGGTTTCGCGAGCACTGGCAGCTCGACGTCGAGTCGATCGGCTCTGACGACCCGGCCTGCGACGCCGAGGTCATCCAGCTGTACGACTCGCTCCTCGGCCGGCTCGGGATCGGCGAGTACCGGCTCGAGCTCAACTCGATCGGCGACGCCGAATGCAGGCCCGCGTACCTCGAGCGCCTGCGTCCGTGGCTGGACGAGCACGCCGGCGACCTCGACGACGGCACCCGCGAGCAGGCGGCCCGCAATCCGCTGCGCGCGCTCGACAACATCGCCGCGAAGCCGCCGGCCGTACAGGAGGTCCTGCGTCAGGCACCCGCGGTCGGCGACTCCCTCTGCGAAACGTGTCGCGAGCACTTCGCCGAGGTGCGTCGTTATCTGGACGCGTTCGGAGTCCGCTACGAGCTCGTGCCGACGCTCGTGCGCGGGCTCGACTACTACACCCGCACGACCTGGGAGTTCCTCGGTCTCGAGGGCGGGTCGCAGTCGACCCTCTCCGGGGGCGGCAGATACGACGGCCTCGCCGAGGAGCTGGGTGGGCCGCCCACGCCCGGCGTCGGCTTCGGCGCCGGCGTGGAGCGGCTCCTGATCGCGCTCGAGCACGCAGGCACGCTCGTGCCGGAGGACGAGGGGATCGACGTCTTCTTCGTCTGCGCAGACGGAGCCGACCGCGCGGCCGTGCTGGCGAAGGTGATGGAGCTGCGCACCGGGGGGGTGCGGGCAGACGCCGACTTCGCCGGCCGCTCGGTCAAGGGCCAGCACACGCAGGCCGGCAGGCTCGGAGCGAAGCAGGTGGTCGTTGTGAACAAGAACACCGCGCTGTGAGCTGGCGCGACCTCCGTTGCGGCGAGCCGCGCACCGAGCAGGTGGGCGAACGCTTCACTCTCGCCGGCTGGGTCGACACTCGCCGCGACCACGGCGGCCTGGTCTTCGTCGACCTGCGCGACCACACCGGCGTCTGCCAGCTGGTGATCAACCCCGAGCGCACGCCGGACGCACATGCGGTCGCGCACGAGCTCCGCAACGAGTTCGTCGTCCAGGCCGAAGGCGAGCTGGTCTCGCGCGCGCCCGAGGCGGTCAATCCGAATCTTTCGACCGGCGGCGTCGAGCTCCAGGTCGACCAACTCCAGATCCTCTCGCGGTCAACGCCGCTGCCGTTCCAGCTGGACGAAGAGCACGTCGACGAGACCCTCCGCCTTCGTTACCGCTGGCTGGACCTCCGGCGCGAGCAGATGCAGCGCAACCTTCGGCTCTCGCACACCGTCGTGCAGTCGATCCGACGGACGATGGACGAGCGCGAGTTCGTGGACGTCTGGACGCCCAGCATGACGCGGGGGACCCCGGAGGGCGCCCGCGACTTCCTCGTGCCGGTGCGGCTCCAGCCCGGCAAGTTCTTCGCGCTGGCGCAGAGCCCGCAGCTGTTCAAGCAGCTCTGCATGATCGGCGGTCTCGACCGCTACTACCAGATCGCCACCTGCTGGCGTGACGAGGATCTCCGGGCGGACCGGCAGTTCGAGTTCCGGCAGCTCGACCTGGAGATGGCCTTCGTCGAGCGCGAGGACGTCCTCGACGTCATGGAGGCCGTGGTCGTGAACGCCTTCGAGGCGCTCGGGCGCGAGCCGCCCGCGCGCCCGTTCCCGCGGATGGTCTACGACGAGGCGATCGCCCGGTACGGGACGGACAAGCCCGACCTGCGCTTCGGGCTCGAGATCCACGACGCGACGGAGGTGACCCGCGGCTCCGAGTTCGGCGTGTTCGCCGGCGCGGACACGGTGCGGTTCATCGTCGTTCCCAAGGAGTACTCGCGAGCCGACCTCGGCCGTCTGGAGGAGGTCGCAAAGGAGTGGGGGGCGAAGGGGCTCGCCCACATCGTCCACGGCGCCGACGGCGAGACCCGTTCTCCGATCGCGAAGTTCCTGGCCGAGCGCGAGCTCTCGGCGTTCGCCGCGCCCGCGGGATCGACCGTGCTGTTCGGCGCAGGCGAGCCGACGCTCGTCGCGCGTGTGCTCGGCGGGTTGCGGCTGCACGTGGCCCGCGAGCTCGGCCTCGCCGATCACTCCGCGGATGTCTTCCACTGGGTGATCGACTTCCCGCTGTTCCAGCGGGACGAGGACACGGGCAAGTGGACGTTCCTGCACCACCCTTTTACGGCGCCGACTCCGGGGGACGAGGACTTCGAGGGCGACCCGGGGGCGGCGAAGAGCCAGCACTACGACCTGATCTGGAACGGCTGGGAGCTCGGCTCAGGCTCGATCCGGATCCATCGCTCCGACGTGCAGGCGGCTGTCTTCCGGACGATGGGAATGAGCGACGAGGAGGCGAACGGCAAGTTCGGGTTCCTCCTCGAGGCTCTCGAGATGGGCGCGCCGCCGCACGGCGGCTTCGCCATGGGTCTCGAGCGGTTCGTGGCGTTGATGGCCGGAGAGCCGGACATCCGTCAGATCGTCGCCTTTCCCAAGGTGTCGAGCGGCGCCGATCCGCTGACCGGCGCGCCGACGCCGATGCCGGGAGAAGTCCTCCGTGAGCTAGGCATCGAGGCCTTGCCGACCGATGCGGAGGGCGAGGCCATCTAGACTCGTCGCATGCGCGGGTTCGCGCCGAGATTCGCGCTCGAAGCCGGTTTCCTCATCCTGCTCGGTGTGGGCGCCGGCTACGCCGACCTGCGTCCGGCGGCGATCGTCGCGATCGTCGGGGGCGGCTGGATCCTCGTGGCGCTGGTCGAGCTCGCCGTCTGGCGCTCACAGGCGCGTCCGGCCGTCGCCCTGACGCCCCTTTCCGAGCCGGGCGAGGACGTCCCGGCCGGGGAGCCGGCGCCGGCCCCTGCGGCCGACGAGCGTGACTATCCGCTGCGCGCGGACGCCGGCGACGCGCCGTCGGAGGAGGTCGAGGCGTACACGCGTGTTCTCGGCGTCGGCTCCGACGAGGACGCGGCTGCCGAGTGAGCTCGGTCCTGGCACAGCGCCAGCTCGCCGTGCTCGCAGCCGGGCTGCTCGCGGTGGTGATCGGTCTTGCAGTGGCGTCGCGCGACGACGTGGTCACGGCCGCGCGGGCGGCGCTGCCACAACCGGCCGTCTCCAGCGTGAGCGGCTGGTACCCGGCGCTCGCCGGCGTCCGCTCGCGGCCGCTGGCCGGGCGCGCGTCCGGGTGCGGGACGCTGCTGACCCCGAAGACGCTCGGAGTCGATCACCCCGTCCTCCCGTGCGGGGCGAAGATCTTCGTCGCGTTCGGAGAGAAGACCGTGCTCACCTCCGTCGTCGACCGCGGCCCGTTCACGCCGCGGCCGGACTTCGAGGTGACGCCGGCGCTCGCCGACGTGCTCGGCCTGAAGGGCGTCCAGACGATCCGATGGAGTTTCGCCAGGGCCGGGTAGGGGCGGCGGCGGGTAGAGTGGAGCGGTGCCCGACCCTGTTCGTGGCTCCGCACACCAATGTAGAACCAACAGCCAAAGCAAGGGAGCCCGAGTCGGGCTCGGTGAGTCGGGAGACGAGCCGGCCCGCACGGCACCCACCTGGTTCGTCCAGGTTCGCTACGGAGCGGAGACATCGGCAGGGTCGGGGCACACTGTGCGTGCGCCTTGCCTCCGCACCCGTTCCACAATCGTCACGCATCGGTAAGAGCGGCTTGACGGTTTCCTCGTTACGCTCGACGCAGGGGTAAGGGGCAACTCCCCCACCCAGGGTGGGGGCTGCACCGAGGGTGCGGGCTGGGAGCGGCGCGGAGCTTGCGCGGCGCCGCTCGACGCGAGCGGTGTGCCATCCTGCGTTGGATGACCGAGATTGCAGGTGACTCTTCGCGTGACGGCTGCTGGGCGCTCGTCCGGCTGCGCCTCGAGGCCGAGCGCATCGTCGACGCGGACGCCGACGGGCTCGACAGCGACCTGCGCGGACTGAGCCTGCTCGAGGCGGCGTCCGTCGGCGGGGAGACGCTCGCGGTGGACGCCCTCGCGAACGCGATCGGGCCCGTCTTCCGAGCCGATCCGTCGCCGACCCGCGTCGCGGTGGCGATGAGCGGCGGGGTCGACTCGGCGGTTGCGCTGCTGCGGGCAGGCTCGGACGCGATCGGCGTCACGCTCCGGCTCTGGACCGATCCGCACGGTTCGAGCTCCGAGCGGGTCTGCTGCTCGCCCGTGGCCGTGATCGCCGCGCGGGAGACCTGCCACTCGCTCGGCATTCCGCACGTGACCCTCGACCTGCGGGACGAGTTCCGCCGCGCGGTCGTCGAACCGTTCGTCCGGGGCTATGCGAACGGCCACACGCCCAACCCGTGCACGCGCTGCAACGGCGGCTTTCGCTTTGCAGAGCTGCTCGCCTTCACGCGTCGGGCCGGCGCACGCAGGCTGGCGACGGGTCACTACGCTCGGATCGTGGACCACCACGGCCGGCAACTGCTCGCACGTGGGAGGGACGAGCGGAAGGATCAGTCGTACATGCTCGCCCGGGTCGACCCGGCGATGCTCGACGCCGTCTGGTTCCCGTTGGGCGAGAGTCGGAAGGAGGAGGTTCGGGTCGAGGCGGCCGAGGCCGGGCTGGCAGCGGCCGGACGCGCGGAGAGCCAGGAGGCGTGCTTCCTGGCGGGCGACGACTACCGTACGTTCCTCGAGCGGCGTGGCCTCGAGCCGCGCGTCGGGCCGATCGTCGACCGTTCAGGGAGCCGGCTCGGCTCGCACGACGGTCACTGGCGGTACACGCCCGGGCAACGCCGCGGGCTTGGCGTCGCCGTCGGACGGCCGCTGTACACGGTCGCGACCCACGCCGAGACGAACACTGTCGTCGTCGGCCCTCGCGAGGAGCTCGCACGGACGTCGCTGGCCGCCTCCGGTCGGCTGTACGCGCCCGTCGAACGAGGGAACGTGAAGATCCGCTACCGCTCCTCTCCCGTCTCCGCCACGGTCCGGCCGGTCCCGCGCGGCTTCGCAGCTGAGCTCGACGAGCCCGTCTACGGCGCCGCCCCGGGGCAGACCGCCGTCGTGTACGACGACGACGTCGTCGTCGGCGCAGGCACGCTGGTTCCGGCCTAAGATCCGGCGATGCTCGCCTCCATCGACTGGGGTGACGTCGCCTACGCGGCGCTCGCCTTCTTCCTCGTCCTCGCCGGACTCGCGGTCGCCTACGGGGCCTTTCGCCTCGGCGGGACGCTGGGCCGGGCGTCGTCTCTGATCGAGGGGACGGAGACCGAGCTGCTGCCCGTGATCACGAAGCTCGGCGGAACGCTCGACCGGGTCAACACGCAGCTCGACAAGGTGGACGTGATGACCGACAGCGCGGTCGACGCGGTCTCGACCGTGGACCTGGGGGTGCGCCGGGTGACGACGGTCGTGACGAGACCCGTGCAGGCACTGGCCGGCCTCTTCACGGGCGCGCGGCACACGACGTCGGCAGTCCGCTCGGGTGCGGGCTGGCGCGACGCGGTCGACACCGGCCGTGCGGAGGCGGCGCGGCGCGAGCAGGATCTCGCCGACGAACTTCGCCAGGCCGACACGCCTTGATCTGCCGTGTTCACTCCGGTCGAGGGCCGCTTCGGCGCTCTCCGGCGTGCCCAGCCTCCTCCCCGCGGCGATCGTAACTCGGAATGCGTGACCGGTCGGTGACGCGACGGCGCCGAATCGGCGCCGGATCGTCCACAGGCGCCGGGTCGGGCCCTCCCTAGAATCCCAGCATGCGGACGACTGCCGGGCTGCGCGAGGGGTTTCTCTCCTTCTTCGAGGAGAAGGGACACCTGCGCTGCCCGTCTGCGTCGCTGATCCCGCGTGCGGACGACCACTCGACGCTCCTCACGAGCGCGGGCATGCAGCCTCAGATGCCCTACTTCCTCGGCCGCGAGGCGCCCCCGGCGCCGACGACGACGACCGCCCAGAAGGTCTTCCGCACCGTCGACATCGACGAGGTCGGGCTGGACACCTACCACCTGACCTTCTTCGAGATGATGGGCAACTTCTCGTTCGGCCAGTACTTCAAGCAGGGCGCGATCGAGTATGCGACCGAGTTCATCCGCGGGCGCCTCCAGCTCGACTGGGACCGTGTCTGGGTGAGCGTCCACGCGGGCGATCCCGAGCTGAAGCTGGGCCCGGACCAGGAGGCGATCGACCTCTGGGAGGCGGTCGGCATGCCGCCCGAGCGGATCGTTCCGCTGCCGAGTTCCGAGAACTTCTGGTCGGTCGGCGGCCCGGGGCCGTGCGGGCCGGACTCGGAGATCTACTGGGATTGGGGCGCGGACGTCGGTTGCGCCGAGGGGTGCCTCCCTGGGTGCGCGCGCTGCGAGCGCTTCCTCGAGTTCTGGAACCTCGTCTTCATGGCCTACGAGCTCCACCCGGACGGGACGCTCACCGACCTGCCCAGCCAGAACATCGACACCGGTCTCGGTCTCGAGCGCACGGCCCGGATCATCCAAAATGTCGCGTCCGTCTACGACACCGACGGCTACCAGCAGATCATGAGCTGGATCGAGAAGACCTCGGGCGTGGCGTACGGGGACTCGGCCGACTCGACCAAGGCGCACCGCGTGCTCGCCGACCACGGGCGCGGGATGTCGTTCCTCGTCGCCGAAGGAGTGACGCCCTCGAACGAGGGGCGCGGCTACGTCCTGCGCCGGATCGTCCGGCGGGCCGTTCAGCACGGCCTCCGGATCGGGATGCAGAGCCCGTTCCTTCCGGGTCTGGCCGAGACGGTCATCGGCCAGATGGGCGACTCGTATCGCGAGCTCGTCGAGCACCGCGACCAGATCCCCCGGATCCTCGGTGCCGAGGAGGAACGCTTCGCGGAGACGCTCGACCGTGGGATGAGGCTGTTCGAGGAGGCGGCCGCGGGCGGCGCGATCAGCGGCAAGGACGCGTTCGAACTGCAGGCCACCTACGGCTTCCCGATCGAGTTGACGCTCGAGCTCGCACGCGAGCGCGGCATGGCCGTCGACGAGGCCGCCTACGCGCAGGAGATGGAGCGACACCGTGAGGTGTCGCGGGCAGGCGGCGGGAAGGGCGAGGTCCAGCAGGCCGTCGACTTCGCGCGCGCCGCGGGCTTCACGACCGAGTTCGTCGGCTGGGAGAAGACCGAGGTGCTCACCCAGATCGGCGCGCTCGACGACCTCGGCGACGGCCTGTTCCTGGCGAAGCTGTACGAGTCGCCTTTCTACCCGGAGGGCGGCGGCCAGGTCACCGACGCCGGCGAGCTCCGGAAGGACGACGGCTCGCGCGCGACCTTGCTCGCCGCCTACCGGATCGAGAACGACCAGGCGCTGCTCTTCGAGGGGGAGGGCTTCGCGGCCGGCGATCGGGTCGAGGCGGTCGTCCCGTGGAGCGTCCGCTTCCCAACGATGGCCAACCACACGGCGACCCACCTCCTGCACGAGGCGCTCCGGGCTGTGCTCGGCGAGCACGTCCACCAGGCCGGCTCGGCGGTGCGGCCGGACAAGCTCCGGTTCGACTTCAGCCACCCGCAGGCACTCACCCCCGGCGAGCGCGAGGCGGTCGAGCGGCGTGTCAACGAAGCCGTCTTCGCCAACCACCCGGTGCGGACGTTCGTCGTGTCGATCGACGAGGCACGGAACCTCGGCGCGGTGATGCTGTTCGGCGAGAAGTACGGCGACGAGGTGCGGGTGGTCGAGGTCGAGGGCGTCTCGCGCGAGCTCTGCGGCGGCACCCACGTGCGGACGACGGCCGAGATCGGCCCGTTCGTGATCCTCGGCGAGGCGTCGGTCGGCTCGGGCGCGCGGCGCATCGAGGCGGTCACCGCCGGCGAGGCGTTCGCACTGCTCAGCGCCCGCGCCGACGAGGCCGAAGAGCTCCGAAGCGAGCTCGACCGCGTGCGCAAGGAGGCAAGGAAGCCGGCGAAGCAGGCCGAGGCCGACTTCGAGATCACCTCGCGCGAGGGCGACGTGGTCGTCGTCGAGGCACGCGGTGTGACCGGCGGCGACCTGCGCGACCTCACCGACCGAGTCAGACAGCAGGAGGGAGCCGCGGCGGTGCTCGCCGGCTCGACCGACGACGGCCGCGCGTTCCTCGTCTTCAACCTCGACCAGTCGCTCGCCGACCGCGGCATCGATGCGGTCGCGCTCGTCCGCGACGCCGCGAAGCACATTCAGGGCGGCGGCGGCGGGCGGCCGACGCTCGCCGAGGCGGGAGGCAAGAAGCCGGAAGCGCTCGGCGAGGCGCTCGGAGCCGCCAAGAAGGCGATCCTCGCGCAGCTTTGAAAGTTCTCGCGCTCGACTACGGTTCGGCCCGCACGGGAGTGGCCGTCTCCGACCCGACCGGCACCATCGCCCGGCCGCTCTGCACGGTCGAGCGGGCCTCGTCGGACGGAGGGCTGGCCCGTCTCCGAGAACTCGTCCGTGACGAGCAAGCCGAGCGGGTGGTCGTCGGGCTTCCGTTGACGCTGCGCGGCGAGGTCGGCGCTCAGGCCGAGGAGACGAGCCGGTTCGTCGAGCAGCTCCGCGCCGTCCTGGACATCCCTGTCGAGACGCTCGACGAGCGCTTCACCACCGCGCTCGCCGGCCCGGGCGAGGGGGAGGACGCCCGCGCCGCCGCCCACCTGCTGACGGGCTACCTCGAGCGGTCGAGGAGCCGGGACTGACGCGTCCGACCAGGCAACAGGTCTACCGGCGGAGGGTGGTGGCGCTGGTGGTGGTCTGCGCCGTGGTCGGCGCCTGCGCCTGGGGTGCCTACGCCGTCCTCAGCGACCACCGCGACGCGTCGCCTCCGCCTCCGGAGACGACCGTTCCGGCCCGCAGCGTTCTGAGCATCCTCTTCCCGGAGGGCTTCACCAGGCAGCAGATGGCCCGCCGCGCCCACGCGGTCAGCCGCGCGATCAGCACCGCCGGCTACCTGCGGCTGACGCAGTCCTCGGCCCTGCCGGGGCAGTTCGCCGGCGACGGCAAACGGCGCAGCCTCGAAGGGTTCCTCTTCCCGGCCACCTACGACGTCTACGACGACGACCCGGCGCGGCTGCTGGTCGGTAAGCAGCTCGCCGCGTTCACCCGCAACTGGAGCCTGGTCAAGCTCGGTTACGCGCGCTCGAAGAACCTGACGCCGTACGACGTGCTGATCATCGCGTCGATGATCGAGAAGGAGGTCGTCGTCCCCCGCGAGCGCCCGCTGGTCGCCGCCGTGATCTACAACCGGCTCCACCAGCGGATGCCGCTCGGGATCGACGCGACGCTGCGCTACGGGCTGGGCATCCCGCCGACGAAGGCGATCACGAAGCGCGACCTCGCCTCCGGATCGCCGTACAACACGCGCAAGTTCCGCGGGCTGCCGCCCACGCCGATCGCGAATCCGGGCCTGGCCTCGATGCAGGCGGCCGCCCACCCCGCAAAGGTCGACTACCTCTTCTTCGTGCGCAAGCCCGACTGCCGCAGCCACTTCTTCACCGCGAGCATCGATGAGTTCGACAACTACACGCGCAAGGGGCTGACGAATTGCTGAGCGCGCGCACGACCCTCGTCGGCCTGATCGGCAACCCGGTGGAGCACTCCCTCTCCCCGGCGATGCACAACGCCGCGTTCGCCGCCCGCGGGCTCGACTGGGCGTACGTGCCGCTGCTCGTCGAGAGCGGTCGCGTGGAAGATGCAGTGCGCGGGCTCGCGGCGCTCGGGTTCATGGGCGCAAACGTGACCGCGCCGCACAAGGCGGCGGCTGCGGCCGCGTGCGAGACCGAGCTGGGCTCGGTGAACGTGCTCGTCGTCAGGGACGGTCGGGTACAGGGGCTCTCGACGGATGCCGCGATCCTCGACGGTCTGCAGGCCGAGCGGCCGGTGATCCTGGGTAGCGGTGGGGCGGCCGAGGCGTTCCGGGCAGCGCTACCCGGGGCGCGCGTCTTCTCCCGCCGCGGCGACTGGCCCCCGGACGTGGCCGGCGCAGACCTGGTCATCAACGCCACCTCCGAACGGGCCGCAGTCCTCTGCGTCCTCTCCGAGGGCCAGACACTGATCGACCTGCCGTACCCGGAGACGGCGACCGGCCGCGCCGCGCGCGAGGCAGGCGCCACCGTGGTCGGCGGGCTCGACGTCCTGGTCGCGCAGGGCGTTGCCTCGTTCGAGCTCTGGACCGGCGTGCCTGCACCCGTCCAAGTGATGCGCGCCGCCGTAGGCTTGGCACGATGAGCGCAGGCCCGACGAAGCTCACCGATGAGCAGAGGTGCCGGCCGGGCCGGCGCCGGAGCGGAGAATGAGCCTCGAGCTCGTCACCGCCGGCGAGTCGCACGGTCCCGCGCTGGTCGCGATCGTCAGCGGGCTGCCGGCCGGCCTCGTGCTCGACCGGGCGGCAATCGACGACGATCTGCGCCGCCGCCAGCAGGGGTACGGGCGCAGCCCGCGCCAGCAGATCGAGACCGACCGGGTCGAGGTCTACGCAGGCCTCCGGCACGGCCGGACGCTGGGCACGCCGCTGGCGCTCGTCGTCCGGAACCGGGATCATGAGAACTGGACGTGGGGAATGAGCCCGTGGCCGCAGGAGGGCGACCCGCCGCCCGGGAGCAAGGGGAAGGAGGCGGTGACGCTGCCGCGGCCGGGTCATGCCGATCTCGCCGGCGTGCTCAAGTACGGCCTCGACGACGTCCGCGACGCGCTCGAGCGGGCCAGTGCCCGGCACACGGCCGTGGTCGTCGCGGCCGGGGCGGTGGCGAAGGCGCTCCTGCGCGAGATCGGGATCGAGGTGGGCGGTGCCGTCGTTGGGAACGACCTCGAGGCGCGCGTCGACGAGGCGCGGGCCGCGCGCGACACCGTCGGCGGGATCGTGGAGGTGCGCGCGACCGGGGTGCCGCCCGGCCTCGGCTCGTACGCGTCGCGAGACGACCGCCTGGATGCGCGGCTGGCCGCCGCCCTGATGGGGATCCAGGCCGTGAAGGGGGTCGAGATCGGTGACGGGTTCGCGCTCGCCGGCCGGCGCGGTTCCGAGGCGCACGACGAGATCCACCGGGACGAACGCGGCCTCTACCGCGAGACCAACCACGCCGGCGGGATCGAGGCCGGGATCTCGAACGGCGAGCAGATCGTCGTCCGGGCGGCGATGAAACCGCTGCCGACGCTGATGAAGCCTCTGCGGTCGGTCGACCTCGCGAGCGGCGAGCCGGCCGAGGCGCTGGTCGAGCGGAGCGACACCGCCGCCGTCGAGGCGCTGGCGGTGGTCGCCGAGGCGTCGGTCGCATTCGAGCTCGCGCGGGCGGCGCGCGAGAAGTTCGGCGGCGACGCACTCGTCGACTTCGTCGGCGCGTACCAGGCGTACCGAGGGCGGATCGATTGGCAACCGCGCTAGACCGTCACCTCGCCCTCGTCGGCTTCATGGGCGCCGGCAAGTCGACGCTCGGACTGCAGGTCGCCGAGCGCCTGGGCAGGAGATTCGTCGACCTCGACCGTGAGATCGAGCGCGAGGCGCGCCAGACCATCCCGGAAATCTTCGCGGAGCGCGGCGAGGTCGAGTTCCGGGTGCGCGAGCAGGAGGCCGCGTTCGATGCGCTCAGGTCGGGGTCGCCGCAAGTCGTCGCGCTGGGCGGTGGGGCGGTGACGAGCCCGAAGATCCGCACGGCGCTCCGCGAGCACGCCCTGACCGTGTTCGTCGAGGTCGAGCCCGACGCCGCCTGGGAGCGGGTGCGCGGCCGGGGACGGCCGCTGGCGCAGGAGGAGAGCGCGTTTCGCGCGCTCTACGAGGAGCGGCTGCCGCTCTACCGCGAGGCGGCGGACGCGGTCGTGCGTACGCTGGACGACGTCGTCCTGGCCGCCGCGGGTGTCCATGTCGCCCTCGGCTCGCTCGAGCAGCTCGCGGAGCTCGTCCCCGGCGAAGGCGCGGTCGCGCTGGTCGCCGACGCGCACGTCTCCGGCATCCACGGCATGGACGCGCAGCTCGCGCTCGGCCAACGGCTGGCCTCGACCCACACGGCCTCGGCAAAGGGGGCAGAAGACCTCGAGCGGCTCTGGCGGTCCCTCGGTCTCGACCGCGCCGGAACCGTGGTCGCCCTCGGCGGCGGCACTACCACCGATCTCGCCGGGTTCGCCGCCGCCACCTACATGCGAGGTGTCGACTGGGTGGCGGTGCCGACGACGCTGGTCGGCCAGGTGGACGCCGCGATCGGGGGCAAGACTGCAATCGACCTGCCCGAGGCGAAGAACCTCGTCGGCGCGTTCCACTGGCCCGTCCGCACGGTCATCGACCCGGCCTTGCTGGCGACGCTGCAGGACTCCGAGCGGGCGAACGGCATGGCCGAGGTGGTGAAGACCGGCCTGCTCGCCGGCGAGGCGCTCTGGAAGCTCGCCGACGAGGAGCTCGTGCGCCGGTGCGCCGCGTACAAGGCCGCGCTCTGCCTGCGCGATCCCCATGACCTCGGGCCACGGCATGCCCTGAATCTGGGCCACACGTTCGGTCACGCGCTCGAGGCTGCGTCCGGCTACGAGCTTCCCCACGGCCGCGCGGTCGCGCTCGGTCTGCTCGCGGCGCTCCGGCTCTCCGGGCATGACACGGCGCCCGTGGTGGACGTGCTCGCGCCCGAACCGGTGCGGGTCGATCGCGACCGGGCCTGGGAGGCGCTGCTCCGGGACAAGAAGGGCCGCCTGCGGATCGTCCTGCTGGACGACGGAGGGGCGCGCGAGGAGGAGCTGCCCGAGGCGGAGGTACGGGCGGCGCTGGACGCGCTGATCTCCGGATAAGGTCACAGCGTGAACGTCGACGTGCTCAACGGCGTCAACATCGACGTCCTCGGACGCCGGAATCCCGAGCTGTACGGCGGGTTCGGCCTGGAGCAGCTGGAGACTCGCATCTACGAGTGGGCGAGGGAGCTCGACCTGCGCGTGCGCTGCCGGCAGACGAACAGCGAGGGGCAGTACGTCGACTGGTGCCACGAGGCGCTCGATACCGCCGAGGGCGTCGTGCTCAACCCGGCGGCCTGGACGCACTACAGCTACGCGATCCGCGACGCCGTCGAGCTCTTCACCGTTCCGGTCGTCGAAGTGCATCTCTCGAACGTCGACGAGCGTGAGGAGTGGCGTCGCGTCTCGCTGATCGCCGACTTCGCCGCGATGCGGGTGATCGGCAAGGGGCCCGACGGCTACCGCGAGGCGCTCGAGTTCCTGGGGACGAAGCGATGAGAGACGAAGCCGAGCACAAGGGCGACAGCGGAGCTGTCGGCATTGGTGCGAGGCGATGTCGTGACGCCGAAGGCGTCAGCGAGCGGGTGGAGAAGGTCCGTGCTGCGATCGACGCGCCGCTCCTCGTCACGAAGGCGGTGAACGTGCTGTGGCTGACCGGCCTGGACAGCTCGAACGCCGCAGTGCTCGTCGAGCCGGACCGCCTGCGGATCTTCACCGACTTCCGTTACCTCGAGAAGGCCCGCTCCACCGGGATCGAGGTGGTCGAGATCCCGCGCGGGCTGTTCGGCAAGCTGCCGGAGCTGCTGCCCAGGCGGGTCGCGTTCGAGTCCGAGAGCCTCGTGCATGCGTCGTGGGCGGCGCTCGACGCGGCCGGGATCGAGACGGTGCCGACGGCCCAGCTCCTGGAAGGGATCCGGGCAGTGAAGGAGCCGGGTGAGCTCGACGCGATCCGGAGGGCGGCGGAGATCACGAACGCGACCTTTGAACGCCTGGCCCAACAGCCCTTCGTCGGGCGCACCGAGAGCGAGCTCGCCTGGTCGATCGAGTCGACGATGCACGAGCTCGGAGCGGAGGGTGCGGCGTTCCCGCCGATCGTCGCCGCGGGCGCGAACGGCGCGCTGCCGCACGCCAGCCCGGGGGCGCGGACGATCGAGGAGGGCCAGACGGTTGTCGTGGACGCGGCCGCGAAAGTGGACGGCTACCACTCTGACTGCACCAGGACGTTCGCGACCGGGCCGCTGCCGGCCGAGCTCGCCCGCTCGTACGAGGTGTGCCTGGAGGGGCAGCTGGCCGGCCTCGAGGCCACGCGCGCAGGCCGGTCGGGGCGTGAGGTGGACGCGGTCGCCCGCGAGCTGATCGCCGGCGCCGGCTTCGGCGAGCTCTTCGCACACGGTCTCGGCCACGGGGTCGGGATGGAGATCCACGAGCAGCCGGCGATGCGGCCGGAGAGCGAGGACGTGCTCGCCGCGAACGGCGTCGTCACGGTCGAGCCGGGGATCTACCACCCGGGCCTCGGCGGGATCAGGATCGAGGACCTCGTGATCATCGGCGAGAATAGGCCCGAAGTGCTGACCACGTTCACCAAAGAGCTGGTCACGGTCGGCTGATGACGAGCGTGCCCGAGCGTCTGGCGGCGGCGATCGCAAACGTCCCGTTCGTGCAGCTGCCCGAGGGTTGGGAGGGCGGCTCCGCCCTGAACATTCCCGGGCTCTCGGCCGGGCTCCCGCTCGACGACCCGTGGGACGCGGTCGCGAAGGCGCATGCGCCCGGCCTTTCGGGCGACGAGGTGCGGTTCGCCGTCACCGCCGACGGTCGCACGATCGGAGGCGGCTCCGACTCGGCGGAGGCGCTCGAGCCGCTCGCGCGCGCCCTGAAGGCACGTGTCGAGGGTCCGTTCTGGGCGATTGCGGTGCCGGACGAAGGCGACGAGTGGTCGGCTGTCGGCACCGCCTCCGAGGTGCTCGAGCTGCCCGATGCGACCGGGGAGGAGATCGAGGCGAGCCGGGTCGGGGCCGAGGTCACGGGACGCGTGGACGGCGTCGACGCTCCGTTGCCGGCCGGTGTCGCAGCCCTGCTCCAGGGGCAGCACGGCGACGCCGCGATCGTCGCGCACCGCTTCGCCGGCCCAGTCTGGGTCGCCGAGGTGTACCCACTGTAGGTCGCCGCAGCGCCGCTACACTGGCCCGCCGATGGCAGAGGTCGTCTCCACAAACCAGTTCAAGAACGGCATGCACATCGAGCTCGACGGCGAGCCGTGGCGCATCGTCGAGTTCCAGCACGTGAAGCCGGGCAAGGGTGGCGCCTTCGTCCGAACGAAGCTGAAGGCGCTCGAGTCTGGCGCGGTCGTCGACCGCACCTTCCGGGCGGGCGAGAAGTTCCCGCGCGTGCACACCGAGGTCAAGAACGTCCAGTACCTCTACGACGCCGGCGACGACGTCGTCTTCATGGACGAGGAGAACTACGAGCAGCTGCACCTCACGCGCGGCTCGGTTGCGGACGCGCTCGAGTTTCTCCAGCCGTCGAGCTCGGTCCAGCTGCTGATGGTCGACGGCAAGCCCGCCGGCGTCCAGCTCCCTGCATCCGTCGAGCTGGCGGTGACCGAGACCGAGCCCGGGATCCGCGGCGACACCGTCTCCAACGTGACCAAGCCGGCGACGCTCGAGACCGGCGCCGTCGTGCAGGTGCCGCTGTTCGTGAACGTCGGCGACCGCCTGAAGGTCGACCCCCGCGAGAAGCGCTACATCTCGCGGGCCTGAGCCGCGCGGCCGTCCTGGACGCGGCCTTTCGGGACCTGGCAGGGGTCTGACCCCTGCCTGCCAGGTTCGGACGGTCCCACTGCACACGAAACCGTGACGATTCGTCCACCTGCGCGCGGAGATAGGCTCCCGTCCGTGCCGGCCCTCGTCGACACGACCATCCGGCTGCTCGGACAGGAGCCGCTCGCCGCGGTGCTGCCGACGTCCGCGCAGCTCGAGCTCGCCGAGATCCTCGACGGCGCCGGCTTCGCCTACCTCGAGGTGTCCGGCGGGGGCTGCTTCGAGTCCGCGGTCAAGCGCGGGGTCGAGAGCCCCTGGGAGCGGATCCGGGCGATCCGCGCACGGACGAGAACGCCGCTCGCGCTGGCGCTCCGCGGCCGCTTCCTCGTCGGCTCCAGGCCGGTCGAGGGCGAATTCGTCCGCCGCTTCGTCGTTTCCGCGGCCGAGAGCGGGATCGACGTGTTCCGCCTCCACGACCCCCTCAACGACGTCTCCAACCTGCGCGAGGCGAGCGAGGCGATCACCGCCGCCGGGCGCGAGTTCGATGCGGGGCTCGTCTACAGCCCGGGGCCGTCCGGCGAGACCGACGCGCTCGTCGCCCAGGCGCGGCGCCTACCGGAGCTCGGTGCGGCCCGCATCCTGATTCACGATCCGTCCGGCTCGCTGGAGCCGCACCGCGTCCGCGAGCTGGTCGAGGCGATCCGCGAGGCGAGCAACCTGCCGGTCGGGTTCTACTGCCAGGGTGCGGGCGGCAGCGCGCTCGCCGCCGCGATCGAGGCCGCCCGCGCGGGCGTCGACCTGCTCGCCTGCGCCGTGTACCCCGTCGCCCTCGTCCTCCACCGCGCCTCGGGCGAGGCGCTGGCGAGCATCCTGGACGGCCTCGGCCTCGAGACGGGCGTCTCCCCGGAGGCCCTTTGGCGGGCATCGGACCTGGTCGACGAGCACATCAGCGACCAGCCGGTCGCGCCGCTCGCGCCCCGCATCGCCACCCGGGCCGCCGAGCACAGCCTTCCGGCCGGGCTGATCGCGGCGATCGACCTCCACCTCCGGACACAGGGGGCCGGCGACCGGCTCGACGAGGTGATCACCGAGCTGGAGACCATCCGCGCCGAGGTCGGATCGCCGCCGCTCGCGGCTCCGATCGGACAGGTACTGGCCTCGCAGGCGCTTCTGCACGTGCTCGCTGCGGAGCGCTATCAGACCGTCGTCGACGAGCTGCGGGCGCTGATCGAGGGCCGCTACGGCTCACCTCCCGCCACCATCTCGCCGACCGTCGACCGGGCGGTATCGCTGCTCTCGGACGGGTCGCCCGGGGAGGACACACCCGACCTCGGCGAGCTCCGCAAGCGACACAAGGGTCTCGCCGCGAGCGAGGAGGAGCTTCTGCTGCTCGCGCTCTTCGGCGACGACGCCGAGCCGCTCCTGCGCACGATCCGCGGCCGCGGCACCCAGGAGTCGCTCGAAGGGGTCGGGGTCGACGCGAGCCGCGCCGAGCGGATCCGCGAGATCGTCCGCATCGTCCAGGACTCCGGCGTCGGCGAGGTGACGATCGAGGACGCGGGTCTGCGCGTCACCGTCCGGCGGACGCCCGAGGCGGAGGAGGGCATCGTCGCCTCACCCACGCCGTCGGATCCTGCCCCGGAGGAGGAGACGACAGCCGCCGCCCCGCCGGCGCCACCGTTCGATCCCGGCGTGATCAGGGTCGAGGCGCCGATGGTCGGCACCTTTTACCGTGCGTCCGCGCCCGGCGACCCGCCCTTCGTCGAGGAGGGCGACGCCGTCGGCCCGGGCCAGACCCTTTGCATCCTCGAGGCGATGAAGCTGATGAACGAGGTGAAGGCCGATCAGGAGGGCGTCGTCACGCGGATCCACCCCGAGAACGGCCAGGCGGTGGAGTACGGCCAGCTGCTGTTCGAGCTCGAGCCCGTCAACGGCCGCCCCATCGGCCTTTGACGTGGGGGAACCCATGGTTCCCACACGGACCCCCTCCTTCGGCGCCAGCTACCGGCCGTCGTTGCGCTCCGGGGAGAGCACGGCCTCCCCTTCGCGCGCGAATCGAAGACGACTCCAGAGCCGCTGACCCGTGTTTACGCGTGTTCTGGTCGCCAATCGAGGTGAGATCGCCGTCCGTGTCATCCGGGCGCTGCACGAGCTCGGGATCGAGGCGGTGGCGATCTACTCCACCGCCGACGCCGACGCGCTGCACGTCCGGCTCGCCGACCGAGCGGTGTGCATCGGCCCGCCGCCGCCCGCCGACAGCTATCTGAACATCCCGTCCGTGGTCGCGGCGGCGGAGACGACCGGCTGCCAGGCCGTCCATCCCGGCTACGGGTTCCTGGCCGAGCGGCCGGACTTCGTCCGCGCCTGCATGGACAACGACCTCGTCTTCGTCGGACCGGACGCGGAGGTGATGGCGCGGATGGGCGACAAGGTGCAGGCGAAGATCGCCATGCACCAGGCGGGCGTGCCGCTCGTCCCCGGCACCGAAGGCGCGACCACCCTCGCCCAGGCACGCGAGCTGGCGCCGGAGATCGGCTTCCCGCTCCTGCTCAAGGCCGCGGCGGGGGGCGGGGGACGGGGGATGCGGCTCGTCGGCTCCGCCGAGGAGCTCGACGGTGCGTACGCGACCGCGTCCGCCGAGGCTGACGCGGCGTTCGGTGACGGCAGCCTCTACGTGGAAAAGGCGCTCGTCCCGGCCAGGCACGTGGAGATCCAGGTGCTCGCGGACGCCGAGGGCGGTGTCCTCACGCTCGGCGAGCGCGAGTGCTCGATCCAGCGCCGCCATCAGAAGCTGATCGAGGAGTCGCCCTCGACCGCGCTGACTCCAGAGCTGCGGGAGGAGATGGAGGCCGCCACAGAGCGGGCGTGCCGTGAGACCGGTTACACGAACGCGGGCACGCTGGAGTTCCTGCTCGGCTCCGACCGCGCCTTCTACTTCATCGAGCTGAACGCGCGGCTCCAGGTCGAGCATCCCGTGACCGAGCTCGTCACGGGCGTCGACATCGTCCGCGAGCAGCTGAGGATCGCGGCAGGGGAGCGGCTGGCGGCCACGGGCCGCGCTGCGCGTTCCGGGCACGCGATCGAGATCCGGATCAACGCGGAGGACCCGAAGCGCGGCTTTGCGCCCTCACCGGGCCGGATCGAGCGGATGCGCTCTCCGAACGGTCCCGGCGTCCGGCTGGACACGCATGTCGACGCGGGCAGCACCATCCCGCCGTCCTACGACTCGCTGATCGCGAAGCTGGTCGTGTGGGACTCCAACCGGCCGGCGGCGATCGCCCGCGGCCTGCGGGCGCTCGGCGAGCTCGAGATCGAGGGGATCGCGACGACGCGAGACTTCGCCCGGGACGTCCTGCGTAGCGATGCATTCGCGAGCGGCGAGTACACGACGTCCTACGTCGACGACCTGGGGACGTCGTGACGCTCTCCCGTCGGGCGGCGCGCCGGACGGCGCTCTTCCTGCTGTACCAGTGGGACCTGACCGGCCAGCCGATCGGCACCAACTACGACGGGGAAATCGACGACTTCGCCAGGAACCTGGCCGGGTCGGTGGCGGCGCACGCGGACGAACTCGACGCGCGGATCTCCGCCGTCTCCGGCGACTGGCCGGCGGGGCAGCTGGGCACGCTCGAGCGAAACGTGCTCCGCATCGGCATCCACGAGCTGGATGAAGGTACGGTCCCGCTCGAAGTGGTGATCGACGAGGCAGTGACGCTGGCGAAGCGGTACGCGTCCGAGGACGCGGGCAGGCTCGTGAACGGGATCCTCGGGGCCATTTCCAGGGAGGCTGCGTGAGCTTGCTCACGGAGCTCCCGGGGAGGGGGACTCGGGGGAACCGAGAGGTTCGCCCTTGCGCGGTATGCCGGCTTCACCGGTATGCCGCGGGCGTCCAGAGCGAGGCCGCATGACGCTGCAGGAGAAGGTCGACCGGCTCGAGCAGCTCCGCGGGCAGCTGGACAGCTGCGAGTCGCTGGAGGACGCTGTCGACCTGCTCGCCGAGTTCGACGCAGCCGCGAAGGACCTGATCGAGGCGATCGACCAGGCGAAGCGCGAGGCGGATGCGCAGCCCTGACGAGCTGAAGGAGCTGGTCGAGGAGGCACTCGAGGAGCTCGAGCTCTGGCCCGAGCTCGGCGGCCAGCAGGAGTCGGCGCGCTACGCGCTCGAGATGGGCGGCAAGCGCATCCGTCCGGTGATCTCGCTCGCCGTCGGGGAGGCGCTCGGAGCGCCGGCCGAGCAGGTGATGCCGGCTGCGCTCGCGGTCGAGCTCGTGCACAACTTCTCCCTGGTCCACGACGACCTTCCCGCGCTCGACGACGACATGGAGCGACGTGGCAAGCCGAGCGTCTGGGCGGCGTTCGGCGAGGGCAAGGCGGTGCTTGCCGGGGACGCCCTCCTCGCCGAGGCGTTCCGGCTCTCCTGCTCGTACCCGACCACCGGCGTCGTGCGGGAGCTCGCCGAGGCGACGCTCGGAATGATCGGCGGCCAGTACCTCGACACCATGGAGCCCGGCACCGATCTGGAGACCGTGCATCGGCTCAAGACCGGATGCCTGTTCTACGCCTCGGTCACGCTCGCGCTCTGCGCAGCCGAGCTGCCGCGCGACGACCAGAACGCCTGGCGTGACTTCGCGGACGAGCTCGGAATGCTCTTCCAGGTCGTCGACGACATCCTGGACGCGGACGGGTACGTGCTCGAGGAGGGAGCTGAGGCCGCCAGGACGCGCGCGAACCGCGCCGCCGAGCGGGCCCTCGCGCTCCTGCTCGAGGTTTCCGCCGACACCTCGGTGCTGGCGGAGATCGTCAACGGCCTCGCCGTGCGAACCGCGTAGAGCCGGATGAAGAAGCGTCTCGACGTCCTCCTGGTCGAAAGGGGCCTCGCGGAGTCGCGCGCGCAGGCACAGGCGCTGATCCTCGCCGGCCTCGTCCGCGGCCACTCGAAGGCGGGGGAGCAGGTCGACGAGCGCGCCGAGCTCGCCGTCGAGCACGGGCCGAGGTTCGTCTCCAGGGGCGGCGAGAAGCTCGACCACGCGCTCGACGCGTTCGGGGTCGATCCGGCGGGTCGCGACTGCCTCGACGTCGGCGCTTCCACGGGCGGCTTCACCGACGTCCTGCTCCAGCGCGGCGCCGCCCGCGTGATCGCGCTGGACGTCGGGTACGGCCAGCTGCACCCGCGCCTGCGGGACGACCCGCGCGTGATCGTCATCGAGCGCCTGAACGCCCGCGACCTGGCCGAGCTGCCGTACCCGCCGCAGCTCGTCGTCTGCGACGTGTCGTTCATCTCCGTGACGAAGGCGCTGCCGCCTGCGCTCCGGCTTGCCGCGCCGGGGTGGGAGGCGGTCGTGCTCGTGAAGCCGCAGTTCGAGGCCGGCCGCGGCGAGGTCGGCAAGGGCGGCGTCGTCACCTCGCGCGAGACGCGAACGAGAGTGGCACGAGAGGTCGCACGGGCCGCGCTCGGCTGGGCTGCGGAGGTCGCGGGCGTCGTAGACTCGGGCCTACCCGGACCGAAGGGAAATCGTGAGCTCTTCCTTCATCTCGTCAACCGACCGGGGGGCCGCCTCCCGGAAGAGCTCGACAGCTGGATCGATGCCGCCGTCGTCTGAACCAATCCGCCGGATCGCCGTGATCTCCCACGGCGAACCCGAGGTGATCGCCATGGCCCGCGCCCGGGTCGAGGAGATCGCGGCGGCTGCCGGCGCCGAGGTGGTGGAGGCCGACGACGTCGACCTGGCCGTCGTGCTCGGCGGCGACGGGACGATGCTGCGGGCGCTGCACAGGTTCCTGGATACCGACGTCCCCGTGATCGGCGTCAACTTCGGCCGCGTCGGCTTCCTTTCGGCGATGAGGCCGGAGGCGATGGACGAGGGCCTCGCCCGGGCGTTCGCCGGCGAGCGGAGGATCGTCGAGCTCCCCACCCTCGACGTCGACGTGGACGGGACGGCGGCGGTGGCGATCAACGACGCGGTCTGTGCGACCTCCGCGATCGGTCGGATGGTCGAGCTGGCCTGGGCGGTCGGCGGCGAGGATCTCGGTGTCCAGCCGTGCGACGGCGTGATCTGCGCGAGCTCGACCGGATCCACGGCGTACAACCTCTCGAGCGGCGGCCCGGTGCTGGTCTGGGGGCTCGATGCGATGGCGGTGACGTTCGTCTCGCCGCACTCGCTGCACGCGCGGCCGCTGGTCATCCCGCGCGGCCTCGAGTTCGTCGTCCGCAACGAGACGAAGGCCGACCGGGAATACACCGCAGCGAAGGTGATCGCCGACGGCATCGTGGTCGGCGAGCTCGCTCCCGGGCGGCAGGCCGCGGTCCGTCTCGGCGACCGGCGCGGGCTGCTCGCGCTGCTCCCCGAGATGACCTTCTTCCACCGCTACCGCGACACCTTTGCTTCGTAGCCTCCGGATCGAGAACCTCGTCCTGATCCGCCGTGCGGAGCTGCCGTTCGCGTCCGGGCTGAACGTGATCACCGGCGAGACGGGCGCCGGCAAGACGATCCTCGCGCAGGCGATCGGCCTCCTGCTCGGGGCGAAGGGCGACGCTGCGTACGTCGGCGCGGGCGGGACCGAGTCCTACGTCGAGGCCGAGTTCGACCTCCCGGAAGGACTGCTCGAGGAGGAGCCCTTCGCGCCGCTCCGCGAGCTGCGGCCGGACGACGAGGAAGGCGTCGTCCTCGCCCGTAGGATCTCCGGAGAGGGGCGGACGCGCGCGTATGCCTGGGGGCGCAGCGCGGCCCGCGAGGACGTGGCGGCCCTCGGCGAGCGGCTGCTGGCGATGTCCGGTCAGTTCGAGCAGCGTCGCCTCGCCCGACCGGCCTACCAGCTGGCCGTCCTCGACGCCTTCTGCGGCGAGGAGCAGCTGCGCCGGCGGGCCGAGGCACGCATGGCCTGGCGTGAGCTCGGCACGGCCCGTCGGCATCTCGACGAGCTGACCCGCGATGCCGCCGCCGGCGAAGTCCGGCTCGCGGAGCTGCGCGCGCTCGTCGAGGACACGGACGGGCTGGAGCCGGGCCTGGAGGACGCGCTCCGTGAGGAGCGCGAGCGGCTGCGGCACCTGACCGAGCTGCTCGAGGGAACCGCGGCCGCCGCGGAGGCGATCGACCCCGAGGACGGTGAGGGCGCGGCTGGGCTCACGGCGGTGGCCGAGCGGGCGCTCTCACCCGTCGAGCGGCTCGCCCCGGAGCTCCAGAAGGCGGCCGACGAGCTGCGCGACGCCGAGCTGCGGCTCCGCGAGGCGGCAAGCGCGCTCCGGTCCTTCCTCGCGGTGCTCGAGGCGGACCCGGGCAGGCTGGAAGAGGTCGAGTCGCAGCTCGAGCGGATCGCCGACGCGAGGCGGCGTTTCCGGTGCGGGTCGCTGGAGGAGCTGCTCGCCCGCGCCGCGGAGGCGCGGACCGAGCTCGCGGCGCTCGACCAGGGCGTGGATCCGGTCGCAGCCGCCGAGCAGGCGGTCGAACGAGGCGAAGCCCGTGTGCGGACGATCGCAGGGAAACTGCACGAGGCGCGAGCCGCAGCGGCGGGGCGGTTGGCGGAAGCGATCGCCGGGGAGCTCCAGGGCATGGGGATGGGGGACGGCGAGTTCACCGTCGAGCTGAGCGAGCGGGAGCCGGGCGCGAGCGGTGCCGACGAGGCGGTGTTCCTGATCAGGCCGAACGCGGGTTTGCCGTTCGGCCCGGTGGCCGAGACCGCGTCGGGCGGCGAGCTCTCACGCGTCGCCCTCGCGATCGCCGCGGTCGGCGGCGGCGAGACGATGGTCTTCGACGAAATCGACGCCGGCATCGGCGGGACCACCGCCCACGGGGTCGCGGAGACGCTGTCGCGACTCGCCGGCCGCGCGCAGGTGATCACGATCACCCACCTGCCGCAGATTGCGAACCGGGCCGACCGGCACTTCCGCGTCGAGAAGGTTCCCGGCGACCCGACGCACACGCGGATCGAGGAGCTCGGCCCGGACGAGCGGAGAGACGAGCTGGAGCGGATGCTCGGCGGGCGCGAGTTCCTGGCCACCGTTGCGGAGGAGGACCGTGGCTAGCCTGGTCGACTTCACCGGGCCTGCGCGACTCGATCGTCGGACCAAGCGCCTCGTTCACCGGCTCGGCCAGGACGACGTCGCGATCGTCGACCACACCGATCTCGACCGGGTCACCGCCGAGGAGCTGCTCGAGACGGGCGTCCGCGTCGTCGTCAACGTGTCGGAGTCGCTCTCCGGCCGCTTTCCGAACGTCGGTCCGCTGCTGCTCGTCCGCGGCGGCGTGACGCTGATCGACGTTCCGGGCTCGGAGCTGTTCGACGAGGTCACCGAGGGCGAGCGGTTGACGGTGCGCGGCGCCAGCGTCTTCCGGAACGGGACGTGCCTGGCCCGGGGCCGGGCGCGCGAGGAACGTGAGCTCGAGCGCACCCTGGCCGAGCAGCGCGGGCGGGTCACCGAGTCGCTGTCCGAGTTCGCGGAGAACACGCTGCTGCACCTGAGGGCGGAGGGCAGCCTGCTGGTCGAGGGGATCGACTTCCCGCCGCTCCGGACCCGCTTCCGCGACCGCCATGCGCTGATCGTCGCCCGCGGCCCGGGCCACAAGCGCGACCTGCGGATCGTGCGCCCGTACGTCCGCGACTTCAAACCGGTGCTGGTGGGGGTCGACGGCGGCGCCGACGCGCTGATCGAGGCCGGGTACAAGCCGAACGTGATCGTCGGGGACATGGACTCGGTCTCCGACGCCGCGCTGAAGAGCGGCGCCGAGCTGCTCGTGCACGCGTACCGCGGCAACGGCGATGCGCCCGGCGCGGCGCGAGCGCAGGCGCTCGGCGTGCGGTTCGAGATCGTCCCGGCGACGGGGATCAGTGAGGACGTCGCGCTGATGCTGGCCTACGAGAAGGGCGCTGAGCTGATCGTCGCCGTCGGCACGCACTTCAACCTGATCGAGTTCATGGAGCGGAACCGCGCCGGGATGTCGTCGACGTTCCTGACGCGGCTGCGGGTGGGGGAGATCCTCGTCGACGCCAAGGGCGTTTCCCGGCTGGTCTCGCGCCGGGTCGGCCTGTGGCCGCTGGTCGCGCTGGGCGTGACCGGCCTCGGCGCGATCGTGGTCGCCGTGATCGCCTCGCCGGGGGTCGAGCACCTGATCCAGCTGATGGTCCTGCGGGTGCGCGACTGGCTCGGCCTGGGCTGAAAGACGCGGGGGAACGACGTTCCCCGCGAGCCCCCTCCTCGGTCGCTCGCGAAGCTCGCATCGCAGCTCGACCACACGCGGCGGTGGGCCGCGCCCGCGCATGTCGGGCGCGGCGGCGAATGGCCTCCACTGGGGCGCGACCGCCAGAGGAGACGTGTCCAACTCGGGGAACGCGAGCCAGGCTGTCAAGGCGCTCCCAGCCTCCTCCCCGGGGCGATCGTAACCGGGAAGATCACACCGATGGGACACGGGACCGTGCCGAAATCGTTACGGCCGCGGCAGTGGCGGGCGCGTTGAAGGTCACCGCGTCACGAGAGCTGGTCGCTGCCAGGCCGGACGTGTGGGATTTCCTCGGCGAGCCGTTCCATCTCGCCGACTGGTGGCCGGGGATCGCGGGCGTCCAGCCGGACCGCCGGGGCTCGGCCGCGGGCGCACGCTGGCAGGTGACCGCCGGTAACGAGCCGACGCTGCTCAGGCGGCCGGAGGCGATCGGAACCCTGGTCGTGACCGCCTCCGAACGGCCCGTGCTCTTCGCCTTCCACCTCGCCGGCGAGAAGCTCGACGTGCGCGTGGAGCTGGAGGCGACCGCCGCCGAACGCACCCGCGTGACGATCACGGTCGAGGGGCCCTGGCTGATCGCCTTCCGCCGGACGTTGGCGCGAAGGGCGACCGGTCGCCTCTACGCGCTGTGCCAGACTGCGGCGACCACCTAACCCGCAGCGCCGCCGGGCAAAGCCCGCCGGCGCGCGAAAGGCGGGCATTCTGACGCATGTTCGATCTCCGTTACCACGTCGCCTCGCTGGCGGCCGTCTTCCTCGCCCTGATCATCGGGATCGTCGTCGGCGTGGGCATCTCGGGGAAGGGCTTCGTCCAGAACAGCGAACGGCGGCTGCTCAACGAGCAGATCGCCGATCTGAAGAGCCGCCTCGACTCGGCAACGAAGCGCAGCGCCGACCTGACGCGGTCGCAGCGCGCCGCGCAGGCGTTCGTCGAGGACGCGTATCCGACGCTGATGCGCGGGCGGCTCGCAGGGACGAGCGTCGGGCTCGTGTTCGCCGGCCCTGTCGACCGGCGCGTCCGGTCGCTGGTCGAGCAGACCCTGAGCGACGGCGGCACCGTGCCTCCGCTGCGGGTGCGCGCGCTCAAGCTTCCCATCGATGTGCCCGCCCTGCGCCGGGCCCTCAAAGGGCGCCCGGCCCTTGCGGCGCTCGCCACCCCGCGGAAGATCGGCGAGCTGGGCCGCCGGCTCGGCGGCGAATTCGCGTCGAAAGCCGGCAGCCCGCTCTGGCAGGCGCTGTCCGCCGACCTGGTCGAGGAGCGCGCCGGTAACGACGCCGTGTCGCTCGACGGGATCGTCGTCGCCCGCAGCGTCCGCCCGCAGACGGGCGCGACTGCGCGCTTTCTCGCGGGCTTCTACGAGGGGCTCGCCTCGACGGACGTGCCTGCCGTCGGTGTCGAAGTGACGCGGCCCGGCACGTCCGCGGTCGAGGCCTTCGCCAAGAACGACCTCGCGAGCGTGGACGACCTGGATTCCGAGTCGGGCCGGCTCGCCCTCGCCCTGCTGCTCGGCGGGGCCGTGCCGGGGCAGTACGGCGTGAAGAAGACCGCACGCGACGGCGTCTTGCCCGACATCGCGCCCTCGGTGCCGTCGGGTGGCTGAGCGCCTGTCGATCCTGATCGCCGCCCGCGACGAGGAGGGCCGCATCGGATCGACGATCCGAGCCCTCCGCGAGCAGTTTCCCGGTGCCGACGTGATCGTCGCCGACGACGGTTCACGCGACCGAACCGCGGACGAGGCGGACGCGGCCGGCGCGCAGGTCCTACGACTGCCCCGACGCGGCAAGGGTCAGGCGCTGGCGCTGGCCGAGCTTGCCGCGCCGAGTGGCCCGCTGCTGCTCTGCGACGCCGATCTGAGCGGCGACCTCCGTCCACTGCTCGAGCACGAGTCCGACCTCGCCGTTGCCGCGTTCGCAGAGCAGCAGGGAGGCGGCTTCGGCATCGTCAAGCGCACCGCGGCCGTTCTGATCCGGCTGGGGACCGGGCGAGAGCTGCAGGAGCCGCTGTCCGGCCAGCGGAGGCTGTCCCGCCGCGCCCGCCGCGCCTGCTTCCCCGTCGCCGCCGGGTTCGGGTGCGAGGCGCGGATGACGTACGACGCCCTGGCGGCAGGTCTGAGCGTCGGGGAGGTCGAGCTCCCGCTGCGTCACCGTGCGACCGGGCGTGACCTCCGCGGGTTCACCCATCGCGTGCGCCAGCTGCGTGACGTCGTGCTCGGCTTCGGCCCGCTCGCGACCAACCACCGCGGCCTGCGCCTCCCGCTCGTCGGTTGGGTCGTCGGCGCGCTCGAGCCGCGCGTGGCGCCGGTCGCCGCGATCGGCCTGGTGGACGATCTCTGCGCCGGACCCGAGCGCGGCGTGGCAGAGCACCTGAGCGCCGGCGGCACGACCGGTGTCCTCAAGCTCGTCGCCATTCCGCTCGTCGGCCTGCTCGCGACCAGTAGCGCGCGCGGCGCCCTGTTGGTCGGCCTCGCCGCGAACGCACTCAACCAGCTCGACACCAAGCCGGGTCGCGCCCTGAAGGCCTACGCGCTGGCGGCGTTGCCTCTCCGGGCACCGCTTCTGCCCGCCGTCATCCTCGCACCCTACGATCTTCGCGAGATGGCGATGCTCGGGGACTCTGGGTCGAACGCGCTGGGCGCCCTGCTAGGCTTGAGTTCCGTGAAGCGATTCGCGGGGCGAGGGCAGTGGCTGGCGATCGGAACGCTGGCGACCCTCAACCTCCTCGGCGAGTTCACCTCGGTCGGCAGGATCGTCGAACGGACGCCGGTGCTCCGCGACCTCGATGCCGTGGGGCGGCAGGCGTGAGCCAGACCAAGTACGTCTTCGTCACCGGCGGCGTCGTCTCGTCCCTGGGCAAGGGCATCACCGCTGCGTCGCTGGGTCGGCTGCTGAAGGCGCGGGGCCTGAAGGTCGACGTCCAGAAGTTCGACCCCTACCTCAACGTCGACCCCGGCACGATGAGCCCCTTCCAGCACGGCGAGGTCTTCGTCACCGAGGACGGCGCCGAGACCGATCTCGACATCGGCCACTACGAGCGCTTCCTCGACCAGAACCTCGCCCGGAGCGCGAACCACACCCAGGGTGGCATCTGGGACCGCGTGCTCCGCCGCGAGCGCAAGGGTGACTACCTGGGCAAGACCGTCCAGGTGATCCCGCACATCACCGACGAGATCAAGGACCGGATCCGCCGCTCGGCCGAGCAGTCGGACGCCGACGTCGTGATCAGCGAGATCGGCGGGACCGTCGGCGACATCGAGTCGCTGCCGTTCCTCGAGGCGATCCGTCAGTTCCGGCGCGAGGCAGGCGCAGAGAACGTCCTCTACGTCCACGTCACGCTCGTCCCATACGTCGACTCGGCCGGCGAGCTGAAGACGAAGCCGACCCAGCACTCCGTGAACGAGCTCCGGCGCATCGGTATCCATCCGGACGTCGTCGTCTGCCGGTCGCGCGAGGTGATCTCTCCCGACGTGCGCGAGAAGATCGCGCTCTTCGCCGACGTCGAGCCGGAGGACGTGATCGCCAACGAGGACGTCTCGGACGTGTACCTCGTGCCCGCCGCGCTCCAGGAGCAGGGCCTCGACGACCTCGTCTGCCGCAAGCTCGGCCTGCCCGAGGGGCACGCCGATCTCGGCGAGTGGCTCGACCTGACCGAGCGGATCCGGCAGCGCGAGGTCGAGGTGACGATCGGCCTCGTCGGCAAGTACGTGAAGCTGCACGACGCCTACCTCTCCGTGCACGAGGCGCTCAAGCACGCGGGGATCCACCACGGCTGCCACGTCAGGGTGCGCTGGGTCGACGCCGAGGGGATGTCGCTGGAAGAGGCGCAGCGCGAGCTGGAGAGCGTGGACGGCGTGCTGGTGCCCGGCGGCTTCGGCTCGCGCGGCTGGGAGGGCAAGATCCTCGCCTGCCGTGTCGCCCGGGAGCACTCGATCCCGTACCTCGGCATCTGCCTGGGCATGCACGTCGCCGTCTCCGAGTTCGCCCGCCACGTGGCCGGCCTCGACGGCGCCAACTCGACCGAGATGGACCCCGAGACGCCGTTCCCCGTGATCGACCTGCTCCCCGAGCAGAAGGAGGTCGAGGACCTGGGGGGGACGATGCGCCTCGGCGCGCAGGCGGTCGAGATCGCCGAGGGGACGCGCACACACGAGACCTACGGCGAGCCGGTCGTCCACGAGCGCCACCGCCACCGCTACGAGGTGAACAACCACTACCGCCAGCAGATCGTCGACGCCGGTCTCGTCATCTCCGGCACCTTCCAGGAGGGCCGACTGGTGGAGATCGTCGAGCTGCCCGACCATCCCTGGTTCGTCGCCAGTCAGTTCCACCCGGAGTTCAAGTCGCGGCCGACCAGGCCCGCGCCGCTCTTCCGCGAGTTCGTCGGCGCCGCGCACGACCGCGCCCGCGCCAGACAGGGCGTCACCGCCGCGAGAAGCTGATCTAGCATCGCCCGCGATGGGCGTGCTCGACCTCTTCCTCGACCTCGCGGCCTTGCCGACGCCTCCGGGCGAGGAGCGGACGGTCGCCGACCGCGTCACCGCCGAGCTGCGCGGCCTCGGACTGGAGGTCGACGAGGACGGCGCCGGCGCGGAGATCGGCTCGAATGCCGGCAACCTGTACATGCGGCTGGAACCGACGGCGGCAGGGACGCCGCTCTTCCTCTGCTCGCACATGGACACGGTACCGCCGACCGGCCCGATCGAGCCGGTCGTCGAGGACGGCGTCGTCCGGAACACCGGCGGCACGATCCTCGGCGCGGACAACAAGTCGGCGGTCGTGGCGATGGTCGAGACCGTCCGGAGGGTGGTCGAGGAGCAGATCCCGCACGCGGGCCTCGAGCTCGTGTTCACGCCGAAGGAGGAGGTCGGCCTGCGCGGCGCGCAGGCGTTCGACTGCAACCGCCTCGCCGCCCGCGTCGGGTACGTCTACGACCAGGCCGGGCCGATCGGGGAGGTGATCCTCGGCGCGCCCCATTCGATGATCATGCGGATCACCCTCGTCGGCCAGTCCGCGCACGCGGGAATGGCGCCGGAGGAGGGGCGCTCTGCGATCGCGGCAGCCGGCCGCGCGATCGCCGACATGCGGCTCGGGCGTCTCGACGAGGAGACCTCGGCCAACGTCGGCGTCATCCAGGGCGGCGTCGCGCGCAATATCGTCCCCGACCGCTGCGTCCTGGACTGCGAGGCGCGGTCTCACGACGAGGGGAAGCTCGCGGACGTCGTCCAGGAGATGCTCGACGCCTGCTCGTTCGCCGCCTCCCTGGCCGGATGCGAGGCCGAGGCCGAGGTGACTCGCGGCTTCCACGGCTATCGCTTCGCGAAGACAGACGAGCCGGTGCGGCTCGCCGAGGCCGCCCTCCGCCGGACCGGGCACGAGCCCACCTACGCGATGTCGGGGGGCGGAGCAGACGCCAACATCTTCAACACGCGAGGCCTCGCGTGCCTGAACCTCGCGAACGGGATGGCCGAGATCCACACCCCGCAGGAGCACATCGCCGTCGCCGACCTCGAGGGCATGGTCGACGTCACGCTCGCCCTGTTGGCAGAGGCGCGTGGCGCTTAGCCTCCGCCGCGGCACGGTCACCGGGGTGCTGGAGCGCCACGACGGCCTGGCACGGATCGAGGTGGACGGGACGCCCTGTGTGGCGTACCCGGGGCTGACGGGGCCGGTCGCGCTCGGCGACGAGGTGGTGGTGAACACGCAGGCGCGTGACCTCGGGCTCGGCTCCGGAGGCTTCGACGTCCTCTACGTGAACCTGACCCGCGGCCTCGAGCTCGCCGCCGAGCCGGGCGCGCACGTAATGAAGCTGCCCTACACGCCGGGCCAGGCAGCAGCCCGGCATGCCGAGGAGACCGCGGAGCTCACCGACTCGCTCGACGGCATGCCCGTCGTGTGCTGCTCGCTCCACAGCCAGGTCGCGCCGGTGTGTGCGGCGCTCGCCGGCCTCAGGGTCGTCTACGTACAACTCGAGGGCGGGGGACTGCCGGTCGCGCTGTCGGACACCGTCCGAGAGCTGCGGGCGCGCAGGCTCGTGGAGGCGGTCGCGACGGTCGGCGCCTGTTTCGGGGGCGATGCCGAATGCGTATCGGTCTGGTCCGCGCTGGCATGGGCGAAGGCGTCGGGCGCCGAGGTCGCCGTGTGCGCGATCGGGCCCGGCATCGTCGGGACCGGCACGCGGCTCGGTCACGGCGGGACCGCGGCCGCGACCGCTGCGAACGCTGCGCTCGCCCTCGGCGGCCGGCCGGTCCTCGCCGCCCGGGTTTCCGAAGCGGATGCACGCGAGCGGCACCGCGGCCTCTCCCACCATACGCAGGCGGTACTCGACCTGGTTCTCGGCGACGTCGAGGTGGGCGAGGACGGCCAGGGCTGGGAGGAGGCCGGCGCCGGCCTGCCGCTCTCGCACATGGGCCGCGGCCCGGACGACGACCCCGCGTTCTTCGCGGCGGCGTTCGCGGCGGGACGGCTCGCACGGGGACTGATCGGCCCAGCCGGAACCCCGTCCGACTGACGCCCGCGTTCGACCGCGTTGCTACGCTCGCCGCGCGTGGTCGACCCCAGCGTGATCGGGACGGCGTTGCCGCGGAGCGAACGCGACATCCTCGTCCACGGCACCGCCGCCCAGGTCGAGTTCGAGAACACGAGCCCGCCGAACACGATCGAGTATCGCGGCTGGGGCGCCGTGGTCGTCGCTGAGAACCAGCACGCCTGGGTGCACCTGCCGATTCCCGTCCCGATCGACATCCCCGCCCCGATCGCAGTCGGCGGCACCACGCCGTTCTCCGACCTTGGTCGGCTCGTGCGCCTGGAGGTGCACTACGAGGTACCGCCCGCGGGGGAGGTCCGCAACCTCCACCTCTGGGACGGGGGCTCGCGCTTCTTCTACTGGGACTTCCCCGACCAACACCCGTCCGGTCTCCAGGTCGGTTCGGCCCAGCTCAACTGGCACGGCAGTCACGCGCTCGCCAACAGCCTCGGCGTCTCGATCGGCGTGATCTTCCCGACCGCGATCGACTCGCCCGAGCCGCCCCCGAGCTTCACGCTTTTCTCCGCGCGCGCCCATCTCGAGTAGGCCCGGGCACGCGACGCGGTAGAGTCCGCGCGCCCGTGAAGATCGGCGTCGTCAAGGAGATCAAGCCGGACGAGTACCGCGTAGCGCTCACCCCGGCCGGAGCCCGGGAGCTGGTGCAGCGCGGGCACGAAGTGCTCGTCGAGGTGAGCGCGGGGGAGGGGAGCGCGTTCGCCGACCGGCAGTACGAGGCGGTCGGCGCCAGGCCGGCCGCCGTCGACGAGGTCTGGGCCACCGCCGAGCTCCTGCTCAAGGTGAAGGAGCCGCTCCCCGAGGAGTATCCGCGGCTGTGGGCGGGCCAGATCCTCTTCACCTACCTCCACCTCGCCGCGAGCAAGGAGCTGACCGAGGCGCTCGTCTCGAGCGGCGCCACCTGCGTCGCGTACGAGACGGTCGAGACCGCGAGCGGCGCGTTGCCGCTGCTCGCGCCGATGAGCGAGATCGCGGGCCGCCTCGCAGCCCAGGCGGGCGCCTACTTCCTGGAGAAGCCACTCGGCGGTCGCGGACTCCTGCTGGGCGGGGTGGCCGGTGTCGCCCCCGGCCGCGTACTGGTGATCGGCGGCGGCATCGTCGGCTACAACGCCGCGGTGATCGCCATCGGCCTCGGCGCCAACGTGACCATCCTCGAGCGCTCGCTCGACCGGATGCGGCATCTCGACGAGATCCTCTCCGGCCGGGTCAGCCTCGTGATGTCGTCCACCCTGCAGATCGAGGAGTCGATCCGCGACGCCGACGTGGTGATCGGCGCGGTGCTGATTCCCGGCGCGAAGGCGCCGAAGCTGATCACCCGGCCGATGCTGGGCGAGATGAAGCAGGGTGCGGTGTTCTGCGACGTGGCCATCGACCAGGGAGGCTGTGCCGAGACCTCACGTCCGACCACCCACACCGACCCCGTTTACGTCGTCGACGGCGTCACCCACTACTGCGTCGCCAACATGCCCGGCGCGGTTCCGATCACGTCGACGAAGGCGCTGACGAACGCCACGCTTCCGTACGTGGAGGCGATCGCGGGCCACGGGCTCACGGAGGCGGTCGCTCTCGATCCGGGCCTCGCGCCGGGCGTGAACGTGCTCGAGGGCAGGGTCACGTACGAGGCGGTCGCCGAGGCTCACGGCCTGAAGTACACGCCGTTGTTCGAAGTCCTCGTCTAGCTGGACTTCGTGGCGGTCTTGTCCTTGGTCGGCGAGATGCGCACGACCAGCCAGGTCACGCCGGCGGCCAGGCCGATCACGAGGGCCACGTACAGCGCCAGGCCGATGAAGTCGAGGACCGTGCCCACTCGCTCCCTAGAATAGCCTCGTGGACATCCCGGCGAGACTTGGCGGCGCCTGGACCGCGATCACACGGCGCCATGCGTCGTCCTCAGTCGCGCCCGGGCTGGTCAGCCCGAGCTCTGCCCGCGTCCTCGCCTGGCTTGGTGCTCGCGTCCCAGGCATCCACCAGTCTCATCGGGAGGCCCACTGCCGCGCGCGTGCGTGATCGTGCTCGATGCCGTGGGCGCGGGAGCGCTTCCGGATGCGGCCGAGTTCGGAGACGAGGGGTCGGACACGCTCGGGAACGTCGCCCGGGCCGTCGGCGGCCTCGACCTGCCCAATCTGGAGGCGCTGGGCCTCGGGAACGTCGAGGAGCTCGAGGGTTGCCCGCCCCAGGCCGGGGCGCCCGCGGTCGCCGGCCGCCTGATCGAACGCTCGAAGGGCAAGGACACGACTCTCGGCCACTGGGAGCTGATGGGGATCGTCACGCCGCAGGCGCTGCCGACCTACCCGCACGGGTTCCCGCACGACGTGATCGACCCGTTCATGCACCGCACCGCCCGCGGCGTGCTCGGCAACAAGCCGGCGAGCGGCACCGAGATCATCCAGGAGCTCGGCGAGGAGCACCGGGAGACCGGCAAGTGGATCGTGTACACGTCGGCCGACTCGGTCTTCCAGATCGCAGCCCACGAGGAGACGATCCCGCTCGAGGAGCTCTACGAGGCCTGCCGCGCCGCTCGTGAGATCCTCACCGGCAAGCACGCGGTCGGGCGCGTCATCGCCCGCCCGTTCGTCGGCGAGCCGGGGAACTACGAGCGCACGCCGAACCGGCACGACTTCTCGCTCGAGCCGCGCAAGCCGAACTACCTGACGCTACTCCGCGAGGCGGGCATGAGCGTCCACGGCGTCGGGAAGATCGGCGACATCTTCGCCGGCGAGGACATCGACGAGAGCCATCCGACGAAGTCGAACGTGGAAGGGATCACGAAGACCGAGGAGCTGCTCCAGACGCTCGACGAGGGCTTCGTGTTCGTCAACCTCGTCGAGACGGACATGCTCTGGGGACATCGGAACGACCCGATCAACTTCCACCGCTGCCTCCAGGACTTCGACCGCCGGCTGCCCGACCTGCTCGATGCCCTGCGGCCCGGCGACCTGCTGATCGTCACCTCCGACCACGGCTGCGACCCGACCACGCCGTCCACCGACCACTCGCGCGAGCACGCGCTGCTGCTCGCGTACGTCGCCGGTCGCAATGCGAACGGTGCGCGCCACGACGGGGAGTTCGCCGATGTGGGTGCGACAGTCAACGGCTGGCTGGGCGGCAAGTCGCCGGGACGCCGGCTGCCGGGACAAGCCATCGTCGAGCCATGACTGTCGCTCGCCCTCGGCGGCGCGCCACCTGCAGTGACAGGCTTGAGCCTGTCACTGCACGAACCGCCGGAACCACCGGAGGGGCTCATCGATGAGCGCGCTGAACGACCCCGCGCTCGTCGCGCACGAGTACGCGGACGAGTCGAATCTCTCCGTTCGGATCGCCGCGCAGGCAGCATCCACCGGCCCCGACGCGCGCCAAGTCGCGTTCGACGCGGTCGCCGAGGTCGAGCCGAGCCTGATCCTGGAGGTCGGGCCCGGCCGAGGCGAGCTCGCTGAGCGGATGGCACGAGAGTTGGATGCCCGGGTGATCGGCATCGACCAGTCCGAGCGGATGGTTGCGCTGACGCAGGCACGCGGAGTGGAGGCGGTGGTCGGCGACGTCCAGAACCTGCCGTTTCGCGACGGGATCTTCGACTGCGCGGTCGCGGCCTGGATGCTCTACCACGTGCAGGATCTGAATCGCGCGCTGCTCGAGCTGAGCCGGGTCCTTCGGCCACAGGGGCGCCTCGTCGCCACCACCAACAGCCGAGACACGCTGCCCGAGTTGTGGGACCTGCTCGGCGGGAAGCCGAACTCGACCTTCAACGCCGAGAACGCCGAGGGAGCGCTGCTGCGCCACTTCACCATCGTCGAGCGCCGCGACGTGCGGGGCACGGTGACCTTCGCCGACCGTGAAGCAGCCCATCGGTACGCCTCGACGCTCGCGGCGGCCTCGGCTGACGAGCTCCCCGATTTCGAGGGACCGCTGGTCTGCTCGCGGCACGCGGCCGTCTTCGTCTGCGAGCCGTGATCCGCCCCGCCGAGCTGATCGAGCGCAAGCGCGACGGCGGCGAGCTCTCGGCGAAGGAGATCCGGGAGCTCGTGCTCGGCTACACGCGCGGGGAGATCCCCGAGTACCAGATGTCCGCGTTCCTCATGGCCGTGTACTTCAAGGGGATGTCGGGAGCGGAGACGTTCGCGCTGACCGACGCGATGATCGCCAGCGGGGAGACGATCGAGCTCGGCGCCGCGATCGGGCGCCGCTGCGTCGACAAGCACTCGACCGGCGGCGTCGGCGACAAGACCTCGATCGCGGTCGGGCCGATCGTTGCCGCCTGCGGCGTGCCGTTCGGGAAGATGAGCGGCCGCGGGCTCGGCCACACCGGCGGCACGATCGACAAGCTCGAGGCGGTCCCGGGCTACCGGGTCGAGCTGACGACGGACGAGTTCGTCGAGCAGGTGCGCACGGTCGGCATGGCGATCATCGGCCAGACCGCCAATCTCGTGCCGGCCGACAAGCAGCTCTACGCGCTGCGCGACGTGACCGCGACCGTCGACAACGTCTCGCTGATCGCGGCCAGCATCATGTCCAAGAAGCTTGCGGGCGGCGCCGACGCGATCGTGCTCGACGTCAAGGTCGGCGACGGCGCGTTCATGAAGACGATCGAGGACGCCCGGGTGCTTGCCGAGGCGATGATCGAGCTCGGCGACCGCGCGGACCGCAAGGTCGTCTGCATGCTGACGGACATGGACCAGCCGCTCGGGCAGGCGGTCGGCAACGCGCTCGAGATCCGCGAGGCGGTCGCGACGATCACGGGCCAGGGGCCGCCCGACTTCTCGGAGCTCGTCCTCGCATCGGTCGCGCACCTGCTCTCCCTCTCGGACCTCGGGCTCGACGAGATCACGGCCCGGCGGGTGGCCGAGGAAGCCGTTGCCGACGGTTCGGCGCTGGCGGCCTACGAGCGGTGGATCGACGCCCAGGGCGGCGATCCCGATCTCGAATCGCTCCCGCAGGCTCCGGTCGTCCGCGAGGTGACCGCTGCCGGCAACGGCGTCGTCCGCGGGCTCGGAGCCATCGCCGTCGGCCACGCCGCCCTCCACCTGGGCGCCGGCCGGCGAACGAAGGAGGATCCGATCGACTACGCCGTGGGCGTCGTCTGCCGGAAGAAGCGGGGCGACGAGGTGGTGCCCGGCGAGGTGCTCGCGGAGGTCCACGCCGCGGACGACGCCTCCGCGGAGGAGGTCGCGGCCGAGGTGCTGGCGGCGTACGAGCTCGGCGACGATCCGCCGGCAGAGCGGCGAATCGTGCTCGACACGATCGGCTAGCACTGATGCCGGAGCTCCCCGAGGTCGAGACCGAGCGCGGCCGACTGGCAACGCGGCTCGAGGGGCGGCGGATCGTGGCCGCCACGATCGACGATCCGCGGCTGACGCGGCCCGACGAGCCGGCGTGGATTGCGGCGCGGCTGGCGGGCGAGCGCGTCGACGCTGTCGATCGGCGGGGCAAGTACCTCGTCGTCCGCCTCGCCGGCGGACAGGTGCTGCTCGTCCACCTGCGGATGACCGGCGGGTTCCGGTACGAGCCCGCGAGCCACGAGCGGGCCGTGCTCCAGCTCGACGACGGGACGCGGATCGCGTACCGCGACGTCCGCCGCTTCGGCACGTGGCTGCTCCTCGACCCGGAGGAGGCGGAGGAGCACCTGCGCATCCGTCTCGGCCCCGAGCCGCTCGGGCGCCGGTTCACGGCGGCCCACCTCGCGGGTCGCCTGGCCGGGCGCAAGGCGCCCGTCAAGGCCGCCGTCCTCGACCAGCGCACCGTCGCGGGCCTCGGGAACATCTACGCGGACGAGTCGCTCTGGCACGCGCGCATCCATCCGCTGCGGCCCGCCGGCGAGCTCTCGGCCGAGGAGGTGGCGCACCTCCGGCAGGGCATCCGGAGGGCGTTGGGCCTCGGCATCCGCCGCCAGGGGGCAGACCTCGGCGACGGCACCTACGCCGGCGGGCGGATGCAGCATGACTTCCGTGTCTACGGCCGCACGGGCGAGCCCTGCGACCGCTGCGGCACGCCGATCGAGAAGACCCGCGCCGGCGGCCGCGGTACCTGGTACTGCCCAACATGTCAGTCCGCAGCCGGTACCGGGCAAAGCCCGACACCGACGCAATAGGCGGGCAGTCTGCCAGGTGTGAGCAGGCGGCGGGACTAGACTCGAAGCGTGGGGCGGAGCTACAAGACGGAGGCGGTCGTGCTCCGCTCGATCCGGTACGGCGAGGCGGATCGCATCCTCCACCTCTACACCGTCGACCACGGGCGCGTCGGCGCGATCGCCAAGGGGATCCGGAAGACGAGCTCACGGGTGGGCGGCCGGCTGGAGCCGCTCGGGCACGTCGAGCTGCTGCTCCACCAGGGGCGCGGCGAGCTCCACACCATCACCGGAGTCGAGCTGATCCGTCCGCACAGCGCCGTTCGCGACAACCCCTACCGGCTGGCCGTCGGACTGATCGGCGCCGAGGCGATGCTGCGCCTGTTCACCGAGCAGGAGGCGAACGAGCGGGCGTTCGGCGCGCTCACCCGGTACCTCGACCTGCTCGACGACGCTCCTGCCGGGCTTCGCGCGGATCTCGATCCGCTCGGGCTCTCGTTCCAGCTCAAGCTGCTCTGGCTGTCCGGGTATCTGCCGCACGTGGGCAGCTGTGCCGAGTGCGGCTCCGAGGGGCCGCTCGCCGGCTACTCGGCGCGGGCGGGCGGGACGGTCTGCTCGGCGTGCAGCCCGGGCGCGCTCGCGCTCTCCTCCGACGGCCTCGCCGGGATGGAGGCGCTGCTACGTAGCCCGCTCGCCGACGCGTGCGTCGCGGGGCTGACCGAGCGCGGAGCCCGCGAGGTGCTCGCGGTGATCACGTCGTCGTACGAGGAGCACGGCGGCTTCCGGCTGCGGACGCTGCGCGCGGGATGATCCGCGAGCTCGGGGACGGCTACGAGCTCGACGACGATCCGGACCGGATCGACCTCGACGCGGTCCACGCCTACCTGACCCGCTCGTACTGGGCCGAGGACCGCCCGCGCGAAACGGTCGAGCGGCTGGTGCGCTCGGCGCAGCGTGTCGTGGGTCTGTACGCCGACGGCCGCCAGGTGGGCTTCTGCCGGGCGGTGTCGGACGACGCATCGCTCGTGTACCTGGCCGACGTGTACGTGCTGCCGGAGTACCGTGGCCGCGGGCTCGGAGTCGAGCTCGTGCGCGAGATGATCGACAACGGGCCGTACGCGGCGCGGCGCTGGCTGCTGCACACGCGCGACGCCCATCAGCTGTACCGGCGGTTCGGATTCGGGCCGCCGGGCGAGCGCCTGATGGAGCGCCCTCCTGCTGCCTGACCTGAAGGACCGGCGCAGGCTGCTGACGATCGCGGTAGCGGCGTCCGTGGCGGTGGCGTTCGCCGACTCCTCGATCGTGGTGCTGGCACTGCCCGATCTCTACGGCGCGTTCAACACCTCGATCGTCGGCGTGTCGTGGGTGATCACCTCGTACAACCTCGTGGTCGCCGTTGCCGCCGCGGCGATCGCCGCCCTCTCGCGGCGCCTCGACCCGCGGCGATGGGCGCAGGTCGGGCTGGCGCTGTTCACGGTGGCGTCGATCGGCTGCGCGGCCTCCTGGTCGCTTCCAGCTCTCATCGTCTTCCGCTGCGTCCAGGGGCTGGGCGGCGCGTTTCTGCTGGCGACCTCGATCTCGCTCCTGGGCGGCCTGGTCGGCTCACGCGAGCGGGGCATCTCGTTGTGGACGAACGTCGCCGTGCTCGGGGCCGCGCTCGGGCCGGTGCTCGGCGGCGTCCTCACCCAGCTCTTCGACTGGCGGGCGATCTTCGTCGTCCAGGCGCCGGTCGCGGGCGTCGCCCTGCTCGCCACCACGGCCGGTGCGGTTGCGCTCCAGAGCGAGGAGCATCGGCGGCGAGGCCACGGCGCCCTGGCAGCGGACACCGCCCTCGGGCTCGTCTTCGCTGCGCTGGTCGGCGCGCTCTTCCTTGCGGTGCTGCTCGTGATCACCGTCTGGGGGCTCGAACCGATCGTCGGCGCCGTCGTGGTCAGCGCCCTCCCGGCTGCGACCATCGCGGCACGGCCCGTCGGGAAGGGCCTGCGACCGTGGCAGACCGTCGCCGGCGGGGTGTTACTGCTCGCCGCAGGCCTGCTGGCGCTCGCGCTGTTGCCGCGCGTCTCGAACCTGCTGGTCGCCGTGGCGCTCGCCTTCTGCGGGCTCGGGATCGGGCTCGCAGTGCCGGTGCTGACCAGGGTCGCGCTCCACCAGGACACGGGCCTCGTCCGGAGCGGGGCGATCACTGTGTCGGCCCGGCACGCCGGTCTCGTGCTCGCGCTGGCGCTCGTGGCGCCGCTCCTGACCAGCTCGCTGGACGATGCCGGTCAGCGGGCGCTGCTCGGAGGAACGAAGGCGATCCTCGATGCGAACGTGCCGCTGCGGAAGAAGGTGCCGATCGCCCTGTCCCTGCGCGACGCCCTGCAGTCGGCGCAGAAGGGTGAGGTGCCCGACCTACACAAGCCGTTCGATGACGCGGGCGCCCGGACGAACGATGACGTCCGCCACGCGCGTGACTCGCTCATCACCACGCTGGAGTCCGCGCTGACCCGGGGATTCAGGTCGGCGTTCGCGCTCGCGGCACTGTTTGCCCTGCTCGCGCTGATTCCGGCGCTCCGGTTGCGACGGAGGCCGGCGTGAGACGCCTCGCCGTCCTGCTCGGCCTGGCGCTGACGCTCCTAGTCGTCGAGCTCGCGCTCGGAGCGATCCACTTCGGAAAGCCGAAACTCGCCGATCCCTGCACGTCGAAGCCGGCGTTCGAGGGCGGCGGCATCGACGGCGAGGTGCAGCGGTTCGCACTCAGCGGCCTGAACGGCGCCGCCTGCAAGCTGCACACCACGCGCGAGGAGCTCGTGCTCTCGTTCGTCCCCGCCGCCGGAACGAAGCGCGTGCGCTGGGATCGCAAGACGATCGAGGACGCGCTCAAGTCCGGCTTCGACCAGGCGTTCCAGGACACCGAGCAGCGCGGCGTGGCCGGCTTCATCATCGGCCACGTCCTCGAGGTCGTCCTCGGCGCGCCGCTGGACTACTTCCTCGGCCGTTCCGACTAGCCCTAGTCGCTCTTGGGCGTCGCCCACGGCTTGCGCAGCTCGTCCGCGAGCCGCGCCGCGACCTGGCCGATCGCGAGCCGCTCCTGCGCGAGCGAGTCACGGTCCCGGATGGTCACCGTTTCGTCCGCGAGCGTCTGCTCGTCGACCGTGAAGGCGAACGGGGTTCCGATCTCGTCCTGGCGGCGGTAGCGGCGGCCGATCGCGCCGCCCTCGTCGTACTCGACCACTTGAGCGGCGCGCAGCTCCTCGTACAGCCCGCGCGCCTTCTCGACCATCGCCGAGTCCCGGGCGATCAGCGGCAGGACGGCCGCCTTCACCGGCGCGACCGCCGGGTGCAGCCGGAGCACCGTGCGCTCCCGCCCGGCCACCTCCTCCTCGTCGTAGGCGTCGACGAGCATCGCCACGAAGATCCGCTCGATCGAGACCGCGGGCTCGATTACGTAGGGGACGTACCGCTCGGCGCCCTCCGGGCCCACGTACTCGAGTTCGGTGCTGGAGAACTCCGTGTGGCGCGTGAGGTCGTAGTCACCCCGGTTGGCGACACCCTCGAGCTCCGACCAGCCGATCGGGTAGTCGTACTCGATGTCGCTCGTGCCTTGCGAGTAGTGCGAGCGCTCCTCCGGCCCGTGCTCCCGCACGCGCAGCCGCGCCCGCCGCAGTCCGTACTTGACGTACCACTCGAACCGGGCGTCGATCCAGTAGCGGTACCACTGCTCGGCATCCGCCGGCGGCACGAAGTACTCCATCTCCATCTGCTCGAACTCGCGGACGCGGAAGAGGAAGTTCCCGGGGGTGATCTCGTTGCGGAACGACTTGCCGACCTGCGCGATCCCGAACGGCGGCCGCCGCCGTGCCAGCTGGAGCACGTTCTTGAAATTGATGAAGATGCCCTGCGCCGTCTCCGGGCGGAGAAACGCCCGGGCGCCTGCCTCGGCCACCGGCCCGACAGTCGTCTCGAACATCAGGTTGAACTGACGCGGCTCCGTCAGGTCGCACTCGGCGAACTCCCCTGGTCGCTTGGACGGCTTCCTGCCGCACTGCGAGTCCTCGAGCTTGTCGGCGCGGAAGCGAAGCTTGCACGTGCGGCAGTCGACGAGGGGGTCGGTGAAGCCCTCGACGTGGCCGGATGCCTCCCAGACCCGCGGATGGAGGATCACTGCGGAGTCGATCAACACGATGTCGTCGCGCTCCTGCACCATCGCCTCGAGCCAGCGGGCGCGGATGTTGTTCTTGACGAGAACGCCGTAGTGGCCGTAGTCATAGGTCGAGCCGAGGCCACCGTAGATCTCCGACGACGGGAACACGAAGCCGCGCCGCCGGCAGAGCGAGACGATCTTGTCCATGGTCACCGTGCCGTCCACGGCCACGGACACTAGCCGCGACCGGCTACGTCGGTGCCGGCAGCCTGAAGCGGAAGACGGCCCCGCCGTCAGGCGCATTCTCGGCGGTCGCCTCGCCGCCGTGCGTCTGCGCCACGTGCCGGACGATCGCCAGCCCCAGCCCCGAGCCCGGCAGGTTGCGGGCGTCGGTCGCTCGGTAGAACCGGTCGAAGACGTGGGGGAGGTCCTCCTCCGAGATCCCCGGACCGTGGTCGCGCACGGTCACCTCGGTCCCCGACACGTCCACGTCGACGGAGCTGCTCCACTTGGCGCCGTTGTCGAGCAGGTTGGACACGGCCCGCTCGAGCTGGGCCGGCGCGCCGCGGACGAGAGACTCCTCCAGTTGCGTGCGGAATAGCACCTTGGGCGCCCGCACCTTCGCCCTGGCGACCGCGTGCTCGACGACCTCGTCGAGACGGACGTCCTCGACCTCGGCCGGACGTTCCCGGTCGATCTCGACGAGGTCGCCGACGAGGGCACTCAATTCCTCAACCTGCCCGGTCACGTCGGCGAGCAGCTTCTGCCGCTCGCCGGCGGGCAGCTCCTTGCCGCCCGCGAGCACCTCGATGTTCGTGCGCAGACTCGAGAGAGGCGTGCGCAGCTCGTGGGAGGCATCCGCGACGAGGCGACGTTGTGCCTTCACGGAGGCGTCGAGGGCGACCAACATCGCGTTGAACGCAGACGCGAGCCGGCCGAGCTCGTCGTGACTGTGGACGTCGATGCGGCGGGTCAGATCGCGGGTCGCCGTCACCTCCTCCGCCACCGACGTGAGGTTGCGCACAGGGTGGAGCGCCGCGCTCGCGACGACGAGGCCGAGCCCGCCGGCGATGCCCACGCCGACGAGCCCGATGATCAACATGTACAGCCCGAGCCGGTGGAGCGTGTGGTCGACCTCCGCCAGCGAGCGTGCGACCTGGATGGCGAACCCGTCCCCGACCTGGGCCGCGTACACGCGCACGTGGGCGCTCTCCGTCCCCGTCCGGGTGGCGATCGACGCGGTGCCGTCCGTGAAGAACGGCTTCCCTCCCTGAGAGGCCAGCTGCTTGGCATGGTCGAGACCGGGCAGCTCGAGCGCCGCTCCCTGGCCGGTGGAGTCGATCACCTGGAGGTAGGTCGGGGGGCCGCCGAGGCTGGCCTGCGGCCCCAGCTGCACATAGCCGACCTCGAAGCCGGGCGGCGGGTGCTCGATGAAGCCGTGCGCCCGGCTGACCAGGCTCGAGTCGACCTCGCCGAGCAGCTGGTGCCGCACCACGACGTAGACGACCGCCGCGGATGCGGCAACCGCAGCCGCGACAGCGGCCGCCGCCAGCAGGGTGACGCGGAGGCGGAAGCTCATGTGGGTTCGCGGAGCGCGTACCCGACGCCGCGGACCGTCTGGATCAGGCGCGGCTCGCCGCCCGCCTCGGTCTTGCGGCGCAGGTAGCCGACGTACACCTCGAGCGAGTTCGAGGTGGGACCGAAGTCGTAGCCCCACACCCGGTCGAAGATCACGTCGCGGATGAGCACCTGCCGCGGATTGCGCAGGAAGAGCTCGAGCAGCAGGAACTCCGTGCGCGTCAGCTCGATCGCGCGGTCGCCGCGGTGCACCTCGTGCGTGGCCGGATCGAGCGTGAGGTCGGCGAACGAGAGCGGCCCGCCGTCGCCGCCGGTCCGCCGCAGGAGCGCGCGCAGCCGCGCGAGCAGCTCCTCCAGCGCGAAGGGCTTGACGAGATAGTCGTCCGCACCCGCGTCCAGACCGGCTACGCGGTCGTCGACCTCGTGCCGCGCGGTGAGCATCAGCACCGGCGTCCGGTTGCCCATCCGCCGCAGCGCCTTGCACGTGTCGATGCCGTCCATCACTGGCATCAGGACGTCGAGCACGATCGCGTCCGCGCTCCGGCCGGCGAGCGCCAGCAGCGCCTGCTGTCCGTCGTCGGCCAGCTCGACCTCGTAGCCTTCGAGGCGCAGCGCCCGCTCGAGCGCCTCCCTGACGGCGCGCTCGTCGTCCACGACCAGAATGCGCATGGTGAAAGTGTCCCCGATCCACCTGAAAGCAGCGTGAGATAGATGCCGCCCGCGCCGGTCGAGCTGCACATCGTCTCGGACGCCACCGGCGAGACCGCGACCCGGCTGGTCGCGGCGCTCGAGGCCCAGTTCCCCGAGCAGCCGTTCGAGGAGGTCCGCCATCCGCGGGTGGAGACCGTGGACGACCTGCGGCTGGTCGTCGACCGGGCGAAGGGCCGTCCCGCGGTCGTCGTGTACACGATCGTCAAGCCGGAGCTCCGTGACGCGCTGCGCGACTTCTGCCGGCGCGCGAAGCTCCACTACTGCGACATCCTCGGGCCGCCGCTCGCCTCGATCGCGAAGATCTCGGGCCAGGCGGCGCAGATGGCCCCGGGCGTCCGCCACCCGCTCGACTCGGCCTACTTCCGCCGGATCGCGGCGATCGAGTTCGCGGTCAAGTTCGACGACGGCATGGGTGGGGGGCTGGCAGGTGCCGACATCGTGCTCGTCGGCGTCTCGCGCACCTCGAAGACGCCGCTCTCGATGTACCTGGGCTACATGGGCTACAAGACCGCGAATGTCCCGGTGGTGCAGGGGATCGAGCCGCCGCCCGAGCTGTTCGCGCTCGACCCGGGGAAGATCGTCGGCCTGACGATCGACGCGGGCCGGCTGGCCGAGATCCGCCAGGAGCGGGTCCGCCAGATGCGGGCGAACCCGAAGGCCTACGCGGAGCTGGTCGAGATCTACGGCGAGCTGGAGCACGCAGACCTGATCCACCGCAAGCTCGGCTGCCCCGTGCTCGACATCACCGAGCTGTCGATCGAGGAGACCGCGTCGCGCGTGATCAAGCTCGTCGAGGAGCGGAAGCGCGCCCGCGGGTGAGAGACGAAGCCGAGCACAAGGCCGACGGCGAAGCTCTCGAGGTTGGTGCGAGACGGAGTCGCAGCGCCGCAGGCGCCAGGCCGAAGCCGCCGGTCTCCGTCGCGCGCTGGACGCTCTGGTGGTTCCTGCTCGCGATCGGGATCTTCATCTTCTACGTCCTGCTGACGCCGATCTGGATCGGGTTACGCGCGCTGGCGTGGGCCGCGGAGTTCAGAGCACGCCGCAGATCGCGGGGGGAACAGCCGGTTCCCCCCGCGGGCCCCCCTCCCTAGGCGGTGCGCACCACAGAACCGTCGTCGGCCGCGCCCGCCGTGTCGGTCGCGGCGGCGAAAGCCCTCGAATCGCCCGAGGCTAGTAGGCGATGAGCCGGGCTGCGAGTGCCGTTTCGCCGCCCGGCTCGACGCGGTAGGCAGTTGCCCCCTCACGCACTGTCCAGACCTCGGCGAGCTCGGTGCCCACGAAGTGGAGGCCGACGCCGTCGTCGGCCGCGTAGCCGGGAGGGAAACCATCGTCGACGAGCTTCCGGTAGATCGGGCGCCGGAGCGCCTCTCCGTCGTAGTGCGGGCACGCGCTCCCGGGCAGGAGCCCGAGTCCGTCGCGCATTCCCTCGAGCTGCGGGCCGAACGAGTCGGTGACGCCGGCCTCGAACCAGCAGATCATCCCGGCGCTCCACCCGGCGAGGACGATGCCCTTCTCCCACGCCTCGCGGACGAGCACGTCGAAGCCGTGGGCGCGCCAAATCGCAAGCATGTTGGCAGTGTTGCCTCCGCCGACGACGATGACGTCTTGCGAGAGGACGAGCTCGCGCGTGTCTTTTGGCGGCCATGGGAAGAACTCGAGCCGACTGACGTGCGACCGGTCGGCCAGCTGGTCGTATGCGAGGAGGGCGAACGAGGGATCTTCGGCGGCCGCCGTGCCGACGTAGAGAACGCGAGGTGAAGGCCCGACAAGATCGAGGACATTCAGGTAGGCCGGGTAGGGATCGCCCCCGAAGGCCACGATTCGCCGCTCGGCCATCGGGGCAAGATACTGCCGGTGGGCGTTTCTCCGACCTCGGATCCCCTTGCACGTGACAAGATCCGGGCCTCCGTGCACTACGTCTACGACTTCGACGAGCCCTGCGAGGGCGGGCGCGAGCTGCTCGGCGGCAAGGGAATCGGCCTCGCCGAGATGACCAAGCTGGGCGTCCCCGTCCCGGCGGGCTTCACGATCACGACCGAGGCGTGCCGCGCCTACATGCGCGCCGACGGGCAGATCCCGGACGGTCTGGACGAGGAGGTCGCGGAGCACGTGGCGGTGCTCGAGGCGAAGACCGGCAGGCGCTTCGGCGATCGGGCCGACCCACTGCTTGTCTCGGTCCGCTCCGGCGGGGCCGTCTCGATGCCGGGGATGATGGACACGATCCTCAACGTCGGGCTCGACGACGAGTCGGTCGAGGGCCTGGCCGCCACGACCGGAAACCGCCGCTTCGCCTACGACTCGTACCGGCGGCTGATCCAGATGTACGGCGAGACGGTCGACGGCATCGACGGCCAACGTTTCGAGGAGGAGCTCTCGGCGCTCAAGCGCGAGCGGGGCGTCGACCTGGACGTCGAGCTGACCGACGACGACCTGGCCGAACTGGTCACGCGGTTCAGGCGCATCTACGAGGACGAGACGGGTCGCGGGTTCGCCCAGGACGCCCGCGAGCAGCTCCGCCGCGCCGTCGAGGCCGTGTTCCAGTCGTGGAACACGCCGCGCGCCCAGGTGTACCGCCGCGCACACGACATTCCCGACGATCTCGGCACCGCTGTGAACGTCGTCCAGATGGTCTTCGGCAACAAGGGCGAGACCTCCGCGACCGGAGTCGCCTTCACCCGCGACCCGTCAACCGGGGCCGCCGGCGTGTACGGCGAGTTCCTGGTCAACGCGCAGGGCGAGGACGTCGTCGCCGGGATTCGCACACCGGAGCCGCTGGCACGACTGGAGGAGGTGCTGCCGGAGGCGTTCACCGCTTACGTCGAGACGATCCAGCAGCTCGAGGAGCACTACCGTGACGTTCAGGACACCGAGTTCACCGTCGAGGAGGGACGGCTCTATCTGCTTCAGACGCGCACCGCGAAGCGGACCGCGGCGGCCGCTCTGCGCTCGGCGGTGGACATGGTGGACGAGGGCCTGATCTCCCGCGAGGAGGCCGTCGCGCGCATCGACCCGGCCCAGCTCGACCAGCTCCTCCACCCGATGCTCGACCCGGACGCGTCGCTCGACGTTGCCGCCAAGGGGCTGAACGCCTCGCCCGGAGCGGCCGTCGGCCAGATCGTCTTCGACGCCGACACGGCAGAGGACCGGGGCCGGGCCGGCGACAGCGTGATCCTCGTCCGCTGGGAGACCACCCCGGACGACATCAACGGGATGATATTCGCGCAGGGGATCCTCACCGCCCACGGCGGGATGACCTCGCACGCCGCCGTGGTCGCGCGGGGCATGGGGAAGCCGTGCGTCGCCGGCTGCGAGGGCCTGTCGCTCGACCTCCAGGAGAAGACGGCGCGGATCGGCGACCACGACCTCCGTGAGGGCGACGTGATCACGATCGACGGCGGCACCGGCACCGTGATCGTGGGCGAGGTGGCGCTCGTCCCGCCGCAGATCAACGAGGACTTCCAGACCATCCTCGGGTGGGCCGACGGCCTGCGCCGCCTGGGAGTGCGCGCGAACGCCGACAACCCCGACGATGCCGCCAGGGCGCGCGAGTTCGGCGCCCAGGGCATCGGCCTCTGCCGCACCGAGCACATGTTCTTCGGCGACGAGCGGCTCCCGGTCGTGCAGGAGATGATCCTCGCCTCGACCGAGGAGGAGCGCCGCTCCTCGCTCGACCGGCTGCTCCCGCACCAGCAGGCCGACTTCGAGGGGATCTTCGAGGCGATGGCGGGCCTGCCGGTGACCATCCGGCTGCTCGACCCGCCGTTGCACGAGTTCCTGCCCTCGCTGGAGGAGGCGACGGACGAGCGCATGCGCGCCCGGATCCGGGCCCTGCAGGAGGCGAATCCCATGCTCGGCTCCCGCGGCTGCCGGCTCGGCCTGATGTATCCCGAGATCTACGAGATGCAGGTGAGGGCGATCGTGCGGGCGGCGATCGCGGTGCGGGAGCGAACCGGGGACCCGCCGCTCGTCGAGATCATGCACCCGCTCGTCGGCTTCCGCGAGGAGCTGCGCCGGCTGCGCGAGTTGACCGTCTCGGTTGCAACGGCGGAGGGTGAGCTCGACTACCTCGTCGGCACGATGATCGAGCTGCCGCGGGCCTGCGTCCGCGCCGACGAGATCGCCGAGGAAGCCGACTTCTTCTCGTTCGGCACGAATGATCTCACGCAGACGGCGCTCGGCTTCTCCCGTGACGACGCCGAGGGCAAGTTCCTGACGCGGTATCTCGAGGACGGGGTGCTCGAGCGCAACCCGTTCGAGGTGATCGACGAGGAGGGCGTCGGCGACCTGATGCGGATCGCCGTCGAGCGTGGCCGGAGCGTGAAGGACGATCTCAAGCTCGGCATCTGCGGCGAGCACGGCGGCGAACCGCGATCGGTCGCCTTCTGCCACCGCATCGGGCTCGACTACGTGTCGTGCTCGCCGTTCCGGGTGCCGCTGGCACGTCTGGCCGCGGCGCAGGCGGCGCTGACCGAGGCCGGCGTCGAGGCGGCAGTAGCCGGCGGCTGACGCTCGGCGGCGGCTGCACCGCCGTTCCTCGCTCTCGTGGGGGGAACAGCCCGTTCCCCCACGAACCCCCCTCCCTAGACGTTCCGCACCTTAGTGACCGTTGTGGGCCGCGCCCGCCATGTCGGTCGCGGCCGCGTAGTGGCTAAAGCTCGAGGGGTGGTCCTCGCCGTCATCACAAGCCTTGTCCTGACGAGCGTGTCGTTCCACAACGACGGTCGGATCGCCAGAACGTATACCTGCGACGGCCGGAACATCTCACCCGCGCTTCGCTGGATCGCACCGCCGGCAGGGACCCGCTCGCCAAGGCTGCGAGTCGTCGACATCGACGCCCACGGCTTCCTCCATTGGGACACGCAGATCGTCCCGACGGTCGTGCACGGCCTCGCCGCGGGATGCAAGGGCCACGTGCTCGTCGAGCGCCTGAATGGCGCCGGAACCCGCGGCTATACGGGTCCCTGCCCGCCGCCCGGCTCCGGCCGGCACCGCTACGTCTTTACGCTGACCGCGTACGGCGCCGGCGACAAGGTGCTCGCACGGGCGCGGCTCGTCGGCGTGTACTCGCGTTAGGACGGCGCGGGAGCGCCGATGGGTGTGAGGCACATCCGGTAGACGGTCTTGCTCTGCGGCTTGCTGCCGAGGTCGTAGAGCGAGCCGGGCCTGCTCTCGTAGTACGCGGCCATCTGCGTGCGCCGGTGCGTCTTCACGAAGTCGCAGATCCGTTGGACGAACACGGGATCGTCGACTCCCTGGAGGCCCCACTCGGGCAGCGAGTACGGCTTGTTCTTGTGGGCGTCGTACAGCGCCTGGTTCTCCTCGAACGAGCCGCCGCCGGGCGCGGACGAGAACATGTCGTTGCCGATCATGTCCACGCAGCCGTCACCGGGGTAGTAGCGCGCAGCGGGGTTGGCGCCGTGCTCGATCCCGGCGAGCGGGTTCCAGATCACCCGCAGCCGGCTCGGATAGGAATTGACAACCAGATCCTGGGTGATCGGCGGCAGCCCCTGAGCCTTCAGCCGCGCGTTGACCTGAGCCTTGGTGCCGCCGTGGAGCAGAATGAAAATCCGGCAGAAGGCGCTCTGGTAAGCGGGCGGCGAGTGGGCCGCGTCGTGCTTGCGCTCGTGCGAGTAGAGGTTGATCGGGTTGTTCATCTCGGCCATGGGCCGGACGTAGACCAGCTTGCCGAAGTCCCCGATCGCGCCGTTCAGCGCGAAGAGGTAGGAGTCGCCGCGGCCGGCGGCGATCGCCGCGGGGGTGATCGCCTCGCTCTTGCTCGGCGGCCTCGCGGCGGTGCCCAGGTGGAACATCGGCACCGGCCCGAACATCGTCAGCAAGTCCTTGAACGGCGACCCGTAGCTCTGGCCCTGCCCCCAGCCGAGAAACGCCTGGTGCACGGCCGACTGCTGGCCGGTGAGCACCTTGAAGTGGGCGATGTTGCCGGTGATCCCCAGCAGGGCCTTCGGTCCGGCGGCCGCCGAGGTCGCGGAGACGACCAGAGCGAGGGCGACGACGGCGAGGGCCCGGCGCATCGGCCGGGAGCCTACTACTAGGCCATGCCGCGCGTTTTCAGGTAGGCGATCAGGACCGCCCCTGCGGCGACCACGGCGAGCGTCACCGCTCCGATCGGGCTCAGTCGGCTGTACGCCGCGTGGGCGCGGCCGAACTTCGTGAACGCGAGCGTGCACAGAATCCCGCCGATCAGGCCGCCGATGTGGCCGCCGACCGAGATGTTCGGCACGGCGAAGCTGATCGCCAGGTTGATCACGATCAGCATGAGGTAGTTCCCGAACGGCGATCCGGTCGCCTGCCACTCCAGGACCACGCCGGCCCCGAGCAGGCCGAAGATCGCGCCCGACGCGCCTACGGTGATCGCGTTGGGTTCCACCACCAATGCGCCGGCGGCGCCGGCGAGCCCCGAGACGAGGTAGAGGCCGATGTAGCGGGCTCGTCCGAGCGCCAGCTCGACGGGCGCGCCCAGCCACCACAGGGCAAGCATGTTGAAGGCGATGTGGATCAGGCTCGCGTGCAGAAACGCGGAGGTGATCAGCCGCCACCAGTCTCCACCGGCGACACCGCCGTAGACATGGCCGTCGATGAGTGCGCGCCCGCCGAAGAGCGCCCAGCTGTCGAACAGCCGCCCGCCGGGATTGTTGAGACCGGAACCTTGCGCGACCGTGATCAGGAAGATGACCGCGTTGATCGCAACCAGGATCTTGGTCACGATCGCGTCGCCGGCGCGCAGGCTGGTCGTCCTGCGCACGGCACGCTGCGCTCGCTGCTGGACGCGACCGCCGCTGCCGTCGGCGGCCGCATGGTCGGGGCAGCGCAGGCCGACCGGCGCGAAGGTCACGCAGTCGGTGCAGATAGGGCGGCCGCATTCGGAGCACGACAACCCCGTCTCCCGGTCGGGGTGGCGATAGCAGGTTGCCACGTCACGGTTAGCGTACCGGGAGGTCATGCGCGTCCATGTCGCCTTCACACCGGACGAGGCCGCCTCCGCACCTGTCGGGGTGGTGGTCGACGTCCTGCGGGCGACTTCGACCATCCCGCAGGCGCTGGCCGCCGGATACCGGCGGGTGCTCTGTTGTGCCGAGATCGAGGAGGCGCGGCGGCTGCGGGGCGAGGTCGAGGGCTCACTCGTCGGCGGTGAGCGGGACGCCGTGCGGATCGAGGGTTTCGATGTCGGTGCGTCGCCGCGCGAGTTCCTCGAGCCGCGTGCCGATACGCTGATCCTCTCCACGACGAACGGGACGCGGACGATCCTGCGGGCCGCCGAGCAGTGCGGGGTGGTCCTGCTCGGCTCGCTGCTCAATCTCGGCGCGGTCGTCGAAGAGATCCGTGGGCGCGGGGAAGACGTGGTCGTCGTCTGCGCGGGGTTCAAGGGAGCGTTCGCGCTCGACGACGCCTACTGCGCGGGGCGGATCGTGGCGCTGCTGGGCGGGGAGCGCAGCGACGCGGCGATCGCTGCCGAGCTCGTGGCGGCAGCGTTTCCGGATGCCCACTCGGCGCTGCTCGCGCGCACGTACGGCCCGCCGGGCCTCGAGGAGGACATTCTCTTCTGCTCGCGCGAGAGCGTCCTGCCGGTGGTGCCGCGGCTCGCGGGCGTGACGGGCGGAGCCGCCGAGATCGTTGCGTGACATAACGGCGACGCCGGAACCTGAGGCGTAAGCGCGTCGACTGTGTGCCAAGACATGCACGACGAACCGCACCGTTGCCTTGTCTGGCTACGGTCGGCCCGGTGGCCGACCTGCTCAACCAGCGAACGGCTCGACAGCTACTCGAGCAACACGCCCTGGCGAGCTACCGCCGGCGGCAAGCATGCGGTCAAGATGGGAGAAACCTGGACACCGTCCGATCACGCTTCCTCGCCATCGCGGTGAGGACTACAGCCGCGGTCTGTCGGCGGCGATTCGGAAGCAGGCAGGTCTAGACTGAGGCGATGGAGCTGCACGCAGTCATCGACGAGGAGGACGGCTCCTACTGGGCGGAGGTGGAGGAACTGCCGGGGTGCTTTGGCTCGGGCCACGACCTGGAGGAGGTCAAGGAGAGTCTGATCGAGGCGATCACGCTCGTTCTCGGCGAGAACACGCCCGCCGGCGTTCGAGTAGACGAGCTCAAGCTCGTGACCGCATAGCCGGAGGGCCCCGCGTTGGCCGTGCCGCGGCTTACCTAGGTGGCGTGTAGTCGTCCCTTTGCCAATCGCCGCTCGATCTCGCAAGCTGGACGTTCCGCTCGACCCAGCCTGCCTCGTCCGTGGTCAGCGCGCAGTCTGCGGCGTGCACGTCCAACGCAGGGGGAACAGACAGCTTGCGTCGAAATCGCACCGTCCGAGTCTGACACGAAGGCGTACGATCGGACCATGCTCGCGAAGGTGAATCTGGCCCAGAGGTTCTCGCTGTTCGACGAGCCCTGGAGCCCGAAGATCGTCGCCGAGCTCAACGACACCTACGTCAAGGTCGTCAAGCTCGAGGGCGAGTTCGTCTGGCACCACCACGACGACGAGGACGAGCTCTTCTGGGTCGTCGTGGGGCGGCTGCGGATGGAGCTCCGCGACGGCGAGGTGGTCCTCGAGCCCGGGGAGCTCCTCGTGGTGCCGAAGGGCGTCGAGCACCGGCCGGTCGCCGAGGGCGAGACGCACGTCGTCCTGATCGAGCCGAAGACGACGCTGAACACGGGGAACGTCCGCAACGAGCGGACGGTGGACGAGCTCGAACGCATCTAGTGTTCGCGCGGGCAGCGGCGGTCGTGACGGCGCTGACCGCGACCGCCTCCGCGCCGGTTCCGATCCCGGTCGTCCATGGTCCGGGCGACAACAGCGGGCCCGTTCGCGGCGGACGGCTGGTTCGCCTGGATGCACAGCGCCACGCCAAACACGCTGCCCCCGGCCAGCCACACCGTGGTGCTCGTCCGCCGAGGCAACGGGGCCGCATGGCAGGCGAACCCGCACGGGACGTTTGCCCAGACCGGCGGCATCGCCGGGCGAACGCTCGTCATCCAGTTGATCCGCGGCGGCACGTCGAAGCTGGCCGCAGTCGATCTACGGACGAAGGTGCTCACCGTGCTGCCGATCGACACGACGACCCACAGATGGCTCTGGCGACCGAGCGTCTCCGGCCCGTGGATTCTCTATGGCCGAATCGACTACGCGCTCGGTGTCTACGCGATCGCGCTGACCAATCGCGTCTCCGGCGAGACCCGCGTCCTCGACTCGGTGGGAGGCCATGCCGCGTACGCCGCGCCCGGCCAGGTCAACGGGCGATACGCGGTCTGGATCGCCTGCCCCGACAACCACTGCCGCACGTTCCGGTACAACCTCGTGGCGCGCCGCCGGATCCCGATGCCTCCCCTCGGCGGCTACGCCTACTCGCAGTTCGGGCCGTCGGTCACACGAGACGGCACCGTCTACTTCGGAAACGCCAGAGGCTGCGCCGACGTCCGTCTCGTCCGCTGGGGAAACGGCTCGGTGAAGACGATCCTCCGCTTCCCGCCTCACACGGCATTCGTGTACGGCTACGCCGTCGACACGCCTCACCCGACGATCTACTACGACCAGGTCGGGTGCAGCCGCAGCGACCTGTCGAGCATCTACCGGATCGTCGACCGCTAGCGGATCGACACTACCGTCGCCTGCCAGGTGCTCTTCGGCGCCCGGACGTCGACCGTTTCGCCGACGCGTTTCCCCAGCAGGGCAGCACCGAGCGGGGAGGAGGGAGACGTCGTCCCGTTGCCGCCGAGGCTGGAGAGCTCGACCTCCATCCGGCTGCCGGTCTCGTCCTCGACGACGACACGCGAGCCGACCGCGACCACGTCGGGGTCGCCGCCCTCGACGATCTCCGCGTCCTCGAGCCGCGCGCGCAGGATGGTGATCTTGCGTTCGAGCAGCCCTTGCTCGTTCTTGGCGGCGTGGTACTCGAAGTTCTCGGAAAGGTCGCCGTGCCCGCGCGCTACCGCGATCGCTTCGACGACCTCCTTGCGCCGCGGTCCTTCGAGCTCGGCGAGCTCGGCCTCGAGCTGGGCGTGCTGCTCCCTCGTGAGGTGCTCTCCCACGCTTCCAGCGTACCGTTCTGCAGGCGCCGCGGACGGCCGGCGGGCGCCGATCCTAGTCGGCCGCCGGCCAGCGCGGAGCCCGGGCCTCGAGGCGCTCGAGCGCCTCCCACTCAGGACGCGGCGGCGCGAAGACCTCGACGGCCACGGCACCCTCGGGCCCTGCCCGTACCTCGTGCGGAACGTCGGCGGCGATGCGCCACGTCCCACCCGGCTCGACCCGGCGCGTCTCGTCGCCGATCCTGAACTCGAGGAGGCCCGCGACCAGGACGCCGAGCTGCTCTGCCTCGTGGCTGTGCTCGGGGACGACGCTGTCCGGATCGAGCTCGATCACCGCGAGGGTCACGCGCTGGCCCTCGACCATGCGGCCGGCGACGCCGTCCCAGACGCGCTGCGCGCTCAGGCCGTCGAGGTCGGCGAACGGGCTGGAGTCGCTCATCTCGGTCATCATCGCAGTCGAAACCGTGATCGGACGGCTCTGGCACGGCTGGACCGCGCTCGACGACGCGCCTCGGTACGAGGAGCATCTCCGGCAGGAGACGTTCCCGGGACTGCGCAGGATCGAGGGCTACGTGGACGGCTATGTCCTCCGCTACGACTCGGGATCGAGTCGACTTCGCCGTGCTGACCCTCTGGGAGTCGCTGGAGCCGATCCGGTCGTTCGCCGGCGACGACTACGAGACGGCGGTCGTCCCGGCGGCGGCGCGCCGCGTCCTCGGCGGCTTCGACGACCGCGTTGTGCACTACGAAATCGCGACCGGCCCGATCGCTCTCCCTAGATTCCTCGGCCGACTCGGCGGGCGGCCGGCTACGCGACGGCGCTGGACGGTGCCAGGCCACGGGCCTTGCGGCTCGTCGCGGACTGCCGCTTCTGCGCCGAGAGCTCCACCTTGCGGAGCCGCACGTTCGCCGGCGTGACCTCGACGCACTCGTCGTCCCGGATGAACTCCAGCGCCTGGTCGAGCGGCAGCGGCCGCGGCGGGATCAGGCGGACGAGCTCGTCGGAGGTCGACGAGCGCATGTTCGTCAGCTTCTTCTCCTTGGTCGCGTTCACGTCGAGGTCGTCGGCACGTGCGTTCTCGCCGACGATCATCCCCTCGTAGACATCGACTCCCGGACCGACGAAGAGCGAGCCGCGCTCCTGGAGGTTGAGCAGCGCGAACGCGGTCGTCTTGCCGGACCGGTCGGCGACGAGCCCGCCGGTCGGCCGCGTCCGCAGCTCCCCGTGCCACGGCTCGAAGGCCTCGAACACGTGATGGAGGATCCCGGTGCCGCGGGTCTCGGTGAGGAATTCGGTTCGGAAGCCGATCAGGCCGCGCGCAGGGACGAGCACCTCCATCCGCACCCAGCCGGTGCCGTGGTTGACGAGCGACTCCGTGCGCCCCTTGCGCAGCGCGAAGAGCTGGGTGACGACGCCGAGGTACTCCTCCGGCACATCGATCGACACCCGCTCGACCGGCTCGTGCACCTTGCCGTCCACGAGTCGCGTGACGACCTGCGGCTTGCCGATCGTCAGCTCGAAGCCCTCGCGGCGCATCTGCTCGACGAGCACCTCGAGCTGGAGCTCGCCGCGACCTTGCGCCTCCCACGTGTCCGGCCGCTCGGTCGGGAGGACGCGGAGCGAGACGTTGCCGACGAGCTCGGAGCGCAGCCGGGCCTCGACGCTCGATGCCGTCACCTTCGCGCCATCCCGGCCGGCGAGCGGCGACGTGTTGATCCCGACCGTCATCGAGAGGGACGGCTCGTCGACCTTGATCACCGGCAGCGGCCGCGGGTCGTCCGGATCGGCCAGCGTCTCGCCGATCGTCACCTCGGGGATCCCGGCGACGGCGATGATCTCGCCCGGGCCTGCCTCATCGGTTTCGACCCGGTCGAGCGCATCCGTCACGTAGAGCTCGGTCACCTTCACCCGCTCGATCGTCCCGTCGGCACGGCACCACGCGACCTGCTGCGCACGCCTGATCGACCCCTGCACGACCCGACAGAGCGCGAGGCGGCCGACATACGGAGACGCGTCGAGGTTCGTGACCAGCGCCTGGAGCGGGTGGCCCTCCTCGTAGGCGGGCGCGGGGATGCGCCCGACGATCAGGTCGAAGAGCGGCTGGAGGTCGTCCGCCAGCGCGTCCGCCGCCGGCCCGGCGCGGCCGGCGCGGGCGTTGCAGTAGACGATCGGGAACTCGATCTGGCTGTCGTCGGCGTCGAGGTCGAGGAACAGCTCGTAGACCTCGTTCACGACCTGGGCGATGCGCGCATCGGGCCGGTCGACCTTGTTCACGACGAGGATCACCGGCAGCCGCCCCTCGAGCGCCTTGCGCAGCACGAAGCGGGTCTGGGGGAGGGGGCCTTCACTCGCGTCGACGAGCAGGAGGACACCGTCGACCATCGTCAGGCCACGCTCGACCTCGCCGCCGAAGTCCGCATGCCCCGGCGTGTCGACGATGTTGATCTTCGTCTCGCCGTAGCGGACGGCCGTGTTCTTGGCCAGGATCGTGATCCCCTTCTCGCGCTCCAGGTCGCCCGTGTCCATGACCCGCTCGGCCACGTCCTGGTTCGCGCGGAACGCTCCCGACTGCCAGAGCATCGCGTCGACGAGCGTGGTCTTGCCGTGGTCGACATGCGCAACGATGGCGATGTTGCGGATGTCGGAGCGCTCGGGCACCGCTGGAGGGTAGCGGTGACGCTTGCCCGGCCAGCGCTCTCTTGACAGGAGAACGTGTGTTCGTGTAGAACATATGTTCCCATGGTCGCCTGTCTCCTGATCCCGGGGTTCGAGCTCCAGGCCGCGTTGCGCAACCGGCCCAGGCTCGCTCTTCGCGCAGCCGCGCTGGCTCCCCTGCCCGGAACCGAGCCGCTGCTCGGGCCCGTCACCGCCGCCGCGGAGGCGGTCGGCGTCCGGCCGGGCATGCGTCTGGGGGAGGCACTCGCCACCTGTCCGTCGCTCGTCCTCGTCGAGCGCGATCCGGCCGAGGTCGAACATCAGTGGGAGGCGATTCTCGGACGGCTCGAGGACAACGGCTTCGCGGTCGAACCGGTCGAGCCCGGCTGCCTCTACTTCGACACGCGCGGGGTCGAACGGCTCTACGGCGGCGTCGCGGCGTCGCTGAAGCGCGCCCTCGCCGCCGCCGGCTCCCCCTGGAACGCCTGTGCCGGTGCCGCCGATCGCCGCTTCGCCGCGCTCGCCGCGGCAGCGATCGCCAGGCCGGGCCAGGCGGTGGTGGTCGACGACCAGCGCACCAAGGAGTTCCTCGCGCCGTTGCCGCTCACGCTCCTACCACTCGAAGCAGGGCGATGCGAGGAGCTCCAGGACCTCGGAATCAAGAAGATCGGACAGCTTGCCGGGCTACCGGGCAGCGCCGTCGCCGAACGCTTGGGGCCGGACGGCCGGCGCGCCTGGAGCCTGGCGAGGGCTGAGAACGGAGGCAATACCGGCAACGACCCTGCCGGCTTCAACGACGCGAGTGCCGGCTTCAACGACGCAAAGGTGACCCCACGGCCGCCTGCGACCGACCTCGTCGAGCGGCTCGAATTCCCCGAAGCGGTCGCCAACGAGCTGACCCTTCGCCGCGCACTGACGGCACTGCTCGACCGGATCCTCGCCCGTCCCGAGCGCGGCGGGCGGGAGATCCGCAAGGTCGCGCTCTCGGCGCGACTCGTCGGCGGCGGCTCGTGGCGTCGCACCATGACGCTCCGCGAGCCGAGCGGGGAGCGGGGGACGCTGCGGGCGGCGCTCGGGCCGAAGCTCGCAGAGCTCCCCGCGCCCGCGCTCAGCCTCGGCCTCGAGCTGTTGACGCTGAGCGAGTCCGAGGGCCGCCAGCTCGCGCTCGTCCGCCCCGAAGGTGAAGAGCTCGAGACCCGTCTCCGAGACGGCCTGCGCCAGGTTCGCGCGCGTGCCGGCGCCGGAGCGGTCGCCACCGTCGTCGAGGTCGCGCCGTGGTCGCGGATCCCGGAGCAACGCGCGTTGCTCGTTCCGCGCGACTGACGGAGCCCGATAGGTGCCGGCAAGGCTCAATGCTGCTGCACGACTCAATGCTGCTGCACGACTCAATGAGCCGCGTCCTGCCCTCGTCGACGAAGGGTTCGACGGATCGCCGCGGCGGGTGAATCGCCAGGCGGTCGCGGTCGTCCGTGAGGAATGGCGCGTCCTCGACCGCTGGTGGACCGAGGAGCCGGTCAACCGGCGTTACTTCGAGGTCGTGCTCGAGAGCGGCCAGAACGTCGTCGTCTTCCGCAACGACGAACAGGGCTGCTGGTTCTCCCAGCGAGGCGCATGATTGGCCCAGCTGGCGGACATGGACGTCCAGGGCCTGACCCCCGCGGAGATCGAGGTGGCGAAGCTCGCCGGGCAGGTCTACCTCAGGTTCAAGGAGTTGCCGCAGGCGCATCCCGCCGACCTGGGAGAGATGGCGTACCACGTCCACGCGATCGGGCGAATCGTGTTCGCGCGGGCGGCGATCCGCGCACACCCCGAGCACTGGACGTTCAAGTAGGGCGAGCTGAGCTGTCGTCGACTCACTTACTGACGGCGGATGCTGTCGGCGAAGCCGGCGTCGGGGCCGTGCACGTTGAGGAGGACGACCTGCTCGCCCGGGTCGTTGCGGATTCCATGCTGCTCTCCCGGCGAGGCGGCATAGAACGACCCTGCGCCTGCGCGAACGATCCGGTCGCCGACGGCACACCCGGCCTTGCCCTCGAGCACGAAGAACGTGTCCACCTGGTTGTCGTGGGCATGCGTTCCGATACCGGGCCACGAGGGCCCGACTTCGAGCCGGAACGCAGAGATCTCGGAGAGCTCACCGAGGATGGTGTTCACTCGGTCGGCGCGCTGGAAGCGCTCGCCTCCGCCGGGCGGCGTGAGGATCGCATCGGAGGCCGGACGGCCGCCGTCTGGAGGCGGAGGATGCTGGTCGAAGTCGCCTCGACCGCGGAGGTAGTCGGCAAAGCCGCAACCAGGAGCGTGGAAGTTCAGGAACCGCAGCTCTCCCGGCCCGTCGTTGTCGAAACCGTGCACGGCACCCGGCGGGATCATGATCAGCGTGTCGGCAGATGCCGCCACGCGTTCCAACGTAGGCCCGATCTGCAAGGCCAGCTCGCCCGCGAGCACGTAGAACGCGTCGACGTGGTGGAGGTGGATATGCGGTTCCGCGCCTCGTTCCCCGGCCGCGTGGCGCGTCCAGGTGACGTTCAACCAGCCGTGGTCACAGAGGATCCGAAGCTCACGATTCGGCGTGTCGCTGACCGCCTCGCCTTCGCCGGGAGCTAGGAGGCGGGCCTGGCCTACGTCGAGCTCCATTGCCACTCAGCGTATTCGTTCCTCGACGGGGCATCGCTTCCCGACGAGCTCGCCGCGCGCGCCGCCGACCTCGGCTACGACGCGCTGGCGCTCACCGACCACGACGCAGTCTGTGGCTCGCTCGAGTTCGCCCACGCGGCCGAGGCGTTCGGAGTTCGTTCGATCACCGGCGCCGAGGTCAGCCTCACCGGCGTAGGCTCGACGGAGCCGGGCAGGAGCGGAGGTGCCAGCTTTGCCGGTGCCGGAGCGAAAAACGCCGGTACACACGTCACGTTGCTCGTCGAGACGCCGAAGGGTTACGCGAACCTCTGCCGGCTGCTCACCGAGGCGCACGCGGGCACCCGGCCGAAGGAGGGCGCCGATCCCCTTCCCCCGGAGCTGCCGCTCGAGTCGCTGCTCGCAAACGCCGACGGCCTCGTCTGCCTGTCGGGCTGCGCACGGCATGGCCTGGGGACGCGGGATCCGAACGCCGCCGCGCGCGTCGCGGCGGCGTTCGGGCGGGAGCGCTTCTACGTCGAGCTTCAGCGCCCGTACGAACGCGGCGACGCCCGCCGCATCGCCGCCCTCCGAGAGCTCGCCCGCGAACTCGGGGTCGCCACCGTCGCCACCGGTGACGTCCACGTCCATCACGAGCGGCGTAGCGCACTGCAGGACGCCCTCGTCGCGATCCGCTGCCGCACCTCGCTCGACGGCTGCGAGCAGGAACGGCGCGGCAACCACGAAGCCGTCCTGCTCGCGCCCGAGGAGATGGTCGACCGCTTCCCGCAGGACCGCGACGCCGTGCTCCGCACGACCGAGATCGCCGCCGGCCTGGGCTTCGACCTGACCAAGGAGCTCGGCTACCGCTATCCCGACTTCTCCGACGGCTTCGACACCCCCGACGGCCGGCTCCGGGACGTCTGCGAGCGTGCCTTCGGAGACCGCTACAAGAGGTCTCACTATCGCAATCGTGCGCGAGCGCGATTGCGGCAAGAGCTCGCCCTCATCTCCGAGCTGAAGCTCTCCGGGTTCTTCCTCCTGCACTGGGAGGTGCTCGAGCTCGCCCGTGAGGTCGCCGCCGACGTGCGCGGCCCCGGCTCTCCACGCCACGCGCTCCCGCCCGGGCGCGGCCGCGGCAGCTCGGTCGGCTCGATCGTGTGCTACCTGACCGGGCTTTCCCATGTCGACCCGGTCGAGGCGGACCTCTCGATCGGCCGCTTCCTCAACCGCGACCTCTCCTCGGCCCCCGACATCGACCTGGACTTCCCGCGCGATATCCGCGAGCAGCTGATCGTCCGGGTCACCGAGCGGTACGGCCGCGAGCACGCCGCCCTCGTCGCCGCCTTCTCGACCTACCACTCGCGCGGGGCGATCCGCGACCTCGGCAAGGCGCTCGGCCTGCCCGCGGCCGAGCTCGAGCGGCTCGCGCGCGTCACCGAAGGGAACCCGCACCGGGTCGCCGAGGAGGTCGAACGACTCCCCGGAAACCATGCCTCCGCCCGCTGGCGAGCGCTCGGAGCGCTCGCGCACGAGATCGCCGGGCTCCCGCGCCACATCTCCCAGCACCCGGGCGGGATGGTCATCTCCAGCCGGCCTCTGGTCGAGCTCGTCCCCGTCCAGCCGGCGGCGATGGAGGGGCGCCAGATCTGCCAGTGGGACAAGGACTCGTGCGCCGACGCCGGCTTCCTGAAGATCGACCTGCTCGGCCTCGGGATGCTCTCCGCCGTCGAGGACTGCATCGACCAGATCGCCCGCCTCTGCGGCGCGACGATCGACCTCTCCCGCATCCCGCTCGACGACCGAAAGGTGTACGACGAGATCCAGCGCGCGGACACGGTCGGCGACTTCCAGATCGAGAGCCGTGCCCAGATGCAGAGCCTCCTGCGGACGCGGCCGGAGAACCTGGACGACCTGACGATCCAGGTCGCGCTCGTCCGGCCGGGTCCGATCCAGGGCGGGGCGGTGCACCCGTACATCGAGCGGCGCCAGAAGCTGCGCGAGGACCCGTCCTACCTCCCGCCGGTCGACCATCCGTCGCTCGCGGAGCCGCTCCGGGAGACGCTCGGCGTCGTCGTCTTCCAGGACCAGGTGCTGGAGGTGGCGACGGCGCTCGCCGGCTTCACCGTCGGGGAGGCGGAAGGCCTGCGCAGGGCGATGAGCCGCAAGCGGAGCGAGGAGGCGATCGAGGCGCTGCGCTCGCGCTTTGTCGCGGGGGCACTGGCACAGGGCGTCGACGGTGGACTGGCGAACACGATCTACGACAAGCTGGCCGGCTTCTCGGGGTTCGGCTTCCCGAAGTCGCACTCGGCCGCGTTCGCGCTGCTCGCCTACCAGTCCGCGTGGCTGCGCCACCATTACCCGGCCGAGTTCCTCTGCGCTCTGCTGAACGCCCAGCCGATGGGCTTCTACCCGCCGGCCAGTCTCGTCCGCGACGGGCAGCGACGCGGGGTGGAGGTGCTGCCGCCCGATGTCAACCTGAGCGCTGCCAGGTGCAGAATCTGTCTCGGGGACAGGCTGAAGCCAGTCCCCGAGGCTCGTTCTCATGCGGTCAGGGTCGGGCTCGGCTACGTCCGTTCGGTCGGCGAGGAGGAGGCCGAAGCGGTCGCCGCCGGGCAGCCGTACGCCGACGTCGCCGACCTCGCCCGCCGCGCGCCGGTGAATCGAGCCGCGCTCGAGGCGCTGGTCGCGTCGGGCGCCTGCGACCGTTTCGGTTCACGACGCGAGCTGCTCTGGCGGGCGGGTGTCGTCCCCCGTCCCACGAGCGGAGCCCACGGGACGACACAGCTCGTGCTCCCGCTCGAGCCGACGGCGCCCGTTCCCGAGCTGCCCGAGCAGACCGACTGGGAACGGATGCTCGCCGACTACGCGACGACGAGCCTCTCGGTCGGAAGGCACCCCCTCGAGCTCCTCCGCCCTCATCTGCCGCCGGGGACGATCGCGAACGCAGAGCTGCCCGGGCATCCGGCCGGCGAGGTCGCCGTGGCGGGCATGGCGATCGCCCGCCAGCGCCCCGCGACCGCGAACGGCGTCGTCTTCATGCTGCTCGAGGACGAGACCGGGCAGGTGAACCTGATCGTCCCGCCACCCGTGTACGAGCAGCACCGGCCTCTGGTCAGAGGAGAGCCGTTGCTGCTCGCCCGCGGGAAGCTCGAACGCGTCGGGCGCAATCTGAACGTCCTGGTCCGCGAGCTCGAGACGCTCGCCCCGCTGGCGCGCGAGCTCGCCGGCCTTGCCGAGGTGCAGGCGGCTCTCCCGCGAGCGCACCACTTCGGCCACCGCTGAACCGCAGGACTACACGGCCCGAGGTGTGTGTCCGCGATCGAGGATGTAGGCACAGGCCACGAGCGCCATATGGGTGAACGCCTGCGGGAAGTTCCCGAGCATCCGATTTGCCTCGGGGTCGTACTCCTCCGAGATCAAGCCCAGATCGTTCCGTAGGCCCAGCAGCCGCGTGAAGAGCGCGCGTGCCTCCTCCGTCCTGCCGAGCAGCGCCAGATCGGCCGCATACCAGAACGAGCAGGGCAGGAACGCGCCCTCGCCCGGGGGCAGCCCGTCGACATGGAGGTTCTCCTCGTCGGCCTCGTACCGCATGATCAGGCCGTCCCAGGCGAGCGTACGGCCGATCGCCTCGATCGTGCCCACGACGCGTTCGTCCTCGGCGGGCAGGAACCCGACCAGCGGGACCAGCAGCAGGCTCGCGTCCAGTCGCTTCGAGCCGTAGGTCTGCACGAACGACCGCAGCTCCAGGTCGAAGCCGTTGGCGCAGACGTCCGCGTGGATCTCGTCACGAATCGAGCGCCAGTGATCGACCGGGCCTTCGCGTTGCCAGTCCTCGTGCGTGCGGATCGCGCGGTCGAACGCCACCCAGGCCATCAGCTTCGAATGCGTGAAGTGCCGGTTCGGGCCCCGGACCTCCCAGATGCCCGCGTCCGGCTTGCGCCAGGCCTCCTCCAGGAACTCGAGCAGGTTCAGCGACAGCCGCCAGGCGTGGTCGGAGGCCTCGAGCCCGTGCGCCCGCGCGGTCGTGAAGGCGTCGATGATCTCGCCGTAGACATCCAGTTGCGTCTGCTCGGAGGCTGCGTTGCCCACCCGGACCGGCATCGATCCCTCGTAGCCCGGGAGCCAGTCGGCCTCGTACTCGGCCAGGCGACGCTCACCGGCGACCCCGTACATGATCTGGAGGTCCGCCGGGCGGCCGGCGGCGGCGCGGAACAGCCACTCCCGCCACGCCCGGGCCTCGTCCAGATAGCCCGAGTCGATCAGCGCGACGAGCGTGAGGGTGGCGTCGCGGAGCCAGCAGAAGCGGTAGTCCCAGTTGCGCGGCCCGCCGATCGCCTCCGGCAGCGAGGTGGTCGGCGCGGCGACGATTCCCCCCGTCGGGTCGTAGATCAACCCTTTCAGCACGCGCAGCGACGTGCGCACGGGCTCGTCCCATTCGCCGCTGTAGCCGCAACGACCCGACCAGTCCCGCCAGAACCGCTCTGTCCGCTCGAGCGCTGAGTCGGCGTCGACCGGGTCGGGCGGATCTCCGTGTGAGGGGAACCAGGTGAGAGCGAACGGCAAAAGCTCCCCGGCCGAGACCGTCGTCGAGCCCACGCTCGTGAAGTCCTTGCCCTCCAGGTCGATGCCGCTCTCGATCCGAACCGCGTTCGGGCCGACCACCGCCAGCCACACGTGGTCCTGCCGCCGCAGCCAGGGAACGGCCGACCCGTACTCGAACCGCAGTACCAGCTCGGTCGAGATCTCCACCTCGCCCTCCAGGCCCTCGACGATCCGTGCCAGGACGGTGTCGTCCCGGTCGGGCGGCATGAAGTCGACGAGGCGGACCACGCCGTCCTCCGTCTCGAAGGTCGTTTCCAGCACGAGCGTCTCGGGCAGGTAGCGGCGCTCGACGCTCTTCGCCTCGCCCGAGGGCGCGATCAGCCAGCGGCCGTGCTCGGGGCCGCCGAGCAGGGCGGTGAAGCAGGCTGCCGAGTCGAACCGGGGGAGACACAGCCAGTCGACCGAGCCCTGGCGCGAGACGAGCGCGGCCGTACGGAGATTGCTGAGGAGCGCGTAGTCCTCGATCGGCGTGCTCATGCGTCGGCGGTCAGAGCCAGAGCTGCCAGCGGAACCGCTCACACGCGCAATCCCTGTTCTTCGCGCCGCAGGTGCGGCAAACCCAGTACTCTCACCAGATCCAGCGCAGGTGCTGGACCTCCAGAACGATCATCGAGACGATGGCGAACAGGAGCAGTCCGGGGCTCACCGGACCAGGATTGCACTCCCCCTGGCGGACCGCAACGACCCGTTCGGCGGAGCACGGCGGCTAGCCCGGAAGGAGCTCGCGGTACAGGTCGAGGTGCGCCGCCGCCGATCGGTCCCAGGTGAGCTCGTCGCGCGCCCGCCGGGCGCCGGCGCGTGCGGCCTCGAGCTCGGCCGGATCGCCGAGCAGCCCGCGGATCGCCTCCGCCAGCGCGTCGACGTCTCCGCCGGGCACCGCCCGGCCCGCCCCGTAGGCGCGCACCGGCTCGGCCAGCCCGCCCACGTCGTAGACGACCGCCGGCACGCCGGCGCCCAGAGCCCGCAGGAGCGCCCCGGACTGGTCGAGCTCCGCCCGGTACGCGAAGACGGCGAGCGTCGCGTCGCCGAGCGCCCGGTCGAGCTCCGCCTCACCCAGGTAGCCGAGCCGCCAGTCCGCTCGGTCGCCGGCGGCGGCGCGATACCCGTCGAGCGGCTCGAGCGGATCGCCGGCGACGAGCAGCCGCGCCTCGTCCACCCGGGTGACGGCCGCGATCGCGTCGCCGAGGCCCTTGTACGGGCGGATCGCCCCGAGCGAGAGCACCGTGTGGCCGTCGTCCGTGCGGACCGGGTCGCTCCGAAACGCGGCATGCGGGATCACCCGCAGCCGCCCACGGTCGACGCCCAGCGCGGACAGCGCCTCGAGGCCGCGCTCGCTGTGGACGACGATCCGGTCGAAGCTTCGGAGCAGACGGCGCCAGAGGTCCTCCCGATGCGCAGTCCTTCTCGGCAGCAGGTCATGGGCGGTGAATACCGCCGGGCCGCGCGTGCGGAACAGCGCGGCGTCGAGTTCCGGCGCTGCCAGCCACTGGACGTGAAGGACATCCCTGGGGATGCGCGCCAGCCGTGCCAGGCCGATCGGGTGCTCGGCCGCCTTCAGCGGCAATCGCAGCCGGGACCGCTGGAACAGGCGTGACGAGGCGGGGTAGAAGACCTCGCGGCGGCGATATCCGACCGGCATGGGTGCCGCGCCGAAGCGAAACCGGGAGGTGACGAGCTCGACCTCCGCGCCCTGCCGGGCGAGCCCCGCCGCGAGCTCATGGTCGTACTGCGGCGTGAACGCGGCTGGGTCGGCGAGGACGACGCGCACGGCGCTCGTACAGTAGTCGGCACATCATGCTGGTCCGGAGCTGGAACCTCTTCCACGGGAACACCTGGCCGCCGGGCTCGTCGGTGTACCTCGAGGAGATGGTTCGGCTGGCCAGCGCCGACCGTCCCGACGTGCTGGTCCTCCAGGAGGTGCCGGTCTGGGCGCTCGACGAGCTTGACCGCTGGAGCGGCATGACCGCCGTCGGGGACGTCGCGCAACGGCCGCGGTTGGGGCCGATTCCGATCCCGGCCGGCGTTGGACGGCGGCTGACCGACCTGAGCCCGGGGCTGCTCCGCTCGGCATTCTCCGGCCAGGGCAACGCCATCCTCCTCGGCGAGGGCCGCCGCGTCGTCCTGCACGAGGTCGTGACGCTGAACCCGACGTCGTTCCGGCGGCAGCAGGCGCACCGGCTCCGCCTCGACCTGGTCACCCGACTGGCCTGGGGGAAGGAACGGCGCATCTGCCAGGTCGTGCGCCTGTCCGACGGCCTCGTCGTCGCCAACCTGCACGCCACGGGCTCGCTGGGAGACCCGCGGATCCCCGCTGCGGAGCTGCGGCGCGCAGTCCCTTTGATCGAGTCCTTCGCACGGCCCACCGACACGGTCGTGATCGCGGGCGACTTCAACGCCATGGCCGCGCACTGGGTGCTGGACGGCTACTCCGGGCCCGGGCCCGGGATCGACCACATCGCCGTCCGCGGAGCCGTGCTTCCGGCGATCGAGGTCTGGCCCGACGAGCGGCGCCTCCGAGACGGCATGCTGCTGTCGGACCACCCGCCCATCGAGCTCGAGCTGTGAACTTCCAGGAAGCCCGCGCGCAGTTTCCCGTCCTCGACGAGGTCGCGTACCTGAACGCCGGCTCGATGGGTCCGCTGGCCCGCGTGACGGTCGCGGCGATGGCGGCCCAGCAGCTCGCCGACCTCGAGCTGGGCCGCGGCGGGCAGGCGTACATCGACACGATGCTCGAGCTGCGGAAGCGTGTGCGCGCCGGCCTGGCCGCGGCGATCTGCGTGCCGCCCGAGAACCTCGCGCTGACCACGTCCACGACGGACGGCTGCAACATCGTCCTCTCGGGGCTCCGGCTGCGGCCCGAGGACGAGATCCTCACCACCGACACCGAGCACTTCGGGCTCCTGGGCGCGCTCGACGCGTCGGAGGCGATCGTGCGCGTGGCCGTGGTGAGGACTCAGCCGCCCGAGCGCGCGCTGCAGACGATCCTCGACCAGGTGACGCCGAGGACGCGGCTGATCGCCCTCTCGCACGTGTCTTGGCAGACCGGCAACTTGCTCCCTGTCGAGGAGATCCAGGACGCGACCGGCCTGCCGATGCTCGTGGACGGCGCTCAGACCGCCGGCGCGATCGCCGTCGAGGCGGCGCGGTACGACTTCTACACCGTCTCGGGTCAGAAATGGCTCTGCGGCCCGGACGCGACCGGCGGCCTGTACGTCCGCGAGCCCGGGGCCATGCAGGTCGCGCTGCCCACGTACTTCTCGCAGGACGGCTACGACGAGAGCGGCACCTTCACGCCCAAGGCGGGGGCTGCACGGTTCGACAGCGGCTGGATCCCCACGCCTTCCCTGGCTGGACTGGAGGCGGCCCTCGGCACGGTTCCCCACTGGGCGGCCCATCACGGGAGCGAGATCTCCGCACGCTGTTGGACGTTGCTCGCCAACCGCTTCGAGGTCGCGACCGCGCCCGGGCAGGCGAATCTCGTCTCGTTCGTGCCCGAGGGCGACCCCGCCGAGACCGCCCGGAGGTTGTTCGAACACGGGATCGTCGTCCGGGACATGCCGGGAACAGCCTGGCTGCGGATCTCCTGCGGCTGGTGGACGAGCGACGAGGATCTCGACCGACTGCTCGCCTCGTTGTAGGGAACTCGCTCAAGCATCCGGGCCTTTCGGCCGATGGATTGGGCCGTGAAGCTCCGCGTTGCACTGCTCGCGCTCGTCGGCGTCTTTGCCGTGGGCGTCGCCAGCTCTCAGGCGACGATCTCCGGTCTCAGAGTCGACGTGGTCAACCTGACCTCGTCGTCCGAATCCGCCTCCGGCTCGTCGCTGTACTACGCGGCGACCGGCACGAACAGCGGCAGCTTCGACGTCAAGGTGACGGCGACGTCACCCGTCACGAGCGTGGACTTCCCCACCGTCACCGGCATGACCGGTGGCGGCGTGGCCGTTGCGGGGCCGTGCCCGTGCGTCATGACCTACAGCTGGACCGCGACGACGACTGCCACCGGCGCCCAGACCGTGACCGCCCACGACGCCGACCCGAGCCAGAAGACCGCCACGTTCACCGTCACCCCGGACGTCCCGACCGTGAAGGTCACGCCGCCGACCGAGGTGAGCGGGGCCAACGACCAGTATTTCGACCCGACCGCCAAGACGCAGTGGTTCCGTCCGAGCACGACGGGGTCGTTCACGCTCAACGCGACCGTCACCGACCAGGTCTCGTTGAGCGGCGCCACGGTCACCTTCCCCGACGTCTCCACCGTGGCCGGCTGGGCGAGCTCGACCGGTGGTGACGACACCGCGTCCCCGTTCTCGTCGCCGGTCACCTACAGCTGGACGGCCGGTGCAGGTGCTCCCGGCGCCAAGACGGTGACCGCCACCACCCTCGGCGGTACCGCCACCGACTCGATCACGATCAGCGGCGACTCGGCTGCGCCCACGGGCCAGGCGGTGACGCTCGCAGGCGGCCCCTGGTTCGGAAGCTCCGTTTCGCTCGCGGTCGCCGCGGGGATCGACACGGGCTCGGGCGTGGACGCGAGCCGCTCGGTCGTCGAGCGCGCGGCCGCGACCCTGACCAACGGCACCTGCGGAACCTTCGGCGCCTTCGCCCCCGTGACGCTGTCGGGAACCACCGATTCGACGGTGACCTCGGGATCCTGCTACCGCTACCAGGCGAAGGCGACCGACAATGTCGGCAACGTCTCGGCCACGTCGCCGCCCTCGACCGACGCGAAGGTGGACGGAACTGCGCCGACCACGCCCTCGCTCCTCTTCACCGGCTTCTCGAACGCGGCCGCATCGGGCAGCACCGTCTACTTCCGGCCGGGCACGACCGGGTCCTTCACTGTCACCGCAGCCTCGTCGGACCCGCAGTCGGGCGTCGCCGCGTATTCGTTCCCGAGCATCCCCGGCTTCACGGCGGTGGGCTCGGGGCCGCACCGCACCTACGTCTCGACCAGGACCGGCACGACGGCGACCGGCCCGCTCTCGGTCATGTCCTCGAACGCCGCGGGGTTGAACTCGGGCGTCGCGACGTTCTCGCTCGTCCCCGACGCGATTGCCCCGACGCTGACGGTCCGATGCAACGGCGCGGTCTGCAAGCGACAGCCGTACGCGAAGACGGTCATGGTCACCTTCTCGGGCACCGACCTCGGTTCCGGAATGGACACGATCCGCTGGACGACCGACGGAACCGAGCCGAAGGTCGACCACGGCAACGAGTACACCCGCGCGATTCCTCTCACCGGGCTGACCCACCTCAAGGTGCGCGCCTTCGACAAGGCCGGGAACCCGAGCACACTCGTCGCCCTGACGGTCAAATCGCTCGCCGGCCGCCTGCTGGTCGGTGCGCCGGCCTCGGTGGTCGTGACGGCCAAGCGCGGCTATGTCCGGGCCAGGCTCAGCACCACCCGGCGCGCGCTCGTCACCGCGACCATGTCCGGCCGCGGGCTGAAGAAGCCCTTCCGCTGGAACTTCGTGCTCCCCCCGGGCACCTCGCTCGTGCAGCTGCGCCTGCCGAAGACGATCAAGCGGCCGGGTACATACCGCGTGGTCTGGAAGCTCAGCGCCAACACGCGCAGAGCGCAGAAGACCACGCGCGTGTCGCTGCGTTAAGCCTCGGCCCCGCGCAAGCCCAGCTCCCCCGCGATCGGCCGTAGCGCCTCGATCACGTTCGCGATGTGCTGATCGAGCTCCAGGCCGAGCAGCTCGGCGCCGGCGTAGACCTCGTCGCGGTGCACCCCCGCAGCGAAGGACGGCTGCTTGAGCTTCTTCAGCACCGATCTGGGCTCGAGCGTGGCGATCCCGTCCGGCCGCACGAGCCCGCACGCATGGACGAACCCCGACAGCTCGTCGCAGGCGAACAGGGTCTTCTTCAGCGGCGTGTCGCGCGGGATCGCGAGGTGCTCGGCGTGAGAGAGGACGCCCTCGATCACGATCTCCGGGTACCCCTCTTCTCGCAGGATCGGCGCGCCGTCCTGGGGATGTCGGTCGAGCGTGGGGTGGATCTCGTAGTCGAAGTCGTGCAGGAGCGCGGTCACGCCCCAGAGCTCCTCGTCCTCGCCGTCCTCGCGCGCATACCAGCGCACCGACGACTCCACGGCGAGCGCGTGACGGAGGAGCGCCTGGCTCTTCGTGTAACGAGTGAGCGTGTCCCAGGCCTGCTCACGGGTCGGGTTTGCCACGTCCGCTAGCCTACCGCGATGCCCGCCTCAGCCCTGCCCGCCGGCGCGCTCGCGTCCGAGCTGATGCAGGCCCTGGTGATCGAGGGGGGCCGCCATCTGTCGGGGACGGTCAGGGCCGCCGGCAACAAGAACGGCGCGCTGCCGATCCTGGCGGCGACGGTGCTCACGCACGAGCCGGTCACGCTCTCGAACGTGCCGCGGATACGAGACGTCGACACGATGCTCGAGCTGCTCGCCGACCTGGGCGCGGACGTCGCCTGGACGGGCCCGAACGAGCTGCGTATCCACACCGCCGAAATCGCCAAGCACGAGCTCGATCCCGAGCTCTGCGGCCGCATGCGCGCCTCGTTCCTGCTCGCGGGGCCGCTGCTGGCCCGGTTCGGCCGGGTGATCGTGCCGCCGCCCGGCGGCGACGTCATCGGCCGCCGTCGACTCGACCCGCACATCCACGCGTTCGCCCGGATGGGCGCGGCGATCGACCTGCGCGACCGCTACGAGATGAACGCCGACGGGGGTCTCCGCGGCGAGCAGATCTTCCTCGACGAGGCCAGCGTGATGGCGACCGAGAACGCCGTGATGGCCGCAGTGCTGACGCCGGGCGAGACCGTGATCGGCAACGCCGCCTGCGAGCCACACGTCCAGGATCTCTGCCGCTTCCTCGTCTCTCTCGGAGCTCAGATCGAGGGGATCGAGTCGAACGTGCTCCGCATCCACGGCGTCTCGTCGCTCGCCGGCGGCGAGTGGCGGCTCGGGCCCGACCACATCGAGGTGGCGAGCTTCATCGGCCTCGCTGCCATGACGTCGAGCGACGTGACGATCGAGGACACCGAGCCGAACGACCTGATCTCGATCCTGCCCGCCTTCCGCCGGCTCGGCATCCAGATGGAGATCGACGGCACCTCGATCCGGGTCCCGCCCCGCCAGCAGCTGATCGTCGAGGACGACCTCGGCGGCCACATCCCGAAGATCGAGGACGGCCCGTGGCCGGCATTCCCTGCGGACCTGACCTCGATCGCGCTCACGGTGGCGACCCAGGCATTCGGCACCGTGCTGATCTTCGAGAAGATGTTCGAGAGCCGCCTGTTCTTCGTCGACAAGCTCGTCGGGATGGGGGCGAGGATCATCCTCTGCGATCCGCACCGCGCGGTCGTCACCGGCCCGGCGACGCTGGTCGGGCAGCGCATGGAGAGCCCGGACATCCGCGCCGGCATGGCGATGCTGTTGGCGGCGCTCTGCGCCGAGGGCCAGTCGACGATCGGCGCGGTGCACCAGATCGACAAGGGGTACGAGCGGATCGACGAGCGGTTGCGCGCGATCGGCGCCCGCATCGAGCGCGTAGAGACCTGAGTCGCGGGATGGCGCCGGGCAGCCGCGCAGAGCGTCTCCGCGTGGAGGTGACCGTCGCCGGGACCGGCCGCGCGAACGTCGACACAGGCTTCCCGGTCCTCGACCGGCTGCTCGTTTTGCTGGCCGAGTACGCCCGCTTCGACCTGGTCGTCGCGCTGGCCGCCGGCGAGACGTCCGCCGACGCGATCGAGGCGGCGGAGGCGCTGGGCGAGGCGCTTTCCACCGACCTCCGCGCCCCCGGCGTACGCGGCTTCGGCTCGGGCGTGCTGCCCGTCGACGAGGCGCTGGCGCACATCGTCGTCGAGGTCACGGATCGACCGCTGCTCGCCTCGAACGTCGATCTGTCCGACACCCGCGTCGGCGGCCTCGAGACCGACCTGATCACGGACTTCCTCCGCCGCTTCGCCGAGGGGGCAGGGCTGAACCTCCACGTCCGGCTGATCGCCGGCGACGACGCCCAGCACGTGCTCGAGGCGATGTTCAAGGCGCTCGGGGTGGCCCTTGCGGCCGCCTGCCGTCCGCCGCGTCCCTGACCCGACCGAAGGAGCCCCATGGCCGAGAAGCAGGTAGTCCGCACCGAGCAGGCACCCGCGCCGTTCCAGGGCGCCCCGTACTCGCAGGCGATCAGGGCGGGCGAGCTCGTATTCGTCTCCGGGCAGGTCGCGCTCACCCCGATCTCGAGCGAGTTGGCCGGCTCGGGAGTCGCGGAGCAAACCGAACAGGTGCTCGCGAACCTGCGCGCGATCCTCGAGGCCGCCGGCAGTGGTCTCGACCGGGTCGTGAAGACGACCGTCTACCTGAGGAACCTCGGCGATTTCCAGGCGATGAACGACGTGTACCGCAGGCACGTCGGGGAAGTGCCGCCGGCGCGCGCGACCGTCGAGGTCTCGGCGCTTCCCTCGGGCGCACTGGTCGAGATCGACGCGATTGCGATCGCCTGACTCGATCTCCGACGAGCTGCGTTCCCTCGGCCTGCCGCGGGGAGAGGGCGTCTACCTCGTCGGCGGCGCGGTCCGGGACCTCCTGCTCGGCCGGGCGAGCTTTGACGTCGACCTCGCCGTCGAGGGCGACGCGATCGAGTTCGCCGGCGAACTGGGCGGCGAGGTGACCGCGCACGGCCGGTTCGGCACCGCCGTCGTCCGCTTGCCGGACGGGAGGCAGTTCGACGTGGTCACCTGCCGGCGCGAGACGTACGCCGCCCCGGGGGCGCTTCCCGACGTCGAGGCCGGCACGATCGACGACGACCTGGCGCGGCGCGACTTCACGGTCAACGCCATGGCCGCCTCGCTCGGGGAGGACTTCGGGCGGATCCTCGACCCACACGGCGGGCGAGCCGACCTGGAGGCAAAGGTGATCCGGATTCTCCACCCGGCGTCGCTCACGGATGATCCGACGCGGATCCTCCGCGCCGTGCGCTACGAGACGCGGCTCGGGTTCCGCATGGACCCCGACACCGAGCGACTGGCGCGCGCCGGAATGCCCGGCGTCGCCCTGCTCACGCCTGCCCGGTTCCGCGAGGAGATCGTCGCGCTGCTGTCGGAGGAGCAGATCGCGCACACGCTCGAGCGCCTCGACGAATTCGCCGTTACATCGGCCGACGCGGCGCTCGTGCAGCGCGTGGACGCGCTACGTGACGAGCTCGACCCGGACGCCCCGCGCTGGCGGGCCCGCCTCGCCGTGCTGGCGCGCGAGCATTCTGGCCTCATCCAGCGGCTCGCGCTCCGCCGCGAGGACCAGCGGGCCGTCGAGAACGCGGTTGCGTTGGCGCCGAGGCTCGTCCAGGCGACCGATCCGGTCGAGATCGCCGACCTCGCCGGCAAAGCGCCGGAGGGAGTTCTGCTCGCGCTCGCCGAGCACGACTCGCCTGCGCTCCGCGACTGGTTCACGCGGCTCCGCGATGTGCGGCTCGAGGTGACGGGAGCCGATCTGGCCGAGCTGGGCGTGCCCGAGTCGCCTCGGGTTGGGGAGATCCTCGAGGAGCTCCGCCGCCGCAAGCTGCGCGGGGAGCTGGACGGCCGCGAGGCCGAGCTGGCCGCCGCGAGAGGGTTGATCGCCGATGAGTGAGCTCGCGCTGATCCGCTGGGACGCACCGGGGCCGTATGCGGTAGCCTTCTCGACGCGGCGCGGCGGCGTCAGCGGCGCACCGTTCGACACCCTCAACCTCGGCCGGCTCACCGACGACGATCCTGAGCGCGTGGGGGAGAACCGCCGCCGTTTCTGCGCGGAGCTCGGTACCGATCCGGAGCTTCTCTGTTACGGACGGCAGGTGCACGGCGCGGCCGTCAGGCGGGCAGGGAGCGCCGGAGAGCCGGGCGACGGGCTCTGGACCGACACGCCGGGCCAACCGCTGCTCGTCTTCACCGCCGACTGCCTGCCGGTCGCGATCGTGCGGTCGAACGGCGGGCCGCCCGCGGTGGCGGCGCTTCACGTCGGCTGGCGCGGACTGCTGGCCGGGATCGTCGCGAATGCCGTCGCGGCGCTCGACGGCGTCACGCTCGCGGCGGCCATCGGCCCGGGGATCGGCCCGTGCTGCTACGAGGTCGGGGACGAGGTCGCCGGACCGTTCCGCGAGCGGTACGGAGAGGAGATCGTCCGCGACGGACGTCTCGACCTCTGGACCGCCGCCGAGCGTGCCCTGGCGGCGGCCGGCGTCGCAGACGTGCACCGCACCCACCTGTGCACGTCCTGCAACCCGGACCTCTTCTTCTCGCACCGGCGCGACGCGCGCACCGGCCGCCAGGGGATGATCGCCCATGTCTCCTGACCGGATCAGGGAACGGTACGAGCGGATCAGGACCGAGGTTGGCCCGGACGTGACCGTGGTCGCAGCCACGAAGTACGTGTCCGTCGAAGACGTGGCCGCTCTCGTCGAGGCCGGCATCGAGGTGGTGGGGGAGAACCGAGCACAGGATCTCGAGGCCAAGCACGCCGTCTACGGCGACGCGTTCCGCTGGCACTTCATCGGGCACCTCCAGAGCCGCAAGGCAAAGGTGGTCAACGGGATCTGCGAGCTCGTCCACTCACTCGACTCCGAGTCGGCCGCGCGGCGGCTGACGGTGCCGGCGCTGGTCGAGGTCAATCTGTCGGGCGAGCCGACGAAGTCGGGGGTGCAGCCGGAGGGGCTCGGCGCGCTACTCTCGCTCTACGGAGACGTCCGCGGCCTGATGACGATGCCGCCGCTCGCGGACGACCCCGAGGCTTCGCGGCCGTACTTCCGGCGCCTGCGTGCGCTCGCAGACGAGCACGGCCTCGCCGAGCTCTCGATGGGCACCAGCCAGGACTACCGGGTCGGCGTGGAGGAAGGCGCCACGATGGTCCGGCTGGGCTCGATTCTCTGGGCCGACTGAGCGGGCTCGTTCCGTTCGGGGCGTTACCATTCCGGGCGCAATGAGCTTCACCGACCTCTGGAGCCGGACCCTCGTCTACTTCGGCATCGCCGAGGAGGACGACTACTGGGACGAGGACGGCTACTCCACCAACGAGGAGCTCGAGCGCACGTACAACGACCGGCCGAACGTCCGCAGGCTGCCGCGCCGGCGCAGAGGCGACTACGACGACTGGACCGACTCCGACACGGCCGCCGGCCAGGTCGAGGTGGCCACGCCGGCGCCCCACTCGGCCCGCGGGCAGGCTGCCCCTGCCCGTCCGCGCCGCCTCGAAGCCGCGCCGAGCCCGAACGTCAAGGTTCACCTCGTCCTCCCGCGCAGCTTCAACGACGCCCAGCAGATCGCCGACCGATTCAAGGACGGCATCCCGGTCATCCTCAACCTCCAGAGCACCGATCAGGACCTGTCCAAGCGCCTGATCGACTTCGCGAGCGGTCTGACCTACGCCCTCAACGGCGGCATGCAGCGCGTCGCCGACAAGGTCTTCCTGCTCACGCCGCGCAACGTCGAGGTCTCCGCCGAGGAGCGCGCCAGGCTCCTCGAGCGGGGCGGTTTCTTCAACCAGGCCTAGTAGCATGGGGGAACCCCTGGTTCCCCCGTGAGCCCCTCCTTGCGGGCGGCTGCGCCGCTTGAACGTGAGCGGAGCCGCCGATTGTCCGCGTGATGCGACGGGTCTGGTGGGGTGAGCCTCCCGCCGGGCAGAGCCCGGCTCCGGCGGCCAACTCGTTGGGCCACGAAGACGTAGGAACCTGCGGTACTGAGCCGAATTTCGATCGGATGGGCGAATCGGCCACTCTTGGGCTACTCGCAGACGCCGTTTCGACGGTGCAGAGCTTCGTCGTCGTCTTCGTGGGCGTCTACGTGCTCGTCATCTTCGCCTACGTCCTGACCTCGTTCGTCCGCCTGCCGTACTCGTTCAATCCGGTCGTGCGGTTCCTCTACGACGTCTGCGAGCCCTATCTGCGGCTGTTCCGGCGCATCCTGCCGCCGCTCGGGCCGCTCGACCTCTCGCCGATCGTCGCCGTGCTCGTGCTGATCGGCGGCGAGCAGATCGTCGTCCGGCTGCTCGACCGCCTGCACTGACCAGGAAGGAGACCGATGTCCTACACACCCGTTGAGATCCGTCACGTCAAGCTCCGGCGCCGGCTGTTCGGCTACAACCGCGCGTCCGTCGACCGTCTGCTGGAGGAGATCGCCGAGAGCTTCGAGGCCGTCTGGCGCGAGCGGGCCGACCACGCCGACCGCGTCGAGTTGCTGGAGGGCGAGCTGAAGCGGTATCGCGAGATCGAGGCGCTGCTGCGCACGACCCTCGTCTCGGCCGAGCGTGCCGCCCACGAGCTCCGCAACCAGGCGAAGCGCGAAGCCGAATCGATCGTCTCGGAGGCGCAGGCCGAGAGCCGGACGATCACCCGCGAGGCTCGCGGTGAACGCGAGCACCTGGCGCGCGAGGCGCGCCGCGTGCGCCTCCTGCTCCACGCCGCGCTCGATGCGATCGAAGAGTCCGATGCGGGCCAGCTCGAGCTCGACGAGCCGCCGGAGGTGACGATCACAGGCCCCGAGCGGGAGAGCAGGGCCGCCTAGCGACCGGCCTATACTGAGGCGGATGGCGACTGGGCTCGACACCGAGCACTTCCGCGTCCGGCTGCACGAGGCCCGCCGACAGGTGGTCGCGGCGATCGAGAACATCCACGCCGAGAATCCGGGATCTCTCGGCGACGAGACCGACGAGCCGACGTTCCAGGGCAACCACCTCGGCGACGTCGCAACGCTCACGTTCGACCGCGAGATGGCATCGACCCTCGAGGACAACTCGACGCACGTCCTGAACGAGATCGACGCCGCACTGATCCGCATCGACGATGGGACGTTCGGCACCTGTTCGCGCTGCGGCAACCCGATCGGGACCGAGCGCCTCGAGGCTCTACCGTGGGCGACCCTTTGCATCGAGGACAAGCGGAAGCAGGAGCGAGGCTGAACACCCAACCCGCCCGGAAGCAGGAGTTCCGGCCGGGGTCGCGCACCGACGGCCTGGCGCCGATCTCCGTCGTTGCGCGGTCGCTGGCCGCGCGCCCGAGGCACTGGTTCGCCCTGGGCGCGATCGCGATCGCCGCCGTGGTCGCCGACCAGCTGACCAAGCACGTCGTCGCCAGCGAACTGTTCCTGGACCAGGACGTCAAGGTGGTGGGCCCGTTCTCGATCCACCACGTCCAGAACTCCGGCATCGCCTTCGGGCTCTTCGCCCAGGCAACGGGCATCGTCATCCTGCTGACGCTCGTCGCCGTCGGGTGGATGGTCGTCTACTTCTACCGTTCGGGCGCCCGGCACCCCTTGCTGCCGATCGCGGTCGGCCTCTTGATCGGGGGCAGCATCTCGAATCTCGCCGACAGGGTCCGGCTCGGCTACGTCACCGATTTCCTCGATCTCCGGTACTGGCCGGCGTTCAACCTCGCCGACAGCTTCATCGTGGCGGGCGTGGCGATCCTGCTCGGCGCCCTCGTCGCCGCCGACCGCAGCCCACGCCGCTCGCGTGGCCTCGACCCCGTACGTCGTACCTGAGACGTCGGCAGGCGAGCGGCTCGACCGCTTCGTCGCCGCGCTCCCCGGGGTCGGATCCCGCGCCGCCGCCGAACGCCTCCTCGCCACCCGCGCCGTGCTTGTCAACGGCGTCCCGCGGGCCAAGAGTCACCGCCTGGAAGGCGGGGAAGAGGTGCTGGTCGAGCCCAGGCAGGAGGCCGCCCCGCCTCCGCGCCCGGCACCCGACCTCCGGATCGCCTACGCGGACGAGCACCTGCTCGTCGTCGACAAGCCCGCCGGAGTCGTCGTCCACCCCGCCGCCGGGCACCCGTCCGGCACGCTGGTCCAGGCGCTCGCCGGGCGCACCGCGGGCGGCGAGCCCGAGCGTCCGGGGATTGTCCACCGGCTCGACCGGGACACCTCGGGCCTGATGGTGGTTGCGCGCACGGAGCAGGCATACGACGGGCTCCGGGCGCTCGTGAAGAGGCGTGCCGTGGAGCGCGAGTACCTCGCGCTCGTCCGCGGCCGCCCGCGTTCGCGGACCGGCCGGATCGAGGCGCCGATCGGCCGCGACCGCCGCGACCCGACCCGCCGCTCGCTCGACTCGGATGCGCCGAAGGACGCACTCACCCATTTCGAGGTGCTGGAGTTGCTGCCGGCGCACGCGCTGCTGCGCGTCCGTCTGGAGACCGGCCGCACCCATCAGATCAGGGTGCACCTGGCCGCCATCGGGTTGCCGGTCGCGGGCGATCCCGTGTACGGCGCCCCCGAGCCCGGCCTGCGCCGCCAATTCCTGCACGCCGCCCGCCTCGCCTTCGTTCATCCCGAGACGGGGGCCTCCGTCGAGGTGACCTCGCCGCTTCCGCCGGACCTGGAGGCCGCGCTGGATCGGGCACGCGCCCGCTAGCATGTAAGCCGTTCCGTTCCACCGACCCGGCGGCACACCTGGGCGGCGGTGCCGGCGTCTGACGCCGGTTCCGTCCGGGCCCACCGGAGCTACACACATCGAAACCGAAAGGGGAAGCACACGTGGCTGTCGTCTCCATGCGAGAGCTTCTGGAGGCCGGAGTGCACTTCGGCCACCAGACCCGCCGCTGGAACCCGAAGATGCGCCGGTTCATCTTCACCGAGCGCGGCGGGATCTACATCATCGATCTCCAGCAGACTGCTCAGCTGGTCGAGGAGGCCTACGAGTTCGTCAAGGGCGTCGCGGCCCGAGGCGGCTCAGTCCTCTTCGTCGGTACGAAGAAGCAGGCGCAGGACGCCGTGGAGGAGCAGGCGAAGCGCGTCGGCATGCCGTACGTCAACCATCGCTGGCTCGGCGGCCTGCTCACCAACTGGCGCACGATCTCCGATCGGATCGACCGCCTCCACGACCTCCGCCGCCTGCGTGACGACGGCCAGCTCGAGCTGCTCCCGCCCAAGGAGAGGATCGCGATGCTCGCCGAACTCGAGAAGCTCGAGGCGAACCTCGGCGGCGTGGCCGACATGAAGCGCCAGCCGGAGGCGATGTTCGTCCTCGACCTGCGCAAGGAGGCGCTCGCGGTGCGGGAAGGCCGCCGGCTCGGGATGCCGATCATCGCGCTGGTCGACACGAACTGCGACCCGGACGAAGCCGAGTACGTGATCCCGGGCAACGACGACGCGATCCGCTCGTGCAGCCTGATCACCCGCGTGATCGCGAACGCGATCGCGGAAGGCAAGCAGAAGGTCAGCCCGGCAGAGATGGCCGCCGCCCCTGAGGCACGCGAGCCAGAAGCTCCGGCAGGGGAGCCCGCCGCCCCGGACGCACCCGAGCCGGAAACGTCGGCGGAAGAGCCCGCCGAGCCGGTCGACGCACGGGAATCTGCGACTGAGCAGACTCCCATGGAGCAATGAATGGCTGCGATCTCGGCGAGCCTCGTCAAGGAGCTCCGCGACAAGACCGGCGCGGGAATGATGGACTGCAAGCGCGCCCTCGAGGACACCCACGGCGATCTGGACGCGGCGGTCACACTCCTGCGCGAGAAGGGGATGGCGAGCGCGGCCAAGCGCGCGGGTCGCGAGACGACCGAGGGCAAGGTCGGGTATCGGCTGGCGGACGACGGCAGCCGAGGCACGATGGTCGCCGTCGGGTGTGAGACGGAGCCGGTGTCCAACAACGATGAGTTCCTCGCCTATGCGAATGACGTCCTCGAAGCGGTCGACGCGCGGGGCGCCGCTGCAGAGGCCGAGCTGGAGGCAGCGCGCGTCCAGCTGTCCGGCAAGCTCGGGGAGAACATCGCCGTCGTCGGCACGGCCCGCTTCGAACGGGTGGACCGCGGTGTGATCGCGGCGTACGCGCATCCGCCGGCGAACAAGATCGGCGTGCTCGTCCAGCTGAGCGGCGGCGACGCCGAGCTCGGCCGGAAGGTGGCGATGCACATCGCCGCTTCGCCGTCGACCCAGTGGATCGGGCGTGACGACGTGCCTCCGGAAACGGTCACGAGCGAGCGCGAGATCTACGCGAACTCGGACGAGGTTCAGTCGAAACCGGAGCAGGCGCGTGAGAAGATCGTCGACGGGATGCTGAACAAGCGCTTCTTCGCGCAGACGGTCCTGACCGACCAGGAGTGGATCCACGACGGGTCCAAGACGGTCGGCCAGGCCCTGCAGGAGGCCGGGGCGGAGGTTCTCGAGTTCGAGCGCTTCCAGCTGGCATGAGCCTGGGCGCGGAGACGAGCGCGACCACTGCCCCCTACGCCGGCGCCGGCCCGTTCCGCCGCATCCTCCTCAAGCTCTCGGGCGAGGCCCTGGCCGGCGACCGCGCCTACGGGGTCGACCAGCACCGCCTCGAGGCGCTCGCGCAGGAGATCGTCGAGGTCCAGCAGCAGGGGCTCGAGATCGCGCTGGTGATCGGCGCGGGCAACATCGTCCGCGGGATGGAGGCGGCGGCGGCCGGCATGGACCGGGCGACCGCCGACTACGCGGGGATGCTCGCGACGGTGCTCAACTCGCTGACCGTGCAGGACGCGCTCGAGCGCCGAGGCGCGCAGACCCGCGTCCTGTCCGCGATCACCGTGGCCGAGGTCGCCGAGCCGTACATCCGCCGCCGGGCGATCCGCCACCTGGAGAAGGGCCGGATCGTCATCTTCGCGGCGGGGACCGGCAACCCGTTCTTCACCACCGACACGGCCGCCGCGCTGCGGTCGCTCGAGATCGGCGCAGAGGCGATTCTGATGGCGAAGAACGAGGTCCGAGGCGTCTACGACGGCGATCCCCGCGAGGATCCGGACGCGGAGTTCCTGCCGGAGCTCACCCACCTCCAGGCGATCGAGCGCGGCCTGAAGGTGATGGACACGACCGCGCTCTCGCTCTGCATGGACAACAACCTGCCGATCCACGTCTTCGAGCTCGCCGAGGGCAACATCGCCCGGATCGCGAGCGGGGAGCGCGTGGGGACGCTCATCTCAAGCCCCATGGCCGGCGACTCCCGGCCAGAAAACCAAGGGGGAGCCGCCCGATGATGGACGACCTGATCCAGGACGCCGTCCGCCGCATGGACAAGTCCGTCGAGACGACACAGCACGAGTTCAACAGCATCCGCACCGGCCGGGCCTCGGCCGCCCTGCTCGACCACGTCCAGGTCGACTACTACGGGACCCCGACGCCGCTGAACCAGCTCGCGACCATCAACGTGCCGGAGCCGCGGATGCTGACCGTCCAGCCGTTCGACCCGAGCTCGCTGAAATCGATCGAGAAGGCGATCATGGAGTCCGACCTCGGCCTCACGCCGTCGAACGACGGCAAGCTCATCCGCCTGCCCATCCCGCAACTGACCGAGGAGCGGCGTAAGGACCTCGTCAAGGTCGTGCGTCAGCGGGCGGAGGACGGACGGGTGGCCGTCCGGAACGTGCGGCGTGACGTGATGAAGCATCTGGAGGAGCTCGTCCGCAACGGCGATGTCGGCGATGACGACGAGCGACGGGCCGAGGAGCGCGTCCAGAAGCTGACCGACGACCACGTGCACAAGATCGACGAGCTGCTGAAGCGCAAGGAAACCGAGATCCTTGAAGTTTGAGCCGCGGAAAGTGCTGCGCACTTTCCGCGGGAATGGGTTCCAACGACGATGAGCCTGCTCACCAGAATCAAGGCTCTGCGGGGATCGGGACCATCAGATCCTGACCACCCCGACGCTGCCCGCGCGGTCGCGATCATCATGGACGGCAACGGCCGCTGGGCGAGCAGGCGCGGGGTCAGCGTGGCGGAGGGCCACCGCGCTGGCTCGCGCGCGCTCCGGCCGATCGTCGAAACGGCGATCGACCTGGGGGTCGAGTCGCTCGCCGTCTACGCGTTCTCGACCGAGAACTGGACCCGCTCAGAGGAGGAGATCGGCGCGCTGATGGAGACGTTCGCCGAGACGATCGAGCGCGAGCTGCCCGACCTCGTCGCGCAGGGTGTGCGCGTTCGGTTCATCGGCCGCCGCGACCGCGCGCCGGAGGATCTCCAGGAACGCATAGCCAGACTCGAGCGGGAGACGAAGCGCAACGACCGGCTCAGCCTCTGGATCGCGTTCGACTACGGCGGCCGGGCCGAGCTCGTCGAGGCTGCGCGCAGGCTCGTGGCGTCCGGCGTCGCCCCGGAGGACGTCGACGAGAACACATTCGCGGCGCAGCTGTACGCGCCGTCGATGCCCGACCCGGACCTGCTGATTCGCACCTCGGGCGAACTGCGGATCTCGAACTTCCTGCTGTGGCAGCTCGCCTACTCGGAGCTCGTCTTCGTCGACACGCTCTGGCCCGACTTCGGCCCTCGCCAGCTGCGCGAGGCGCTCGGAGCGTACGCGCGCCGCCGTCGCCGGTTCGGCGGTAGGTAGCCGGCTTGCTCACGCAAGCCGGCTAGAGAGAGACTCTTCTCCCATGCGCCTGCGGCCCTCGTCCAACCGTTTCCCGATCGTCGCGATGGAGACGGTTTGAGCGATCTCGCCTCCCGCGTGCTGGTCGTGCTGGTCGGGCTCCCGCTGGTGCTCGGGGTGGTCTGGCTCGGCGGGTGGTGGCTGTGCGTGCTCGCCGGCGCGGTCGGGCTGCTGGCGCTGCACGAGTTCTACGCGATGACCCGCGCGCTTCGTCCGATCGTGATCGCCGGCTACCTCGGGCTCGCCCTGACGCTGGTGTCGGCGCAGGCAGGCGGGTTCGTGTGGGTGGCCGGAAGCCTGTTCGCGACGGTCGCGCTCGCGTTCTTGCTCAAGGGGCTTGCCGACACGAGGCAGTCGGCGACGGTCGCGGTGGGCGGGACCGTACTCGGAGTGACGTGGATCGGGCTCGGCCTGGTCGCCCTGCTCGCGCTGCGCGCGCTGGCGGAGCACGGCCGCCTGGCGGCGTTCACGGTTCTGATCGCGGTCTGGGCCGGCGATACGTTCGCGTACCTCGTCGGGCGCGTGGTCGGACGGCACAAGCTGGCCCCGAAGATCTCGCCCGGCAAGACGTGGGAAGGGTTCGTCGGAGGCACGGCGGCGACCGTCTTCGTCACGTTCGTCGGCCTGTACAAGGACCGTGACGAGTTCCTCTCGATCGGGGAGATCCTTCTGCTGGGTGTGGCGCTCGCAGTTGCTGCGCCGCTAGGCGACCTGTTCGAGTCGCTGCTCAAGCGGGACATGGGCGTGAAGGACAGCGGCCGCCTGCTGGCCGGCCACGGCGGTGTGCTCGACCGGATCGACGCGCAGCTCTTCGCCGCCGTCGCCGCGCTCTACCTGATCCTCGCCTTCGACAAGGTCTAGCCCTCGTGCGTCCCGCAGAGCCCTGTTCGGACATGGACCCGGCGGACAGGTGCACAGGTGCTCCCGGCCTCCTCCCCAAGGCGATCGTATCCGCGAAATCCGCGCGCAGGGGAAACGCGAACATGCCGGAAGAGTGACTCTGGATGGGCGGCGGCATACTGTTCGCGTGAGGAGAGTCGCGCTGATCGGTGCGACCGGGTCGATCGGACGTCAGGCCGTCGAGATCGTCGACGCACACCCTGGGCTCGAGCTGGTCGCCGCTGCGTCCGGCTCGACCCCGATCGACGGGCTCGCGCCGCTGACCCAGGTCGGAGGGGACTCGACCGAGCTGCTCGAGCGGGCCGAGCCGGACGTCGTGCTCAACGCGGTCGTCGGGTTCGCGGGGCTCCCGGTCACCTTCTGGGCGCTCGAGCGCGGCGTCGACCTCGCGCTCGCAAACAAGGAGAGCCTCGTCGCCGCGGGCGGGCTCGCCCTCGCGGCGCAGGCACGGGGAGGGGGCAGGCTCCTGCCCGTCGACAGCGAGCACTCGGCCGCCTTCCAGTGTCTCGAGGGCCGCGCGACCGACCAGGTCGACTCTCTCGTCCTCACCGCCTCCGGCGGCCCGTTCCGCGGCCGGACCCGTGACGAGCTGGGCGAGGTGACGGCGGAGGAGGCGCTCGCCCATCCAACGTGGAGCATGGGGCCGAAGATCACGATCGACTCCGCCACGCTCGCGAACAAGGGCCTGGAGTTGATCGAGGCGCACTTCCTGTTCGGGGTGCCCTACGAACGGATCGAGGTCGTCGTCCATCCGACGTCCGTCGTGCACGCGCTCGTTCGCTTCCGGGACGGCGCGGCCCTCGCGCACCTGGGCTATCCGGACATGCGCGTGCCGATCTCGTTCGCGCTCACCTACCCGGAGCGCTCGACGACGCCGGTGCCGACTCTCGATCTCGCCTCCGGCCTGACACTCGAGTTCCGGGCCCCCGATCTCGAGACGTTCCCGCTGCTCGGTCTCGCCCGAGAGGCGGGCGTCGGCGGCGGCACCTACCCGTGCGCCTACAACGCCGCGAACGAGATCGCCGTCGCCGCCTTCCTGGAGGGCCGGCTGCCGTTCCTGGGCATCGCCGAGGTGGTGGAGGAGACCCTCGGCGCCGTCGACGGCACTCCGGCGGCTACCCTGGACGTTCTGATCGAGAAGGATGCGGAAGCCAGGCGGCACGCCGAGGCGAGGCTGAAGGTACTCGCGGAGATGAACCTCCCTGCGGCCACAAGAGGCCATTTGCCGAGCGCAACGGGGCAAATGGCATGAACGTCTTCGTCGCCATCGTCGGGCTCGCGTTCCTGATCCTCATCCACGAGGCCGGCCACTTCTTCGCTGCGATCTGGGTCGGCATGCGCCCGCGGCGGTTCTACGTCGGCTTTCCGCCCGCGCTGGCGAAGACGACCAGGAACGGCATCGAGTACGGCATCGGTGTGGTCCCCCTGGGCGGCTACGTCAAGATCCCCGGGATGCACCGGCCGGCGCCCTCGGACGCCGACGTGCACTTCGGAAGGGCGCTACAGGAGCGCCCCGAGCTCGCGGCCGCGCTCCAGCGCCTGAAGCGCGGGCTCGCCGCGAGCGACGACGCGGCGGCCGACGCGGCGCTCGAGGAGCTCATGCGACTCGGCGGCGACCATCCGCCGGCGGGCTTCTCCCGCGGGATCCAGGAGATCCTGGACGGCCTCTCGCCGCAGGCCTACTGGCGGCAGGACACGTGGCGCCGGATCGTCGCCATCCTGGCCGGCCCGGCGACGAACTTCTTGCTCGCGGTCGTCCTGTTCGCCGTCCTCTTCATGGTCGGGGGCGGCAAGGCGACCAGCACTGTCGGCCAAGTACAGGCGAAGACGCCGGCCGCCGAGGTCGGGTTGAGGCCCGGCGACCAGATCGTCACCATCAACGGCGCCACCGTCGGACCGTCCGACATCGCCAAGGCGATCTCGAGCTCGAAGGGCGCACCCCTGACCGTGATCGTCCAGCGCGGCACCAGGTACGTGCCCCTCGGCCCGGTTCGGCCGCGCGTGCTCGAGCAGGGGGGCGACTACCGAATGGGATTCCGTCTGCGCGGAGAAGACCTGGGCCTCGCCGCCTCCGCCTGGCAGTCGCTGAAGCTGACTGGCGTCGTCACGAAGGAGATCGGCAAGTCGCTCGGGCGGCTCGTGCACGGCCAGGGTCGTAAAGACATCTCGAGCCCGGTCGGGATCACCCAGACGCTCGACCGCAGCGCGGGCCAGGGAATCCAGGAGTACCTCTGGGTGCTCGGGCTGATCAGCCTGTCCCTGGCGTTGATGAACATGCTCCCGCTGCTGCCGCTCGACGGCGGCCACATCGCTTTCTCGATCGTCGAAGGCATCCGCGGCCGTGCCGTCGCCCGTGAGGTCTACGAACGGGTCTCCGTCGTCGGCATTGCCCTCGTCCTCTTCCTGTTCGTCATCGGGATCTCGAACGACGTCGGCCGGCTCGGCGGCTGAGCCGCCCGAAGTCCGGCTCCGGCTTCGCCGGAGCCATGACGACTTCCCGGCGGGTAGCGGCCGCTGTGAACCGCGCCCGCCAGGTCGGTCGCGGCGGCGAAGCGCCTGCACGCGGCGACTACAATCGTTCCGTGGCCAGCGAGCGGCAGATCACGGTCGGGGGCGTGACTATCGGCGGTGGGGCCCCCGTCGTCGTCCAGTCGATGACCTTGACCAAGACGCACGATGTCGAGGCGACGACGGCGCAGATCGCCGCGCTCGCCTCCGCCGGCTGCGAGGTCGTTCGCGTCGCCGTTCCGAAGACCGAGGACGCGGAGGCGCTGCCCAGGATCGTCCGCTTGTCGCCGATCCCGGTGATCGCAGACATCCACTTCAACGCCTCGCTGGCGCTCAAGGCGATCGAGGGCGGGGTGGCGGCGGTACGGATCAACCCGGGCAACATCGGCGGGCCCGACAAGGTCGAGCTCGTCGTCAACGCGGCCAAGAAGGCCGGGATCCCCATGCGGATCGGCGCCAACTCGGGCTCACTGCCCAAGCACCTCGAGGACGTCGCGCAACGCGACCAGGCCGAGGCGCTGGTCGCCGCGGCGGTCGAGGAGGTCGAGCTGCTGGAGAAGCTGGACTACCGGGACTTCAAGATCTCGGTGAAGTCGAGCCACGTGCCGACGATGATCCGCGCCTACCGGATGCTCTCCGAGAAGGTGCCCTATCCGCTCCACCTCGGCGTGACCGAGGCGGGAACGCCGTTCGCGGGCTCGATCAAGAGCGCGGTGGGGATGGGGGCGCTGCTCGTCGACGGGATCGGCGACACCGTCCGCGTCTCGTTGACCGCCGATCCGGTCGAGGAGGTCAAGACCGCGTTCGAGATCCTGAAGACGCTCGGCCTGCGCGAGCGAGGGCCGATCATGATCGCGTGCCCGTCCTGCGGACGCGACAACGTCGGGGTCCAGACGCTCGCCGAGAAGGTCGAGCAGCGACTGGCCGGCTACTCGGAGCACTTCGAGGTCGCCGTGCTCGGCTGCGCCGTGAACGGGCCGGGGGAGGCGGGCGACGCCGACTTCGGGATCGCCGGCGGCCGCGATGTCGGCTTCGTGTACGCCCACGGACGCGTGCTGAAGAAGGTGTCCTCGGACATCCTGATCGACGAGCTGTTCTTCGAGATCGACACGTGGATCGGCGAGGGCATGCATCGGCCCAAGCGCCTGAAGATGGCGAAGCCGGCCGCGCTCGCCATGGCCGAGGCGTCCCTGATCCCGCTCAACGACTAGGCTGCAGTCGTTGGCAGCCCGGGCATCGCAGCTCTTCCTTCCGACCCTGCGCGAGGATCCCGCCGACGCGGAAGCCGTCAGTCACAAGCTCCTCGTCAGGGGCGGCTTCGTCAGGCAGGTCGGCGCCGGGCTCTGGACGTACCTGCCGCTCGGCTGGCGGATCCACCGCAAGGTGGAGCAGATCATCCGCGAGGAGATGGACGCGATCGGCGCGCAGGAGTTCCTTTGCCCGCTGCTCACCCCGATCGAACTGTGGCAGGCGTCGGGGCGCGACCGGATTCCCGAGCTCTTCCACGTGACCGACCGGAACGGGCGGCAGTTCCTCCTGCCCTTCACCCACGAGGAGACGTTCACGTTCCACGCCCGCGAGATCCGCTCGTACCGGGAGCTGCCGCAGCTCTGGTACCACTTCTCCGTCAAGGACCGGGACGAGCCTCGCCCGCGAGGGGGCCTACTCCGGGTGCGTGAGTTCATCATGAAGGACGCGTACTCGTTCGACCGCGACCCGGAGAGCTCCGAGGCGAGCTTCTGGAAGAACCACGAGGCGTACCACCGCATCTTCGAGCGATGTGGCATCGAGGCGCATGCCGTGCGAGCGGAGAGCGGGGTCATGGGTGGGGAGCTGACGATCGACTTCCTCGCGCCGTCGGGCTCCGGCGAGAACACGCTCGTCCGCTGCGAGCGCGGCGACTACGCCGCCGACGCCGAGATCGCGCGCGGCGTTCCTCGCGCGCCGGAGTTCCCTGCCCCTCTGGGTTCACCGGGGGAGATCGAGACGCCCGGCGTCACGAACTGCGACGCGCTGGCGACCTTTCTCGAGATCGATCTCGCGGCGACGTCGAAGGCCATGCCGGTCACCACCGACGATGGCGAGGTTGTTCTCGCGCTCGTGCGCGGAGACGACCGCCTGAGCGAATCGAAGCTGCTGTCGGCGCTGAAGCAGGGCTCACGGCCGTCCACCGACGACGAGATCCGCGCCGCCTTCGGCGCGTCCGGCGGCTCACTCGGGCCGGTCGGCTTCTCCGGCCGGATCCTTGCCGACGAGACGCTCCGTGAGGGCGAATTCGTGACGGGCGCGAACCGCGACGGCTTCCATCTCCGCGGCGTGCAGGCGGGACGCGACTTCCAGCCGGAGTTCGCCGACATTCGCGAGCCGGTCGAGGGCGACAGCTGCCCGGAGTGCGGCGGTGTCCTGCGGTTTCAGACGGCGATCGAGGTGGGACACATATTCAATTTCGGCGACAAGTACAGCAAAGGCCTCGAAGCGACGTTCCTCGACGAGTACGGCCGCGAGAAGCCGCTGCTCGGCGGAAGCTATGGAATCGGCCCAGGACGGGTGATCGCTGCGTTGATCGAGCAACGCCACGACGACACGGGAATCGCCGGTTGGCCGAAGGCGATCGCGCCGTACGACGCGCACGTCGTCGTGCTGCCGGGCCTCGAGGAGCAGGCAGAGGCGGTTGCCCAGGCCCTGGAGACGTCCGGCGCGTCGGTGCTCCTCGACGACCGCGATCTCCGGGCCGGAGAGAAGTTCGCCGACGCCGACCTGATCGGGTGTCCGGTACGGGTCACGGTCGGCAAGAAGACCCTCGAGGACGGAATGGTTGACGTCCGCGACCGCGCGACGGGCGAAGAACGCCGTGTCCCCGCGCAGGAGGTGACCGTCTGATGCCACGCAAGCGACGCTTCAGCGAGGAGCCGTTCGGGCCGACGATCGAGCGGCTGATGGACGAGGCGGGGGTGACCTACAGGAGCCTGGCGGCCAAGACCGGCCTGTCGGCGGGGTACCTCAACCACCTCGTGCACGGCAACCGGCCGGTGCCCTCGAACGGCGTGATCGACCGCCTGGCCGACGCCCTCGGTGTCGAGCCCGAGCATTTCCGCGAGTACCGCATCCGCGTGATCACCGAGCGGCTCGAGCAGCTGCCGGCAATGGTGGACCGCCTGTACAAGCAGCTCAAGAAGTAGCTCCCATCCCGTCGCCCGCGCCGGTGCCGATCTCCGGTACGGTTGTGCGCACGGGGCGTGGCGCAGCCTGGTTAGCGCGCTTGTCTGGGGGACAAGAGGTCCCCGGTTCAAATCCGGGCGCCCCGATGGAAAGCCCGCCAATTGCGGGCTTTTTATTTGGACGTAGCTGTCGGGAATGGCCGTTTTGATTCGTCACCGCGTCGATGGGTTCACCACGGCTAACTACGACGAGTTGCACAGCGTCGTCAAGCCCTAGTCCTCGCTGGCTCGAGCTCGGAACAAAGGGAGGCCCGCAAGGGCCTCTCTCCTTTTCTTGTCTAGGTGGGCTTCGATCGGCTGGGGTCGTCCGGCTCGCCATGCCAGCTCGGACGCAACGAGACGTAACGTTATGTTACCTGGATTGACAACAGCCGCTACGAATCGAGGTAGGCCACCCGCCAGCTCGCGGGGACGGCAACGGGAGCACCCCGCTAGAGAAGGGAAGCCAAACCGGCCCGCGCGAATGCAAAGAGCATCGGGCAGCCGCGAGCCTTCGTCTATCGGATGCCGGTGTCGATGGAGAAGTTGATGTGCCGCGTGTGGTTCAGGGGAACGCGCACGGTCGTTGGCTCGATTCGCCCGCGCAGCGACCTGACCAGGTAATAGCCCGGCACGAGTCGCACTCGATAGGAACCATCCGCGCGGACGACCACGCGGGCGAAACGGCCCGCGTGCATGAAGACGATTGTTGACCCCACGGCCGGTGCGGTGCAAGGCTGTTCGGCTGCGCAGACGGGTGCGATCGGCCCTCGCGTGACCGTCCCGTATAGGCCGCTGTGCAGAACAGCCGTTGTGCCTCCCCCTGGGAGGCCGAGTAGGACGAGCGAGGTGATGACGAGCAAGCGTCGCACGGCTTCTCTCGTACCCAGTTCTAGAAAGAATACGACAGGAGGGCCGGTCTCACGACCGGCCCTCCTGTTCCTACTCCGTGGTAGGTCGGGGTTACGGTGTGTACTTGCTGATCCGCGTCGACCAGTTCGCCTGGGCGGATCGTGCGCCCGGCCCGTGGCTTGCGCCGCCACAGCTGCCGAGCAGGTTGTCGCCAGTACCGCCCACGAAGAAGGGGCCGCCCCAGTCGGTGTAGTTGCAGGCCTGGCCGATGTACTCGCTGGCGATCCAGATCGAGTTCCCGTCCACGGCCGCAGCGCCGTAGTCGCCCCAGCGGGTGCGCGGCGGATCGCCCACGAACGCCTTGTAGCTCGTAAAGCCGTCCGTTTGTGCCGCACCCGTTCCGCCGTTGACGACGTCCCAGCTGCTGACTCCTGCGAGCGCGTCGATGGCCGCGTAGGCCGCGCTCGGGTTGAGCGTGTCACCCATGGCCGTGAACGCCATCACGCCGCGGCCGCTCTGAGTGACACCGATCGCCGGGTAGGTGAGGTCGTACCCTGTCGCGCCCAGGTACCCCTGAACGACGATCTTCCCGGCGTTCGGGTTGACGACGAAGTACTCGATGCCGGCCCGCTGAGGGCCGCCGTCGGGATTGAGCGACGTGTCGAGAGCGCCCCATAGCTTCCCGTTCGCCCACATCACCTGTTGCATGCGGGTGTCGTTCGCGTCCGGCCGCGAGATCACTTCATTGTGCGCGGGCTCGGGCGGGTTGAATAGCAGCCGCCAACAGCCGATGCCGGCAATCGTCACGGTCGTCGTGTCGTTGATGCAGAAGCCCTGCGGCGTGGCTGTCGTGGCCGGTGTTCCGGAGCCGGGCTGCTTCGCCTTCGGCGGGATTCCGTACTGGCCCACCGTCAGCACCTTCTTCGTCAGGCTCGCAGCCGGAGTACCGCTGTTCAGCGAGGCGGTATTCGTCAGCGACCAGACCAGAAGGTTGGTCGATGTTCCCGTCCCCGCTGTGCACGGCACACCGGAATCGCACTGTGCCTCGTCCGCAGCGTCCGAGCTCATCAGGAACTCGGTTCCACCGTTGTCAGAGTTGAACTGGGTCCCCGGTGACTGCGCCGGCCACAGCGTGAAGCCCGGGTGGCCGCCGACGCCGGAGTGGCTCGTGTCGAACTGCTGCATCGTCACGCTCGCCGCACCGGCTGCCAGCTGCGCCTTCGCGAAGGCGTAGACCTGCGCCCCCATATACACGAACGCCGGATTGAACGCGTACTCGTTAGTGGTCACGTAGAAGCCGTTCGCGTCCGCACCGATATGCGGGTAGTCGCCGAGGCACGGCCCGTGCCCCGTCCCATCGTCGTTCAGCGGACAGCCATGATCGGGCGTCCCGTCCGTGCCGTCGTCCTGCACCGGCAGGCGATAGATGTTCCACGACCCGGTCGGATTGGAAGTCCGGCTGACCGCGATGTCGATGTGGTTCTTGCCCGTGAAGGCCCCGTTGGGCAACGTTTCGAGCGTGAGCACGACCACGAAGAACCGCTGCGTCGCGGCGTCGTACAGGCATGACGGGTCTGTCACGAATTGAGCTCGCACACCGGTCGTCCGGTTGATCGCCGGCGCGTAGCCGTAGAACGAGTTCAGATCGACAGCGTGGTTCACGTTCCGCGGGAAGCCCGCCACGATGTTGGTTGCCGTGTTGTCCGGAAGAACCGACTGCCCCGACGTGTTGAAGACGTTCAAGACGTCGTTGACGGCCTCAAGCACGTAGCCGTTCCCAACACACATGCCCTGGTCAGGCGGTTCAACCGAAAACTGGTTGCCGCCACGCGCATAGCGCTGCTGGTAGTGATTCAGCCCCTCGAACCCGGTGTTGAACGTCGGGTTCGACTTCGCCTTCTTCTTGCCGTTGACGCCAACGAAACCGCCGACGCCGGCTGAGAAACTGCGATTGACGATGTTGCCTGCATACGCGTTAGGCCCCTCGTCACCATCCTCCTCACCAGCGAACTCCTCATCGGTGACGTCGCCGCTGCCCGAGGGCGTGAAATCCCCCGTCACTGGCGAACCGACGCCCACCTTTGGAATCTGGCTGCCGGCTGACGACCTCGCCGTTGCCGAGGACGCCACCACGAACAGCACAGCCAAGGCTCCGAGTGCAAGCCAAAACAGCCTGCTTCTCATGTCACGCCTCCCCCGTTCTGGGCAATGCAACCTGGGCCATGGGAGCCGCATTCCCCCGCCCCCAACGGCGCGAACTATAAGCGATTCGCTCAACCACGCAAGCTGACAACTGCTACGCGAAGACCGGCACCAAACCACCCACCTGGCCGCAACCGGGCCATCAGACAGCCGCCCGATAACAACGGTGGCAGCAGTAGCGGTCGAGGCCCGAGTTCCAGATCAACACCCGTTCCTCGCCACAGTCAGAGAGCGCTCGACTCCGCCTAGCCCGACCAGCTCGTTCGGCCAGGCCGGCGAAGACAACCCGGGATCGCCGGGCTTGGAGGCGGATCGGCTAGCCTGTGGGTGCAGCGAGACGCCCTTCCTTACTCGCCGAGCAGACCTCTACCGATGGTGGCGAGGAAGGAAGTGGCAGCATGCGGACGATCAGGTTGGAGGCGGCGACGCCTGAATCGGGGCGTGCCCTGTACAGCGCCCTTTCATCGTTTCATCCTGACTTCGACGTCGACGATGAGGGCACGTGCTTCGTGTCGGTCTCATTTGGCAGTCAGGAGGAGATGCTCGACGTGTTTGACGCGATTCAGCAGCATCTCGGCGGCGGAGAAGATCGGATCCCGACTTCGGTGACGACCACAGCGCGGCTCCGTGTCGTTGCACCGGACTCCTAGCCGTGGCCGAGAGATCACGCTGGTCCCTGCAACCACCAAAAACAGCAATCGACCGTTACGGGGACTTGGCGGAGGAGACTCGTCTGAGGATGGGTGGGGGGCCTGCGGTACGAGCTGATCCTCTCGAACGAACAGACGGACGTTGCGCGAACTGTCGCGGTAGCCGCCCCGAGGTCGCCGTCAAGAACGCCGATCCGTTCTGCTCGACTCTGTGCGCACGCACCTGGCACGACCAACTCGCAGACAGTCCGTCAATAGGCGGCTGATCCTGATACAGACGCAGCCCATCCGACTGGGACCACGGCGACGACAGCCTGCGTAGCGGGACCTCGCGAGTGGGGTACAAGAGTGGGTACAGAGTTGCGCCAAAACGACCCGACTAGGCGGCCCAATCACCGCCAAAAGACGAGCATGGATTCTGCCCGCTAGCAGCCCGTTTTTCGCCTAACGGAACCGTCTGCGAGCGAGCGTCCGAGTGGACAAGAGGTTTCCGGTTCAAATCCGGGCGCCCGATCTCACATAAGCGCCGCAAATCAGCGGGTTCCTCTGAAAAGTCATCGCCGGAAGGCTGAGGCGCGGTGCCCATTCCACGCCCGTACCTGCCCAGCGGCCCGCGGGAGCGCGGTTCGCGCGAGTGGGAGAGGGAGGCCGATGCGGGCTAGCTGAACAGACAAGCGGCCCGTGCTGGCCTCTCGTTGCGCGTACTGGAAGGGACGCGCTGTAAACGCTAGCTCCACCGACCGGATGGAGGGCGACGGGGAATGAAGCAGGCCGCACGATAAGCACGAAGCACTGAGGCCGGGAAGGGGTTAGTCCGGACTGTGGTCCAGAGCCAACGCTCGCTCCGCGCGCCTCCGAAGGTTCGGCCGGGAGCCCTCGCGCCGCTGCCGAACCTCGTACCCCTGCCCAGCGCAGGCAACGTGGTCTCCGGGAGGCAAAGGTCAAAGTCGTCTCCGGCAGCGCGTCCTTCAAGGTGACCGCCAAGACCGCGCCCCCGGCAAGCACCAGATCACGGCGGTCCCAGTCGGCCCCGGCGGCGCCTCCGAACTATCCGCACCGGTCACCGTCTGAACGAAGAAGCCCGTCACGACGTTCAAGCGCCGCCAACGGCTGTAGTGATCCATGTCCTACAACCGGGGCCTCGACCGAGACGACGACGGGATCGCCTGCGAGACGGCGTAGATGCGGACGATCCTGAACATCATCTGGATCGTGCTAGCCGGAATCTGGCTCGCCATCGAGTACGTGGCCGCCGGGGCAATCTTGTGCATCACCATCATCGGGATCCCATTCGGCGTTCAGTCGTTCAAGCTCGCCGTATACGCGCTCTGGCCGTTCGGTCACATGCTCATCCCCGCCAGGACGCGCAACAAGGGCCTCAGTGTGGTCGGCAACGTCTTCTGGGTCGTGCTGGCCGGTTGGTGGCTCGCGCTCAGCCACTTGATCATCGGCTGCCTGCTCTGCATCACGATCATCGGGATCCCGCTCGCGATCGGCAGCTTCAAGATGGCAGGCGCGGCACTCGCACCGTTCGGCAAGGAGATCGTGAGGAAGTCCGACCTCACGACCCCGGCCGACGCGATCGCGGTCTAGCTACCGGCACCGGCGCGGTCTATGCGCCGCAGGCGACGGTGGCGGTCCATGCCGGGCCGCTACAGAAGTAGTCCTTGGTCAGTGTGTTGGTGACGATACGGTATGCGAGCACCTCGCTAGCTGCAGCCCGGTGGGGCAGCCGCCCCGCAGCCTGCGACGACCACAGCAGCCGCGGTCGCAACAGCGACGAGACCCCCGACCACCAGCACCCGGCGCAGCATCCGCGTGTCCCTTCGCGCGGGAGCTCGCTTCACACCCGCCTGTCGTGCATCGGCGCGGCGGCGAAGGAAGACCGCCGAATCAGCGACAAGGGTCGGCCGGAGCCCTCTCCCCAGGCCCCGGCCGGCGATCGGTGAAACCGAACCTGTGGATGATTTTCGCGCCGATGCATCGAGCGGGCATCAGCAGTTTCACGGACTCGCCGAGGGCCGCGATCGCCGCCCGGCAAGCGCTACGCATCCTGCGTGGGGCTACCAGCCGCGCCAGGAGCGGCGTGAGAGGAAGACGCCGTGCCCCTTGCTTGTCGTGCAGGTGAGGCCCGTGATCCGCGATGTGCAGGTGAACGCCGCGAAATGCCACGTCGACCCGTACGCAAGCCGCCGGTACACCGGAACGTTTCGGTTCGAGTTGTAGAGGATCCCGCCGCTGCACGCTGTTGTTGTCGGGCGTGCGGCGTAGACCTCCCAGCCGTGCCAGTCGAGTCCGCTGCGCGCCATGCACGCGTTCTGTTCACGCCGGGAGTACGCGGCGCGATGGATGTCGCAGAGCAGGTGCGCGGGGCGTGCCGGGACGTAGAAGCAGCGGATGTTGCCGCTCGGCGTGACGACGCCCGGCAGAGGCGATGGCTTCGCCTGCGCGCTGCCCGTGACGAGCGCGACAAACATGAATCCCAGAAGGATGGCGCGGCGGCCCTTTGAACCACGCCGCGGACCGACTGCGCCACCCCGGTAGACATCGCCGTTGAGTCCCATCCAGTAGGTCCGGGGTAGCGCAGTCATGCGGGAGGCTAGGTGCGACCTGTCGCCTCAGCTTCGGGGGCAGCACGGATCCGGCCCGTGCTTCCACCGAGTCGGCCCAGCGACCGCCCGACGCAATGGTCCCCTAGATCTCCTCGAGGCGCGTGCCCTCGGGCTCTGTCGTGTACCGGCCGGTCTGAATCGCCTTGTCCAGCTCGCGGACGCAGCGCTTCCGCTTGAGCCGCTTGACCACGACCCAGAGCCGATGTTCGACGGGTGGCCCGGTCGTGTCCGCGCTGATCGTCACGCGCATCGTCGAGTTGAGGAAGCCGACGAGCCAGACGATGAAGACGATTGCGATGAGGACCGACAGCACTTTGAACGCGTGGGAATCGATCACGAAGATGAAGACGAGGACCATGATCGTCGTCACGATCACATGTCCCCAGAAGAGGGGCAGCTGGCGAGATTCCTTGAGGCTCCGCCATTGCCAGGAGCTCGTCACCGCCCACGTCCGACCGTCCGGGGACGACACCTTGTGGTCGCTTACTGCCATGGGAAGACCGTACGGCGAGCGGCTGCCGGCCGCATCCGTACAAAGGACCGTTTCGGATCAGGGCAGTTCCGTAGGCATGGGCGGTCGACGACTTCACCGAACCGGCCCCGCCAGCGGCCAAAGGACCGGTTCCGGCGTTTTCGGAAACGGTGGCCGCACGACCCAGTCGGTTGACGCTCCATTTGGGGTCTCGTACAGTCACAGCGGACACTGTTCATCTCGATTGGAGGAAGACGTGGGGGTTGATGAACACCCGTTCAAGGTCGGGGTCGATGCGACCGAGTCGAGCCCGGGCATCCCGGAGCGGGGCTGGGTCGACATGGACGTCCGCTGGCTGGTGACGAAGGACACCGTCGGATCCACGAAGACGGTGTTCGGCGTGACCTTCTTTCCGCCGGGGGCGAAGCACGACATCCACCGGCACCCGAACGCCGAGGAAGTCGAATACCTGATGTCGGGTTCGGGGATTGCCTACGTCGGCGACGACGCCGTCGAGCTCGGGCCGGGCGAGGCGGTCTTCGTGCCGCAGAACGAGTATCACGGCTTCGAGAACACCTCGGACGGCGAGGTGGTCATGGCCTGGTACTACGCCGGCGCCGCGAGCCTGGACGACGCGGGCTTCGTCACCCGCAGCGAAGACGAGGAGGGCGGGGGGCCGGCGAGCTAGGGGGCAACGGACGAGGCCTCGTCCGGCGAGTCTTCGATCGAGAGAGTGTCCCGCCGCCCTACGACGAACCACACGGCCTCGACCGGATCGTCCCCGACCGTGGAGAAACGGTGCGGCTGCGTGCAGTCGAACGAAATCGAGTCGCCCGGGTCGAGCACGAAGTTGTCGAAGCCGAGCGAGACTTGGAGCCGTCCCGACAGGACGTAGCCGTACTCGGTGCCGTTGTGCCGCATCAGGGAGTGGGGCGGAGTCGACTCGCTCCCCGGCGGATAGCGCAGGTAGAGGAAGTCGACGTTGTGGTCGGGCTGCGCGGTCAGCCGGTCCCAGCCGACCCCGGACTCGAGGCTGATCGACGTTCGGTTCGTGCTGCGCTGGACCGGCGAACCGGGTGCGTCGGCCCGGGCTGCCTCAGCGCCCCGGCGACCGGATGCGGCACGAGCCTGAGGCGTCGCTCTCGCAGATGCTCGGCCGGTGTCGCGAGCCGGATCGAAAACGATCTCGTTCACCGACAGCCCGAGCTCGCTGACCATCGCGAAGAGTGTGTTGATGGACGGCTCCGTCTTGCCGGTCTCGATCTGCGAGATCAGGCTCGGCGATACGCCGAGCCGCCGTGCAAGCTCTCGCAAGCCGATGTTCTTCTGCTCGCGGGCCGCGCGCAGGCGATGGCCCAGGTCGTCGCGCAGGTGTTGGCGATCGCCCGATGCTCCCTCCAGGGCAGCCGTCCGAGGACGGCGGCGCTTCTTACCTGTCAGCATGGGATTCTTGCCGTCCATCTGCTCTGTTCAGTCGGGTGTTTACCTTCGTTTGTTCAACAGGCGACAAGCGGTGTCAAGGTATCACGTCGATCGCGTGTCGCCGACCTCTCCGTGTGGATGACCCGAGCGTGGTACGGGTCGTGGTCGCCCGGAGGGAGGAGGAGCGACCACGACCCGTGGCTGCGCTACGGCCGCGACGCGAGATACGCCGCGATGCCTGCGCGGCGGTCTTCCTCCAGGTAGTACGCGACCTCCACCAGCTCGAGCGGGTAGCCGTCGGGATCCTCGAAATAGACCCACCGCCAGCCGGCGAGCACGCCCTCGTCGACGACGTTGACGGGCCCGTAGAACTCGATGCCTTTGGCCTCGAGCTCGGCCTTCGTCGCGTCGATGTCGTCGACGACGAAGGCGACGTGAGAGGCGCCGCGGTCGTTCGACCTGAGGGGGCCGTCGGTCTCGCTGGTCGGGCTCCTGTACTCGAGCAGCTCGAGGGTCGTGTCCCCGACCAGCAAGCTCACCTGGCGCAAGGCGGCTCCGGGCACTCCGACCCCCCGGCTCAGCTCCTCGCCGTCGAACCACGGGCTCGGCTCGTTGGCGAACTCGAGCTCGAGAACGTCGTGGTAGAAGCGGATCGACGCGTCGAGGTCGGCGACGGTGATACCGACGTGATGGAGTCCCTTCATCGCTCCTCCAGTAGGGTCGTGGGCTGCACGGGGGCCGGCCGGGCGCGACTCAGACAAGGATCTGCCCGCCGTCCACCATGTACATCTGCCCGGTCATGTAGTCCGACTCGGGGGACGCCAGGTACACCAGGAACGGCGCCAGCTCGGCCGGTGAGGCCGGCCGCCCGATCAGCGTGTTGGTGGCGAACTCCTGCATCGGGTTCGCGTCGGCGGCCTGATCGGTGATCGCCCGGATGTCCTCGTTGAGCCCGACCCACATGGGAGTGTCGACCACGCCGGGGGCGAACGCGTTGACCGTGATGCCGTGCTCGATCAGCCCGCGCGCCGTCGCCTGTGTGACGGCGAGCGTGCCGAACTTTGCCACGCAGTAGGGCACGAACTCCCAGTAGCCCTGCCGGCTGGCGATCGAGCCGGTGTTGATGATCTTGCCGCCTGACCCCTGGGCGATCATCTGGCGCGCGGCCTCCTGCGTGCAGACGATCACGCCCCACGTGTTGACGCGGAGGATCTCGTCGAAGTTCGCCTCGTCGACGTCCATGAAGCTCCGCGGCCGATTCATGCCGGCGTTGTTGAAGATCACGTTCAGCGCACCGAAGGCGTCGACCGCCGCCTGGACCATCGCCCGGACCTGAGCTCGGTCGGTGACGTCCACGCCGATCGATCTTGCCGAGCCGCCGTCCGCTGCGATCTCTTCCGCCACGGCCTGCGCGGCGCTCGCATCGAGGTCGGCGACCACGACCTTTCCACCTTCGGCTGCGATCGCCCTACACGCGGCGGAGCCGATGCCGCCGGCGCCACCTGTGACGATCACGACGCTGTCCTGCAGCCTCCCCATGTCCCTCAGTCGCCTCTCCGAGGGGCAGCACCCACGCCGACTCTATGTTCACCTGAGCAGAACACCTGTCAGGTGTTCATCTTAATACTTGTGAACACCTGCGCCGGACGTTACCATCGTCCGCCAGGTGAGGCCGGAAACGCGGAGCGGCGGTTCAGAGGAGTCGAGGGTGGTCATCCCCCGCGGATCGAGGCGATTGCTCTCACGCGGTCTCGCCACCGTCATCACGGCGACGGTTGCCCTCTTCGCCGCGAGCTGGCTGTTCGCCCCGTCGAGCCTGAACAGAGGCGTCGTCCTGACGATGCTGCCGTTCGCGTCGGCGCTCGCGATTGCGGCGCTCGGCCAGACGCTCGTCGTCATGCAGGGCGGGATCGACCTCTCGGTGGCGGGCGGCTTGTCGCTCTACGTCGTGATCGTCACCAAGTACCCGGCGGGGGACAACGCCCGGCTCTGGCCCGCGATCGGCGTCGCGTTCCTTGCCGCGATCTGTGCCGGCCTCCTAAACGGGTTCCTGGTCGGCCGGATGCGCCTCAACCCGATCGTCGCCACGCTCGGGACGAATGCCCTGCTCTTCGGGGCCGTGCTCTGGTACTCGGCCGGGATCCCGACGACGACCACCGCCCGCCTGGCGAGGGTCGGCGGCGGTCTTTGGCTGGGGATCCCGGCTCCGCTGTATTTCGCCGTCGGCGTCACGGCTCTCGTCGCGGTGGTGGTCAAGTTGACCCCGATGGGGCGACGCTTCGAGGGCGTCGGTGCCAACGAGATCGCCGCCCGCACCGCGGGCCTCCGCGTGAAACGCCATCAGACGGCCGCGTACGTCTGGGCGCAGATCCTCTACTGCCTCGCCGCCGTCATGCACGCCGGCATCGTCAACCAGCCCACTGCCTACGAGGGCAACAACTACCTCCTGCCGACGGTCGCGGCGGTCGTGCTCGGCGGCACGTCGCTGCTGGGGGGTCGAGGCAACCTCGTCGCGACCGCCGTCGCCGCGCTGTTCCTGTCGCAACTCGACCAGTTCGTCCTCGCGCTCGGCGTCACCTACGCCACCCGCACGCTGGTCCAGGCGGCCGCGCTGGCGGTCGGAGTCGCCCTCTACACGATCGACTGGGGAGGCCTCGCGCGGCGCGCCGTCGCACACCGCCCCAGGACGGTCGCCCCGACATGAGTTGGACCCCGCAACCGAACGGCACGTCGTCGTGCCACCGAAACAGGCAACTACCACGGGAAGGGAGGACGGGTACATGAGCAAGCAGAAGGGCGGTGCGCTCCTCGCACTAGCACTCGCCTGCGGCGCAGTCATGCTCGTCGCAGCGACGTCGTCGGCGAGGTCGACGTCGTCCGGGAAGGCCACCGCCGTGCCGTCATGGTGCGGCCCGAAGAAGATCAAGCTCGGATTCACGGACGGCTTCGGCGGGAACAGCTGGCGCCTCGTCACCACCGCCTCGGCGCGCAACGAGGCGCAGAAGTGCCCGAGCGTCACGTCGATCGACTATGCGGACGGTCAGGGCAACACGCAGAAGGCCATCTCCGACATCCAGGGAATGGTCGCCAAGGGCCTCGATGCGCTCGTCGTCTTCCCGGACGCCGGCAAGGCGATCCTGCCTGCGCTGCGCAGCGCGTACAAGGCAGGCGTCGTGACGGTGCCGTATCGCGTCACGCCGGGCGGCAAGGCGGGCGTCGACTACAACGTGTTCATCGACACCCCGTTCTCGCAGGCCGGCGAGAACTGGGGCAGGTGGATCAAGCGCGTCCTCCCGAAGGGCGGCAACGTGCTGATGCTGAGCGGTCCGAAGGGCAACAGCCAGGGCATCGAGGAGAACCAGGGCCTCCACAAGATCCTCGACCCGACGCACAAGTACAAGTTCATCGGCGAGCAGCCGTTCGAGGTGACGAACTGGGATCCGGCCCTCTCGCAGAAGGTCCTCTCGGCGGACATCGCCAAGTACCCGAAGATCGACGTGATCGTGTCGGACTTCGGCCCCTCGCTCGTCGGGGCCCTGCCGGAGTTCACGAAGAGCGGCCGGAAGATCCCCGCGTTGGCCACGTCGGACGGCAACGTGCTCGGGTGCTTCTGGAAGAAGAACGTGGCCAAGAACCCCACGTTCAAGCTCTTCACGGTGTCGACGCAGAACGACCACGCACGCCTCGCGATCGACTGGGCTGTGGCGCTCGCCACCGGAGGCAAGAAGCCGGCGAGCACCCACTTCCCGTCGCTCGTCTTCGAGGACTCGACGACCGGTAAGCCGCACCCGGTGGAGTGCAAGCCGAGTCTCCCGGGCGACATCTACCTCTCCGCCAAGCTGCCGGCTGTCGCGCAGGCGAAGCTGGTGAAGAAGTAGGCACATGGACGGGGCGTGGGCGGCGGCGCTCGGCTGCCGCCGCCCACGACCGTGGTGACCGAGACCGATCGACATGATCGACCAATCCGCCGTCAGCACGCTCGTCCCGGAGGGTGGCCCTGCCGTGCAGCCGACGCTGTCGATGGCCGGCATCACCAAGCACTTCAATGCGATCGCGGCACTCAGAGACGTCTCGTTCGACGTGCTCCCCGGCGAGGTGCACGCGCTGCTCGGGGAGAACGGCGCCGGGAAGTCGACGCTGATGAACATTGCGTCGGGCGCGACCTCGCCCGACGAGGGGACGATCGTCTTCGCCGGAGCGGCAATCGAGCAGCTCACGCCCGTGACCGCGCAGGAGCTCGGGATCGCAATCGTGCACCAGCATCCCGCGCTCCTCCCGGACATGACCGTCGCCGAGAACATCCTGGTCGCGGTGGCGCCGGAGCACCTGCGGCGGCGCGATCCGGACACCGCGAAGGCGATGCGCTCGCTGCTCGAGGACGTCCATTTCGGCGGCCATCTCGAGGATCGCGTCTCGATGCTGAGCGTCGCCCGCCGCCACCTGCTCGAGCTGGCCAAGGCGTTCGCCGTCTCGCCGAAGCTGCTGATTCTCGACGAGCCGACGGCTCCTCTGTCGCAGGACTCGGTCGAGCGGCTCTTCGCCGCCGTCAGGAAGCTGGCCGCGGACGGGACGGCGGTCGTCTACATCACGCACCGGCTCGGCGAGGTGCGCGAGATCGCCGATCGAGTCACCGTCCTGCGCGACGGGGCGAATCGCGGCACATCCGCGGTGAAGGACATCTCGGACGACAACCTCCTCGCCCTGATCATCGGCCGCACGCTCGAGGCGACCTTCCCGCAGAAGAACACGGCGGAGGTCGGCGAGGCTCCGCTCCTTCGGGTCGAGGGGCTGGGCGGGCAGGGCTTCGACCACATCTCGCTCACCGCCCGGAAGGGCGAGATCGTGGGCATCGCAGGCGTGGTGGGCAACGGCCAGCCGGCATTGCTACGCGCGCTCGCCGGGCGAGCCCCGGCAACCGGGTCGGTCGAGATCGACGGCAAGCGATTCTCGCGGCGTGCGCTGCTGAAGAACGCCGCCTACATGCCGGCCGATCGCCTGACGGAAGGCCTGATGGTCGACCTGAACGTCCGAGAGAACACCGCGCTCACGGCGCTCGACCGGCTCACGGCCGGTCCCTTCGTCAACCGGAGTCGCGAGGTCGACGCGGTCGAGCACGAGCTCGTCGAGCTGGCGGTCAGAGCGCCGTCGCTGGAGGCTCCGGTCTCGTCGCTCTCCGGCGGCAACCAGCAGAAGGTCGTGATGGCGCGCGCGATGCTGTCCGAGCCGGCCATCCTCGTCGCCGACGAGCCCACGCAGGGCGTCGACGTCGGGGCGCGGGCCGAGATCTACCGAATTCTCCGCGAGGTCTCCGCGAGCGGCGTGCCGGTCGTGGTCGCCTCGAGCGACACCCTGGAGCTGGAGGGACTCTGCGACCGCGTGATCGTGATGTCGCGGGGCAAGGCCGTCGCCACGCTCGAGGGCGACGCCGTCACGGAGGAGCGGATCGTCCACGCCGCGATCAGCGCGACGGCGCACACTGCGGAGCAGCAGACACGGAGATCGACGGGCTCGTCGAGGATCACCCGCTTCATCGAGGGCGACTACGCGCCCGTGCTCGTCCTCGCCGCGGTCATGTTCGCGCTGGGCGCGTACGTGCTGTCGCAGAACGACCGCTACCTCTCGAATTTCAACATCAACTCGGTCATGTTCGCCTGCGCCGCACTCGGATTCATCTCGCTCGGGCAGACGTTCGCGCTTCTCCTGGGCGGCATCGATCTCTCCGTGGGTCCGCTCGCCGGCTTCCTCGTCGTCCTCGCGTCGTTCTTCGTGCTCGACGGGAAGTCGCCCGCGGTCTGGGCGCTGGGGTTCGTCCTCATGTTCCTGTGCGCGGTCGGGGTCGGTCTGCTCAACGGCTCGCTGATCCGCTTCGCGCGGTTCACCCCGGTCGCGGCCACACTGGTCACGTACATCGGGCTGGGAGGTCTCGCCTTCACGCTGCGCTCCGCTCCCGACGGCTACATCGCCTCCTCGGTCACCGACGCGATCTCCACGAAGGTCGGCCCCGTCCCGATCGCGTTCGTCGCGTTCGTCGTCTGCGCGCTCGCCCTGGAGCTCGGGCTGCGCAAGGGGCGGCTGGGTCTGCGGCTGCGCGCGGTCGGCTCGGCCGAGGAGTCGGCGCGGAGGGTGGGCGTGCCCGTGAACCGGACGGCGCTGATCGGCTACGTGGGAGCCTCGCTGTTGACGCTCCTCGGCGCGGTCGTCCTGCTCGCGCAGCTCGGCGTCGGCGACCCCGGCCAGGGGACGGGCTACACGTTGACGTCGATCACCGCAGTCGTCCTGGGCGGTACCAGCCTGCTCGGCGGCCGCGGGACCTTCATCGGCACGCTGATGGGGGCAGGGTTGAGCGTCCAAGTCCTCAACGCCACGGTCTTCCTCAGCCTCGACCAGAAGTGGCAGTACATCTTCCAGGGCCTGCTGATCGTGGCCGCGGCCCTCATCTACAGCCAGGTGCGCCGGAGCACGGTCCGCGCGCACGCGCAGGCGGCGTGAGCAGCGTGAGTGGCCGCGCGCTCGTCGTCGGCGTCACCGGGATCAGCGGAGGCAACCTCGCCCGCCGCCTCCTCGACGACGGCTGGCACGTCTCCGGGCTCTGCCGCGACCCTGGCGGGCTCGACGAGAGGATCGAGCCGCTGCGCGCAGACCTCGAGGACGCCGAGTCGGTCGCCGCCGCCGTCCGCGGCACCGGGCCGACCCACGTCTTCTTCACCACCTGGTCGCGCCGGCCCACGGAGGCAGAGAACTGCGAGGTCAACGGCCGCATGCTCCGGAACCTCCTGGACGCGACCGCTGTGGAGGAATCCGTGCGGCACGTTGCGCTGGTGACCGGCCTCAAGCACTACCTCGGGCCGTTCGAGGCGTACGCGCAGGCCCAGCCCGACACGCCTTTCTCCGAGGAGCAGGCACGCCTGCCGTACGAGAACTTCTACTACGTCCAGGAGGACATCCTCTTCGAGGCGTCCGAGCGCGACGGGTTCACCTGGACGGTGCACCGGCCGCACACCCTGATCGGCTGGGCGCTCGGGAACGCGATGAACATGGGGGTGACCCTTGCCGTCTACGCGGCCGTCTGCCGCGAGACCCGACGCCCGTTCCGGTTCCCCGGCTCGCGGGAGCAGTGGGAAGCGGTCACCGACGTGACCGACGCCGGCCTGCTGGCCGACCATCTCGTCTGGGCAGCGACGACGCCGGCGGCCGCGAACAAGGCGCTGAACATCGTCAACGGCGACGTCTTCCGCTGGCGGCGGATGTGGCCGCGGCTCGCCGGCGCGCTGGAGGTCGACGCGGCTCCCTTCGACGGCGAGCCCGCTCCGCTCGAGCAACAGATGGCCGACGCGGCGGAGGTGTGGCCGGAGATCGTGCGCCGCCACGGCTTACGCGACCTCGACGCCGAGCGGCTGGCCTCGTGGTGGCACACCGACGCGGACCTGGGCCGCACGATCGAGACGTTCACCGCAATGGGCCGCAGCCGGCGCCTCGGGTTTCTGGGCGTTCGCGACAGCGAGACCTCGTTCACCGAGCTCTTCTCTCGCCTGCGGCAGGAGCGGATCGTGCCGTGAGGGCACTGCGCTTTCACGCTGCGCGTGACCTGCGGATCGAGGACGTCGCCGAGCCCGGGCCGCCGGGCCCCACGCAGGTGACCGTCGCTCCCCGCTGGTGCGGCATCTGCGGGACCGACCTACACGAGTACACGAGCGGGCCGATCGTCACGCCGACGTCGCCGCATCCCCTCACCGGCGCGACGCTGCCGCAGATCCTGGGGCACGAGCTTTCGGCCGAGGTCGTGGCCGTCGGCTCGGCGGTGAACAGAGTCGAGGTCGGCGACCGCGTCTCGGTGATGCCGCTGATCTACTGCGGCCGCTGCGACTACTGCCGCCGTGGTCTTCAGCACCTCTGCGTCACGATGGCCTGCACCGGCCTCAGCGCCGACTGGGGCGGGATCGCGGAGCTCGCGAAGCTCGAGGAGTACCAGGTGTTCCGCATCCCGGACGCCGTTTCCGACGAGCAGGGCGCGCTGATCGAGCCGTGCGCGGTGGCCGCCTACGGCGTCTCGCGGGGGCCGGTGCGGCCGGGCGACAGCGTGCTCATCGCTGGAGCAGGGCCGATCGGAGCGTTCGCGGCGCTCTGCGCCGCGGCTGCGGGGGCGGGCTCGGTCTACCTCACGGAGCCGAACCGGTCGCGACGCGAGCGGGCACGGCGCCTCGACCTCGGCGAGGTCTTCGACCCGGCGGCCACGGACGTGCCGGCCGAGCTGCGGGAGCGAACGGACGGGCTGGGCGTGGACATCGCGATCGAGTGCGCGGGATTCGGAGACGCCTTCAGGACCTGTGCCGAGTCGGTCAAGCGCCGGGGAACCGTTGTGCAGGTCGGGCTGCACGTGCGCCGCTGCGAGGTCGATCCCATGCTGTGGGCGCTGAACGACCTGACCATCGTCGGAAGCTGGTGCTACGGCGTCAACGACTGGCCACGGATCGCGGCGCAGATCGCCGCCGGGCGCCTTCCCGTCGAGCGCGTCGTAACGGGCCGCCTCGGCATGACGGAAGCCGAATCGGGTTTCGAGCGACTGACCTCGGAGGCGACGGAGGACATGAAGGTCCTGATCTCGACCTCCACGCCATGAGTCGCTTCAACCAAGACCAAGGAGAGCGATGAAGGCACTGATCTTCCAAGCCCCCCACCAGGCGGTCGTGACCGAGATCGACGAGCCGAGGATCGGCCCCGACGAGGTGCTCGTCAGGTCCCACGCGGTCGGCATCTGCCATTCGGATTTCGAGCTCTACGAGGGGCGCTACATCATCCCCGTCTCGTACCCGATCATCCCCGGGCACGAGTGGTGCGGCGAGGTGGTCGAGGCCGGGCCGGCGGTCGGCGGGCTGCAGCCTGGGGATCCCGTCGTGGGCGAGTGCGTCGTCGGCCCGGCCGGACGTGACCACTTCGGCTTCTCCATCGACGGTGCGGACGCGGAGTATTTCAAGGCCCGCGGCGAATGGCTGCACAAGCTGCCGGAGGGCATCTCGTTCACGGAAGGGGCGATGGTCGAGCCCCTCTCGGTCGCCTACAACGCCACCGTCCTCGCCGGCGGAATCGACCCGGCGGACGTGGTCGCGGTCCTCGGCGGCGGCCCGATCGGCCTGCTCTGCGTCATGGCCGCCGCCGCGAACAACGCGACCGTCGTGCTGCTCGAACCGCAGCAGGAGCGGCGTGACAAGGCGTTGCACATCGGGGCGACGGCGGCACTCGACCCGACCGCCCACGACTTCGCCGACGGCGTCGCCGAGTTGACCGGCGGCCGTGGCTTCGACGTCGTGATCGAGGCGGCCGGCTCTCCCGCCGCGATGGCGAACGCACTCGAGGTCGCGGGACAGGAGGCGCGGGTCGTCTACGTGGGCATCGACATCGGTGCCGAAGTGCCGGCGAAGCTCGGACTGATCCAGTCGAAGGCCCTCCGCATGCGCGGCCTGATCGGGTCGGTGGGGCTCTGGCCCCGCACGATCCGCTTCCTCGCAAGCGGCAAGGTCGACGCCACTTCGATCGTGACTGCGACCTATCCGCTGGGAGACGCACTCGACGCGCTCGACGCCGCGCGCGACACGGCGAGCAACATCAAAGTCCATCTGGCGACCAGCGCATGAAGGCCGCCGTCTACCACGGACGCCACGACATCCGGATCCAGTCGGTGCCGGAGCCGGGCGACCCGGGACCGGGGGAGATCGTGCTCGAGGTCGGTCGCGCCGCGATCTGCGGGACCGACTCCTCCGAGTGGGCGCACGGCCCACTGCTCACCCGCCCACCGGTCACGCTCGGACACGAGTTCGTCGGGCACGTCGTCTCGATCGGGGAGGGCGTCGTCGGGCTGTCACAGGGCGACCGCGTGGTCTCGGGAGCCGCGGTGTCGTGCGGTCACTGCGAGTGGTGCCGGGCCGGCCGGACCAATCTCTGCTCGACCTACCTCACGCTCGGGCTGCAGCTGAACGGCGGCCTGGCCCAGCTGGTCAAGACGCCGGCCGCAGTCTGCCGGCAGGTTCCGGAGGTGTGCTCCGACGACGCGGCGGCGATGGCCCAGCCGCTGGCCGTCGCGCTGCACGCGTTGCGGCGGACGAGCGTCCAGCCGGGACAGACATGCGTGGTGATCGGCGTGGGGGGTATCGGCTCGTTCATCCTCGGCGCGGCTGCGGCGAAGGACATCTCGCCGCTGATCGCGGTCGACATCGACGACCAGCGGCTGCGGACGGCGCAGATCCTCGGCGCCGAAACCGTGATCGACGCCAGAACCCAGGACGTCGCTGCCGCGGTCCTCGAGGCGACGGGCGGCGACGGCGCGCACGTCGTCGTCGAGGCCTCGGGGGCGGCCGGCGCACCCGAGATCGCGATCGAGGCGACCCGGCGTGGAGGACGCGTGCTGATCGTCGGCCTCCAGCCGACACCGACCGAGATCGACCTCTTCGCCCTGACCACGCGCGAGGTCGAGATCAGGACGGCTGTCGCGCACGTGTGCGATGTCGACCTCCCCGAGTCGCTGGAGATCATCTCGCACAGCAACCTCGCCGAGACCGTGCTAGACCGCGTAATCCCGCTCGACAACCTGGTCGACCTCGGGATCCGCCCGCTGGTCGAGCGCACGGCCCGAGGCAAGATCATCGTCGACCCCCAGGCCGCGTGAGCTGACGGGCCCTATGAGTCTCCCTCGCCGGCCGCCTCCAGCCGGAGGAGATCGAGCAACTGGCCGACCTCGAAGTTGCGCTGCGAGCTGTGCCGCATCGCCAGCGCGGCGTTGATCGTGTAGTGGTTGCGGCGGCCGATCCGCTCGCGCTCGACGTAGCCTGCCTCGACCAGATCGCCCAGAATCCGCTGCGCGGCCCGCTCCGTGATTCCGACGGTTTCGGCGACGTCACGCAAGCGCACATTCGGGTCACGGGCGAGACAGAGCAGCACCTGGGTGTGACTCGTGACGAACGTCCACGGCTTGCCGTCGTTGGTTGACATAGGCCTTTTTTGTCGTACTATTGCTGTCGCGCTACCTGTGTCGTATGCTCTGGGCGAATGATAACGAACCCTGAGAGACCACTCGTGGTGAGCTTCGAGGGAACACCGGCGCCGCCGTGTGCGCTCGAGCTCGCGGGGCGCCGCTTCCACGAGCACCAGATCGACGAATCACTGGAGCGGATCGCGGAGCTGATCAGCGAGGACGCCGAGATGACGCTCCTCGTCGCCCATCTCCGACCGCTCCGCGGCAAGCACGCGATCATGGCGGCCCTGGAGGAAGGGCGCGAGGCCGAGATGTACGCGGCGAAGGTCGACCGGTGCGAACTGCTGGACGAGGAGACCGTGCTCGTCGCCGGGCACGCGCGCTACGCCGTCGAGAACGGCGGCGTCGGGCATTCGGCCGTCTGGTGGCTGGACCGCTTCCGCGACGGCCGGCTCTGGCGGGCAGAGGCCTTCTTCAGCGAGGCGGAGGCCCGGGCGGCGTACGAAGGGGCAGGAGCGGACTTGCCTGCGCCGCCAGCCGTGCAGCCGTAGCGAGGACCAGCTAGACCTTCGTGCGTGCCCGGCGTCGAGGACGAGATCGACCGGCTGTTCGGCCTGCCGCTCGACGAGTTCACCAGGGCACGCAACGAGCTCGTTCGGCAGCTGAAGCGGGACGGCGACTCCGAGGGAGCGGCGACCGTACAGGTGCTCCAGAAGCCGACGGTCGCCGCCTGGACCGTCAACCAGCTGGCCAGGACCGAACGCGCGGGGGTGAGGAAGCTGCTCGACGCCGGCGAGGCTCTGCGCGTCGCCCAGGGCAGGCTGCTCGGCGGGGAGGACGCCTCGGACGCACTACGCGACGCGACCGTGCAGGGACGGGAGGCGATCCGCGGCCTCACCGACGGCGCCGAGCAGGTACTGGCGAGCGCCGGACGGCCGGCGACGCAGGCTGTCCTCGAGCGCGTGGCGGTGACCCTGCGGTCGGCGGCCGTCTCGGACGAGGGCCGGCAGCTGCTCGAGTCCGGGCGGCTCACCGCCGAGCTGGAGCCCGTCGGCTTCGACGGGGTCGGCGAAGCCCCGGCGGCCGGCAGGCGACGGCCGCGGGCGAAGCGCCGCGCGCACACGGTGGACCGCAGGCGCCAGCGCGAGGACGAGCAGCGGCGGCGCCAGGAGCTCCGCCGGAAGGCTCGTGACCTGGAGCGCGTGGCCAGAGACGCCGAGCGCGAGGCCGAGCGGGCAGCGGCAACGGCCGACGAAGCCCGCCGGCGGGCCGAGCGGGCCAGAGCCGAGGCCGACGCGGCCGCGAGCCAGGCCGACGCGCGCGGCCGCGGCTAGAGGCTCACGCGCCGAGGCGCCGTCGGCACGGCAGAGGTCAGAGTGAAGCCTGGCCCGGACCCGGGTCGTCGAGCAGGCCTCGCACGGCGTCGACGAGCTCGTGCTCCGAGAACGGCTTGCGGAGGCGCGGGAGCTGGGCGGAGCGGACGAACTGGTCGCCCGAGTCGCCCGTCATCAGCAATACGGGAACGTGCGGCTTCAGCGAGTGGAGCAGGTCGGCGAGCGCGTCGCCGCTCATCCCGGGCATCAGCACGTCGAGCACCGCCAGGTCGAAGCTTTCCCGCTCGATCAGGTCGGCCGCGGCGAGGCCCGAGTGCGCGACGACCGCCTCGAACCCGGCCTCGTCGAGCATCGCGCGGACGAGATCGACCAGATTCCGGTCGTCGTCCGCAACAAGGATCCTCACCATCGCTCTCCTTGTAGCACGATCCTCCGGTTTCACTCGAACCGGGGCTTGCGGCGCCCGCCGGGATCCATACGCTGAGGAGGGGTGCGGAGAGAGGGGCAGAGATGCTGTGGGGGCTGAGCGACCGCTTCGTCGACGAGGTGATCGCGGTCTACCGCACGCGGGACGAGGCGGTGGGCGCCATGAAGGCGATGCTGGCGGACGAGCCGAAGTGGGAGGGGATGATCGAGGTCGTCCCGGTCGCCGAGCGCCGCCGTTGCCTGCCGCCGTGCCGCAGGGTGCGCCGGCCCCGCTGCCTGCGGATCTAGCTTGCGGGCTCCGGAAAGCGTGCGATCATCGGGGCCGGAGAACGCGCCCCCCTTGAGAGCTCTTCGCCTGATCGCAGTCGTCCTTGCGCTGCTCGTCTTCCCCGCGGTGGCGCAGGCGGCGCCGCGCGTCTCCATCTTCTACTACCCCTGGTACGGCAACCCCGCGCGCGACGGCGCCTGGGCGCACTGGCTCATGCCGGGAGACTCGACCGGCGACATCGCCTCGAGCTACTACCCCGCGCGCGGCCTCTACTCCAGCTCGAGCGTGCCGGTCGTACGCGCCCAGATGCGCGAGATCGCGGCGGCCGGCGTGCAGGAGGTGGTCTCGTCGTGGTGGGGCTGGGGATCCGCCGAGGACGTGCGGCTGCCGATGATCGTCAAGGAGGCACACGCCGCGGGGCTCGCGGTGGCTGTGCACCTCGAGCCGTATCCCGGGCGGAACGTCGAGACCGTCCAGGCCGACATCGACCACCTGCGGACGCTCGGGATCACGCGCATCTTCGTCTACCAGCCGTTCGACATCGCCCCGGACGACTGGGCAGTGCTCCGCGACCGCGAGCCGGGGATCCAGCTCTACGCACAGACCACGCTGGTCGGCAGGGCGGCGAAGGCCGGGTTCGACGGCGTCTACACCTACGACATCCTCCTCTGGGGAGGCGACGTGTTCTCGCGCTACTGCGCCCAGGCGCACCGCGTGGGAATCACGTGCCTGCCCTCCGTGGGCCCTGGATACGACGCGACGCACGCGACCGCGGACCTGCGCATCAAGCCGCGCCGGGAAGGCGCCACCTACGACGCGATGTGGCGCTCGGCGATCCGTTCCAGCGCAGACGGGGTGACCATCACGAGCTACAACGAGTGGCACGAGGGCACCCAGATCGAGCCGGCACGCGCGCGGCCGGGCGGTGCAGCCGCGGCCGCCGGTCTCCAGAGCTACGAGGGCGCCTACGGCCGCACCGGCCGCCGGTCGCAGCTCGCATACCTCGATCGCACGGCCTTCTGGTCGGACGTGTTCATGCGCTCGCGGCGCATGCGCCCCTGGCGTGATTGACCCCGACTAGGCGAAGACCTCGGCCGAGCAGCCGAAGACGAGCGCGCCCGGAACGTCGTCCCGCTCGATGCCCGCGAGCGACGGGTGCGCAGGGTCGACGGAGACGTCGGGCCAACACTCGAGGCCGAGCGCCGCTGCCCCTTCCGACGAGCCGGACGCAAGCAGGGTCTCGACCGGGATCACGTTTCGGCGGCCGGTCGAGCGGCGCGCGATCCCCTCGAGCTCGCGCAGCTCCTCGAGCGGATCGACGCGCACGTTGGAGTCGGAGCCGATGCAGATCCCGATACCGCGCTCGAGCAGCGCCTCGACCGGTGCGTAGCCGTCGCCCAGGTTCGCCTCGGTGGTCGGGCAGAGGCAGACCCGGGTGGCGGCGGCGGCCAGCAGGTCGAGCTCGTGTGCGTCGGCGTGCGTGGCGTGGACGACGGTGGTCGCAGGCCCGAGACAGCCCGTGCGGGCGAGCAGCTCGATCGGACGGACGCCGTGCTCGGCGAGGCACTCCTCGATCTCGCGCGGCTGCTCGTCGGCGTGCACGTGGAGCGGCAGGCGCTCGGCGGCCGCGTAGGCGCCGATCTCCTCGAGCCAGTCGGCCGGGCAGGCGCGGACGGAGTGGGGGGCGACCCCGACCCGGACGCCCGCCGCCCGCAAGGTCTCGACCTGGCCGAGGAACTCGGCGGCGCTCTCCTGCCGGAACCGGGGGATGCCGCCGCGCCCGTACGCGGCCACGAGCAGCACGAGCTCGATCGCGGCCTCCGCGGCGGCCTCCACCGCCGCTCGCGCCTCCGACAGGCCGAGGTAGTGGAACTCGCCGACCGCCGTGTACCCCGCGCGCCGCAGCTCGCGGTAGACCTCGGCGTAGTCGCGGCGGACCGTGTCCGGCGTCTGCCGCGCCGCCTCGAGCAGCATCGCCTCGCGCCAGGCCCAGAAGTCGACGCCCTCCGAGCGACCCCGCAGCGCACGCTGGAAGGCGTGCGAATGCGCATCGACGAAGCCGGGGAGGGGGAAGCGCTCGGTCATCCCGCCGCTGATTGTTGTCCTTCTCGGCATGAAGTGGAAGAATCGCCGTGGCCTCGGGCGCCCGGGGGGGTTGCCAGGGGAAGCTGATGAAAAAGGGAGGTCGTCGGGTGGGTCACTCGAGAGCGAAGCACGCATACTTTGGTCGCAAGGCGCGGCTCGTCGCGCTCATCGCCGGTGTGGGCGGAGTTGCCGCCGGCACGGTGATGCTCGTGGGCAGCGCCGGCGCGCACCAGACACAGGCGATGACCGTCAAGGTCACGGCCAAGAGGGTCACGGCCCGCGCTGTCACGCCGACCGCGAAGGTCACCGACGTGGCCACGGTTCAGCAGTCCGACGGGACAGGACGGGTGCAGGCCCGCCGACACACGATCCCGTTTCTGAGCCCGCTCGGTACCGCCGGCCTGAAGGCGGCGAAGGCGACCGCGAAGGCACATGCCGGCTCCGCTACACAGATCATCCAGGCCACGCCGGGCAAACCGAACACGCCCGACGGCGCGCTCCAGGGGATCGACGGGATGAAGGACAGCGAGACCGTGTGCGCGCCGTTCGGGTGCCAGCCGCCCGACCATGCGATCGCCGCCAACGAAAAGTACGTCGTCCAGGTGGTGAACACCGCCCTGGCCGTCTACGACGCGAAGAAGGGCAAGGCGAAGGGCAAGCCGATCGATCTCGGCAAGTTCTTCAAGGTGCCGGCCCCAGCGCCGAAGGGCTGCGATCCGGACGACGAGAACCTCCCGTTCCTCAGCGACCCGCGTGCGTTCTTCGACCCGTCCACGAACCGATTCGTGGTCGCCGCCCTCCAGGTGGAGGGAGCGCCGGGCTTCGGCGTCGCCCCGGACTGCGAGTTCGTCTCCCGCTACTGGGTCGCGGTCAGTAAGAACGACAACCCCTCGGGCAAGTGGAGCATCTACGGCTTCGACACCTCGAGCGTCGTTGCCCCGGGCGGGGCTGCCGACTACACCCAGATGGGCTTCGACTCGGAGGCGATCTTCATCGGCGGCAACGAGTTCGACTCGATCAGTGGCGACTACAACGGCGCCTGGACCTTGGCGATCCCGAAGGCCACCGCGGAGGCGGGCGGGGCGATTCCCTCGCTCAGCGGCTTCGGCGGCTACACGGCGAACGACGGGTCGGCTGATCGTCTGCTCGACACGGTCCAGCCTGTGGTCTCCCTCGGAGACGGCTCCGGCGGGCCGGCCGGTGAGATCCTGATCGCCTCGTTCAACGAGTCGGGCCTGTCGGAGCCGCCGGTGACCACCGAGAACCAGGTCGTGCTATTCGACTTCTCGAACGCGCTCGCGCAGCAGGGAAACCCGCAGACTCTCAGCCAGATCGTGCTCTCGGGCCTCGATCCGTACGCCCAGCCTCCGTTGGCCGACGACTACCCCGACTGCGAGGACTGCCTGGAGACGATCGACAACCGCATCTCCGCGACGCCGGTGTACATGCACGGGAAGGTGTACGCCACACACGACTCGGCCGTCGACAACGGCGACGACGTGAACGCGAACGTGCAGTGGATGATCGTCCAGCCGATGCTCGACCAGCCGACCTCAGGCTGCACCCTCTGCACGACGATCTCGGCTGGCACCACCCTCGAGGACAGTGGATTCATTACCTATCCCGGCTCGACGGACACCTGGTTCGGCGCCATCCAGCCCGACCGCGAAGGCAACCCCTTTATCGGCTTCGAGTACGGCTCGACCACTGATCAGATCCCGCCGAGCTCGGCCTACGTTGCTCGGCGGGTGACGGCGACCACGTTCGGCACCCAGTCCCTTCTGACGCTCGCGACCAACGGGACCGACAACTTCCGCTGGGGCGACTATGAGGCCGTCACGTTCGACGGTTGGGACACGAACAACATCTGGTTCGCGACCGAGTACTCGGACACGACGCGCGACTGGGGCACCCACCTGGACAAGGTGAAGTACACGAGCCTCGACCAGCAGTAGCGGCCACGACAATCCGAAGGACGAACGAGTTGGAGGAGCCGGGAGCGATCCCGGGCTCCTCCAACTCTAGTAGATCCCCGTGCTCAGGACGAAGTTCACGCGCTTCCACCCCAACGCCGGCACGGTCACGGCCGACGGGCGGAGCCGGCCGAGGCGGCCCGTGCCCGCCACGGAAACCGTGTAAATCCCCGGCTTCAGCGCGACACGGTAGACGCCGGTCGGCCGCGTCGAGACCCGGACTGCGACCGCCTTGCGCCGCCCGAACCGGAGTGTCACCTGAGCCGGACGGAAGCACGGCACGCCGACACGACAGACCGGCGAGACCGAACCGCGGCTGACGTACCCGATCAGCCCGGTGCCGGACGCCGGCAGCGGCTGCGGCGGGCCAGGCGGCGGCTGGGGCGGCCGTGGCGGTCCTATGGCGAGGGCACCACTTTCAGAGGCCAGCGCAGCGCAGACGATCGCGAGCGTTGCAATACGCACCGAGATCTCCTTCCTTCCCCCGGAAGGATAGCCCGACACAGCCGGCCAGTCGATGGCCGGCTCGGGCCAAGGGGATCGCGTCACTATCCTTGACGGGACGTGGCCACGACGTCCGCTCCGCTTCCCGCGCTCGCCTGGCTGCCGAACGGCCTGACGATCCTGCGGTTCTGCATGATCCCGGCGTTCATCGTCGTCTACGCGGACGCCGACAACGGGCACAGCTGGGCGGCGGGGATCATCTTCGGCGTCGCCGGCATCACCGATCAGGTGGACGGCTGGCTGGCGCGGCGCTGGCACGTCGAGTCGGAGTTCGGCAAGTTCGCCGACCCGCTCGCCGACCGGCTGATGATCGACACCGCCGTGGTGATGCTGGTGATCGCCGACCGCCTGCCGTGGGCGGCGCTGATCGTGATCCTCGCCCGCGATGCGTTCCTGATCGTGGGAACGAAGCTGGTGCTGCCGCGCGGCTACCAGTTCTCGGTGAGCCTGCTCGGCAAGGCGGCGACCTGGGTCCTCTACGCGGGCATCGCCTTCCTGCTCATCACCGCGCCGGGGACGGCCTGGCCGCTCTGGCTCTTCTGGATCGGCCTGGGCATGGCCGTCGGCGCCGCGGTGCTGTACGGCGCCTCGGCGTGGGGGACGATCAGAAAGCAGGAGGCGGCATGAAAGCCGTGGTGATGGCGGGCGGCGAGGGGACGAGGCTCCGCCCGCTGACCTCGAACCAGCCCAAGCCGATGGTGCCGATCGTCGGCAAGCCGTGCATGGAGCACATCCTGGAGCTGCTCGGGCGCCACGGGTTCGACGACGTGATCGTCACGCTCGCCTTCATGCCGCAGGCGATCCGCAGCTACTTCGGCGACGGCGAGTCGCTGGGCCTCTCGATCGGCTATTCGGTCGAGGAGTCGCCGCTGGGCACGGCCGGCTCGGTGCGGCTCGCCTCCGGCAAGCTCGACGACACCGTCCTCGTCATCTCCGGGGACGCCCTCTGCGACATCGACCTGGCCAAGCTGGTCGACTTCCACAAGGAGCGCGGCGCGGCCGTGACGATCGGGCTGAAGGCGGTCGAGAACCCACTCGAGTTCGGGATCGTCGTCACCGACGAGGATGGCAGAATCGAGCGCTTCCTCGAGAAGCCCTCCTGGGGGCAGGTCTTCTCGGACACGATCAACACCGGCATCTACGTGCTCGAGCCCGAGGTGCTCAACCACGTCCCCACCGACCGTCCGTACGACTTCTCGAAGGAGCTCTTCCCCCTGCTCCTGGAGATGGGGAGACCGATGTACGGGATGGTCTGTGACGGCTACTGGCAGGACATCGGCAACCTCGACGACTACCGCCAGGCGAACTTCGACGCGCTCGACGGCCACGTCGACCTGAACGTCCCGGGCCTGCGGCTGCGCGGGAACATCTGGATCGGCGAGGGCGTCGAGATCGACGACCTGGAGGACGTCGAAGGGCCGGCGTTCGTCGGCAACTACTGCCGGATCTCGCCCCAGGCATCGATCGGCGCCTACTCGGTGCTGTCCGCGAGCGTCACGCTTCGCGAGCGCGCGCGCACCGTCCGATCGGTGATCGACGCCAACACCCACGTCGGCCGGAGCGCGCTCGTCGAGGGCGCGATCGTCGGCCGCAACTGCGACATCCGCTCGCATGTGCGTATCCAGGAGGGCGCCGCGATCGGCGACGAGGTCGTTCTCGGCGCCCAGAGCCATGTCCTCCCGGGTGTCCGGATCTACCCGTACAAGGAGGTCGAGTCCGGCGCCCACATCCACGAGAGCCTGATCTGGGAGACGCGGGCGACCTCGGCGCTGTTCGGCAAGGACGGCGTCACCGGCCTGATCGACGTCGACCTGACCCCCGACGCGGCGGTCCGGCTCGCGGCCGCGCTGGGGACCGCGCTCAAGCGGGGCGCGAGGGTGGTCGCCAGCCGCGAGGCGCCCCGGGCGTGCCGCACGATCAAGCGGGCGATGATCACCGGTCTCAACTCGGCCGGCGTCGAGGTCGCCGACCTGCGCGTCCTGCCGCCGGCGGTGAGCCGACACATGATGAAGACGCAGGGCTACGACGCCGGCATCCACGTCGGCGTCAGCCAGGCAGACCCCGAGCGCATCCAGATCCGCTTCTTCGAGCAGCCGGGCATCCAGATGGGCCCGGACCTCGAGAAGGAGGTGGCGAAGCACTTCAACCGCCGCGAGTTCCGGCGGGTGCCGTTCGGAGACATCGGCAACGTCACCTACCCGGCCCGTGTCCGGGAGGAGTACGCACAGGACCTGCTCTCGACGGTCGAGGCCAAGGCCATCCGAGGCCGCAACTTCCGCATCGTCGTCGACTACGGGTACTCGGCCTCCTCGTTCGTCCTGCCGCTCGTGCTCGGGCCGCTCGGACTGGAGGCCGTCTCCGCGCACGGTTTCACCACCGAGTCGGCGGCGACCGCATCGTCCCTGCGGGAGTCGATCGGGCAGGCCAAGCGACTCGTGGCCGCGATCGGCGCCCAGCTCGGGGCGGTGTTCGACCGCGCCGGCGAGCGCCTGTTCGTCGTCGACGAGCAGGGCCGCGAGATCCCGGCGGAGCAGACCCTGCTGCTCTTCCTGCGGCTGATCGGCGGGGCGGGGTGGACCGGCAAGGTGGCCGTGCCGGTCACGGTCACCAGCTGCGTCGAGACGATCGCCGAGCCGTTCGGCCTCGAGGTCGTCCGCACGCCCGCCGCCCCCGCGGAGCTGAGCAAGGCCGCGATCGCCGAGGAGATCGTCTTCGCGGCATCGGCCGGAGGCGTCTACATCTTTCCGAAGTTCCTGCCGGGCTACGACGCGGTCGCGAGCCTCTGCACACTGCTCGAGCTGCTCGGCCGGGTCGAGCAGCCGGTCTCCCAGCTCGTCGCGGAGCTGCCCGCCTCACGCGTCGTCCACCGCCAGATCGCCTGCCCGTGGGCGCTGAAGGGGCTCGTGATGCGGGTGCTCGCCGAGCGGTTGAAGGATCGCGAGCTCGATCTGACCGACGGGATCAAGGTCCTTGACGAGCGCGGCTGGGTCGAGGTGCTGCCCGACCCGGACGAGCCGCTCGTCCACATCTACGCCGAGGGCGATGACGAGGAGACCTCGAAGGAGCTGGAGGCGGAGCTGCACGCGCTCGTCGACGAGGCGATGTCGGGGCAGGAATCGGCCGTCGAGGCGCAAATCTCAAGCTGAGGTTGAACCTTTGTCCGGTGCCTGCTTGAATGGCTGGACCGGTCGCCACCGCCGACAGAAGGGACCAGATGGAAGCGTTTCCCGACCTCGCGAGCCTGTCCGACTCCGAGCTCAAGGACCTGATCGCGCGGCTCGAGGCCGAGGAGAACGAGATCTCCTACAAGCGGCGGCTCCTGCACGGCAAGCTCGACATCCTCCGCGCGGAGCTCGTCGCGCGACTCCAGCAGAAAGGGGAGGGGGAGCTCGGTCAGGTCGACCTCGACCGCTTGACGGAAATCCTCGCAGGCAAGTCCGCGCCGCCCAGCGAAGCTTGAGCCACATCTACTGTCCGGAGTGCGGCTTCCAGAACCTGGAGTCGGCGCACTACTGCTCCCGGTGCGGCGCCCTGCTCGTCACCGAAAGCGAGCCGGACGAGACGACCCAGACGTTCTCGGCCGAGGAGCTGCACGACGAGCGGAGCGACCTGCTCGAAGAGCTCGGCATCGAGGGCCCCGCGCTGGTGATCCGCTCGGGGGGCGGCCGCACCGGCGAGACGTTCGCGGTGGAGCGCGAGCAGACGACGATCGGGCGTTCGCCCGATTGCGACATCTTCCTCGACGACGTCACGGTCTCGCGCCGGCACGCCGTCGTCGGCCGCGGCGACGCCGGCTTCACGATCGAGGATCTCGGCAGCCTGAATGGAACATTCCTGAACCGCTCCCGGATCGAGCGGGGCAACCTGGAGAACGGCGACGAGGTCCAGATCGGCAAGTACCGGCTCATCTTCCTGGCCCGATGACGACCACTGCAACCGCCCCCCGGCTCCACACGATCGGCTCGGTCTGCCGTCGGCTGCAGAGCGACTTCCCGGACATCTCGATCTCCAAGATCCGCTACCTCGAGGACCAGGGTCTGCTCTCGCCGAAGCGGACGCGCGGCGGATACCGGCTGTTCAGCGAGGAGGACGTCGAGCGGCTGGAGACGATCCTGCGCCTCCAGCGCGACGAGTTCCTGCCGCTGCGGGTGATCCGCCAGGAGCTGGCTGCGCCGGCCTCCACGGAGCGCAGGCGCCGCCGGGCGGAGCTCACGGCCGACGAGCCCAGGATCGGCGTCGAGGAGCTCTGCGAGAAGGCCGGGATCTCGCTGCAGCAGGCGCGCGACCTGACCGATTACGGCCTGCTCGAGCCGCCGCTGAGGGAGGCCGACGCAGACGTGGCCGCCGTCTGCGCCCGGCTCGTGGCCGCAGGCGCCGACCCGCGCCACCTCCGCAAGTTCGCAACCGCGGCCGGCAACCAGGCCGACCTGCTCGAGGCGCTCGTCCCGAAGCTCCGCTCCCGGAACCCGGAGGCGCGCCAGGGCGCGGTCGAGGACCTGCGCGGGCTCGCCGAGCTGGCCCAGGAGCTCAATCAGCTGCTTTTCTGGCGCGCCCTCAGGCAGCGTGTGGCGACATGATGGCCGCTCGCCTTCGGCTCGCTCGCGCGGGGGAAACGGCCGGTTTCCCCCGCGAGCCCCCTTCCCCAACCCCGCGCGCACCTCAGCATCGGCTCGGGGCCGCGCCCGCCAGGTCGGTCGCGGCCGCGAACGCACCCCGCGAAACTCAAGAGGCCGGTCGGTGAGCGTCGACCTCGCCGCCAAGATCAGAGACGTCCCGGACTTCCCGAAGCCGGGGATCGTCTTCAAGGACATCATGCCCCTGCTCGCCGACGCCGAGGCATTGCGCACCGCGATCGACCGGATCGCCGAGTGGACGGAGCCGCGGAAGCCCGACCTCGTCCTCGGCGCAGAGGCGCGCGGCTACATCACCGGCGGGGCGCTCGCCTGCCGGCTCGGCTGCGGTTTCGTCGCCGCCCGGAAACCCGGCAAGCTGCCCTGGCGCACCGTGGCCGCGAAGTACGCGCTCGAGTACGGCTTCGACTCGCTGGAAGTGCACGCGGACGCGATCGTCAAGGGCCAGCGGGTGGTGATCCACGACGACGTCCTGGCGACGGGGGGAACGGCGAAAGCGACGGTCGAGCTCGTCGAGCAACTCGGCGGCGAGGTCGTCGGGCTGCCGTTCATCATCGAGCTCGAGTTCCTGAACGGCCGCGACCGGCTTCAGGGCTACGATGTCTTCTCGCTGCTGCAGTATTAGGCGATGTACGACGCGCTGACGGCGCGCTACACGTTCGGATGCCCCGCCCGCGGCCAGACGTCGGTGCCGCTCTCGTCGTTCCGCCGGCTCGAGCGCCTGCCGGGCGCGTCGCACCCGGTGGTGTACCGGGTCGCGTTCGAGTGCCCCTGCGGCGAGGAGCATTTGGGGCTGGTGGGGGACGACGACCTCGACTGGGCGCCGCTCGGACTCGCCGCCGGCACGTTCCTGAACTTGATGACCGCCCGGCTCGAGCCGGTCGAGAGCGAGCTCGGCGACGCCGCCGCCCGCCGGATCGGCGAGGGAGAATGGCCGTGGAGCTTCTTCTGCTACCCGGAGAGCCGGCCGCGGCCGGTGAGCCCGTCGTCGTTCTTCCTGCTCGCTCCGGGCGAGTGCGGGCATGTTTTCGGCCTCGCGGTGCGCTGCCCCGCCTGCGGCGGCGTCTCGGTCAACCTCGTCTCCCGCGCTCACGTCGACCTGCCCTTCCACAACGACGGGGCAATCGGTGTCGTCGAGCACGTCTTCGAGGCGGACGCGCTCCGGACGATCGAGGAGTTCCGGACCGAGCTCCACTCGGCGAGGTTCGACGCCCGCAGGTTGCTGCTCTAAACCATCTGGGACTAACGCTTCGCGGGATCGGGTACAAGCACGGCGGAGGTGGTCTAGATGTACGGAACGGTGCGCGGCGTAGCCACACTTGTCGGTGCAGGCATCGCGGGCGGGCTGATCTGGCTGTCCACCCAGATCGGGCAGGGCTCGACGGGCGGCTACTGGGCGGCAGTGGGCATCGTCGCCGGTGCGGGGCTGACGATGGCCGTCTCGCAACTGGCGGGCGGCTGGACGAAGTGGGGGGTGCCGCGGATCTCGGCCGGCGTCTTCCTGATCGGCTTCCTGCCGGTGCTGGTGGTGGCGGGTTGGGTGCTGCTCGCCGGTCAGCCCGACTCGAACTGGTTCCAGCGCCACGTCGACTCGTGGTCCGGGAGCATCGCGATCGACGGGCCGGTCCACGATCTGCGTTCGGTGCTGGTCGTGCTCGCGTTCGGCCTGGGGCTGGTCTTCGGTTTCACCTTCGACACGTCGGGCCCGCGCGGGCCGGGGGAGCCGATCTGGGAGAGCTCGGTGCCCGAGGAACCTTCAGTGCCCGCCGGGACGCCCGTGGCCGACGACGCGGCGCCGACGACCGTGATCGAGGGCGACGGTGCGGCGACGGAGCGCATCGAGAAGCCCGCCGGCATTCCGGACCGCGAGACCGAACGCCTCGTCCGCATGTAGCGGTTCTCAGCGCTGCACGTCGCGGCGGGGCTCGTCCTCGCCGTACAGCCTGACGTACAGGTAGATCGCGCAGGCGGCCAGGACGGCGAGAATGAAGGCGGTCGGCTTCGACACGCCGATCGCGAGCATGAACGCCCAGAGCAGCACGCCGAGCACGAGGGCCCAGATGAACGAGACGACCCCGTGATCGACACTGGGCGGACGCGGCAGGTGCATCGGCGAGGATCCTAGTGCAAACGGTCCCGGACCAAGAATTCGCCGAGCCGGTAGTGCTTTCGTCCACCGAATCCACCGACCTTCCCCTTGCGGGTTGTGCCGCCCGACTCGGCTTCGACCTACTCGCGCTCCGTGCTCGGCGCAAGCAGCAACCTAGAAGACCTCGATCCTCCGCGCAAGAGGGGAGCGAAGGAAAAAAGCGCAAATTGCAGGCTCGGCCTCGGACCTGTGCCGACTTGACATAACGTCGATTCTCGTGCACTGGCCACAGAGGCCTCAGGACACGCAGGCCGGCCTGCCGGGGCGCTCTGGCACGTCGCCGTGACACCAGGTCGAGCTCGGCCGTCAGGCACGCCCCGCTCCGACGCGTCAGCGTTGGCGGGCCGGTCAACGATGGCGGCGAGAACCGGGCTGCGGAGGAGCTCCCTCCTTCGAACGCTCGACATTTTGTTAAGAACCTGTTTGAATCGTTCGCGGGGGCGGGTACCCACGTGCCCGACACGTGTTGGAAGCATCGATAGCCACGATCGACAGCATCGTCCAGACCGAGGAGGTCGTTCAGCTCCTCGAGGCCGCCGAGGTCGCGGGTTCCGTCAACGCGACCCAGCTCCTGGAAGTGCTCGAGCCGCACGAGCTCGGCCCGCTCGAGGTCGACGCGGTCTACCGGATGTTCGAGGAGCGGGGGATCGACGTGATCGAGGACGTGGGCCGCGAGCGCGAGCCGGCTCCCCCACCTCCGGCGCCGACGCTCGAGTCGACGACCGACGCGCTGCAGCTCTTCCTGCGCGAGACCGGGCGCCATCCGCTGCTGACCGCCGCCCAGGAGGTCGAGCTCGCCAAGAAGATCGAGCGCGGCGACATGCAGGCGAAGCAGCGGATGATCCAGTCGAACCTGCGCCTGGTCGTCTCGATCGCGAAGAACTACCGCAACCAGGGCCTGCCGTTCCTGGACCTGATCCAGGAGGGCACGCTGGGACTGATCCGCGCGGTCGAGAAGTTCGACTGGCGCCGCGGCTACAAGTTCTCGACCTACGCGACCTGGTGGATCCGCCAGGCGGTCGCGCGCGCGCTGGCGGACAAGGCCCGCACGATCCGCATGCCCGTCCACATCGTCGAGCGGCTGCAGAAGATGAACCGTGCCGAGCGGCATCTCTGGACGCAGCTCGGCCGCGAGCCCACGCTCGAGGAGATCGCGATCGAGGCGAGCCTGCCGCTCCAGCAGGCTCGCGAGGTGCGCGCCGCCGCTCGGGCCGCGACCAGCCTCGACCAACCGGTCGGAGACCAGGAGGACGCCGTCCTCGGCGACTTCGTCGCCGGCGAGGGGCCGCTGCCCGAGGAGCAGGTCGAGCTTTCACTGCGCAGCCAGGCGCTCGCCTCGGCGCTGCGCGCGCTGGCCGACCGCGAGCGCGAGGTGCTCGTCCTCCGCTACGGCCTCTCCGACTACGAGCCAAAGACGCTCGAGGAGATCGGCCGCCGCCTCGGCCTCACGCGGGAGCGCGTGCGCCAGATCGAGGTAGAAGCGCTCCGCCGGCTCGCGACGCTACGCGAGATCCAGGCCGTCGCCCACTAGATGCTGCCTACGGAGGTTGTGAACGCGGCTGATCGGGGTTCGGCCGCCGAGTGAGCTGTGTGGCCGCGCGCTGTTGTAGTGGTGGAGCCAGTGTGGCAGGGCGGCGGCGCGTTGGTGGTGTGATTGGTAGACGAGCCCGTAGGCCCATTCGCGTGCCATCGTTTGGTGGAAGCGCTCGACTTTGCCGTTGGTGCGGGGCCGGTAGGGCTTGATGGGAAGTGTCGGATTCGTAGCTGCTCGCGGTGCTGGCGGACGAGGCCGTTCCGGGCGTAGACCCAGACGTTGCGGTCATCAGCCGCCGCGGCGTGATCCCGTCCTCGGCGCGTAACAGCGTTAGGGCGCGGTCGAGGAGGCGAGGACGGTGGCCGCTTTCGCGTCGGGGTGGCATCTCGGCGTAGGCGAGCCGGGAGTGATCGTCGACGATCGCGTGCACGACATCGACGCCATCGTGGTGCTGACGGTCTTGGCTGGAGCGATCACCGGTGACGCGATGACCGGGCCGCTGGAAGCGCGCGTACTCGCTGGTGTCCATGTGCAGCAGGTCGCCGGGGCAGGGCCACTCGTAGCGGTTGGCAGGCTCCCGCGCTGGCCGCGGCGGCCTCGAGATCCCGGCGCGCCGGAGCACCTTCCAGACGGTCGAGTGACAGAAACCGGTCGCGCCAGCGACCAGGCGCGGCCCCCAGCCGGTCTGACGGCGACAGGCGCAGATCGCCTCGGCGAGTTCGGGTGCCAGCTGCCGCGGCGAGCGGTACGGACGGCTCGACCGGTCGAGCAGACACGACAGATCCGCCCGCGCCTCCTCGCTCGCCTCCAGCCAACGGTGCCACCAACGATGCGCCGTCGCCGGCGACACGCTGAAGGCGGCCGCGGCCGCCTTCAGCGTCATCCCGCCCGCAATCGCCGCCACGAGCGCGCGGCGGCCAGCCAGTCCGAGCTTGGCGTTACGGTGATGCGACATCCGGTCCTCCTTCGTGCAGGTCTTTGGCGAGACCCACAGCCTCGGAGGAGGGCCGGATAGACCGCTCAGCCGTTCACAACCTTTTTAGGCACATCAAGCCTCTAGCCGCTCGCTCCGCTCGCTCGCACGGGGGAAACGGCCGGTTTCCTCCATGGACCCCCTTCCCCCGCTCTGCCGGTCGGCTTCGTCGGCGGCATTCGCGCTGTCCTGAGTAGCGTTGGGGTGCCGCGCCCGCCAGGTCGGTCGCGGCGGCGAATAGCGGTCCGCGTCTAGGCCGTTCGTAGATACAGGTAGAGCTGCGGCGCCTGCGACCGTAGCTCGCGGAGCGCGCGCGACTCGAGCTGGCGAACCCGCTCGCGGGTGATGCCGAGCTCGGCGCCGACCTGCTCGAGCGTCCGCGGCGGCTGGCCGTCGAGGCCGAAACGCCTCGTGATCACGAGCCGCATCCGTGGGTTGAGCCGGGTGATCGCCTCCGCGAGCTCGGTCGAGCGCATGCCCTGCGCGGTCATCTCCTCGGGCTGCTCCGCGTTCACATCCTCGATCAGGTCGCTGTAGTCGCTCTCGCCGTCGCCGACGGGCGCCTCGAGGCTGATCGTGTCCTCGATCAGCTCGAGCAGGTCGCGCACCTTCTTCTCGGTGAAGCCGCTCTCCTTCGCGATCTCGCGCAGCGACGGCTCACGGTTCAGCTTCTGGGTCAGGAGCCGGCGGGCGCGCATCACGCGCCGCTCCTGCTCGGCGACGTGCACCGGCAGGCGGATCGTCCGTCCCTGGTCGGCGAGCGCGCGCGTGACCGCCTGGCGGATCCACCAGGTCGCATACGTGGAGAGCTTGTAGCCCATCCGCCAGTCGAACTTCTCGACGGCGCGCATCAGACCCAGGTTGCCCTCCTGGATCAGGTCGAGCAGTGGCACTCCGGCCTTCGTGTAGTTTCGGGTGATCGACATGACGAGGCGCAGGTTGCCCTCGATCAGCCGGCGCTTCGCCTCCTCGTCGCCGGCGTCCTTGCGCTGGGCGAGCTCGCGCTCCTCGGCGGCGGTCAGCAGCCGGCCGTCGCCGATCTGCCGGAGGTAGAGCTTCAGCGGATCCTGCGTCGGGCCTGCGGCGTCGAACGCGTCCTTCGGCGTGGACTCGGCCTCGGGCTCGTCGAGCGAAGGCACGAGCTCGAGCCTGGGCTGCTCTTCCGCAGGCTCGGAGGGACGCTGGTCATCCGTCACAAGAGGGGTATCGGCATCCCGGGGCGGAGGCTGAACCCCGACCGACCGAGGGATGGCCGGTTCTCGACAAACCGATCCTGCCTGCCGATCGTCTGAGTGTCTGTGCCCGTCACCGGGGTCACCCGGCCGGCGGACTACGATCGTAAGGAAGCGGCCATGTGCGGCATTGCGGGATACAGCATCAGCCCCAAGAGCAGCGTCGACCGGACGCGCGCTGCCCAGGCGCTCCTGGCCGGGATCGCCGAGCGCGGGGCCGACGCGGTCGGATACGCCGTTCGCTCGCCGAGAGGCCGGATGTCGGTCCACAAGCAGCGCACCGGGGCCAGCGCCGTTCTCGACCGGATTGCGATCCCGACCGATGCGCACCAGGTTCTCCTGCACGTCCGCGACTACACCAAGGGCCACCCGCAGATCGCTGCGAACAACCACCCGGTCCGTCACGGCACGGTCGCCGGCGTCCACAACGGGACGATCCTGAACGACGACGAGCTGATGGAGCGACACGGCTTCGCGCGCGCGGAGCCGGAAATGACGGTCGATTCCGAGGTCATCTTCGCCACCGCCGAGGCGACCGGCAGCCACGCCCGCGCGTTCGACGAGTTCCGCGGCTCGATGGCCGCCGCCTGGCTCGACGAACGTCACCCGGAGCTGCTCTACCTCGCGCGCGGCGTGGGACGACCGCTCTGGGTCGGCACGAGCCGCCGCGAGCTCTTCTTCGCCTCCACGGAGGAGGCGCTCGAGATCGCGGAGCGCTTCACGGGCGTCCACCTGCGCAAGCGCGAGCTCGCCGAGGGAACGCTGCTCGCGCTGAAGGGCCCCCGCGCCACCCGCCACGACCGTTTCAGGCCCGATCCGACGTACGAGGCCGACCCGCTGCCGGCCGTTCGCGCACCCGGCGAAGGTGCGTTCTGCCTCGAGCGGCTCGCCGCTCTGGCCGCGGCTTAGGGCCTATCCCGCTTGGGCGAGGGCGAGTCGTGCGGCGTGGGCTTTCTTGAAGGCGATCAGGCCGCTGGCGAGTTGGAGCAGGGCGAGGTGGTTCTCGTCTTTCTTCGACCAGCGGATCAGGATCGCGCGGTTGCGGTTGAGCCATGAGTGGCAGGCTTCGACGACCCAGCGGCGGGCGCGCCAGCCGGGGCGGCTCGCCTTGAGGTCGATCTCTTCGCCGCGGCTGCGGATGTGCGGGGTGAGCCCGTACTCGTCGACGAGTTCGCGCGAGTCGGCGTTGTCGTAGGCGCGGTCGAGGGAGATCCCCTGCGGCTGCTCCGCGGTCGGCTCGGGGCGCGCGATCGGGATCGAGTCGAGCGTGCCCTTCAGCAGCTTGTGGTCGTTGCGGTTGGCGCCCTCGTGCTCGAGCCCGACCGGGACTCCCTTGCCTTCGCTGAGGACCGACCGCTTCGCCCTTTTTTAGCTCTGTCAGTGGGATTGGGGCCGGTCTTCGGCCCACCCAGCGGCGCTTTGGTCATCGCCCCGTCGCAGGCGAGCCAGGCCCAGTCGATCCCGACCACCTGGTCGTAGTCCAGGAGCCCTTGCCGCCAGAACTCGTGGAAGACGCCGACCCGCTCCCATTCCTGAAAGCGCCGGTGCGCCGCCGAGGACGAACACACCCCGGTCGCATTCAGCGCGTTCCACTGCATCCCTGTACGCAGCACCAGCAGGATCGCGTCCATCGCATCACGGTTCGGCACCCGCGGCCGGTGACAACCCAACGGGTGCGGCGGCGGCGCCGGCAGCAACGGCTCGATCCGCTCCCACAGCCAGTCCGGGATCCGCCAGCCATCGTCCCTGACCACAAGACCCATCGTCGCCTCCCTCGTCGATGACGAAGAAGGCTTCGCCGTCAACGCGCAGGTCCCTCCAAACGGGATAGACCTTTAGCCGGGCTTCAACGATCCGTCCCGCTCGACCGCCACACCCTCTTCGCGGAGACGCTCGCGGACGAGGTACTGGAACGTCGACCACGCCCCGCGGCGCGCGTCGAACATACGGTAGACCTGCCACTCGGTCAGCAGGGCCGCATCCTCGCGGCGCGCCGCAGCCCAGTCGTTGAACTTCGGCAGCCGCCCGAGGCTTCGCGCCATCCCGGCGCCCTGCTCGATCGCGCGCTCCAGCCGCTCCTCCCCCACCGGCACGTCGAACCCGGCCTCCTTGAGCGCGTTCGTCAGAGACCCGAACGTGTGCCAGTAGAGCGACTTGGACGGCATCCAGCCGCGGTTCGCATCCACGTCCTTCGCCGTCGGCACGCGGCCGAGCCGCTCCCCCAGCTCGCGCAGCAGCCCGAGCAGCTCCTCCCGGGTCGCGAACCGCCGCGGGACGAGCCCGGCGAGACGTTTCGCCTTGTTCCAGCTGCCGAAGTGCTCGATCACGGTCTGCGGATGGACCGTCGTGGCCGCGTCGTCGGCGAACTCCTTCATCGTCGGCGACCGCCCCAGCCGTTTCGCCGACTCGCGCAGCTGCTCGAGGATCTCCTCGTCCGAGTAACGGCGACGGATCTCCGCCTGGAAGGCGGCGAGCTCGGCCGGATCGATGCTGGTGATGGCCCGGTAAGGACGTTTGCGCGGCATCGGGGCAAACAGAATAGAGCGTCTTGACCAATTTGCAAAGACCTGCGCAAAAATGACCCTAGCGTATTGGAAAGTGTGCAAACCGTTCCGGCGCAACTAGACTGGCCTCGCGATGCGTCTCGCCCTGGAGCTCGCCCTCGCCCGGTCCGCCGGCCGGCTCTCGCGCCTGGCCGGCCGCGGCGGCGGCACGACCATTCCCGGCAAGATCCTCGCCACGATCGACCCTGGATCGGTCTCGACGCTGGCCGCGCGGCTGCCGCGCGGGACGGCCGCGATCTCGGCTACGAACGGGAAGACCACTACGGCCGCGCTGGTCGCGGCGATCGTCGGCAAGCGCATCAGGCTCGCCCACAACGGCTCCGGCGCGAATCTCGTCTCCGGCGTCGCGTCCACCCTGATCGAGGCCCGGGACGCCGAGCTGGGCCTGTTCGAGGTCGACGAGGGGGCGTTCCCCGAGATCGCCAGGCGGATCCGCCCACGCGCGGTGTGCCTCGGCAACCTGTTCCGCGACCAGCTCGACCGCTACGGCGAGCTGGAGCAGATCGCCGAGCGCTGGCGGGCGGCCGTGGCGGAGCTTCCGGAGTCGACGACGTTGGTGGCGAACGCGGACGACCCTCAGGTCGGAGACCTGGCCGTCTCTCGGCCGGGCAGCGTCACCTTCGGCATCGACGATCCCACGCAGGCGCGCCCGACGCTCCAGCACGCGTCCGATTCGAAGTACTGCCTGCGCTGCGGGACGCCCTACGTCTACGCGGCCGCCTACGTCGGGCATCTCGGCGACTACCGCTGCCCCGCCTGCGGGCACGCGCGACCGCCGCTCGACGTCGCGGCGCGAGCGGTCGAGCTGCACGGGCTCGAAGCAGTCTCGTTCGACCTCGTCGCTCCGGAGGGCACCCGCCGCGTGCGGCTGGGCCTGCCGGGGCTCTACAACGTGTACAACGGGCTCGCTGCCACTGCGCTCTCAGGGGCGCTCGGGGCGACCCTCGAGGAGATCGCGGGAGGGTTGGAGTCGGCGGCGCCGGCCTTTGGACGCGCCGAGCGGATCGACCTCGGCCGCCGCCGGCTGCTACTCCTGCTGATCAAGAACCCGGCCGGCGCGAACGAGGTCGTGCGGACGCTCGTCGGGGCGGAGGCGCCGAGGCTCGCGGTGGTCGCGCTCAACGACGCGATCGCCGACGGACGGGACGTCTCCTGGATCTGGGACGTCGACTTCGAGCCGCTGCTCGAGTGCCTGGAACACGTCGTCGTCTCAGGGAGCCGTGCTGCCGAGCTCGCGCTCCGCTTCACCTACGCGGGGTTCCCCCCGGACGCCGTGGAGATCGTCCCCGACCTGGGCGCGGCCCTCGACCGCGGGCTCGAGCTGACTCATGAGGGCGACGTGCTGACCGTCCTCCCCACGTACACGGCGATGCTCGAGCTGCGCCGGGTGGTCGCCGAGCGCGGCCACACGCGCCACTACTGGGAGCGCGCTGCATGAGGAGAACCTCCCGGCTCCCCCGCCCCCCTCATCCGCCGGAGACCGGCCGATGAAGATCCGTGTCGGGCACCTCTACCCCGACTACCTGAACATCTACGCCGACCGCGGGAACATCGCCGTGCTGACGCGGCGCGCCACCCTGCGTGGGCTCGACCTGGAGGTGACGTCGGTCGGCCCGGACGAGGCGATCGATCCCGGCGGACACGACCTGCTCTACGTCGGCGGCGGCCAGGACCGTGAGCAGGCGCTGATCGCGGCCGACATCGCGGCGAAAGGCCCGGCACTGCGCGAGGCGGTCGCGGACGGCGTGGCCGTCCTGGCCGTCTGCGGCGGATACCAGCTGCTCGGCGGCTTCTACCGCGACCGTTACGGCTCGGAGCTCCCCGGTGCCGGCGTGCTGCCGCTGCACACGGTGGCGGGCGAGCGGCGGATGATCGGCGACGTCCTGCTCGAGTGCGAGCTCGACCCCGGGCGGCGCGTGACGGTGGCGGGCTTCGAGAACCATGCCGGCCGGACGATCCTCGACGAGGGCGCGGAGCCGCTCGGCCGTGTGGTCGCAGGCTTCGGCAACGACGGCGCCAGCGGCTTCGAGGGCTGCCGGCTCGGCCGTGCGATCGGCACGTACCTGCACGGGCCGCTCCTGCCGCGCAACCCGTGGCTCGCCGACTGGCTTCTCGCCCAGGCGGTGGCGCACGCGACCGGCGGCGAGACGCCCGTGTTCGAGCCCCTGGACGACCGCCTCGAGGCAGAAGCGCACGCGGTTTCGGCGGCACGAGCCCGGGCACGCGGCGGGAAGTTCTAGGGCGCCCAGAGCGGCCCGAGGTAGACCGTCGGGTCGCCGGGCTGCCAGCGGGCGAGGAACCGCTGGATCGGCGGATGCAGGACGACCTCGTCGAGCTCGCCCACCACGAAGAGTCGGTGGCCGCGAACCGCTGCGTCGGCGGAGGTCACCGCCTCCAGCGACCGCCCGCCGAGGTCGGCCGAGAAGATGATGTGGACGACATGCTTCGCCCGGACCGCGCGCTGCGGCGAGATCGAGTCGACGATCGCGATCGGCCCTTCGAACGGCATCGGGTCGTCGATCCCCACCTCTTCGAGCAGCTCGCGGCGCAGCGCGTCGACGAGCGACTCGCCCGAGTCGACGCCGCCGCCCGGGAGCAGCCAGTACTCCTTTCCGAGTTTCTCGTGCCGGCAGAGCAGGACACGATCGTTCCAGCGCAGCAGCGCCGACACCCGGATGCGCGGCTCGATGCCCATCAGCGGTGCCCGGAGGAGCCGAAGCCGCCGTCGCCGCGCTCGCTGGCCGGAAGCTCTTCCACTTCGCGCAGGTCCGCCTGCGGGACGGCGACGACGACGAGCTGGGCGATCCGCATGCCCGGCTCGACCAGGAACGTCTCCCGTGCGTCGGTGTTGTGGAGGATCACGCGCAGCTCGCCGCGGTAGCCGGCGTCGACCACGCCCGGCGTGTTGACGATCGTGATCCCGTGCTTCGCGGCGAGGCCGGAGCGCGGCGACACCAGCCCGGCATGCCCCTCGGGGATCGCCACCGCGATCCCGGTCCCCACCAGCGCACGCTCACCGGGGCCGAGCTCGTGGCGCTCGCAGGCGACGAGGTCGAGACCGGCGTCGCCGGGGTAGGCCCTGGTGGGGAGCGTGGCGTCGTCGCGAAGCCGCGTGACCGGGATCTCGATCACGCGGCCGACACGAGGAAGCGGGCGAAGCGCCTAACGTCCCGCTCGGGGAGCCGCGCTCGGATCAGGACCCCATCCTCGCGGTCGGTCCGCGACTCGATCGGCGGCCCGAGCGCGTACAGCTCCGCGAGCTTGCTTCCCTCCGAGTACGGGAGCAGCAGCTCGACGAGCTCGAAGCGGTGCGCGAAGCGCTCGGCGATCCGGCTGCGCAGCTCGTCCAGCCCCTCGCCGGTCCGGGCCGAGACCTGCACCGACCCTGGAAAGCGGTTCTCGAGTCGTCGGCGCCGCAGGGCGTCGACAGCGTCGATCTTGTTCAGCACGAGCTCGATCGGCAGCTCGGCCGCGCCGATCTCCTCCAGCACGCCGTTGACCGCGCGCAGTTGCTCGTCGAGCCGGTCCTCGGGCGCCGACGCGTCCGCGACGTGCAGAACGAGATCGGCGACGAGCGTCTCCTCCAGGGTGGCCGCGAAGCCCTCGACCAGCTGGTGCGGCAGCCGGCGGATGAAGCCGACGGTGTCGGTGACGAGGTAACGCCGTCCGTCCTGCTCGAACGAGCGCGTGGTCGGGTCGAGCGTCTCGAACAGGCGGTCGTCGATCTTCGCGTGGGCGCCGGTGAGCGCATTCAGGAGCGTCGATTTGCCGACGTTCGTGTAGCCCGCCAGCGCGATCGTCGGCGTCTCAGAGCGCCGTCGCGCCTTGCGCCGGACGTCGCGCTGCTTGCCGAGCTCCTCCAGTCGTTCCTTGAGCAGAGAGATCCTGCGGCGCGCGAGACGGCGGTCGGTCTCGAGCTGTGACTCGCCGGGGCCTCGGGTGCCGACCCCCCCGCCGAGCCGCTCGAGGTGCTGCCACATCCCCCGCATCCGCGGCAGGTTGTACTCGAGCTGCGCGAGCTCGACCTGGAGCTTTCCTTCGGCGCTGCGGGCGTGCTGCGCGAAGATGTCGAGGATCAGCTGCGTCCGGTCGATGACGCGCGCCTGGAGCAGGTTCTCGAGCCGCCGCTGCTGGCTCGGCGCGAGCTCGTCGTCGACGAGCAGCGCCTCTGCCGGCGACTCGGAGAAGGCGTGCTTCAGCTCGTCGAGTTTGCCCTTGCCGACGTACGTGGCCGGGTCCGGGCGGAGACGGGGCTGGACGAGGGTGGCGACGGGCTCGACGCCGGCCGTCCGCGCCAGCTCGAGGATCTCGGCGAGCTCCTCGCCTGGATCGGCTCCCTTGGGCAGGACGGCGACGACGAACCCACGCTCCGGATCCGCCCCCGGGGCGGGATCGGGCTGGCGTTGGGTCACGAGCCGAAGTATCCCACGTCGGCCGGGACCAGACGAGGGGCCGCCCCGGAGGACGGCCCCTTGCCCGCAGTGGGTAGCCGGGTGGCCGTGCTACCCGTGCAGGTTCACCGGAACGTTGACGAGCCGGAAGCCGGTGATGCCGGCGAGCGTGCTCTCGCCCGGCTTGCTCGCGCGGACGAACATCGCGAGGATCTGCTGCTTGCCGTTCACCGGGAAGTTCGCCTGCCGGCTGAAGGTGAGCGTCGCCCAGCCGTCGGAGCCGGAGTTGCTCTGCGTCTCGCCGAACTGGTTGAACGGCGTCGGCGTTGCGTACACGATCGCCCCCTGCACCGGACCGGTGCACGTCGAGGTGACGTGGACACGGAACACGAACGACTGCGCCCCGGAGGTGACCGACGAAGGCTGCGCCTGGAACTGATCGATGATCAGCCTGGCCGGCAGCGACATCTGGCTGACCTGGTCCGGGCTGCCCTTCGCCGGGCAGCCGTTCGACGGCGGCGGCGGCGGCGGCGGCGGCGCAGCCGCCTTCGTGATCACCGCGGTCGGGACGGACGTGGCGTTGGTCGAGCCGCTGCCGTTCGTCGCCTTGGTGCGGAACCGGACGGTGTTGCCGACGTCGGCAGAGGTCAACTTGTACGACCTCGACCCGCCCGCCCCGCCGATGTTCGCGCAACTGCCGCCCGTCTTGTCACAACGGAGCCAGTAGTAGTTGTAGTCGGTCGGATTGTTCTTCCACTCGCCGCGGTTGGCCTTGAGCGTGCTGCCCTCCTGCGGCGTGCCGCTGATCGTCGGCGGGCTCGTGTTGACCGGTGCCACCTTGGACGCGGCGTCGCCGATCGTGGCGAACGCCCCAAGAGCGGCAACGACGACAGCGGCCACCCCTGCGCCGAAGACTGCCCCGAGGGCTGCCCAGCGCCTCTTCTGCTTGGTGTGCATTCCCTACCCCTTTCGTGGTCGTTCGCGTTGCCTTCCGAGACGTCGGTTTTCCCCGGGCGGAGAGCGGCAAACGGTTCCTTTCGAGACGCTTACATCTCGGTCGGACCCGGATAATCTGCGGGGGATGCCCTCCGACCTCGCCCGGCGCACACTCGAGCTCGTGAACATCCCCTCTCCCAGCCGGGGCGAGCAGCGGCTCGTCGACCACGTTCGCCACGCGGTGTCCCTCCCGCTCACCTACTCGACCGACGAGGCGCTGCTGTTCACGACCGCGCGAACCGGGCGGCCGCTCGTGCTCCTCGCCGGTCACCTCGACACCGTGCCGCCGCAGGACAACCTGCCCGGGCGCATCGAGGACGGCTACGTGATCGGCCTCGGCGCGAGCGACATGAAGGGCGGCGTGGCGGTGATGGTAGAGCTCGCCGCCTGGGCCGCCGCCGAGCCCGCTGCGGCGGCCTGCGACCTCGGGTTCCTCTTCTTCGTCCGCGAGGAGCTGTCGATCGAGGAGAGCGCGCTGCCGCGCGTCTTCGCCGAGGCGTCGGTCGTTGGCGAGTCCGACCTGGTCGTCGTGCTGGAGCCGACCGACAACGCCATCCACGCAGGCTGCCTCGGCAACCTCAACGCCACCGCGGTCTTCCGAGGCGAGAGCGCCCACTCCGCCCGTCCGTGGCAGGGCGTGAACGCGATCGACGTGGCCGTTCGCGGGCTAGCGCCGGTGGTCGACGCCGAGCCGGTCGAGGTCGAGGCCGGGGGGCTCACCTTCGTCGAGGTGCTGAGCGCGACCCGGATCGAGGGCGGGATCGCAGACAACGTCATCCCCGATCGGGTCGAGGTGCGGCTCAACTACCGGTACGCGCCGGGGCGTGGGCCGGCGGAGGCGGAGCAGCGGCTGCGCAGGCTGGTCGGCGGCGAGGTGGAGATCACCTCCAACTCGCCGTCTGCGCGCGTGGCGACCGATTCGGAGCTGGTGGAGCGGCTCCGGCGGGCGGGCGACCTCGCGATCGAGCCGAAGCAGGCCTGGACGCCGGTGGCGGAGTTCGCGGCGCAGGGGCTCGACGCGGTCAACTTCGGCCCCGGCGCTACGCGCTACGCGCACCGCCGTGACGAGCGGGTGGAGATCGCGGGGCTCGAGCGGACGTTTGAAGTCCTCCGACGTTTCATAAGCTAGGTTCGATCATGGGCGTGCTCTGGTTAGCCGTTCTCGGCCGCGACCGACATGGCGGGCGCGGCCCGCTGCGGGATGGCAAGAGGATTTCGGGTTCAGGGCAGGGGGCTCACGGGGGAAACCGGCCGTTTCCCCCGTGCTGATGCAGGTCTCCCCCGTCCTGTCGGCGCAAGGCACCTACCCGTTCGTGCGCATCGAGCGGGCCAAGCGCGAGGCCGCCGCCGGCGGTGTCGAGATTCTCGACTTCGGACAGGGCGATCCGCGCGAGCCGACCGACCCGCTGATCCGGCAGGCGCTCGTCGAGGGGCTCCGAGAGCGGATGGGCTATCCAAAGGCGGAGGGGCTCCCGGAGCTGCGGCAGGCGATCGCCGGCTGGTGCGAGCGGCGGTTCCGGGCGCAGCTCGACCCCGACGCCGAGCTGATCCCGACCTACGGCAGCAAGGAGGCGATCTTCAGCTTCGCGCAGCTGATGGTCGACCCGAACGGCCCCAAGGACACGGTCGTCGTCACCGAGCCGGGCTATCCGGTGCCGGCGCGCGGCGCGGCGTTCGCAGGGGCGCGGGTGGAGCCGCTGCCCCTGCTGGAGTCAAACGGCTTCCTCCCGGACCTGGACGACGTCGACGACTGGGACCGGATCGCGCTCTTCTGGGTGAACTACCCGAACAACCCGACGGGCGCGACCGCCCCGGTTGCGTTCTACGAGCGGCTGGCGCAGCTCGCGCGGGAGCACGACTTCGTGCTCTGCTCGGACGAGGCCTACAGCGAGCTCTGGTTCGACGAGCCGCCGCGCTCGGCCCTGGAGCTGGGCGAGCGGTCGAACGTCGCCGTCTTCCAGACGCTCTCCAAGCGCTCGTCGATGACCGGGTATCGCTCCGGCTTCGTCGCCGGTCCGGCGGACATCGTCTCCGCGTTGAAGACGTACCGTCCCTCGACGGGCGCTGTGCCGCAGGAGTTCGTCCAGCGTGCGTCGGTCGTCGCGTGGAGCGACGAGGCACACGTCGAGCGCACGCGGGAGGCATACCGCCGCAAGCGCAACGTCCTTCTCCCGGTGCTCGCGCGCAAGGGTTGGCGCGTCGCCGCGAGCGCCGCGACCATGTACCTCTGGGTCGAGGTGCCGGACGGCGAGGCCTCCGAGGCCTGCGCGGAGCGACTGCTCCGCCACGGGGTCGTCGTCACGCCGGGCTCGTATCTCGGCGACTCCGGCGAGGGGTACATCCGGATCGCGCTCGTACCCACCCTGGAGGAGTGCGAGCGCACGGCGGCGATCCTGGAGGACGTCCTGTGACGTCGCTCGCCTACGGCTCGCTCCCGTGGGTGAAACCATGTGTCCCCCACGACCCTCCTTCTTCTGGAGGCCGATACGTACGGGGGAACCTTCCGATTCCCCTCGGCCCCCTCCCCACTCAAGGGCCAGGTAACGGCCCATGAGCGCGACCGACGACACGATCGCCGCACTCGACCGAGGCGAGATCCGCATCGCCGAGCGCTCGGGCGACGGCTGGGTCGTCAACGAGCAGGCGAAGGCTGCGATCCTCGACTACTTCCGCGAGCGGCAGATGGAGCCGATCGAGCTGGGCCCGTTCGAATACCACGACAAGATCCCGCTCAAGCACGACTACGGGGCGCTGGGAGTGCGGGTTGTGCCGCCCGCCGTTGCCCGGTACGGCTCGTTCCTGTCGGAGGGCGTGGTGATGATGCCGAGCTACGTGAACATCGGAGCGTGGGTCGGGCCTCGCACGATGATCGACACGTGGGCAACCGTCGGGTCGTGCGCCCAGATCGGCGCGGACGTCCACCTCGCCGGCGGCGTCGGCATCGGCGGCGTACTCGAGCCGGTCAACGCGCGGCCGGTGATCGTCGAAGACGGCGCGTTCGTCGGCTCGCGCTGCATCCTCACCGAGGGCGTCCGGATCGGCGAAGGCGCGGTGCTCGCACCCAACGTGTCGCTGACCGCCTCCGTGCCGATCATCGACGTGACCGGCACCGAGCCGGTCGAACATCGCGGCTACGTGCCACCGCGCTCGGTGGTCGTGCCAGGGACGAGGCCGAAGGAGTTCCCGGCCGGGACGTACCAGCTCGCGTGCGCGCTGATCATCGGCCGCCGCGACGAGTCGACCGACCTCAAGGTCGGCCTGAACGACGCGCTGCGCGAGTACGGCATCGGCAGCTGAATCCCGCCTCACCGTCGGGCAGCCGCTGCGCGGGCGGAGGCGAGCTCCGAGGTCCCATCCCTAACCCCCACCCACCCGGGGAAGGTTGCGCGGCGGGATTGCCAGCGTAGTCGGGATCCCGCGGCGCGTCTGTGCCGACTATGCACCGAAATCGCCTTGCCGAGGTGTTACCCGATGCGCTCGACCGGACCGGTGAGGCGTGCGGACCCGTCCTCGAGTCGAACGGTCAGGTCGCCGCCGGGGAACGAGACGACGACTTCACCATGACCGTGCGTCGCCGCCGCGACCGCGACCGCGCTCGTTCCCGACGAGCGGGTCTCCCCTACGCCACGCTCCCAGACCCGCGCGGTCACGGCTCCCGGAGAGTCGACCCGCACCACCTGCACGTTCGTGCGCCCGGGAAAGCGCGGATGCGTCTCGAGCAGCGGGCCGATCAGAGGCAGGTCGTCGGGGTCGCCGACGACCACTGCGTGCGGATTGCCGACTGAAACCGGGACGACCTCGAGGCCTGCGACTCGCTCCCGCGCGTAGACCTCGACCGTCCCGACGTCCTGCTCGATCTCGCCGTCAGGCAACAGGCGTGCGGCGACGGTCCGGTCGCCGACCCGGACGGTCACGTCCTCCGCCCCGCTTCGGTCCGCCAGCCAGCGGGCGACGATCCGTGTGCCGTTGCCCGACAGCTCGGCCGTCGACCCGTCCGGGTTCCAGATCACGATCTCGGCCTCGCGATCGGCAACCGCCACGACCTCGAGGATGCCGTCCGAGCCGCCGACCTCCGCTCGTACGCCGTCGGGCGTGAGCGGAGCCCCGAGTTCAGCTCGCTCGGCCAGCAGGTATTCGTTGCCCGCCGCACGCCAGCGCGAGAACGTCATCGGCCACCTCGTCGGGAGAACGGTCAGCCGGCACGCTAACGAGCCCGGGGATGCGGCGCATCCACTTCCGCTGGTAGGAGGCCAGCTGCCGTGTGCGGACGATGAGCGCGGCCTCTGCCTCTCCCCGCGGAAGCTCGCCGACCTCGCGCAGGCCGATGATCTTGCGCGCCGTCGTCGAGAGCGGCCGCGCGAGGGCGCGTCGGACTTCGTCCTCGACGCCCGCTTCGAACATTCCCCGGGTCCGGCGCTCGATCCGGCGCTCGAGCTCCGCCGGCGGGACCTCGAGCCCGACGATCGTCGTCGGCCGCCGGGTGTCACCGGCCCAGAGCCGGTCGCCGCGCAGCGAATGCCCCGCCTCGGCCAGCTCCAGCGCCCGCACAACCCTCCGCCGGTCGTTCGGGTGCACGGCCGCCGCCGCCTCCGGATCGACCTCGCCCAGGATCGTGTGCGCTTGCTCGGGACTCTCGTCGTAGACAGCACCCCACCGCTCGCGGGCGCCGGGGGCAGGCGCAGGCGGAACCTCGAGCTCGGCGAGCGCCGCCCGGAAGTACAAGCCGGTTCCGCCGACCACGACGGGCGTGCGGTCGGCTTCGAACGCCGCGTCGATCGCGGCATGCGCGAGCGTCTGGAACTCGGCAACCGAAGCTTCGTGGTCGAGCGGCAAGATCTCGACGAGGGCGGCCGGTGACTGGTTGGTCAGGATGGCCAGGCCCCGGTAGAGCTGCGCAGAGTCGGCGGCAACCAGGTCTGCCGGGATCTGCCGCGCGATCGCCTCGGCGACCGCGCTCTTGCCGCTCGCGGTCGGACCGAAGATCGCGAGTACGCCGACGCCTTCGACGACACGAGATCGACTCGTACGAGGGCCGCCAGCTGCGCTACCGCCTTTCTGCTCGGCTTCGTCTCTCACCGGAGGCGCGACCGGGCTGCCTCCAGCACGTCCGGTGCGAGGCCGCCGTCGAGCAGGTACCGATCGACGCCCCCGTACCGGCGGTCGAGAGAGTCCAGAACGGCTTTCATCGCGTCGCCGGGCGTGGCCGAGATCCGTTCGATCCGCGCGCGCTCGGCATCGTCCTGGGCGTCGGCGAGCCATCGGCGATGGCGCGGCTCGAGCCGGGCTGCGCTGACGGCGTAGTCCTCCGCGATCACGTCAACCGGAACGCCGGCCAGCCGCAGCAGGATCGCCGCGACGAGCCCCGTACGGTCCTTGCCGCCGTAGCAATGGAAGACGACCGGCCCCGGCGCTGTGGCGACCGCCTCGACCGCCCTCACGAAGCTCGGCCGGCAGTGTTTCAGAAAACGCAGGTAGACGAGCTCGGTCGCAGCTGCATGCGACGGTGCGGCCTCGGACAGGAGCCTGATCTCCTCCCAGGTCTCCTCGTCGAAGTGATCGAGTACCGGCACGTGCACCACCTCCACGTCAGGGCCGCGCGGCGGATCCTCGTCGATCTCGACCTGCGCGCGGAGGTCGACGACCCGCGTCACGCCGGTTTCGAGGAGCGCCTGCCAGCCGTCGGGACTCAGCATGCCGACACTGTCGGCGCGGATCACCGAGCCGAATCGAGTACTCCCGCCGTTCTCGGTCGGCAGGCCGCCCAGGTCGCGGACGTTCAGACAACCGTCCCAGGCGAGGTCTCGGGTCGCCACTAGGCGGCCGCGGTCATGGCCATGACGCCCTTGAGCGTGGTCGAGGTCGATCCGGTGATCGCGACGTGAACGAGCTGGCCGGCGGTCGCACAGCCGGCGAAGTTGACCGTCGTGTTGCGCCGGGTACGACCGCGGCCGAGTGTCGCGTCGGTGCGGCTCTGCCCCTCGACGAGCACCTCCTCGACCCTGCCGATCCGCTCCGCGTTGCGCGCCGCGGCCACGCGCTGGGCGACCTCGATCAGGCGCTCGATCCGATCGCTCTTGACCTCGTCCGGCACCTGATCGGGCATGGTCGCGGCTTCTGTCCCGCTCCGCGGCGAGAAGACGAACGTGAATGCTCCGTCGAAGCCGACCTCCTCGACTGCCTCCAGCGTCTGGCAGAAGTCGGCCTCGGTCTCGCCGGGGAAGCCGACGATCAGGTCGGTGGTCAGCGCCAGATCGGGGATCGCCGCCCGCATGTCCCCGGCGAGCCTCGTGAAACGCTCGCGTGAATAGGTGCGCCGCATCCGCTTGAGCACGGCCGTCGAGCCGGACTGGAGCGGCAGGTGAGCGTGCTCGCAGACGGCGGCGCAGTCGGCCATCGCCTCGATCACGTCGGGCCGGAAGTCTTTCGGGTGCGGGCTCGTGAAACGGATCCGGTCGACTCCGTCGACCTCGTCGCAGGCTCGCAGCAGCTGGGCGAAACCGGTGCGGATCTCCGGCAGGAGGTCGCGGCCGTAGGAGTTGACGTTCTGACCGAGCAGCGTGACCTCGCGTACTCCGTCGGCGGCGAGTGCCGACACCTCGGCCACGACGTCCCCCGGCCGGCGAGACTGCTCGCGGCCGCGCACGGACGGGACGATGCAGTACGCGCACTTCGAGTTGCAGCCCATCGAGACCTGCACCCACGCCTGAAACGGCCGCTCCCGCCTGGCCGGGAGGTCGCCGGCGAAGTGCGTCCACTCGGCGAAGCGACCGCGCGGGCCCTCGCCTCCCGCTCCCAACCAGTCGGCGAGGTGCGGGATCGAGCCCGGTCCGAACGCGACGTCGACGAACGGGTACCGCTCGAAGATCCGCTCGCGCTGCGCCTCGGCGTAGCATCCGCCGACGGCGATCACCCGCTCGCGGTCGCCGTCCTTGAGCGCCTTCGCCTGGGCGAGATGCGCGGCCAGTCGCTGGTCGGGCTTCTCGCGGATCGTGCACGTGTTGAAGACGACGACGTCCGCCTCGTCCTGCGAGGGCGCCTCGCCGAGTCCGATCGACTCGAGCATGCCCTTGATCCGCTCCGAGTCGTGGGCGTTCATCTGACACCCGAAGGTGGTGACGAAGTAGCGCTTCACGGCAAACAGCGTACCCAGCGCCCGACACGATCTCGACACGATCCCGGAACAGACAGGGGACGATTCCCTCGATACGATCGCAGTGGGTGGTGGGATGGGGTGCCCCCGGCGTACGATCTCGCCGGGGCTGTGAGCTTCAGCGACAATCTCTACGAACGTCAGAAGCGCTATTACGATCTCAGGGCGCCCGAGTACGATCGTGGAGCATCGGAGCCGAAGAGCGCCCTGCAAGCGGCCGAGCTCGTGCAGATCATCGACGTACTCGCCGCCCTCCCGCCCGCGCGCACGCTCGACGTCGGCTGCGGCACTGCCTTCCTGACCCAAAACCTGCGTGGCGAGGTGACGCTCCTCGACGCGAGCGAAGCCATGCTCCGGCTCGCGGGTGAGCGCGTGCCTCACGCAAGGCAGGTTCACGCCGAGGCGCTGCCGCTGCCGTTCGCCGACGACTCGTTCGACCGTGTTTTCAGCAGCCACTTCCTCGACCATCTGGAAGCTCTCGAAAGACAGCGGTTCCTGTCGGAGGCCCGCCGGGTCGCGCGTGAGCTCGTACTCGTCCAGCAGGCCGGAACGCCGACGCATCGCGAAGGCCGGGAGGTGCGCATCCTCGAAGATGGGAGCACACACGAGATCTACAAGGTGTACTTCACGCCCGAGACGCTGCGCACCGAGCTCGGAGGTGGCGACCTCCTCTACAGCGGCTGCGTCTTCATGGCGCTGCGTCGATCCTGGGACGCGCCATAGCTGGGGAGGACCTGATCCGCAAGTGCCGTCGCCGGCACATTCGTCGCCGAGAGGTAGTCGTCTCCGACAAGAGCGACGGCTGACGATGCCGGGCTTGGCCCGGCCGGAAGCCGCTGCCGCAGGGGAGCCATCGGATCATTCGGACCAGTCGCCGGCTTCGCGAACAGCGCCCACCGCCGCTCCGCTCGGAAGGAGGGGCACGGGGGAACCAGGGGTTCCCCCGTGATCTACTTCGCGTACTCGACGGCTCTGGACTCACGAATCACGGTCACCTTGATCTGTCCCGGGTACTCGAGGTGCCCCTCGATCTCGCGGGCGATCTCGTGTGACAGCAGCACGGCCTGGTCGTCGTCGATCTCCTCCGGCTTGACGATCACCCGTACCTCTCGGCCGGCGTGGAGCGCATAGACCTTGTCGACCCCCTTCATCTGGCCGGCCAGCTCCTCCAGCGACTCGAGGCGCTTGATGTAGCCCTCCAGGCTTTCGCCGCGGGCACCGGGCCGCGACGCCGAGATCGCGTCGGCGGCGATCAGGAGCACCGCTTCAACGGTCTGCGGCTGAACCTCGTAGTGGTGCGCCTCGATTGCGTGTACGACCCCCTGGCTCTCGCCATGGCGACGTGCGTACTGCGCAGAGATCAGTGCATGGGACCCCTCGACCTCGTGGGTCAGGGCTTTGCCGAGATCGTGGAGCAGAGCGGCGCGCTTGGCCGTCTTCACGCTGGCGTCCAGCTCGCTCGCCATGATCCCCACCAGCTGCACGACCTCGAGCGTGTGCTTGAGGACGTTCTGGCCGTAGCTCGTCCGGTAGCGCAATCGCCCGAGGATCTTGACGATCTCCTCTGGGAACTCGCCGCAGTTGGCCTCGAAGACGGCCTGCTCGCCCGCCTGCCGGATGTGGTCGTCCAGCTCGGCCTTGGACTGGTAGTACATCTCCTCGATCCGGGCCGGATGGATGCGCCCATCCTCGATCAGCTTCGTCAGCGTGATCTTGGCGACCTCACGGCGGATCCCGTCGAACGAGGAGAGGACGACGGCGCCGGGCGTATCGTCGATGATGATGTCGACGCCGGTCAGATGCTCGAGCGCCCTGATGTTCCGGCCCTCCCGTCCGATGATCCGCCCCTTCATGTCGTCGGATGGGAGCTCGACGAGCGACACCGTGGTCTCGGCGGCGTGGCTTGCAGCGACACGCTGCAGTGCATCGGCGACGAGGTTGCGGGCGCGGCGTCTCGCCTCCGACTGCGCCTCCTCCTCCATCTGCCGCACGCGCCGGGCCAGCTCGTGGCGGACGAGCTCCTCCGAGCGCTGCAGGACCTCGGCCCGCGCTTCGTTGACGGTCATCGCGGAGATGCGCTCCAGCTCGGCGAGCTCTTGGTCCTTGGCCGACTTCAACTCCTCCTGGAGCCGGCGCGCGTGCATCTCGCGGTCGGTGACCCCCTGTTCGCGCCGGTCGAGCTCGGTCATCCGCCTTTCGAAATCCCCTTCGCGCGCCGCCAGGCGCTCCTGCGTCCGGAGCGACTCGGACTGCCGGGCCGTCACCTCCCGCTCGATCTCCTGGCGAAGCCGCACCGACTCCTCCTTCGCCTCCAGCTGGGCTTCGCGGCTCAGGGCGTCCGCTTCGCGGCGGGCCTCCTCGAGCATCTGCTGCCGCTCGCGTCTGGCCGCCGACAGCCGCGACCCCCCGTTGGCGACAAGCCCCGCGATCGCGAGCGCCGCGCCGACGACGAGACCGATGATGAGGCCGATCACGATCGCCATGCCGCTCCTCGGTCGACGGTCCTACGGCGGGTGCCGCAGGGCTCCACCCGCCGCCAAGCCGGCGCGGACGCATCCCGCGAATCGAAGCAAGCGAACGGCGACCGCCAGGGTCGCTCAGGGACTAGCTTGGGTCGAGCTCCTCCGCAAAGCCGTCGCGTGCATGGGTCTCAATCAGGCTCGTGTTCGTTGGTGCTGGTTCGGTTCGATTCGGAAATGTGTCGTATGCAGGCTAAACGTTAGATGGAACTCTCCTATCCTACTCCTTCTGGAGCTTCGTCTGCAACGAGGGCCACAGCGACTGCCTCGAGCGCGTCCTCGGAGAACCCGCGTCGGCCCAGCGAGCGGATCGCGCGCGGGCCGCCGCCGGCCTTCACGGCTTCGCGCAATGCCCGCTCGGGCTCTGGCTCCAACGCGCACATGGCCATCTCCGCCGTGTCGCGTTCGACGCCCTGCCGTTCGAGGTCGGCGCGAATCCATGCGTCGCCATGGCCGCGATCGGCCAGCAGGGCGGCTCGCTCACGGGCGTAGCGGACGTCATCGACGTAGCCGGCACGCTCGAGCACGTCGAGCGCGGCGGCCTGCGCGGATTCGGACACCCCGGCGCGGTCGAGCTTCGCCCGCAGACTCGCAGCCGAGTGATCTCGTCGGGCGAGCGCCCGGACGGCGCGGTCGACGGCGCGCTCCTCCTCCCGCGCATCGCCAGACACTCCTACGCCTCGACCGGCTCCTCGGCCTGTTCCAGGGACGGCGCTTCGCCCACGGCCGCGGCCGCCGCTGCCTTCTTCTTCGCCGCGGTCTCCTGGTCGCCTGGCTCGGCGATCGGCAGCAGTCTGGCAGAGGCGACCTGGTCGTCGCCCAGCTGCGCCTGTATCCGCTGGAGGATGCCCTGCGTCACATCGGGGTGCTCGCGGAGGAACGCGGTCGCATTCTGCCTGCCCTGGCCCAGCCGCTCGTCCTCGAAGCTGAAGTAGGAGCCCGACTTCTGGACGATCTTCCGCTCGAGGCCCGCGTCGAGCACGGTGCCCTCCCAGGAGATCCCGTGCCCGTAGAGGATGTCGAACTCGGCCTGCTTGAACGGGGGCGCCACCTTGTTCTTCGCCACCTTGACGCGCACCCGGTTGCCGATCGCCTCGACGCCCTCCTTCAGCGTCTCGATCCGGCGGATGTCGAGGCGCACCGAGGAGTAGAACTTGAGCGCCCGGCCGCCCGGCGTCGTCTCCGGGTTGCCGAACATGACGCCGATCTTCTCGCGCAGCTGGTTCGTGAAGATGCAGATCGTGTCGGTGCGGTTGAGCGTGCCGGCGAGCTTGCGCATGGCCTGGCTCATCATCCGCGCCTGGAGGCCGACGTGGCTGTCGCCCATCTCGCCCTCGAGCTCGGCTTTCGGGGTGAGCGCCGCGACCGAGTCGATCGCGATCACGTCGAGGGCGCCGCTGCGGATCAGGAGCTCGGTGATCTCCAGCGCCTGCTCGCCGGTGTCGGGCTGCGAGACGAGCAGCTCGTCGATGTTCACCCCGATCCGCTTCGCGTAGTAGGGGTCCATCGCGTGCTCGGCGTCGATGAACGCGCAGATCCCCCCACGCCGCTGCGCCTCGGCGATGACGTGGTAGACGAGGGTCGTCTTGCCCGACGACTCCGGGCCGAAGATCTCGACGACGCGGCCGCGCGGCAGGCCTCCGATCCCGAGCGCGAGGTCGAGTGAGAGCGAGCCGGTGGAGACGGCGCCGACCGACACCTGCGGCCGGTCGCTCATCCGCATCACGGATCCCTTGCCGAACGCCCGCTCGATCTGCCCCAGCGCCGTGTCGAGTGCTTGCTCCCGATCCACCCTCAGCCTCCTCTTAAGCGAAAGTTCTGGACAACGACGTACTCGGCCCCGGTCGGCCGCAGCCGGGACATGTAAACAGCTGCTCCGGACGGAGCGACCGCTCCGAGGCCGGGAACAGGCGGCGCGAGCCGCGGCCGCTCGCGGAAGCGCACGACGGTGACGTGCGGCAACCAGGCGCGACGCTCCGGCTCGTACACGCCGAGCCGCTGCAGCCGCTCGTGCAGATCGCGGGCAAGCTCCCCGGCGGCACCGTCCCGGTCTTCGAAGACGAGCATCCCGACGCTGCGCGTCTCGCGGTAGCTGAGCGCCCGCAAGACGATCGGCGCCGCGGCAGCGGTTGCCGCGGCCAGCTCGGCGCCGATCGTGTCGACCTCCGCGGCCGGCCGTGCGCCGAGGAACGCCAGGGTGACGTGGAGGCTCTCGCCGGGGACGCGGCGATAGCGTCCTGCAGGGAGCTCGGCCTGCCACGCCGCCAGGCCCGCCAGCGTCTCCGCGGGGAGGGTAAGCGCACAGAAGAGCCGAAGAGACCCATCCCCGCCGACGCTAGCAGCCGACGTCACACGCGAATGTCGCGGTCCCGTGACAGAAGACGCCGCAGCAGGTGGAGGGCGGCGACGGTCGCCCGCGACCGGACCGTCTCGCGGTCGGAGGGAAAGCTGAACTCGATGCCGCGTCCCTCCTCCGGAGTCTCGGCGTACAGGTGCACGAGGCCGACGGGCTTCCGAGGGGAACCGCCGTCCGGACCGGCGATGCCGGTTACGGCGACCCCGACGTCGACTCCGAGCCTCGCCCGTACGCCGGCGGCCATCTCCGCGGCCGTTTCGGCCGATACGGCGCCGTGCTCGGCCAGCGTGGACGGCGCCACCCCGAGCTGCGCCTCCTTCACCCCGTCCGCGTAGGAGACGACTGCGCCCTGAAAGACGGCGCTCGCGCCCGGGACGGACGTCAGCCGTGCCGCCACGAGACCGCCCGTGCACGACTCGGCCGTCCCCAGCGACCAGCCCCGGGCGCAGCAGAGATCGAGCACGAGCGCTTCCACCGGACGTTCGTCGCGTGCGAACAGATACTGCGCCAGGGGGTCTACGAGCGCCCGCTCGAGCGCCTCCGCACGCTCCTCCGCGCCCGGCCCGAAGAGCAGGTCGACGTGGATCTCGAACTCACGAGCGCAGATGGTGGCCTCGACGCCGTCCCCGTCGCCCCCGGCATCGGCGAGCGCCTTCGCGACCGCCGACTCGCTCGCGCCGTAGAAGCGGAGCACCCGCCTCCCTGGGGGCTGCGCACGGGCCAGCACGCGCCGCACGGGCTCGGTCTCCAGCGCGCGGGGCCAGAGCCGCCGGAGCTCCGCGGGCGGTCCGGGCAGGACGACGGCAGCGCCCGGGCCGGTTTCGAGGACTATCCCGGGCGCCGTACCCGCCAGTCCGAGCGAGATCGTCCCGGCCGGCAGGGTCGCCTGCTTGCGGACGCCCGGCTCGAAGTCGGTGTACGGCCGGTGGAGCCGCTCCGCGATCTGCCGCGAGATGCCGCCGATCTCGGCCTGCAGCGCCTCGTCGAGCACGAGCTCGCGCCCCGCCGCCTTCGCGATCAGCTCGACCGTGCGGTCGTCGTGCGTGGGGCCGAGCCCACCCGAGACGAGGCAGAGCTCGGCTGCGAGCCCCTCGGAGAGAGCGGCCTCGAGCTCGTCGGGACGGTCGCCGACGATCGTGATCCGGGCGGGCTCGAGCCCGAGCTCGAGTGCCCGGGCGGCGAAAAAGGGCCCGTTCAGATCCGTGCGCTCGCCCCGGACGAGCTCGCTCCCCGTGACGACGATCGCGGCCCGAGGCCGCGCGGGATCAGGTTCCCGGCCCGGCAGGGACGATGTCGCCGGAGGTGACCATCAGGCTGCGCGGCTTCGAGCCGCCGACCAGGACGCCCCGCCCGTTCAGGCGCATGCGCACGTTCTCGGGCGAGCCGATGTAGACCCACAGGCGCTTGCCGGTTCCGAATCGCTGCATGCTGCCGTTCGTCAGCGTCCCGTTCCACACCTGGCGGCCGCTCTCGGAGCCGGAGCGGACGAGGAGCAGGGTGTTGCCGCCGACCGCGCGGACCACCAGGCCCCCCGACGCCTTCGCAGCAGCGGTGGATGCGGGCGTGTCGAGCGGCAGCGACTGGTGGCCACTGCCCCCGTAGCGCCAGGCGGCGATCACGAGCGCCGTGACGACTGCGATGCCAAGGAGGGTGACCCAGACCAGCTTCGACTCGAGGCGGCGCCGCCTGCGTCCCTGCGTCCTGCGCGTAGGTGAGGCGCTCCGCACCCGGCGCTCGAGCACCTCGTCGCCCGAGCCGTAGCGGACGTTGTACTCGTCCACGTACAGCTGCCCGTCCAGGCCGAGGTAGTCGGCGTACGTGCGCAGGAACCCCTTGACGTACGTCGCCGAGGGCAGGGTCTCGAAGGCCTCGTCCTCGAGCGCCCGCAGGTACTTCGCGCGGATCTTCGTTCCCTGCTCGAGCTCGGGGAAGTCGAGGCCCTTGCGCGTGCGCGCCTCGCGGAGGCTGTTCCCGATCTCGAACACGAGCCCCATTGTAGACGGGCCTCTGACCGGCGGTCCGTGCGCTCCGTCGGCACGACGGCGGTGCCGGCAAACAGCTTCGGTCTGGAACTACTGCTCGGCGAACATGGACAGCAGACCCCAGAACCCGAGGGCGAGCGCGGCGGTCCCGGCGACCAGCAGTCCGAGGATGCCGAGGAGCCGGCCGGCCGCGGCCGCGCCGCCGCCGCCGGCGCGCCCGAGGGTGATCTGGATTCGCTCCCGCGCGCGGCGGGCGAGCACGATCGCCGCCCAGCCGAGCAGCGCGGCGACCAGGACCGAGCCCGACGAGTCGACGAGCGTGACCTGCTCCAGTTCGCGCGCGAGCACGATCCCGGCCGGGATTGCTGCGAGCGACAGGATCCCACAGGCGAGCGACCACCAGGCGCGCGGGTTCGCGCGCCTGGCGCCGCTACTGCTTGACGTACGGCCGTCCAACCGATGCGGGTGGGATCGACCTGCCGATCACCCCGACGACTGCGATCAGCGTGATCACGTAGGGCAAGGCCTGGACGAGCACGTTGTACTCGTATCCGTAGCCCTGCACTCGGGTGGCCAGACCGCCGAAGAAGCCGAACAGAAGCGCGAACGCAAAGGCGCCTCCGGGCCGCCAGCCGCCGGCGATCAGCGCCGCCAGGCCGATGAACCCGCGGCCGGCGGTCATGTTCTCGGTGAACGAGTGGACGTAGCCGATCGCCAGATACGCGCCGCCGAGGGAGGCGATCATCCCCGAGAGGATGACGGCACCGTACCGCGTCCGGTAGACGTCGATCCCCACGGTGTCGGCAGCGCGCGGGTGCTCGCCCACCGAGCGGAGCCGCAACCCGATCGACGTCCGGAACATGACGAAGTACGCGATCACGATCACGCCGAACAGCACCCAGATCATCAGGTTCAGGTGGCCGAACGCCTGGTACCAGAAGCTGGGCCTGCCCGCATCCTTGGGCGGGATGTGGTTCAGGAAGGTCAGCTTGACGTCCGGGATGTACGGGATCCCCGTGCCCGGCGTCCCGTTCAGGCCGTAGATCTGGATGAAGAAGTAGCCGGTGACGCCGAGAGCCAGGAAGTTGATCGCCGTTCCGCCGACGATCTGGTCGGAGCGCATATGTACCGAGAAGAAGGCGTGGATGAGTCCGAGCACGGCGCCCGAGAGGGCTGCGGTGACGAGCCCGAGCTCCCAGGAGCTGAGCTTGTCGGCACCCAGGATCCCGAAGAAGCAGCCGGACAGCATCATCCCCTCGAGCCCGATGTTCACGACCCCGGCGCGCTCGGAGAACATGCCGCCGATCGCGGCGAACGCCAGCGGCGTCGCGAAGATGAACATGTTGTAGGTCAGCACCCCCCAGTCGACGACGCCCGGCCCGGAGGTGGTCGTGAAGGCGCCGTCGAGGTGCGCCAGGCTCGACCGGGTCGCGCCGTACGCCAGCAGAGCGCAGATGCCGGCCGCGGCCACCGCCCCCCACCCCAGCTTCCGCTCGCCGCGCGCGGCCGTCCACGCCCCGCCGAGCGCCGCGAGCGTCTCGAGCACGAACGGCACGGCCGGCGAGCGAAGGGTGACGGGCGGGAGCGCCAGCCAGACTCCGAGCGCCGCGAGGCCGACCGAGACCCAACCGACGTACTTCGAGGTCGCCTCCGAGCGGATCGCTCCCTGGACGGCAGGCGAGAGCGCGCTCATCTGGCGGCCGCTCCTGCTTGCGGTGCAGGCGTGACAGCCGGCGTGCGGCGGAGCTTCTTCCGGAACCGCCAGATCCACAGGAAGAGCAGATCCGCGCCGACGAACAGCAGCACGAGGCCCTGGATGATCAGCGTCAGGTTCCCGGCCAGCTCCGGCTTGATCACGTCCTGGATCGCGGGGTTGCGCGTCGAGGTGCCCTGCAGGAGCGCGCCGAAGAGGAGTGCGGCAAAGGGCACGCCGATCGCCGAGTTGCGCCCGAGCAGCGCGACCGCGATCCCGATGAAGCCGATCGACGAGACCTGGATGTCGAGCACGCCGAGGCGGAACTGCCAGCCGAGGATGTCAATCGCGCCGGCGAGGCCTGCGAACGTGCCGGAGATGGCCATCGCCATGACGTAGCTGCGCTTGACGTCGACTCCGCCGTACCGGGCCGCCTCCGGATTGAATCCCGTCGCGCGCACCTCGTAGCCGAGGGTCGTCCGGTTGAGCAGCAGCCAGTAGACGACCGGCGACGCGAGCGCGATGAAGAAGCCGATGTGCAGCCCCTGGAGCACCGGGTCGCCCCAGAAGACCGGCAGGTGCGCCCCCTGCGCGATGTCGCTCGAGACCGGCACCGAGGTATCCGTCGAGTTCTGGAGCTGGCCGCCCTGGCCGACGAGTGCCTGCGTCACCCAGATCGCGATCCAGTTCAGCATGATCGTCGAGATCACCTCGTGCACCCCGACGGTCGCCTTCAGGAAGCCCGCGATCGCCGCCCACGCGGCGCCCGCGAGGGCGGCGAGCACGATCGCGAGGAAGATGTGCAGGCCCGAGGCCATGTGCACCCACGACGAGCCGACCCACACGCTCACGAACGCGCCGACGATGTACTGGCCCTGGCCGCCGATGTTGAACAGGCCGCACTTGAAGGCGAACGAGACGGCGAAGCCGGTCAGGATCAGGCCGGTGGTGACGAGCAGCGTCTGCTGGAGGTTGTAGGCGGCCTCCACCCGGGTGTCCCCGGTCACCCACGGGAACAGCCAGTTCAGGCCGGTGCCGTCGAAGATCCCGCTGAACGCCTTGAACGGGTTGTGGCCGGTGGCCGCGATCACGATCATCGCCATCGCGAACGCGAAGAGCGTCGTGACGACCGGCATGACGATGCCGCCGGCGCGCTGGAGGATCGCCATCCGGGCGGCGACGCTCGGGGCGTAGCCTCCCGGCTCTCCGCCCGGCGCCTCGAGCAGCTGCTCCTCCTGCGCCTCCAGGCGCTCCTCGTCGCGAGGCTCCAGTGGGCCTTCCGTCATCGGTCCCCCTGCCCGTTCTTGCAACAGGTTTTCGCCGCCGCGACCGACCTGGCGGGCGCGACACTGATCCGCCGCTGAGGTGCTGGAGCACTCAGGGAAGGGGGCTGACGGGGCGCCCGCGGCGCCCCGATCGGGGGGCTCTGTCTTTCGGCCCGCTTCGCGTGCATGGCCGTTTCCCCCATGCGAGCGAGCTCGCGCGAAGCGCGGCGAGCGGTCATGCCGTGGCCACTTCCTTCCGCCGCCCGCCCGTCATCGCGATCCCGAGCTCCTCCTCGCTCACGTCTGGGGCGTACTCGCCGACGAGCTGGCCCTCGAACACGACCAGGATCCGGTCGGCGAGCGAGAGCACCTCGTCGAGCTCGAGCGAGACCAGCAGGACGGCCCTGCCCTCGTCACGCTCGGCGACGAGGCGGCGGTGGACGTACTCGATCGCGCCGACGTCGAGACCCCGCGTCGGCTGGGCCGCGATCAGGACCTTGGGGTTCCGCGCGACCTCGCGGGCGACGACCACCTTCTGCTGGTTGCCCCCGGAGAGCGCGCCGGCCAACGTCTTCGCCCCGCCGCCGCGGACGTCGAAGTCCCTGATCAACTGGGCGGCACGTGCGATCAGCCGGTTGGGGTAGAGCCAGCCCGCCTTCGAGGCGGGCTCGATGCAGTAGTCGTGCAGCGCGATGTTCTCGGCGATCGAGAACTCGAGGACGAGGCCGCGGCGCTGGCGGTCCTGGGGGATGTGACCGATGCCGAGGTCGAGCATCTCGCGCGCCGTCGCGTGCTTCGGGGCAGAACGCCCGCCGACCTCGACCGTGCCCGACGCCGGCTGGAGCAGGCCTGTGAGGGCGTCGATGAGCTCGGTCTGGCCGTTGCCGTCAACGCCGGCGATCGCGACGATCTCGCCCGCCCTGACGTCGAACGAGACGCCGCGGACTTTTTCCAGCCCCCGTTCGTCGAAGACGTGGAGATCCGAGACCCGGAGGAGGCGATCCGCGGGCTTCGCCGGCGTCTTGTCGACCTGCAGGAGCACCTCCCGGCCGACCATCATCCGGGCGAGGCTCTCCTCGGTCGCGCCCTCCACCGGAACCGTCTCGATCCGCTTTCCCCGGCGCAGGACGGTGATGCGGTCGGCGACCTCGAGCACCTCGTGGAGCTTGTGGCTGATGAAGATGATCGACTTCCCCTGGGCCTTCAGCTCGGCGATGATCGCGAACAGCTCCTTCGCCTCCTGCGGCGTCAGGACGGCGGTGGGCTCGTCGAGCACGAGGATCTCCGCCCCCCGATAGAGGGCCTTCAGGATCTCGACGCGCTGCTGCGCGGCGACGGTGATGTCCTCGATGCGGCTGCCGGGGTCGACCGCGAGGCCGTAGCGGTCGGAGAGGTCACGAACGCGCTTCCGCGCCTCCCCGAAGTCGAGCATCACCCCTGCGTACGTCGGCTCTTCGGCGAGGACGATGTTCTCGGCCACGGTCATCACCGGGATGAGCATGAAGTGCTGGTGCACCATCCCGATCCCGCTCTCGATCGCGTCCTTGGCCGACGCGAACGACGTCTTCTTCCCGTTGAGGAGGATCTCCCCCGAGTCCGGGTGGTAGAGCCCGTAGAGGATGTTCATCAGCGTCGACTTGCCGGCGCCGTTCTCGCCGAGCAGCGCATGCACCTCGCCGGCAGCGACGTCGAGGTCGACGTGATCGTTGGCGAGCACGCCGGGGAAGCGCTTCGTGATCCCGCGAAGCTCGAGAACCGGTGGCTCGTCCACGACGGGCGATTCTGTCACGCGGAGGGCGGGCCCTGCGGCCCGCCCTCCGTCGCAACGATCAAATGACCTACTTGAAGGTCGTCGGGACCTTGATCTTCCCGGCGATGATCTGGCTCTGGAGCGCAGCGAGCCTTGCCTTGTAGGCAGCCGGCACCTTCTTGCTGATCTTGCCGACCGCGACGCCGCCGTTCTTCAGGTCGAAGACGAAGTCGTGACCCGGCACCAGCGTGCCGTCCTTGACCGCCTGGACGAAGCGGAACACGCCGAGATCGACGCGCTTGACCGCGCTCGTCAGGATGTGCGGCCCGAGGTACGCCTGGTCGACGTCGACGCCGTCGCCCCAGACACCGGCCTCCTTGGCGGCCGCGAGGGCGCCGAAGCCGCAGGGGCCGGCGACCGCGAACACGACCTTGGAGCCCGCAGAGATCTGGTTCTGCGCCACGGCCTTGCACTTGTCCTGCGCGATGAAGTCCTGCGAGTACCCGACCAGCACCTTCGTCCCGGGGACGCACTTCGCCGCCCCGGCCTTGTACCCGGCGATGAACGAGTCGACCGGCGGGATCTTGACGCCGCCCGTCGCGCTGATCGTGTTGCCGCCGCCCTTCTTCGCCATCAGGGCGGAGAGGCAGCCGACCAGGTAGCTCTGCTGCTCGGACTTGAACGTGATGCCCGTGATGTTCTTGACCAGCAGCTTGCCCTTCTTGTCCGAGAACGGCGCGGCCTCCACCGGATAGTCGGTGATCGCGAACTGCGTGTTCGGGAACTTCTTCGCAACCGTTGCCTCCGCGTCGGCCAGCAGGAAGCCGGCGGCGACGACCGCGTCGTAGCCCTGGCGGGCAACCGACGCGAGGTTCGGGATGTAGTCGTTCGCCGAGTGCGACTCGATCGCGCGGGTCTGCACGCCGAGCTTGGCCTGGGCCATCTTCAGCCCGGTGAGCTGGTTCTGGTTGAAGCCCTTGTCGTTGAAGCGGCCGACGTCGCTGACCAACGCCGCCTTGAACGTCACAGACGGCGCGGCGCCGCCGGTCCCGGCGAGCAGCGCGACCGCGAGGATGATCGCCGGCACGGCAAGCGCAACCGGCAGGAAACGTCTATTTCTCACCCAAGTCCTCCCTCGATACTGATGTTCCACAGAGATCCCCGGGCAGGGGAACGCCTGATCCTACTCCCTCAGACCCCGGGGGCAAGAGATAAGACGTCTCACGGGCGACTTGGATAGGCGGCGGACGCCTGCGCGGCGGCAACCAGGGCGTCGGCGCATGTGCGGATCCGCTCGAGATCGTCGGAAGTCGCCCGTTCGACGCGCTCCTGGACGAGCCCTCCGCAGCGCTCCAGCACGGACGGCCACGACTCCGGGTCCTCCCCGCGCGCCTCCAGCAGCCGCCGCAACCAGCGCCGGCCGTACTCCGCGTGCAGGGTTTCGTCGGCCCAGTCGAACTCCATGTCGGTCTCGCTGGTCGCATCGCCCATGTCGTGGAACGCCCGAGCGCGCTCGCGCTTGCGGCCGATGTTCTTCGTCTCGAAGTAGCCGAGCATGCCGAGCCCGTAGAGCGGGTCCTCGTGCTGCCACGCCTCGTAGATGTAGCCGCCGAGCGGGATCTGCTCGGGGCGGAAGCCCCAGTGCTCGAGCCGCTGCTTGCCCATGAGCATGTGTCGCGTCTCGTCGTAGAGCCAGCGGGCGGCCTCGTGGGTGAACCCCCAGCCGAGCTGGGGCGAGAGCTCGTGCAGGATCCGGCCGGCGGTGTCGACCGCCCACACCTCGTTCAGGTGGCTGACCGCCGAGCGGAGCTGCAGCGCGACGCCCTCGCCGTACGGATACGTAGGGTCGAGGGCGTCGGGCCAGTAGAAGCTCGAGGCGAAGTAGCGCGGGTCGCGGGCGGGGTCGTCGTCCGTGAGCTCGATGGCGGCCAGCACCTCCTGGTGTCGCTGCTTGTCGCGCAGCGCCGCCTCGACGATGCGGATCGAGGGGCCGTCGGCGAGCTCGTCGACCACCTCCAGGTACGCGGCGTAGTCGTCGTGGAGCTCGGCCGCGAGCCGGCGCAGGTCGTCGGGATCGTCGACCCCGAGCTTCTCGGCCTGCTCGTCGAGGAAGCGCGCCGGGTACCGGAGCTCGAAGACGCGCTCGCGCAGGGCTTCGGCGGCCAGCGCCGACTCCCAGGCGGTGCGGGCCAGCTCGGCCTTGTGCTCCAGCAGCGCGACGCGCGGGACCCAGCCGCCGCAGGCGAGCACGACCGCCTGCTCGCGGTAGAAGAGCCGCGTCAGCGCCTGCGCCGTGTCGAAGCGAACGCGCAGCTCACGCGTCGGCGGCAGATAGCCGACGCCTTCGTGCTCGGCTTCGTCTCTCAAACGAGCACTTCCAGCATCAGCTCGAAGAAGCCCTCGGTGTCGAAGTCGGTGACGACCGTCGCGTTCGGCTCCCGCTCGACGCGGCCGAGGGTGTCGATCAGGCTCCAGCCGCGGGTCAGGTCGCCGGACGTCTCGACGTCGACCACCGCCTCCTCCGTCGCCAGGACGAGGGAGGGCTCGACGATGGCGGCGCAGGCCATCGAGTCGGGATGGGTCGATCCGCCGAGATGGTTGACCTGGTCGTCGAACTCGCGGGCCTTCCGGTTCACCTGCCCGAAGAACTCGGACAGCGGCGTGCCGAGCGAGTCGATCCGCGCGAGCCTGGCGTCGTCGAACACACCGTGCGTACGCGTGAGCGACCAGGTGAAGAGCGTCAGGGGGAAGCCGGCGTTCAGGACGATCTTGGCCGCCTCCGGGTCGACGAAGAAGTTGTACTCGGCCGCCGGTGTGATGTTCCCCTCGCCGCCGCCCATGACGTACAGCGCCGCGACCTTCTGCCCGATCGACGGGTCGCGCGTGACCGCGGCAGCGAGGTTGGTGAGCGGCGCCTGGGCGAGGATCGTGAGCTCACCCGCGCTTTCGTTGATCCGACGGACGAGCTCGTCGACAGCGTGCTCGGGCCCCGGGCGCTGCTTTGCCCGCGGGAAGAACGAGTCGCCCATGCCGTCCTGCCCGTGCACGTACTCGGCTCCGATCCACTCGGAGATCAGCGGCTCGGCGCAGCCGGCGTAGACGGGAATCTCGCCGCCTCGGCCGGCGATCTCGACCGTGTACAGGGCGTTCTCGACCTCCTGCTCGAAGGCGACGTTGCCGCAGCAGACGGTGATCGCCTCCAGCCCGGCGCGGGGCTCACGCAGGCCGATCAGCAGCGAGAAGACGTCGTCGCCCGCCGTGTCGGTGTCGATGATCAGGCGGGTCATGCGGCCGCCACGGCGAGCCGCTCTTCGAGCTGCGCGCGGGTCGGCAGGCCCGGGATGACGCCTTCGTGCTCGACCATGTGTGCGCCCGCCGCGCAGCCCCAGCGCACCGCCTCGGCATCCGCGGCGCCAGCGGCGAGCGCGACCGCGAACGCAGCGCAGAACGCGTCGCCGGCCCCGGTGGTGTCCACGGGCGTCGCCGCGAAGGCGGGGATCCGATCGCCGTACAGCCGGGCCCCCTGCTGGCCGAGCGTGACCACGAGCGTGCCATCCGCATCCTCCACGGCGATGGCCTCGCTCTCGTTCGGCGTCAGGTAGTCGGCTGCCGGCGCGATCGGGCTCGGTGGCGCAGGCGCCGGGTTCAGGATCGTGCGCACACCTGCGGCGCGACCCACCTCGAGCGCATGCAGAGCGGTCTCGACCGGAATCTCCAACTGGACGAGCAGGACGTCGGCGGCCTCGATCTGCGCGGCGTAGGCGTCCACGTGCGCAGGTGTCAACGCCGAGAGCGCACCGGGGACGATCACGATCCGGTTGTCGCCGCTCCCCTCGACGAGGATCGCGGCCGTCATGGTCGGCAGCGGCGCGCGCAGGACGGCGCTCGCATCGAGCCCCTCCTCTGCCCACAGCTCGAAGGCGCCGTCCCCGAACGAGTCCTCGCCCACCGCGGTCAGGAACGTGACCTCGACGCCGAGGCGCGCCGCGCCGACGGCCTGGTTCGACCCCTTCCCGCCGTGGTCGGTGCGGAACAGTGACCCGACCAGCGTCTCGCCGCGCTCGGGCGCGCGCTCGACGCCGAATGTGAGCCCGACGCCATAGCTGCCGACGACCGCGATCCGCGTCACCGCGCCATTCTCGCAGCGCCACCCGGGCAGAGCCCGGCCACGCGCGCTACGTCGATTCCGGATCCTAGGACGCGAGCGGCTCGGTCTCGCCGACCAGCACGCGCCGCGGCTTCGAGCCCTCGTACGGCGAGATGATCCCGCGGCGCTCGAGCATGTCGATCAGGCGGCCCGCGCGGGTGTAGCCGACCCGCAGACGCCGCTGGAGCAACGATACGGACGCCGTCTGCGCCTGGACGACCACCTCGATCGCCTTCTCCAGCAGCGGGTCCTCGTCCGGGTCGAAGTCGCCGTCCTCGTCGTCGAAGTCCTCTGCCGGCTTCTCCGGCGCCTCCAGCATCGACTCGTCCAGCTCCTGCTCACGCTGGGCGCGGCACTGCTCGACGACCAGGGCGACCTCCTCCTCGCTCACGTAGGCGCCCTGGACGCGCTGGAGCCGCGAGGTGCCGAGCGGCTTGAACAGCATGTCGCCCTGGCCGAGCAGGCTCTCGGCGCCCGCCTGGTCGAGGATCACGCGCGAGTCCGTCTGGCTCGACACCGCGAAGGCGATCCGCGAGGGCACGTTCGCCTTGATCATCCCGGTGATCACGTCCACGGACGGCCGCTGCGTCGCCAGCACGAGGTGGATCCCGACCGCGCGCGACTTCTGCGCGAGCCTGATGATCGCGTCCTCCACGTCCTGCGGCGAGATCATCATCAGGTCGGCGAGCTCGTCGATCACGACCAGCAGGTACGGCAGCTGCTTCTCCCCGCGCCCGCGCAGCGCGCGGTTCATCTCGGGCAGGCTGCGTGCGCGCACGTGGCTCATCCGCTCGTAGCGCCGCTCCATCTCTCCCACGACGTTGGCCAGCGCGGCCGCCGCCGTCTTCGGCGACGAGACGACCGGCGTGAGCAGATGCGGGATCGACTCGTAGAAGTTGAGCTCGATCCGCTTCGGGTCGATCAGGATCATCCGCACGTCGTCGGGCGTCGCGCGCAGGAGGATCGAGGTGAGGATCGTGTTGATGCAACCGGACTTGCCCGAGCCGGTCGTGCCGGCGATCAGCAAATGCGGCATGCGGGCGAGGTCGGTCCACACCGCGTTCCCGGAGATGTCCTTGCCGAGCCAGACGGACAGCGGGCTCGACGTCGCCGGCAGGTCGTCGTAGATGTCGCCCAGGGTGACGAGATTCGGCGCGAGGTTCGGCACCTCGACGCCCACGGCCTGCTTTCCCGGGATCGGAGCGAGGATGCGGATCTCGGTCGTGGCGAGCGCGTAGGAGAGGTCGTCCTTGAGCGCCGCCACCTTCGAGACCTTCGTCCCCGGTGCGAGCTGGAGCTCGTAGCGCGTGACGCGCGGCCCCGCGATCTCGCCGACGATCGTCGCGTCCACGCCGAAGTTCGCGAGCGCCTGCACGAGCAGGCCCGCGACGCGGCCGTCCTGGTCGCCCGGCTTGCCTGCCGTGGCCTTCGAGCGCCGCAGCAGGCCCCGATCAGGAAGGGTGTAGACGCCGTCGGGCTCGGTGACGTCGAAGAGCGACGTCTGGGACGCGTCGGCGGCTTCCGCCTCGGGCTCCGGGTCGTCCCGGTCGAGCACGAGCAGCGGCGCCGGAGCAACGACATCCGGGAACTCCTCCACCCCGTCGACCGGTGGGGCAACGAGAGCTGCGGGAGGCGCCACGGCGGCCGGCTCGAGTTCGGGGGTCACGCGCCGGCGCGACGCCGGACGCCGTGCCGCGCTCCGCACCGCCCGTCCCGAACGGCGGACGAATGCGCCCGCGGAGGCTCCGGTGACCAGCAAAACGCCGGCCAGGAGCAGGAACACGCCGAGGATCTGTGTGCCGGTCGAGCCGATCGGCTTGCCGAGGACGTCCTCCAGCCCGCGCCCGAGGTACCCGCCGTGGGCGGCGCCGAGCACGAGCGCGAGGCCGAGGGCGACGACGACGAGCCCGGTTCGGAACGGGCCGACCCGCGGCAGGTCGCTCCGGGCCACCATCAGCGCGCCGACGGCGACGCACACCACCGGCAGAACGTAGGCAATCCCCCCGACGACGGACACGAAGCCGTCGCCGATCGCCTTGCCGACGTAGCCGCCGTTCCAGCCCACGTACAGCACCGTGGCCATGAACAGGCCGAACGCGAGCAGCCCCAGGCCGATCAGCTCGGGATGCTGGTGCGCAGGTGCCGCCGCGGCCTTGCGGCGCGTGCGCTTCTTGACCCGCGACGGCGTCTTCGGGCGAGGCCTGGCAGAACGCTTCTTCCGCGCCATTGGCGCGACTTCGACGGCCGGTGCGCTAACCCTGCCCGGGCCCTACCCGAGCGTGGAGATCCGCTCGACCAGCAGCCGGATGAACGCATCGGCGTCGATGTCCACGGCGACGTGCGCATTCGCCTCCCAACCGACGCGCCCGCGCAGGTCGCAGTTCGTCCGGCCGCGCCCGAGCTCCTCGCCGCAGTCGACCTTCACCCCGACGTGGCGCGTCTCGACGATCCCCGGCGTGAACGCATGCGCCATCGCGACCGCGTCGTGGATCGGCGAGCCGTCCCAGCCGTACGACTGCTTGTGGAAGCGGCCGTAGAACTCCAGCAGCTCCGCGACCATCGCACCCACGCGGCCAGCCGCCTTCAACTCGGCGGTCGGCTCGGGGCCGAAGATCGCCCGGTGCGTGACGTCGAGGCCGATCATCGTCACGTCGAGGCCGCTCCGGAAGACGCGCTCCGCGGCCTCCGGGTCGACCCAGATGTTGAACTCGGCGGCCGGGGTGACGTTGCCCTCGCCGAATGCCCCGCCCATCAGGACGATGCGCTCGACCTTCTCGGCCACGTCCATGTGCATGTTCAGGAAGAGACCGATGTTCGTCAGGGGGCCGGTCGGGACGAGCGTGATCGGCTCGGCCGAGTCGCGAAGGGTGTCCGCGATGAAGTCCACCGCATGCCTCGGATCGGGCTTCGTCGCCGGTTGCGGCAGCGTCGGGCCGTCCATCCCGCTCACACCGTGGACGTACTCGGCGACGAACGGCTCTCGCACGATCGGTCGGTCCGCGCCGGCGGCGACGGGCACGTCGGTGCGATCGACGAACTCGAGCAGCTTGAGCGCATTGACAGTCGTCTTCTCGAGCGTCTGGTTGCCGTGGACGGTGGTGATGCCGACGAGCTCGATCTCCGGGCTCGCCAGCGCGAGCAGGAGCGCAATGGCGTCGTCGTGGCCGGGGTCGCAGTCGAGGAGGATCTTCACGGCCGCAGTATCTCGTCTACCTCCGCCGCGGTGGGGAGGGACGGCTGCGCGCCCGGTCGCGAGGCGGCGAGCGCGCCGCCGGCGCAGGCGCGTGTCAGCGCCTCCTCGCACGTGCGACCTTCGAGGAGGGAGACCAGGAGGCAGGCAGTGAACGCGTCGCCGGCCCCGGTGCCGTCGACTGCCTCGACCTCGGGTGGGACCGCGCGCGCGATCTCCCGGCCGCCCTCGAGCAAGACGGCCCCGCCGGCGCCGAGCGTCAACGCGGTCAGCCCGTCGAACCGCCCGACCGCCTCCTGCTCGTAGCGGTTGACGACGAGCAGGTCGACGTCGTCGAGCAGACCGTCCGGGAGCTCGCGGGCGGGAGCCGCGTTCAGGCAGGTGAACCGCCCTCTGGGGGCTGCCTCCGCGACTGTTGCGACCGGGATCTCGAGCTGGCAGAGCACGGCATCGACCGCCTCGAGGCCCTCCGTGGTTTCGGCGGCCGCGTTGGCGCCGGGCGCGACCACGATCTGATTCTCCCCGTCGTCGCCGACGACGATCAGCGCGACGCCGGTCGGCCGGGCCACACGGCGGACGCCGCCGAAATCGACGCCGCCCTCGACGAGCAGCGCCAGCGCCTCCTCCGCGAAGGAATCGTTCCCGACCGCGCCGACCATGGCCACGTCCGCCCCCAGTCGGGCCGCTGCCAGTGCCTGGTTCGCCCCCTTTCCGCCCGGGACGCGCTCGAAGGTGGCGCCGGTGAGCGTCTCCCCCGGCCGCGGCAGCCGCTCGCAGCGGACGACCAGGTCGAGGTTGATCGACCCGACGACCGCGATCGAGGGCGCCTTCACCGTGGGTCTTGACACGGCCTCAGGCGGCGAGGGCGCGCAGGTCTTCCAGCGTTCGACCGAGCAGGTTCTCGCGCAGGTCGAAGAGGCCCGCCCACAGTGACGAGCGGTCCGGCTCCGAGCCGAGTTCTGCGGCCGCGCGCAGACCCTCCAGGGCACGGACCAGCACGGCCAGTTCCAGGTAGGCCTGCGCCACCCGGACGGCCGACACCGACACTCCCGCGCGGTCGAGAACGTCCTGCCAGTCGCGCAGCTCGCCTGCGCCGGGCTCGCCGTACCACGAGCGGCCCTCGGCGATCTCCGGCTCGAGCTCGAGCAGGTAGCGGCCGAGCGGCCGCTCGAGACCGGACAGCGCCGTCTCCGCCCGCTCGGCGGCACGGCGCAGCGCCGCCTGGCGCTTTCCGGGCGTGGACGGATCGGCGTCGCCGCGGGCCCACCGCTCGAGCAGCCGGCAGAAGGCGAGCGCAGCCACCTCGCAAGCAGCGAGCTGGGAGATCAGCCGACGCCCGGTCGCGTCCTCCGCCGCATTGTCGGCGAGGACGCCTGCCCAGCCGTCGAGCACGGCGCTCAAACCTCCACCACCACGGGCAGGATCATCGGCCGTCGGCGGGTCCGGTCGTAGACGAGCTGGCCGATGCCGTCGTGCAGGTGCTCCTGCAGCAGCTTGATCTCGACGATCTCGTCCTGAATGCATCCGCGGAGGACGCTCTCCGCCTCGGCGCGCATCTCGTCGAGCAACGGCTCCGTCTCGGCGAAACCGCGCGCGATCACCTCGGCGGCGGCCGAGCGTACGCCGTTCGTCCCGGCCAGGGTGGCGACCACGATGAGGACGCCGTCCTCGGCCATGTGCCGCCGGTCGCGCAGGGCGACGTCGCCGATGTCGCCGACGCCCAGACCGTCGACGAAGGTCACACCGGCCTCGATCCGGTCGACGATCCCGACCCCGCTCGGGCTCAGCTCGACGACCGAGCCGTTCTCGGCGATGACGATCGCGTTCGCCGGCACGCCCGCCTCCTGCGCCATCCGCGCATTCGCCGCCTGCATCCGGTACTCGCCGTGGATCGGCATCACCGCCTTGGGACGCACGAGCCCGTAGAGCGTCCTGATCTCTTCCTGGTTCGCGTGTCCCGAGACGTGTACGGCCGCGTTCTCCTCGTGCAAGACCTCCGCACCCGCCTTCGAGAGCTGGTTGATCGTGTCGTGCACGCGCAGCTCGTTCCCCGGCACGGGCCGCGCGGAGATGATCACCGTGTCGCCGCGCTCGACCGAGACCGACTGGTGGTCGCGGTACGCGATCCGGGTCAGGGCCGACATCGGCTCGCCCTGGCTTCCGGTGCAGAGGATCAGCACCTCGTGCGGGTCGTACTCCTCGAGCTCCTGCGGGCGGATCAGCGTCCCCTCCGGCACCTCCAGGTAGCCGAGGTTGCCGGCGATGTTCAGGTTCTTGCGCATCGAGCGGCCGACGACCGCGACCTTGCGGCCGGTCTGGACGGCGACGTCGATCGCCTGCTGCATCCGGTGGACGTTCGAGGCGAAGGAGGCGATGAGGACGCGGCCCTGCCGCTGGGGGATGATCTGGCGGAACGCCTCGCCGACGAGCCGTTCCGACCCGGTGAACCCGCCCCGCTCGGCGTTGGTCGAGTCGCACAGCAGCAGGTCGACACCGCGGTTGCCGAGCTCCGCGAGCCTGCCGACGTCGGTGCGGAAGCCGTCGACCGGCGTGTGGTCGAGCTTCCAGTCGCTGGTGTGCAGCACGCGCCCGGCGTCGGTCTCGATCACGACCGCGACGTTGTCGGGCACCGAGTGCGCCATCCGCACGAACTCCAGCCGGAAGGGCCCGAGCTGCACGGGCTCGCCCTCCGGGTCGATCTCGCGCAGCTCGGTCGCGTTCAGCAGCCCGTGCTCGTCCAGCTTCGACTTGACCAGCCCGAGCGTCAGGCGGGTCGCCCAGACCTCCGGCACCCGCACCTGGCGCATCAGGTACGGGAGCGCGCCGACGTGGTCCTCGTGCGCATGCGTGAGGACGACGGCGCGGACGTCGGCCTGCCGCTCGACGAGGTGCGAGAAGTCCGGCAGGAGGAGGTCGACGCCGAGGTGCTCGTCGCGCGGGAACGCCAGGCCGGCGTCCACGACCAGCGTGCCCTGGTCGTGCTCGAACACGCTCATGTTCTTCCCGACCTCGCCCAGCCCGCCGAGCGGGATCACGCGCAGACGCTCTGTCACCCGCAGAGTGTATCCCCGGCCTGTCGACGCCTATGCTGCCGCAGCGACGCTCAGCCCGGCCCGCGCGAGGCAGTCGCGCACCCGTTCGACCTCCTCGTCGGTGGCCGGCACCATCGGCAGGCGGAACCCGCCCACGTCCTGGCCGACGAGGGCGAGCGCGGTCTTGATCGGGATCGGGTTGACGGCGACGCCGTCGAGCTCCCAGAGCGGCGAGAGTGCCTCGTCGATGCTGCGCGCCCCGTCGACGTCCCCGGCGCGGTAGCGGCGCACCATCTCCTTCATCTCGGGACCGGCGATGTGCGAGCGCACGCAGATGCCGCCGGCCGCGCCGATGCCCAGGAACGCGAGCAGGAGCGGGTCGTCCCCGGCGTAGAGGTCGAGCCCGAGCTCGACGATCCGGCGGGCCTGGTCGAGATCGTCGTTGGCCTGCTTGACCGCCTTCACCGTCGGGATCTCGGCGAGCTCGGCCATCGTCTCCGGCTCGATGTTGACCACCACCCGGCCGGGGATGTTGTAAGCGACGATCGGCCGGTCGCTGACCTCCGCGATCGCGCGGAAGTGCTCCACGATCCCGCGCTGCGGCGGCTTGTTGTAGTAGGGCGTGACCACGAGGAAGCCGTGGACGCCGAGCTCGTGGGCGCGCGCAGTCAGATGCATGGAGTGCGCCGTCGAGTACGTTCCGGTGCCGGCGATCACGGTCGCGCGGTCGCCGACGGCGTCGACCGCCGCGGCGTACAGCTCGAAGCGCTCGTCGTCGGAGAGGGTCGGCGACTCGCCGGTCGTCCCCGTGACGACCAGCCCGTCGGAGCCGTTGTCGACGAGGTGGCGCGCCAGCTCGCGGAACCTGTCGTAGTCGACCGAGCCGTCCTCCCGGAACGGCGTCACGATCGCCGTCAGGATCTCGCCCAGCACGCCGTCGATGGTACTCACAGAAGCGCGTCGAGGCCAACCGTCAGCCCCGGCGGGAGCGACGGAAGGCGCCCGAGCGCGAGCAGGACGCCACCGACGAACGCCTCGCGCGAGAGCGTGTCGTGGCGGATCGTCAGCAGCTCGCCGGGCCCGCCGAGGAGCACCTCCTGGTGGGCGACGAGCCCCGGCAGGCGGACCGAGTGGATCGGCGGCTCGCCTCCCATCGCCGCCGCGGTCGCCCTGGCGGTCCCCGAAGGCGCGTCGACCTTCGTCTCGTGGTGCAGCTCGATGATCTCCGCGCGCGGGAAGTGGGCAGCTGCCTCCGCGGCAAAGCGCATCATCAGCACGGCGCCGAGGGCGAAGTTCGGCGCGTAGAACACGGGGAGACCGGCCGTGTGGGCGCGCTGCCCCACCGCACTCAGATCGGCGCCGCTGGTGCCGACGATGCAGGGAACGCCGGCCGCGATGGCAGCGTCGACGTTCCCGACCACCGCGTCCGGGCGGGTGAAGTCGACCATCGCCTCGGCGGCGTCGAGCCGGTCGACGAGCGTGTGGCCGGCCGCCTCGAGCGCCGGGCCGACCACCGATCCGACCTTGCCGCGCGCGCCGTTGAGGACGATCCGCACGGATCTCAGGCCGCGGCGGCCAGCCCCGGATGGACCCGCTCGACTGCCTCGGCGAACCGCTCGTCGCTCGGCCCGATGCCGGCGGCCGACAGCCGGGCGGGCTCGAGCAGGACTCCGGCCAGCTCGGCCAGCGCGGACGGCTCGACGGCGTCGATCTCGGCGATCACCCGGTCGAGCGAGAGCAGCTCCGTGTCGGTGATCAGCGAACGGCCGAGCCTGCTCATCCGGCTCGAGGTCGACTCCATCGAGAGGGCGATCCGGCCCTTCAGGTTCTCCTTCGCGCGGTCGAGCTCGCGCTCGCGCAGATTGCCGGCGGCGATGTCGGCGATCTGCTCGGCGACGATCTCGAGACAGGAGACGAGATTCTCCTCGCGGGTGCCGACGTAGATCCCGATCAGGCCCGAGTCGGTGTACTGCGAGCCGAAGCTGTAGACCGTGTAGGCCATCCCCCGCTTCTCGCGGATCTCCTGAAAGAGGCGTGACGAAGCCGACCCGCCCAGGATGGCGTCGAGCAGCGATGCCGCGAACCGCCGCCGATCGGAACGGGCGATTCCGGGCGCCCCGATGCAGACGTGGAACTGCTCGGTGTCCTTCTGCTGGAAGCGCAGGCCGGGCTGCGGCTCCCGGACGAGCGGCGACCGCACGTGCGTCTGCCGCGCAGGGGGCTCCGCGCGCTCGCGGGCGGCCCGACCGAGCAGGGCCAGCACCTGCTCGTGTTCGAGGTGACCGGCGGCGGCCAGTACGACGTTCCCGGCGACGTAGGCCCGGCGGTGGTAGGCGGCGATCGAGCGGCGGCTGATCGAGGAGATCACCTCTGCACGGCCGATCACCGGCCGACCGAGGGCGTGGCCCGAGAAGACCGCCTCGGAGAGCAGGTCGTGCACGAGGTCCTGCGGCGCGTCCTCGACCATCGCGATCTCCTCCAGCACGACCTCCCGCTCCGAGTCGATGTCCGAGAACGCAGGCGAGAAGACCATGTCGGCCATCACGTCGAGCGCGTCCTCGAGGTGGCGGTCGGGAACGCGGGCGTACACGACCGTGTGCTCTCGGGACGTGGCAGCGTTCAGCTCTCCGCCCATCTCGTCGAAGATCTCGGCGATCTGCTGAGCCTCGTACGAGCGCGTGCCCTTGAAGAGCAGGTGCTCGATGAAGTGCGAGACGCCGGCCTTCGCGTCGGGCTCGTCCCGCGCGCCGGCGCCGATCCAGAAGCCGAGCGACACGGAACGGACGCTGTCGACGCGCTCGGTGATCAGGCGCTCGCCGGAGTCGAGCTCGGAGAGCACGTATTCCTGCACCGGCGGATGGTACAGCTGCGGAATACTTCGCCCACAGCTCCCGTTTAGGGCCAGGAGCGACGGGAAGGAGAGGGACAGCTCGTGGAAGCCACGGCAGATCTCGGACGCACGGGGCCCGACCCGCGGCGCTGGCTGGCGCTCGCGCTTCTGTGTTCGGCCTACTTCATGGTGATCCTCGACGTCTCGATCGTGAACGTCGCCCTGCCGTCGATCCAGGAGGACCTCAACTTCTCGCCGGACGACCTGCAGTGGGTGCTGAGCGCCTACGCGCTGACCTTCGGCGGCTTCCTGCTCCTCGGCGGCCGCGTGGCCGACCTGCTCGGCCGCCGTGTGGTCTTCATGTCCGGCGTTGCCCTCTTCACCCTCGCGTCCCTCGCCTGCGGCCTGTCGGGCTCCGAGGGAATGCTGATCGCCGCGCGGGCCGTGCAGGGCCTGGGCGCGGCCATCCTCTCCCCTGCGGCGCTCTCGATCATCACGACCACGTTCGAGGAGGGCTCGGAGCGCAACAAGGCGCTCGGGATCTGGGGCGCGATGGGCGGCAGCGGTGCCGCGGTCGGCGTCCTGCTCGGCGGGATCCTGACCAAGTCGCTCGGCTGGGAGTGGATCTTCTTCGTCAACGTCCCGGTCGGCGCTTTCGTGCTCGCGACGACCCGGTCGATCGTGCGGGAGAGCCGCGCCGGCTACGCGACCCGCCACTTCGACGCGCTCGGTGCCGTACTCATCACCAGCGCGCTCTCGCTGCTCGTCTTCGCCCTCACCCAGGCGAATCGTGTCGGCTGGGGGTCGGCCCAGACGATCGGGATCCTGATCGCCTCGGCCGCGCTCCACGTCGCCTTCCTCGCGGTGGAGCACCGCTCGCAGGCTCCGCTCGTCCCGCTCGGCATCTTCACCAGGCTGCGCACGCTGACCGGCGCCAACGTGGTCAGCTTCCTCGTCGGCGGGCTGACGTTTGCGATGTTCTTCATGCTCTCGCTCTACATGCAGCAGGTACTGGGCCTCTCGGCGCTTCAGACCGGGGCCGGGTACCTCGCCGTCGCCCTGACCGCAATCGTCTCGGCCGGCGTAGCGCAGGCACTCGTGACGAAGATCGGCGTGAAGCCGGTGATGATTGCCGGCGTCACGCTGATGGGGCTCGGCAACCTGTGGTTCACGCAGGTCTCCGCCGACGGCTCCTACGCGGTCGACCTTCTCCCCGGCTTCCTCGCGATCGGCGTCGGGCTCGGGTTCTCCTTCGTGCCGATGTCGATCGCCGCGCTGGCAGGCGTCGAGCCGCAGGAGGCCGGCCTCGCCTCGGGTCTCTTCAACACATCGCAGCAGATCGGCGGCGCGCTCGGCGTCGCCCTCTTCTCGACCGTCGCGACGAACCGCACGTCCGATCTGCTCGCAGAGGGCGAGTCCCGGGCTGCGGCGCTGACGAGCGGCTTCACGCTCGCCTTCTGGGTCGCTGTCGGCTTCGCCGCGCTGGCACTGGTCGCGACGCTGACGATGATCCACCGCGAGGAGCTCGGCACACTCGCCGTCGAGCCTTCGCAGGGCTGAGCCGGGCCCCGCCTAGCCGACGAAGACGCGCGGCCGCGGGCCTCGCTCGACCCAGTAGCGGCGCCGCTCGCCCCGCTCCCGCGCCGACGGCTGCATCCAGTGCTGGGGATGCAGGCGAGCACGACGCTCAGCCATTCCGGGTCGTAGCGGGCATCCGGTGGGACCGGAAGGCGTCGCCCAGGTCGTCAGTCCGGGTCCGGCCGCGCGGACCGAGGGCGATCATCACCAGCACGACCGCGCCGACCACCGCAGCGAGCAGGGCCGGTCCGCGGTCGAGGCCGCAGGCGACGGAGCCGCCCACGAAGGCGACTCCCAGAGCGATCCAGACGGCGGCGACGCCAGCGGCCCGGACCGCGGCGCTCGACAATGTCGGCGCCCCCGGTCCGGGCCTGCATCGGCAGTACTGCCTACCGGCGCGGGCCGCGGTCCCGACCGCCGCGGCGGTCGCCGCCGCGCGGCCGCTCCTCCTCGCGCGGGCGCGGAGGCGCGTCCTTGGCGCGCTCGATCAGCTCCTCGGGCTGGACGAGCGAGCCGTTCTCGTGCTTGGCGACCAGCTTGAGGCCGATCCGGCCGCGCGCCTTGTCCACCTCCTGGACGATCACGTCGAGCACGTCGCCGCGCTCGATCACGTCCTCGATGTGGCCGACCCGGCCTGGCCCGACGTTCGAGACGTGGAGCAGGCCGTCGGTGCCCTTCTTCAGCTCGACGAAGGCGCCGAACTGGGTGGTCTTGACCACCTTGCCGGTGAACGTGTCACCGACCTCGGGCTCCTTGGTGATCGACTCGATGGCGGCGATCGCGGCGCTGGCCTTCGTGCCCTCGGTCGCGTAGATCAGGATCGTCCCGTCCTCCTCGATGTCGATCTGCACGTCGTTCTCGGACTCGAGCGCGCGGATCGTCTCGCCGCCCTTGCCGATCACCATGCCGATCTTCTCGGGGTCGATCTTGACCGTGGAGATCCGCGGTGCGTTCTCGGCCAGCTCGGCGCGGGCCTCGGAGATCGTCCCGGCCATCCGGTCGAGGATGAACTCGCGCGCCTGCTTCGCCTGGGCGAGCGCCTGTCGCATGATCTCCTGCGTGACGCCGGTGATCTTGATGTCCATCTGGAGCGCGGTCACGCCCTCGCGCGTGCCGGCGACCTTGAAGTCCATGTCGCCGAGGTGGTCCTCCGCACCCTGGATGTCGGTCAGGATCACGTAGTCGTCGCCCTCCTTGACGAGGCCCATCGCGATGCCGGAGACAGGCGACTTGATGGGCACGCCGGCGTCCATCAGCGCGAGGGTCGAGCCGCAGACCGAGCCCATGGAGGACGAACCGTTCGACTCGAGCGTCTCGGAGACGATGCGGATCGTGTACGGGAACTCCTCCACGGCCGGGATCATCGGCTCGAGCGCCCGCTGCGCGAGTGCGCCGTGACCGATGTCGCGGCGCTTGGGCCCGCGCATGAAACCGGTCTCGCCGACCGAGTAGGGCGGGAAGTTGTAGTGGTGCATGTAGCGACGGTCGGTCTCCAGGGAGAGGTCGTCGATCCGCTGCCCCTCCTTGGCGGTGCCGAGCGTCAGCAGGCTCATGATCTGCGTCTGCCCGCGGGTGAAGAGGGCCGAACCGTGGGTGCGCGGCGAGACGCCGACCTCGCACTCGATCGGGCGGATCTCCTCGGTGCCGCGGCCGTCCGAGCGCCGCTTGTCGATCGCGATCTTCTTGCGGACGAGGTCCTTGTAGATCGCCTCGGCGGCCCTCTTGATGAACTGCTTCGTCATGGAGTCCTTGACCGCGGTCTCGCCCTCCGCGGTCGGCGCACCGACCGGGAAGGGCAAGTCGACGCCTTCGACGATCCGGTCGAAGAGCAGCGAACGCTTGGCCGACTTGAGCTCCTTCGAATCCTGCTCTGCGTCGGTCAGCGCCCGGAGATCGGCCTCGAACTGGTCGCGGACCGGGCCCTCGACCGCCTCGAGGCGCAGGGTCTCGAGCAGCGTGTTGAGGCTCTGGCGGACCTGCACCTGCCTGGTGATGTCCTCCTCGTTCGAGTCCATGGTGAGCTCGGGGGACAGCTCCGCGGAGATCTCCTCGATCGCGGCGGAGGCCTCGCGGAGGCCTTCGGCGGCGATCCGCTCACGGACGCGGTCGCCGTGCGAGCTCTTGAGCTCCGCGGTCAGCGACGCGTCGAGCCACTTCGGTTTGCCGGCCTGCTGCGCGAGCTCGATCTGAGCCTCGCAAAGCCGCTTGATCTCCTGATGCGCGAGCTCGAGCGCCTCGAGCAGCAGGTCCTCCGGAATCTCGGCGGCGCCGGCCTCGACCATCGTCAGCCCGTCGGGCGTGCCGACGACGATGAGGTCGAGCGACGACTCCTCCTCGGTCTCCTGCAGCGTCGGGTTGACCACCAGCTTGCCGTCGATCAGCCCCATTCGCACCGCGCCCACCGGCCCCGCGAACGGGAGGGGCGAGATCATCAGCGCCGCCGACGCCCCGTTGATGCACAGGACGTCGTGCGGGGTGACCAGGTCGGCCGAGAGGACGGTGCAGATCACCTGCACCTCGTTCCGGAAGCCCTTCGGCCAGAGGGGCCGGATCGGGCGGTCGATCATGCGCGCGGTCAGGATCGCCCGCTCCGTGGGGCGGCCCTCCCGCTTGAAGAAACCGCCGGGGATCTTCCCGGCGGCGTACATCCGCTCCTCGACGTCGACCGTCAGCGGGAAGAAGTCCGCACCCTCGCGCGTCTCCATCCGCCCCTGGGCGGTCGCGAGCACCATCGTCTCGCCGGAGCGGACGACGACGGCACCGTCGGCCTGCTTGGCGAGCTTGCCGGTCTCGAAGCTGATTTCCTGGTTGCCGACGGTCAGGGAGACCGCGGACAGGCGGTAGTCGATGGAGTCAGGGCCGACCCTGTCCTCCACTCCGCTTGCAACGCTCATTCGTATTCCTCCACTCTTCGTGGAGAGTGGGAGTTTGAGTCAGCGCCGCCTGGCGCTCGCTCAAACTTCCACTCTCCGGTTCTTCGGTGTCTTTCCCTACCTCCGCAGGCCGAGCTCCTTGATCAGGGCGCGGTAGCCCTCGAGGTTCGTGCGCTGGAGATAGTTGAGCAGCCGGCGTCGGCGCCCGACGAGCTTGAGCAGGCCGCGGCGCGAGTAATGATCCTTCGTGTGCGTGCGCAGGTGCTCGGTCAGCTCGTTGATCCGGGTGGTGAGGAGGGCGATCTGCACCTCCGATGAGCCGGTGTCGCCCTCGTGCCGGCCGTGCTTGCCGACGATCTCCAGCTTGGCTTCCTTGGTCAGAGTCATGCAACCTCCAGGTGGACGTCTCCGCGATCCCAGCACGCCGTCGGAAGCGGACGCACAGCCGAGGTCGCGGTCTGGCGGACAGGCTAGCATCCTCCGCCGTGCAACGGTTCGCCGCGCTTCTCACCCTTCTCGTCGTAACGACGGCAGTGCTGCCGATGCTCGCCGGCGGTGCGATTTTCGGCCCCGACGCCAAGCCGGCGCCCAGGCCGCGCGTCGCCGTCTCGGTCGCCGTCACCCCCGCCGGCACCCGCGAGGCCGGCGACGTGGTCACCGTCGTCAGCCGTGCACGCCCGCTGCCGAAGGGCGACCGACTGCTGCTCGAGCGCCGTTCCGGCGTCGCCTGGATCCCGCTGTCCGAGTGTGCTCGAGTCGTCTGCAGCCACACCTGGACCGAGGCAGACGAGGTGACGGTGGCGTTCCGCGCACGGGTCGTGCACCGGCGCCTCGTCACGAAAGGGCCGATCACCGCGGTGCTCGGGACCTCCCGCGTGGTCACGGCGCACTGGACGGCGCCGGAGGCGCCTCCACCGCTCGAGCCGCCCCCGCCTCCTCCCCCGCCGCAGCCTGCTGCGAAGGCGGGGAAGTACTGCGGCTTCAACGACCAGGGCCGGACCGTGTGCCTGGACGTGGCCGCCGACGGGCTCAGCGTGACGAGCTTCGTCACGCAGTCGCTGGTTACCTGCGCCGACGGCTCGCAGTGGTACTGGCTGCTCAGCTTCGGGGGCCGGACGATTGCGCTCGCCAACCTCTCGTTCACGTTCGCGTTCAGCGGGCCGCTGAACACGAGCAGTACCACGGTTGCGAACGTCCAGGCGACGTATTCGCTGAGCGGCACGTTCGACCAGGTGGGCAACGCCGAGGGGCAGATCGCGCTCACGTCGATCTCCTGGGACAGCGGTGGCACACACTACGCCTGCTCGAGCGCGCCGTACGGCTGGCACGCGAAGCTCGGCGCCTAGCTAGCGTCCGGCCTCGTGGACGCCGCCGTCGCCGCAGGCCATCCGGCCACGACCGCCGCGGGGCTCGAGATCCTGGACGCAGGCGGAACCGCAGCGGACGCAGCGGTCGCCGCCTGCCTGGCGTCGTGCGTCGCCGAGACGGTCATGACCGGACTCCTCGGCGGCGGGCACGGGATCTACTTCGACGCGGCGTCCGGCGTCGTACGCAACCTCGACTGCTTCTGCGCGGTGCCGAGCGGGACCGGCGCGCCGCTCGTCGAGCTGGACGTGCCCTTCGGCGAGGAGCTCGTCCACTACGCCGTCGGGGCGGCGTCGTGCGCGGTTCCCGGCGTCCCCGCCGGGCTGGACGCGCTCTGGTGCGCGCACGGCCGGCTGCCCTGGGAGGCGCTGTGCGCCCCGGCGCTGCGCCTGGCGCGGGAAGGCGTCCCGATGCCGCCGGCGCACGCCGCCTGCCTGGAGATGCTCGCTCCGGTGATGACGATGCGCGAGGGCGCGCGGATCTATTCGCCCCCGGGGCGGCTGCTGCGCCCGGGCGAGCGGCTCGAGCAGCCCGGGCTCGTGCGAGCGCTCGAGCTGGTCGCCGCGGAGGGGGCGGCGAGCGTCTACCGCGGCTCGATCGCGGAGTCGCTGCTCGAGCTCGTGTCCGAGCGCGACGGCGTGGTCACGCGCGAGGATCTGGCGGCGTACGAGGCGATGTGGGCCGAACCTGCCGAGGTCGCCTACGCCGACACGAGGTTCCTGACCCGGGGCGGGCTGGCGGGCATCGCTCCGGCACTCGAGTGCCTTCCGCGCCTCGCCGGCCTCGATGAGACCGCGCGCACGTTGGCGCTGCTCGATGCGCTCTACGACGACGGCCCCGAGGGGCACACGACCAACCTCGTGACGGTCGACGAGGAGGGCAGCGCCTGCGTCCTGACCACGAGCCTCGGGCTCGGCTCCGGCGACTGGGTTCCCGGCCTCGACCTGCATCTGAACAGCATGCTCGGCGAGGTCGACCTGCTCATCGGGCCGCTCGAGCCGGGCGCCCGGATGCAGAGCATGATGGCGCCGAGCATCGCCATCGACGCCGAAGGGCCGGCGCTCGCGATCGGTGCGGCCGGTGGGACGCGGTTGCGGACCGCGCTCGTCGGGGTCGCTGCCGCCGTCCTCGACTGCGGCGCCAGGCCCCAGGAGGCTGTCGACCGCCCGCGGGTCCACCGGGCCGGCACGACCGTGAACGCCGAGCCCGGTGCCGACGATGGGGCGCTCGCCGAGCTGGAGGGCCGGGGACTGGCGGTGCGACGCTGGCCCGCACGCCACCACTACTTCGGCGGGGTCAGCCTCGTCGCTCGCGACGGCCCCGCTGGCGATCCCCGTCGAAGCGGCTCGGCACTTCGGGCGTAGAGCAGTAACAGGCTCAAGCCTGTCACTGCCCGGGGCGCTGGGCCCGCTTCGTCGCGTCGACGTCGAGGGCGATCTGGTCGATCAGGGCCTGCTCGCTGTCGAAGACCTCCTCGTCCCGGAGGCGCTGCCACAGCTCGACGACCAGGCGCTTGCCGTAGAGATCGCCGGCGAAACCGAGCAGGAAGGCCTCGATCCGCAGCTCGTCGCCGCCGTAGTGCGGGTTCATCCCGATCGAGATCGCTGCCTTATGACCTGCGGCAAACCCCGCGTAGATGCCGTGCAGGGGCACGAGCAGCGCAGGTTCGGCGGCGACGTTCGCGGTGGGGAAGCCGAGCGTGCCCCCGCGCGCGTCGCCCTCGACCACCGTCCCGTCGACCTCGGGCGGCCGGCCCAGCAGCGCGGCGGCCGAATCGACGCGGCCCTCGTGAAGCAGGTGGCGTATGGCCGACGAGGACACGCCCTCGAGCAGCGGCACCGGTCGCACGTCGAAACGGAGACCGCGCAGCAGGTCGAGATCCCCTCGCCGCTTGTGACCGAACCGAAAGTCCTCGCCGGCGATCACCAGCTCGGTGCCCATCGCGCGCAGGTACTGCTCGGCGAAGTCCTCCGCCTCGATCCGCTGCGTGTCGAGGGTGAACTCGACAACGAGCGTGTCCTCGACGCCGAGGTCGGCGAAGAGCTCGAGACGCCGCTCCAGCGTGCAGAGCTGCTCGACCGCGTAGCCGAGCACGCGCCGCGGATGGGGATCGAAGGTGACCACCGTGGGCGTCGGCCCCGCCGCCAGCGCCGCCTCGATCACCCGGCGGTGGCCGCGGTGGACACCGTCGAAGGTTCCGAGCGCGACGGCGCGAGGCTTCCGCTCGAGCTCCGAGGCAGTGCGCGCGACGTTCATGCGGGCATCACCACCCGCCCGACGGCGACCAGCCTGCCGTCGCACAACGTTCGCACCTCGGGCTGTGCCCGGCGCCGACCCGTTCGGATTGCCGCCACCTCTTCCGCATCGACCTCGACCGCGGGCAGGAACGGCAGGACCTCCGCCGCCGGAATCAGCCGCTCGTCGTCGGCCGCGTCGACCGAGAACGGGCCGACCTCGAGTCGCCGCAGGGTGCGGCAATGCCCCCCGAGGGCGTCGGCGATCGATCGGACGTACGTGCCGGAGCCGACCCGTAGATCGAGGCGTGCGACCCCGTCGGCATACTCCAGCAGCTCGAGCGACGAAACGTGCGAGCGCCGCACCGGCATCTCGACCGTCTGCCCGCGTCGGTGCAGCCTGTAGGCGCGCTCGCCGTCGATCCTGACCGCGGACGCGGCCGGAACTACCAGGTCGACCTCTCCGCGGAGGCCGACCAACCGCTCCTCGAGCTCGGCACGACCCGGTGCCGCGGATTCCTCGACCACCTCGCCCTCCGGATCTCCGGTCGACGTGCGGGCCGTCAGGTCGACCTCCGTGACGTAGCGCTTGTCCAGGCCGACGAGCCAGGGCGCGAGCCTGGTCGCGGCGCCCGAGAGCACGAGCAGGAGGCCGGTCGCGAACGGGTCGAGCGTCCCGGCGTGGCCGGTGCGTGCGCCGGTCCGGCGACGTATTGCCGCCACCACGTGGAAGGAGGACGGGCCCCCCGGCTTGTCGACGAGGAAGAGGCCCGACGGCTCAAGCGCGCGCGGCGGCATCGGCAAACTGGCTGCGCACGAACTCGATGATCTCCTCGACCGACTCGTCGCTCGAGAAGCCGGCGGCGCGCCGATGCCCGCCGCCGCCCCGCTGCCGGGCGATCGCGGAGACGTCGAGCGCGTCGGTGGCCGAGCGCATCGAGATCCTCCGCGGCGCCCCCTGTGGCTCGGGCGGCTCGCGGACGGTCATCGCCAGCTCGACGCCCTCGACCGAGCGCAGCTCGTCGATCACGCCCTCCGCATACTCCTCCCCCACGCCGAGCTCCTCGAAATCGCCGCGCAGCAGGTAGCTGGCGATCATCAGGCCGTCCTCGTACAGCTCGGCGCGGTCGAGCGCGAGACCCTTGAGCTTCTGCCGGGCGAACGGCACCGTCTCGTAGATCTGCCGGTAGATCTCCTGCGGCACCACGCCGTGCCCGATCAGCTCGGCGGCGAGCAGGTGCGCCTTCGGCGTGGTGTTCGTGTACTGGAACTTGCCCGTGTCGGTGTCGAGTGCGACATAGATCGCCTCGGCGATCGCCGGAGTCAAGTCGACGCCGAGCTCCGCGAGCAGGTCGCGGACGATCTCGCCGGTCGACGACGCGTCCGGGACGATCAGGTTGATCCCCCCGTATCGGGTGTTGTCGTGGTGATGGTCGACGTCGATCGTCAGCGGCGCCGCCTCCAGCAGCTCCGGCGGCAGCTGCGTCCGAGGCGCAGTCGCGCTGTCCAGGGCGAGGATCACCCGCCCGGCGACGTCGTCCGGCAGCGCCCTCGACAGGCCGTCGAGCGGCATGAACGCGTACTCGGGCGGCAGCGCCAGGTCGCCGCCCACGTACATCACGCTGTCCTTGCCGAGGGCGTCGAGCGCCAGCTTCGTCGCCAGGATCGACCCGAGGGCGTCCCCGTCGGGATTCTCGTGGGTGACGAGGAGGAAGCGGTCGTTGGCGCGGATCGCGTCGGCGACCGCGCTCAGCTCACTCCTCATCGGGCGCGAGCTCGTCGATCAGCTTGCTCATGCGGACTCCCTCGGACACCGAACGATCGTATTCGAAGGCCAGTTGCGGGGTCCGCTTCATTCTCAGCTCGCGGGCGAGGCGGGACTGGAGCATGCCGGTGGCGGCGGCGAGCCCGTCGAGCGTCGCCCGGCGCGCCTTCTCCGGGCCGAACACACTGACGAAGACACGCGCGTGGCTGAGGTCCGGCGAGGTCTCGACGCCGGTGACCGTGACGAACCCGATCCGCGGATCCTTCAGCTCGGGCAGTGCCTCGGACAGGACCTGTCGCACCGACTCGTTGACGCGTCGCATGCGATCGCTCACGGAGACAAGCTACTAGGGACGGCTCCCACGGGTCATTGCCCCTGCAGAGCCGCTGCACACCGACCGGCGGGTCCTAGTCCTCGAGCGACACGATGCGCCGGTCGACGCGGGTGACCATCCAGTCCTGACCATGCAGCCAGCGTTCCGCACCGTCGAGCAACTCGTGCAGCTCGCCGACCTCGCGCGCGGAGCACGCCATCGCGAGCGCCGAACGCTGCCAGAGGTCGTGGTGGTCGACCTCGGCGACCGACGCGCCGAAGCGGTTCTGGAGCTGCGACTTGGCGGAGAGCACGTGTTTCCGCTTTCCCTTCAGCGAGCCGGCCTCGGGGAAGTGCAGCTCGATCGAGAGGATGCCGACGTAGCCGCCGGGCACGCTTCAGGCGGTCGCTCGCAGGCGCACGGGGGCCAGACGCCGGCTCTCAACGGTCGCCAAGCGAAGCCGTGCGGCGAGACCGGCGGACAGCTGCCCCGGTTCGAGCTGCCAGCGCCAGTTGCCGTTCCCCACCGTTCCGGGGTGGTTCATCTGCGCCTCGGCGCCCAGTCCGAGGACGTCCTGCATCGGCAAGATCGCGATCCGGGCCCGCGACGAGAGCGCGAGCCGGACGAGCGCCCATTCGGGGTCGTCGTCCTCGATCCCGGCTTCCGCGAGGTCGTGCGCGACGAGAGCGAGGTCTTCGGTCGAGGCGGTCGCGAGCCAGCCTGCCAGCGTCGGATGGTCGTGCGTGCCCGTGTAGACGACGGCGTCCTCGACGTGCGCGGCGACCGCGTGCCGATGCCGGTGCCGCTTCACGAAGCCACGGCCGACGATCCGCATCCCGAGCAGGCCGAGCCCGCTGCGGAGGCGATCGACCGCCGGGGTGATGATCCCCAGGTCCTCGGCGATCAGCGGGAGCCGGCCGAGCTCGCGCTCCACCGCCTCGAAGAGCGCCGCCCCCGGACCGCGGTGCCAGCGGCCCTCGAGCGGGCTCTTCGCGCCCCGCGGCACCGCCCAGTACGCGACGAAGCCGCGGAAGTGGTCGACCCGGGCGACGTCGACGAGCTCGAGCGTCCGGCGGAAGCGCTCGATCCACCAGCGGTAGCCCTCACGGCGCATCGCCCGCCAGTCGTACACCGGTTGCCCCCAGAGCTGGCCCTCGGGGTGCGATACGTCGGGAGCGGCGCCCGCGACGAGGTCACGGTCGAAGAGCTCGGGATGAAACTCGGTCTCGGCACCGTCTCCGGCGACGTAGATCGGGATGTCACCGATCAGCCGGATGCCGTGCTCGGTCGCATACCGGCGCAGCGCCTGCCACTCGCGCTCGAAGCGCACCTGGTCGTCGAGCGCACCGGGACCGGCGTAGCGCTCCCAGTCACGGGCCCAGTACCCCTGCCGGACGCGGAAGTCCCGGGTCTCGGCGGGCTTGACGGGGGCCTCCGGACGGCCCAGCAGCCCGTTCCAGCCCGCGAAGGCCGACGACGACGTGTACGGCGAGCCGAACGGGTCCGGTGGATTCAGCGGCAGTACCTGCCACCACGACTGGCCTGCCTCCACCAACCAGTCCACGAACCGGTACGCCTCCGAGCCCAGACGCCCCCCGGGCAGCGAGGTGACGTGGAGCAGCACGCCGCTCGAGCGGCGCGACAGCGGTGCCTCTCCGCGACGCATCGACCCGTGCACTCTACGGATTGGGCTTGACGATGAGCACCTTCGAGACCGAAGTTGCGCCGTCGAAACCGCGCGCAATCGCGACCACCTGGACGCTGGCGCCCTTGCGATAGCGCCGCGGGTCGACGAACGCCCGGTACGGAGCCGAGTCGTCGATGCCCAGCCGGCGCCAGCCGCCGCCCGGTGCGCGAAGGGCGAAGGCGACGGTCACCGACCGGCCCGCGACGCCCGCCGTCAGCGCGTAGTACGACGAGATCGAGTCGGGCCCGGCCTTCAGCGTCGGCACCGGCGGCGCCGAGGCGGGGCTCGTGGCCGCCGGCCGGGCGACGATCGCCGAGACGGGCGGGATCGACAGCGTCAGGCTCGCGCCTGCGCCTGCGGTCGCCGTGCCGCTGCCGAAGGCGAGGCTCCAGGCCGATCCCGGCGTCCCCGTGGCCACCGTCACGCGCGCCGGGTTGTCGCCGTTGTTGAACGCCGTGATCAGCTCGGCGCCCGTGGCGACGTCGATCCGCGACACGACGAGCACGGGCCCGCTCGCGTAGCGGACGACCGAGGCGCCCGTCGCGAGCTCCGGGTAGCGATCGCGCAGGGCGGCGAGCGTCGTCAGCTGTGCTTCGATCGGGTTGTCGGTGACGTCGAAGGACGAGCCGTTGCCGATCGGCGGCGAACCGACCCGGCTCTCGGTCCGCCACTCGCCGACCTGGGTCGGGAACATGTCCTGCCGGGCGGCCTTGTCGCCGCCCGCGCCGATCATCCCCACCTCGTCGCCGGACATCACCACCGGCGCGCCCCGGAGCAGGTACAGGAGGTCGTAGCCGAGCAGCACGTGCTGGAGGAGCGCCGACGGCGAGAGCCCGGGAGACTGGGCCAGGATCTGCTGTGCTGCCCGGCCCATGTCGTGGTTGCCGAGGAAGGTCGGAAACGCGGGGTCGGAGCCGTCAGGAAGACGGAAGTAGTCGTCGTCGGCGAGCCGCTGGGCAATCCCCTTCGCGCCGGAGAAGCCGGCCGCATAGGCCGACGCGACCGTCTGGTACGGAAAGTCGAGCACCTGCGGCAGGCCTCGGCTTCGAGCGTAGTCGGCGAGGTCGATCGCGTCGTTCAGCGTCACCTCCCCGAAGAGCGGAAAGTCGGTGGGCGTGCCCGCCGCCTTCGCCGCCGCCCTGATCTTCGGCACCCAGAGCTTGAAGAACGCGGCGTTGACGTGCTTCGCCGTGTCCACGCGGAAGCCGTCGACGTGGAAGCGCGAGACCCACGACGCGTAGATCCGGGCCAGGCCGTTCGACACCTTCGGCTTCTCGGTGAAGAGGTCGTCCAGGCCGAAGAAGTCGCCCTGCTCGAAGCACTGCGCGCTGCACGAGCCGAAGTCGATGTTGCCTCGGTCGTGGTAGTTGAGCGGGTCGTTCAGCCACGCGGGCTTCTTCAGCTGCCGGTCCTGCGGCGCCACGTAGGGCACCTCGGGCATGTACCGCGCGGACAGGCACGGGAACCGCTTGGCGGTCACGTAGTCCGCCGCCTTGAAAAACTTGCCACGGCAGTCGCGGAACGGGATGTCCGAGTACGTGCTCCCGTTGGAGAGCGTGATCACGTCGCCGGTGTGGTTGACGACGACGTCGAGATAGACCTTCAGGCCGAGCGTGTGCGCGCGGTCGACGAGCGTGGCGAAGTCCTGATCCGTGCCGAGGTGCGGGTCCACGGTGGTGAAGTCGAGTCCCCAGTACCCGTGGTAGCCCGCGCTCCCCGCGTTGACGGTCTGCTGCTTCAGGACCGGCGTGATCCAGAGCGCGGTGAAGCCGAGGTCGCGGATCCGTTGGAGCCGGTCGGTCAGCCCCCTCAGGTCGCCGCCGTGGAAGTAGCCGGGGTCGGCCGGGTCGTAGCCGGTGACGCTGGCGCTGCCGGTCAGCCCGCCGCGGTCGTTCGCCGTATCGCCGTTGGCGTACCGGTCTGGCATGACGAAGTAGATGCGCTGAGACGCGAGCGAGCTCGCCACGCCCGGCTTCGCCAAGGCCGCAGCTTCCGTCGGCGACGGTGGCGCGGCGGGAGCCGAGTTGCCGCTTCCCGCGAGGAGAACCCCTAGCGCGATTGCGGCAGCAATCGCGCTACCGAAGAGGCGCACCAGTCGCCTCGTCGAAGAAGTGCAGGTTCCTGGTGTCGACCGCGACCGGGACGTCGGCGCCGAGCTGGAGCTGGACGTGCGGCGGGAACGACGCGACCAGGTTCGGCCGGGCGCCGACCACCGTCTCCTCCGACTCCGACACGAGGACTTCCTCCTCCTCGCCCGCTTCGGTCTTCAGGCCGCGGGCGTCGACCTTGAAGTACGCCATCGACTCGCCGCCCAGCGACTCGACGAGCTGGACGCGCGCCGTGATCGTCGGCAGCTCGCCCTGACCCTGGGGGTGGAGGTCGCCGGCGCGCAGCCCGACGATCACCTTGCGGCCGTCGGAGCCGCGCAGGCCCGGGTAGGTGTCGAGCGCCTGCTCGGCGAGCGACACCCGGTGGCCGCCGAGGTCGATCGAGACGCCGCCGTTCACCGACACCGTGCACTCGAGCAGGTTCATGGGCGGCGTTCCGATGAACCCGGCCACGAAGAGGTTCTGCGGGCGGTCGTACAGCCGCTGCGGCGCGTCCACCTGCTGCAGCACGCCCTTGCTCATCACGGCGACGCGGTCGCCCATGGTCATCGCCTCGACCTGGTCGTGCGTGACGTAGATCGTCGTCGTGCCGAGGTCCTTCTGGAGGTGGGCGATGTCGGCGCGCATCTGGACGCGCAGCTTCGCGTCCAGGTTCGAGAGCGGCTCGTCCATCAGGAACACCTGCGGCTGGCGGACGATCGCGCGACCCATGGCCACGCGCTGACGCTGGCCGCCGGAGAGCTCCTTGGGCTTGCGGTCGAGGTACGGCGCCAGGTCGAGCAGCTTCGCCGCCCACGCGACCCGCTCGTTGATGACGCTCTTCGACTCCTTCCGGAGCCGGAGCCCGAAGGCGATGTTCTCGGCGACCGACAGGTGTGGGTAGAGCGCGTAGTTCTGGAAGACCATCGCGATGTCGCGCTCCTTCGGCGACAGGTCGTTGACCACGCGCTCGCCGATCGAGACCGTCCCGCCGGAGATGTCCTCGAGGCCGGCGACCATGCGCAGCGCGGTGGTCTTGCCACAGCCGGAGGGCCCGACCAGGACCAGGAACTCGCCGTCGTTGATCCCCAGCGACAGGTCGAACACCGCCTGGACGCCGTTCGCGTAGATCTTGTCGACGTGGTCGAAGGTCACTCCCGCCATGGCGTCTACTCCTCCAGTCTCCAGACGTGGAACGCGGGGCCGTCGCCGGGCAGGACGGCGTCGCCGTCCGCCAGGGTCGCATCCCCGCCGTACAGCGTGTCCAGGCCGCTGCAGCCGAGCGCGGCGAGCGGCAACCGGACCGGATCGTGCCCGGACCGCGCCGCGAGGCAGAGCAGGCGCTCGTCGGCGGTCTCGCGCAGCCAGGCGACCGCCTCGCCGCCAACCGCCGCGTAGCGAAGGCCGCCCTGTGCGAGCGCCGACGAGCCGCGCCGGAGGGCGATCAGCTCGCGGTAGCGCTCGAGCAGCGCCGTGTCCCAGGTCTCCCGCCGTTCCCACGGCATCGTCCGCCGCCCGTCCTCCCCCCACTCGCCCTCGAGTCCGAGCTCGTCGCCCGCGAAGACCATCGGCACACCGGGCAGCGCCATCTGCATGCCGATCCCGGCGAGCTGGCGCTCGCGCGAGCCGGCCACGGTCGCGAACCGGGCGCTGTCGTGGCTGTCGACGAGCGTCCAGGAATGCAGGACCGACGCCCACGGCGTCCCGGCCGCGAACGCGCGCATCGCCGCGACCGCGTCGGGGCCGTCGAGCGTGGCCATCCCGACCGGGAAGCCCCAGAAGGAGTGGCGGAGCTCTTCGGGCAGGTCGCCGTGGAGCCAGTACCAGACCGGGCGCATGAACCCGGCGTAGTTCATCGCCCCGTGCCAGCCGTCGCCGCGCAGGTCGTCGCGGTAGTCGTAGCCGTGCTCGGCGACGAGGAGGGCGTCGGGCCTGGCCTGCTCCGCCGCAGCCCGCGTCGATCTCGCCAGCGCGTGCGCGTGGTCCTCGCCGCGGTAGCGGCCGGCCATGTTGGCCACGTCGATCCGCCAGCCGTCGAGGTCGAAGGGAGGCTCGAGCCAGCGCCGGGTGATCTCGGCGAGCCGGCGCTCGAGCTCGGCCGATCCGTGGTTCAGCTTCGGCAGCGACGGGATCCCCCACCAGGCCGCGTAGCCGAAGGGCAACGAGTCGTCGAAGTAGTAGAAGCCGCGTTCGACCGACGCCGGGTCTGCCTGCGCGGCGAGGAACCACTCGTGGCCCTCGCCGGTGTGGTTGAGCGTCAGGTCGCCGACCACCCGGATCCCGCGTGCGTCCGCAGCCCGCGTCAGCGCCGCGAGCGCCTCGTCGCCTCCGAGCAGCGGGTCGACGCGGTCGAACGTGGTCGCGTCGTAGCGGTGCGTGGACTCGGCCGGGAAGAAGGGGGTCAGGTAGATGACGTTCGCGCCGAGCCGCTCGACGTGGTCGAGGTGCTGCTCGACGCCCCGCAGGTCGCCGCCGAAGAGCTCGCGCGCTGTGTTCGGGCCCCGTCCTTCGGGGAGCTCGTCCCACGCGCGGCGCACTGCCCAGTCGGGCGTCTCGACGGATTGGCCGCTGGCGGCGAAGCGGTCGGGGAAGATCTCGTAGACGACCGAGCCGAGATGCCAGTCCGGGCCGCCCGCCGCCGGAGCGTGCACGAAGTCGTCGGCGTCCGGGACCTCGTGCCCGACCCGGCCGAGGCCGTTCACCCAGGTGTACCCGGCGTCGCCGCCCCAGAGCAGCCAGCGGTAGCGCGTGAAAGGCGCGGTCACCTCGAACTCCGCCTGCCACCAGGCCTCGTGATCGTTCTCCTCCACGAGGGCGGCCTCCGCGATGCCCGCTTCACCATCGTGGACGGTCCGCAGGATCACCCGCTCTGCGGTCCCAGGCGTCGTGCGCAGGCGGACGGTCGCCCAATCACCGGGCGCCGCCCCACCGGAGACATACAGCTCGGAGCCGTCGTGGTGCGGCTCCGACAGCAGGCTCGCCCTGGGCGAGGCGCCCAGTTCCATCGCCCTCATCCCTTCACTGCTCCCTGGGTGAGCCCGCCGATGATCCAGCGCTGCAGGAACAGGAAGAGGATCACGACCGGGACGGCGGCCAGCAGCGCCCCGGCGGTGAACGGCCCCCAGGTCTGGTCGTACTGGTTGTTGACCAGCTGGTTCATTCCGACCGGCAGCGTGAAGCGGCTGGTCGACTGGAGGAGCGCCGACGAGATCACGAACTCGTTCAGCGTGAACACGAACGAGATCAGGGCGACCACCGCCAGCACCGGCGCCGCCAGGGGCATGACCACACCCCAGAAGATCTGCGCAGGTGTCGCGCCGTCCACGCGCGCCGACTCGTCGAGCTCGACCGGGATGGTGTCGAAGAAGCCCTTGATCAGCCACGCCTGCACGCCCATCGCGCCGCCGAGGAAGACGATCACGACCGCGGCCTGCTTGTCCAGGCCGATCTGCGGGAAGACGCCGCCGATGTTGTGCACGATCAGGTAGATCGCCGCGACCGCGAGCAGCTGCGGGAACATCTGGATCAGCAGGAGCATCAGCATCCCCAGCCGGCGACCGCGGAACCGGAAGCGGCTGAACGCGTAGGCGGCGAGCGCACCCAGGATCGTGGTGAACAGCGCGGTGCAGCCTGCGATCAGAACCGAGTTCAGGAACCAGTGCAGGTAGGGCGCGTCCTGGATCGCGCCCGTGTTCCCCTTGATCCGGTTGTGGAGCAGGTCGGAGAAGTTCCGCAACGTCACCTGGGACGGGATGACCTGGGCCGACTGCAGGTTGTTCTGCGCGTTGAACGACGACGACACGATGTAGACGACCGGGAAGAGGGAGATGACGATCCCGACGCAGCCGACGACATGGCGCCACCAGACGTCCTTGAGCTTCGGGCGCGATCTCGGCGCACGCGCCTTCGTCCTCGCCTCCGTCACGGGCACCGCGGCCGGCGTGGTCATCTCTGCCTGGCTCACTTCAGCGCCTCGAGTGATTTGGTGCGCAGGAACGAGAATCCCGAGATCGCTGCGACCAGGAAGAAGATGACGATCGCGAACGCGCTCGCCAGCGCGTAGTTGCCGCCCGTGCCGGTGGCGATCGCGACCTTGTACGTGTAGCTGATCAGAATGTCCGTGTTGCCCGCGATGGACGACGCGCCGGTGTACGGCCCACCGTGGGTGAGCAGGTAGACGTTGTTGAAGTTGTTGAAGTTGAAGGCGAACGACGCGATCAGGAGCGGCGACACCGCCACCAGCAGGAGCGGCAGGGTCACGCGCCGGAAGATCTGCCAGGCGCCGCCGCCGTCGACGCGAGCCGCCTCCGTCAGCTCCTCGGGGATCGACTGCAGCGCGCCCAGTGAGACGAGGAAGAAGTACGGCACCGTCAGCCAGACGCTGACGAGGACGACCGCGATCCGCGGCCAGGTCACGAACGGCAGCCACGAGAACACGTTGCCGCCGAACAGCCACGGAACGTGGATGTGGAAGATCCGGTTCACCACCCCGAAGTCGTCGTTCAAGAGGCCGGCCCAGACGAGGAGCGCGAGGAACCCGGGGATCGCCCAGGGGATGACCAGCACCGACCGGTACATCCTCTGGAAGCGCAAGCCCTTCTTGTCGAGGGTGATCGCGAGGAACAGCCCGACCGCGAACGAGAGCAGGACGACCGACGCCGCGAAGACGAAGGTCCAGGCGAAGACCGAGAGGAACGGCTTCCTGATCAGCGGGTCGTGGATCATCTTGCTGAAGTTGCCGAAGCCGACGTATGTCTTCCAGCCCGGCTCGAGCTCGGCCCGCTGGGTCTGTCCGGCCGACGGCGGCGCGACGAACGAGCCGCGGCCGTTGTCGCGGAACACCGTGCCGTCGCTCAACCGCACGAACGTGTCGGTCTTCGCCTCGTAGCGAAGGGTGGGCGCGAGCTCGACTGCGCTCGAGGTGCCCTGTGGCCCGATCGCGCTCACGCCCGTCGTCGGAACCTTGAAGTTGCGAAGCTGCTGGTCGAGCGAGAACAGCTCGGCGCCCTTCACGAGCGTGTAGCCCTTCGCGGAGGCCGGCTGGCCGGTCGGGCCGAGGGTGTACGACGCCTGCGCGAGCGGCGTCAGGCCCTTCTCGGTCCCCACGTAGACCCGCCCCCCCTTGCCCTGGTCGTGGAGGAGCAGAACGAGGTTCCCGCCACCGTCCCGCGCGACCGCCATGTCGAACTGGCGGCTGGTCGGGAGCTGGTCGAGCGAGTTGACCTTGATCGTCTGGATCGCCTGGTCCTTGGTCAGGATGTGACCGATCGAGTAGTTCGAGAACGCGACGTTGATCGTGTAGAGGATCGGGACCACCTGGAACCCGATCAGGAAGACGGTGCCGGGGATCAGAAACTTCGCCGGCAGTGTCCAGCGGCGCGGCACGAGGTAGATCCAGTCGATCAGCGCGGTCACGGCGATCAGCACCGCCATCGCCGGCCAGCGATGGTGCGAGACGAGGACGTACACCGCCCACGCGGCCAGGGCGTTCGAGGCGCAGAGCAGCGCGATCTTGACCGCGTAGCCCGTGCGTCCCGAGAAGGCGGCGACGGCCCTTGCGACCAGCCCCTGCTTGAAGACCATCGGGGCCGGGGTCGGCGTGACGGGTGAGGTGGCTGGACTCACGTGGGCGGCGGGGGCGTCGAAATGGAGGAGCGGGCGCCCGAGGGCGCCCGCTCCGTCAGGGTTGGCTCAGCCGATCTTCGACGCGATCGACCGGGCCGCGCCGAGGAAGGAGCGCCTGGCCGGCATCGCGCCTGCGCCCTTCGTCGAGCGGACCCACGCCTGGCCGAGATCGCTCCAGACGCTGCCCATCTGCGGGATGTTCGGCATCGGGACGCCGCCCTTGCCGGCCGCGCCGAACTGCGCCAGGATCGGGTCGGTCGCCTTCGCCTTGAGGTTCGCCGGAGCCCGGCCGCCCGCCGCGGCGAGCGCGGTCTGGGCCGACGCCGTCGAGAAGAAGTTCACGACCAGGTCCTTCGCTGCAGCGTCGACGTTGTGCGTCGTCGCATACTTCGTCACGGCCATGCCGTTGACGCCCAGGAAGGGCACGGAGGCCTTGGTGATCGGCGGAACCTGGACGGCACGGAACTTCACGCCCGCCTTCTCGATGTCGGAGACCGCCCACGGGCCGGTGATCCAGAACGGCGCCTTGTTCTTCGTGAAGGCGTTGTCACAGGTCGAGTAGTCGGTCTTCGAGTTGATCAGGCCCTCCTTGTTCCACTTGTCGATCAGGGGGGCGTTCTTGAGGAAGGCCGGGCTCGCCACGCCGATGTCCGACGGGTCGAGGTTGCCGGCCTTGTTGACGCCGAAGACGTAGCCGCCGAGGCCGGAGAAGAACGGATACATGTGGTACGCGTCTCCGCCGGAGCCCTGCTGGACGCAGATGCCGAAGGCGAGCTTGTTCTTCTTCTTGGCTGCGAGCGCGGCGGTCTCGAGCTGCTTGAACGTCGTCGGCACCTTGGCGATCTTCGTGTTCACGAGCAGGGCGATGTTCTCGACCTGCACGGGGATGCCGTAGAGCTTCTTCACGGCAGTGCCGTACGAGAACGCGTCGAGCGTGTACTTCGGAAACTGCTTGCGGATTGCCACGGACGGGTAGAGCGGCTCGACGAGACCGTTGGCGGCGAGCTCGCCGGTCCAGTCGTGCGCCGCGAGCACGACGTCGGGGGCATCGGCGGCGGCGACGGTCGCGAGGTTCGAGCGGATCGACCCGAAGTCCTTCGTGACCACCTTGACGGTCGCGCCGTTGGCAGCGGCCCAGCTGTTGGCGATCTTCGTCACGGCCGGAGCTCGGTTCGCATCCGTCCAGATCGTCAGCGTCAGCGCTTTCGACGATGCGGCGGCCGTCGAGAGCGCCACGGCCGCGACGAGCGCCGCGGTCAGGAGCGCCACGGCCGTGCGCCACGTGTTCACCTTCATGTGAGGAGTCCCTCCTTCTCTCGGACGCGGCTCTGCGCCCGACATTTTTGTGAAACGGTTTTCATATGACTGAAACATCGCGACCCTAAGCCGTGCGGTCGCTGGTGTCAAGCGAGGAAAGTACGGCTTGATTTACGGCAAATTCCGGCGGCTCGAGGTTGCGAAACCGTCGGCAAGGGTGTTTCATCAGCGTGGCATGTCCTCCGTTCCTCATGAGATCGCGACGCTACGCGACGTCGCCCGCAAGGCCGGCGTGAGCACCGCGACCGCGTCGCGGGTCGTGACCGGATCGGCCCGGGTGCGCGGCGAGACGCGCGAGCGGGTCGAGCGTGCGATGCGCGAGCTCCTGTACGTGCCGCCCGGCTCCGTCCGGACGGGCGCGATCGGACTGCTCGTCCCCGAGCTCGCCAACCCGATCTTCCCGGCGCTCGCCCAGGCGATGGAGCGCCAGGCCACGAAGGCCGGGCTTGCCACCATCCTCTGCAACATCCGCGGCTCGACCGTCGCCGAGACCGACTACATGCAGATGCTGCTCGAGCGCCGCGTGGACGGGATGATCTTCATCTCCAGCGAGGCCGCCGATCTGCGGGCGGACCACGACCACTACGCCCGCCTGGTCGGCCAGGGGGCGCGCATCGTGTTCGTGAACGGCGCAGTGGAGACGCTCGACGTACCGCACGTAGGTGTAGACGAGCGCGCGGCCGGTCAGATAGCGACCCAGCACCTGCTCGACCTCGGCCACCGACGGATCGGGTTCGTCGCCGGCCCCGAGCGCTTCCGCCCCACCCGCGAGAAAGCGATGGGCCGCGAGGTCGCCCTGGACGCGGCCGGCGTCTCGCCGAACGGACTGGTCGCGCACGCGGAGTTCGGCGTCGAGGGCGGGCGGACCGCGATGGGCGCGCTGCTCGACAAGGGCGACCCGCCCACGGCGGTGATCTGCTCGAGCGACCTGATGGCGATCGGCGCGCTGCGGGAGGCGACCACGCGCGGGCTGCGGGTGCCCGAGGACGTGTCGATCGTCGGCTTCGACGGGATCGAGGCCGCAGGCTGGATCGATCCGCCGCTGACGACGGTGGAGCAGCCGATCCTGGACATCGCCCGCACCGCGGTGTCGACCCTGCGGAGCCTGATCGGCGGCCAGAGCGGCGCCATGCCGGACGTCCAGTACCGGCCGAAGCTGCGGGTCGGCGGGTCGACCTCCGCACCTTCGTAGCGGCAGCGAGTCGAAAGGGGCTGACCACAAGGGTCAGACCCGGCCGACTACCCCGCGGGGACGTCGAGCGACGTCCGCTCGATCTCGCGCGTCTCGAACACCTCGAGCACGTCGCCGATCTTGACGTCGTCGTAGTTGGCCAGGTGGATGCCGCACTCGAAGCCGTCCTGCACCTCGCGGGCGTCGTCCTGGAAGCGCTTGAGCGAGTCGATCGTCGTCGTGTACACGACCGTGCCGTCGCGCACGATGCGGACGTTGGCGCCGCGGCGCACGACGCCGCTCGTGACCATGCAGCCGGCGATCGTCCCGACGCGGGAGGCGCGGAAGGTCTCGCGCACCTCCGCCTCGCCGATCGTCTCCTCCGTCGTCACCGCGGTGAGCATCCCGACGAGCGCCTGCTGGATGTCCTCGGTGAGCTGATAGATGACGTTGTAGGTCCGGATTTCCACGCCCTCGCGCTCGGCGAGCGCCCGGGTCTCGGCGTTCGGCCGGACGCTGAAGCCGAGGATCATCCCTCCGGAGGCGGAGGCCAGCATGACGTCGTTCTCCGTGATCCCGCCGACGCCCTGGTGGATGACGTTCACCCGGACCTCGGGGTGCTGGATCTTGGCCAGCTCGCCGACGATCGCCTCGATCGAGCCCTGGACGTCGCCCTTGACCACGAGGTTGAGATCCTTGACCTCGCCGGCCTGGAGCTGCTCGAACAGGTTCTCGAGCGAGACGCTCGACGAGGGGCGGATCGCGAACTGCTCGCGGCGCAGGCGCTCCGCCCGCTTGTGCGCGAGATCGCGCGCGTCGCGGTCGTTCTCGACCACCCGGGCCAGCTCGCCGGCCGGCGGCGGCTTGTCGAAGCCGAGGATCTCGACCGGATCCCCCGGCTTCGCCTCCTTCTGCTTCTCGCCCTTGTAGTTGTGGAGCGCCCGGACCTTGCCCCAGGCGTCGCCGGCGACGACGGCGTCGCCCACCTTCAGTGTCCCGCGCTGGACGAGCATCGTCGCGACCGGGCCGCGGCCGACGTCGAGCCGCGACTCGATGATCGGCCCCGACGCGTCCGTGTTGGGATTGGCCTGCAGCTCGAGCTCGGCATCGGCGACCAGCAGAACCTTGCCGAGCAGCTCGTCGAGACCGGTCTGCTCCCGCGCGGAGACCCGCGCGACCTGCGTGTCCCCGCCCCACTCCTCGGGCTGGAGCCCTTCGGCGGCGAGATCCCCCAGCACCCGCTCGGGATTGGCGTCCGGCAGGTCGATCTTGTTCACCGCGACGACGATCGGCACCTCGGCCGCCCGGGCGTGCGCGATCGACTCCCTGGTCTGGGGCATCACGCCGTCGTCGGCGGCCACCACCAGGACGGCGATGTCGGTCACCTTCGCACCGCGCGCGCGCATGGCCGTGAACGCCTCGTGGCCGGGTGTGTCCAGGAACGTGACCCTCCGGCCGTCGACAGGCACCTGGTACGCACCGATGTGCTGGGTGATGCCGCCCGCCTCGGTCTCGACCACCTTGGCGTTGCGGATGGCGTCCAGCAGCGTCGTCTTGCCGTGGTCGACGTGACCCATGATCGTGACCACAGGCGGCCGCGGGACGAGATCCTCGGGGTCGTCCTCGACGATCTCGGGCTCGACTTCCTCGTCGCCGGCATGCTTGATCGTCACTTCGCGCTTGAGCTCGGAGGCGAGCAGCTCGACCTCGTCGTCCGTCAGCGACTGGGTCGCGGTCTTCAGGGCGCCGAGGCCCATCAGGATCTTGATGATGTCCTGCATCCCGACTCCGAGCGCCTGGGAGAAGTCGCGAACGGTGAGCCCCGACTCGAGGCTGACCGGGCCGGTCGGCTGGACGACCTCGCGCGGCTGTTTCGGCGGCGCCGCTGCCCGCTGGTCGCGTGCACGGCGGTCGTCGCGCGGGCGAGCCGCACCGGTGTCGATCACGACACGGCGCCTGCGCCCGGGGCCGCCGCCCTGCCGCGGCCTGATCGGTCGCTTCGGGCCGTCAGCCATTGGCCCCTCCAGCCATGTGGGCAGTGTAGAGCGCAGAAAGCGACGATTCGACCCGCACGGGACGGCGCAGAACGCGCGCGAAAGCTCGCTTCTCGGCCGCCCGCTCGAAGCACGCGAGGCGCCGGCACGTGTAGACGCCGCGGCCGGGCTCGGTCCGGCCGAGTGTCAGCTGCCCGTCCTTCGCGACGAAGCGTCGGAGCTCCGACTGCGGGGCCTTCCGCCCGCAGCCGGCACAGGTCCTGATCGGCTCGCTCACGTCGCGGATTCGGCCTCCTCCGAGACCGCCACCGGGGTCTCGGCGGCTCCCTCGGAGACAGTCCCCGCAGGGCTGGCCTCGGCCTCGTCCTGGGACGCGGCCACGGCGGCGGCGGCGTCTTCGGTCGCGTCGTCTCCTTCGTCCTCCGCCTCGACGACGCCGGGCTTGACGATCAGGTCGCCGAGGTCTTCTCCGGCCTCGTCGCGCTTCGCGAGCTCCTGATGCGCCTGGACACCGCAGAAGCGCGAGCCCGGAAGGGCCGCGTTCGGGCAGCGCTTGCCGGTGGACAGGATCGCGACGCAGCGCCCGGTGAAGTCGTCGCCGTCGGCGCCGGCGAACGCCGCCTCGGCCTCCGCCTGCGCGAACTCGGTGTCGGACTGGATGTCGACCTTCCAGCCGGTCAAGCGCGCGGCCAGGCGGGCGTTCAAGCCTTCCTTGCCGATCGCCAGCGCGAGCTGGTCGTCCGGGACGATCACCGTCGCCTCGCGCGTCTCGTCGTCGATGTAGACCTCGCGGACCCGGGCCGGTGACAGCGCTTTCGCGACGAATCGAGCGGGCTCCGGGTTCCACGGGATGATGTCGATCTTCTCGCCGCGGAGCTCCGAGACGACCATGCGCACCCGCGAGCCTCGCGGGCCGACGCAGGCGCCGACCGGGTCGACGCCCTGCGCGTGCGACTCGACCGCGATCTTCGACCGGTAGCCGGGCTCGCGGGCGACGCCCTTGATGTCGACGAGGCCGTCGGCGATCTCGGGCACCTCGAGCTCGAACAGTGTGCGGATCAGCTCCGGATCGCGGCGCGACAGGATCACCTGCGGCCCCTTCGTGCCTGAGCGAACCTCGGTGATCACGGCCTTGATGCGCGATCCCTGCTCGTAGCGTTCGCCGTCGACCTGCTCGGAACGGGGAAGGAGCGCCTCCACCTTGCCGAGGTCGACGAGGACGTTGTTGCGGTCTCCGGCCTGCTGCACGATCCCCGTGACGACCTCGCTGACGCGGTCGATGTACTCCTCGTACATCATCTCGCGCTCGGCCTCGCGGATCCGCTGGAGGATCACCTGCTTCGCGGTCTGCGCCGCGATGCGACCGAAGTTCTCGGGCGTCACGTCGGTGCGCTCGACCAGCGACGGGTCGACGTCGGACCAGTCGATCTGGAGGTCGTCGTCGGAGACGAGCACGTGCGAGTGCTCGCCCGTCTCGACCTCCTGCTCCTCGAGCTCGGTGATCGCCCGCTCGCGCGCCTCCTCGATCAGGCGCTCCTCGATGTCTTTCGGCAGCTCGATCGCGTAGACGCGGAAGTCGCCGCTTTCGGGGTCGAGCTCGACGCTCGCGTGCCGCGACGAGCCCGGGGTCTTCTTGTAGGCGGCCTGCAGGGCGTCCTCGAGCGCGTGGATCAGAGTGTCCTCCTCGATCCCCTTCTCCTTCTCGATCGTCCTGACCGCTTCGATGATCTCTCTGCTCATCTCAGTCACAGTCCTTCCGACGTCATTGCCCTTCGTCGACGAGGTTCCCCCGCACGATCTCGCCGTACGGGATCTTCACGCGCTCGCCGCCGGCGACTTCGAGCGCCAGGTCTGCGCTCTCCGCCGCGGCGACGGTGCCGCGGAACTTCTTCCTGCCTCCCAGCTCGTGCTCCGTCCGCACGGCGACCTTCCTCCCGATCGCGCTGCGAAAGTGCGCGGGCGTGCGCAGGGGCCGCTCGAGCCCGGGCGAGGAAACGTCGACGGTGTACCGGTCCAGGTAGCCGCGAAGCAGGTTGGTGACCCGCTCGCAGAGCGCGTGGTCGACGCCCGCGGCATGGTCGATGTAGACCGTGAACCGCTCGCGTCCGGAGAGCTCGACGGCGAGCACCTCGACGCCCGGAAGGCCCTGTTCCACGGTCTGTGTCACCTCTCTCGTCAGCTCTCGCTCCCTCTCGTGGACTGCTGCCAAACGACCTCCTACACAAGAAATGGGCGCCGCGCGCCCATTTCGCCAAGCCGGTGAAATGTGGTGTCAGCAGGATAGCAACCGGGCCGAGCTCGAGCCTGCAATCCGCCGCCGCGGCCGACCTGGCGGCCGTGGCAGGAGAGGCTCTGGGGTGCGCGCAGATGCGGTGCGAGAAGCGCTACTCCGGCTCCGCAACCGGAGGTCCCGAGACACGGCCCGCAAGGAGGGGCCCGTGGGGGAACCAGGGGTTCCCCCACGAAGCGAGCAGGGCGAGCGTCTCAGCCGCCGCTGATCGCGGCGATCACGTCGACCCGGGAGCGCGGCTCGAGCGGCGTGTCGAGCGCGGCCCGTTCCCGGTCGACGTAGAAGTGGATGTGCGGCCGGATCGCCGGGCCGGGCTCGCACAGGCGGTCGCGCAGGCCCGGCCAGGACGCGTCGAGCTGCGCGACCACGTCGTCCACGCTCGCCGCCTCGAGCTCGAGACGGCGCGGCAGGCCGGGGAAGAGCGGCGGCAGCGTCGACGGCAGGTAGATCTCGGCCATCGCTAGTCGACGATCGCGACCTCGACCGAGGAGATCGCCGGCAGGTAGCTCGCGATCTCGCTCCAGCTCTCGCCCTCGTCTGCGCTGGCGAAGACCTGGCCCGTGCTGGTGCCGAAGTAGAGCCCCGGCGAGTCGTGCGTGTCGATCGCCATCCCCTCGCGCAGGACGCCGACCCACGCATTCTCGGCGGGCAGTCCCTTGTCGAGGCGGTCCCAGCTCTCCCCTGCGTTCCGTGTCCGCCATACCGACGCATGCCCTTCCGGCATGGTGCGGCCGTGGCCCGGGTCGAGCGGGATCACGTAGAACGTCTCGCGGTCGTGCGGATGCGTCGCCGCGGCGAAGCCGAACTCGGTCGGGAGCCCCTCGGTGATCTCGGTCCACGTGTGGCCGCAGTCGTCGCTGCGATGCATGCCGACGTGGTTCTGCTGGTACATGCGGTCTCCGTCGACCGTCGAACGGGTGAGCTTGTGGACGCAGAAGCCGACGTCCTCGTGCTCACGCGGCCAGTCGGCACGCAGCCCCTTGTTGCGGGGAGCCCACGTCTTCGCGTCGTCCTGGGTCTCGAACAGCCCGACGCCCTGCACGATCGCCCAGAAGCGCGACTCCTGCTCGGGGTCGAACATGATCGCGGAGATACCGAGGTGGCCGGGCGGCTGGTTCGCAGGGTCGTCCCAGCCCTCGCTCCCCGGCTGTCCGGCGAGCGTGGTCAGGAGCGAGAAGGTGTTGCCGCCGTCCGTGCTCTCGAAGATCCCGGGCATCTCCACACCGACGAGGATGCGGCCGTTCTTCACGGCCAGGTTCGAGACCTTCGACATCTTCTTTTCGCCCTCGGCCTCGTAGGCCAGGCCCTCGCTCGAATGCTCCCACGTCTTGCCGAGGTCGGGGCTGCGCCAGATCGCCGAGCCGTGCCATTCGCTCGCCGCGGCCGCGTAGATCGACCTGCTGGCCGGGTCGTGGACGGCGTGGTAGACGGGCCACCCTTCGCAGAACGGCCCGCGCAGCTCCCAGTCGCTTCGGGCCTCGTCGCTTTCGAGCAGGAAGCACCCCTTCCGAGTTCCGACCAGAACAACCGTCCGTGCCATTGCCTCACCTCCGGGTCGAGAGCTCTCTATGGCGTATCAGACTCCGCGGCTCGCGGAAACTCATCGGTCGACGAGGAGACGATCGAGCCCGCCGAAATCGACACTAGGACACGAGAATGATCGTAACGGGGCCGTCGTTGACCAGTTCGAGCTCCATGCGGGCGCCGAAGACGCCCGTCGCCACCTCGATGCCCAGCTCGTCGAGAGCCGCGCAGAACACCTGGTAGAGCGGTTCTGCCTCTTCGGGCGGCGCGGCGCCGGAAAAGCTCGGCCGGTTTCCCTTTGCGGTGTCGGCGAGCAGTGTGAACTGCGAGACGACGAGTGCCGCGCCGCCGGTGTCGAGGAGCGAGCGGTCGAATTTGCCCTCGCCGTTCTGGAAGATCCGCAGCCGGGCGACCTTGCCCGCAAGCCGCTCCGCGTCAACGGCGGCGTCCCCGCGCGCGACGCCGAGGAGAAGGCACAGGCCGGCGCCGATCTCGCCGCCCGGGATGACGCGCGCCCGCGCGACCCGCTGGACGACCGCCTTCACGGCGTGATCATTCCATCCGCCGGGGACCGTGTTGCGGAGAGAACTGCCCGAAGACCGGGCGCGCCGAGCGCGGGTCAGACCGCTTTCGGGTCTGACCCTTCGAGCTCCATGACGCGAGCCGCGTACTGCTTCGAGCCCGGCCGCAGCGAGCGCGCGAGCTTGTAGTGGCCGTTCGCCTCTGCCGTATGCCCCTGCTTCTCGAGGCAGCGGCCGAGGGCGTAGTGCGCGTAGTCGTCGGCCGGCGAGAGTTCCAGCATCGCCCGGAACTCGAGAGCAGCCTCGTCGTAGCGGCCGATCCGGAAGTAGGCGATGCCGAGCGACTCGCGGATCGACGCCTTGTTCGGCTCGCGGCGCTTCGCCTTCTCGAGCGGCACGGTCGCCTGGGCGGCCATGCCCTTCTTCAGATGCCGCTTGCCCTGCTGGAAGTAGTCGTAGACCTCGCTCACAGTGCCAAGATTGTCCGTCTCAGCGGGCTGTGCCCGGTGAGACTTGCAGCAAATACCGCAGATACGTGAAGTTCTGCTCCAGACAGTCAAGCGGATGCGTCAAGTCCCGGGTCGGGCCGATCTCGACGCCGTGGACGGTCTCGCCCGCGTCGACCAGGCGCTGGAACGCCTGCGCCAGCTCGAATGGCGGACCTTCGAGCTCGTCCAGAATCGACGAGTCGAACGACTCGCCGAGCCGCCACAGCGGCGCCGAGGCGAACGGATTCGCAGGGTCTCGGTCGAGCACTCTCGTCACGTGCCCGTCCTCGACGCCGAGCGCGTAGCGGTGCGGCGGCGAGGGCGGGGGGTCGCGCCGGGCGGCGATCGCGTGGCCGTCGACGGAGGCGAAGCGCCCCAGGTCGCCCGGCGTGAAGACCGTGTCGGCCGCGACGACAACCGCCGGGAGCGCCTCCAGGCCGCGCCGGACGGCATCCGCCGAGCCGAGTGGCTCGGGCTGGCGCACGAACCGCAGCTCGAGCGGGAACCCGTCGAGCAGCCGCTCGACCTGCTCGGCCAGATGTCCGGTGATCACGGTCACCCGCCCGAATCCGGCGGCACGGAACTCGTGCAGCAACGTCACGATCACAGGCCGCCCGTCGATCGGCAGCACCGGCTTCGCGTAGCGCTCGGTCAGCGGCCGGAGCCGACGCCCCTCGCCTGCGGCCATCACGACGGCTTCCACGCGATCTAGTATCGACCAGCGTGTGGGTCGCGATCGTCGTCGCCGCGGTGGTCGTCCTGCTCGTCCTCTACCTCGTCTACACGTACAACCGCCTGGTGCGGCTGCGGAACGAGACCGAGACGGGCTGGGCGAACATCGACGTGCAGCTCAGGCGGCGATACGACCTCGTCCCGAACCTGGTCGAGGCGGTGAAGGGCTATGCCGCCCACGAACGCGAGACGTTCGAGGAGGTGACGGAGGCCCGTGCCGCAGCCGAGCGGGCGCCAGGCCCAGCCGCGACGGCGGAGGCGAACGAGCACCTCGGCGGCGCGCTCAATCGGCTGATCGCCGTCTCCGAGGCCTATCCGCAGCTGCGGGCGTCCGAGAACTTCCTCGCCCTCCAACAGGAGCTCTCCGACATCGAGGACAAGCTCGCCGCGGCTCGCCGCTACTACAACCAGACGGTGTACGCGTACCACAACGCGAGGCAGACCTTCCCGGCGGTGCTGATCGCAAAGCCGTTCGGTTTCCACGAGCGCGAGTTCTTCGGCACCGACGAGGGTCGGGACGCTCCGGTCGTCACCTTCGACAACAAGCCATGACGCTCCAGCAGCAGATCCGCGCGAACCGCTGGCGCACGCTCTGGCTCCTCGTTCTCTTCGCGCTGATGGTCGGCCTGCTGGCAGCGATTCTGGGCTACGCCTTCCAGCCGTCGCTGCTGGTCGTCGTCGGCGTCGTCGGGATCGTCTACGGGATTTTCAGCTGGCTCGCAGCGGGAGGGATCGTCGCAGGTGCCACCGGAGCGCAGCCGGCCGACAAGGCGCAGTACCCACGCCTCTACCACGTGGTCGAGACCGTCGCGATCGCCGCCGGCCTCCCCCAGCCACCGCCGATCTACGTCGTCGACGACCCCGCCCCGAACGCCTTTGCTGCCGGCCGCAGCCCCGACAAGGCGTACGTCTGCGTCACCACGGGCCTCTTGAACCTGATGGACGAGCGGGAACTCGAAGGCGTGATCGCCCACGAGATCTCGCACGTCCGCAACCACGACGTCCGGCTGATGACGCTGGTCGCGGTTCTCGTCGGCGTCGTCGCGCTGCTCTCGGACTTCTTGCTCCGGATCTCGTTCTTCGGCGGCGGCCGCAGGAACGGCGGCAGCGCGGGCCTGATCGCTTTCGCGCTCGGGATCGCTGCGCTCGTGATCGCGCCGATCGCCGCGGTGCTGATCCAGCTCTGCATCTCGCGCCGCCGGGAGTACCTGGCGGACGCATCTGCCGCCGAGATCACCGGCGACGGCGAGGGGATCGCGCTCGCGCTGCGCAAGCTGCTGATCGACACGACCTCGACCCGGCACGCGAGCCGCGCCGTCGCCCACCTCTACATCGAGAATCCGCAGAACCAGGCCACCGGCGTCAGCACCGCGTTCAGGGGCCTGTTCGACACGCACCCGCCGCTCGAGGATCGCATCCGCCGGCTCGAGGAAGCGGGCGGGTTCAGGCTCCCGCCCGCCTGAGAAGGTCAGTCGTCCGGTCCGAGAGGTGGGCCGACGTTGTGGTGCCCGTGCGCCGCCATCGCCGCCTCGATTTCCTCGAGCGTGCGACTCGGAGCGTCGGGCGGCGGAAGCGTCGGCGCGGCGGCCGGCAGGCCAGCGTTCCGGAAGCAGTGCTCCGGCCCTGCCGATGTGTACACGGCGACCATGTGCCGTCTCGCTGTCGACGCGAAACGTGTGGGGGACGTCCCGCGGCACGACCGAGGAACCAGACATGCTCCTCCCTCGGCTCCACGCTCGTCCCAGTGCTCACGAGCGCGAGCATAAAGGGATGGCCCGGCGGAAGGAGGGTCAGCGCAGGAGCTTCTCGACCTCGTCCAGGATCGCGGCGGCGATCCGCTCCTTCGGAGCCTTCGCCACCCTCCGCTCGCCGGCGGCGGTGATCAGCGTGACCGCGTTGTCGGGCGAGTCGAAGCCGATGTCGGCGTGCGAGACGTCGTTGAAGACGACGAGGTCGAGGTGCTTCTCGGCCAGCATCCTGCGCTTGCGCTCCAGGCCGGCCTCGCCCACCTCCGCCCCGAAGCCGACCAGCACCGAGCCGTTCTTCGCGGCTCCCAGACCGGCGAGCACGTCCTCGGTCGGCTCGAGCCGGAGCTCCCAGGTCTCGCCCGTCTTCGGACGCTTCCCGGCCTGTGGCTCGGGCGCGTAATCGGCGACCGCGGCGGCCATCAGCACGACGTCGGCTGGTGCGCGCACCTTCGCCTCCCGGGCGAGATCGGCCGCCGTCGGCGTCTCGATCACCTCCACGCCGCCCGGCGCGGGCACCGCCAGGTTCGCGGCCAGCAGCGTCACCCGCGCCCCTCGGCGACGGGCCTCCTCGGCCAGCGCCACGCCCATCCGGCCCGACGAGCGGTTGCCGACGAACCGCACCGCGTCGAGCGGCTCGCGCGTGCCGCCGGCGCTGACGAGCACGGTCCTGCCGGCAAGGGTGTCGGTCTCGCCGAGCAGCTGCCGCGCGCGGGCGAAGATCGCCTCCGGCTCGCTCATCCGGCCGAGGCCGCTCTCGCCCTCGGCGAGCTCGCCCTCCTCGGGGCCGATGACATCCACTCCGCGCTCCTTCAGCGTCGCGACGTTCGCCTGCGTGGCCGGGTGCTCCCACATGCGGACGTTCATCGCCGGCGCCGCCAGAAGCGGCCCCCGGAAGGCGAGCGCGAGCTGCGTGAGCACGTTGTCCGCCAGTCCGTGCGCCAGCTTCGCGAGCGTGTTCGCAGAAAGCGGCGCGATCACCAGCAGGTCGGCGTCGACCAGATGCGGATAGAGCTCGCGCGGTTGCTCGCGCCGGGCGAGCGCCTCGAAGGTGCGGGCCGTGACGAAGCCCTCGGCCTCGGCGGTCAGGACCGGCGTCACCTCCTGTCCCGCCTGGACGAAGAGTCGGCAGAGCTCGCACGCCTTGTAGGCGGCGATGCCGCCGGTCACTCCGAGGAGGACCCGCCGGGCCATGGCAGAGCGCCCTAGTTCTTGTACGTGTACTTGATCTTGCCCTCGGCGGTCTCTTCGAGGGCCATGGTCAAGTAGTTCTTCGAGCGGGACTCGACGAGAGGGGGAAACTCGTCGAAGGTGCCTTCACCGAGCTGGTGGTGGTAGTTGTTGATCTGCCTGGCACGCTTCGCGGCGACGATGACCAGCGCGTAGCGCGAGTCCACCTGGTCGAGCAGCTCATCGATTCTGGGATGGATCACGGCCGGCTCATGGTACCCGCGGTTGCCAGCTCTCGCCGGACAACCTCCTCCAGCTCCCTCGTCGCGCGCTCGAGGTCGTCGTTCACGACCACATGGTCGAACTGTTCCGCCTGGGCAAGCTGTTTCCGCGCCAGCCCGATCCGCTCCCCGATTTCGCCCTCGCTCTCGCTCGCCCGCTCGCGCAAACGGCGCTCCAGTTCGGGGATCGGCGCGGTGATGAAGACGGTCACCGCTCCGGGCACGTCGTCCTTGACGTTCAGCGCTCCCTCCGTTTCCAGCTCCAGCACGGGGATCTTGCCTCCGCCGGCGATCCGCTCGACCTCCGAGCGCAGCGTCCCGTAGCGCTTCCCGGAGACGTACGTGACGTGCTCCAGGAAGTCGCCGTCATGGACCCGGCGGACGAACTCGGCGTCGGACAGGAACCAGTACTCCCGGCCGTCCTCCTCGCCGCGGCGCCGGTGCCTGGTCGTCGCCGAGACCGCCACCTCGAGGTCCGCCACCCGCGCGAGCAGCGCCTTGATCAGGGTCCCCTTGCCGGCTCCCGAGGGGCCGGTGATCACGAAGACGGGCGAGCCGTCAGTGGTTCCGGTGGAAGAGCCCAATCAGCTCGGCGCGCTGGCGGTCGGACAGCCCGCCGACGGTCTTCGACTGGCTGATGCGGCACTGGTTCAGGAAGCGGGCCGCCTTCACACGGCCGAACTTCGGGACCGCCATCAGCATGTCGAACACCTTCGCCGTGGAGACGTACTCCGGCGGGTCGTCGAGGATCTCGTCGATCTGGACCTTGCCGTTCTTGAGGTCCTTCTTCAGCTGCGCCCGGCGGACGCGGATGTCATTGGCCCTGGCGAGAGCCTCCATGCGCTGATCGAGAGAGCGTACCGGCGCCGTTGCCTGAGTCTTCGTCGGCATTCGAGTGTGCGAGTCTAACAGCTTGCACCGGCCGGTCAACCGGGTTCGAATAGGCAGATTTGCAGGTCTTTCTAGAAAACTCTCGACCCGACGTCGAGGTGTTTGCTTGCTGGCAACGCTCCGGCGTGGGCAATCCCGCACGCCTGCTCGACCGACGACAGCCCGAGCGTTGCCAGCTCTGCCGACAATTCCTGGCGGATCCGGGCGGGAGCAAGCGGGTCGGAGAACAGGACCGTCCCGAGCGCGACCGCCCTCGCGCCGGCGGCGTGGAGCTCGAGCGCATCGCGCCCCGACGCCACCCCGCCCATCCCCACGATCGGCAACGTGGTCGCCCGGTAGCAGGCGTGGACGGCGGCGAGCGCGACCGGCTTGAGCGCCGGCCCGGAGAGCCCACCAGTGTGCGTCGCGAGCACCGGACGGAGCTCCGCGTCCAGCTTCATGCCCCGCATGGTGTTCACCACGGAGATGCCGTCGGCCCCGGCCGCCTCGACCGCGCGGGCGAGCTCGCCGAGGTCCCAGCTCGCCGGCGAGAGCTTCGCGTACAGCGGCAGCACGGTCGCCGCTCGGCAGGCGGCGACGATCTCCGCGGCGGACTCCGGCGCCTCGTCGACGTTGGGGCACGACAGATTCAGCTCGATCGTCACGTCGGCGAGCCGAACGCACGTTTCGGCGTACTCCTCCGCGCTGAAGCCGCCGACCGAGACCCAGAGGAGGATGCCCAGCTCCCGGAGGCGGGGCAGCGTCTCGGTCAGAAACGCCTCTCTGCCGGGGTTGGCGAGACCGATCGAGTTGAGCATCCCGACGTCGGTCTCGGCGATGCGCGCGGGATCGTTGCCGCCACGCGGGAGCGGCGTCACCGTCTTCGTGACGAATGCATCGAGGGCCCTCGCCGTTTCCGGAGCGGTCAGCGCGTCGAGACAGCCCGAAGCGTTAAGCAGCACGTAGCACCGGGCCTTTCACGCACAGGCGTTCCCACTCGCCGTCGATCTCGAAGGCGCAGCCGTAGCAGGCGCCGTAGCCGCAGGCCATCGGCGCCTCCCACGCGAGCTGGGCATCAGGGCAGAGCTCGCGCACGGCCTCGAGCATCGGCTCGGGGCCGCAGGCGAGAACGGCGGGGGCAGGCTGAAGCCGCTCCCTCAGCAGATCGGTGACGAGGGTCGGGTCGATTGCCACTTCGGCGTTCGGCACCAGCGCGGCCGCCTGCGCGTGCCACTCCGACCGGAAGCCAAGGACGGCGGGCGGCGAGCCGAGCCGGCCGGAGAGGTACGGCAGCGGCGCGATCCCGATGCCGCCGCCGACGAGGAGCGGCCGCTCGACGTCGAGCCGGAAGCCGTTGCCGAGCGGCCCGAGGACGTGGATCGCGTCGCCGGGCTCCAGCGAGGCGAGCGCCAGCGTGCCGGGGCCGATCGGGTCGACCAGGAACGCCAGCTCCCCCGCCGGGGCGAGGCAGAGGCTCATCGGCCGGGGCAAGAGCCGGCCCGGTGCCTCCAGCATGAAGAACTGTCCCGGGCCACCAGGGTCGAGCGGTCCCCGCTCGAGCCTGAGGAGGCTGTAGGGGCCGACCGCCTCGTTGCTACGAACCGTTGACCGCGCGCGTCTCAACTTCGATGCGTTCCTGGAGCGACAGGGCGAGCTCCGTCCTGGCGTTCGCGATCGCGTGCACCGCGGCCGCGGCCCCGGAGATCGTGGTGATGCAAGGGATCCGTGCGACGAGAGCGGCCTCGCGGATCCGGTAGCCGTCGGTGCGCTGCAGCGAGCCGCCGAAGGGCGTGTTGACGACCAGATCGCATCGACCGCGGCGGACGAGGTCGACGACCGTCGCCTCTCCGCCCTCGGCGACCTTCGCCACCTGCTCGACCTCGAGGCCCGCCTCCCGCAGCTCACGGGCGGTTCCCTCGGTCGCCACCAGCTTGAACCCGAGCCCGGCGAGGGCCGCCGCCACCGGGCGCAGCGCCGCCTTGTCGTCGTCCCGGACCGACAGGAACGCCGTCCCGGTCGTGGGCAGCGGCCGGCCGGCCGCGCGCTCGGCCTTCGCGAACGCGGTCGGGAGGTCGGACGCCGAGGCCATCACCTCGCCGGTCGAGCGCATCTCCGGGCCGAGCACCGGATCGCTCCCGGGAAAGCGCGAGAACGGCAGCACCGCCGCCTTCACCGAAACCTGCTTCGGGGGCCGCTCGGCCGGCAGGCCGAGCTCACCTAGCTTCGCTCCGGAGGCCAGGCGGCAGGCGGCCTCGACGAGCCGCAGTCCGGTCGCCTTCGACGCGAACGGGACCGTCCGCGACGCCCGTGGGTTCGCCTCGAGGACGTAGACCGCGTCCTCGGCGACGGCGAGCTGGACGTTGATCAGGCCGATCGTCCCGAGCGCAGGCGCGAGCCTGCGGACCACGCTCTCGACCTCGCGTGCGGTCGCGACGTCGAGCGAAGGCGCCGGGAGCACGCACGCCGAGTCACCCGAGTGGACGCCGGCCTCCTCGACGTGCTGCATCACCGCCGCGACATACGTCTCCTCGCCGTCGCAGAGCGCATCCACGTCGATCTCGACCGCGTTCTCGAGGAAGCGGTCGACGAGCACCTTGCCGCCCAGAGGCCCGCCGGAGGCAGGCCCGGTTTCCGGCAGGGCGCCGGCGGCTTGGCCGCCGGCGCTTCCAGCCATGAGCTCCTTGTGGAACGCCTGCACGACCTCGTTCCCGCGGTAGCAGACGCGCATCGCTCGACCCCCGAGCACGTACGAGGGGCGGACGAGCACGGGGTATCCGATCCGGTGCGCGATCTCCGCCGCCTCACGGCCGCTGGCGGCAATCCCCCACTCCGGACATCGGATCCCCAGCCCCGAGAGCAGCTCGCCGAAGCGCTCCCGGTCCTCGGCGAGGTCGATCGCGTCGTACGGGGTCCCGAGGATCCGGAAACCACCGGCCTCGATCGCCCGCGCCAGCTTCAGCGGCGTCTGCCCGCCGAACTGGATGACCACGCCCTCGGGCTGCTCGCGCTCGCAGACGGCGAGCACCTCCTCCGTTCCGAGCGGCTCGAAGTACAGGCGGTCGGAGGTGTCGTAGTCGGTCGAGACGGTCTCGGGGTTGCAGTTGACCATCACCGCCTCGTAGCCCAGCGCCCGGAAGCTCTGTGCGGCGTGGACGCAGCAGTAGTCGAACTCGATCCCCTGTCCGATCCGGTTCGGGCCCGAGCCGATGATCACCACGCGCGGCTTGTCTCCGGCCGGCGGCGCCTCGTCTGCCTCGCCGAAGGTCGAGTAGTAGTAGTTCGACTCGGCTGCGACCTCGCCGGCGCACGAATCGACCCGCCGGTAGGCGCGCCTGCCGGTCGGCGGCCCCTCCGCGGCCAGCCGCTCCACCTCTGCCCGGAACCACGGATGAATCCCGTCGGGCAGGTCGTCCAGCGCGTCCCAGGGAGTGACCGCACCGGCGTCCAGCTCACGCGAGCGGAACGCCTTCCAGAAGGCCTCGCGGAACGTCCGCCCGATGCCCATCGCCTCGCCGACCGACTTCATCTGCGTGCCGAGCGTGCGGTCGGCGCCCGGGAACTTCTCGAACGCGAAGCGTGGGAACTTGACCACGACGTAGTCGAGCGTCGGCTCGAAACTGGCCGGAGTCGTCTTGGTCAGATCGTTCGGGATCTCGTCGAGCGTGTAGCCGACCGCCAGCTTGGCCGCCACCTTCGCGATCGGGTAGCCGGTCGCCTTGGACGCGAGCGCCGACGAGCGGGAGACGCGCGGGTTCATCTCGATCACCCGGAGCTCGCCGGTCTCGCGCTCACGGGCGAACTGGATGTTCGAGCCGCCGGTCTCCACGCCGACCGCGCGGATGACCGCAGCGGCGGCGTCCCGCAGCTCCTGATACGCCTCGTCGGAAAGGGTCATCTGCGGTGCGACCGTCACCGAGTCGCCGGTGTGCACGCCCATCGGGTCGAGGTTCTCGATCGAGCAGACGATCACGACGTTGTCGCGCTTGTCCCGCACGACCTCGAGCTCGAACTCGTCCCAGCCGCGCACCGACTCCTCGACCAGCACCTGGCCGATCGGGCTCTCGGATAGGCCGACCCCCGCCTGGCGGTGGAGCTCGGCCTCGGTCGAGGCAAACCCGCCCCCGTGGCCGCCCAGAGTGAAGGCGGGCCGAACGACTGCGGGGAGCGCGACGTCGCTCAAGTCCCCCAGCGACGTGACGATCTTCGAGGTCGGCACGTTCAGACCGACGCCACGCACGGCCTCGCGGAAGAGCTCGCGATCCTCGGCACGCCTGATCGCGTCCAGGCCGGCGCCGATCAGCTCGACGCCGAGCGCGTCGAGCACGCCGGCCTCGACCAGCTGCAACGACAGGTTGAGCGCGGTCTGACCGCCCATGGTCGGAAGCAGCGCGTCGGGCCGCTCGCGCTCGAGCACATCGGCGACGCCGGCGAGGTCGAGGGGCTCCAGGTAGGTGCGGTCGGCGAAGCCCGGGTCGGTCATGATCGTCGCCGGGTTCGAGTTGACGACCACCGTGCGGAAGCCGTCCTCGCGCAGCACCTTCAGGGCCTGGCAGCCGGCGTAGTCGAACTCGCAGGCCTGGCCGATCACGATCGGGCCCGAGCCGATCAGGCAGATCGACTCGAGGTCGTCGCGCCTAGGCAACGGCGCGCAGCTCCTCGACCCACTCCGCGATGATCGGCGCGCCGTCGTGCGGGCCCGGGCTCGCCTCGGGGTGGAACTGGGCGGACCGCGCCCGTAGCTCGGGGTAGTGGAGCCCCTCGACGGTACCGTCGTACAGGGAAGTGTGCGTCACGCCCTCCCCGTCGCCCGGAGCGACCGCGAAGCCGTGGTTCTGGGAGGTGACCAGCACGCGGCGGGTCGCGTGGTCGACGACTGGATGGTTCGCGCCGCGGTGGCCGAAGGGAAGCTTGAAGGTGTCGTGACCGGTGGCGAGCGCGAGCAGCTGGTGGCCGAGGCAGACGCCGAGCACCGGGGCGCGACCGAGAAGGGCCTGGACGGTGCGCGTCTCGCCGACGAGCGGGGCCGGGTCGCCCGGGCCGTTGCCGAGCAGCACGCCGTCGTAGCCGGCGAGCGTGTCGGCGTCCACGTCGTGCGGATAGACGTCGACCGCCGCGCCCGCCTGCTCCAGCAGGCGCAGGATCGAGCGCTTGATCCCGTAGTCGACCACCGCGACCCGGACGTTCCCCTCGCCGGCGAACGTGTACGGCTCGCGCGGCGAGACGCCGGCTACGAGGGCGGCGCCCTCCATCGACGGCAGCGCCCGGACCTCGGCCAGCACCTCGGCGACGGGCCGGTCGCCGGCCACCGCCGCCGCCCTCATGGCGCCGCGGTCGCGCAGGCGCAGGACGAGCGAGCGCGTGTCGACTCCCGCCACTGCGACGACGCCGAGGGCGCGCAGCCAGTCGGTCCATTCCGAGCCACCGACCTCGCGCATCACCACCGCTGTCGCGTGCACGGCGCCGGACTGGGAGCGCTCGTCGGCGACGCCGTAGTTGCCCACCATCGGCGCCGTGAAGCAGACGATCTGGCCTGCATAGCTCGGGTCGGTGACCGTCTCCTGGTAACCGCTCATCGAGGTGGTGAAGACCGCCTCGCCGAACGCCGGCCCTTCCGCCGCGACCGACCGCCCGCCGAAGACGGTTCCGTCCTCCAGGACGAGGTAGCCGGTCATGCGGCAAACGCGATCCGGCCGGCGGCGACGGTCAGCCGCACCCTCCCTCGTAGGGTCTCGCCCAGCAGCCACGAGTTCCTCGAGCGCGACCGGAAGCCGCCCTCGCCCACGCGCCAGGCGGTATCCGGGTCGAGCAGGACGAGATTGGCCGGTGCGCCCTGCTCGATCCTCGGCGGCTCGAGCCCGTACGCGCGGGCCGGCCCCGCCGACATGCGCTCGAGCAGCGTCGGCAGCGTCAGCAGCCCAGGCCCGACCAGGTGGGTGTACAGGACGGCGAAGGCGGTCTCCAGGCCGGTCACGCCGAACGGCGCCTCCTCGAACGGCACATCCTTCTCGTGGGCGGCGTGCGGCGCGTGGTCGGTGGCGATCACCGAGATCGTTCCGTCTCTGACCGCCGCGACGAGCGCAGAGCGGTCGTCGCCTCCCCGCAACGGTGGGTTCATCTTCAGGTTCGGGTCGAGCACCCGCACGGCGTCGTCCGTCAGCACCAGGTGGTGGGGGGTCGCCTCGCCGGTCGCCCGCACTCCCGCCGCCTGCGCGCGCCGGAGCTCGTCCACCGACTCGCGTGCGGAGAGATGCAGCAGGTGGATCGGCTGATCCTCGTGGGCGGCGAGCGCGAGGTCGCGGACGACCATCACGCTCTCCGCCACTGATGGGTAGCCGGCGAGGCCGAGCTCTGCGGAGACGGGCCCTTCGTGCATCTGGCCGGAACGGGAGAGGGTCGGCTCCTCGCAGTGGACGGCGACGCGCCGTCCCGTGATCGCGTGGTACTGCAGCGCCCGCCGCATCAGGCCGGGGGCGACCACAGGGACGCCGTCGTCGGAGAAGCCGGCGGCACCGGCGTCGGCGAGCTCGGCCATCTCGGACAGCTCCTCCCCGCGCTGGCCCTTCGTGATCGCGGCCAGGAACCCGACCGGCACCTCCGCCTCCTCCCGGGCGGTCTCGATCAGCGAGCCGAGCACGGCGGCCGAGTCGATGACCGGCTCCGTGTTCGGCATGGCGAGGATCGCGCAGAAGCCGCCGGCGGCCGCGGCGGCCGTGCCCGAGGCGATCGTCTCCTCGTCCTCGCGGCCGGGTGTGCGCAGGTGGACGTGCGGGTCGACGAACGCCGGCGCGAGGACGAGCCCTCGGCCCTCGACGACCCGGTGACCGTTCGGGGAGAGGTTCAGGCCGATGTCGGCGATCACGCCCTTGTCCACGCGGACGTCGAGCAGGTCGTCGATCCCCTGGGACGGATCGATCACGCGGGCGCTGCGGACGACGAGGTCGTCGTAACCCTCACGGCCGTGGAGGATGTCCGTCATCAGGCCACCTCCTCCGTCGCCTCGGCCTTGACCTCGACCGGGCCGTGGGTGAGCAGGTCGTACAGGACAGCCATGCGCACGACCAGCCCCGCCCTGACCTGGGTCTCGATCAGGGCGTCGACCGAGTCGGCGACGGCCGGGTCGATCTCGACGCCACGGTTCACCGGGCCCGGGTGCATCACCTTCTGGCCCGGGCGCAGCCGGGCCGGGGTCACGCCCCAGCGCGCGGTGTACTCGCGCAGGCTGGGGACGTAGTTCTCGCCGGCCTCCATGCGCTCGCGCTGCATGCGCAGGACGTAGACGACGTCGGCGGCCCCGATCGCCGCGATGTCGGTCGAGACCTCGCAGCCCATCGCCTCGATCCCGCGCGGGATCAGCGCGGGCGGGCCGACCAGGGTCACCCGCGCGCCCATGAGGGTCAGCGCCTGGATGTTCGAGCGGGCGACGCGCGAGTGCAGCACGTCGCCGACGATCGCCACGTGCAGGCCCTCGACCGGCCCGACGTTCTGCTCGATCGTGTACAGGTCGAGGAGCGCCTGGGTCGGATGCTGGTGCATGCCGTCGCCCGCGTTCACGACGTGCGCGCCGGTCAGACGGGAGACGAGCATCGGGGCACCGATCTGCGGGTGCCTGATCACGATCACGTCAGGGTCATACGCGGCGAGGGTCAGCGCGGTGTCCTTGAGCGACTCCCCCTTCTCCACGGACGAGCCGCTGGACTTGACCGACATCACGTCGGCCGAGAGCCGCTTGGCGGCCAGCTCGAAGCTCGACGAGGTCCGGGTCGACGACTCGAAGAAGAGGTTGACGACCGTGCGCCCGCGCAGGGTCGGCAGCTTCTTCATCTCCCGCTCCAGCGACCGCTCGAAGCTGCCGGCGGTGGCGAGCAGCCGCGTCACGTCCTCGCGCATGAGGTCGGCGATCGAGATCAGGTGGCGCCGCGGCGGCGGGTCGGACGGCGGGAGCAGGTCGTCACGCACCAGTTGAACGGTGACGCCTTCGGCGTCACGACATCGTTTCGCGCCAACGCCGACAGCTTTGCTGTCGCGTTTCCGCTCAACTTCGTCTCTCATGCCGTTCCCTCCTGGGAGATCAGCACGACCCGGTCGACCTCGTCGATCTCGACCAGCTGGACCTGAACCCGTTCTGCGCGTGCGGTGGGCAGGTTCTTGCCGACGTAGTCGGGTCGGATCGGCAGCTCGCGGTGGCCGCGGTCGGCGACGACGGCGAGCTGGACGCGCGCGGGACGGCCGTAGTCGAAGAGCGCCTCGATCGCCGCCCGGATCGTCCGTCCGGTGTAGAGGACGTCGTCGACCAGGATGCACGTGCGCCCTTCGAGGGCGAAGTCGAGCTTCGTCTCGCGGACGAGCGGCTGCGGGTGCAGAGGGGCCTCGCCCGCACGCACGTGCAGGTCGTCGCGGTGGAAGGTGATGTCGATCGTCCCGAGATCCACCTCCACGCCGCTGAATTCGTCGATCAGCCGGCGGAGGCGGTGTGCGAGTGGGACGCCGCGCGTGTGGATACCGACGAGCGCGATGCTTTCGAGCTCGGCGTTCGCCTCGATGATCTCGTGGGCGATCCGATGGAGCGTGCGCGCAAGCGCGTCTGCGTCGAGGAGGACCCGTTCGGCGGCGGGCGCGTGTGCAGCGGTCAATTCGGACTCCTTTCCGGCCTCACCGGACCGGGTTAAAGCAGTGCTGGCTCTTGAACCGTGTGCGGGGAACAGACTAACGACTCCAGGGGACGTCATAGCTCGCATGCTGCGCGCCGCCATCGCCGTCGCGGTCGTCGCCCTCGCCGTGCCCACCGGATTGCCGGCCGCGCCCGGGCCGAAAATGCTCGGCCCCTACGGCAAGGGAGCCGACGCCTACTGGCTCTGGAAGGCACAGGGAGCGCCGAAGGCGGTCGTGGTCTTCGAGCACGGCCTGGACGAGAGCGAGCTGAACCCGTGGAACCACATAGCCTGGATCGAGCACCTCGTGCGTCAGGGAAACGACGTGATCTATCCCCGCTACGAGACGACCCCGGCGGGCTCCCCGGCGCTCCTGCACTCCCTGATCGGCATCCATGCGGGGCTCGTGCGGCTCGGCCGTCCGCAGGCGCCGCTCGTCGTCGTCGGTTACTCGCGCGGCGGACGACTCGCGGTCGAGCTGGCCGCGGTCATTTGGCGGATCGGCCAGAAGCCCGCCGCCGTGATGAGCGTCTACCCGAGCACGCTGAACCCGAGGCTCGAAGAGGTGGTCAACTTCACCCATCTCCCCCACTCGACGCGGTTGCTGCTCGTCGCCGCCGACCGAGACTCGCCGGCCGGGGTCCGTGAGCTGCTCCGGCGCCTGGAGCGCTCGCGCTTCCCGGCGCAGAACGTCCGCACCGCGGTCGTCCGTTCGCGCGGTTCGTTCCGTGCCGACCACTTCTCGGCGCTCCAGTGGGGGCCTGACGCGCGCCGCCAGCTGTGGACGCCGCTCGACCGGCTGATCGCCTCCGTTCGCTAGACGGGCTCGGTCGGCAGTCCAGCCGTTCGCCAGGCCTCGAAGCCGCCCTCGACGTCGGTCGCGTCACGGAAGCCGAGCTCCTGGAGCTGCGCGGCGGCGAAGCTCGAGGAGTAGCCGTGCCGGCAGATCACGATCACGCGGGTGTCCCGGGCCAGCTCGTCGAGCCGCCAGAGCACCACAGAGAGCGGATGGTGGAGCGCACCGGGGATCACGCCGCCCTGCTCGCGCTGTTCGTCGGCCGAGCGCGTGTCGACGAGGAGCGCGCCCGCCTGCCAGGCGGCACGGGCCTGCTCGGGCGTCAGCCGTGCGAGCCCCGTCCGGGTCTCGCCCAGGAGCGAGTCGATCGACCTCGGCCTCACGAGGAGCGGATGTACCCCCACCTGCGCAGGTCCCGCATCAGCGCCGCGACGTACGCCTTGCCGGCGGGCAGCCCAAGGCGGGTGGTGCCGCGGCCGAGGTCGCCCCGCTTCACGGCGAGGTCGAGCACGCGCTTCCCTTCGGCCGGATCCCTGAGCAGGTACTGGTCGGCGACGTATGCGGCGACGTACGACCGGACGTCCGTGTTCGGGTTGCCGCGGCCCTTCAGGTAGTAGCCGAGATTGGTCGCCGCGCTCTTCTGGATGAGCGCCGGGAATCTGCGGGTGACGTCCACGAGTTTGCGCGCCCGGTAGCTCCAGATCCGGATCGGCGCGGACGAGAACACGTAGGCGGTGAACTCGTAGACGAAGCGCTCGTCGAAGGCCGAGAACTCCGGCTTGCCGTCGCCGCCGAGATCGATCAGCCGCGAGCCGTAGTTACCCCAGTAGCCGAGGGTCGAGCGGTAGCGCTTCGCGGCGTCGTCCCAGCGGAGTATCAGCGTGAAGAAGCAGCAGTGGGCCCCACCCGAGAAGAGGTCGACGAGCACCTCGGGCTCGCCGCCGTCTAGATCGCGGATCTTTACCGCCGACGGGCGGTCGTTCGCACAGTCCGGGCAGCCGAGCCGCTCGATCGGAGACTCGAGCGCGGTTTTGCCGGCACGGGTGATCCGCACGCGCAGCTTCTCGTAGAGGAAGTCGCGCTCGGTGTAGGTCACCGTCGCCGCCACCGTGCCCTTGCGGGCGGAGACCACCTGCGGCACGTCCCTGGAGATGTCGAGCGTGAAGCAATTGAGCCTGGCGGGCCGGCCACCGTTCGTGATCCTCAGCGTCCAGCGACCTCGCGCGTCCTCACGGTAGAGCGACGCCAGGTTCCCCTCCGGCCTGTACGGCCCGTTGTCGAACGGAGCCGAGGCGACCGCGATCGGGTTGGTGGTCTCGTCCGAGTCGAGAACGGTGAGAAAGCCGCCGCAGCCACGCTCGTCGCTGCCGAAGTCGGCTCCCGCCCCTCTCCCCATGACCAGCGGCACCTCGGTTCCACTCGGGGCTACGAGCGAGATCGCCATCGAGGAGGTGTCGGACGTCGTGATCCGAAACGACACGCGGACGAACGAGACCGGGCCGCTGTCCGGAACCATCACCGAGCGTTCGAAGCGGGCACCGATCGGCGTGTTGACGGTGCCGGTCGAGTACGTCTTGGTGGCGGCATGCGCAGGCCCGGCCGTGACCAGGAGGAGCACGGCGGAGGAGAGGAGCAGCCACCTCATCGAGCCCGGCGCTACGCGTCGCCGACCAGCTCGTCCTGGTCGGTCATCGCCTCGATCGCGAACTGCGCCGCCTCCAGCGATCCTTCTTCGACCAGCACCTTCTGCGGTACGTCCTCGGTCGAGCGCGGGTGGTGCTCGACGGCGGTCTCCAGCTCGGAGGGGATGCCGGCCGCCTGGAGGATCGCCTGGATCTCCTCCGCCTCCGTCACATCCTCTGCAAGCGCAACCTGGACGAGTCTGGTCATCGGGCCGTCTCCTCCGGAACCGGCTGTTCTGATGCTGGAGCGCTGTTCTCGATCGCGGCTCGATCTGCTCGATGCGGGAGCGCGCCGCCCTTGATCAGGCGCGGTCCGCCCCGCTCCTGAAACCGGACATCGATGATATCGAAGTCCCTGGGCACGACGGTCTCGGGGAAGACCGCGCGTGCCTCGCGGGCCGCGTCTGGCCCGAAATACCGCGTCGAGAGGTGCGTGAGCGCGAGCAGCCGGACGCCCGCCGCCTGGGCGAGCTGCGCGGCGTCGACGGCAGTCGAGTGCGCGGTCTCGGCGGCGCGCTCGCGCTCGTCCTCGAGGAAGGTCGCTTCGTGCACGAGCAGGTCGGCGCCGATCGACGCCTCCAGGACCGACCGCGCCGGCGCGGTGTCGCCCGCGATCACGATCGTCCGGCCGGGCCGGGCCTCGCCGAGCACCCGCTCCGGGCGCACCTCGCTGCCGTCGGCGAGCGTGATCGCCTCGCCGCGCTGCAGCAGACCGCGCTCGGGGCCGAAGGGCACACCGAGGGCGTCGGCCGTCTCGACGTCGAAGCGTCCCGGCCGTTCGTCCTCGACCAGCGCGTAGCCGATCGACGACACACCGTGCTCCACGGGAAACGTGACCAGGCGGTAGTCGTCGCGGGCGAGCGTGTCGCCGGGGCGGAGCTCCCGGAGCTCGTACCGGTAGGTGAGCCTGCCGAAGATCCGGCGCAGCGAATGGAACAGGTCGACGAGCCCCGGCGGGCCGTGGATCGTGATCGGCACCTCGCGCCCCCGCAGCGCGAACGTCTTGAGCATGCCGGGCAAACCGAGGTAGTGGTCGGCGTGGTAGTGGGTGAGGAAGACCTCGCGCAGGTCGATCAGCCCGAGCGACGAGCGGAGCAGCTGGCGCTGGGTGCCCTCGGCGCAGTCGAAGAGCAGGCGTTCGCCCCCGCGCCGCACGAGCAGCGCGGTCGGCGAACGGTCGGCGGTCGGCATCGAGCCGGCGGTGCCGAGGAAGACGACGTCGAGGTCCATCCCGCGGAGTGTAGGACGGCACTGCAGTTCGGACGCACTGCGGCCGCGAGTTCGTTTCGGCAGGAGCGAATTCCGGCGCAGGCGCTAGGGCGCGCCAGCTTCCGAGCATGCGGAGCGAGGCTACGGGAGAACGAGGAGCTGCCCTGGGCGGACGAGCGCCCCGGCAAGGTGGTTCCGCTGCTCGAGGCGATAGACACCCTCGCGCGGGTCTCCGCCGTAGTGCGCAACTGCGATGGCCCAGAGCGTGTCCCCGCCTCGGACGAGGTAGGTCTGCTGATGGGCGGCTCCGTCCGAGCGGCGCGCGCCCCAGGCGACGGCGAGCGTCAGGAGTGCGACGATCACGACCACACGTGCGAACACGTGTTCGATGGTACACCGAACACGTGTTCGCGTCAAGGGGCCGGTGAGGCGGCGCCGGTTGGCGCCGCCTCACCCTGACCGCTAGTCCGGCGGAGGCTGCTCCTGATTCGCGTGCGGCGCGTTGGTGCCGACCGGCTGCTTCGGCGGGCCGTCGAACACCGCGACCACGTCCTTCGAGCCGCTCATCGTCACCGTGCACGTGCCGGTGCCCGGGCAGGCGCCTGCCGTCGGCGGCTGTGCGTGGTCGGCGACCTTCCAGCCGACGAACGTGTACCCCGTCGTCGGCGTGGCCGTCAGCGTCACCGTCGCGTTCGTGTCGAACGGGCGGATGCAGGCGAACGGACAGTCGATGAAGTACTTCGGGACGTTCTGCACGAAACCCGCTCCCCACGGCTCCACCGACACCTGGAGTGTCTGGGCGCCGGGCCACGTGTAGTAGCTGTCGTGCTCGGGCGGCGGAGCCAGCGGGCCCGAATCGGCGGCGGCCACCCCGCCGACGACGGCGAGTGCCGCTGCCACCACCAGGAACGCAGTGAGTCGTTTCAACTCGTCGACCTCCTTCGAGTGCTCTCCCGCCTCGGCGAGTGTGTTCCCCCTGATCAGACGACCACCCGGGCGCGGCGTTTTCTTCCTTCCCTCTACTCCTCGAGCACCGCGTCCGCAAGTCCCGCCGCTCCGAACCGCACCGGGTCGTCCGTCGGCAAGCCGCTCTCGCGCGCCGCGTCGGCGATCGCGGCGCGGGCCGCCTGGTCGTCGAGATGCCGCGTGTTCAGGGCGATCGCCGCCACCTTCGCCGGCCTGGCGGGAAGAGCGATGCGCTCGTGCAGCTCGACCAGCTCCGGGAGCGTCCGGAGCCAATGGCCGGGATAGCCCTCGATCTCGGTCGAGCCGGCGAGATGGCAGAGGACGAACGCGTGCGGTGCCGAGCCGTGGATCAGGCCGAGGGTCACGCCCGAGTACGCCGGGTGCAGCAGCGCGCCCTGGCCTTCCACCCACAGGACCTCCCCGCCGCGGGCGGCGCCCTCGATCACCAGCTGCTCGGCGGCTCCGGCGGTGAAGTCGGCGACGACGGCGTCGACGGAGATCCCCCAGCCGGCGATCGCGATTCCCGTCTGCCCCGTGGGGACGAAGACCGACTTCACCCCACGCCGATTCGCCTCGCGGTCGAGCTCGAGCGAGACGGTCATCTTCCCGATGGCGCAGTCGGAGCCGACCGTGAGGAAGATCCGTGCGTCGAGCGAGAGGTTCGCGCCCGTCGGGACGTTCAGGCCGCCGGGAGGCTTGCGCAGGTCGCGGAGCTCCACACCGCGCGTCTGTGCCAACCCGACAAGCTCCGCGTCGTCGGTGAGGTATTCGTGCAGGCCGTTCTCGACGTCGAGGCCGGCGGCGACCGACTGCCGGAGCAACTCGCGCCAGGCCGGCGGAAAGCGGCCCCCCTGGGTTGCGACCCCGACGAGGGCAGTGGTCGGCTCGAAAGGAAGCGCGTCCGCAACCGCGCCGACGATCGGGATCCCCTCGTAGATCTCCCCCGTCCGCTCGGAGTCGAGGATGGCCACGGTCGGATCGGCGGCGTACCTGACGACGCCACGCATCGTCTTGCCGTAGTGCGGATCGCCGGAGCGCCCCTCAGCGAGGATCAGATACCGCTTGCGTGACACCGAGCCCGGGCTCCTCCGAAGGGGTCTGGATGCCGTCGACCAGCTCCACGCCCGGCCAGGGGTCGTGTGCGATCAGCAGGTTGCCGTCGAGGTCGACGTGGTCGCACAGGCTGGCCAGCGCCGCGCCCGCGGCGATCCCCAGGCCTGACTCGACCATGCAGCCGAGCATCACTCCGAGCCCGAGCGCGCGAGCCGCGTGGGCCATACGCACGGCTTCGCCGATGCCGCCCGACTTGGCGAGCTTGATGTTGACGCCGTGCGCGATCGGGGCGCAGGCGGCGACGTCGGCGAGCGTGTGGCAGTCCTCGTCCACGTACACCGGTATTGCAGCCGACCGCTTCAGCTTCGGCCCGTCCGGATCACCCGCGCGCAGCGGCTGCTCGCAATACTCGACTCCCAGCTCCGCCAGGCGGGGCAGGGCATCCAGCGCCTCGTCGAGCGACCAGTACTCGTTCACGTCGGCCTGCAGCGGAACGTCGGTCACCTCGCGCACTGCGCGAACCCGGTCGACGTCGAGGCCGTCGCCGCCTCCGAGTTTCAGCTTCAGCCGGCGGAAGCGCCCACCTGCGTGCGCCTTCGCGGCCTTCGCCGCCATCTCGTCCGGATCGGCCAGCGCGATCGTCCACGAGGTCGGCGGCCCGCGCCGCTCGAGCCCGAGGAAGCGCCAGACCGGCTCGCCGGCGAGCTTCCCGCAGAGGTCGTGCAGCGCCGCGTCGATCGCCGCGCGGGCGGCGAACTGCTCGTTCGGCAGCCGCCGCATCACTTCCTCGAGCGCGAACGGGTCGTCGCCGAGGTCTGCCGCGACGGCCTCCACGTAGCCCAGCGCCGACGCCGCGGACTCGTCATAACGGTCGATCGGCGCCGCCTCCCCGAAGCCGGACACCCCGTCGTGGCCGATCTCGACCTCGACCACTTCGGCCGTTTCCTGCGACCCACGTGCGATCGTGAAGGTTTCGGCCAGTTCGAGCGAGACGATCCGGGCGCTGACTTCCACGCCGGTACACTACGACGCTCCGCGCCTGTAGCTCAGGGGATAGAGCGCGCGCCTCCGGAGCGCGAGGTCGCAGGTTCGATTCCTGCCAGGCGCAAATTCAGATAGACGGCTACGTGGAAACGGCTTGGTTACGCGAGTCAGCCGGGTCAGATGTGCCGGAAATGCCCACCGCGTGCGTGCCTCGGTGCGTGCCGCGAAACTTGCCAGCGCAGACAACCCCGCGTTAGTAGATGGTGAGCGACGTCGCCCCGGCCAGCTCGAACGCGCTGCGCTTCGACCCGGCCGAGCTCGCGGCCTGGCTCGAGACGCGAAGTGAGAATGGCTAAACGGCGCTGAGCCTTGCGTGGGTCTCTCGACTGTTGAGATGAGCCGCATGGCCCATGGCGGGTCGAGTCCAGCGGTCGATTGTGACTGTAGATGGAAGCGATAGAGCAGATCCCGCTGGAACTCGAGTTGGAGCCGTCCGAGGCGGTGCTCGAGACGTGGATCTGGCGGCTCGATCAGCTCATCAGCCTCGGCTTTGACTCCCCGTGTGCCGCCGAGATGGCGGACGACACCCAGGTTGATCTCGCACAGGCGCGCAGGCTGATCGCACTTGGCTGTCCGCTCGAAACCGCCGAGCGCATCCTCCTCTAGCTCGACGAGCATTCGTGCGGAGGGAACCTGCAGCCGCGCTGAGCTCGGCCCGGCGCGGGGATCGAACACTACGCCGGCCGGACGAGCGCTTCCCCCGCAATCGCCGGGCCACTCATGACGCCACGCGGGCCGCCCGCTGCCTAGTCGCTCTTTGGGCGATTGCCAGAAGCATCCCGTTTGCAGACTGCACCGGCGAGCCGTCGCTTCCCGCCGGCCCTATCCGTGGTCAGCTGCGCAACTTGCGACCGCCCGCTGCGCTCGTCTGGCGACGACGTTGACCTCCACTTCGGCCTGCCGACCTCTGCGTCGTCGACGATGCCTTCCGCGCTGTTGTCGAGGCTGGCGCCGGCGAGGATTTCCGGGAGGCCTTGCGCACACCGGACATCAGGTCGTCGGGCAGGTCCGTCGCGAGCGTCTTCGCCTCGTCAACGACCCCCTTGGCCCGCGTCGAGAAGAAGTCGCTTCTCGCCAAGGCGTAGAGCCCGGCACCGACCGCCGGCAGAACAAGCCACTGTGGCGTCGCGCTCGCCCGTCTCCGGTTCTTGCCCTCTGCTGCGTCAGCGATGTCGGAGAGTCGTTCGGCAAGATCAATCGCTCGCTCTGAGAATCCTTGAACATCCATAATTGACCCCCTACTCGTATCGTGGTTGCTGCGGGCTCTGCGATTGCTGTAGGCACGCCTACCCGGCCGCAATTCTCCGAAACTTACGCCGGCTAGGAGGACGCCCTAGGCCGGCTCCTTCTCCGCGACCAGGGCGGTCAGGGCGAGGGACGCGTCGAGGGTGTGGAAGTCGGCGAGGCTTTCGCCGAGCTTGTTCAACTCGAACTCCAGGCGGTTGACCCGCTCGGCGAAATCGGCAACGAGCTCCTCGGCTCCTAAGAGTTTCGGCGGCGGCGCGGTCGTTTCAGCAGTGGCAGTACGCCCGAGGACTCGTATGTGCTTACGCGAAAACACCTGGCTGTCTCGCTCGACGTCCCGCAAGTCAAGGGCGACTAACCCGAAACCGGCCACCTCGAAAGCAGCTCCGATGATGATGAGGTAAGTGGCCAAAGCCGAGGGATAGTACGCCTGCTATCGCATTCGCTCGCACGGTGCGTGCCTCGGTGCGTGCCTCGGCGGGAAAAACATGCGATTTGCAGGCGTGTTCGATTCCTGCCAGGCGCAACAAGACCCGCGGAGCCAAGCGGAAACCGCTTGGTTGCGCGGGTCATTCGTGCCAGGAGTGCCGGAAATGCTCACCGCGTGCCTACCCCGGTGCCTACCTCGGATTTCGCCTCGCTTGACAACGAGGCGGGCGCGGGGTCGAACTCTCGCCGGCCCGGTCGAGCGCTTCCCCGCCATCCCGGGCCGCCCTACGAAACTACCTGCCGAAGCCGAGGCTACCAGTCGCTCTTTCGGCCATGGCTGTAAGCGTCCCGTACGCCTCTTCTTGGAACGGCCCGCAGAGCGTTGAGAGACACGACCCCGCCATCGCCACCTCCTCGATCGTCAGGCTCTCGTCTTCCTCGAGCAGCCGGCGCAGCCACCGAACCGCGAACCGGGACCGCCGCTCTCTGGGTCCTCCGACTGGGTCGGCGACTCGCAGAACGCGGCGAAGTGGGTGACCGGCCTCGCCTCGGCTCACCTCACCCGCCCGAAGTGCGCGAAGATACAAAGACCGGGGGCGGGCCTGCGGCCTCGCGGCATCGCCTCTCCCGCCGTGGAGGTCTTCCCCACCTGCCCCCGGTGCCCAGGACAGACCCCTACCTGTACAGACGCTGCCCGCGCCGAATACTCGCGTCCCCGGGGTCCTCACTTCACCAGCCGAGGCGTGCGCGAAGATGCTCACCGGGGGGCGGGCCTGTCCTCGCGGCACCTCTCTCTCTCCGCCGTGCGGATCTCCACGCCCGCCCTCCGGCAACGCCAAGGCAGCGCAGCCACCGTAACGGTTCCGTTAGTACGCGTTTTCCCGGTTTGGCATATCTGACAAGAACAAAAAAACAGGCGGGCGGCCTCGTTGGGAGAGGCCGTTTCCCGGCCCAGTTGTGAGGGGAGCCCTCGGGCCGTGCGGCATGTGGGAACGCGGTCGCCTGACCTTCACTTCGCCCTTTGGAGCGGCGGCGGAATTCCACGGCACCGACGACGGAGGCCGGCCCAGCTGGCTGGGCCTCGGCACCGCGGCGAGCAGATTCCCACGCTCGATCGCGGTCTGAAAGATCCGACGTGGATGCACCTGCGCTGTCAAATCAACGGCCCTCCCGGTGGGGCCGGACGGCTGCGTCAGCCTAACTCGTCGGAAATCCGATTCGCCACCGCCCGGGTAATGGCAAAGAGAAGAGAAGGCGGTGTCCTTGGATTGGTCAACCTGGGCGGCTCGGTTTAGGGAGAGGGAGCGAGCCAGACTGCTCAGGACACCCCCCCTCTGTCTATTTCGTAGCCGCCCCTCCTATGCAGCGGTGCCGAGTGCGACACGGCCGCGAACACGGCACGACCCGCGGACGCTCGCACCTGCTTGTCGCCGAAAGAAGGAGCCGCGGCTCTTGGGCTGTAGTGTGAGCCAGGGCGGGCATCTCTCGGGCCGCGTGGCATCCTCTCTCCCCGCCACGCGGTTCCTCTGCGAGCGGGCGTGCCCGCCCGCTCGCTCCCGTGAGGACTGCGGCGGGCGTCTGCTGACCGACAGCTAATGCGGGCCTGTCAGCCTCTCCCCAAGGCGCCCGCCAACCTACATTGTGCTCCCTCCGCCGTCGGCGTACAACCGGTCGGCACACCGAGAGCCGCTCGGCGACTGCGTTCGCCTCGAGCAGCCGGTCGGTCAAGCCTCGCCCTTCCGCGCTCGCCTCTCCCGCTCGTAGCAGGCGCGAGCCTTCACGAGGTCACACTCCTTGCAGATCCTCTTCAGGCCCCAACCCTTCGACGCATCCCGGCCGAAGGACTCCAGCGGAAGCGTCCGATCACACGCCGCGCAGTAGCGGAACGGATCCGCCTCGATCCCGCTAGACGAGACACGAACCCGACCATTCCGCCTCAACGTCGCCCTCAACCTGACGGAGCCCGAACGACCCCCGGGCGCCCGTCGCGGGCGAGAGCGCGTCCTGGTCCTCAATGACGATGGACTTGTAATCCTCCCGTTCCCGCCTACGCTGAGCTTGGGTATGGGAGGGGAGACGGAATATCGTTCTTCCGGGGCGTCGCACGCGCCTCTGCCTCGCGGTCTACGGGGCTACGACGTCGAAGCGACAGATGCGCTGATCGATGAACTCTCCGCTGGGCGGCGGTGGCTGGAGTCCGAGTGTGTCGTCCTTCGCCAGCAGGTTGCGAACCTCGAGGCTGACCTGGACCGTGTTCGGCAGAGGGTGACCAAGGCGCTGATCGCGGCAACGACCCATGCTCAGGCGATTCATGACCGTGCACAACGGGAGGCGGAGATGATCCTGCGGCAGGCCCGCGCCCAGGCCGACAAGCGGACCGAAGAGTCCGACCGCATCGATCGCGAGTGGGACGAAGCCGAGCGCGAACTGCCGCTCCCGACCTTCCCTTCACTGAACTCGGACAAGACCCTCTCGCTAGGGAGGGATTGAAAACTGCGCGGTACCCGTCCGCGTCGGAGCCTAAGAATGGCGTAACCACTACGGGTTTGCGAGGCGTTATCGGATGTGGCATTCAGCCCGATGTGCATACATAGAGCCCGTGTTGAGATGAACGCTGAGATCGCCACACTTGCGATCGAGACGACTAACGCGGCAATGCTCACGCCGCCGATACGGTGGGCCTGCGACCGGACGAGCCCACTGACGATCGCACGGTGCCTAGGCGCCAAAAAAACCGCTTCGAGCGGCGCTTTCTTCCGGTGGGCGAGCGAGATCGACGGTCCTCGCGCTAGAGTGTGCGCGGCTCCGCTCGCCCAGTTGCGTTCCGATGTCGACTCTCTCCCCGTCGGGACTGTTTGCTAGTCGTGCGGAGCTTTTCTCTGCCCGGAATCGGCCCGGCGTACCGCTGCCCGGGGCGTCGCTCCGACCGTGCGCGGCGGGCCTTTCCGGCGACCGCCCGCTAGAATCCGACGACCATGCTCCTGACCGACGACCCCCTCAGTCCCCGTGCCGAGCCTGCCCCGCATCAAGCGGCACCGTGCGCTCGCCGCGACCGAGGCCGTCGGCCCCGCTGAGCCGCGGCTCGCAGAGCTCACCGCCCACGGCCTGACCTGGGCCAACCTCGACCGTCCCACCGGGGACGAGGCCGCACAGCTCGCCGAACGCTTCGGCTGGCACCCGCTCGACCTCGAGGACGTGCTCTCGAAGCGCCAGCGGCCGAAGGTGGACGAGTACCCGGAGTACCTCTTCTCGGTGCTCCACTTCCCCGCCTATGACAAGGCGATCCAGCGGCTGAACGCCGCCGAGCTCGACGTCTTCGTCGGCCCGGACTTCCTGATCACGCTTCCGAACGTGGAGCTGTTGCCGGTGACACGCCTCTTCGCCCGCTGCGAGGAGGACGCCGAACTCCGGGAGTCGCTCTTCTCCAAGGGCTCCGGCTACCTGCTCTACCACGTCCTCGACGACCTCTTCGACTACTGCTTCCCGATCCTCGACAAGATCGGCCACAAGCTCGATTCGATCGAGGACGAGATGTTCGAGGGGCGCGCCGAGGACGTCGTCCGCGACCTCTCGAACGTCAAGCAGGAGATCATCTCGTACCGCAAGATCATCAAGCCCGAGCGGTCGACCCTGCGGGTCCTCGACGGGCGCGTGCAGCGCTACCTGCCGAAGGAGCTCGACCTCTACTTCGACGACATCGTCGACGCCGCCGAGCGGATCTGGGACTTGCTCGACAACTACAAAGAGGTCGTGGAAGGGCTCGAGCAGACGAACGAGTCGGTGATCTCACACCGCCAGAACAACGTGCTGCGGATCCTGACCGTCTTCAGCGTCGTCCTGCTGCCGCTCACGCTCATCTCCGGCATCTTCGGCATGAACGTCGACTTCCCGGGCTTCGGGACGGCGGAGGCGTTCTGGGTGATCGCCGGCGTGATGATCGGCCTGGCCGCAAGCCTCGTCGGCTTCTTCCGTTACAAGCGCTGGCTTTAGTCAACCATGCGGTTTGCGGCCCCGGTGTGGCCGTTGAGACCACACCGAGACCACACCAGGACGGCGCTACTTCGCGAGTAGGGGCAGAAGATCGGCCACGTCCGCCTCGTCCGGCGGCATCACATGGGTGTAGACGTCGAGCGACATGGACGGCTTCGAGTGGCCCATCCGCTCGGCGAGTTCGCGGGCCGGCATCCCGGAGGCGTGCCACAGCGATCCGCGTCTATGCCTGAGATCGTGCGGGCTGTACAGCGGGAGCCCGGCGGCGCGGGAGGCGCGTCCGATCGCGTCACGCATCATCCCCTCGTTCAGTCCGGGGAACAGTCGGCGTTCGGGTGTGCGGTCGTCCGGCGGCACCTGGTCGAGTAGGTGGTCGAGCAGCCACGCCGGCACCTGCCGCCAGAGCACCCGGCGGTGTCCGCGGCGGCCCTTCACTCCGCGGGAGCGGATACGCGACCCGGCAACGTCGACGTCCTGCCACTCCCAGACGCGCAGCTCTGCGACTCGGCAGCCGGTCTGTTCGAGGAGCACGGCGGGCAGCCGGAACCTCGGGGCGAGCCGGTCGAGGATCGCGAGGAAGTGCTCGGTCGACGGCGGGGTTACCTCCTCGACGTCGGCGTAGGGCAGCCTGACCGTCTTGTGCCGGGCCGGGTTCGGTGTCTGCTCGGCGTAGTCGAGGGTCTGGGCGAGCACCTGCCAGTACGCCTGGACGGTGCGAGGCGAGAGGTCGCGGTCGTGGTCGGCAATCCATTCCTGCACCTGCGGGGCGGTGATCTCGTCGGGTGTGTTGGCGCCGAAGGTCGGGACGATGCGGGTGCGGAGCGTCAACTGCAGGAACCGGACGCGCCCTTCGGAGATGTCGAGCCTGGACTCGATCATCGCCGTCCCCCACTCCGCGACTGTTCTGCGCCTGGTCGGCTGCTCCGTGATCGCCCGCAGCGTGTTGGCCGGGTTGCGTCCGGCGGCGATCTCGCCGGCGATCAGGTCCCGCCGGGCCTTCGCCTCCCGCATCGTGCGGAAGCTGCCGGCGTGAACGAGCGAATAGGCCCTTCCGCCAAGCCTGTATCTGACTGCGTATCTCGGGCCGTCCTTCGCCTGCCGTGTCGTGATCGTCAGCGACGCCATCACGACTCCTCGGGGCGTCGCGCATGAACTTGTACGCGGTCTCGCGGCTGATGCCGGCTGCCCTCGCCATCGCCGAGACGGTCAGCTTCTTCGCGGGCAACTGGACACGCGATCCACGGTCGAGGAGTTCGACGAGTTCTACTCGGGCCCGGTCGAGATCCCACTGCAACCGTCCACGTAGTTGACGGTTCTTGTTGAGACCGCTCGCCCATCGTCGAGAGGAAGACGTGCTGCTCGTCGATGATCGGTGTGACGCCGGCCAGGAAGCCGATCTTGCCCGTCCACTCGAGCCGCAGGCCATTCCCGAAGCTCTTCTCGGTCTTGCCGTCTGCAACCTCGCGGAGCTGCCCGATGATCTGCGAACGGGCCTCGCGGTGCATCGTCAAGACGGTGGTCAAATCCTTGAACGCGAGGATCCCGAACTCGCCGATCTGGAGCAGCAGGGACGCCGGCTCGCCCTTGCGCTCGAAGCCGGAGAGCAGCGTCTGCGGCGTCAGGCTGGAGAGCGCCCATACGCCGGGTGCCTGCCCGATCGAGTTGACGATCTCGGTCTTGCCGGATCCGGGCGGGCCGACCAAGAGCGGCCAGACCAGATCGCCCTTCGCGTAGTTGGCGACGGTGCCGGCGAGGGTTACGTGAACCGCCCCGTGGTCGGGCAGGAGAAGCAACTCGTCGAACGCTGCGAGAACGTGCTCTAGCCCGCTTCGCAGGCCGGTTTGCGGACGTTTGCCCGAAACGTCGGACCCCCCCTGAGTGATTGAAAGAGAACTGACGCCGTGAGCGGGTGCGGTCATGCGGCCCGCCTCCTTTCGGTTAGGGGGCCGCACTTGGCGGACACGTTGAGGCTCGCGCCGTTTCGACTCGCGTCGGCGCCTGTCGCTGCTCCGAACGCACGCTGTGCAGAGAGCCTCGCCGACGTCCTTGGCGAGCTCCTCCGCCTCGCACGGGGTCAGCTCCTCGCCGCAGACCCCTGCAGGCGGCGATCACCGAGCGCCTCCGGGCACGACGACGTACCCGCCGCGATGGCGGGCTACACGATGATGTTCAGGATCGGGGTCGTCCCCGCTGGTGGTTCGACTTCGAGTCCGCATTGCTGAGCCGTTCGGCCGTTTCCTGAATGAAAACGGGGCAGGGCCGTTCGTGAGGCGCTGGGAGCCGTTCTACGGCGCTGCGAGCTGTCGCCGCGACCCTGGCCAGTGTTCGGGACAGACGCCCGAGGCTGCGGAACGCGACTTGAGGGGATCGGTGTTGTCCCGGATGCGTACTCCGGCGGGGTAGGGGATGGTTGCGCTGGAGGTTTGCCTGGTGTCGACGGGCGCGCATCAGCTGCCGCATCGCGTTCACTGGCCGCATCGTCGGGCGTTGTGGTTGCTCGCCGGTTTGGTCGCCGCTGCCGGGGTCGCGGTGGGGATCGATCGGGCGTTCTTCTCGGGTGGAGTGCAGCCGTCGCGGCCGGCGCTGCAGCAGATCCTCGATCATTTCGTGCGAAGCGGTGTTGCGCCGGGCGTGACCGCCTATGTGGTGGGGCCTCAAGGCACCTGGGCCGGCTCGGCAGGGATCGCAGATGTGAAGACGGCCGCGCCAATGCGTCCCGACGTTCGGCTGCGGATCGAGAGCAATAGCAAGACGTGGCTGACGGCTGTGCTGCTTCAGCTGGCCCAGGAGGGGAGGCTGAGCCTCGACGACAATGTGCAGCACTGGCTGCCCGGCCTGCTGCGCGGCTACGGCAGCCAGATCACGATTCGCGAACTGCTGCACGACTCCAGTGGACTGATCGACGACAACGACATCTGGAACGCGACCCCGGCCCAGGCTGAGGCGATGCTTGCCCGTATCGGCGACGCGAAGCTGCGCGCGCAGCTGCTCGCCGCCGTCGCCCGCTACAGGGCCAACCCGGCAGCCGGACTCCCGGCGTTGTTGTTCATCCGCGCCGCCGCCTGGCAGCCGCTCGTCGCCACGCCCGGCACCAGCTACCACCACTCGAACATCGGCTGGAACATCGCCGGCCTGATCGCCGCCGAGGCCGGCGGCAAGCCGCTGCCCGTGCTCTACCGCGAGCGCATCTTCCTGCCGCTCGGATTGCACCAGACCGCCTTCAGTCCGCAGGGGCCGATCGCCGGACAGCACGCAAACGGCTACACCAGCGTCAACGGCCGCTTGGTCGACCAGACCGCAATCCATCCCGGCAAGTTCGCCGACGGCGCGATCGTCACCGACGCCCAAGACGAGGCGACCTTCCTCCGCGCGGCCATGAACGGGACACTGTTCGACAAAGTCAGGTGGCTAGAGCTCTACGGCGCCCCGGCGGGTGCGACCGGCTGTGGAAGCCCCGCCTACATCGGCGAGGGGTCGGGCAACGGCTACCACAGCTACGTCCTCTACGACGACGCCGGCAACCACATCGCCGTCCTCCTGCTCAACAAAGACAGCGTCAACGCCGCAGCCGCAGCACAGCGGCTCTACTGCGGCGCTTAAAGCGCCTTTCGCGCGTCAGCCGCTCCCTGGCTGGCCCCGGTGGAGCGCAAATATGCGCTGCCGCGCTTGACGCTGCGAGCAGTGTTTGCTTGCTGCGACCTGCGCCGGAGCGCAAGTTCGGCGACGAGGCGCGTAGGCATCCTGGTCGAGTCACGCGGCCCTCAACCCGCTGGGTGCCGACCCTGACCCCCGGCAACCCCCGTGAGCTCCATGCGCGAGGGGTAGGCTCTGCGCGAATTCGAGAAGGAGGGCGGGGATGGCGCGTGCGCAGGATTCGACTCCAGGTGAGGTTGGCGACTTGGTGATCGTCGAGGGCCACCGGATCGGGGAGGCTCGCCGGATCGGCGAGATCCTGGAGCGGCTCGGCGAGGAAGGGCACGAGCACTATCGGGTGCGTTGGGATGACGGCCATGAGAGCGTCTTCTATCCCTCCAGCGACTCGACGATCCAGAAGGCTGAGCGGAAGAAGAAGAAATAGTCGGACATATCCGCCGGCACGTCGCCAGGCTACGCGCTGGGGTCACTTCGGCTAAAGCCACGTCGCCCTGCGCGAGCGGCGGTCAGCTTTCCTTTAGCACGGAGTACCAGACGCGCTCTGCAACCTCGCGGAGATCGTCGCTCGTGCGCGCGAGTCTCCGGTAGAGCTCCCGCTTCGCGGCGACCTCGCGCAGGTCGTCCACCGCGACCAGCGCCGACATCGACTGGCGGTAGACCTTCTCGACTCGAGTCTGGCTCTTCGCAGCGCGGTCCGCAGCATCTGTCGCCGCGGCCCGGTCGCCGGCCGCGAGCTGCTCGAACGCCTCGCTGAGATCACGTACACCGTCTGCGAGCTCGGCTGCCATCTCCGACATCGCCTGATCGGGACGGGTCTCCATCACCTCTGCCTCACGGACCGTGTTCTTCGCGCTGTTCAGCATGCGGTCGAGCTCCGTCGAGAGCTCGAAGATGTCCTCGGGCTCGAGCGGTGTCGTGAACGAGATCGTCAGGGCAGCGCGGAGCTCGCGCTTGTGATCGTCGGCTCGATGCTCGCACTCCCGCAGGCGATCGGCTGCGCCCGGCTCGCCGACCGACCAGGCGATCAGCGCCTCCATCCCCTCCATCGTGATCGCCGTCTGCTCGCGCAGCACGCCGAGGACGTCCGGCGTCTCGGGCAGGAACCAGCGATGTCGCGTCATCCGATCGCCCTCCACACGAGGAACGTACCGCCACCGAGGACGGCGGATCCGGGGAGCGTCAAGAGCCAGGCGAAGGCGATCGATCGGACGACGGTCCAGCGGACATGCCGCCAGCGGCGCCGCCCTGTGCCGACCCCGACGACCGAGGAGACAACGACATGGGTGGTCGAGACCGGGGCCCCCAGGTACGAGGCGGGGAGGATGACCGCAGTCGAGCCGGTCTGGCTGGCGAAAGCGTCGATCGGCGCCAGGTGGAAGATCCCACGGCCGACCGTGCGGACGATGCGCCATCCGCCCAGCGCGGTCCCGAGCGTGATCGCCACCCCGCAGCCGACCTTCGCCCAAAGCGGAACCTCGAAGGTCTGCAATCTGCCCGCAGCGAGGAGCAGCGCAGCGATCACTCCCATCGACTTTTGTGCGTCGTTCGCCCCGTGACTGAAAGAGAGACCAGCCGCCATGCCCCACTCTGCACCAACGATCGGGGCCCGGACTCGACGCGTCGCCCGGCGGAGCACGAGCCGGCTGAGCCGGATGAGCACCAACCCCAACGCGAGACCGATCAGCGGCGAGACTGCCAGCGCAATCAGGACGCCGAAGACGCCGACCGGTCGCCAGCCGTTCAGGCCGCCCCATTGAACCGCACCGATCCCACCTTCGACGAGCGCCGCGCCGACGAGGCCGCCGACGAGCGCGTGCGCCGAGCTCGACGGCAATCCTCGCCACCAGGTGAGGAGGTTCCAGAGAACCGCCCCGAGCGCACCCGAGCCGATCACGAGAATGGCCTCCGCGCCCGAGACGGTCACGATCCCCGCGATCGTGTCGGCGACGGCCGTCCCAACCAGGAGCGCGCCCAGCATGTTGAAGACCGCCGCCAGCACGACGGCTTGCTGAGGCAGCGCGCCGCGTGTGGCCACGAGTGTCGCGATCGCGTTCGCGGCGTCGTGGAAGCCGTTCGTTAGCGCGAAGGCGAGCGCAAACGAGACCGCCAACCACAAAGCCACCGTTCAAGGATGGCGTTATATGGAGCCCCGTGCTTGCAATCGCTGGCAATCTGCACCAAATCGGTTGGCGTGGGACCGATATGGCGCTCGGAGCAGCTTCGAGCAACGTTTGCTTCGAAGCGCCGCGCCTCAAAGTCGGAGCGGAGCCTTATCAAGCCATGGGCGCGGCTGGGATCGAACCAGCGGCCTCCCGCGTGTGAAGTCGGCCCGGCGCTTCGCCGCCGTTCGCCGAGCGGCGGAGTCCCGGATCAGGTCGAGCCGGATCCACCTCCCAGGCTTCTCATGCTGGCATGGCAACGGGCCGCTCGCCCGTCAACAGAAGGCAGCGGCGTCTCCCTCGTCGAGATGGACTCCCGAGTCCTTCGGTGCTCTACCCTGCTCGGCTGTGTCAAGAACGAGGTCGAGTCAGAAAGATAGATCGGTACTTCAGCAGGACGCGCCTGCATCAACCCACTTCGGACAAAACATCCCGTCCATGAACTCCTCGCTTGGTGACCCGAGTACAGGCGGACTCCGAAATTGTCGCAGAGTGGCTCGCTGCGACCCTGTGCCCCTTCCTGATAGAGCCTTCGGTCCAGGTGCGTGGGCCAGACGGGTCGATGAGCCGGCCTTCGGGGACGGCGCTCGGCGGGTTGAGTTCGTGTTCGGTCGACGACGATGTTGCTTCGTTCGCCAACGATCTCCTGCGGCAGCACCCCTCCGGGCGCCAGGCGGTTAGGCCGAGGCTTCAGACGTCCAGCGGTAGAGACAGCGGGCGTTAGGTGGGACGTCGTCGACCCTGGAGGGAAGGTCGCTGATGATGCTCTGCCAGTGGCTCACAGCGACCAAGTGCTGGCGCGACAACTGCAGCGCCTTCGCGTGGGCGGCCTCCCCCTCGAAGACAAGGTAGACGCTATCGTCGCTCAGATAAGCGGCATGTGCGGACAGGCCGGCCTCAGCCGGATCGAACGGCGGTCCCGCCAGGAGCGCCCGCTCCGCGACCGCAGCTCGGCCCGGCTTCAGCCGTGCCGCGATTACGTACCGCTCCACGGGCGTGCCCTCCACCTAGAAGAACCGTACCTCGCCCAGTGAGCTGGAAGCCGGCGCCCGGAGCATCACTCGCATCCCACCCGCCTCGCCAAGGTCTAGGATCGTCTCATGACCTCGCCACCAACAGAGGCGTGGATCACCGTCGGGAGCGTCATGCACTCAGGTGTCGTCACCTGCCCTCCCGATGCCACCCTGCGGACGGTGGCCGGCATTCTCGCCGCAAATCGCATCCACGCCGTCGTCGTCGTGAGTCCAGACGAAGCGGCTCCCCGCGCGGTCGTGACCGATCGCGACGTGGTCTTCGGTCACGCCCGGGGAGACCTCGATCGACTCACCGCCCGAGACGCGGCGAGCGTCCCGACTATCACCGTCCGAGCAGACCTCGACCTGCGACAGGCATCCGAGGCCATGTCCCGGCACGGAACGACGCACATCGTCGTCACCGCCCCCGGCGACGGAAGGCCCATCGGAATCCTCTCGAGCCTCGACATCGCGAACGCCGTCGGCGCGAAGTAGCGCAGCTGATACCTGTCTCAGCAGACTTGGCCAAGTACCTGGGAAGCGTCGCCCACGCCCAGAAAGGAGGCGTGACCGGTTGGTCCCCGGCCCCGGCGATCAGCCCTCCGGAGAAAGGGCCGCGATGTCGTCGCCGAGCGCGTGCACGAGCTCGGGGTGTTCCAGCAGTCGAGAGACAGCGGCTTCCGACAGCCGATTTCGCACGAACGGATCTTCGAGGATCTCTGCGAGCTGCCGGCCACGGTGATGCTCACGCAGGACGTAAGTCGCGACCCGCTCCTCCGCACGCGAGCGCACGAACAGGCCTGGGACGACATGGACGGAGTAGGGCATCGAACCCGTGGAACCCGACCCCGACCCCCACGGCAGGCCACTCCCACCCCCTCGCGGGCGAGAGCGATCGCGGGTCCCTCGCTGAGGACGACGGATCTATCCGGGTTGCGTCGCTACGCGCGCGCGTCGTGCGCGAGGGCCGGTGTGGTCTCGGTGTGGTCTCGAACCCGGTGTAGCGTCCCTAGGACGCATCGTTGAGCCGTTCGGCCGTTTCCTGTGTCGAAAACGGGTCAGGCCGTTCGCGAGGCTCTGAGAGCCGTTCTGCGGGCCTGCGGGCTGGCGGAGCGACCTCCTACCTCGATGCGGGGGAACCCCGATGCCGTTGGCTCTGCCAGTCTTCTTCTCCGGATCGATGAGTACTTCGACGAGCAGACGATCCAGCTGCAGCGGCTGCACTGGGCCATCGCGACCCGACGTCAGCTTGAGCGATGGGAGCCGCTCGTCGCCACGGCGGTGCGGGACAGCTACAGCGGTCGCGAGACAGAGGGAGCGCTGTTCTGGACGGCCGCGAGCGAGCGTCACTTCGCGCTGATCGCGGCGCGCAACCTGTTGCGGGCCCTCGACCTCGATCCCGCGAACAGCGTCCCGGTCGATCCGACACTGCGCACCGAGCTGATCGAAGGCCGCGACCTCCTTGAGCACTGGCGGGAGAACATGCCGGTGTTCCGCGTCAGGCCACGCGTGGATGAGCCACGTCACCGGTCTGGTAAGAAGTTCGCCGAGCGCAACCCAGCCGCCGGGCCGTACTCGTGGCTTGCCTGGTACAGCAAGACGGGCCCTCGGCTCCTGCCGCACGTCACCGCCTTTGCCTTGCACGACCTGCTCGACGCGGTCGAGGCGGACGTGCTCGCCAAGAATCCTGAGCTTCGCTCCTTCGTCCCACCGCGAGCACCATCACCGTGGATTCAGGAGAGGGGCATCTGGTGGCCGAGGCCGGACGACCAAACCGAGCCGTCCTAGCGGCCCCGGCTCCAGCCTCGAACCTGCCGGAGCCCGACCCGGCCCCCACGGCAGGCCCACCCCCACCCGTCCGAGCACGAGCAGAGCGACGGGTCCTCCAGGTCAGCGCGAAGCTTCTTCGGCCGGCGAAGCGGGCGGAGGGATCACCTCGATCAGATCCTCTGCGAGTGCCCTGCCGATCTGTGAGATGTCTATTTCCTTCTCTCCTTTGTGGCCTTGGGGCAGGAACCCCATCGCGCCGTGCTCAGGTCTGCGCAAGGTGACTACAGCGGCGCGACGAACACCGTCTTGAAGGTGAAGTCGGTGAGCCTGGCCGGGCTCGCGAGCGTCTTGCCGTTCTGGTTGACCATCGTGATCGCGTCGCCCGACGTGAGCGACCGGCTGCCACCGGTCGTGAAGGCGCTGATCTCGTCGAAGTAGACGACCCCGAAGCTCGCCAGGGCGTGAAAGTCTGGTGGCTGGTGCGGGTCGACCTCGCGCGAGACGCCTGCGCTGATCGTGACGGCAGGCGGAAAACCGGTGTCGATCGCAACGCTGGTCGACTGCTGCGTGGTCTCGTTGGCGAGGAAGTAGGCCGCCTTTCCGTTTGTTTGCAGGCACTGGGTGGCGCTGATCACATCGCCGGGGCGGACCGGCAGGTTGGGGATGTCTCCCACGCCTTGCGCCCAGAGCTTGGCGGTGACGTTCTCCTGCGGGTCGACGGTCATCTCGACGTGGACGTCGAGGAAGCCGAGGCTCGACCAGGTATGGAAGCGGTTGATCACGTCGGCCTGGCCCTGCCTGAACTGCAGGTCCGGCACCGTAGAGGTGACGAACAGCGCGGTGAACGGCGCCGACGAAGGGTTGAAGAGCTGGTAGCCACACGACTCGAGTGGGTCGGGGCCGAACGGGAACGAGGGCGCAGTTCCAGTCGGGATCTTCGCCGGCAGTCCCTTCTTGTTCGCCGTCGACGTGTCCGGCTTCGGCACGAGATGCTCGAAGCTGCGATAACGGGCCGCCTGCCGCTCCCACAGCGCGGACGCGCCTGGCTCCTTGTGCGGGTCGGGCCGCAAGGGCAGCCCGTACTTCATCAGCTCACGTTTGCTCGCCGCGAACGGGTCGAAGCCCTGCGGCGGAGGCGGATAGAGACGAATCTCTTTCGTCGTAGCGGACGCCTTCCGAGTGGGCGCTTTCCTCTGTCCGGGCATGACACCTCCTTGCGGTTGCCCAGTCGTGGGACGGCAGCGCTGGGCCGGGAAAGTGACCGCGCTGCTAGTCCCTTGCTACTACCGCGGATCTTGCCAAAGCCAGAGGCTTGTCGCCACCAAGGTCTCTGCTGAACCGCGCGCGGGAGGGGCGGGCCTCCCGCCCGAGCGCGTCGCCCGTGACGGCGCGACTCGCCGCCCTCCCGGCCACGGCGCGCTGGTGTAGTGCGGCTGTGTTCGAGGCACGCACGATGCGGTGTTCGCTTGAACCCTCAGAAGAGGGACGTGCCGCCGAACTGGATCGTGGCGACGCCCATCAAAACAGTGCCGACCAAGATGAGGAACCCGGCAAAGCGAAGTTCCTCGGGGAGAGAACCGATGAGTGACTCAATCTGTTCGAGTTTCGTCTTCGCCGTGTCGTTCGAGGCTGCTGCGCCGGCCGCTGAGCTGGCGGCATCGTCGGCGGCGGTGGTGGCGCCAGTAACCGCAGACGTGGCTGCCGACACGGAAGGCCCGGCTGCCGTTGCGACGTCCGCGAAGCCCTGGCCGCCCATCTGCAAAGCGGTCTGTGCGGCTGCAATTTGATCCGCTGCCTCCGCAGTCTTCTTCGATGCCTCGTCGGCCTTTGCCTTTGCCTGCTCCGCCTTCTCCTTCGCAGCTGCAACGGCGTCCTTGGCGTCTTTCAAGTCTTTGTCCTTGACATTTGCAAGAGACTTCCTCAGTCCCACGAAGATGCCAACGGAGAGGACTGCGACCCCGACGATGAAGCACAGCCACGCGACTGCGTCGCCCTGCGCGGGCGGTACCGGAAAACCCACAGCAGCCGCGCAGCCGCGAGCTCATCCTCGCTGTCAGCCCCTCTTTCGCGAGCAGCGCCTGCTTAAGGTCTATCCCGTTTGGAGACCTGCGCGTTGACGGCGAAGCCTTCTTCGTCATCGACGAGGGAGGCGACGATGGGTCTTGTGGTCAGGGACGATGGCTGGCGGATCCCGGACTGGCTGTGGGAGCGGATGGAGCCGTTGCTGCCGGCGCCGCCGCCGCACCCGTTGGGTTGTCACCGGCCGCGGGTGCCGAACCGTGATGCGATGGACGCGATCCTGCTGGTGCTGCGTACAGGGATGCAGTGGAACGCGCTGAATGCGACCGGGGTGTGTTCGTCCTCGGCGGCGCACCGGCGCTTTCAGGAATGGGAGCGGGTCGGCGTCTTCCACGAGTTCTGGCGGCAAGGGCTCCTGGACTACGACCAGGTGGTCGGGATCGACTGGGCCTGGCTCGCCTGCGACGGGGCGATGACCAAAGCGCCGCTGGGTGGGCCGAAGACCGGCCCCAATCCCACTGACAGAGCTAAAAAAGGGCGAAGCGGTCGGTCCTCAGCGAAGGCAAGGGAGTCCCGGTCGGGCTCGAGCACGAGGGCGCCAACCGCAACGACCACAAGCTGCTGAAGGGCACGCTCGACTCGATCCCGATCGCGCGCCCCGAGCCGACCGCGGAGCAGCCGCAGGGGATCTCCCTCGACCGCGCCTACGACAACGCCGACTCGCGCGAACTCGTCGACGAGTACGGGCTCACCCCGCACATCCGCAGCCGCGGCGAAGAGATCGACCTCAAGGCGAGCCGCCCCGGCTGGCGCGCCCGCCGCTGGGTCGTCGAAGCCTGCCACTCATGGCTCAACCGCAACCGCGCGATCCTGATCCGCTGGTCGAAGAAAGACGAGAACCACCTCGCCCTGCTCCAACTCGCCAGCGGCCTGATCGCCTTCAAGAAAGCCCACGCCGCACGACTCGCCCTCGCCCAAGCGGGATAGGCCCTTAGCGGCGCGACCCGCACGGCCTCACCCGGTCCGCACAAAAGGGGAGGCCGCCACGAGGGCGGCCTCCGTCGTTCCTTCGAGCGTGCGCTGGCGCCAGTGCTAGACGAGCGCCTTCAAGAACACCTTGACGTCCTCTGCGGGGAACGTCTCGGTCTCGAACACATCGAGCTTCGCGATCTTGCCGACGACGCGGAACGCGGCCTCGAGATCGGGATACTCGATGATGGCGAAGTACTCCCACGGGCCCATCACAGCGAGGAAGCGCTCGACAGTGCCACCCTCGGCCTCGACGATCTTGTGGATCTTCTCGAAGTACTCGGGGGTCTTCTCGAGGTGCTCCCGCGCGACCGGCGTGAGCTTGAACAGCTGGAGATAAGTGAACATGAACACTCCTAACTTTCCGGGGCATCGCCTAGAGCCCCACAGAGGATGAGTGTCTCGCCCCCCGGGAGTCGGCGCATCAGGGGAAGCACCCATCCCCGGACTCCACGTGCCGCCCTCTCTCTCGACGTTGCCGCAGATGTACGAGGAGACAGTCTCGTAGCACGATGCTGTTTCAGGCGACCGCCGGCGCGATCCTCCTGAGCTGGCGGGTTGGTGGGAAGGGGAGCCGTCTGGTCTCAGGATGACAAAGCAACCGAGAGTCCCCCGTTGGCAGATCCGAGGTGAGCACGCCCTCATGCGCGAGCGTTCGCGAATGTCCCCTGATGGGCGATGCTGTTCGGGATGGACGTGAACGGATCGGTCGTAGTCGTGAACAGACAGGCGTGGTCAGGCGATCAACGCCTTGCGACAGGAGGACGTCCTGGATGAAGGTCTTCAACCTCTACAACGGCGACTTGGATAACTCGACGGAACGCGAGGGCTGGAAAGTTAGGGCGGCGAAGGTCGGTGAGTACATCGGCGGTGAATTGATCGGCGCAGGACTGTACGAGGCACAACCTGGCAACAAGGTCTGGCCGTATCACACGCATCACGCCAACGAGGAGTGGCTCCTCGTTGTTCGTGGTCAGCCCACACTCCGCACGCCCGAGGGGGAGCACCAGCTTGACGAGGGTGACGTCGTCTGCTTCCCGCGGGGCAGGGCGGGGGCGCATCAGGTCTGGAACGGAAGCGACTCCCCGATTCGTGTGCTCATGCTCTCGACACTCGTCACCCCGGACATCGTCGAGTACCTCGATACGGGGAAGGTGGGCGCACGCAGCGTGGCAGGTGAATTAATCATGTTCGGCCGTCCGGGGCCTGAGCTCGACTACTGGGAAGGCGAGGAGTAGCTCGAAGCGGTCCATGAACAGGGCACTCGGCTGGGCAAGTGTTCAAAAATGTCGCCCGACGTGGATTCGCATCCACCAGTGTGCGATTTAAGGCTTTCCTCATTGTCTTGTAACCCGTGTGTAAGCCGATCATGGCGAGACTGGCGCGGTCAGCTATGTAGATAGGAGGCAGAGCGATGAGACGGATGCTGCTCGTGCTCACAGTTAGTGCCGCTGCGATGTTCGCCGTGGCGGCTAGCGCAGTTGCCGGGAACGGGCCGCCTCACCTCGGGATCTACGTCAACGGCGTGCTGTACCGCACGGTCGGTACCCCGACCGACTTCTCCGGAACGGGGGCGCCGCTTGCCAGCTTCGAGACGCTGTACAACTTCGGGGCGGCGCAGTCGGCAAGCGTGGCGACCGCAGCGCCGGGTGATCCCGGCTTCCGTGGGGGACGCTGGCAGGTGCACGCGATAGCTTTCAGCACCAGCTACGCCGACACGCTCGCAGCCCACGACAGCAACGGCAGTGGCAGTCTCGACAGCGCCGCCGAGGTGCAAGCCGCTCTCAACGATCCTGGGCCCGGCGGTGCCACAGACGAAGGCGTCGTCCAGTTGTTCGAGTGCCCCGTCATCCCCGCGAACTGATCCGTTGCTCTATCGGTTGGAGAGGGAGGAAGCGCCCTCTCCGACCGATAGCTGCGCCGTTAGAAGCTGCCCAGCGCGAGCACGGCGGACAGGCGTGAGCCAACCAATGCGGGAGAGCTGACTACCGTCGCTTGCGCGAGCGTGCTCTCGCCCGAGGCCGGTCGTCAGGCCGGCACCCCACCCCTGCGAGCGCGAACCGCGAACGGATTCCCCGATGGCGGCTTCCTGAACGGTCGGTCCGAGCCGCCCGCTACGTTGCCTAGGCCTCTCTACTTCCCGGAATCGCGTTCGTTGTTCAGGCGGCGAGCTTGAGTTCGGGTGTGGTCTTGGCGGTTCGGCGTTGGCGGCGTTTGGCGGCCTCGAGCTTGCGCCGTTGGCGCTCGTCGGGGCTGTTGCGGTGGCGGACGTGGTCGGCGAGCGCGTGGCCGAAGGCGTCCCAGTCGAGGTAGTCGGCGTTTTTGCAGACGAACTCGTCGATCGTGCCGAAGGTGGCCTCGATCCGGTTGAGGTAGCTGGCGTAGGTCGGGGTCGGGACGAGCTCGATGTTGTTGGTGTCGGCGAAGGCGCGGATGTCGGGTGTCCAGTGGCTGGAGAGGCCGTCCTGGATCCAGTAGATCCGGATCCGCCGCGGGTAGGCGAGCCGGATCTGGCGCATGAAGGCGAGCGTGGAGGCGCCGTTGCGCCGTGGCCTTGGCCTGATCCGCAGGTAGTCGGCGTGCACGTCGAGGGCAGCGACGAGGTAGCGGACCCCTTGGCGGCGGTTGAAGGTGGCGCGGTGCCGCTCGGGCCGGCCGCGGCAGGCCCAGCCGTGGCCGTGTTTGGGGCAGAGGCTCTCCGGGCCTTTCTCGTCGAAGCTGATCACGACGCCATTTCGTGGCTTTTCGCGGTAGAGGGCGAGCACGCGCGCCGCCTTCGCGGCGTAGTCGGGTCGGGCTCTGCTTCCAGCTGCGGGTGCGCTGCAGCGAGATCCCGTTGCGGGCCAGGATCCGGCCCAGCTGTGCGGGCGAGACCTCGATCCCCGGCCCAGCCAGGTAGCGAGACAGCTTCGCCAGGCTCCAACGCGTGTACGGCACCCCGAGCCTGTCGGGACGGGCGCCGGCGATGGCGACGATCCGCTGCTCGTCGTCACTCGAGATCCGGCGGGGTCGCCCGCCCCCGAAACGAGGGCGCAACGACTCGAACCCGCGCTCGTTGAACTCGTGGATCACGCTGCGCACGTGCGACTCGTCGGTCATCCACATCCGCGCGATCTGCGGCACGCTCATCAACGTGTTCGAGGCAAGCAGGATCGACGCCCGCTGCCTCGTCGAGACGTGCTTAGCCCGCTTCGACAGACGCTTCAGCCGCTGCCCCTCGTGCGGAGCAAGCTCGCGAACGAACACCTCCGGACGCATCACCACCTCCACAGTCGAGATGCGTCCCGATTCGACAGCAGACCAGCCGGACCCTGCCCGTTTCCGGTCAAACCTTTTGAGAGGCCGCACTAGATGTTCGAGGCGTGGGATGAGCTCGCCCGTGAGACGTCGACCGCGGCGCACTGGGAGGGTCGGGAGGAGCGGTGAAGGCGAACGGGTCTTCTACACCTCGCGGTGCGATCCGCAAGTGGGCTGAGGAGAACCCTGATCTGATCCCGTCGATGCTGGACGAGTTGCGAACCGCCACGCACGAATGGCAGCCGGCCTGCCAGAAGTGCGGTTACAGGACGAAGGTGATGCTTCCGGACTGGCAGGCTCGGGCGAAGCTGCTCCAGTTGATCACGGAGGCGGTCGACGGACGTGCTGCTGTGTCTTCCGCTCTGCCGCCGCCGCCCGGACGCGACATGTCCGAGTGGACGGATGAGCAGTTGCGGGCGGTGCTCGACGGCGAGAAGCCGGTTGCTCCGGCTGGCAACGGATCCGAGACCACACCGGGACCACACCAGCACGGCATTTAGCGGCGGGTGCGACACATACAGCACGAGCCGTTTCGCTCAACCACGCGTTTGTCGCCTAACCATGCGGCGCCTGCGGGGGCCGCGTCTTCTTCTGTTACAAGCCCTGGCTTTGACCGCCCGGAGTCCGGCTCGGCTTGCGCCGAGCCATGACGACTTCAGGCGGGTGTCGGGCCGTCGTGGGGCGCGGCCGCACAGGTCGGCCGCGGCGGCGGAAACCCGTCCATCTGGTAGAAGCGGGTGAATGACCAGGCAGCTGTGGGCGCCTTGGCGGCTCGAGTACATCCGACAGGCCGACGAGCTGGACGGCTGCGTCTTCTGCCTGGCGGCCCCAGGCGACGACGAGGAGGTACTGGTCGTGCACCGGGGCGAGGCCGCGTTCGTCCTCCTCAACAAGTTCCCGTACGCCTCCGGCCACCTGATGGTCGCCCCGTACCGGCACGCCGGGGAGTTCGTCGGGCTCACGGACGCCGAGGCGCTCGAGGCCCACCGCCTCGCCGCCGAGGGGATGACGGCGCTCGCAGCCACCTTTGCGCCCGAGGGCTATAACGTCGGCTGGAACCTCGGCCGCATCGCCGGCGCCGGGATCGTCGACCACGTCCACCTGCACCTCGTCCCGCGCTGGTCGGGCGACACGAACTTCATGCCCGTGTTGGCAGACGTGAAGGTTCTGCCCGAGCACCTGGCCGAGACGCGCGCGAAGCTGGCCGCCGCCTGGCCGCGCTGAAACGCCGCTACTTCAGGGCCTTCGACAGCAGGCCGAAGACGCCGCGGACGACCTCTCGCTGCAACTGGCGTCCGCTCGTCGACTTGAGGAAGTCGCCGACGGGGCCTGCCCCGCCACCGGCGGCCTTCGCCGCCTTCTTGTGCTCCTCGGTCGGCGTCGGCGCGGGCTGGCCCGGCGCCGGCTGCTGGGCCAGCCGTGCGGCCAGCATTTCCCTGGCGCTCTGCGCGTCGACCCGCGTCCCGTACTTGGCGTAGAGGGACGAGGCCTTCGAGGCCCCGTCGACGTCGTCAGCCGCGGCCATCTTCGAGCGCGGCGCGCGGATCTTGGTGGCAACGACGGGTGTCGGCACGCCGCTCTCGCCGAGGATGGTCACCGCCGCCTCGCCGATCCCGAGCTGGGTGAGCAGCTCGGCGAGGTCGTAGAAATCCGACTTCGGGAACGTTGAGACCGTGGCCTTGAGCGCCTTCGCGTCGCCGGGCGTGAAGGCCCGTAGCGCGTACTGGATCCGGTTCCCCAGCTGCGCGAGCACGTCGGACGGCACGTCCTTCGGCTGCTGGGTGCAGAAGAACACGCCGACGCCCTTCGACCGGATCAGGCGCACTGTCTGGACGATCGAGTCGAGGAACGCCTTGGTCGCTCCGTCGAACAGGAGGTGGGCCTCGTCGAAGAAGAACACGAGCTTCGGCTTGTCCCGGTCGCCGACCTCGGGCAGCTCCTCGAACAGCTCCGCGAGCAGCCACATCAGCGCGGTCGAGAACAGGGTCGGCTTGTCCTGGACAGCCGGCAGCTCCAGGCAGGAGATGATCCCGCGGCCGTCGGGAGCCGTACGCATCAGATCGCCGATGTCGAGCTGCGGCTCGCCGAAGAACTCGGTGCCCCCGCCGTCCTCGAGCTGGACGAGCTGCCGCAAGAGCACGCCGATGGTGGCGGTCGCCACGCCGCCGATGCCGGTCAGCTCCGCCTTGCCGTCCTCCGAGGCGAGGAAGGTCAGGAGGGCGCGCAGGTCGGAGAGGTCGAGGAGAGGCAGGCCCTTCTGGTCGGCGTAGCGGAACAGGAGCGACAGGCTCTGCTCCTGGGTCTCGTTCGCCTGGAGCACCTTCCCCAGCAGCAGCGGGCCGAAGTCCGAGACGGTCGCCCGGACAGGGATGCCCGGCCCGATCCCGCCGACCGCGAGGTACTCGACCGGGAAGGCCGTCGGGGTGAAGGCCTCGCCGAGCTCCTGCCAGCGGTCGGCGGCGATTCCGCTCGCGCCGCCGGGCTCGGAGAGACCGGACAGGTCGCCCTTCATGTCGGCGGCGAACACCGGGACGCCGGCCTCGGAGAGCTGCTCGGTGATGCCCTGCAGGCCCTTCGTCTTTCCGGTGCCGGTCGCGCCCGCGATCAGGCCGTGCCGGTTCATCATCCGCAGCGGGACCTGGACGACGGCGGTGGGCGCGACCTTGCCGTCCAGGGTCCCCTTGCCAAGCTCGAGCGTCTTGCCCTGGGCCTTGTACGCCTCGGCGATGGTGGTCTCGAAGTCCTTCTTCGGGGCCTTGGTCCTTGCCATCAGAGCGGATCCTATGTCAGCGCTTCGAACGCCTCCCCGATGCGCTCGACGTGGCCGTCGACGTTCAGGCCCGCGCGCATCGTCACCACCGAGACGTGCGTCGCGCCGAGCGCGCGCCACTCCTCGACGGAGGCCCGCCAGTCGTCCGGCGTGCCGCCCGAGACGTCGATCCGCTGCTCGACCCCGATCGACGCGGGATCGCGCCCTGCCTCCTCTGCCCAGGCCCGGAAGCGCTCCATCGTCGCCGGCCAGCCGTCCTCGAGCGGGCGCTGCGGGAAGAACCCGTCGGCAAGCCGAGCGGCGCGTTTGATCGCGACCTCGGCCGAGCCGCCGATCCAGATCGGGATCGGGCGCTGCACCGGCAGCGGGTTGATCCCGGCGGCGGGAATCCGATGCCAGCGGCCGTCGAACTCGACCACGGGCTCGGTCCACAGGCGCCGCAGGACTTCGACCTGCTCCTCGGAGCGCCGGCCGCGATTCCGGAAGTCCTCGCCGAGCGCCTCGAACTCGACGTAATTCCAGCCCAGCCCGACGCCGAGGCGCAGACGCCCGCCGGTGAGCAGGTCGACCTCGGCCGCCTGCTTGGCGACGAGCGCCGTCTGGCGCTGGGGCAGGACGAGCACGCCGGCGACGAGCTCCAGCCCCGGCGCGACCGCGGCCAGGTAGCCGAAGAGGACGAAGAGCTCGTGGAACTGGTGCTCGGACGTGTACGGGCCCGGCCAGTCCGACCGCTGGGAGAGATCGGCGCCCAGGACATGGTCGTACGCGAGCAGGTGGCCATAGCCGATCTCCTCGGCCGCCTGCGCGAAGGCGCGCACGCCGCCCGGGTCCGCGCCGATCTCGGTCTGGGGAAAGACGACGCCGAACTCCACGTTCGCATCATTCCCGAGACCGATGTGTCTGTGATCATGGAAGGGTGCGGAGCCTCGTCCCGCGTTCTCACCGGGCGCGCCGCCGTCTGCTGTGGGCAGGAGCCGTGGCCGTGGCCGCCGGTGTCGCCGCGCTCGTCGTCGCTCTGCTCCCGGAGCACCACGGCGGGATCGCCTCCCCGGCCCAGTCGGGACCGGTGCAGACCGTGGCCCATCCCAAGGAGGTGCGGATGACCCCGCAGGTGCGCCGCCGGATCGACGAGCTCTTCGACCGCTTCGTGCCGGCGGCGATCGCCCGCCGGAACCCCGTGGGCGCGAGGGCCTACGTCACGCCGGCGGTCCGCGGACAGGCGACCGCCGCCGAGTGGCGCGCAGGCACGATCCCGGTACCGCCCTACGACGCGGCCGGGACGACCTTCCACGGCTGGACGACGATCTACTCCTACCCGCGCAGCGTCAGCGTCGAGCTGACTCTGGAGCCGAAGCGACAACGTGACCCGGTCGGCTCGTTCGTCGTCAACCTGAAGCAGGTCGGGTCGCGCTGGCTCGTCGACGGCATCTACGCCCACGGCACCCACGGCGGCGAGAACACAGCGCCCGCCACGGTGGCCGAGCCCACGACGACCGAGCAGGTGATCGGCGGCTCGCACGGCCGGCTCGGGGTCATCTGGCTCCTCGTCCCGGTCGGCCTCCTGTCGCTGATCGTGATCGTTCCGTTCTTCGTCTTCAGCCGCGACTGGCTGGCCGACCGCCGGGTCGGCCGCCGCTATCGCCGGGAGCTCCCGAAGCAGCTGCCGCCGCTCCCGCGCTCGCGCGACAAGCCGTAGAGCGGTTCTACAGGGCGGCCAGCGCCTGCTCGACGACTTCCGGCGGGACCTGGTCACCGGTCTCGAGCTCGATCGGGTGGAGCGATCGGAAGAGCGCGTCACGTTCCCCGGCCTGCTCGGCGAGGAGGTCTCCCGGCGATCGGCCGAAACGCGGCCGGTGCTGCTCGCTGCCGAAGCGGCGCGCGAGCACGTCGGGGTCGGCCTTCAGCCAGATCGTCCTGACGCCGGGCGCGACCAGCGCCGCCCGGCAGGCCGAGTCGTCGATCGTGCTCGCGGCGGCCGCGATCACGCTCGGCTCCAGAGCCTCGAGCGCCTGGAGCAGGTGCCGCGCCTCGAGCTCGTGCATCTGCTCCACTCCGAGCTCTTCGGCGAGCTGCTGCACGGTCGAGCCGCGCTCACGCTCGATCGCCGCGTCGCTGTCGGAGAAGGGCCGGCCGAGCGCCTCGGCGAGCGCGCGCCCCACGGTCGTCTTCCCGGTTCCCATCAGGCCGACCAGGACGACATGGCGAACCATGGCTCTACTCTTGCGGAAGACGAGCGAAGAGGAGGTGCACTGATGGAGGACGTGCAGATCCACGGAACGATCGAGCAGCTGGTCGCAGAGGAGCACGAGCTCTGGGAGCGCGAGGCGTCCGGGAACGCGACCGACGGCGACAGGCGTCGGCTCGAGCAGGTGAAGGTCTCGCTCGACCGCAGCTGGGACCTGCTGCGGCAGCGGCGTGCGCTCCGCGAAACGGGCCTCGACCCGGAAGCGGCGCAGGCTCGCCCCGAGGACGTGGTCGAGCACTACCAGCAATAGCCGGGCGGCGTACGCGCGCCCGGCCGCCGTCTACACTGATTCGGGGTTGGGGGCCTGGGTTGGAACTCGACGGCGGTTGCTTCGGCTCGGGCTGGTGGGCGCCGGTGCGTTGCTGACTCCGACCGCGCGCGGGGCTCTGCGGCAGCCTTTGCTTTCGGGGGTCCGGCTGTCGACGCAGAGGCCGTTTTTCGGCGACGGCCCGTCGCTCGCGACGTTGGGCGTCGCGCCAGGCCGTGACAGCGCCCGGCTCGAGTTCGTGCTGACGAGGCCCGCACTGGTGTCGCTCGACACTCTCGTCACCGGCCAGGGAGCAGCCGCCGAGCAACTCGCGACGGACGCCGCCCAGCAGACCGTCGGCACACGCACCGTCTCGCTGCGCCCCGGATCGCACGCGCTCGACTGGGTGCCCGACGCGACCTTGAAGCCGCGGACGTACCTGCTTCGCCTGCAGGTCGAGGACCGGACCGGCATCCAGGCCGCCCAGCGCGCGGTCGTTCGACTGCTCGGCGTGGACGCGGGCTTCCGAACGCTGGGCGCCGCTCCCGGTGACAACGTCCTGCTGGCGGTGCGAACCGATGCGCAGCGGCTCGCTGTCCAGATCTTCCACTGCGGGCCCGAGACCGAGCCGACCAACTCGAACGACGTCATGAACGGTGTGCCGGTCACGGATCCGATCGTGGTGGGCTGGTCTCGGAACGCCGATCGGCCGGGGACGATCAGGCTCCGAATCGGCGACTGGCCGAGCGGCGTCTACGCGGCCAGGCTCGAGGCCGACGACGGCCGCATCGGGTTCGCACCGCTCGTCGTCAGGCCCGCGGCGCCGAGGGAGCGCGTTGCCGTCGTGATGCCCACGAGCACCTGGCAGGCGTACAACTTCTACGACGCGGACGGCGACGGGTGGGGCGACACGTGGTACGCGCGCTGGAAGACCGTCACCGTCGACCCGACCCGCCCGCACGCGAACCGCGGCGTTCCCTACCGGTTCCGCAGCTACGACCTGCAATTCCTGCGCTGGCTCGCCTCCACCGGCCGCGAAGTCGACTTCTACGCCGACGAGGACGTCGAGCGCTTTTCGTCGGCCGCCGCCCTCCGCGCCGCTTACGACCTCCTCGTCTTCCCCGGCCACACCGAGTACGTCACCACCCGGCTGTACGACCTGGTCTCCGGCTATCGCGACGCCGGCGGCAACCTGATGTTCCTCTCCGCCAACAACTTCTTCCGCCGCGTCGACCGCTACAACGGAACGCTCCTCCTCGTCGAAGAGTGGCGCTCGCTCGGGCGCTCGGAGGCTGCGTTGTGCGGAGCGCAGTACCTGGCCAGCGACCGGGGGCAGCGCCACGGCCCGTTCGTCGTCGCCGGCCTCGACGCCGCGCCCTGGGCCTTCGAGGGCACGACCCTGAAGCAGGGCGACCAGTTCGGTGTCTACGGAATCGAGATCGACGCCCGCGCGTGGAGCTCGCCGCGAGAGACCCAGGTCCTGGCCCGGATCCCCGATCTATTCGGCATCGGCCGCTCCGCCGAGATGACCTACTACGAGCACGCGAGCGGCGCGCAGGTCTTCTCGGCCGGCGCGCTCAACTTCGGCGGCCAGATGCTGCTGTGGCCGGAGGCGACCCGCCTCGTCGAGAACGTCTGGGCCCGGTTGGGCGGTCCTCCTGCGGACGCGAGCGGCCGACGGGCCGTTTGAAAGCCGGCGCGGCCAGGAACTGGTTCTCCGGGAACCCGTGCTGACCGCCCGTCCTCCGCTGGAGTTGCAGCTCGAAGCGCGGCCCGAACTGGCCGCAACCCTCCGCGGGCGCCTGTCCGATTGGCTCGAGCACGCCGGCGTCACGAGAAAGGACGTCTTCGAGGTCACGCTGGCGACCACGGAGGCGTTCGAAAACGCCGTTCGGAATCCACGGCAGCCGTACGCACCCCTGGTCGACGTCAGGGTGTCGATTGCGGACTCCTCCCTCTGCGTTTCCGTCCGCGATCACGGCGTCCGGGACGGTCGGCAGGAGGGCGAGGCGCACGCCCTCGGCCTGCCGATGATGCGGCTGCTCATGGACGGGGTCGACGTGCAGACCGGGGCCGACGGCACCACGGTGACCATGTGGCGGGCCCTGTCGCTGCACTGAGCGCCTGCGCTCGAGCCCGTCCGCCCGGAAGGCGGACCTATCTGTCCAGCACGTCCTTCGCCTTGTCCGAGACCTTGTCGACGACCCCCTTCGCGGCGCCGGCGGTCTTGTCGATCGTACCCTCGCGCTTGAGCTTCTCGTCGTCAGTCAGCTCGCCTGCGGCGCGCTTTGCGCGCCCCTTGGCCTCGTCTGCGTCCTTCATGTGCCTCCTCTCTGTCGAAGACGACCTGCCCGGTGATCGCTACCCGGGCTGGGAAGCGCGAAACAGCCACGCGGTGATGAATCGACACCGCTCCCGCCCGTCGCTGGTGCGTGCCTGGTTCGACGCAGCCACACATCCGTTGCTCAATCTCGCGCCGTGCTCGCGCCCGCCGTCGCTCTGTGCGGATTGCTTCTGGCTCGCGCTGATCCCCGCCGCCGCCGTCCTCCCGTTCGGCCGCAGGCTGGAACGCGAACTCGCCCGGGCCACCAAGTGACGACCGGCTGGAAGAGACGGCGCGTCCAGCCCGTCCAGTAGGAAAGAGCATGACGGGCTCTGCGGCCCCGTTGGGAAGGGGAGAGATGAGCAGGAGAAAGACAGCCGCGGGAGTCGAGTCCACCGGCCGGGTGATCGCGAAGCATCCGAACGCATCGGTCGCGGTGGGATCGGGCTCCGGGGTCGGTGCGCTGGTCGTCTGGATCGTCGGCCTGGGCGGAGTGGTGATGCCGGCCCCGGTCGGGGCGGTGATCGGCGGCGGCGTCGCCGGCGTCGCCCTCCTGATCGGCCGCCGAGGGATCAAGGGCCTGATCGGGGTCCTGTGGCAAGGCGACCAGGCGCCCGCCGGTGCGGGAAGCTGACGACTAGGGCAGGTCGCCGCGCAGGCGACTCTTGAGGACTGCCGGCTGCTGGGCGTCCCGGATCGCATCGTCGACTGCGCCGTCGCTCATGTCGACGAACAGCCAACATGCCCACAGGACGGGCACGAGCGACAGGAGCAGGAGCGCGGCGGAGCCGGCCGCGACGATCCACTCGCCCGTCGTCAACATCGCGGTGATGAAAGTCTCCATGCCCCTTTGACGCTCGAGCCCCGGCGGTGTGACACAGGGCAGCCGGGACGAAGGACTCGTATGCTGGGCACGGGCGCGCCGCGTCCCACGGCTTCCAAGCAGGAGCGGCCCATGACAGATACCGAACGCCGAGCTCCGGCTCGGCGAAGCCCCGAGATCTCGATCGCACCGCTCTTCGCGAGCGAGACGGAGACGGTCCCCCGGCACGAGCTGCCGGGAGCCGAGATGGCTCCCGACGTCGCGTACCAGGTCATCCACGACGAGCTGATGCTCGACGGCAATGCCCGCATGAACGTCGCGACGTTCGTCAGCACCTGGATGGAGCCGCAGGCCGAGAAGCTGATGGCCGAGTGCGCCGACAAGAACATGATCGACAAGGACGAGTACCCGCAGACCGCCGAGATCGAGAGACGCTGCGTCAACATCCTCGCCAACCTCTGGCATGCGCCGAGCGCGGCCGGAGACGCCGCAGGGTGCTCGACGACCGGCTCGAGCGAGGCGGCGATGCTCGGCGGGTTGGCGCTCAAGCGACGATGGCAGCACCGACGCGCCGCCGAGGGCAAGCCGACCGACAAGCCCAACCTGGTGATGGGCATCAACGTCCAGGTCTGCTGGGAGAAGTTCGCGAACTACTGGGACGTGGAGATGCGCCTCGTCCCCATGGACGGCGACCGCTTCCACCTGTCCGCCGAGGAGGCCGTGAAGCTCTGCGACGAGAACACGATCGGCGTCGTCGCCATTCTCGGATCCACCTTCGACGGCTCCTACGAGCCTGTCGAGGAGATCTGCGCTGCGCTCGACCGGTTCGAATCCGAGACGGGCATCGACGTGCCAGTGCACGTCGACGGAGCATCGGGAGCCATGATCGCTCCGTTCCTCGACCCCGATCTCGTCTGGGACTTCCGGCTTCCCCGAGTGGCCTCGATCAACACGTCGGGCCACAAGTACGGGCTCGTCTACCCGGGCGTCGGCTGGATCGTCTGGCGGGACGCCGACGCGCTGCCGGACGATCTGATCTTCTGGGTCAACTACCTCGGCGACAACATGCCGACCTTCGCTCTCAACTTCTCGCGGCCGGGGGCGCAGGTGGTGGCCCAGTACTACAACTTCTTGCGGCTCGGATTCGCGGGGTACCGACAGGTTCAGGGCTACGCGCGCGCCGTGGCCACGCGGCTCTCCGCCGAGATCGCAGAACTCGGGCCGTTCCGGCTGTTGACCCGCGGCGACGAGCTCCCGGTGTTCGCGTTCACGCTGAACGACGAGATCGAGAACTACACCGTGTTCGACGTGTCGAATGCGCTACGGGAGCGCGGGTGGCAGGTGCCGGCGTACACGTTCCCGGAGAACCGGACCGACCTCGCCGCGCTGCGCGTGGTCATCCGTCGGGGCTTCAGCCACGATCTCGCCGACCTGCTGCTCGCCGATCTGGAACGCCAGCTCCCTCGCCTGGAACAGCAGCCGGCGCCGGTGCACGACGCGGCCACGGGAACCGCCTTCAGCCACTAGAGCAGGGAGAAGCATGTGCCGCTGGCTCGCATACTCCGGGTCCCCGCTCCTGGTCGAGGACATCCTCTACAAGCCGGCACACTCGCTGATCGCGCAGAGCCTCCACTCCACGCTCGGGGCCGAGGCGACCAACGGCGACGGCTTCGGTATCGGCTGGTACGGCGCCGGCGACACACCCGGGGGTCTTCCGCTCCATCGAGCCTGCCTGGAACGACCGCAACCTCCGGGAGCTGTCGGGCCACATCGAGTCACCGATCGTGTTTGCACACATCCGCGCGTCGTCCGGCTCGCCGGTGCAGCAGACGAACTGTCATCCCTTTCGTCACGGCCGGTGGCTCTGGATGCACAACGGCGTGATCCACGAGTTCGCATGGGTCAAGCGTGACCTCGTGCTCGCGGTCGACCCCTCGCTCTACCCGCACATCGAGGGCTCGACAGATTCCGAGGTCTTCTTCTTCCTCGCCCTCACGCTCGGACTCGAGGACGATCCGCCCGGCGCCGTCGCGCGCGCAGTCGGCCTGATCGAGGAGACCGGGCGCAGCCACGGCGTCGAGCACCCGATCCAGATGACGGTGGCGACCACAGACGGCACCAGCGTCTGGGCGTTCCGATACTCGAGCGAGGGCGACTCGCGGTCGCTCTTCTACTCCACGGACGTTCCGACGCTGCGCAAGGCGCATCCGGATCTCGAGGTGCTCGAGCGGGTGAGCGACGAGTCCCGCCTGATCGTGTCCGAGCCGCTGCGGGATCTCCCCGGAGCCTGGAACGCGGTGCCCGAGTCGAGCTACGGCGTCATCCAGGCCGGCGAGGACGAACTGCGCCCGTTCACGCCGCAGGCGCCGTCCAGGCCGGCGGCGGTTCCCGAGCCGCTCTGATCGGGCTCGGCCGTCTCAGGATCCGCTGCCGTCCTGGATCTGCGCGTCGATCCAGGCTTCGGCTGCCTTTTCGTCGACGCCACGGGCAGAGCAGAGCTCGCTCACGAGCAGACGGCGAGCCTGGCGGTAGACACGGCGCTCACGGTGCGAGAAGGCGTCTCCCGTCGGTGCACTCGACCCGGACGCCGTCGCGGACGAGCTCGGCCAGGTCTGTCGCCCGCCCCGCCAGAAGCTTCGCCTGGTCCTCCTTGATCCGTCTCGTCCAGGAACCGTCGCGTCTGCCCGATCGGCCACCGAGCGTCTTGTGGACTGCCTCGAGCTCCGTCGTGCCGGCTACGGCGCGCAGCCGAGCGACGGCGTCCTCGACGGCGAGGGTGACGCGCAGTCCCGTCGCGAGGTCTATGACGATGCACTCGCGCTTCGTCGCGCCGACCTGCCGCCGTTCGGGTAGGTCGATTGCCTCAACTCAGGTGGGCGGCGAAGGGCCTCGCCGGACTGCGGCACGTGCCGCGTGTAACTCGGGTGGTTCCGCTGGCCGCGTCTGGTGAGACAAAGCGTCCGGTGACACGTACCGTCGTCCCCGGCAAAGCCCCGGGGGGCTTTCCCGAGAACGTAAACGTCCCGCTTGCCGCAACTTGGATCGGCGGCAGTGTCAACGGACCGGAGCACGTCGTCCGAAGCGTGAAGTCCAGGATCCTTCGCCCGGTGCCGGAGAGCCGGAACCTCCCATCGGAAAGGACGTAGCCGCCGTTCGGTATCGGGCGGACGGTTCTCGACGGCAGCCTCTTGGCACGAGCGGGTGCAGTCGAGGATCTCGGCTGCTGAGCCGGAAGTGTCGTTGACGCGCTCGACGCCGTCCGCGGTACCGCTGTGGTGACGGGAGGCCGCCGAAACGCCGTACGCGGCGCGGCCTGCGAACGAGCCGTGGAGGTGGCCGGCAGTGTCGCTGACGCGCTCGACGACGTCCGCGGTACCGCTGCGGTCACGGAAGGCGGCGGAGACGCAGCACGCGGCGCGGCCGGCGACCGAGCCGTGGAGGTGGGAAACGCGAGCTTGCCGACCGCGACTCCGGCGCCGAAGACGATCAGTGCGGTCAATGCGATCGCGGTGGCGGCCCCGACCGTCAGACGCCGCTCGACTGGGCCTGCGGTCGTCTCCGCGCGTCGCGGCACCGCCGGGGGCGACGGCAACGGCACCTGCGGCTCAGGTGCCACAGACGCCGTCGGGGGGTCGACGTCCGCCTGCGGGGGAAACGGTGCGTCGCCCTCCTCCAGGAGTGCGCGCTCCCTGAGCTCAGGCGAGACGAGGACGAGCTCGGGGCTCAGCGGTCGTTCTGGTTCACGTTCAACCACTCGAAGGTGTTCTCTCGCAAAAGCCGAGATTCCTACAGTGAACAGCACAGGCGTCGGGCGCAAGCGTCCACCGCCCTGCTGATCGCACCTCGCCGCCGTGGGTCGACACGAATGGACTCCCTCGGTGGGTGTGAGCTCACCGGTCGTCGCTTCGCCCGGCCAGGGAACGAGCAGGTCATGGAGCCGTTCCCGCCGATTGGTCGACTCCGAGGTCGTGTTGGGCGGGTGCCGGGGACGAAGTCGCCCGCCGGGCAAGGGGAGAGGGTTTGCCCAGACGGCACAGCAGAGCACCCGCCCGCGCCCACTATGGCGCACGACCGGCATCCTCGCTCCGTGTTCTGGTGAGGAGTGTCACGACCGGCCGAGCAGTGCGGCGCATCGGCTCTCCGCGCGTAAAGATTCGGTCAAGCGGCGTTTCCGGATCGGCAACGCGGACAAGAACCCCGGACGGCGGGGCGGCCTCGGGAGAGACGATGTCCTCCGGCGTCGAGCGGCTTCTCGACGCCGGAACGGCATGGTGAGGCGCCGCCTCCCACATCGACGTGAGGGGCGAGTTGCCACTGGACCGCGGCGCGCACTCTGGACGAACAGACAGACGGGCACTATCGATCCACAGAAAAGCCCCGGTTTCCGGGGCTTTTGTGTGAGCGGGGGACGGGGCTCGAACCCGCGACCCTCAGCTTGGGAAGCTGATGCTCTACCAACTGAGCTACCCCCGCGGGCAGGGGCAGTCTAGCGCGGCCGTCTAGCCGATCCCCACCTGGACGAGGCGGCGGGTGGACACGCCGGAGAGCAGCCGCTCGCCCGGCTTGCGCGCCCGGACGAAGAAGACGAGGGCCGCCTTGTGCAGCGGCATCAGCCTGGTTGGAAAGAACTGGATCGTCGCCCAGCCGTTGCTGCCGGTGACGACCTCGGGGGCCGGCCGCACCCAGCCGTACGGGATGCCGATCGCGTAGACGACCGCGCCGCGGACGAGGTTGCCGCGGGCGTCGGACACGCGGAAGCGCCCGACGAACGCCTGTCTCGAGTGGAGGCGGTGCGGGACGAACTGCACACCCGTGATCACGAGCCGGTTCGGCAGGGACACCTGCTCGACTCCGATCGCTGCCGGCCCCGCGCCGACGACCACGGCCGTCGGAGCCGAGGTCGCCTTGCTCGTTCCGAACTGGTTCCTCGCCGAGACGGTCACCCTGATCCTGCGGCCGACCTCGCTGGACGACAGGCGCTGCGAGGACGAATTCGCACCGAAGCCGCCGCAGTTGTTGCCGCCGGTATCACACCGCTGCCACTGGTAGTCGTAGTGGTTGGGGCTGTTGGCCCACGAGCCGGCGCTGGCGACGAGCACCTGGCCGTTGCGGGCGACGCCGCCGATCACGGGCAGTACCGTGTTGGCGGGCAAAGGGCCGGCGGCGGCGACCACGGCTGTCTGGGCGGACTGCGCCTGGTCGCCGCCGAACTGGTTCCGCGCCGTCACACGAATGCGGATGGTCGCCCCGACGTCGTTGCCCGAGAGCGCGTAGGTGTTCGTGTGCGGACCGACGCCGTTGCAGTTGTGCCCACTCGTGTCGCAGCGGCGCCACTGGTAGGCGAACGATGTCGGGTTGTTCTTCCACGCTCCTGCCGTCGCTGTGAGCGTGCTGCCCGCCTTCGCGGTGCCGCTGACCACCGGCAGCGCTGTGTTCTCTGGCTTCAGCCCGGCGGCGATCACCGCCGTCGGCGCCGATACGGCATTGGCCGACCCATCGGAGTTGGACGCGGTCACCGACACGCGCATGCGACGACCCGAGTCGCCCTTCTGCAGGGTGTAGGTCTGGTTGGTGGCGCTGATGTTGTTGCAGCTGTTTCCGTTCTTGTTGCACCGCTGCCACCGGTAGGCGAACGAGATCGGGCTCGAGCCCGACCAGGCACCGCTCGCCGCGGTCAGGGTCTCTCCGGCGCGGGGCGTGCCCGAGATGGTCGGCAGCGAGGTGTTCGCAGGAGCCGCGAGGCGTGCGCCCTGCGCCGCGCCTCCCGCGACGAGCGCGAGCAGCGCCGCCGCCCCAACATACCTCCACATGCACGGGAAGTTTCCACTACGGACAGCGGTCCGGGCGAGCGTCCAAACAAAATGCTTACCCGGTTTGGAAGCGGGATACTTCAGGTGACACGCAGAGACCGAGGAGGAACGATGGGACAGAACCTCGAGGAGACGGCCCGAGCGCTCGTCGCCCCGGGCAAGGGCATCCTCGCCGCCGACGAGAGCGACGGGACGATCAAGAAGCGCTTCGACTCGATCGGGATCGAGTCAACCGAGGACAATCGCCGCGCCTACCGCGACATGCTCTTCACGACCGACGGCGCGGCCGAGTACATCAGCGGCGTGATCCTGTACGACGAGACGATCCGCCAGCCGGCGCTGGACGGCACGCAGTTCCCGAAGCTGCTCGAACGCCAGGGGATCATCCCAGGGATCAAGGTCGACAAGGGCGCGAAGGACCTCGCCCAGGCGCCCGGCGAGAAGATCACCGAGGGGCTCGACGGGCTGCGCGAGCGGCTGGGCGAGTACGTCTCCCTCGGCGCGCGCTTCACCAAGTGGCGCGCGGTGATCACCATCGGCGAGGGCATTCCCAGCGAGTACTGCCTCTGGACGAACGCGCACGCGCTGGCCCGGTACGCGGCGCTCAGCCAGGAGGCCGGGCTCGTCCCGATCGTGGAGCCCGAGGTGCTGATGGACGGCGGCCACTCGATCGAGACCAGCTTCGAGGTCACGTCGCGGACGCTGCACGCGGTCTTCACCGAGCTGCGTGACCAGCGCGTCCACTTCGAGCAGATGCTCTTGAAGCCGAACATGGTTCTGTCGGGCTACGACGCGTCCGGCCGCGCCGGGGTCCAGGAGGTCGCGGAGCAGACCATCGGGTGCTTCCGCCGGCACGTCCCTGCCGCGGTGCCGGGGATCGTGTTCCTGTCCGGCGGCCAGAGCGACGAGGACGCGACCGCGCACCTCAACGCGATGAACGCGATGGGCCCGCACCCGTGGGAGCTGTCGTTCTCGTTCGGACGGGCGCTCCAGGCACCGTCGCTCAAGGCGTGGACGGGCGATGCCGCCAACGTCGAGTCGGGCCAGGCGGCGTACCTCCACCGCGCGAAGATGAACGGGCTGGCCCGATCGGGCAGCTACTCGCCCGACCTCGAAACCCAGGTCGCGGCGTAGGGACGTCCCACCGGAACCGTCGCCCGGGGACCGGCCGCTAGCGGTAGCGCTCGCCCGCGATCTGCTCGAGCTTGCCCCAGCGATGGGACGCCTCGACGCGACGCACCGTGCCCGAGCGCGAGCGCATGACGATCGAGGCCGTCTCCGCGCCCGAGCCCGTGTATCGCACACCGTGGAGCAGCGCGCCGTCGGTGACGCCGGTCGCCGCGACGAACACGTCATCGCTTGCGACGAGATCGTCGGTCGAGAGCACGCGGTCGACGTCGTAGCCCGCGTCCAGTAGCTCTTGCCGCTCACCGTCGTCGCGCGGCCAGAGCTTGCCCTGGATCGCGCCGCCGAGGCACTTGATCGCGGCCGCCGAGATCACGCCCTCGGGCGTGCCGCCGATGCCCATCAGCATGTCGACCCCGGTTCCAGGGCGTGCGGCGGCGATCGAGGGCGCGACGTCGCCGTCGGTGATCAGCCGCACCTTTGCTCCCGCCTCGCGCAGGTCGGCGATCAGCTGCTCGTGCCGGTCGCGGTCGAGGACGACGACGCTGACGTCCTCCGGATGCATCCCTTTCGCCTTCGCAACCCGCCGGAGGTTGTCCGCCGGGGGCGCGTCGATGTCGATCGCGTCGGCCGCCTCCGGGCCGACGGCGATCTTGTCCATGTACACCGCGGCGCCGGGGAAGAACATCGTCCCGCGCTCGGCGAGCGCGATCACGGCGATCGCATTCGGCATGCCGAGAGCCGTCAGCCGCGTGCCTTCGAGCGGGTCGACGGCGACGTCGACCCCGGGCCCCTTGCCGTCCCCGACCTCCTCCCCGTTGTAGAGCATCGGCGCCTCGTCCTTCTCCCCCTCGCCGATCACGACGACGCCGGCCATCGAGACGGTGTCGAGCATCAGCCGCATCGCGTCGACCGCCGCCTGGTCGGCCGAGTTCTTGTCTCCGCGCCCGACCCACCGACCCGCCGCCATCGCCGCCGCCTCGGTCACCCGGACCAGCTCGAGCGCAAGGTTCCGGTCGGGGGGTTCGCTCACGCGGGAATCCTACGCCGGACCGGCTCCCGCTACATCCGCTCGGGCGCCTCGACCCCGACCAGGTCGAGGCACGAGGCGATCACGGACTGCGTGCCCCGGCACAGCCCCAGGCGGAACGACTGCGCCTCGCTCTCGAGGACGCGGTGGTGGTGGTAGAAGCGGTGGAACTCGTCGGCGACGCGGATCGCGTACGTCGTGATCCCGTGAGGCCCGCGCCGCTCGACCGCCTCGGCAGCGACTTCGGGGAACTCCAGCAGCCGTTTGACGAGGTCGCGCTCCTCGGACGCGAGCGGGATTGCCGGCTCGGCCGCCGCCTCCGCGCCGCCCGCGTTCCGGAGCACCCCGGCAATCCGCGCATGGGCGTACTGGACGTAGTAGACCGGATTCTTCTCGGAGCGCTCGGCGGCCAGGTCGACGTCGATCTCGATCGCCTGGTCGGGACTGCGGTTGACCAGGTACCAGCGGGCCGCGTCGACGCCGATCTCGTCGATGAACTCGTCGAGAAAGACGACGTCGCCTCGCCGCTTCGACATCTTCGTCTGCTCGCCGCCGCGCGTCAGGTGGACGAGCTGGTACAGCAGGACCTCGACCCGCCCGGGGTCGTAGCCGAGCATGCGGGCGACGGCCGCGTACCAGTTGCGCGTGCCGTGGTGGTCGGCGCCGAGCACGTAGACGGCGCGGTCGAAGGCGCGCTCGAGCTTGTCGACGAGGTACACGACGTCGGCGGCCCGGTACGTCGGCTCCCGTGTCTCCGAGCGAAGCAGAACCCGGTCCTGTTCGTCGCCGTACCCCGACGAGCGTGCCCAGAGCGCGCCGTCACGCTCGTACGTGTCCAGCCGGGGCAAGAGCTCGGGCAGCCGCTCCTCGAGGCGGCTCTGCAGCGCCCACGAGTCGAAGTGGATCCTGAACCGCTCCAGGCTGGCCTCGATCCGCTCGAGCATCGCCGGCACCGGGTCGTCCGGACTCGCCGCCAGCTCGCCCACGTACTCGCCCCGGTAGCCGTCCTCCGGCGGCTCCGCCCCACGCCGCACCGCCTCGACCGACGCCCGGAACCGCTCCATCTGCGCGCCGGCGTCGTTGTAGTAGTACTCCCGCTCGACCTCGTGCCCGGCGAGCGCAAGCAGGCGGGCGAGCGAGTCGCCGATCGCGCCGTTCCGTGCCGCCGAGACGACGATCGGACCCGTCGGATTGGCCGAGACCATCTCGACCTGGACACGCTCGCGCTTCGCGGCGAAGCCCGCGCCGAAGCCGGGACCGGCGTCGAGGATCTCCCCCAGCGCGCCTCCGAACCAGGCATCTCGCAAGAAGAGGTTGAGGAAGCCCGGCCCCGCGACCTCGGCGCACTCGACCGCCGGCAGAGCCCGCGCCGCGTCGGCGAGCTCCTCCGCGAGCTCGCGTGGCGCGCGCTTTCGAGCCGGCGCGAGCCGGAGCGCGACGTTGGTCGCGTAATCCCCGTGCTCGGGGTCGGAGGGCCGCTCCAGCTCGACGTCTGTCCCCGCTGCGGCGGCGAGCGCGGCGGCGAGCTCTTCGATGCTCCTAGCCGGCACAGCCGCCACTGCCGTAGTCATTGATCACCACGGCAGTAGTATCCGTCCCGGTGGAAGAGGAGAGCCAGGAGCGTCAGCTCAACATCCACGTCGACCCGCAGCACCTCGGCGGCGTCTACTCGAACTTCGCGAACATCAGCTTCTCGGACTACGAGTTCGCGATCACCTTCGCGCGGATCGATCACGAGGTCGAGGAGGGCGACATCCCCGGCGTGGTCGTCGCCCGCGTGAACATGTCCAGCCGCTTCATGAAGGAGCTGATCGACGCGATGCAGGACTCGTGGTCGAAGTGGTCGGCGCGGGAGGGCATCCGCAACCTGCCCGAGCATCAGGGCGAGCGGCAGGACTCGGACTAGCCTCAGCGCGACTCCCGTTTCTCCCAGGCGCGGGCCATGGCCACCCTCTGGGCCAGTGACGGGTGGTCGTAGAACACCAGGTACGGCGCCGTGGGCGGGCTCGGGTCGGTGAGGCCGGTGGCCGCCACGCGCCTCCAGAGCGATTCGGTGGCGCCGGGGTCGCGCGTGGTCTGCAGCGCCATCCAGTCGGCCTCGGCCTCCATGTGGCGCGAGATCGTCGCCCTGAGCGGCGCGGCCACGAGCCCGAAGACGACGTAGACGAGCAACACGAGCGGGATCGCCGCGGCTTCCCGCATCCCGCCGCGCCGTCTGGCGGCGACCGCGATCAGGTAGGCGAGCGGCACGATGAAGAGCGCGTACCAGGCGATCCCCTTGAGCAGGTGGTTCCTGGCCTGGTGGCCGTACTCGTGGGCGACGACGACCTCGAGCTGCCGCTCGGTGAACCGGCCGTCGAGCATCGAGCTCCAGACGAACACCTTGCGTGACGGTCCGAGGCCCGTCGTAAACGCGTTTGGATCCTTCGTGTGCACCTTCTCCTCGCGGATCGGCACGCCCTTGACGCCCTCCTGCTCGGCAATCCGGGCCGCGGCGGCCTCCAACCGTGGATTGTCGAGCCGGTGTGTGTCGGGCACCAGGTACGGCGTGGTGAAGAGCAGCAGCACCTGGAGGCTGACGAAGATCGCCGAGGCGGGGATCCACCACAGCCGTGGCAGCCATTTCGCCAGCCCGACCGCGACCAGCACCGCGAACGAGAGCAGCGCGAACTTCACTGCGAGCAGCACCCAGCCGCCGAACAGGATCTCGCCGTAGCTCTCGTGCGACTGGTCGTAGCGTCGCTGCCACCACAGCGAGAGCAGCTCGAAGGGGACGGTCACGAGCCAGACCAGCCCGAAGCCGAGCATCGCCAGCAGCATCGCCGTCCCGATCGGCCCCGCCGCCGACTCGCGCGCAAAGGCGGCCCCCCGCCAGGCGTAGAGCGCGAAGACGGCGACGGTCACCACCGTCTGGCCGAGCGCGAGCCAGTAGAAGAACGCCTCGTAGTGCTCGGCCCGGTGGAGGAACGTCGGGCCGAACAGGGATCGCACGGGGACGTCGCCGAGATCGAGCCCGCCCGGCACCTTCGTCGAGTCCCAGATGAAGAAGGCGGCCGCAGCCCAGGCCCCCGCGAGCGTCGCTAACGTTGCGAGCCGCAACGGGTGCCCCATGCGCGTCGCCGTCATCTCCGACATCCACGCTAACCTCCCGGCCCTCGAGGCGACGGCCGAGGCGATCGAGCGGGAATCGCCCGACGAGATCTGGTGCCTCGGCGACCTGCTCGGCTACGGCGCACAGCCGAACGAGTGCTGCGCGTGGTCACAGGCGTGCGCCCGCGTGTGCCTGGCCGGCAACCACGACCTGGGCGTGCTCGGCACGCTGGAGCTCGACGATTTCGCCGCCGACGCGGCCGCCGCCGCCAGGTGGGCCCGGACGGTCCTCGACGCCGACGCACACGCCTATCTGTCCGCGCTCGGGCCGACCGCGGACGCGCACGGGGTGGGCCTCTACCACGGAAGCCCGCGCGATCCGATCTGGGAGTACGTGCTCTCCTGGGACGCGGCCCGGGACGCAATCCACGACTCGGGCACGGAGGTGACGCTCGTCGGTCACAGCCATGTCCCGCTGGCGATCCCGGACGGGGAGCAACCGGCCGGCGGTCACGCCCCGGGCGGCACCGAGATCGACCTGGCCGGCGGACGCTGGCTGCTCAACCCCGGGTCAGTCGGTCAGCCCCGCGACGGCGACCGCGACGCTGCCTGGTTGTTGCTCGACCTCGGTGCCGGCAGGGCCGAGTTCCGGCGGACGCCGTACGACATCGCGGGGGCGCAGGAGGCGATCCGCGCGGCCGGGCTGCCCGACGCACTCGCCGAGCGGCTCGCCCACGGCGTGTAGGGAGTCAGGCGCTCTCGGCTTCGGCAGCCGGCGCAGCGGCGGGCCGGGTGTCGAAGCTGATGCCCTCGCGGGCGAGGGCCAGGGCCACGTCCTCGCGGCCCTTGTAGATCCGCCACTTCACCGTGGCGAGCGTAACCTCCAGCGAGTCGGCGATCTCGGTGTACGAGAGCCCCGCGACGTCGCGGAGGAGCAGTGCCATCTTCAGGTCGGTCGACAGCCCCTCGATCGCCCGCCAGAGCGCCTCGACGGTCTCGCCGCGCTCGATCGGCGCGTCCATCACCTCGAGCGGCGCGACGTCGTCCAGCGCGACCAAGTGGCGCGGCCGGCGCTCGCTGGCCCGGAGCTCGTCGAGCACGCGGTTCTTGGTCACCTGGAAGAGCCAGGTCGTGAACTTGCAGCGCAGCGAGAACTTCGGCAGGCCCTGGAAGACGCGAAGGAAGACCTCCTGCGTCAGATCCTCCGCCAGCGAGCGGTCGCCGACGAGCCGCAGCACGTAGTTGAAGACTGGCGTCTCGTAGGCCCGGACGATGATCGCAAAGGCGCGCTCGTCACCCCGTTGTGCTTTACGCAGGACACCGAGGTCAGGCTGCTGGAGTGACAAGGCCGGCGGAGTATAGCCCGGGTTTTCGCGGTCGCCATGTTGCTTACGCAACATTTACGAAGGTCGGATTCCCCGTCAGGCGCGGGAGGTAACGAGGCTCGTCCCGGTCATCTCCGGCGGCTGGATGATGCCGAGCAGGTCGAGGCAGGTCGGCGCCAGGTCGGAGAGCTCGCCGCCCTCGCGCAGCGTGCCTCCAGGGAGGGTGACGAGGAGCGGTACGGGGTTCGTCGTGTGCGCCGTGTGCGGGCTGACACCGTCCTCGGCGAGCATCGTCTCGGCGTTGCCGTGGTCGGCGGTGACGAGCGCGACGCCTCCTGCCTGCTCGATCGCGTCGAGCACGCGGCCGAGGCACCGGTCGGTGGTCTCGACGGCTGCAACCGCCGCCGGGATCGATCCGGTGTGCCCAACCATGTCCGGGTTCGCGAAGTTGATGATCCCGAAGCGATAGCCGTCGCCGATCTCGGCGGCGAACCGGTCGGCCACCTCCGGTGCAGACATCTCGGGCTTGCGGTCGTAGGTGCCGACCTCGCGCGGCGACGGAACGAGAATGCGCGACTCGCCCGGCCACTCCTCCTCGCGGCCGCCGTTGAAGAAGTAGGTGACATGGGCGTACTTCTCGGTCTCGGCGCAGTGCAGCTGACGGGCGCCGCTTCCGGCCAGGACCTCCGCGATCGTGTTCGGTACGTCCTGCTCCATGAACACGACCGGGCAGTCCAGGTCGTCCCGGTACCGCGTCATCGTCGTCAGGTCGATCCCCGCCTCGAGCAGCTTCTCCGAGACCTGTCGTGCGCGGTCGGGGCGGAAGTTGAAGAAGATCACGGCGTCGCCGGCCTCGATCCCCGGCCTGCCCTCGAAGTGGACCGGTTCGAGGAACTCGTCCGTCACACCCGCGTCGTATTGCTGTTGCACGTACGCCACGGGCCCCGTCGACGTGGCAGGGCTGGAACGCACGATCGCATCGAGCGCGCGCTCGGTCCGCTCCCACCGCTGGTCGCGGTCCATCGCGTAGTAGCGGCCGGAGACGGACGCGATCCGGTCCTGCGGCAGGTCGGCGAGGTCGTTGACGGCAGCGTGCGGCGAGACGTCGCGACCGTCCGTGAACGCGTGGATCCAGGTCTTGCCCCCTTTGTCCGACAGAGCCGCGATGCGGAGCAGCGCATTGAGGTGGTCGACGTGCGAATGGACGCCTCCGTGGGAGACGAGGCCGAGCAGGTGGACGTTCCGGCCGCGCTCGAACGCTCCCCGCAGCGCCGGGCTCTCGAAGAAGGAGCCGTCCTCGATCGCCTTGTTCACGCGCATCAGGTCCTGGTAGAGGATCCGGCCGGAGCCGATCGTCAGGTGGCCCACCTCGGAGTTGCCCATCTGGCCGGGCGGGAGGCCGACCGCCTCGCCGGAGGCCCTCAGCGTCGTATGCGGGAGCTCGGCCCAGAGTCGGTCGAAGACCGGGGTGTCGGCAAGATCGACGGCGTTGCCGGGGCCGGGCGGCGCGCAGCCCCACCCGTCGAGGATGACGATGACTACGGGGCCGCCGCTTTGCAAATCGCCGCGAAGGACTCGACATCGAGAGAGGCGCCGCCGACGAGAGCGCCGTCGACGTCCGGCTGGGCGAGGAGCTCGACGGCGTTGTCGGGCTTCACCGAGCCGCCGTAGAGGATCGGCACGTCGATCAGACCGCGGAGGAACGCATGGGCCTCCTGGGCCTGCCCGGGCGCGGCGGTCTTCCCGGTGCCGATCGCCCACACCGGCTCGTAGGCGAGGACCAGTTGCTCGTGCGCCTCGAGCACGCCCGCCTGCCGGCGCAACACCTCCTCCGTCTCCCCCGCCTCGCGCTCGGCCTCGGTCTCGCCGACGCAGGCGATCACCCACAGCCCGGCATCTAGCCCGGCCGTGGCCCGGCGTGCCACGCTCTCGTCGGTCTCGCCGAACAGCTGACGCCGCTCCGAGTGGCCGACGATCGCGCCGTAGACGCCGAGCTCGAACAGCATCGGGGCAGAGACCTCGCCGGTGAAGGCGCCCTCGACCTCCCAGTGCACGTTCTGGGCGGCAACGGCGATGTCGGTGCCGGCCAGCGCCTGGACGGCCGCGCTGAGCGCGGGGAACGGCGGGCAGACCGCCACGTCGACGCCGTCGACCCACTCGAGCTGGTCCCGCAGCTCGCGACAGAAGCTCGCAGCTTCCTCCGGGCCCTTGTGCATCTTCCAGTTGCCTGCGATCAGCACGGATTGATCCTACGAGTCATGGCAAGGGTCAGACCCCTGCCAAGGCCGGAACGGCCGCTGCAACGACGAATTCCCTGCATCTACCCGTAGAGCATATTGATCGATTTGCAAATCAAGCCGCAGGGATTGCAGCCACGCCGGGGAGCTCCTTGCCCTCGAGCAGCTCGAGCGACGCACCGCCGCCGGTCGAGACCCAGTCGATGCGGTCGGCGAGGCCCGCCTCCTCGATCGCCCGCACCGAGTCGCCGCCGCCGACGACCGTGTGGGCATCCGCGTCGGCCACGGCGCGGGCGACCGCCAGCGTCCCCTCGGCGAACCGCGGCCACTCGAAGACGCCCATCGGGCCGTTCCAGAACACCGTCTTCGCCATCGCAATCCGTTTCGCGTAGCCCTCGCGCGTGGCCGGCCCGATGTCGAGGCCCAGCCACCCTTCCGGGACGGAGTCCGCCGCGACCACCTTCGACTCGGCGTCGGCCGCGAACGCGGCGGCCGCGACCACGTCGGACGGCAGCTTCACCGGCACGTCGATCGGGTCGGCCCTTATCTCCTCGGCCATCTTGCCGCCGACGAGGACGACGTCGGCCCGTTCGGCAAGGCTCTTGAGGACGCCGATCTTGTCCTCGACCTTGGCACCGCCGACGATTGCGACGAACGGCCGCCCGGGACTCTCGAGCAGCTTCCCGAGCTCCTGCAGCTCGCGCTCGAGCAGGAGGCCGGCGTAGGCCGGGAGGAGGTGCGCAACGCCTTCGGTCGAGGCATGCGCCCGATGCGCGGAGCCGAACGCGTCGTTCACGTACAGGTCGGCCTGAGCGGCGAGCTCCCTCGCCAGCGAGGGGTCGTTCGCCGTCTCGCGCGGGTCGAACCGCGTGTTCTCGAGGACACGCACGCCACCGTCGGCTCCGAGCAGCTCGAACAGCCGCTCGGCGACAGGCGCGATCGCGTACGCCGGGTCGGGGCCCTTCGGGCGCCCGAGATGCGAGCAGACGACGACCTTCCCTGCAGCGCGCTCGAGCAGATGGCGCAGGGTCGGCAGCGCCGCTCTGATGCGGGTGTCGTCGGCCACGCGGCCGTCCTCGAGCGGGACGTTCAGGTCCGCGCGAACGAGGACGCGCTGGCCGGCGACGTCGGCGCCGCGAACCGACCGCGGGCGGTGCACGGTCAGGCCGTTGCGGCGGCGGCTTCGACCGGAAGCGTCTCCCCGATCATCGCGATCAGGTCGACCAGCCGGCAGCTGTAGCCCCACTCGTTGTCGTACCAGCCGAACACCTTGACCAGATGGCCGTTGGCCATCGTCAGCTCACTGTCGAAGATGCACGAGTACGGCGAGTGGACGATGTCGCTGGAGACCAGCGGATCGGTGGCGAACTGCAGGTACTTCCCGAGCTCGCCGCCCGCCGCCTTGCGGTAGGCGTCATTGACCCCGTCGCGCGTCACCTCCTCGCGCAGATGCACGACCAGGTCGGTGAGCGAGCCGGTGGCGACCGGAGCGCGAACCGAGATGCCGTCCACCTTGCCCTGCAGCTCCGGCATGACGACCCCGATCGCCTTGGCGGCACCGGTCGAGGTCGGGATCAGGTTGATCGCCGCGGCCCGGGCGCGCCGCAGATCCCTGTGGGGCATGTCCTGGAGGCCCTGATCCTGGGTGTACGCGTGGATCGTCGTCATGAAGCCCTGCTCGACCCCGAAGGAGTCGTGCAGGACTTTCGCCAGCGGCGCGACGCAATTGGTCGTGCACGATGCGTTCGAGACGATGTGGTGCGTGGACGGGTCGTACGCGTCGTCGTTGACACCGAGGACGAGCGTGATGTCGGGACCCTTCGCCGGTGCCGAAATCACCACCTTCTTCGCGCCGGCGTCGAGATGTTTCTGCGCGCCGTCGCGGTCGGTGAAGAATCCCGTCGACTCGAGCACGACGTCGACGCCGAGATCCCCCCACGGAAGCGCGGCCGGGTCGCGCTCGGCCAGCATCTTGATCTCGACGTCACCGGCGCGGATCGTGCCGTCGCCGACCTCGACCTCCTCCCCGAGCGGCCCGAGCGTCGAGTCGTAATGCAGCAGATGCGCCATGGTCTTCGCGTCGCCGAGGTCGTTCGCCGCGACGATCTCGAAGTCGCCGCCGCGCTCGAGATGGGCGCGGAAGAAGTTCCGGCCGATCCGGCCGAATCCGTTGATGCCTACGCGTACCTTTGCCATCGTGTGCCCCCGTTGTCCGGTTTCGGTTCGAGTCTAGTCGTGTGCCCACGGGGGGTCCTCAGTAGTCACCCACACAGCGGCGGGCCGGAGGGGAAGCTCCGAGGACGACCCTCCCCTCCGGTTGTACCGCGCTCAGGACCGAGCCGGCAGACGGGGTCTGAATCCACCGGCGGACGAGCGCAGACCCGCCGGGCCGAGTATGACCCATTGCGGCAACAAAAGCCACGCGTGTAGCTAGCCGACTCTGGCACGATCGGCGAGCGCAACAAGCCGCCCGAGACGGCGGTGCGCAGCCGCTTTCGTCGTCTGCGGGCGGCACTTCGCGGCGAGCTCACGGAGCGATGCCGAGGGGTAGCGTTGCCGCAGCTCGGCGATCTCGCGCAGCTGGGGTGTGAGTCGTCCGAGCCGCCCGTCGGCCTCGAGCTCGCGGATCGCGGTGATCTGGCGGTGAGCGGCTCGGCTCGAGCGGACGAGGTTCGCGTGGTCCGCGTTTGCGACTCTGTTCGCCCGCGCTCGCGCGTCCGCGACGACCGCGTGCTCGTCGAGCGCGAGGGCAGCGTCACCGGCGCCTGCCAGGGCAAGGACGTCGGCGACCGCCTCCACGCTCTTGGCGTACACGGCCGTGTAGGCGCCGCGTTCCTGCACGCGGAGGACGACGTCGTCCGCGGTTGCGAGGACGGCGAGCAGATCGGCGCCGGCGCGGCTGGCGCTGCGGATCTCGAGGTGCGGCGCGCGCGGCCCGCTCACCGAGCCGCCGCCGAGAAAGGCCCCGCGGACGTACGCGTGGCGGCAGCAGGCGCGGCCGACCACGCGCCTCGGCGGCGCCTCCAGCGGCGCGTGCGAGGCCGAGAGGACACCCGCGCGGTGCAGCACGCTCAGCGAGCGCTCACCCCCGGGGACATGTATCTGGTACCGGGTCGCCCGATCGAACGCACGGCGGCGGTACGTGCGGATCTGGGCCTCGATCCCGAAGCCGCGGAGCAGCCCGAACGCGCGCCTTGCCACCGCCGGCTCGGGAAGGTCGAGGTGGACCGCGAACTCGCCGTGCCCCAGCAAGTGCAGGCTGCCGGCGGTGTGGAAGAGTCCAGAGAGCTCCGCCAACCGGTCGCAGTCGCGCCGCGGCTCGATCGCCGCGAGCTCGCGTCTGACCTCGTCAGAGAACGGCACCCTCGAGCTCCAGGAGACGGCGCTTGTAGTCGACCCCGAGCGACCCGTAGCCCCCGATCCCGCCGGCGGCCACGACGCGATGGCAGGGAAAGATCAGCGGCAGCCGGTTCTGGGCGCAGAACGCGCCACCGGCCCGGGGCGCCTGCGGCCGGCCGGCGAGCGCGGCGAGCTCGCCGTAGGTGACCGTCGCGCCGTACGGCACCCCACGCAGGGCGTCGGCTATCGCCCGCTGCAGCGGCGTGCACCACTCCAGGTCGACCGAGACGTCGTCGAACGCCACCTGCTCGCCCTCGAAGTACGCGGCGATCCGCCGAGCGACTTCCGGCACGGGTCCGTTGCGAACGCGTGCGCCGGAACCGGCTAGCGTGATCGTCGGGGGGGTCGCGCCCCCCTCCTCGGGGGCTGCCCGCGTGAGCTCGAGCGTCCGCGTCGGCAACTCATGCCACACGGGGAGCCCGTCCGCGTCGAGCCACAGCTCCCCCACGCCCCAGTCGCCGGCGGCGTAGCGGACGACCTGCATCGCGGCCACCATACAATGCCGGCGATGGCCTCCCACGGCATCTTCCGGCCGCCGGCGCCGACGAACGAGCCGGTCAAGGACTATGCGCCCGGCTCGCCCGAGCGCGCCGAGCTGCAGAAGCGCCTCGCCGAGCTGGAACGAGAGCGGCTCGACGTCCCCTGCCTGATCGGCGGCGAGGAGGTCCGAACCGGCGACACGGTCGAGGCGGTGATGCCGCACCGCAAGGACACACCCTCGCCGACGTGCACCAGGCCGGCCCGGCCGAGGTCGAGCGCGCGATCAAGGCGTCCGCCGACGCCTGGCGCGCTGGTCCCGGACGCCCTGGGAGGAGCGGGCCGCCGTCTTCCTCCGCGCAGCCGAGCTGCTCGCCGGCCCCTGGCGGACGACGATGGTCGCCGCGACGATGCTCAACCAGTCGAAGACGGCGCACCAGGCCGAGATCGACGCCGCGGCCGAGCTGATCGACTTCTTCCGCTTCAACGTCGAGTTCCTGACCCGCGTGT